>NZ_JABBPN010000019.1 GCF_012933385.1 Paenibacillus lemnae
TTAACTCACTCGTTGTTCAGTTTTCAAAGATCAAAATCTCATTTTTCGTCACAACCAATCTCTCAGCGGCGACTTTTATAATATATCATACTTCCTAGCAACTTTGCAAGCACTTTTTTTGAGAAAGTTTTCCGAGTTGTTATATCTCATTAGCTAAGCTGCTGAACTGGCGGTATGTCACCAAAAGGAAGCGAAAATTAATTTATCACATACTCACCAGTTCAGTCAACACTTTTTATTATATTTAATGTTTGATCTGCGGAAACTTCCCGTTACGCGCATATTTGGACAGCTCTTTTTGAGGAGCAAATCGTGCATACATTCTAAAGACCGTCTTATATCGGCTTGCTATAGCATGCCTGATGTTGGCATCCAGCCGCTGATCACTTAAATCTAACAGCATTTCGTCCAGCTCTTTGCGCAGTACATAGTCCAGTTCTTTGCACTCTTTCTCGTTAAACAGCATTCCAAGCATAAGCTGAACCTCCTCTTAGTTTCTGTATGTGCGCGGTCTGGTCGAATCCTCTTCCATGGTCACCCACCCGCACCCTATGTATCTGCTTCTTCCGTCATCGCTCATTATGTGCTGCTCTACGCTGTATTTTCTATCTATACCTCAATAAACGAAAACTGCACGGTCATAAACCGCTTTATTAGGTATGCTCATATTTCGGGAAAATTATGACATCAGCCATAAGGTAATTGTGCTCTCAATAATGGCGGCCAGAAATAAGAGAATGACGATCCACAAAGATGCGGTACCTGTTTTGCGCCATGTCACCTTCCACTTCTGTTTGATTGGATCTCCCCTGTCAGCCCCCGGAACTATACTCTTAATAACCAATGCCCCCAGGACCATGCCATAAGCGCTCGCAATCAAAAGAACAGGAATTTCAATAATGCCGTGAGGCAGCAATCCTTTAAATATAATCTCACTTAAATTTCCGCCATTATCGCTGATCATGTGAAGAAGAAATCCGATAACCATTCCGTTTATGGCCAGAAAGACAAAAGGAATGATACCCAGCACAATACCAGCAAACATCACAATCAGGCTTTTGATGGCATTGTTTAAAAAGATAAAGATAAAAAAGTTTAACTCGGGCTGATCGGAATTTCTCATTTGTTCGGCCGCCTGACCGAGTGTCTGTATTTCCTTTACCAGAATTTCCTGAATCGGCCCGGTCGTCCCCCACCCTGCTGCAATCCCTGCTGCAAAAAAAATGGCGGAAAGGATTAAAGCGGTCCGGATCGTTGCAAGGTCCCTTAGAAAAGTTGTAAATCGAAACATAAGCTGCCTCCTTCGCAGTAATAACTTACAAGTACGAGCATAGATTTTAAGTAAACAAGCATTCGTATGATGAAGGGAGAGGAGCACGTCGCTATGAATTTCTTTTATGTTCTGAACGGCAAGAAAATCAAACGTTTCTTCTTTGTTTTTGCAGCTGCCGTTTTTGCGGTCGGGGTCATTTATGTGGAAAGTGACAATATTTCCGTCTTCTCGGAAAGCACACCGTCGGCTGTGTACAGCGTCCCTACGGAGAAGAAGCAGATTGCCCTTACGTTTGACATCAGCTGGGGAGAGAAACGAGCGGAACCGATCCTGCAGGTTTTGAAAGAAAAAGGCGTATCCAAAGCCTCATTCTTCCTGTCTGCACCATGGAGCAAAAGTCATCCCGATATCGTAGCTAAAATCAAGGAACATGGATTCGAAATTGGAAGCCACGGATTCAAGCATGATAATTATAGTACGCTGAGCGATGAGGAAATACGCAAGCAAATCACATCCGCTCATACTATTTTAACCGCAATGACGGGACAAGAACCGAAATTGATCCGTATGCCGAATGGCGATTTTGATAAAAGAGTGCTGAACATCGCAGACAGCCTGAATTATACGGTGATTCAATGGGATACAGACTCCCAGGACTGGAAAAACATCGGTGTAGACAATATTGTAAAACGAGTTGTATCCAAAGCACACCCGGGGGATATCGTACTTCTTCACGCTAGCGATTCTGTCAAACAAACACATGAAGCACTCCCGCTCATCGTCGATGAGCTGCGTAAACAGGGCTATGAGTTCGTTACAGTTACCGATCTTCTCCAGCAAAGCAGTGCCAAAGGATCGGAAGTGCATGATCAGGCTTCAGTGCAAAAACATATCGATGATGCCGCAGGTATGTAATTTTGGAATTGGGTATGCTATAAGGGAAATGAAAAAAGAGCTAATACAATTAGCTCTTTTTTTCTTCTTGGGTTACTTTATGCAGCATCAGGATCTGATACGCATTACATGCAAGCAAAGGTATGATCAAAAATACCGTGGCGTTGTTTTCCCCGATCTTCAGTACACCAATGATCTCCAGGATCGTCACCGCAAGCATGAAGAACATGGTTGGTATCAGCGCATTGATATTGGTCATCTTCACTTTAAAATAGGAAACGAAAGCCGCGACTACAAAAATGCTGATGGCAATCGTCAAATCCCACACAAGATTCTGTTCATTGCCGACAAAAGTACGAAGAAACATAAGTTCCATCAAGGCCAGTACGGTCAGGACGATTTGTATATACCCCCATGTTTTTCTTCGAAATACCCCGATACCGATATAATTCAGTGTCAGATAAGCAAAAAAACCAAGCTGTGAGTAAACACTGACAAGTGCGCCGTATCCGAGCAAAATCAAGGGATAAATCAGCATATCTACGGCTCCCTTGAATGCGATGTTACCTGTTGCCAGCTGCAATGCAAGTCCGGCGACAACGGCCGCAACGGCTCCCACCAGCATGGTTTTCCAAAATAATCTTGCCCACTTCCGTAAGCTCAAGTCCCTCCACCCCCACAAGTCTTTATTTTACCAACGTTCTCAGTAAAAAACCATGCTGTCTTCGACATATTTCTTAAGTTCCATCACATACTACCCTTAGGATCCACACAAAGGAGGATAAGGGGAATGAAACGGGCTATATTTCGTTTACTCAGCATAATGGGACTTGGTTCTATAATGATCACTGGCTGTGGCTCAGATCAGGGCTATTCTGCCCAGCAAATGGGCTATAAAGAGATGAAATCGATGGTTGTAGATATTTTGAAAACCGACGAAGGCAAAAAGGCAGTCGAAGAAGCGTTAAGCGGCGGCTCAGGAGGTTCCGGAGGTGGAGCTTCGACAGGAATGCGGCTCATGTCAGCCCAATCCAGCGATCAGATCCGATTGGCTGTAAAGGATACACTGGTCTCCGAGGAATATAAAAAAGAACTCGAAAAAATTATGACCGATCCCCAGTTTGCAGGGGATTTTGCCAAAGCCATCAGCTCGGAGAGCAAACAGCTTCACATGCAGCTGATCAAGGACCCTACGTATCAAAAATCCGTCGAAGAAATAATGAAATCACCGGAAGTTATGAAGTCTTTTCTTGAATTGACCAAAACTTCCGATTACCGCAAACAGTCCATGACCATTATGCAGGAAGCGATGCAGAACCCCCTCTTTCGTATGGAGGTGCTTCAGCTGCTGAAAACCGTGGTGAAGGATGAACTTCAGCCCACTGTCGAGAAGGAGCAGCAAGGAGGACAAGGGCAAGGCGGCGGACAAGGAAGTCAAGGTGGCGGTGGCGGTCAGGGTCAAGGCGGGCAAGGCCAGGGCGGCCAGCAGGGCGGCGGTGGCAGCGGATCTTAGTTTGTGCTAAAAGAAATGCATATGATGAAAAAAATAAAGCTCCCGACAAGCGGGAGCTTTATTTCATGTGGTATATAGCTTACGGGTTTACCCGCCGCATTTTGTAATAATCTGTGCTGCCATTTCGTTATAGATGATCCCGCTCTCGGTCTCAGGCTTGTACACCGAAGGTGAAAATTCTGGATCTGTAGGGAGGTTATCCGGTGCGCTCAATGGAAGCTGACCCAGAAGCTCTGTGTGCAGATTCTCAGCCAGCATACCGCCGCCGCCCCGTCCAAAAATGTAATCCTTCTCCCCGCAGTGAGAGCAGTTGTGATACGCCATATTTTCTACAACACCCAGCACCTCATGGTTTGTCTGAAGCGCCATAGCACCAGCTCTTGCAGCAACAAATGCTGCTGTGGCATGAGGAGTAGTTACGATAATCTCTTTGCTCTGCGGAATCATCTGATGGACATCGAGTGCAACATCCCCCGTCCCCGGCGGCAGGTCAAGGAGCATATAATCCAGTTCGCCCCAGCCTACATCCTCGAAGAACTGGCGCAGCATTTTGCCCAGCATAGGCCCTCTCCACACGACAGGACTGTTCTCACGGATGAAGAATCCCATCGACATGACCTTGATGCCAAACCGCTCTACCGGAATAATCAAACCTTCATCCGTCACGGCAGGTCCCTCTTCAATACCCATCATATCGGGGACACTAAAGCCATAAATATCGGCATCAATCAATCCTACCTTCCTGCCTTGACGGACCAGGGCGGCTGCGAGGTTGACCGTTACGGTCGACTTCCCTACCCCGCCCTTGCCGCTTGCAATGGCGATAAACTGAACTCCGGATTCAGGTGACAGCAGGTCGTTCTTCAATCCCGCAGCATGACCTTTTGTCAGCTTCTCCTGGTCCAGCGCCTCTTCCTCTGAAGACTCTATCTCCATGGGCCGCATACGGATGTGAATGTCCTCTGCTCCAAGGGCCTGCAGCAGCTCCCGAATCTGCGCATTCAGCAGGGCCCGTGTTTCCTCAGTTGTATATGTTACCGATAGCCGAACCGTTTTCTCTTTGACAACAATATCGCGAATACGCTGCAGTTCCATCAAAGTCTTCCCGGTTTCGGGATCTTTGAGCGGCTGCAGTATCTCCTGTACCTGCTCTCTGCTAATCAGCATATCTTATAAGCACCTCAACTCTGTTAATGGCTGTAAACCTCACTCTAGTATACCATTACTTCGCGAGTGCTGCCGATTCAATCACACGCTCTCCAGCTGTATATCGAAGAATCCCTTTATATACAGAAGCAGCTACTTTCTGCTGATACTTTTCATCTCGCAGCATCTCAGATTCCACCGGATGTGACAAGAACCCGACTTCAACCAGCGCAGAAGGAATATTAAGCGCCCGAAGTAGAAAAATATTGTCATCCGTTTTAGCCAGTCTTTGTGTGTTCTCGAGATTATGTCTTATTTCACTCTGGATCAGCTCTGCCATGCGCTTGCTTTCGTCTTTGTTCGGAGGATAAAAGGTCTGTGCCCCGCTCCACCGGTTGGAAGGAATGCTGTTCAGGTGTATGCTGACGAACAGATCGGCCTGCTTGCTTTCGATCAAGCGAACCCTGTTCTTCAAATCCTCACTTTTGCGCTTGGAGTAGCCCTTGGTATCCGGTGATGCCAGATCTTGATCTCCTTCTCTTGTCAGCACCACGAGTGCGCCAGCCTGCTGCAAATAGTCCCTCAAGTAGAGCGTGACGGCCAGGTTGATATCTTTTTCAATAATCCCCTGCCTGCTTACGGCTCCCCCATCCGGCCCTCCATGGCCGGCATCCAGTGCAATGACCTTGCCTGCAAGAGGAAGGCTCCAGTACTGGACCGTTTTGCTGCTTGGAATTTCGTAGGTTACCACAGCGATCAGCAGTGCTAACAGCCCCAAACCGATGAAGGATTGCTTGATTACTTTCCATGATATCCACAAGTTCACTTTGTCGTCATCTGGCCTGGACATGAAAAATCCACCTCGTCCCGTAAGTGTTGTACTTATACTTATGGGACAAGATGGACTAATATGCTATTGCGTTATACAGTTACCTGCTCTTTCATGCCTTCAATCAAAACCTCTGCCACTTCTGGACGTGTAAATTCCGGAGGTGGACATTTCCCTTCCCGCAGCAGTCCACGCACTTTTGTACCTGAAAGAGTCATATGATGCTCTTTGCCATGCGGGCAGGTTTTGCTGGAAGCCATATTGCCGCACTTGGTACAGAAGAAGCTGTGTTCGAAGAACAGCGGTGTGATCCCCAGCTCCTCTGCCGTGAAATTACGAAAAATTTCCTGTGCTTCATAGGTACCATAGTAATCGCCAACACCCGCATGATCGCGCCCGACAATAAAATGGGTACAACCGTAATTTTTGCGGACCATGGCATGGAAAATCGCCTCTCTAGGTCCGGCATATCTCATCGCTGCGGGGAATACACCCAAAAAGGTGCGGTCCTCCGGATAGTAATTCTCTAACAGTGTCAGATAGCTTTTCATACGCACATTCGCAGGCACATCATCCGACTTGGTTTCACCGACTAGCGGATTCAGAAAGAGAGCATCTACGATTTCCATCGCACTCTTCTGAATATACTCATGGGCCCGGTGAACCGGGTTACGGGTTTGGAAGCCTACGATCGTATTCCAGCCGCGTGCCTCAAATTCAGCTCGAGTCTGGGCAGGATCATAATAAAACTCCTGGAATTTCTCCGGCTGCGGTCGGTTCAAAACTTCAATAGGACCTCCAACATATACATTCGAGCGTTCAAGAAGTTTTTTAACGCCAGGATGCTCCGGATCATCGGTTTTAAAGACGTTAACAGCTTCATACTGCTGATCTACACTATAAATACTTTCTACCGTGATCACACCGTAGACAACCCCGTCATCTTCGCCTACAAGGGCTGCCTGTTTTCCGATCTCGAGCTGTTCTGCGGTCTGAGCACTTACAGCCAGTGTGACTGGAATGCTCCATATGGTTCCATCAGACAATCTCATGGAATCAACGACAGAACGGTAATCTTCTTCCTTCAAAAATCCCTGCAGCGGTGAAAACGCACCGACTCCAATCAAATCCAGATCAGAAATCGTCCATGTATTAATTTTGATGTCAGATAAACCTTCAACGGATTGCAGTAAGGCCTGACGACGCTCTGGATCGGCAATACGGTTAACCAGTGTTCCTCCATGCGGCTTAATGCTTGACATGAGTGAGCCTCCCTTTAACATATGAGTGCAGTAAATATCCGATGATATATAGAATTATTTATGAAGACCGCATTCTGTCTTGTCATTACCGGACCAACGCCCTGCACGTGGATCTTCTCCAGGCATTACTTGGCGTGTGCAGTAGTGGCAGCCAATACTCGGGTAGTTCTGGTCATGCAGCGGGTTGTATATCACTTGGTTATCCCGAATATATTGCCACACATCCTCTTGTGTCCAGCCTGCAATCGGGTTAAATTTGACCAAGCCGAACTTTGCATCATACTCGATCTTCTTGGCATTCGCCCGAGTCGGTGCCTGATCCCGACGGATTCCTGTAATCCAGGCGTCATATTGGGAGAGAATTCTTGTAAGCGGCTCAACCTTCCGGATATTACAGCATTGATTCGGATCCTTCAGCCACAGCTCATCGCCGAACTGAGCTGCCTGCTCCTCCGGTGTAATTACGGGAGACACACGGACGAACTCAAGACCGTAATGCTGCTGCATCGTATCACGAGTGGCATAGGTTTCCTGAAAGTGAAAATCGGTATCCAGATAAAAAATATCCGTACGTGGACTGATCTTCTGAATCATATCCACCAACACTACATCTTCTGCACCGAAGCTGCAGGCAAATGTAATATTGGGAAACGTTTCGATTGCATAAGCAATGATTTCCTGTGCAGACGCACTCTCCAAAGTGACTGCCTTTTCCTTAATCAAATCTTCTTTCTCCAACAAGTTCATGACCCAGACCTCCTGTTAATCCCCAAATAATCCTACGCAAATAGTATGAATTAAGTATATTATAATCCTATTTAATGTCAACACCCGCTGCAGGTGGTTTCACACAATTTTTTATCGTCTTAGTAACGCAAAAAAAGACTCCCACCATAAGGTGAGAGTCTTGATCTGTAAATCTTAACGCTTGGAGAACTGAGGTGCGCGACGAGCCGCTTTAAGACCGTATTTCTTACGCTCTTTCATACGTGGGTCACGAGTCAGGAATCCAGCTTTCTTCAAAGAACCGCGGAATTCAGGGTCAGCTTTCAGCAGTGCACGGGAAATACCGTGACGGATTGCACCGGCTTGACCAGAGATGCCGCCGCCATGAGCGATTACGAGGATATCGTATTTGCCCAAAGTTTCTGTCAGCGTCAAAGGCTGTTTAACGATCAGTTTGAGTGTTTCCAAACCGAAATATTCATTGATATCGCGTTTATTGATGACAATTCGTCCTTCACCCGGTACAAGGCGAACACGTGCTACCGAATGCTTACGACGACCTGTCCCATAGTATTGTACTTGTGCCATGAAACTGTCCTCCTTTTAATTAACCGAGAAGTTCGTAAACTTCAGGTTTTTGAGCTTCGTGTGGATGTGCTGTGCCTGCATATGCTTTAAGTCTCAGCTTCATTTTCTCGCCCATACGGGTTTTAGGAAGCATACCGTGAACGGCGCTTTCGATCACGCGCTCAGGGAATTTCTTGATCAGGTCTTCAGCAACAGTCACTTTCAATCCACCTGGATGCATGGAGTGACGGTAGTATTTCTTGTTCGACATTTTCTTACCTGTCAGGTGAATCTTCTCCGAGTTAATAACGATTACGAAATCGCCAGTATCCACATGTGGAGTAAATTGTGGCTTGTGTTTGCCGCGGATCAAAGCCGCAACTTCACTTGCCAAACGGCCAAGCGTTTTGCCTTCGGCATCAACGATGTACCATTTACGCTCAACTTCATTTGGCTTCGCCATATAGGTGGTACGCATGTATAGTTCCTCCTTGTATTCATCCGAAAATCGTGTCAATTTTCATCATTTATCTACGTTCTTGTGTCTAGCATTTTGAGTTGTTGATTGATATTACCGGCATTTTCTTAACCGGGGCTGTGGGAGAGCCGTTAAGAAAACACAACTTATATAATACAGGATACACGTACAAACCGCAAGTGTTTTTTGTACTGCAGAATGGGATTTACATAACTGTCTTAAAAGTCCGTCTGAGGCCTTATTAGTGACAGCTCGTCATATTCCACATCCCACAGCATTAACCCTTTGCTGACCGCTGTAGGACCGGCTGCCGCGCGGTTTCGAGCTTCCAGTATCGTTCTCACACTGTCGGGTGTACGCTTGCCCTCTCCCACTTCCACCAGCGTCCCCATAATGATTCGAACCATGTGCTGCAGAAAGCCGCTGCCGGTCAAATAAGTATGAAGTACGCCTTGATCTCTCGTATTGCCTGTTCGGCACATGCTGGTGTCAACTTCCATCCAGGCGCTGTATATGGTTCGGATATGGGACGGTTTCGTAGAGCGTCTGGAAGCGAAGCTCGTGTAATCATGTGTTCCTAACAGATGCTTCAATCCTTCTTCCATCGCCTGCATATCCAACCGGCCATGATGATGAAACTGATACCGCCTGTTGAAAAGATCCGGAAATTGATTGCTGTTGATCGTGTAGCGATAGGTTTTACGCTTCGCCTCTCGGCGGGAATGAAAATCCAGCGGAACCTCCTGTGCATCTGTTACGACGATATCCTCAGGCAGTCTGGAATTGAGTGCCGAGCACCAGCGTTCCGGCGGGATGGGAGAATCGGAATAAAAATTGAATACCTGACTCCTGGCATGCACACCGGCATCGGTGCGCCCTGATGCTGTGATCTTCAATGTTTCTCCGGATAAGCCCGCAATCGCCTTCTCAATGATATCCTGTATCGTCCTGCCGTCAGGCTGAGTCTGAAAGCCGTTATAATGGGTTCCATCATAACTAACTTTCATCAGAAGATTACGCATAATTCCCTCCTGCTTGCTGCCTGTTCTTCAACAGGGCTTGTTGCCTATCTGCATAAAAACACCTAAAAAAAGAGCCCACCAAGGAGCTCCTTTTCATCATGCCAGCCGATCCCTCGCAGTCAGCCGCATGACTAGAAGGTCCTCCGCTTACGATGCCTCAGGTGTAGCCGAGAGGAGCCGGTAATACGGCTTTGTTCCATCTCGAACCACGGTCCTGTCAAGGCCCCTGCTGTCATCCGGATGGATAAACAGCGCTTGAGCCGGGCATACATAACTACAGTCACTTCAGATGCAAAGCTCACTGTCGTCATTGAAACCCTTCGGCTGCAGCCATAAGATTTCAACAAAGATCTAACAGGGTTAGATTGGTCAATTACGCACGGTCAACGAGTTCCAAGTAAACCATAGGAGCTGCGTCACCACGACGAGGTCCCAGTTTCAGGATACGAGTGTATCCGCCTGGACGCTCGGAGTAACGAGGTGCGATTTCTGCGAACAGTTTTTGGATTGCATCCTGCTCACCATCAACCGTTTCGCGACGTACGAATGCAGCCACTTGACGACGGGAATGCAAATCGTTACGTTTCGCTTTTGTGATCAGTTTTTCTGCGATCGAGCGAACTTCTTTAGCTTTCGCCTCAGTTGTTTGAATACGCTCATATAGGAACAGGTCGGTTACCAGGTCACGGAACAACGCTTTACGCGCACTGGAGTCGCGGCCCAACTTTTGGTATGCCATGTGTTTTCCCTCCTTTGCTAGAACAATCTCGAACTATTCTTCCGAACGGAGTCCCAAACCGAGCTCCTCAAGCTTCTCTTGAACTTCTTCCAAGGATTTGCGGCCCAGGTTGCGGACCTTCATCATATCCTCTTCCGTTTTCGTCGTCAGCTCTTGCACCGTGTTAATGCCGGCACGTTTGAGGCAGTTATAGGAACGTACGGAGAGATCCAGCTCTTCGATCGTCATTTCAAGCACTTTTTCTTTCTTGTCTTCTTCTTTTTCGACCATGATCTCGGCATCCTTCGCTTCATCGGTGAGACCGACAAAGAGGAACAGATGCTCTGTCAAGATTTTGGCGCCTAGGCTGACGGCTTCTTCTGGACGAATGCTTCCATCTGTCCAGATTTCAAGAGTCAGCTTGTCGTAGTTGGTCACTTGACCGACACGGGTATTCTCCACACCATAGTTAACGCGGCTGATCGGAGTATAGATCGAATCCACGGGAATGACGCCGATAGGCTGGTCATCGCGTTTGTTCCGATCCGCCTGGACATAGCCACGACCGCGATTTGCGAAAACTCGCATGTGAAGTCTTGCACCCGGGCCGAGTGTCGCGATATGAAGATCCGGGTTCAGAATCTCCACATCACTGTCTGCACGAATATCTCCGGCAGTGACGACACCTTCGCCTTCCGCATCAATCTCGAACACTTTTTCTTCGTCTGAATGAATCTTCAGGGACAAAGCTTTCAGGTTCAGAATGATTTCAGTCACGTCTTCCATGACACCAGGAATGGTAGAAAACTCGTGCAGAACGCCATCAATCTGTACAGATGTAACGGCGGCACCAGGCAGCGAGGACAGCAGAATGCGGCGAAGTGAATTCCCCAGCGTTGTGCCGTAACCGCGCTCCAGCGGTTCTACAACAAATTTCCCATAGGTTCCTTCCTCATTGACATCAACGGTCTCAATTTTCGGCTTTTCGATTTCAATCACGCAAGTACCCCTCCTTCAAACGTCGCTCCTATATGAAACTGTCATCTTATCCAGTAATCCATGTAGTATGCCTAAACAACCATTCTTAGCAGATTGCACCGGATTTATACCACATTAACAGGATGACTTCATTATACGCGACGACGTTTTGGCGGACGGCATCCGTTATGCGGAATTGGTGTTACGTCCTTGATCAGGTTAACTTCCAGTCCTGCAGCCTGCAGGGAACGGATCGCTGCTTCACGGCCTGCGCCTGGACCTTTAACCATAACTTCTACAGCTTTCATACCATGTTCCATTGCAGCCTTGGCAGCTGTTTCAGCAGCCATTTGTGCAGCAAACGGAGTGGACTTACGGGAACCTCTGAAGCCCATGCCGCCGGAGCTCGCCCAAGAAATAGCATTTCCGTGGGGATCCGTAATGGTAACAATCGTATTGTTGAACGTGGAACGGATATGAGCCACGCCCGATTCAATATTCTTGCGGTCACGACGTTTAGTACGTACGACTTTTTTTGGTTTAGCCATTGTCTATTATCCCCCTTTCTTATTTCTTTTTGTTCGCTACCGTACGACGAGGACCTTTACGTGTACGAGCATTGGTTTTAGTACGTTGACCACGAACAGGCAGACCACGACGGTGACGAATACCGCGGTAGCAGCCGATCTCCGTGAGACGTTTGATATTCAAAGAAATTTCACGACGAAGGTCACCTTCAACCTTAACATTACCGTCGATCGTTTCGCGCAATTTGTTCACTTCGTCTTCTGTCAGATCACGAACACGAGTGTCCGGATTGATACCTGCTTCACTAACAATTTTCTGGGAAGTCGTTTTACCGATTCCGAAAATATAAGTCAAGGCGATCTCAACGCGTTTGTCACGTGGTAAATCCACACCAGCTATACGAGCCATTACGCTACACCCCCTTCTTTAACCTTGTTTTTGTTTGTGTTTCGGATTTTCACAGATAACCATTACATTGCCTTTGCGGCGAATGACCTTGCATTTTTCGCAAATAGGCTTTACAGAAGGTCTTACCTTCATGTTAATTACCTCCTCCAAGTTTTACATCAGTAAAACCGCTACGCTGCTTTTGCTGTTCCCTGGGGAACGACATACATCTACTTACGGTATGTGATACGACCTTTGGTTAAATCGTATGGTGATAGTTGCACGACCACTTTGTCACCTGTAAGGATACGGATAAAGTGCATCCGCAGCTTCCCGGAGACATGAGCTAGAATCTGATGACCATTCTCCAGCTCGACTTTAAAAGTTGCATTCGGCAACGGCTCGATGACCGTGCCTTCGACTTCAATGACATCTTCCTTGGCCACAATCATTCTCCTTTCTGATCAGCATTTGGATTTTCGGAACAAAATCGGCTGACGGCGAACCGCAGCTTACCATTCGTTACCCGACCGCTTTCTTGCAAACTGTTTACAACCTCGCTGCTAATAAAGGAATGAGGCAACAGGTGGAGAACATTTTTCTTCTTCGCCTGATCAAATTTAATTTTGTGCCCATCCGCTATCTTAACATACTTGCTGTCTTCAATAGAAACGACCACGGCATATTGTTCGGCACCTTTGCCTCTTAAGATCGAGACGACCTGACCGATTTGAAGTGTGATTGCTTTATTCACATTCATCACCTACTCCGGCAGCTTCGTCAAGATTTCCATACCGTCAGCAGTAACTGCAACCGTATGTTCAAAGTGAGCGCACAATGAACCATCCACCGTAACGACCGTCCAATTATCTTCCAGCGTCTTTACATTCCGTTTGCCCGCGTTCACCATGGGCTCAATCGCGAGTACCATACCCGGCTTCAGCCTTGGCCCGCGGCCCGGAATGCCGTAGTTCGGAATCTGCGGATCTTCATGCAGCTCGGCCCCTACGCCATGACCAACGTATTCTCGAACGACGGACATTCCCGCCTCCTCGATGAAACGCTGAATGGCATGAGAGATTGTAAACAAACGGACGTCGGGTTTGATTAGCGCAAGTCCGGCATATAGAGAACCCTCCGTGACGTCCAGCAGACGCTGGGCTTCCTCTGTGATCTTACCCACCGGGTAAGTCCAAGCCGAGTCACCATGATATCCCTCATACTGCGCACCGATATCAAATGTGACGATATCGCCCTCGATCAATTTGCGTTTACCGGGAAATCCATGCACCAATTCTTCATTAACTGATGCGCAAATGCTGGAAGGAAATCCGTTGTAGCCTTTAAAAGACGGCAAAGCGCCTTGGCTGCGAATGAACTTGTCGGCTATGAGATCCAGTTCACCCGTCGTTATGCCCGGTTGAACGTGAGATTGGAGCAGTTTGTGGCATTCAGCTACAATCCGTCCGGCCTCTCTCATCAAGCCCAGTTCCGATTCGGATTTACAAATGATCATTCACGCGAGCCTCGCAGCAAAGACGTAATTTCTTCAGAAACCACGCCGATTTCCTGATCACCATCAATTTGACGCAGAAGACCTTTGTTTTCATAAAACGTGAGGAGTGGTGCTGTTTTGTTGATATATTCGTCCAAGCGAATGCCGACACTCTCCTCGTTATCATCGGAGCGCTGGTACAATTCGCCGCCGCATTTATCACAAATACCTTCCTGTTTAGGCGGGTTGAACATGACATGATAAGTTGATCCGCAGGACTTGCAGATTCGACGTCCGGTAAGACGTGCTAACAGCTTGTTGCGGTCAACCTTCAGGTTAATGACATGATCCAAACCGGTATTCAAACGGGCCAGAATTTCATCCAGCGCTTCCGCTTGCGAAAGGGTTCTTGGAAAACCGTCCAATAAAAAACCTTTTTCGCAATCGGACTGCTGCAGACGTTCTTCCACAATACCGATCGTCACATCATCAGGCACAAGCAGACCTTGATCAATGTATTCTTTGGCTTTAACACCAACGGGCGTTCCTTGTTTAATCGCCAGACGAAATGCATCGCCTGTTGAGATATGGGGAATTCCAAATGCATTAACGATAGCTTCTGCCTGTGTTCCTTTACCTGCCCCAGGAGGTCCCATGAATAAGATGTTCACCTTAGTCCCTCCTCTAGCCTGTAGTTAGAACAGCATAATAGGTGCCGGAAGCAGACATGCCACTACCCGGAACCTATCACTTATTTATTGATAAATCCTTTGTAATGACGTTTGATGAGCTGGCTTTCGATCTGTTTCATCGTATCCAGTGCAACACCGACGACGATCAGCAAGGACGTTCCGCCGATTTGAACTGTACGTGGCAGACCAGCCAAAGCACCGAAGAAGACTGGAAGAACTGAGATTACAGCCAGGAACAGGGCTCCTGTCATCGTCAAGCGTGTCATAACACGCGTCAGATACTTCTCGGTGGCTTTACCAGGACGAATGCCCGGAATGTAGCCGCCATTCTTCTTCATATTATCAGCCATTTGGTTCGGGTTCATCTGCACAAACGTGTAGAAGAACGTAAAGCCGATAATCATCAATACATAAAGGACCATGCCAAGCGCTTTGTCATAAGCCAGGTAAGTGGTAATCCACTGAGCCCAAGCCGTTGTTGACCAGAAACTGGCCAGAATGACCGGGAACTGAAGCAGCGACATTGCGAAGATGACCGGAATGACGCCAGCGCCATTGATCTTCAGCGGAATGTGCGTGTTCTGTCCACCGAACATTTTGTTTCCTACAACGCGTTTTGCGTATTGCACAGGAATTTTGCGAATCCCTTGCTGGATGAATACAACACCCATTACGATCAGAATCAAAATCAGAAGGATAACAATCGCCTTCAGACTATTCAGGAATACCTGATTGTCTTGAATGAAATTGGATTCGATCGTTGTGCGGATATGCATTGGAATACCGGCAGCAATACCTGCGAAGATGATAATCGAAATACCGTTGCCGATACCACGTTCCGTAATCTGCTCACCCAGCCACATCAAGAATGATGTACCAGCTGTCAGCACGATCGCGATGACGAGGTAATCCACAAAAGTTGCACCAGGAATCATTTCGGTACCGTAAAGACGGTTAAACCCGATTGACATCCCGAACGCTTGGATCAGACCCAATATTACCGTACCATAACGAGTAATTTGAGCCAACTGCTTTTTACCGTGTTCCCCTTGTTTGGCCCATTCCGCAAATTTCGGAATGACGTCCATCGACAAAAGCTGTACGATAATGGACGATGTAATATATGGGAAGATCGAAAGGGCGAAGATGGAGAATTGCTGCAACGCGCCCCCCGAAAACGTGTTAAGGAGACCAAACAACTCATTGCCCGCCTCATTGGTTTGAGTAAACACATCTTTGTTTACACCGGGAACCGGTACAAACGATCCGATACGAAATACAATCAAAACCATCAAGGTGAACATGATCCGTTTGCGCAGATCCTCGACACGCCATATATTTTTCAGGGTCTTAAACATTAGATCACCTCGGTTTTACCGCCGGCAGCCTCGATTTTCTCTACCGCAGATTGAGAGAACTTATTCGCTTTTACAGTCAACTTCACGGACACTTCACCGTTGCCAAGAATTTTGATACCGCTCTTCGTGTTTTTCACGATTCCGCTCTCAACCAAAACTTCTGGAGTCACTTCCGTACCCTCTGCAAAGCTGTTCAGTTCTTCGATGTTCACAACCGCGTATTCTTTCCGGGTCGGGTTCACGAAACCGCGTTTCGGAAGACGACGATACAGCGGGTTTTGACCGCCTTCGAAGCCTGGACGTACGCCACCGCCGGAGCGGGAGTTTTGTCCTTTGTGACCTCGACCTGATGTTTTACCCGTACCACTACTTGTTCCGCGACCTACGCGTTTGCGTTCTTTGCGGGAACCTGCAGCTGGGCTCAGCTCATGTAACTTCATCTGTCGTTGCACCTCCTTAATGTATCCGGGTCACAACCCGGGATTAACCTTCGATTTCTTTTACCGAAACCAGGTGATTAACCTTCTTAACCATGCCGCGAATGGCTGGATTGTCGTTATGAACCACCGAGTGGTTAATTTTACGCAAGCCCAGTGTCTTCACAGTCACACGCTGATCTTCCGGACGGCCGATCACGCTGCGCACGAGGGTGATTTCAAGTTTACTCATGAGATTCCCTCCTTAACCCATTAGCTCTTCGACGGATTTGCCGCGAAGCTTGGCAACTTCTTCAATACGCTTCAGGCGGGACAAGCCTTCCAAAGCAGCATTGACCATATTCATGGAGTTCGAAGAACCTAGAGATTTTGTCAAAATGTCGCCAACGCCAGCCAGTTCCAATACAGCACGAACCGGTCCGCCAGCAATTACTCCAGTACCTTCAGATGCTGGTTTCATGAATACACGGCCAGCACCAAAGTGACCTGTTACTTGGTGAGGAATGGTGGTTCCCACGAGTGGAATGTGGATCAGGTTTTTCTTGGCATCTTCGATCGCTTTACGGATCGCGTCTGGAACCTCGCCAGCTTTACCGATACCTGCTCCAACCCAACCCTTGCCATCACCGACAACTACGAGAGCGCTGAAGCTGAAACGGCGTCCGCCTTTTACAACCTTAGCAACGCGGTTAATATTTACAACTCTTTCAGTCAGTTCTAAAGTGTTAGGATCTACACGCAAGTCGTTTACCTCCTTTTGAAAATTTCTTAAAATTCAAGGCCTGCTTCGCGAGCTGCATCAGCCAGCGCTTGAATACGTCCGTGATAAAGATATCCGCCGCGGTCAAACACGACTGCTTTGAAGCCTTTGTCTGCTGCACGTTTTGCAACCAACTCGCCGACTTTGCGGGCAGACTCAACGCTGCCGCCGTTAGCGATGTCGCTGCTCAGTTCTTTATCCAATGTAGAAGCCGATGCCAAAGTTACGCCGGCTACATCATCAATCAGTTGAGCGTAGATATGTTTGGAAGAACGGAACACGTTCAAACGTGGACGTTCAGCTGTGCCCTGAATTTTCTTACGAACACGCAGATGTCTTTTCAAACGAGCCTTATTCTTATCTTGTTTCGTGATCATGCTTACCTTTCACTCCCTTCAGTTATGCCTTTAGAGCTTCACTTTAAGACGCAGGGGGTAAGTAAGAACAAATACTTCACCTAGCCACCGGGCAAACCCGTGGTCTTCAGTCTTATTTCTTCTTACCAGCCTTACCTTCCTTACGGATGATGCGCTCGCCTTCATACTTGATTCCTTTACCTTTGTACGGCTCAGGCTCACGAACGGAACGGATCTTCGCTGCGTATGCACCTACGCGCTCTTTATCGATTCCTCTAACGGTGATTTTGGTGTTCGAAGGAACATCAAATTCGATTCCTGCTTCCGGAGTAATTTCAACCGGATGAGAGTATCCAACGTTCAGAACGATTTTATCACCGGACTTAGTAGCACGGTATCCGACACCCACGAGCTCAAGGTTTTTAGAGAAACCTTCAGTTACACCGCTGACCATATTCGAGACAACGCTGCGGGTCGTGCCGTGAAGAGAACGATGCGTTTTGTTATCGGAAGGACGAACAACGTTGATCTCATTGTTTTCCACCGAAATCTGCATGTCTTTATGCAGGGAACGAGTCAGGGTACCTTTCGGTCCCTTAACTGTGATGACCGAGTTATCGAGTGTGACTTCCACACCGCTTGGGACTGCAATTGGTTTACGACCAATACGGGACATTCATTGCACCTCCTATCTTGTGACGTTAATTACCATACGTAGCAGAGAACTTCTCCGCCGGCTTTGCTTTGACGAGCTTCTTTGTCGGTCATAACTCCCTTGGAAGTGGAGATGATCGCAATACCGAGACCGCCGAGTACACGAGGAACTTCAGTGCTCTTCGTATAAACACGCAGACCTGGCTTACTGATTCTTTTCAGACCTGTAATTACACGTTCGTTATTGGAACCGTACTTCAGAAACACGCGGATGATCCCTTGTTTGTTATCTTCCACGAATTCCGCATCACGGATGAAACCTTCACGCTTCAGAATGTCAGCGATTTGTTTCTTGATGGTCGAAGCAGGCATTTCTACTGTCTCGTGACGCACAGTGTTGGCGTTACGGATACGAGTAAGCATATCTGCAATTGGATCGGACATAGTCATGTAAGGTAAACCTCCTTCCCGGTTATAAACTTCTTACCAGCTTGCTTTTTTCACGCCAGGAATCTGGCCTTTATAAGCTAATTCACGGAAACAAATTCTGCAAATCTTAAACTTCTGCAGTACCGAATGTGGACGACCGCAACGCTCACAGCGGGTATATGCCCGCACCTTGAACTTAGGTGTGCGTTGTTGTTTAACTTTCATCGAAGTTTTTGCCACTTAGCCTGACACCTCCTAAATAGTTTCGGAGAAAAGGACAACCGTCTTATTTCGCGAAAGGCATGCCCAGTTGAGCGAGCAGTTCACGGGACTCTTCGTCTGTCTTAGCCGTCGTAACGATGACGATATCCATACCACGGACCTTATCAACTTTATCATACTCAATCTCTGGGAAGATGAGCTGCTCTTTCAGGCCAAGCGTATAGTTACCGCGACCGTCAAAAGCTTTTGTAGATACGCCGCGGAAGTCACGTACGCGTGGAAGCGTAACGTTGAACAATTTGTCGAGGAAGAAATACATACGCTCACCGCGCAGTGTTACTTTCACGCCGATTGGCATATTTTCACGCAATTTGAATCCGGCGATGGATTTCTTAGCTTTTGTGATAACCGGCTTTTGGCCAGCGATCAGCTGCATGTCGTTCACCGCGGAATCCAGTACTTTCGAGTTAGCTACAGCGTCACCTACACCCATGTTGATGACAATCTTCTCGATTTTCGGAACCTGCATAACGGTTTTATAGCTGAACTTCTGCATCAGAGCAGGAGTCACTTCATTCAGAAAACGTTCTTTCATTCTTGCAGCCATGATTCAAGGACCTCCTTTCTAGACGTTTTATTTATCGATTGATTCTCCGGATTTTTTAGCAACGCGAACTTTCTTGCCGTTGTCCAGCACTTTGTAACCGATACGGGTTACGCCACCGCTCTTTGGATCAACATGCATGACGTTCGAAACGTGGATCGGAGCTTCCTTCTCGATGATACCCCCTTGCGGGTTTTGCTGGCTTGGCTTTTGGTGTTTCTTAATCATGTTCACACCTTCCACCAAAACACGGTTCTCACGAGGATAAGCTGCGATGACACGGCCTTTTTTGCCTTTGTCTTTACCGCTGATCACGATCACGTTATCGTCTTTTTTCACGTGCAGTTTGTTGCTGTGGGATTCCAGAACTTTTTTCACTCTAGGCATTCGTTACACCTCCTGGGGCCTGCGATTCACAAGCATTACTTATCTCATCCGTCCAATTAGATAACTTCCGGAGCCAAGGAAACGATCTTCATATAGTCTCTATCGCGAAGTTCACGAGCTACTGGTCCGAAGATACGAGTTCCGCGCGGGCTTCTGTCGTCTTTAACAACAACTGCTGCATTCTCATCAAATGCAATGTAAGATCCATCTTTACGGCGAACGGAACGCTTCGTGCGTACCACAACCGCTCTGACTACATCACCTTTTTTGACAACGCCGCCTGGTGTTGCTTGTTTGACGGAGCATACGATCAAATCACCGATCTGAGCTGTACGGCGACCTGTACCACCCAATACGCGGATACACATCAGTTCCTTCGCACCGGAGTTGTCGGCAACAGCCAAACGAGTAAATGGTTGAATCATTGAAATTTCCTCCTTCCGGAAAAGCTGGTTGCTTTATTTAGATGATGACCGCTTTTTCTACAACTTCAACCAGTCTCCAGCGCTTGTCTTTGGAGAGAGGACGAGTTTCCATGATTTTAACGGTATCTCCGATTTGAGCCGTGTTGTTCTCATCATGCGCTTTGAATTTCTTGGTGTACTTAATGCGCTTGTGATACAAGTTGTGCTTCTTATAAGTTTCAACAGCTACCACGATGGTTTTATCCATTTTGTCGCTGACTACTTTACCAATTTGCACTTTACGAGCATTACGTTCTTCGCTCATTGTTGGCCTCCTTTCTGAATTCAGACAACGGTGCCTGTTTCATTAACTAATCCCAAGTTCTCTTTCACGGATAACGGTTTTAGCACGAGCTATTTCTTTGCGTACATCACGGATCCGAGTCGGATTGTCAAGCTGACCTGTAGCCAATTGAAAACGGAGGTTAAAGAGTTCCTCTTTAAATCCGGCGATTTTTTGCTCGATTTCTGCAGTGGTCAAGTTACGCATTTCATTAGCTTTCATTTGCTTCACCACCCACTTCTTCACGTTTCACAAACTTTGTTTTCACAGGCAGCTTGTGAGCGGCAAGACGCATCGCTTCACGGGCGATTTCCTCAGAGACGCCTCCAAGTTCAAACATAATCTTGCCTGGTTTAACGACGGCAACCCATTTCTCAACGTTACCTTTACCGCTACCCATCCGCACTTCGAGAGGCTTTTGAGTGATCGGCTTATCCGGGAAAATCTTGATCCAAACTTTACCACCACGCTTGATGTAACGAGTCATCGCAATACGCGCAGCTTCGATCTGACGGTTCGTGATCCAGCCTGGCTCTGTAGCTTGCAGGCCGAATTCTCCGAAGTTCAGTTCAGTACCGCCTTTAGCCTGGCCTCTCATATGGCCGCGCTGCTGTTTGCGGTGTTTTACACGTTTTGGTACCAACATGATTAGTTGCCTCCTTCCTGAGCAGCTTGTTTCTTAGCCGTAGGAAGAACCTCTCCACGATAGATCCATACTTTCACGCCGATACGGCCGTAAGTCGTATGCGCTTCTGCTGTACCATAGTCAATGTCTGCACGAAGCGTATGAAGTGGAACAGTTCCTTCACTGTAGCCTTCTGTACGAGCGATCTCGGCGCCGCCAAGACGTCCGCTGACCGATGTTTTAATCCCTTTAGCTCCGGCACGCATAGTTCTTTGAATCGCTTGTTTCAGAGCACGACGGAAAGAAACGCGACGTTCCAGTTGTTGTGCAATGCTTTCTGCGACGAGAATTGCGTCGATTTCAGGGTTTTTGATTTCAGAAATGTTAATGTGAACTTTTTTCCCGCCGGCAATCTTAGTTACTTGACCGCGCAGTACTTCAACTTCCGAACCACCTTTACCGATAACCATACCTGGTTTCGCAGTGTGGATTGTTACGTTCACACGATTAGCCGCTCTCTCGATCTCAATACGGGATACAGCGGAGTCTTTCAGTTTATTCTTCAGGTATTCACGGATTTTCACGTCTTCCAGCAAAAGATCACCGAAGTCTTTGCCTGCATACCATTTGGATTCCCAATCACGGATAATACCGATACGGAGTCCTACTGGATTTACCTTTTGGCCCACACGTTTTCCCTCCTTATTTTTCAGCTACCACCAAAGTGATGTGGCTGGTGCGTTTGTTAATCCGGCTTGCACGTCCCATCGCACGAGGGCGGAAACGTTTCATTGTCGGACCTTGGTTGACGTAAGCTTGAGTTACGACCAACTTGCTAATGTCTAAAGAATAGTTATGCTCAGCATTGGCAACCGCTGAGTTCAGCAGCTTCTCAACTACCGGAGATGCAGCTTTCGGAGTGTGACGAAGGATGGCAATCGCTTCGCCGACTTGCTTACCGCGGATCAAGTCAACCACCAGTTGAGCTTTACGAGGAGCAATCCGAATCGATTTTGCATGTGCTTTAGCTTCCATAGGTTTAACCTCCTCTCGAACAAAGAGCTTTCAATAATTATCTTCTTGTTTTCTTGTCGTCTTCATGACCTTTGTAGGTACGTGTTGGCGCGAACTCGCCCAACTTGTGGCCTACCATGTCTTCCGTTACGTATACAGGCACGTGCTTACGGCCGTCATATACACCGAATGTGTGACCGATAAATTGCGGGAAAATCGTGGAGCGGCGGGACCAAGTTTTGATCACTACCTTCTTCTCGGAACTGTTCAGTTCCTCCACTTTTTTGAGCAGATATCCGTCAATGAAAGGTCCTTTTTTCAAACTACGGCTCATATGGTAATCCTCCCTTCACCAAATTGTCTCGTGACTCGCGCAGAGCACGAAGTTATGCACAATGTGTATTACTTCGTGCGGCGGCGAACGATATATTTGTCAGAAGCTTTTCCTTTTTTACGAGTCTTCGCACCCAGGGTTGGCTTACCCCATGGAGACATTGGAGACTTACGTCCGATTGGAGCACGGCCTTCACCACCACCGTGAGGGTGATCGTTAGGGTTCATTACCACACCACGGACTTCAGGACGTTGACCCAACCAGCGGCTGCGGCCTGCTTTACCGATTTTGATCAACTCGTGATCTCCGTTACCAACAGAACCGATGGTAGCGCGGCAAGTTTTCAGAATGTGACGAACTTCACCGGAAGACAAACGTACTGTTACGTACTTATCTTCTTTACCGAGAAGCTGAGCTTCAGTACCAGCTGCACGAACCAATTGTCCGCCTTTGCCTGGTTGAAGTTCGATGTTGTGGATAACGGTACCTACCGGAATGTTTTCCAGTGGAAGTGCGTTACCGATCTTGATGTCAGAACCAGCGCCGGAAACGACCTGATCTCCAACTTTCAGACCTTTAGGAGCAATGATGTAACGCTTCTCACCGTCCACATAGTGGATCAGAGCGATGTTGGAAGTACGGTTCGGGTCATATTCAATCGTAGCAACGCGACCTGGAATGCCGTCTTTCGTACGCTTGAAGTCGATGATACGGTATTTACGCTTGTGTCCGCCGCCGTGGTGACGAACCGTAATTTTACCTTGGTTGTTACGACCTGCTGTTTTGCTCAGTGGAGCAAGCAGTGATTTCTCCGGCTGGTTCGTTGTGATTTCTTCGAACGTCGACACGGACATGTTGCGTCGAGCCGGGGATGTCGGTTTATACTTTTTAATAGGCACTGTGTTTCCCTCCTTACTTACAAAATTCTTATTCTACCGATTCAAAAAACTCAAGCGGCTTGCTGTCCTTCGCCAGAGTTACGATAGCCTTTTTCCATTCCGATGTATAACCGAAGTGGCGGCCGTAACGTTTCGGCTTCGCAGGAACACGCATCGTATTCACGTTCGATACTTTAACGTTGAAAATAGATTCAACAGCTTTCTTGATTTCCGTCTTGTTGGCACGAATGTCAACTTCAAAAGCATATTTCAGCTCAGCCATGTAGTCAGCCGTACGTTCCGTGATCACAGGGCGCTTGATTATATCGCGAGGATCCTTCATTACGCGAGCACCTCCTCTACCTTCTGAACTGCTTCCTTCGTAATGATCAGTTGATCGTACGTCAGTACGTCAAGAACATTAATGCCATCAGCCGCTACGAACTTCACACCAGGGATGTTACGTGCGGAAAGGGCTACATTATCATCATAGCTAGGGGCTACAATCAGAGCTTTGCGTCCCACTTTCAGGTTGCTGAGAATGCTGGCAAACTCTTTGGTTCTAGGAGCGCTCATGGTCAGTTGATCCAGCACAATAATGCTGTTGTCCTGAACTTTGGTAGACAGCGCAGATTTAATCGCCAGACGGCGAACTTTCTTAGGAAGCTTGAAAGAATAGCTGCGTGGAGTTGGTCCAAATACCACACCGCCGCCTTTCCATTGCGGAGAACGGATCGAACCTTGACGGGCACGACCAGTACCTTTCTGTTTCCACGGCTTGCGTCCGCCGCCGCGTACTTCAGAACGTCCTTTTACTTTATGTGTACCGCGGCGCTGGGAAGCGCGCTGCAGCAATACTGCACTGTGCAGTACATGCGCATTAGGCTCGATACCGAATACGGCATCATTCAATTCTACTTCGCCGACTTGGCTGCCATCGATACTAAATAGTGCTACTTTAGGCATTGATTGTTCCTCCTTTCTTCAGTCGATTATTTCTTCACCGTTTCTTTGACTTGAACAAAACCTTTTTTAGGTCCTGGAATGGATCCTTTTACGAGCAGTACGTTACGCTCAGTATCCACACGGATGATTTCAAGCTTTTGAATCGTTACCGTCTCATGACCCATGTGTCCTGGCAGACGCTTACCTTTAGGTACGCGGTTAGCTTGGATCGAACCCATGGAACCTGGACGACGATGATAACGGGAACCGTGAGACATTGGTCCGCGGCTTTGGCCCCAACGTTTGATTACACCTTGGAATCCTTTACCTTTGGAAATACCCGTTACGTCAACAAATTCGCCTTCTGCGAAAACATCAGCTTTCAGCTCTTGGCCAACCTCGACAGCTGCGAGGTCAACACCGCGAATTTCACGAACGTAGCGCTTAGGTGCAGTGTTTGCTTTTTTCGCATGTCCTGCCTCTGGCTTGTTGGCATTCTTTTCTTTTTTGTCAGCAAATCCGATCTGAACAGCTTCGTAACCATCGTTCTCCAGATCTTTCTTTTGCAAGACAACACAAGGACCTGCTTCGATAACCGTTACAGGAATTACATTACCTTCAGCGGTAAATACTTGAGTCATTCCGAGCTTTCTCCCTAAGATACCTTTCATGTTGACACCTCTTTTCTCTTCTCAATAAAAATTCATATACTATATTACAATTTAATTTCGATATCTACACCGGACGGCAGGTCCAAGCGCATCAAGGCATCCACAGTTTGTGGAGTCGGGTTCACAATGTCGATCAGACGCTTATGTGTGCGCATTTCGAACTGTTCCCGAGAATCCTTATACTTGTGTACCGCACGGAGAATAGTAATAATTTGCTTCTCAGTAGGCAATGGGATCGGACCCGAGACACCGGCACCCGAACGCTTTGCTGTTTCAACAATTTTCTCAGCGGATTGATCAAGAATTCTGTGGTCGTAAGCTTTCAAACGAATACGGATTTTTTGCTTTGCCATTTTATTTCCCTCCTTCTATCGCCCAATTTATTATCGGACATACTCCGCGAAAATTTTCTAACCACCTGCTCCATGGCAAAGGGGCCGGGTGTGTCAGTAACCTCTCACATCATCGCAACGTCTCAGAACAACATTCATTATTATATAGAAAACCTAGGCTCATTGCAAGCATTTCATTATAAAACTTTCATATGGTAATTTTTATAAAAATATAGGTGCTGCCTTAACGTAAAAAGAGCCCGACCTGAGTCGGACTCTTTCATCTTTACAATACACTGTTGCTCGTTCCAGTACACTGTTGCTCTATGAAAGGCTCTAGGCCTTAATTACTTAATGATTGTAGCTACGGAACCCGCACCTACAGTACGTCCGCCTTCACGAATGGAGAACTTTGTTCCTTCTTCAATCGCGATTGGAGCGATCAGGTTAACGGTAACTGTGATGTTGTCACCAGGCATAACCATTTCAGCACCTTCTGGCAGGTTGATCACACCAGTTACATCCGTAGTACGGAAGTAGAACTGTGGACGGTAGCCAGTGAAGAAAGGCTTATGACGTCCGCCCTCTTCTTTGCTCAGTACGTATACTTGAGCAGTGAATTCTGTGTGTGGCTTAACGGAAGCTGGCTTAGCCAGTACTTGACCACGCTCGATTTGAGTACGGTCAACACCACGAAGCAGTGCACCGATGTTGTCACCAGCTTGAGCGGAATCCAGCAATTTACGGAACATTTCAACGCCCGTAACAACGGATTTCTTAGTCTCTTCTTGAATACCGATGATTTCGATCTCGTCGCCGATTTTGATCGTACCACGCTCAACACGGCCAGTAGCAACTGTACCACGACCAGTGATTGAGAACACGTCCTCAACAGGCATCAGGAAAGGCTTGTCAGTGTCGCGCTCTGGCAATGGGATGTACTCGTCGATTGTTTTGAACATTTCAACGATTTTTTGAGCCCACTCGCCATCTGGGTTTTGCAGCGCTTCACGAGCGGAACCACGAGTGATTGGAGTGTCATCGCCTGGGAAGTCATATTCACTCAGGAGATCACGAACTTCCATTTCAACCAGTTCCAGAAGCTCTTCATCTTCAACCATGTCGCATTTGTTCAGGAATACAACGATGTAAGGAACGCCTACTTGACGGGACAGCAGGATGTGCTCGCGAGTTTGCGGCATAGGGCCGTCAGCTGCGGATACAACCAGGATCGCTCCGTCCATTTGAGCAGCACCAGTGATCATGTTTTTAACATAGTCAGCGTGACCTGGGCAGTCAACGTGTGCATAGTGACGGCTCTCAGTTTCGTACTCAACGTGTGCAGTAGAGATTGTAATACCGCGCTCACGCTCTTCTGGAGCTTTGTCGATTTGGTCGAATGCAATAGCAGCACCGCCGTAAGTTTTGGACAGTACAGTTGTGATTGCAGCTGTCAGCGTAGTTTTACCATGGTCGACGTGACCGATAGTACCGATGTTAACATGGGGTTTATTACGTTCGTATTTAGCCTTTGCCATTTGAACAATTCCTCCTTAAGGGGATATATATGTTTGGGCCGGCCGGGGAGAATCGAATTTTCCAACCCGTCTCCCTATCCGACAAGTAAAACGTTATTATTCTCCGCCTTTGTTCTTGGACACAATTTCCTCGGAGATATTCTTAGGAACTTCTTCATAGTGAGAGAGTTCCATTGAGAAAACACCGCGGCCCTGTGTACCCGAACGCAGGGTTGTAGAGTAACCGAACATTTCGGAAAGAGGTACTTTAGCACGGATAATTTGAGCACCACCGCGAGCATCCATACCTTCGATGCGTCCACGACGGGAGTTCAGCATACCCATAACATCGCCCATGTATTCCTCAGGCACGGTAACTTCTACTTTCATGATTGGCTCAAGCAGGACAGGCTTACACTTGTCTTTAGCTGCTTTCAACGCCATGGAACCAGCGATTTTAAACGCCATTTCATTGGAATCGACATCATGGTATGAACCGTCAACGATTGTAGCTTTAACGTCAACGAGCGGGAAGCCGGCAATAACACCGTTCTTCATCTGCTCTTCAATACCTTGCTGCGCAGGACCAATGTATTCTCTTGGTA
This sequence comes from Paenibacillus lemnae, assembly GCF_012933385.1. Lineage (GTDB taxonomy): Bacteria > Bacillota > Bacilli > Paenibacillales > Paenibacillaceae > Paenibacillus_AQ > Paenibacillus_AQ lemnae. The sequence continues at coordinate 27,384 of NZ_JABBPN010000019.1, forward strand.
CGGAACCGCCGACGACCTTGCTCTCGAACTGATTGCCTGTACCTGGTTCCAAAGGTTCGAACTCAACCCAGACGTGACCGTATTGACCACGACCACCGGACTGACGAACGAATTTACCTTCAACACGACCTGGTGCACGGAATGTTTCACGGTAAGCTACCTGTGGTTTACCCACATTGGTATCTACCTTGAATTCACGACGCATACGGTCAATGATGATATCCAAGTGAAGCTCGCCCATACCTGCAAGAATCGTTTGACCGGTTTCTTCATCTGTATGTGCGCGGAGAGTTGGATCCTCTTCCGTCAATTTACCGAGAGCTACACCCATTTTATCCTGGTCAGCTTTCGTCTTAGGCTCCACCGCAATCTCGATTACTGGATCCGGGAAGTTCATAGATTCCAGAATAACCGGATTCTTCTCATCACACAGTGTATCACCTGTACCTGTATCTTTCAAACCTACGGCAGCTGCAATATCACCGGAGTATACTTCAGTAATTTCTTGACGGCTGTTCGCATGCATCTGGAGGATACGGCCGATCCGTTCACGCTTGTTCTTCGTAGCATTCAGCACGTAAGAACCGGACTGCAGTACACCGGAGTATACGCGGAAGAACGTGAGCTTACCTACATAAGGGTCTGTCATGATTTTGAATGCCAGAGCCGAGAACGACTCTTCATCCGAAGATTTGCGGATCGCTTCAGTTCCATCTTCAAGAGTACCCTTGATATCCGGAACATCGATTGGAGCCGGCAAATAATCGATAACGGCATTCAGCATCAGCTGAACCCCTTTGTTACGGTAAGAAGATCCACAGATAACCGGGAAGATTTTAACTTCGACAACACCTTTACGAAGAGCGCCTTTAATCTCATCGACGGTGATTTCTTCACCTTCAAGGTATTTCATAGTCAATTCTTCATCCAGTTCAGCAACCTTCTCGATCAGTTCATTGCGAAGTTCTTCAACCTGATCTTTGTAGTCTGCTGGAATTTCTGCTTCTTCGATATTTTGGCCGAGGTCATCTTTGTACATGTAAGCTTTTTCCTCGACGATATCGATAATACCGATGAAATCGGACTCGGCACCAATTGGAAGCTGAATAGCTACCGCATTGGCCTGCAGACGGTCTCTCATGTCTTTAACAACATTGATGAAATCTGCACCGATAATGTCCATTTTGTTCACGTATGCGATCCGCGGAACGCCGTAGCGGTCAGCTTGTCTCCATACAGTCTCCGACTGAGGTTCTACGCCCTCTTTCGCACTAAATACACCTACTGCCCCATCCAATACACGAAGGGAACGTTCAACTTCTACTGTGAAGTCAACGTGTCCCGGGGTGTCGATAATATTAACGCGATGACCTTTCCATTGAGCGGTAGTTGCAGCGGAAGTAATCGTGATCCCGCGCTCCTGTTCCTGCTCCATCCAGTCCATAGTCGCAGCACCTTCGTGAACTTCCCCGATTTTGTGCGTACGGCCTGTGTAGAACAAGATCCGCTCAGTGGTGGTCGTCTTACCAGCGTCAATATGCGCCATGATCCCGATGTTGCGTGTATTTTTCAAGGAGAACTCTCTTGCCATAACAATAGTCTCCCTTCAAAATTGAAGTATAATGTGAACGACCGAATCCTACCAGCGGTAGTGAGCAAACGCTTTGTTCGCTTCAGCCATTTTGTGTGTGTCTTCACGTTTCTTAACGGAAGCACCTGTGTTGTTGGAAGCATCGATAATCTCTGCCGCCAAACGCTCTTCCATTGTCTTCTCACCGCGGTTGCGGGAGTAGTTTACGAGCCAACGTAATCCCAGGGATGTACGTCTCTCTGGTTTAACTTCGATAGGCACCTGGTAGTTAGCACCGCCGACACGGCGAGCTTTAACTTCCAGTACAGGCATGATGTTCTTGATGGCCGCTTCAAAAACTTCCATCGGATCATTGCCAGTACGCTGCTGGATCAGGTTGAATGCGTTATAAAGGATGCTTTGAGCAACACCTCTTTTACCATCCAGCATGATGCGGTTGATCAGACGTGTAACCAGCTTGCTGTTGTAAACCGGATCTGGAAGCACGTCTCTTTTAGTAACTGGACCTTTGCGTGGCATGGATATCCCCCTTTCTTCATGTGTATATACAATTAGTTTTTACTTAGCTTTTTGCTTTAGGACGTTTCGCACCGTATTTGGAACGAGCCTGCATCCGGTTGTTAACACCGGCAGTATCAAGCGCACCGCGGACGATGTGGTAACGTACACCCGGAAGGTCTTTTACTTTACCGCCGCGAACCAGTACGACACTGTGCTCCTGCAGGTTATGACCGATACCCGGAATATAAGCTGTCACCTCAATGCGGTTCGTCAAGCGAACACGAGCATATTTACGAAGTGCAGAGTTCGGTTTCTTCGGCGTCATAGTACCTACACGAGTACAAACACCGCGTTTTTGCGGAGCACTCAAATCGGTATCCTCACGTTTCAAAGCGTTGAATCCTTTTTGCAGTGCCGGTGATTTCGATTTGTAAACTTTAGCTTGACGGCCTTTACGGACCAGCTGATTAATTGTTGGCATGCTGCCACCCCCTTCCTATATTTCTCATTCTCTTACAACCTTTTTTAAGTCCACAGACCCAGGCGGTTCATAAAAGAACAAATGAAAAGTTTTTGCCGTGAGAATTGCTCCTCCAACAAAAACAGTTTCTTACAGTTAAGATTTCAAGACTGCTGACATTGCTGCACCGACTTCGATACCGCACGCCTCGCCGAGTTGTCTCGTTGTAGGCACATACGTAATATCCACACCGTGCTTCTCGCACAGGGATACAATCTTTGAGATTAAACGTTGGTCGCAATCTTCAGCCACATACACTTCTGCGGCCAGGCCGTTCTCCACAGCCTTCATCGTTTGTTTGGTGCCGATCTTGATATGAGCGTCCTGTAGTCCTTTATCATTAGACATGAAACATTCCTCCAAAAGAACAGGGATAGAGCTATTGCTCACGCACCTTTGCTATATTAGCACCTGGGCTAAATGATGTCAAGCATATTATCAAGTACAATCAAAGAATTTAAAAGAGGCGGGCATTGCAGGGAGTCTGCACTTCACCCGCCTCCTTCCATTCTCTTACTCTGCGCTTACACTTTCAGCTTCCTGGCTTTCGACAGTCTCTTCGTGACCTTCAAACTTCACACTGCGGTAACGATTCATACCCGTACCTGCAGGGATCAGTTTACCGATAATTACATTCTCTTTCAGACCGAGCAGCTGATCGACCTTGCCTTTGATGGCAGCATCAGTCAGTACGCGTGTAGTCTCCTGGAAGGAGGCCGCGGAAAGGAATGAATCGGTTTCCAGGGATGCTTTGGTAATACCCAGAAGTACCGGTTTAGCTACAGCAGGCTCTTTGCCGGACAGAATAGCTACTTTATTGGCTGATTCATATTCGTGGAGATCCACAAAAGAACCAGGCAGCAAATTCGTATCTCCTGCATCGACAATACGGAACTTGCGAAGCATTTGACGAATCATAACCTCAACGTGCTTATCGTTGATTTCTACGCCCTGGTTCCGGTATACGCGCTGAACTTCCTGAAGGATATAGTTCTGCACGCCGCGGATACCCTTAATGCGCAGCATTTCTTTCGGGTCGATCGAACCCTCGGTCAATTCGTCACCTGCTTCAATCTGCTTGCCTTCACTTACGCGCAGACGCGAGCCATAGGTAACGGAATAGACTTTGGTCTCCGCTTCACCCTGAACTTCAATTTCACGGCGGTCTTTCGTTTCACGAATCTCTTTGACGACACCGTCAATTTCACTGATCGTAGCCTGACCTTTAGGGTTACGGGCTTCGAAAAGCTCCTGGATACGCGGAAGACCTTGAGTGATGTCATCACCGGCAACGCCCCCGGTATGGAACGTACGCATCGTGAGCTGTGTTCCCGGTTCACCGATAGACTGAGCGGCAATGATACCAACCGCTTCACCGATCTCGACGAACTTGCCTGTAGCCAGGTTACGGCCGTAACATTTCTTGCAGACGCCATGACGCGCGCGGCAGCTCAAAATGGAACGGATTTGAATTTTCTCTACACCAGCTTTGACGATTTCGTCCGCTTTATCAGAGTCAATCAGTTCATTACGGTTCACGATGATCTCTTTCGTCTCAGGATGACGGACAGTCTCAAAGGAGTAACGTCCTTCAATCCGGTCATACAGATCCTCGATGACTTCTTTACCGTCTTGAATACGGCTGACGATAAATCCTTTGTCCGTGCTGCACTCGTCTTCACGAACGATAACATCCTGTGCAACGTCTACGAGACGGCGTGTCAGATAACCGGAGTCAGCTGTACGCAGTGCGGTATCGGCAAGACCTTTACGGGCACCGTGCGTGGACAGGAAGTACTCGAGAACGGTCAGACCTTCACGGAAGTTCGATTTGATTGGGAGCTCGATGATTCGTCCGGACGGGTTCGCCATCAGACCGCGCATACCGCCAAGCTGTGTAATCTGGGATTTGTTACCCCGCGCTTTGGAATCCACCATGAGCATGATGGAGTTAAAGCGGTCCATCGACTTCATGAGAACTTCGGTAATATCATCCTTCGCTTTGGACCAAATATCGATAACACGGTCATAGCGCTCTTCGTTCGTGATCAGACCACGGCGGTATTGATTCATAACGACGCTGACCTTCTCATCAGACTTTTTCAGAATCTCATTCTTCTCATCCGGCACGATAACATCGGATACGGCAACCGTTACACCTGCACGTGTCGAGTAGGTAAAGCCGAGCTGCTTGATTTTATCCAGAATAACAGAGGTTTCTGTTGTGTGATAAGTCTCGAAACAGCGTGCGATAATTTGACCCAGGTATTCTTTGCCGACCGCTCCGCTGATTGGCAGGCTCTGAATCACATCCTGAATATCCGCACCCTTCTCATACACAAAATACTTCTCCGGTGTACCCTGGAACAGGTTCTCACGGGTAGCTTCGTTAATATAAGGGAAGCTTGCCGGATAAATTTCGTTGAAAATGATACGGCCAATTGTCGTCACCAGCATCGCTTTCTGCTGCTTATCTGTAAAGCTGGTTTTACCCAGTGCTTTCACAGGAATCGCAACCCGTGCATGCAGACCTGCCGCACCACGCTGATAAGCCGATACAGCTTCGTTCACACTGCCCAGAATCATGCCGGTACCTTTTTCCTCTTTATTGTCCATTGTGAGGTAGAAGGAACCGAGAACCATATCCTGAGAAGGCGTGACAACCGGTTTACCATCTTTCGGGTTCAAAATATTACCAGATGCAAGCATCAATAGACGCGCTTCAGCTTGGGCTTCGGCAGACAACGGAACGTGAACCGCCATCTGGTCACCGTCAAAGTCGGCATTGTATGCCGTACATACGAGCGGGTGAAGACGAATGGCATGGCCTTCAACCAGAATCGGTTCGAATGCCTGGATACCCAGTCTGTGAAGTGTTGGGGCACGGTTCAACAGAACCGGATGCTCCTTGATCACTTCTTCCAGCACATCCCACACTTCAGGGCTTACGCGTTCAACCTTGCGTTTCGCACTCTTGATGTTGTGGGCAAGCCCTTTATTGACAAGCTCTTTCATAACGAAAGGCTTAAACAATTCCAGCGCCATTTTCTTAGGCAGACCGCATTGATACATCTTCAAGTACGGACCTACAACGATTACGGAACGACCGGAGTAGTCAACCCGTTTACCGAGCAGATTCTGACGGAAACGGCCCTGTTTACCTTTCAGCATATGGCTGAGGGATTTCAGAGGACGGTTACCCGGACCTGTGACCGGACGTCCACGGCGGCCGTTGTCGATCAGTGCATCAACAGCTTCCTGAAGCATCCGCTTCTCGTTCTGCACGATAATGTCTGGAGCACCCAGGTCGAGCAGTCTCTTCAAACGGTTATTCCGGTTAATAACACGGCGGTACAGGTCATTCAAGTCAGAGGTCGCAAAGCGTCCGCCGTCCAGCTGAACCATAGGACGCAGCTCCGGTGGAATGACCGGCAATACATCCATAACCATCCATTCCGGTTGATTACCGGAGTTGCGGAAGGCTTCAATGACTTCAAGACGCTTGATCGCACGGTTCCGGCGCTGGCCCTGAGCTGTACGCAGCTCTTCTTTCAGGAAATCAAGCTCTTTGTCAATGTCGAGATCCTGAAGAAGTTTTTTCACGGCTTCCGCACCCATACCAGCCTGGAATCCGTAGCCGTATTTTTCACGATAGCTGCGGTATTCTTTCTCGGAAAGAAGCTGTTTCTTCTCCAGCGGTGTATCACCTGGATCTGTCACGACGTAAGAAGCAAAGTAAATGATCTCTTCGAGCGATCTTGGCGACATATCCAGAGCCAGACCCATACGGCTCGGGATTCCTTTGAAATACCAGATATGGGATACAGGAGCAGCCAGCTCGATGTGGCCCATGCGCTCACGGCGAACCTTCGCACGTGTAACCTCGACGCCGCAGCGGTCGCAGACTACGCCTTTATAACGAACGCGCTTGTACTTGCCGCAATGACATTCCCAGTCCTTTTGAGGACCAAAGATACGCTCACAGAACAAGCCTTCCTTCTCCGGCTTCAATGTACGGTAGTTAATCGTTTCCGGCTTCTTCACTTCACCGCGGGACCAAGAACGAATCTTCTCCGGGGATGCGAGACCGATTTTCATGTACTCGAAATTGTTAACGTCCAACAAGGAGCAACCCTCCTCAACCTAGTCCTAATTATATTGCATTTGTTCACAACACCACCGCCGGCTGTTAACCGGCGGGGTTCGTTGCAAGCTTTTATTCTACTCCGACTTCTGCGCCTTCCAGGTTCAGGCTCAGCTTATCGCCTGCAGCCTCATCCTCATCGTCAAGTTCCTTCATCTCGATCTCCTGCTCGTCCTCGCTCAGGATTTTAACATCCATACCGAGGGACTGGAGTTCCTTGATCAAAACCTTGAACGACTCCGGAACACCCGGTTCCGGAACATTCTCTCCCTTGACGATCGATTCGTAGGTTTTCACCCGGCCGACCACGTCATCAGACTTGACCGTAAGAATTTCTTGAAGGGTGTATGCAGCACCATATGCTTCCAGTGCCCATACTTCCATCTCACCAAAACGCTGTCCGCCGAACTGAGCTTTACCACCCAGCGGCTGCTGCGTAACGAGAGAGTATGGACCTGTGGAACGGGCATGGATTTTGTCATCTACCATGTGCGCCAGCTTGATCATGTGCATGACGCCGACGGTAACTTCACGCTCAAAGCGCTCACCCGTACGTCCGTCATACAGCACGGTCTTACCGTTGCGCTGCATGCCTGCTTCTTCCATCGAATCGAACACATCGTACTCGCTCGCTCCGTCGAATACCGGAGTAGCCACATGGATACCCAGCTGCAAAGCAGCCATCCCCAAGTGAACTTCAAGCACCTGTCCGATGTTCATCCGTGATGGTACACCAAGCGGATTCAGTACAACCTGTACCGGCGTGCCATCGGGCAGGAACGGCATATCTTCTTCAGGCAAAATACGGGCAACGACACCTTTGTTACCGTGACGTCCAGCCATTTTGTCACCTTCAGAGATTTTACGTTTCTGTGCGATATAGACACGAACCAGTTGATTGACACCCGGAGGCAGCTCATCGCCATTCTCGCGGGTAAACACTTTAACATCTACAATGATCCCGTCACTACCGTGAGGTACACGCAGCGAGGTATCACGCACTTCGCGCGCTTTCTCTCCGAAGATGGCATGCAGGAGACGCTCCTCTGCGGTAAGTTCAGTTACACCCTTAGGCGTCACTTTACCAACCAGAATGTCACCAGCACTGATCTCGGCACCAATACGGATAATACCGCGCTCATCGAGATTCTTCAGCGCATCTTCACCGACATTCGGAATATCACGAGTGATTTCTTCCGGCCCCAGCTTGGTATCCCGAGCTTCGGATTCATACTCCTCGATGTGAATCGAAGTGTAGACATCCTCCTTCACAAGCTTCTCGGAGAGCAGGATCGCATCCTCATAGTTGTAACCTTCCCAAGTCATAAAGGCTACGACTACGTTACGACCCAATGCCAGTTCGCCCATCTCTGTTGAAGGACCGTCTGCAAGGATGTCGCCTTGTTTAATAACATCTCCGCGCTGAACGATTGGACGCTGATTAATACATGTACCTTGGTTCGAACGCATGAATTTGTGTAATTTATATTTAACGATATCGCCTTTGACCTCTTGTCCGTCTACCGACTCTACACGACGGAGCCAAATTTCATTCGCAGACGACCGCTCAATAATTCCATCGTATTTGGATACAATACATACACCGGAATCCTTCGCGGATTTATGCTCCATCCCTGTTCCGACCAGCGGAGCTTTAGGAATCAGAAGCGGTACAGCCTGACGCTGCATGTTCGATCCCATCAGTGCGCGGTTGGAGTCATCATTCTCCAGGAAAGGAATGAGCGCCGTTGCTACGGAAACAACCTGCTTCGGCGATACGTCCATGTAATCGACGCGCTCATTCGGCATAGGCAAAATGTTATCAGACTGCTTGTTATAACGAACGATAACCATATCGTCTTTAAACTTATTATCTTCGGTCAATTCTGCATTGGCCTGGGCCACTACATAATTATCCTCTTCATCAGCAGTCAGATAGTCGATCTGTTCTGTTACCTGACCGGTCTTCGGATCCACCCAACGGTACGGAGCTTCAATAAAACCGTACTCGTTGATGCGGGCGAACGTGGACAAGGAGTTGATCAGACCAATGTTCGGTCCCTCCGGTGTCTCGATTGGACACATACGGCCGTAGTGACTGTGGTGAACGTCACGAACTTCAAAGCCTGCACGTTCACGTGTCAAACCGCCCGGTCCCAATGCTGACAGACGACGTTTATGCGTCAGCTCAGCCAGTGGATTCGTTTGGTCCATGAACTGGGAGAGCTGAGAGCTTCCGAAGAACTCCTTGATCGAAGCGATTACCGGACGAATGTTGATCAGCGCCTGCGGCGTAATCACACTTGCATCCTGAATCGACATTCTCTCACGCACCACACGCTCCATACGGGACAAACCGATACGGAACTGGTTCTGCAGGAGTTCACCTACAGAACGGAGACGACGGTTACCCAGGTGATCGATATCATCTGTATCGCCGATGCCGTGCAGCAGGTCAAGGAAATAACTGATGGACGAGATGATGTCTGCCTGCGTAATGTGCTTCACAGACTTATCAATAATCCCGTTCGCAATAATCTTAACAACCTTGCCATCCTCAATTGGTGAGAATACATCGATTGTCTGCAGCGGAATATCATCACTGTCCATGACACCGCCTGTTACATGATAGGTTTTGAAACCTACATTCTTCTCCAGGTATGGCATGATCTCATCCAAAAGACGACGATCCACGGTTTGACCTGCCTCTGCAATAATCTCACCTGTATCTGTGTCAATCAGGCTTTCAGCCAAACGCTGGTTAAACAGACGATTTTTGATGTGAAGCTTTTTATTGATTTTGTAACGGCCTACGTTTGCCAGATCATAGCGCTTTGGATCAAAGAAACGCGCGACAAGCAGGCTCTTCGCATTCTCCAATGTCGGCGGCTCGCCTGGACGAAGACGTTCATAAATTTCAATAAGCGCCTTTTCCGTAGAATCCGTGTTGTCTTTATCCAGCGTGTTACGAATATACTCATCATTACCAAGGAGATCCAGGATCTCCGCATCACTGCCGAAGCCCAAGGCACGCAGGAGTACGGTCACCGGAATTTTACGGGTACGGTCGATCCGGACATATACGATATCCTTCGCATCGGTTTCCAATTCCAGCCATGCGCCGCGGTTTGGAATGACAGTTGCAGTGTATGTTTTCTTTCCGTTTTTATCCACTTTAGTGCTGAAATAGACGCTGGGAGAGCGAACCAACTGGCTGACAATAACCCGTTCGGCACCATTAATGATGAAGGTTCCGGTTTCCGTCATCAGTGGAAAATCTCCCATGAACACTTCCTGCTCCTTGACCTCTCCTGTCTCCTTATTGATGAGACGGACTTTTACACGGAGCGGTGCCGCATAAGTAACGTCGCGTTCTTTCGCGTCATCGACGGTGTATTTCGGTTCTCCAAGGCTGTAGTCGATAAACTCCAGCACCAAATTGCCTGTAAAATCCTGAATCGGCGAGATGTCCTGAAACATTTCGCGCAACCCTTCCTCCAAAAACCAATCGTAAGATCTTTGTTGGATTTCAATCAGGTTCGGAACCTCGAGTACCTCGTTAATCCGTGCATAACTTCGCCGAGTGCGTCGACCATATTGAACAAGATGTCCTGCCAACTTAAACTCACCCCTCATGTCTACTCACTATTAAAAATTCATTGCGAACCTCTGTTTGTAACACTATAATGGAACTTACAGAGGCAACTCCCATAAATAGAGAAAAGCCCTTATCGAAGATGTTCGAAAAAAGAGCAGCTTATCCATGGTTACGATAATCATCTCATATCCAGTAGATTTGCCTAAAATGTACATATTATACGTCAATATGACGGAATATATTCAACAACGCCACATCAAAGCTTGACATTTCAGCAAACTAAAGACAAAGAGACCATCCTAATACTGACATTTTATAATAATATCACAATGGGAAGGCCGGGTCAATGCCCAGTTCTTAGCTTTGAGATGAAATTTTTCGTGCTCTGATAATCCGGTAGCCTTTATCTTTCGTTACTTCCTCTACCTCTTGAAACAGGCTCTCCAGTTTCGCTCTTGCGGACGGGGCGCCTTGTTTTTTCTGAATCACAATCCATAACTCACCCTGATCCCGCAAATGTTCATAAGCTTCTTCAAATATGGTGTGCACCGTTTCTTTCCCTGCCCGAATTGGCGGGTTGGTTAACACAATATCAAAGCTCTTCCCTTTCACGGCTGCGAACAGATCACTCTCCAGAATGGTTACATTCGAGATTCCGTTCAAAGCTGCATTCTCTTTAGCCAACTCTACTGCCCGGCTGTTGACATCGACCATGGTCACATGGCCTGCAGAAGCTATGACTGCCGCAGCTAATCCAATCGGTCCATAACCGCAGCCAACATCCAGCACCTGGGCCTCAGCCGAAAATTCCAGGGCTTCAATCATTACTTTGCTTCCGTAATCAATTCCTGACTTGGAAAAGACTCCGGCATCGCTGATAAAGGTGAATGGATGTCCCCTCAGCTCGGTTTTCAGCTTTCGCCGGTCATGACCGGTTTCCGGTCTGTTCGAATAATAATGCTGATTCGGCATTTTCTTTCCTCCGTAACACCCCGAATTTACATGGTATACGCCATCCACTGACAAGGATTATATAGCTCTTACAATCTAGTATACCCTCACCTAACCTATCATAGTCCATTCCCACTCTATGATCTGGCCTGCTGAGGAATCTCTTGAATGCAGCCTGACACTCCTCATAATAACAAACCCCTTGAACCTAAATTCAAGGGGTTTGTATGTTCAAGATGCAAGGATGTTCATAAAAGCGAAATTACTTCACTTCTACGGATGCGCCTGCTTCTTCCAGCTTCGCTTTTACAGCTTCTGCTTCTTCTTTAGCTACTTTTTCTTTCAGTGCTTTTGGAGCGTTATCAACCAGTTCTTTCGCTTCTTTCAGGCCAAGACCTGTGATTTCGCGAACAACTTTGATTACGTTGATTTTGGATCCGCCTGCGGAGTTCAGGATTACGTCGAATTCAGTTTGCTCAGCTTCTGCTGCTGCTGCGCCGCCGCCAACTGCTGCTACTGGAGCTGCTGCTGTTACGCCGAATTCTTCTTCGATTGCTTTTACCAGATCGTTCAGTTCCAGAACGGACATACCTTTAATTGCTTCCAAGATTTGATCTTTGCTCATTTGGGTGAACCTCCATTTTATATTAGGTTTATTGTTTTAACACGCTGGGCGAACAAGGATCTTACGCGCCTTGTTCTTCTTTCTCAGCAACAGCTTTAACTGCAAGCGCGAAGTTGCGCACAGGCGCTTGAAGCACGCTGAGGAGCATGGAGAGGAGACCTTCGCGGGAAGGAAGCTCTGCCAGTGCTTTAATTTCTTCTGTGCTGATGACACGCCCTTCAACAACAGCGCCTTTCAATTTCAAAGCGTCGTTCTTCTTGGCGAAATCGTTCAGGATTTTAGCCGGAGCTACAACGTCGTCATTACTGAAAGCAATGGCCGTTGGTCCTGTCAGCGCTTCGTCGAGTTCAGTCAGCTCTGCAGCTGCTGTTGCACGGCGAAGCAGGGTGTTTTTCAATACTTGAAACTCGATGCCAGCTTCACGAAGCTGCTTACGCAGTTCAGTTACCTGGGCAACGTTCAGTCCGCGATAGTCTGCAACAACGGTTGATACGCTCTCGCGCAGCTTGGAAGTTACTACGTCCACCGCATCTTGTTTGGATTGAATCACTTTTGCGTTTGCCAATGTCTACACCTCCTGATTGTATGGTTAGCTGGAAGCCTAAACTCCCATCCTACGGGCATCAAAAAAGCCTCCGTAGAATCACGAAGGCCTGATGGATCATCATTATGCCGGACAAACCGGACAAACTGCTGACGTTCTATCATAACACCTCGGTAGGAAATTAAGCCTGCTAATGGCACCTACTGTCTACGGTAAGCATATTCGAATGTAATAACAAGTCAATGCATTCACAACTTTTACATCATATCAAATACCCTAGACCGAAGTCAATGGGAATTATTATTTGTAAGAAGCTGTGTTCACACGTGCGCTAGGACCCATAGTTGAAGATACAGCGATGTTCTTCAGGTATACGCCTTTTGCAGCCGCTGGCTTCGCGCGGTTCAGAGCGTCAACCAAAGCTTTCAGGTTGTCGTTCAGTTTAGCCGCATCAAATGAAACTTTGCCGATTGGCGCGTGAATTTGACCTGCTTTGTCCAGACGGTACTCGATTTTACCGGCTTTAATTTCTTGAACAGCCTTGGAAACATCGAAAGTAACCGTTCCAGCTTTAGGGTTAGGCATCAGGCCTTTACCGCCGAGCAGACGGCCCAATTTACCAACTTCGCTCATCATGTCAGGTGTTGCCACACAGACGTCGAATTCGAACCAGCCCTGTTGGATTTTGTTGATCATATCCTGATCACCTACAAAATCAGCGCCAGCCGCTTCGGCTTCTTTGGCTTTTTCACCTTTTGCAAATACCAGTACGCGTTGTGTTTTACCTGTGCCGTGAGGCAGGACAACAACACCACGAACAGCCTGGTCTTGTTTACGAGGGTCTACGCCCAGACGAACAGCCACTTCAACAGTTTCGTCGAATTTAGCTGTTGCAGCCTTTTTCACCAGTTCAACGGCTTCCAAAGACTCATAAGTTGCTTCGCTGTCAATCAGCTTAGCAGCTTCAACGTATTTCTTACCGTGTTTAGCCATGTTTATTCTTCCTCCTTTGTGGTGTTAGCGGAAATTCCTCCCACATGTTCCGGATATAATCCGGTAAAAGCATTCAAGATGATTAGTCTTGAACAGTGATACCCATACTGCGAGCAGTACCTTCGACCATCAGCATTGCAGCTTCAACAGATGCAGCATTCAGGTCAGCCATTTTTTGTTCTGCGATTTGACGAACTACGTCACGATTCACAGTAGCTACTTTCTTCTTGTTAGGTTCGCCGGATCCTTTTTCGATCTTGGCAGCAACCTTCAGCAGAACAGCAGCCGGTGGAGTTTTGGTGATGAATGTAAAGGAACGATCCTCAAATACCGAAATTTCAACCGGGATGATGAGGCCAGCCTGATCAGCGGTACGAGCGTTGAATTCTTTACAGAATGCCATGATGTTGACACCCGCTTGACCCAAAGCTGGACCTACTGGAGGAGCCGGATTCGCTTTACCTGCAGGAATTTGCAGTTTAACAACCTTGATTACCTTTTTAGCCATGTAAGACACCTCCTTGCATCAATAGTGGTAGCGGACGCTTGAACGCCCTCCCACAAGAAACCTGAAGAACCTTATATCTTCTCCACTTGAGTATAATCCAACTCCAGCGGGGTTTCCCGTCCAAACATGTTGACGTGAACCTTCAGCTTGCTTTTTTCAACCAAAATTTCTTCCACGGAGCCCACAAAGTTTGCAAAAGGACCCACCTTGATGCGAACGGATTCTTTAATGTCGAATTCGATCTTCGGTTTCGGCTCTTCCATGCCCATATGCTTCAGAATTTGTTCCACTTCTTCTGGAAGCAATGCTGTCGGCTTGGAACCCGAACCTGTCGAACCAACAAATCCTGTAACCCCAGGCGTGTTGCGGACAACATACCAGGAATCATCAGTTTGAATCATTTCGACCAAGACATATCCCGGGTAAACTTTACGCATGACGGTCTTTTTCTTACCGTCCTTGTTTACAATTTCTTCTTCCATCGGAACAAGAACGCGGAATATTTTGTCCTCCATGCCCATAGACTCAACGCGTTTTTCCAAATTGGCTTTGACCTTATTCTCATACCCTGAATAGGTATGAACTACGTACCATCTTTTTTCCATATCAAGCCACCTGGGACCCTTCTAAATTATCGCTTCGATCACAGCGGAGATGCCGATGTCTAGAACCCAAAAATAAATTGTGACAAACGCAATGGTGCCGATAACGATGAGTGTATAGTTCGTCAGTTCTTTACGATTGGGCCAGCGAACTTTTTTAAGTTCACCCCAGCTTTCAGAGAAAAAGGAAAACAGAGACTTGAAACCACGTTTCACGCCGACTACACCTCCAAAAAACTATCTGGTTTCGCGATGAGGAGTTTGCTCGTTACAAAACTTGCAAAATTTCTTCATCTCCATGCGGTCGGGGTGATTTCGCTTGTTTTTGGTGGTTGTGTAGTTTCTTTGTTTGCAGCTTGTACAAGCCAAAGTGATAATTACCCGCATGATGTACACCTCCCGAGACGTCCTTCTTCATCAGAAGAACCGATATTAATCCTAGTATAAATACCGGCTATCCGAAAAAAGACGGATCACCAATATTTTCGCGCACATTCTGAATAAACCGCTGATTCCGAAAAGGTTCAAACGGATTGTTCATAAAAACGCGAATTTAGGCCTACCTAAAACACTTTATCATATGGACCACGCCATTTCAAGCCTTTTTCTCTCTGAAACAAGGGATGCATTACTTACCATTATGGTCAACCTTACAGTCCTTAAAACACCAAACAGTCAACATGACAGCAAAAAAGGCTCTCTTCTTAGAGCCTTCCTTCTTCATTATTCACAGATCCCGAACCTCCAGATACCGCTCAAGCTTGCGCTTGACTCGCTGCAGGGCATTATCGATCGACTTTACATGACGGCTCAAATCGACAGCAATTTCTTGATAAGAACGTCCATCCAAATAAAGCATCAGTACTTTCCGCTCGAGATCACTTAAAATTTCCGACATCTTGTCTTCCAGCCCGACAAACTCTTCTTGATTAATGATCAGCTCTTCCGGATCACTTACAGCAGTGCCGCAAATGACATCCAGCAGCGTCCGGTCAGAATCTTCATCGTAAATCGGCTTGTCCAGAGATACATAGGAGTTCAAAGGGATATGCTTCTGTCTCGTAGCCGTCTTGATCGCCGTGATGATCTGGCGGGTGATGCACAATTCGGCAAAAGCCTTGAATGAGGACAGCTTGTCTCCCTTGAAATCCCGGATCGCCTTGTAAAGACCAATCATCCCTTCTTGGACGATATCTTCACGATCAGCTCCGATTAAAAAATAGGAACGCGCCTTGGCACGCACGAAGTTCCGGTACTTATTGATCAAATATTCCAACGCTCCGATATCACCTTCACGGACCGTCTCGACAATGTCTTCATCGCTTACAACATCATACCTCGATAACATGACTTCCTTGAGGTCGACACTCAATAGAATCCCTCCGGCCCGGAACGCACGGTAAACCGTCACTCGCTTGAAATATATGACAAGTATATATGATGGCTTTTAGACCGTCAACCACGGTATTCCTGTTTTAGAGTGTGAATAACATAAATGTAAAGAGTTTCATGATTTTGAAATGCCATTCATTATTTTTCACGGCGCCAGCGTTCGAACATCTGCAGCACATCAGAAGACAGCTTCCCTTCCAGTGTATTGCGCCTTGAATTGTCGCGGTCCTGCTCGATTTTACGCTTCACTTCTTTCTCGCTCTGCTTCACCTGGTGCAGCAGCTCCCGGGCCGATATTCGCAGTGCGCCCAATGCAAAAATAATATGCTGTTCAATCAAATCACTTGTTGCTACATAAATTTTCCGCCGGCGGTGGCTGAACTCCCCCACCAGACGTTCAATGCACTCGTCTGCGGTTTCTTTTTCCTTCGTGAAGTAAACCTGTACCTTCCCCTGGGTGAAGGACTTGCCAAGACCCGGCACGAGATAGGCGTCAAATATAGCGATGATCCGAAGACCTGAAAAAGCCTGGTAATCCGCCAGCTTCTCCAGCAGCGCATCGCGCGCCTCCTGCATGCTGATCTTGGACAGCTCGGCCAGGAAAGGCCAGCCGCCGATCATGTTGTAACCGTCGACCAGCAGCACATCCCGCCAATCGGCCATCTTATCCTACCCTTGCATGCGGCGACGGCGGAGCACTTCGTACATAATGACTCCTGCAGCCACGGAAGCATTCAGTGAATTGATCTGGCCTGCCATCGGCAGTTTCACCAGCACATCACACTTCTCACGGATCAACCGGCCCATGCCTTTCGCTTCATTGCCGATCACAATGGCTACCGGACCGTTGAACACGGAGGTTTCGTAGATTTCTTCAACCTCATCAACAACCGTGCCTACAACCCAGACGCCCATCTCCTTCAGCTGATCAATCGTCTGGGCCAGGTTTGTTACCCGTGCCACGGGCACATATTCCACCGCGCCCGCCGAAGTTTTCGAAACGGTCGCTGTAATCTGAGCGGAACGCCGCTTTGGAAGCACAACTCCATGGACTCCGGTACAGTCAGCCGTTCTCAGAATCGAGCCAAGATTATGCGGATCCTCGATCTCGTCCAAGATGAGGAGAAACGGAGCTTCTCCTTTTTCTTCAGCATGCTTAAGCAGATCATCCATATGTGCGTATGCATACGGAGCGGCCTGGGCAACCACGCCCTGGTGCTGAATGCCGGGAACCATCTGGTCCAGCTTTCGCTTGTCCACGTTCTGCACGATTACCCCTGCTTTTTTAGCTTCAGCAATAATGGGCTGCGTCAAATGCTTTTGGGCATTTTCGGCAATCCAGATTTTATTGATGGTACGGCCGGATCGCAGCGCCTCGGTGACGGAGTGCTTCCCGGCAATCATTTCTTCTTCCTGCATAATATTATCCTCCTGTTGCCTGCCCTCTCTTTATTCCACAGGGCCGGCGGCTGTATGGTATCCGGGTGATGTCGTCCGGTTTTTATGTTTGATTACTGTCAAGATTCCCCGGCACTATCCGCCATGCTCGTCTCTGTACTGTATCGCCTGGCCTACCAGCTCCTGAAGTCTGTCATGCTGGCCCGTATAGTAAAGAAAGCCGACCAAACATTCGAAGGCCGTTGCATGGCGGTACTCCAGCACATCTGCATTCTTTGGAATACTTCCTGACTTTGCATTTCTTCCCTGGCGCACGACGTCTTTCTCTTCTTCGGTCAGGAGCGGCTCCAAATAATTCAATATGACGCTTTGGGCCCTGGCGGATACCAGCGACGTTGCCGCCCGGTGCAGATGATTCGGCCGCAAGCTGGGCTTGGAGATCAGATACTGACGCACTGCTACCTCGTATATAGCATCCCCGATGTATGCCAGCACGATCGGCGGCACGAGCCGGACAGGCTTGGAGGGCGGATAAGGAAACCAACCGCTCTCCAGATTTCCGTTTCCGTTCCCGCTCATTTGCGCCGCCAGCGCATGCCCTGCGCCGTATCCTCCAATATAATTCCTTTCTCTGCCAAGAGGTCGCGGATTTCATCAGCACGTGCCCAATTCTTGTTGATACGTGCCTCGGAGCGCTCATGGATCAGCTGCTCAATCTCCTCGTCCAGCAGCTCCTCTGCCTGAATTTCAACGACACGCAGCACGGCATTCATCTCTTCAAATGCATCCAGAACGAATGCCAGATCCTCAGCCGGTATCGATGGCTGCTGCAGCAGCTGATTCGCCTCGGCTGCCCACTGGAACATCGCGGTTATCGCGTCAGGTGTGTTAAAATCATCCTGCATTTTTTGGTGGAATTCATTCAGTACAGCGGATATTTTCTCCTGAATATCATCCCCGGCCTTCCCCTCCGGTGACGCAACAGCCATCTGGAGACGATGACGGACATTGCTGGCTGCATTACTCAGACGCTCCACGCTGTTCTGGGCCTGGTCCATAACCTCATCACTGAAATTAAGCGGATTACGGTAATGCGTGGAGAGCATAAAGTAACGGATTGCTTCCTTGGTATACTGCTCTCTCAATTCTTTTACGAGCACTCCATTGCCGAGAGATTTCGACATTTTCTCATTATTGATACGAATATAGCCGTTATGCATCCAGTAGTTGGCCAGAGGTTTCCCCGTCAGCGCTTCGGATTGAGCGACCTCGCATTCATGATGCGGGAACTGCAGATCCTGTCCGCCGCCGTGTATATCCAGCGTATCCCCGAGGTAACGGCGCGCCATTGCGGAGCATTCAATATGCCACCCCGGCCGGCCGTCGCCCCATGGACTCTCCCAGTAAATTTCGCCGGGCTTGGCTGCTTTCCAGAGAACGAAATCTTCCGGGTTTTCCTTGCGCCGGTCCACCTCGATCCGGATCCCGAACTGAAGCTCATCCAGATTTTGCTGAGACAGCTTACCGTAATCATCGAACTTGCGGGTCCGGTAAAAGACGTCTCCGCCGTTCTCATAAGCAAAGTCTTTCTGAATCAGCTCCGTGATGAACTCGATAATATTGTCCATGTTCTCCGTCACGCGTGGATTCAGAGTTGCGCGAGGAATGTCGAGACCATCCAGGTCCTCAAAGTAAGCCGCGATGAATTTGTCCGCCACCTCTGGCACCGTCGTCCCGGTCTGCTCTGCTTTACGAATCATTTTGTCATCGACATCGGTAAAATTCACAACATAGGAAACGTCATTGCCCTGTTGATCCAAATAAGCACGAACCACATCAAAGAAGATCATCGGACGCGCATTCCCGATATGAATATAATCGTATACGGTCGGTCCGCATACATACATGCTGACCTTCCCGGCTTCTTTGGACTGAAAAGTCTCCTTCTTGCGGGTTAACGTATTATAAATCTGAAGCGCCATGGGTATGGTCACAATCCTTTCGTCTTATCGCTTTTGTAAATCTCTATGCAGCTGTATCTCCAATGGTTCAGGGTCCTGTACCCTGCGGTCAGCCTTTCGCTGATCATCCAGCTCTTTTCGCAGCTCATCAATCTCTCTCTGCATGCCGCGCAGCGTATCGACAATCGGGTCAGGCAGATTGGTATGATCCAGCCGGTCCCGAACTCTTTCGCCGTTCTGCTTCACGATCTTGCCCGGATTCCCGACCACCGTGCTGTTGGCTGGAACTTCGCGGAGCACCACGGCATTCGAGCCGATATTGCAATTATCCCCAATAGAGAAGGAGCCAAGTACTTTCGCCCCGGATCCGATAACCACATTGCTGCCGATCGTCGGGTGCCGTTTGCCCTTCTCCTTGCCCGTTCCGCCGAGCGTCACGCCCTGATAAATAACCACGTCATCCCCGATCTCGCAGGTCTCGCCAATGACAATACCCATGCCATGATCGATAAACAGCCGCTGACCGATGGTTGCCCCGGGGTGGATTTCGATCCCGGTCATAAACCGACTGAACTGTGATACGACCCGGGCCAGCGTATACCATCGCCGTAGAAACAGCGCATGCGCAATACGATGTGCCCACAAGGCATGAAGCCCTGAATAGGTAAACACCACTTCAAACCAACCCCGGGCGGCCGGGTCATTCTCAAATACAGTGCGTATATCCGACTTCATCTGCTTGAACATGTCCCTTCCTCCCCCTGAATGCATGATCCAGCCGAAAGATATAAAAAACGCCCCTGCAGCTTTCGCTGCAGAGACGTCGATTCCATTACGCGGTTCCACTCTGCTTGAACCCCAAGTCTCCTCCTTGGTACAGGACGGATACTCAGGTTCCACTCAAGTCCATAACGGAGACAACCGGCATGATCTAACGATAAAGACCGCTTCAACCATGCAGCTCACAGGCGCATTTCCGCTTCCGGCAGTGGATGGCTTTCAGCCTGGAAGAATCAAGTCACCTCGTCTTCTTCCGGTCATCCTCTCTGAAACTGCACTTAACTTACGCGTACTTCTCCTGATCGTGGCTTTTATTATCATCAATTGGATACTGCTCTATATTCTACTCAAAAGACAGGACCCTGACAAGAGGCGGTATACGGCAGCGGAGAAACTTATTTAAACACTCTTGATCTGAGCACGCAGGCGCTCCAGCACCCGGTCTTTGCCAAGAAGCCAGATGGTCTGGTTCAAATCCCGGCCATGCGTCTGTCCCGTAAGCGCTACACGGATCGGCATAAAGAGCTGTTTGCCTTTAAAGCCGGTCTCTTTCTGTACTTCCTTGATTAAAGACGCAATCTTCTGGGCTGTAAATTCTTCGTTCTGCTCCAGCTTGTGAAGGAATGCGGATAGCACAGCCGGAACCTGTTCTTCGGCCAGTACCACAACACCCTCCTGATCCATCTCCAGATGCGTTCTGAAGAAGACGGAGGACAATTCAACAATCTCGGAAGCAGAGGTCATCTGCTCCTGATAGATGGACACCAGCGTGCGTGCCCATTCTTCCTGCTCCGGTGTCAGCTCTTCCGGAAGATGTCCGACTTTAATCAGATGAGAAATCGCCATATCGGCTACAACAGCGGGATCCGCCTGTTTCAGATAATGGTTGTTCAAATGGTCCAGCTTCTTCGTATCAAACACGGCCGGGCTCTTGGATAACCTGTTCGCATCAAACATCTCAATCAACTGCTCCTTCGAGAGAATTTCCTCTTCTCCTTCCGGTGACCAGCCCAGCAGTGCGATAAAATTAAACAGTGCCTCCGGCAGATAACCCAGATGATCATACTGCTCAATGAACTGAATGATGGATTCATCCCGCTTGCTCAGCTTCTTATGATTCTCATTCGTGATCAGAGTCATATGGGCAAAACGCGGTGCTGTCAGACCGAGTGCCTCATAAATCATCAGCTGACGCGGTGTGTTGGAGATATGGTCCTCGCCACGCAGAACATGGGTAATTTTCATCAGGGAGTCATCAAGCGCCACCGCAAAGTTATACGTGGGAATTCCGTCTTTTTTCACAATGACAAAGTCTCCGGTCTCCTTGCTGT
This sequence comes from Paenibacillus lemnae, assembly GCF_012933385.1. Taxonomy (GTDB): domain Bacteria; phylum Bacillota; class Bacilli; order Paenibacillales; family Paenibacillaceae; genus Paenibacillus_AQ; species Paenibacillus_AQ lemnae. The sequence goes on from NZ_JABBPN010000019.1 coordinate 48,823, forward strand.
TAAACGAGATAGACCCTTTCACCATATCATCCCAGGCATATTCTTTCTCTTCCGGCACACGGAAGCGCACGCTTGGCACCCGGCCCTCGGCCTCAAACGCCGCACGCTGCTCCTCGGTCAAATCACGGTGTTTCCCGGAATAACGCGGTGTTTCTCCGCGGGCCATCTGCTCTTCCCGCTCTTTATCCAGCTCTTCCTCCGTACAGTAGCAGTAATAGGCCAGTCCTCGGTCCAGCAGATCCTGCCAGTATTTACGGTACAGGTCCAGACGCTCGGTTTGACGGTAGGGGCCGTATTCGCCGCCCACATCCACACTCTCGTCCCACTCGACGCCCAGCCACTTCAAATATTTCAGCTGGCTCTCTTCGCCCCCGGCGACGTTGCGCTTCACATCCGTATCCTCGATACGGATAATAAATTTGCCGTTATGCTTGCGCGCGAACAAATAATTGAATAATGCCGTTCTGGCATTGCCGATATGTAAATGGCCCGTTGGACTCGGTGCATAGCGCACGCGGATTTCTTCGGTCATCATTAACGCCTCCGTTCATATCATTTCATTTTCAAGATGATAGCATACCTTGGATGAGGCAGACAACAGACTGTGCTGCAACGCCTTCTCCACGGCCAGTAAAACCGAGCTGCTCTGTTGTTGTGGCCTTGACATTGACCTGCTCCGGTTCTGCATGGAGCGCTTTCGCTATAATGGCAGTCATCTCCGGAATATAAGGAGCCATTTTGGGCTTCTGCGCGATAATAGTACAGTCGGCATTCCCCAGGCGGTAACCTTTCTCCTTAGCCATCTCCCATACCTGTTCCAGCAGTTTCAAGCTGTCTGCGTCTTTAAAAGCGGGATCATTGTCCGGAAAATGCCGTCCGATGTCTCCCAGTCCGAGCGCCCCCAAAATAGCGTCAGTTAATGCATGCAGCAGTACATCCGCATCCGAATGCCCAAGCAGCCCTTTCTCATAAGGGATTGTTACACCGCCAATAATACACGGCCTGCCCTCTACCAGTTGATGTACATCAAAACCCTGACCCACTCGAATCATGATCCGGTCTCCTCCTTGTTTCTTCCCATAAACGCCGCATATTCCAGGTCTTCCGGCGTCGTAATCTTAATATTGCTGTATTTGCCCTCCGCTACGGCGACAGGGAGGCCGATATGCTCCAGCAGCATGGCATCATCCGTTGCCGCAAAGCCGTCCTGCTGCGCCGTCTCATGAGCCCGCATCAGCTCGGAAAGACGAAAAGCCTGCGGCGTGTGAACAGCCCACAGACTTTGACGGTCAGGTGTCCCTGTGATGAGCCCCTGGCCGTTGACCTGCTTGATCGTATCCTTCACGGGAACGGCCAGCACGGCCGCTCCTTCGGAAACCGCCGTATCGCGGCAGGTCGTAATCTCTTCAGTGGTGACAAACGGTCTGACGCCGTCATGTATCATTACCCACTCTGTATGCATTTGCTTGATACCTAAGTACACCGATTCCTGCCGTTCACGGCCGCCGGGAATAACAGCAGACACCTTGTCCAGCCCATAGGCCGAGATCCATGCCTCACAGCGTTCAACATCATCTCTGCCAGTAACCAGCACGATCTGCTGGATCCACGGAAGCCGGTTAAATATATCCATCGTCTGAACCACGATCGGCTTCCCGCCGATATGCAGGAACTGCTTGCTCTCCCGGGTTCCCATTCTCGAACCTTTACCCGCTGCCACGATGACAGCTCCGAAGCCCGTTGTCATATCAAAACTCCTGTTCCAAGTCATCCCCCGGTACGAATGTCAAACCCGTACTGCCGGATACGTAAAATAGGTACATTTATCATCATACCCGCTTTACTGCGCTTTTTCCAACAGTTTTGGTTTTGCAAAAATCATTCGGCCGGCAGAGGTTTGCAGCACGCTCGTCACCAGCACTTCCATCATGGTTCCGATATAATCACGGCCGCCTTCCACAACAATCATCGTTCCGTCATCCAAATAGGCAACACCCTGACCATGCTCCTTGCCATCCTTGATGATCTGAACCAAGATCTCTTCGCCCGGAAGAACGACCGGTTTCACCGCGTTCGCGAGATCGTTGATGTTCAGCACAGACACACCCTGCAGTTCGCAAACCTTGTTCAGATTGAAGTCATTGGTGACGACTTTACCCTGCAGGACCTTCGCCAATTTGACCAGCTTGCTGTCCACTTCTGAAATATCCTCAAAATCGCCCTCATAGATCAAGACCTTAACGTCCAGCTCTTTCTGGATTTTATTCAAAATATCCAGTCCGCGCCGTCCGCGGTTGCGTTTGAGAAGATCGGATGAATCCGCAATATGCTGCAGCTCTTCCAGGACAAACTCGGGAATTACAATCGTCCCTTCAATAAATCCGGTTTTGCAAATGTCGGCGATTCTACCGTCAATGATGACACTTGTATCCAAAATTTTATGCTCTTCAAACCAGCGCGCTTCCGGCTCTGCCCCCTGGCTCCATCTGCCGGTCATCCAAAAAGATGCCAGCTCGTCCTTCTTCTCAAGGCCGATCCGGTAACCGGCATAACCTCCAAGCAGGGTAAGCCCCACCTGCAGCAAACGCCCTCCCTGACCCAGCCATGAAAGGCTTGGCGAAAGCAGGAGTGAAAGCAGCAGCCCTCCCAGCAGCCCCGCCGTTCCGGCAGCCAGCTCATTCATCGGAATTTTTGAAAACGACAAGATTGCGGTATGAAGCCTGCCGGCGAAACGGTCACCAATCAGCGTGCCAATCATACCGAAGAGCAGCGCTCCCAGCAGGGCAAAAACACCGCTTCCTCCTGCAAACAATCCTTGGCCAAACACAAGCGAAAGCTCTGGGAACGACCGTTCCAGCATCTGGTATAACGTATACCCGCACCATGCCCCGCACAGTAAAGTGAATGCTAAGATAGCTTTTTTAAACATGGGTCCGGCGCACCTCCTCTATACATAGAATGACTTGCTTATAATTTCCAGTATGGTCGGATTTTGAAATCGGTAACCGTGGTAACGGTAACTTTTTTGAAACCCTGCAAGGATGTCTGATCATCTTAGTGAAATCCCGGCGAGTTACGGGGGATATTGGAGGGATTTCCATGTTTATGGCCATTCCTGAAGGTTCCTTCAGTTGAATTCCCTGCAAGGGGTGGAATATAATGAATGCAACTCTAAAACAAAGATCGAGGTGGATGATTAAACGATGAGCGCTCCTACATTACAGGCCTTTCAGGATCAGGTTTCCGAATTGTTGCTCCGTCACCGCAGTCTGCTGGATGTCCTGTCCAAGAACGGACAAAGCAATGCCTCTGTCAACCGAGCTGTTACCAAAGCCATTACGGAGTGCGGCTGCATCGAGCTGCATGCCACGAAGCAAAGCTTTGATGCAGGTACAGATCTTCAGTCCGCCAGAGAATCTGCCGGCACGCATGTAGACGGCCATCTCTGCGAGAACTGCCGCGAAGCTGTCAGTTCCGAACTGGGACGGAACTTGTTCTATATGTCTGCCATGGCTAATCTGCTGGACATTGAGCTTGATGAAGTGCTGAACAAGGAATCCAAGAAGTGCTCCACGCTGGGCCTGTTCAATTTATCTTAAATATCAGCATCGGTATTATAATAAAAAAGCATTTATTTCATGATCCTGATGAAGGACACGAAATAAATGCTTTTTATTTATACCTATTGAGCTACAACTTAACGATCAGAGGAATGAAAGGCTTCATCGTCTTTCTTGCGCTTCTTATTCTTGCGGGTCAGCCGCTGAATATTCTGCTTGATTCCATAGCCTGCGTACAGCACCAGAGGAACAAAAATCAGCATGGATGTTTGTTCTGGGAAAAATACGGCAACAGCTACCGCAGCGATGATCACCAGCGGGGTGAACTTGATGGCCTTCTTTGGAAGACCGATTTTCTTGAAGTTTGGATACATGACACTGCTGATCATGAGATAAGAAAGCAAGAGCATCGCAATCATCATATAAGGAGCGGTAATCTCCTCATGAAACAGTGCCAGTGTAGCTAGAACACCACCAGCGGCCGGAATCGGCAGACCGATGAAATAGCCAGGAATCCCGGGACGAACATTAAAACGTGCCAGGCGGAGCGCACCGCACATTGGGAAAATCGCAGTAACGGTCCAAGCCAGTGCATGGCTGATATCGGAAAACGAAACGCTGAACATGATCAGCGCAGGAGCTACACCAAAAGATACGATATCGGATAATGAATCCAGTTCCTTACCAAACTCACTCTGCGCATTCAGCGCACGAGCCACCCGACCATCCAAGCCGTCCAGCAGCATTGCAACAATAATCATAATCGCTGCCATACTGGTCTTGCCGTTCATTGCAAGAATAATACCAATCATTCCGAGAAACAGGTTACCTAAAGTAAACATGTTCGGAATTGATTTTGTCATTGATTATTCACCTCATTAAATTTTACGTCACGTTTATATATTGTATTATATTTACATTTGTCTGTCAATGAATACTTGATCCTGCAGGCGTCTGAGACCTTCTTTGATAGTACGTGCCCGGACCTCACCAATCCCGTCCACTTCATCCAGTTCATCGATCGTGGCAGTGATCATGCTGGGCAGATCTTCAAAGCGGTCCACCAGATTGCGGATAATGACATTCGGCAGACGGGGAATCTTGTTCAGAATCCGGTAGCCTCTCGGCAGCACCATTTCTTCGGCAGTAGCTGAAGAAGACGGATATCCCAGCAGACGGATAATATGGTGGATATCCAGCAGTTCGTCATCATTCAATCGTTTGAGTGACAAGATGATCTCCCTGACGTTCTCCTCGCTGTATTCCCGTGCGTAATCTGCATAAAGGAACCATGCCTCTTCCTCGATATTGCTGACCAGCTCCTCCATCTGCATGCTGATAAGACGGCCTTCATTGCCCAGTTCGTTAATATAACGTTTGATCTCTTTCTTGATGCGGAGCACCATTTCCACGCGCTGAATGACGTTTACGACTTCCTGAAGCGTTACGAGTTCCTCGAACTCGGATGCAGACAGATTGGTGAGCGACTGGTTCAGCACGACCCGGTAACGCTCCAATGTTTGAATCGCCTGATTCGCCTTTGTCAGAATAACGCCGATTTCTTTCAGCGAATAGCGGATGGATCCCTGATACAGTGTAATAATATTTCGCCGCTGTGATATGGAAACGACCAGCTTCCCGGTCTGTTTGGCGACACGCTCTGCTGTACGATGCCGGATTCCGGTCTCAATGGATGAGATGGATGAATCGGGAATCAGCTGTGTATTTGCATAGAGAATTCGCTTCAGATCTTCGCTGAGAATGATCGCACCATCCATCTTGGCCAGCTCGTATAAATAGTTCGGAGAAAAATCACAGTTGATGGAAAAGCCGCCATCGACGACCTCCATCACCTCCGGACTGTAGCCGACAACAAGCAGGGCCCCGGTCTTGGCCCGCAGTACATTTTCCAGTCCGTCACGGAAAGCCGTCCCCGGTGCTACCAGCTTCAGCAAATCATTCATTTTATCCAGTTGAACCGATTCTTTCACCTTAGTATGCCCCCTAATCTAACGCAACCGCTAATGCATCTGCTACGGTATTGACTCCAATAATTTGTATACCTTTAGGATGTTTCCATCCTTTCAGGCTTTTCTCGGGCATAATGACCCGTTTGAATCCCAGCTTCTCTGCCTCTTTCACCCGCTGCTCGGCACGGGATACGGCCCGGACTTCACCGGTCAGGCCCACTTCACCGAAGATGACATCATACGGTTTGGTCGGCATATCGCGGAAGCTGGATGATATACTGACTGCAATGGCGAGATCGACTGCCGGTTCATCCAGCTTGACCCCGCCGGCCACGTTGATATACGCATCCTGATTCTGAAGAAACATGCCCATCCGCTTCTCCAGCACCGCAATGATCAGATTCATGCGGTGGTGATCCACACCCGTCCCCATCCTGCGCGGGGAAGGAAAATGTGTGGATGAAATCAGTGCCTGAAGCTCTACCAGCACAGGTCTGGTTCCTTCCATGCTGGCCACCACCGTGGAGCCTGCTACACCAAGCGGACGTTCCGAGAGAAACAGTTCCGACGGATTGCCAACCTCGCGCAGCCCTTCTTCCACCATCTCGAAAATCCCGATTTCATTCGTGGATCCGAAGCGGTTCTTGACTGCCCGGAGCAGCCGGTAGGTGTGATGGCGTTCGCCTTCAAAATACAGCACACAATCCACCATATGCTCCAGCATACGCGGGCCTGCAATAGCTCCTTCTTTCGTAACATGGCCTACAAGCACTGTGGCGATCCCCTTGACCTTGGCTATACGCATAAACCTTGCCGTACATTCCCGTACCTGGGATACGCTCCCCGGCGCACTGGTCACATCCGGCTGATACACCGTTTGAATGGAATCGATGACGACGAACTGCGGCTGCACATTCTCGATAGCTTCCTCAATACTTTCCAGATTGGTTTCACACAGAACGAACAGTTCCGGCGACAACACACCCAGACGATCCGCACGCAGCTTGGTCTGACGCACCGATTCTTCACCCGAAATATACAGCACGCGGAGTCCGCTTTGAGCCAGCTGATTCGAGGTCTGAAGAAGAAGCGTAGATTTTCCGATACCGGGATCACCGCCTACAAGCACAAGCGAACCCGGGACGAGACCGCCTCCGAGTACCCGGTTAAGTTCTTTGATCCCGGTTTCGATCCGGGGTTCTTTGCCGCTCTCTATATTTATGATTGAAACGGGTTTTTCTTTACTGTGAAATACAGGCGAATTCATGCCCTGTGTCTTGATGACCGTCTCAGTCTCTTCCACCATAGAATTCCAGGCCTGACAGCCCGGACATTTGCCGTACCATTTCGGCGATTCATAACCGCATTCGGTACAGTAGAACTTGCTTTTGGATTTTGCCATGATCTCTCCTTTATGATGACCATCCTTCGAGGAAAACTGTCACTGTATTGCAATTTCAGGCACTACTCAAAGTTTACCATTTATTATAATTCAACGTAAAGGCTATATAAAATGAAGTTGTAAATTACACACAGGTCCACTTCGATTGAGAACCATCTTCCGATCGCTGTTATACCCGGATTTTATTTGAATTATTACTAACCATAAGGGTAAATCCGGATATAGCTTATGCTTCCGGTGCTAGCTTTCCTTCGGAAAGCTTTGAGCCGACCGCTCCGCTTCTCCAGATCGGTTCTCACTCTACGTTAAACATTTATCGGCATTTCATCCCACAATGTTGAACATGTATAAAAAAAAAGCAGGCCCTTTCAGAAAAATTCTGGAATGGCCTGCTTGGTTTGATTCATTTACTCTTGAGAAGATTCTTCAGAAGACGGTACTGCCGGTGCTGCTTCTGACTTGGTGACTGTCAGTGCGCCATCTTTTTCATCAATGAGAAGGTGATCCCCCATCGATACATTGCCTTTCAACAGCTCTTCAGACAACCGATCCTCAATATGCTTCTGGATTGCTCTGCGCAGCGGCCGTGCACCGAAGGCCGGATCATACCCTTCCTTAGCCAGGAAGGTTTTGGCGCTGTCGGAAAGCTCAAAATCCACCCCAAAGTCACGAAGACGTTTCTTGAGCTCATCGGACATCAGGGTTACAATCTCACCAATATGCTTCTCTTCCAGAGAGTGGAAGACGATGATCTCATCAATCCGGTTCAGGAATTCAGGACGGAAGCTCTTCTTCAGCTCATCCATAACCTTACCCTTCATGTTGTTGTAGTCTTGGCCCGCGTCGCTCACCGCAGTGAAGCCAAGTGTGGAGTTCCGTCTGATCGCTTCTGCTCCGACGTTAGAAGTCAGAATAATCAATGTGTTCCGGAAATCGACTACGCGTCCCTTGGAATCCGTCAACCGGCCATCTTCAAGCACTTGAAGGAGGATATTGAACACTTCGGGATGTGCCTTCTCGATCTCATCCAGCAGCACGACAGAGTAGGGCTTGCGGCGTACTTTCTCTGTCAGCTGGCCGCCTTCTTCATAGCCGACATATCCCGGAGGCGCTCCGACCAAGCGGGATGTGGAATGCTTCTCCATGTACTCCGACATATCGATCCGCACAACGGCATTCTCGTCACCGAACATACCTTCAGCCAGCGCACGAGCCAGTTCGGTTTTACCGACACCGGTTGGTCCTAGGAAGATGAACGAGCCCATTGGACGTTTTGGATCCTTAAGTCCGGCACGGGAACGGCGAACCGCACGGCTGACTGCCTTAACTGCTTCTTCCTGACCGATTACACGGCCATGAAGCAGCTGCTCCATGTTGAGCAGACGTTCGGTCTCTTCTTCTTTCAGTTTATTCACAGGGATGCCGGTCCAGATGGCCACTACGTCAGCGATGTCTTCCGGGGTAACCTCGGAATCGGTACGTCCCTGCTTCTCTTTCCATTGATTCTTCGTAATTTCAAGCTCTTCCCGCAGCTTCTGTTCGGTATCACGCAGAGCAGCCGCCTTTTCAAATTCCTGGCTCTGTACGGCAGCATCTTTCTCTTTGCGGATATCTTCCAGGCGGGATTCCTGATCTTTCAGGTTTGGCGGAATCGTATACGTATGCAGGCGGACCTTGGAGCCTGCTTCATCGATCAGATCGATCGCTTTATCCGGCAGGAAGCGGTCCGTAATATAACGGTCCGACAAACGCACGGCTTGTTCAATCGCCTCATCGGTAATCTTCACCCGGTGATGCGCTTCATAGCGGTCACGCAGACCATACAGAATTTGGATTGCTTCTTCCGGAGAAGGCTGATCTACCGTAATCGGCTGGAAACGGCGCTCCAGCGCAGCATCCTTCTCGATATACTTGCGGTACTCATCCAGCGTTGTAGCCCCGATGCACTGCAGCTCTCCACGTGCCAGCGAAGGCTTCAGGATGTTGGAGGCATCGATCGCACCTTCTGCACCGCCAGCGCCGATCAAGGTATGGAGCTCATCAATAAAGAGCACGATATTACCAGCCTGCCGGATCTCATCCATAATTTTCTTCAAGCGGTCTTCAAACTCACCGCGGTATTTCGTTCCCGCCACGACAGAACCCATATCCAGGGTCATTACCCGTTTGTCGCGAAGCGTCTCTGGAATTTCATTGTTAATGATCTTCTGGGCAAGACCTTCAGCAATAGCCGTCTTACCAACACCCGGTTCACCGATCAGCACCGGGTTGTTCTTCGTCCGGCGGCTCAGCACCTGAATGACACGCTCAATTTCTTTGCTCCGGCCGATAACGGGATCCAGATTGCCTTCTTTGGCAATCGCGGTCAAATCCCGTGCCAGGCTGTCAAGGGTCGGTGTATTCACATTTTGCGGCTGGCCATGATGGCTGGACACGGCTTCGCTGCTGCCCAGCAGCTGAAGTACCTGCTGGCGTGCTTTGTTCAGGCTGATGCCCAGGTTGTTGAGTACACGGGCTGCAACGCCTTCACCTTCGCGAATCAGACCGAGCAGGATATGTTCGGTTCCTACATAGGTGTGACCAAGCTTGCGTGCTTCATCCATGGAAAGCTCAATCACTTTCTTCGCTCTTGGCGTATAGGCAATATTGGTTGGCTGCTCCTGCCCGCGGCCGATCAAGGTCTCTACTTCGTCCTGTATTTTTTCAAGTCCTAAACCGAGTCCGATGAGCGCTTTAGCAGCAATACCGTCGCCCTCACGGATCAATCCCAGCAGAATATGTTCTGTACCGATGTTATTATGACCGAGTCGTACCGCCTCTTCTTGAGCCAGTGCCAGCACTTTCTGTGCACGTTCTGTAAATCTGCCAAACATCATTAGTATTGCACCTCCGTGATTGATGATTTATCGTTGATTTTATACGCCCCGCCAGCATTTTGCAAAATTTCCGCAGGAGCTCATGATTTTGCCTTCTGCGCCAGCGTTTCCCGGATCAGCTTTGCCCGGCACACATCCCGGTCACCCGGGTTCATGCCGTCCCCGAACCTCTTCTGAAGAAATCCCGGCTGGGTCATTACATTGAGCTCGTTCATGACAGCACTTGCGGGACCTTCCAGCAGACCGAGATCGACACCCAGGCGAACATCGGACAGGCGCTGGGCCGCCTCCTTCGCTTCAATAACCTCTGCATAAGATAAAATCCCGTAAGATCTCATCACACGGTCCGTAATTCGAAGTCTGGAGTCATTCAACAGCTTGGTCCGGGCATTCTTCTCATGCTCGATAATTTGAAGAACCACACTGTGCAGGTTATCTATAATTTCATGCTCGGTTTGACCGAGTGTAATCTGATTGGATATTTGAAAAAGATTGCCTACCGCTTCGCTGCCTTCGCCGTAAATGCCCCGCACTGTAAGGCCGACCTGCGATACCGCTGACAAAATGCGGTTAATCTGCTGGGTCATCACCAATGCAGGCAGATGCATCATGACCGAGGCGCGAAGACCGGTGCCTACGTTTGTCGGGCAGCTGGTCAGATATCCTCTCTTGTCATCAAAGGCGTAATCCACCTTCTCCTCAAACACATCATCCAGCGCCGTTGCTTTCTCCCAAGCTTCTCTTACCTGAAAGCCGGGATATAAGCACTGAATCCGTAAGTGGTCTTCTTCGTTAATCATAATACTGACAGATTCATCATCGTTCAGAATTACGGCACCGTTTCTGGATTCATTCGCGAGACTCGGACTGATGAGATGCTTCTCGACCAGCACTTTTTTATCCAGATCTCCGATTTCCTCCAGAATGATGGTATGGAAAGACCCGGTTTCCTCTGTCACTGCACCTTCTCCAATGACATCCTTCAGTTTCTCCAATACCTCTTCCGACTGCTGGTTCGTGGCCAGCAGCGGAAACGGAAGGTGCTGCAGATTGCGTGCCACCCGGACCCGGGTGCTGATGACGATATCAGAATCCTGACCGCTGCCCCGCATCCACTCGCTGAGTGCCTGTTCCGTGAAACGGAGATTCGACATTTCGCATTCCTCCTACTTCCTTAGTGCATCCTTCATTGGTGTGAGTTTTTCGCAATCAGGCCAGGTCTTTCTCCAGTTCACGAATCCGGTCGCGGATTTGTGCAGCCGTCTCGAACTCTTCCTGAACGATGCGGTATTGGAGTTCTTTCTTGAGTTCATCGATCTGGCGTCTGGTCTGTATTTTGCCGCCGCTGCGCTTCGGAATTTTACCGACATGCGCGGTGCTGCCGTGCACTCTTTTGAACAAAGGATCCAGCCGGTCGGAAAAATATTTATAACATGAACTGCAGCCAAATCGCCCAAGCTTGCTGAACTGCGTGTAGGTCATTCCGCATTCTTCGCATCGCGGTACCTGGGGAGCTTTCGCTCCGGCCAGCTGGCCTTTGCCCGCAGGATCCAGATCAAGCAGGCCGGACAATAGGCTGTGGATCGAAAATCCGTTCGGCGTCCCCGGAATCATCTCACCCTTCTCACGGGCACATGTTTCACAAAAATGAAACTCTGTCTTCTCCCCGTTCACAATCTTGGTGAAATGAAGCGTGGCCGGACGACTGCCGCATTCTTGACACATCATAACGGTTCATCCTCCTTCAGGAACATGCACATGTGTTCATTTGCCCAGCAGTGACAGCAGCATGGCCTTCATAATTCGCGCACGAAGTTCATCCCGGTACGGGAGCTTCAGCTTCAGGCATTCCCTGGAGATCGCCCCGCGCATCATACAAGCTTCCCGCTTGCTCAAAAAGCCCGATTCCTCGAGCTGATAAATCAAGCCTTCCGCTGCCGTCTGATCCATATCACTGCCAATACTGTGGTGCAGATGATGGTGAAGCGCATTATGCTGGGGCAGTTCGATCCGCTGAATGCGGATATAGCCGCCGCCGCCCCGCTTGCTCTCCACGAGATAACCCTTCTCCAAAGTAAACCGCGTGCTGATCACATAATTGATCTGGGAAGGGACACATGAGAACTGCTCAGCCAGGTCATTGCGCTGAATTTCGATGGTGCCTTCTTTGCTGCCCTGAAGCGTAAGCTTCAAATATTGTTCGATAATATCCGAGATATTACGCATGTTGTTCATCCTCCACTGATTGAAACGCTAAGCCGTTATCATCTTACACGTGTCGCACAGAGCCTTGCCATACGTTAAGTTTAACCACATGATATGCTTTAGAATCCGTTGTTGCTGACTTTGACTTTCTTTGACTTTGATATTATTATAGCACATTTTCCGGTTTTGCCAAGTGGTCTCTTTATCATTTTAACCCCGTTTATCCGGAATATTCACCGTTCAAAAAAACAAACCCTCATGTACATCATACACAGGGTTTGCTGCGGTTGAGTTTTTTTAGATCCTTCAAGGTTTGTGGTAATAAGACACCGGCTTAGCAATAACGGTATTAATACATTTCTTTACTGAATGATAGCCGATCGCAAACTGGCCTTGAGCAGGGTCCCATTTCTTGTACTCTTTTAAGGAATCACGGACCTTGTTCGGGTTCTGAACTGATTTTTCTTTTAAAATAGCACCTCTTCCCTTTTCCTTTGTCGCATTTCGCAAGTTGTAAGGCTCCACATAGAATCTCAGGTCGGTAATATTCCCCTGCTCGTACATGCTCTGACCCGCTTTTCCCATGTTGGCATGATCCCTGTGGTTTCCTCCTATATAAGTGAAGGTCTTGACGCGAGCTCCGGGATAGCGCTCTAGATATTCCTTAATCACCTGTTTGCAGCCCTCCACGGTTGTGGTTCCATCATGCATTAGATAAGAGGATATATGAATCCATTCATCCGGAAGTCCAAGCGCCCGGCAGGATCGCATAAACTCATCATTCCTGCAGGCGGAAAAGGCGTCTTCGCTCAATTCGGAATAGCCTTCGGCGGCTGGCGACAGCCATTGTTTGAAAAGTGCGCTTTTCTCTTCGCCGTTCAGCTGCCTTCTGACTCCGGAAGCCGCTCCATTTGTATATAAAATCACATGACACTCGTCTCCCGCATCGAGATGATTGCGAATACCTGCGCCAAAGGTCAGGGCTTCATCATCCTGATGGGGAATGAAAAATAAATTAACAGCCATCCGCACCCTCTTCTCTGTGCCGCCAGTTATTGAAGCTGCTTCATAATCTCGGCGTGTATTCGCTGCTTCTCTGTCTCGCTCACAATATAATAGTAGATCTTATTAATCATATCGCCAGTTCCCTGAATCTCATCCTGATCGATGGAGTCGATCTCATTTCTATAATTCATAAATAAATGATTGATGTCCGAGAAGCTCAGATTGGTTCTGGTGCTGCCTTCAATCTCTTCCAGAATATCTGTCACCTTGGTCACATTCGACAGTGTCTTGGCGCGATCCATGAGTCCGGTCAGGATACGCCGCTGCCGTTCATTTCTGCCGAGGTCGCCTCGGGGATCATCGTAACGCATTCTCGAGAATAACAAAGCATCTTCACCATTAAGCGTTAACACACCTGCCGGGTAATGTCTGCCGTCTACAGTAAAAGCAAACGAATTATCTACGGTCACTCCTCCAAGCAGGTCAATGATCTGCTCAAAGCCTTCCATATTGACCTTGACGTAATAGTCGATGGGAACATCCAGAAAGTTCTGAATCGTGTTAACCGCCATATCTACACCGCCAAAGGCATAGGCATGATTAATTTTATCCACAGTTCCGTGCCCGACAATTTCTGTTCGTGTATCCCGCGGGATGTTGACCATAAGGACCGATCGTTTAGCTGGATTCATCGTAAGAACCACAATGGAGTCCGACCTTCCGACATCATGTTCCCTCTGATCAACACCCATGACCAGCAGGGTGAACGGGTCTTGTTGACTCAGATCCGCTCCTCTGCCAGATGTCTGCTTCTCATCCGTCTGCTTTCCATCTGTCTGTATTCCACCAGTCTGTTTTCCATCACTGGCAGCCGCCGTTTCCATATCTGGTTCCAAACTCGAAGCTGTCACTGGCGGTGCCTGATCCTGATTCAGTGGTTCATAGATGGCATTCATCGTGGTTTTTACCGACTGATATAAGAACAAGCCGTATGCGCATGCTCCTGCCAGCACCAAGGCGGATCCGATCAGAACAGCTTTCTTCCACCGTTTCATGAAGGGATTCTCCTTGTTGAGCAGTGCGCCTCGATCTCCTCCCATGTACTGAACATTTCGATGATATCATCCTCCTGCAGAACCGAGCCCTTTTGAATCTCGATAAATTCCACATCCCGGACGGCCTTGATGCCATAAAAAATATGAGAAGGGATGGTAAACACATCGCCGCTCTTGATTTCAAAAACCTTATCATTAAACACCAGCACACCTTCACCGCTCACAATATTCAGCGTCGTGCTTCTCTGGCAGTGCTTCTGATAACTGAGGTGCTTCCCCTCATTGAGACCGATGCGCTTGGTAAGCACTTCTTCTTCATTTTCATATTTTGTGTAGTCCAGAACGCGGTACCATCCCCAACTTCTCTCCTCATACATAGGGGTTTGATCAGAGGCAACCATATCCTTAACCCTGGGACTTGCGCTTTTGTCGGAAACCAGGATGCCGTCAGGGCTGACCGCTACCACGATATTGGAGAGGCCGATGACTGTTACAGGAATGTCCAGCTCATTAATCAGATGTGTATTCTCACAATCGTCACTCACCGCACCATCGCCGATTTGGTGAACCGCCATATTCTCGGTTAGCGTGTTCCAGGTGCCAAGATCCTTCCAGCAGCCCTCGTACGGCAGGACGGCAATATTCTTCTCCTTCTCGACAACCTCATAGTCAAAGCTGATTTTGGGCAGCTGACTGTAGTTCTTGATCAATTCCTTATATTGAAGGGGGACCTCAGATTGAAAGAGCTTGTCAATCATATAGCCCAGCTTGAAAGCAAACACACCGCAGTTCCACAGCGCCTGCTGTGCAATCAGTTCTTCAGCTTTTTCCTCCGTTGGCTTCTCTGTAAAATGCGAGGCCTTCATAAATCCATCCTGTTCGCTGTCCGCCTGTGGAATAATATAACCATATTTAGAGGACGGGTAAGTAGGCTTTACGCCCATCAGGGCAATTTTAGCGTCACCGTTGTTGAGGGTACGGTCCAGCTCTTTTATTCTCTCAAAAAAATGATCTTCCACATAAGGATCCACCGGCAGAATGCATACCGTTTCGTCGAGGGATACTCCCTTTAGGGAATGCAGATACACCGAAGCCAGCGCGATAGCGGGAAAGGTGTCTCTTCTTTCCGGCTCCGCGATGATCGGAACATCTCCGAGCTGATTCTGAAGAATATCCACCTGTTTGCTGCTCGTAGCGATAATGGTAGATTTGTCGAGACCTGCAGCCTTGATCTGTCCCCAAACTCTCTGAACCATGGACTCCATAAGCTGGTCTTCATTCTCAAGAACCTTGAGGAATTGCTTCGATCTTGCATCATTGGAAAGCGGCCAGAGCCGCTTGCCGGAACCGCCGGACAGCAATACTAATTTCATACTAATCCCTCCTTCTTTTATGAGAATTCAGTTATACGATTTTAAGTCCCTTGTGTGTCTCAGCCTCATTCTCTGGAATGACAGTTTCAAGCAGGTATTCCTTTAATGATCCCCCAATACCATCCCGCTTCAGCGCAAAATCAATATTGGCTTTGAGATACCCCAGTTTGCTGCCGACATCGTATAATTGCCCTTCGTAACGGAGACTGTACATGTCCTGCAGCTGTGCCAGCTTTTTCAATGCATCTGTAAGCTGAATTTCACCGCCGACTCCCGCTTCCTGACTTTCCAGAATATCCATGATTTCCGGGTGCAAAATATATCTGCCGATCATGGCGAGATTGGATGGCGGATCGACCTTTGGCTTTTCCACCAGATCCGTAATCCGCTGCATTTTCGGGTTGAACACTTCTCCCTTGATGACCCCATAGCTGCTTACTTCGTTCCAAGGTACAGCTTCCACAGCGATCATGCTGGACTGCTGTTTCTCGTACACATCCATCATCTGCTTGAGACACGGAACATCATTATCGATGATCATATCGCCAAGCAGAACGGCAAACGGTTCATGATTAATGAATTTCCGCGCGCACCAGATGGCATGCCCCAGTCCGAGAGGCTCTTTCTGGCGTACACAGTGAATCTCTACCAGATTGGTGACATCACGGACAATTTCCAGCAGCTCGTCTTTGTTCTTTTCCTCCAGGTCGGCCTCAAGTTCGACGTTCTTATCAAAGTGATCTTCAATCGCCCGCTTGCTCCGTCCTGTGACGATGATGATATCCTCAATGCCTGAGGAGACCGCCTCCTCCACAATATATTGAATCGTCGGCTTATCCACGATCGGAAGCATTTCCTTCGGCATTGCTTTAGTAGCTGGCAGAAAACGTGTTCCAAGTCCTGCGGCCGGGATGATTGCTTTTTTTACCTTGGTCATAGTAAGCCCTCCTAATGGTTTCTACAAATGATGAATATATGAATCGAAAGAGCCCTATGGCCTTATCTGGCAGTTAGTCAAGTTTCCCTTTTCGTTGTATAACTTCCCGAAGATTCATCATGGCGCTCGGGTTAAACACCAGAATCGCTGTCAGGTAGAAGACTGCTCCGCAAACTACCTGAAATATAAAGTTCACTTCACTTGAGAACAGCCAATCGACAAGCTGATTAATGAGCAGCACACCAGCAACCATAATGCCGCCAAATCCCAGGCCGGGCAGCACGCTTTTTAAACAGTCAGATCCGCACGGTCCCAGTGTCCGTTTGATGGCAAACAGATACTGCACGAGCATTAGTACGATTTGAATCAGCAGATACGCGATGGAGATGCCGATAACGCCTCCGAAATACGCCCCGATAAACAGGCCTGGAGCCTGAATGAGCATACTGATCAGCGTAAACTGGAAGTAGACATCCGTACGTCCTTTGGACTGAAGCAGCGGCTGAACCGGCAGGGTTAGCATCCGGACCATCATCGTTGCTGACAGGATCTGAATGATCACCACACTAGGGAGCCATTGATCCCCAAACACAAAGGGAACCAGAGAAGGAGCCGTCACCAGAATGCCCAGATAAATCGGAGCATTCAAATAGCTTACATAGCCCATCATTTTTACATATCCGGACCGAAGCAATTCTTGCTGCATCTGCATCTTCGCAAAGATCGGCAGGCTGACTGTATTGATCAGCGGAGATAATTTCTGAATCGGCATATTGCACAGCTGGAATGCAAAACTGTAATAACCCAGCGTACTCGCTCCGTACATACGGCCGATAATCATATAATCAATATTGGAGATCAGCGACTGCAGCAGATTGGAAGACATTTGATACACTCCGAATCGGAGATAACCCCGCAGGTCTTCCCGGGCAAAATGCAGTCTCGGCGTCCATGTCTTCCAGCCCAGAAACATCAGGCATACCGATTTAATCAGGGCGTTTCCGAGATAAGAGCCCACAAGTGCATAGACTCCAAAGCCTAATAACGCACCAGTCAGCGCAATCACAAAGCCGCCGATATAGGCTGCGATCTGAATTTTGGATATATTGTCAAACTTCAGCTCTTTGCGGCTCAAAACTTCAAACTGCTGGCCGAAAGCAGGTATGAGACAGAGCAGCGACATCCATCTCACCGGGCTGACGAGCGCAGGTTCATTATAGAAGGCGGCTACGAAAGGCGCCGAAAGCCAAATCAGCAATGATATAAGAGCACTCATAACCAGGTTCAGAATATAGAGACTGGACAGATGATCCCTTGTGACATCCTGACGGTGAATGATGGCATTGGAAATCCCCATATCCGTCAAGTTCACCGCAGCGGCCACAATGACCATAATCATGCCCATAAGACCATAATCTTTGGGTGAGAGCAGGTGGGATACCATGATCAGCTGGAGCAGCTGCACGACAATGGATACAACCGTACCTAGGCTGGACCACTTCATCGCATGTATCCCTTTACTTCTTAAAGACATACCAGTCACTACTCCTCATTAAGATTATAGGTTCTCTACAAAAGTGAGCAGCTGAGCTGCCTTTGAATCCCAGGCATGCCGTGCAGCCAGCTGCTTGACCTCTTCTTTCCTGCTGGATTTCTGGAGAGCTTCTTCAACCTTGGCTGCTATCTCTTCCGCACCTTTGAAAAAATAAATGAATGGTTCACTTCGACGCGCCAGCTCCGGCGTTTCTGTCACCACAGCCGGCAATCCTGCAGCCATATATTCGTAGAGCTTCATCGGGCTTCTTCCGGCATTGGCGGGATGATCACTTAAAGGGAGCAGTGCCACATCACAATGCTGAAGAAATGCCGGTACAGCGGAATAAGGCTTGGCTCCTAGCAGATAGACGTTAGAGAGATCCTTAAAGAAACGAGTGACGCTTTCCTGTACAGGTCCGATAATAACCACGCTCAGTTCAGGCTTGGCCTCAGCAAGCCTTCGCAGTGCGTCCAAGTCCAGACGGTCGTCGATCGCCCCGATGTAAATGGCACGCGGCCCCGGGATCGCACTCAGCTCCTCCGGTTCCTCGGCCGGTGCGGCAAAATGCTCGTATTCCACACCATTCTCCAGAATCAGAGAGGGCAGATCCGGATTGTGGCGGATTAACTCCGAGTGAACCGGTTCGGATGTGGAGACCAGCGCCGAGACACGGGACATGATTTCAGCTTCCGCAGCAGCGACTACGGAATCGCCTGTCATTTTGCTGTATATATCGGTTGGCCGGTAAATGCTCAGCTTAGGCTTCAGCATTCGATCCAGTCCGACAAACCGGGGCTGATCCATCAGCAGGATATCCACATGATCCATACCATGCTGCTTCATCAAACGACGAAGAGATGGCAGCATCCAGTTCCGCTTCGTTTTCTTGTAAAAGGGCCCCGCAATCTCCCAAGGCAGCATCGTGAAGGGTACGGAATTCACCGGTCCGGACTCTGAATACTCTCCCTTCCAGATTCGAAAGCGGTTCTGGATGTCTCGATCCTTCCATTTCAACAGATGAAATGGACTGAGGGGGGTGCTGACATGAATCACATGATGACCCAGCTTATCCATCTCTCTAGCCAAATGGTGGGAACCGACCACGAAGGGCCCTCCGATATACGTGTGACTGGCAAAAATAATATTCAAACAGCATGCCCCCTTTCCATGTTGATCGCCATCAATGTGTCCCGCGCACATTTCTCCCAAGAGAACCGGCTGGCCTGCTCAAGGCCTTCGGTTCTCATCCTGATCTGAAGGGCAGGGTCATCGATCACCTGTTCCATGCACCGGGCAATATCCATCCAGTCATGGGGATCGCAGTACATGGCTGCATCTCCGCATACTTCAGGAATCGATGCCGTCCGGGAAGCTACGACAGGACACCCGCAGGTCATCGCTTCAAGCGGCGGGAAGCCAAATCCCTCGTAGAAGGAAGGAAATACAAAACAAGCAGCATGCTCGTAAAGTGACCGAAGCTCTCCGTCCTCTACATATCCCAGGTATTTGACGCTCTCCGGAAGCTCGCCCTGTTCCTTAAACAGCTTCGGATTCGTTCCGCCTGCAATGACAAAGTCAACATCCGTTCGATTCAAATGCTGTATCGCTTTGACGATCGAACCGAAATTTTTGTTCGGGCTCATGCTGCTTACCGCAAGCACAAAGGGCTTGTCCAATCCGTATTTGTCCAGTACTGTGGGATCCGCGGCCGCTGCGAGAACATGCTCCCTGCCGTGGGGGATCACATGCATCTTGGATGCTTTAATATCGCAGTAATGGATGAGCTGGTCTTTCGAGAAGGCAGAGCAGGTTAGTACCTGCCTCGACATCGCCCCTATGGCAGGAAACAATGTTTTGTACCAGAGCCTGAATGGAAGAGAGTAGGTTTCCGGAACCGCATATACAGCGGCATCATGCATGGTGACTGCCTGCTTCCTTTTCATAATAGGAGCCGTGTTGCACGGATTAAGCAGGAAACCGTCTGCGGAATGAAAAGGCAGCTCCAGCTGCTCCCACAAATGGCCGCTTAACCGGCCTACCTGCCTGATCTTGACCGTACTCAGTCCCAGCTCCGGCAGCTCGGCTTTGGGTGACAATACAATAAACTCATAATCCTCAAAGCCCTCAGCCTTGCTTCCGGCGAGCCGGTCAAAGGACCGGATCAGCTCCAGCGCATAACGCTGAACCCCGGTAACGCCATGAGTCAGAAACCGGCCGTTAATATAGATGGTCTGTGTCACGTGGTTCCGCTCCTTCCGGCTGGCTGCCAGCTGATTATTTTTTTACGATTGTAGTGAAGCATAAGGGTAAACGTGATAAGCATAATCCAGCAGGGAAAGAAACGTCCGCTGCTGAAATAGAGATAGCGTGGAATCTCCAGAATGCCGACCATCCAGATCGGGTACATGATTAACCCCAGGGTCCGTCCTTTTTTGAACCCGTCATACAGCAGCCCGCTGGCATATCCCAGAAGTATCCAGAACATCAGTGCCTCAATCAAGCTGTAATCCTGGTAAGGCAGCAGCAGACCGGATGGATTATTGAACTCGGGATTCCCCATGCTCTCCAGCGTGTTGTTAATGCCTGCTTCCGGGTTCACGCCAAAGGCAGAAAAGTAAGCATGATCGCTTAAACCCGGGAACTTCCATATCCACTCAAAGGTAAAGTAGGGAAATGGGATAGATTGAAGACCAAGCTGTTCCACATACAAGGTCCCGGTATTCAGTGCGGTTACATAGTAGCCGAAGAAACGAGTGACAATAAATTCCCAAAATGAAGGATAAATGTTTACATAAAAGCTCAGCCAGGATCTGAAATACTCGCTGAGACCGAAGAATCCGATCAATGCGATGACTCCGATGAACGGATAATAATTGACGAGAGGCAGCTTTTTCCCTTGTTTCCGTTTCACGGCCAGGATAATGATCAACGTAGGCAGCAGGATTTCCATAAGCGCCAGCCGCTCCGAGAAGAATACTGCCCGGATGAGCGTCAGCACCAGTACAACCGCAATCATGAGATTGAACGTTCTTTTGCCATTTGAAACCTGGTAATAGACCGCAAAGATCACAAAAGGAATTCCAAAATTAGTGAACGACGTAATCCCCGTTATCGTTTTGAAGTTTTCTGTAATGGCATAAATCGCCCCTGGCTCTCCACGAACGACATTGAGAAATAGCTGCAGAGAAAATCCGTTCTGAATCATGATGAGGAACCAAATGGCATAGCCGAAGAGTGTTAAACCAAACAGCAGCTTGATCCAGCCCTTTATGTATCCTTCTTGATGCTGCAGCATGTCGTGGAATCCATGGGATGTCCCGCTTCCTCTTGTCATGAGGGAGGCTGCTGCGCTTCCCACGATAAAACATACGGCAGGCAGAATGCTGTACCAGATGTTGCTGTCGTTAATAAACTTGTTCACCCGGTAAAAGGCGAGATAGCTTTCTCCCGGAATCAGATACCCCCCTGCAATAACAACGCTCATCAAAATCAGGAACAGATACGCGGGATTCATCCACCAGATGGAGTGACTTTTCTTCATAAAGGAATCACGATACCCTCTTCCTTGTAAGGGAACAGGCCACCAATTTCAGGTCTGCCGATCGAATAATACTGGAAGTCCGTCTGACTGACCTGTTCCTTGGAAAACACATTCCGCCCGTCAATCAGAATCGGCTGCTTCATGATTTTTTGCAGAGCCAGAAGATCCTGCTCTTTAAATTCCTCCCAGTCTGTGAGAAGACAAAGTGCGTCGCAGTCTTTGGCAGCAGCCAGCGCATCTGTACTCCATTCGACGCTGTCACATTTCCCGAATCCCTTGCGGAAATTTTCTGCTGCAACCGGATCGTAGGCGTTCACGACGGCCTGCTCTTCCAGCAGACTTTCCATAATTTCCAGAGCGGGGGTATCACGAACATCATCCGTGTTAGGTTTAAAGGCAAGTCCCCAAATGCCAATGCGCTTTCCTTTCAGATCACCAAGAGAGTGTTTCAGCTTGTCAATCACGTTAAAGCGCTGGTCCTTGTTGACTTCCACGACCGATTTCAGCAGCTTGAATTCATAATCCACATTGCCTGCAATCTGGATCAGCGCATCCGTATCTTTAGGAAAACACGAGCCTCCATATCCGATGCCTGCCTGCAGGAATGAAGAACCGATCCGCCGGTCCTGCCCCATGCCTGCTGCTACCTCTGTCACATCGGCTCCTACTTTCTCGCAGATGTTGGCAATCTCGTTAATAAATGAAATTTTGGTAGCCAGAAAGGCATTGGACGCATATTTGATCATTTCAGCACTGCGAATATCTGTTGTAATAATGTTGCTGGTTAAAGGCTTGTGCAGTTCTGTCATCATCTTCGCTGCACGCTCATTTTCAGTACCAATGATGACCCGGTCGGGATGAAGGGTATCCTTGACCGCTGTGCCTTCCCGAAGGAATTCAGGTGTGGAGACGATATCAAAAGCATGCGAGGTCAATTGCCCGATCATATCTTTAAGGTTATCGTTGGTTCCGACAGGCACGGTGCTCTTGGTTACGATCACTTTGTATCCGTCCATTTCCAGTGCGATATCGTGAGCAACCTGTTTGATGTAAGTCAAATCTGCCTCTCCGCTTGGCAGCGGCGGGGTGCCGACACAGATGAAGATGACATCCGCTTCCTGTACAGCCTGTGACAGGCTGCTTGTAAATTCCAGCCTGCCCTGTGCCTTGTTCTTCTCCATAAGTTCTTTCAATCCGGGTTCGTAGATCGGCACAATGCCGCTGTTTAATTGATCGACCTTGTCCTGATTATTATCCACACAAGTGACCCGGTTTCCGATCTCCGAGAAGCATACGCCGGATACCAGGCCTACATAGCCTGTTCCAATAAAGGTTAAGTTCATCGCCCTTGTCTCCTTTTCTCTACAGTACTCGGAACATTTCCTGAGCCCGATGATCCGAAGATGTGCTGGCATCCAGCTTTTCATCAATGAACGCTTTCAGGCTCCTTTTGAAAAATTCCGGCGTAAAGGTCATTGCATTCTTACGGCAGTTGGCCGGAGATATTCTTCGGCTTTCCGATTCATACCGCTGTACACCTGCCATCACCGAATCGACCGTCTGCTCCTCGAAGAACACGCCGGTCGGTTCGGAGGATCGTAAGCCTTTAATGGTTTCAAGTGAACCGCCTCGGCCATAGGCAATGACAGGCGTTCCGCAGGCCTGCGCTTCCACGACCGTAATCCCGAAATCTTCTTCAGCAGCAAACACAAACGCTTTGGCCCGCTGCATATGATCAATCAGCACTTCATCGGATTGGTAACCCATAATCTGTATGTTATCTCCGGCATGCTCACGGATCTTGACCATATCCGGCCCGTCTCCGATCACCACCAGCTTTTTATCCGGCATTTTGGAGAATGCCTCTACAATGAGATCCATCTTCTTGTAAGGAACCATGCGTGAGGCCGTAAGATAAAAGTCGTCTTTCGCTTCATGATAGGCAAAGGCCGATACGTTTACCGGAGGATAAATGACCTGTGATTCTCTCCGGTACACCTTCCAGATCCGGCTCGCAATGAAGTCGGAGTTGGCCAGAAAATGATCCACTCCATTGGAGGTTCGATAATCCCACATTCTCATTCGGCTCAGCATCCATTTGGCTGCCATCCCTTTCAAGCCTTTATGAAGACCTGATTCCTTCAGATATTGATGCTGCAGGTCCCACGCATAACGAATGGGTGAATGCACGTACGAGATATGCAGCTGTCCGGGTCCCGTAATGACGCCCTTGGAGACCGCATGAGAGCTTGATAAAATGAGGTCGTATGAAGACAGGTCAAACTGCTCCACCGCCATCGGCATTAAGGGAAGGTATTGCCGATATTTCTTCTTGGCAAGCGGAAGCTTCTGTATGAAGGAAGTATGAACCTCCTTACCGCGCAGGAACTCTCGTTCTTTCCCGGACAGAAAGTCTACCGTACTGAATAAATCGGCTTCCGGAAAAAGTTCCAGCATTTGTTCCAATACCTTTTCCGATCCTGCATACGTGGTGAGCCAATCATGTACAATGGCAATTTTCATACTGTATCCCCTTTCCGGTTTTTTATATTTTTGATGATTAATAGGCTCCTTTTTTCAGCAGCACATGCCAAACTGTTGCAAACAAAATTCTGATGTCCAGCAGAATCGACTTGTTATACACATAATAGAGTTCCAGGTCCACACGTTCGGGATAGCCTACACTGCTGCGGCCGCTTACCTGCCAGTAGCCCGTGATCCCCGGCTTCACTGACAAGAGATCTTCCTTTTTCTCTTTGTATTCTTTCAGTTCTTGGGTTACGACAGGACGCGGACCAACGAGACTCATATCGCCCTTGATCACGTTCATAAGCTGTGGCAGCTCGTCCAAGCTGCTCTTTCGAAGAAAACGGCCTAATTTGGTAATCCGCGGATCTTCCTCCGGCTCAAGCTTGTAGTTGTTGTCGACATACTTTTGATAGAGGCGTTTATCCTTTTTTAATCGTGTTTCCGCATCCGTGACCATGGAACGGAACTTGTAAATGTTAAATATTTTGTGGTTTTTACTGACCCGAGGCTGTTTAAAGAAAATCTTTCCTTTCGGTTCTCGAATTTTCATCATCACAGCCAGCAGAATAAAAACAGGCAAAAGTAAAATCATACCGACGAAGGAAAATATGAGATCCATGCTCCTTTTCGTGAAATGAAACAGAACCCCTTTATCCCATTTCATCTTTGAGGAACCTGCACCGTGGTCCATGGATTTCGCTTCATTGTTGATCATATTCATCTATGCTTTTCCTCCGTTCAATATCTGTAATTGCTCTAGGTCTGGTTCAAAACAGCTCCAACGACATGTGCATGTACATGCTCCATATTGCTTTTTACTCGTTTCACATCCGCTTTGGATGACTTGCCTGCTCCGACGACCAGCACGACTCCATCAGACAGCGTGCCCAAAATTTGCGCATCTGCCAGCGGCAGCGCCGGCGGCGAATCGATAATGATCACGTCATATATTTGAGACAGCTCATTCAGCATTATTTTCATGCGCTCCGAACCAATCAGTTCCGACGGGTTGGGGGTGTGTGTGCCTGCCAGCAAAACATTCAGATTGGGCACATCGGTTGCTGAAATGCAATCCGACAGATGACGCTGGCCTGTCAGCACATCCGTAAGGCCGACACTTTTAACGTTCGGGAACATCGTCTTCAGGGAGGGGTCTCTTAAGTTCCCTTCCAGCAGCAGCACTTTATGTCCCTCCTGAGAATACGTCACCGCCAAGTTCGCAGCCGTCGTGGATTTCCCTTCCCCTTTTGAAGCAGAAGTGATAAGAAGCACCTTATAAATCTTCTCGGTGGACGAATATCGAATATTGGTTCTTAAAGTCTTATAAGCTTCAGACAGAGAAGATGCGGGATTGATTGTTGTATACAGTCCGCCTCTCTGAGGTGCAGTTGCCATATGGGTTATCCTCCAAATCACCTTTTTGTTTGAATATCCGTGTGCATTAGAATAAATTCCCGAGCGTGTCAGATAACAATGTTCTTCTGGGGCTGGACCGTTCGATCAAGACAGACTGATATAAGTCTTCCATCTGCCTTGTCTGTTTCTCCAGATCGAAATGTTCGATGACCCGCTGACGTCCCTGCTCGCTGAAACGGCTCCACAGAAGGGGATTTGTCAGCAGCGCGATGATGTGCTGGCTTAAAGCAGCGGTATTCTTCTCAGGAGCAAGCAGTCCGGTCTGGCCATGTTTCACCGCTTCAGGAATCCCGCCTGTAGCAAAGCTGACGACAGGAAGACCCATAGCGCTTGCCTCTAGAAAAACCGTGCCCAGACCTTCTTCCGCCCCATTATCGACGGAGACGCTCGGCGCGCAGAACACTTGAGCCTGATTCATCCACGCTTTGATTTCTGCAGGGCTCTGCAGTCCCAAAAAACGATAATCAGCTAACGTTCGCTGGGCCATATGTTCAAGCTCTCCCCGCTGAGGCCCGTCTCCAATAACTACGAGCTGCACACCCGGTATTGCTTCCTGTACAGCTTGCATGGCCTGCAGCAGATAAGTGCAGCCCTTCACTTCCACCAGCCTGCCTACGAATAAAACAATCGGCTTTCTCTGAACTGAGGAATCCGCTTGGAAAATCTGTGGGTTTATTCCTGTATAATGCCGAACCACTTTATGTGGAGGATATCCCTGCTCAAGCAGCTTCTTCTCAACAAAATCGGAAACCGCTATAAATAAAGCGCCATTACGCTGTAATTGCTTTCGTTTTTTCACATAATTTCGATGTGTATAGTAAGATTTTTTGGCATATTCATCCTTGGTTGTCGCGTCATATCCGTGGAAGGTGGTGATCAGCGGAATATTCAGCTTTGCCGCAAGAGGCAGGACAATGGCGGCATCTGTTCCAAAGTGTGCATGGATGAGCTTTGGCTGCAGTCTCTGCAGTTCGCCCGCCATTCCCCAATTCAACCCTACTAATTTAAAACCAATCTCTTTGAATCTCCCCAGTGTGCCGCCCTGATTTACTACGAACCTGGCGTCCTTCTCAATATCTATTCCCTCCACCAACCTCGAGCCCATATAGTACGGACGGAAGGATAACAAGCCTTCAGCTTGAGCTCGAATAAAGGTTTCTGATGGGGGTAAAAGATGATCCCGGAAGATCAGTATATTTCTTTTAGCATCCAAAATTTGTTCACCTCTGCGCTTGATTTGTTCACCTCTGCGCTTGACTCATATCGTTTCTCTAGTTGATAATCCCGTTCCCATGATGTTTAGCCGCATCTCAGATTTCTTTTGGATTACTGACATTCCTCATGTTCACGGTCTGTGACTCTTGGATTACATCCGCGTCTACATGTTTTAAGTCCTGTCTTTTTGCTTTATGGATATTACCTAATAATGTTAATCCGAGGACCTGTTCAATTTCCTGTTCCGATGTAACGGAATCATCCAGGTAACTCATGAGGAATATAATCCCGCAGCCAAGGAGCAGCCCCAATGCTACGCTAAACAGATAAAGGAATGCGGCATGATTGTTGACAGGATCCGGTGAGGAGCTCGTATCGGCTTCGTTCAGAACACTCACGTTGTTCACGTTCATTATCGTTGTTACTCTGTCAATGAAGACATGAGACATCGAATTTACGATAACCGCAGCTCTTTCATAGGATGAGTCCTGTGCAGTCAGGTTTATGACCTGCGTATCTTTCATGGTATTAATTGTCACTTTACTGCTCAGCTCCTGCGGCGTTAGGTTCAGTTCAGGATGATTTCGAACCACATATCCCGTAATCGCTTCAGAAGTGATGATCTGTCTGTAGGTATTGATCAGCATCAGATTGGTATTGATCGAGTTCTGGTTTACCATCTGCTCACCTTCATCCGTAATGCCCGGCTGATTCACAATCAAATCAGCGGATGCCTCATACACAGGTTGTGTATAAAGAGCATTGTAGGCATAAACGATGGCAAGACAGCAGACTACCGTCAGCAGAGGAATCCACCATCGTTGTTTGATCACTCTGAGATACTCCCTTAATTCCATGTATTCTCCTCCATCGACATTATGGTATTACGGCCTGTACAGAGGGTATCTTATGTACGACCACATTCCCGGAACTTGTCCACATGTCCCATCAATGAGGCTGCCGATATCCTGAAACCGAGGTCTGCCTTTGAGCCAAATACACTCCTCTTTTCCTAGACAGTTAAAATATTCAGGACTTTCGTACCCCCGACATGCGTAATAGTTGTTCTTTTAAACCCCTCCTCTGGTGCTGAAACATTGCCTTGGCTGCAAAATGATCCATATCCAGGATTTCATGTCTGCATTTAAGCCTGAATTGACAGCGCTTTATTCCTACTAAATACTCATTTCTATTGTTCAAAAAAACCAGGCTCTATATAGTAGGGGGGCTTTTTAGCGAGCAAGCTAGGAACACATTAAAAAAACTGTGTTTCCGCAATGGAAAACACAGTTTTCAAGAGTTCAAAATTTATTTTTAAAAACCGACATTATTGGAGCTGTGAACCGTTCCTTTCTTGAATTGCGTGGGTGAAAGATTAGAGTTCTCCACATGATTTCCGGTTAAATAGACATCCCCAATCTCACCTTCCCCCCACATCCCTAACCCGGCATGTTCTGCATTCATCACCTTGTTGTCCTCGAACGTAATTTGGTCCACTTTACCAAAGGAAGCATACACCAGGATATTGGGATGATCGCTTCCTGGCTTGGTCCCGCTGTTATTGATTGTATTTTGGCTTATGGTCACTCCGATCGTATCCGTAGTATTCCAGTTTTTTTCAGTGGCAATGTAGATTCCGGCCATGCTGGTCTCCTGAATGGTGTTACCTTCAATGGTTACGGTCTCGCCTCCCACAACCGCAATACCACGAGCTCGGGAGCCGTATCCCACGCGGTTACCCTTGATTGCAATGTCCTGCACCGCTGTCCCATCATCCCGATAACTGACTACAGCAATGGCATCGTCCCCTGTTGCTTTCACCTGATTACCTTCCACCACAATCTGGCTGCTCTGTCCTGTAATATGAATGCCGTCTGCACCTGTTCCTTCGATGATATTGTTGGTAATCCTGCCTTCCTTCGAGCCTTTCGTTACCAAGATACCTGCTGTACTCGCCTGCTGAACCTTTACGGAGTCAATGAGAAATTGGCGGGCCTTGCTGACCGTGATGCTGTTTTTTTCATTGGCTCCATCTCCTCGTTCCACCGTCGTTTGATATTGATGCTGCAGATGACTTAGCCGGGCCCCCTCACCTGTCATGTTTATGGATCCCTGCTCTGGATTGGTTGATATTAATATGGATTTGTCGCCTTCGCCCCTCATGCTTACGCCATCCAGTGTAATCATGTCACTCAAGTGATATTCCCCTTCGGGCACCTCAAGCGTCAGCTGCTTGGATTGAGCTTGTTCAATACATGCCTGAATGGCATGGACATCATCCTTCCCATCGTCCGCTACAGCACCGCAGCTTTCGATCGACAACGACTGCTTGTCCGTCAACTGGAACAACACGAGGACGATAATCAAAACTCCCAATCCTATAAGCAGATACAGGCGTTTTGGCTTCGCTTTTAGCATATACTGCCTCCATTCTATTTCTCTCTTGCAAATGAGTTACAGACCTTATACCTTTACCTAGCTCTGCCGCTTCGTAAACGACTCCAAATATTTTATTTTCATTTTTATGATTTTCTGATTCAAAAAACCCCAGGGCGTTTAATGTAGTTAGGATGTCTTAATTTAGACAAAAAAAAGCTGGCATCAGCGCTACCTGACACCAGCTCATAAGCTCTTCAATTCAATTCGTTTCACAGATTTACAATGGCCTTGGCAAATGTATTAAAAACCGATATTTTGTGCCAAATGAATAATTCCTTTACTAAAGGTTGTATTCGCGCCGATGCTGTTAATCAGCGTGTTTTTGGTGTAAAAAATATTTCGGATATCTCCGTCGCCCCATACGCCAAGGCCGCGATGGGCGGCATTTTGAAACGTATTGTTGCTGAATGTAACGTTATCGATCACTCCTTGTGAAGCATACACCAAGGCGTTCGGATGGTTCTGCGGCTTGGCAGTTCCGGTATGATCGATCAGGTTGCTGTCAATATGAACATGATTCACATTCGCTGTGTTGTAGCTTCCCTCTACAGCAATATAAATGCCAGCCATGTACGTATCTTTCACCGAGTTGCCTTGGATCTCGATGTGGTTTCCTCCCACGACAGCAATTCCGCGGGCTTTGGAATTATAACCAGTGTCATTATCCTTGATGGTCACATGGTGAACGGGCGGGCCGTCCTGAAGGTAGCTGACGACTGCAATCGTATCGTCTCCTGCGGCTTTTACGATATTATTCGATACGGTAATATAGCTGCTTCCATCTGTTATGTGAATACCATCAGCATTTGTTGCTTCTACTCTGCTGTTGGAAATGGTTCCATTGGAAGCTTGTCCCTGTACCAGGATGCCGGCTGTGCTGGCTTTATCCACATAAATATCATCAATGAGAAAATCATTCGCACCCCTTACGGTGATACTGTTTTTCTCATTAGCACCGCTGCCTCTTGGAACAACGCTTTGATACTCATGCTTCAGATTGGTAAGATGAACACCAGAACCTTTAATGTCAATAGAGCCCTTCTCGGGGTCTGTGGAAACCAGTGTAGTTAAGGCTGATCCCGCACCTTTGAGGCTTACGCCATCCAGCGTGAGAATTCGGCCAAGATGGAAGGTGCCTTGGGGTACATATAAGCTCTTGCCTAATTGTTTGGCTTGATCCAGGCAGGCTGCAAAGGCAGGATAATCGTCTTTGTTATCGTCTGCTGCTGCTCCGCAGCTCAACACATTCACCGTCGTCGAAGCCGATGTATCGGCAATTGCCTTCTTTGGTTCATGTGCAATGATATCATCCGCTGAGCCTTCTGCAGGCGTAAACGAAATGTCAGGATCCCATACAGTGTGGTCATTGTTTATAGAACTCACTCTGTTTATGATGAAATATACAGCCGTGCCCTGCTGGACCTCAATATTAGATACTCCCGTCGGCGTGACCTCAGACTTATTCTTGATCGTAGAACTCCACAGCGTCTCTTCATCCTTTTGAATGATAGCTGTTACCCCGTCCCCCAGATCATCCCCTTTACGAACGGTACCACGGATCGATATCTTACCGTTTGCAGGAGCAACCCACTTTCTTACCGCGTCAAAATCCTTCCCGGGATGTCCGGCATTAGATGACACCCAAGGATATGAGCCATTGTAATCCCAACGTTTGTTTACGGCGTTATAGGTTAAGTCTGAAAAAACTTGGCCTGACCGCTTTTGATAAGACCACTGACCTTGACTGGCTTCTGGACTGTATGAAGTAGATGCTTTATACGTCTGGACTTGGGCTTGCGCATGAGCTTTATCTACGGCTCCTGTCACTGCTGCTGTCAGCATCAACGTTGCAGCAAGGGCACAGGATATATATTGTTTGATTTTCAAAATGTCGCCTCCGATGTGTAGTTTATGAACAGTACGACAGGACGGAATTTAGTTACAAATCATCACTCAATTATGACTAAATTGATACCTTTAAAGTATTAAGACACCTCCAGTACAATCTTCATAAGAAACACAAGATCGTATTGTACAGTATTTACCACACCAGGTCTATACCTTTTTCTACATTTAAGCATCTCTGTAATTTATATCAGGACTGCAGAAGATGGATATCGACAAAAGTATGGTATAGTTTTTATATCGGTCTATTCTCATGAATCATTAATAATCATCCATATAAAAAAAGGATTTCCCACGAGAACTTCAGTTCTCCTCAGGGAAATCCTTTTTTTATATCTATCTACACCTCTACCTTACGGTCGATCAACTTTACAGCAACATACACCAGCGCAATGGTGAGGATCAGCTCCAGCAGCATGGGCCTCCAAAAACCATTGACAACTTCCTCTACAGCAGCTGTTTCATAGTTTCGGCCTTCGAGTCGAACGGTTAAAATCTGGTACGTTAATGGGGCCTCTCCAAACAGCTTATTGCTCACCCATGAAACTGCACTTTGGATGATAAAAAACAGCAAAATGCCAATCCATATACTTCCTTTTGAACGAAAACTTCGGGATACTGTGATACAAAAAAGAACAATGGCAACAAAAAATATGAATTTCAGAAAACCCGATACCAGCATCACCAGTACATGGCTCCACTGCACATGAACGAACTGTAAAACTTCACTCCACTCCGATATGCTCCAGAACACCCATATATGACATGCTGCAAGCAGCAAAATGAGAATCATAGCCGCCGAGGCTTGAATCATTGTGGCTGTCACACTCGACAATGGAGGAACCGGCAGCAGCCTGCGATGATATGCCCGGATGTTGTAGTCATACGTTTTGAACACCATGATCAGTAAAATCGTACTCACAATCCCGTAGACCATCATACTGAGCCCAATGCTCACCTCGGAATCCCAACGACCTGTGTAATACATGGATCCGATCAGCACCTGCACGATCATCAATACCGCAAGCAGCCCTGAGATGGAGCCGGCATTGCGCTTCCAGTCATACTTCAGCAGTTTTATCATTCCGCAAACACCTCTTTAAACATGTCATCAATACTTTTTCCATGCTTCAGGCGAATGTTCTCCACTTCATCATGAAGGACCAACTCACCGTTGCGAATGAAGATCACTTCATCAAAGATCCGTTCAATATCGCGGACCAAATGCGTGGAGATAATAATGCTGCTGTCTTCATTATAAAACTCAACGATGGCATCCAATATCTTGCCTCTTGCTACAGGGTCAACGCCCCCGATCGGTTCATCCAGCAGGTACAGGGACGCATTGCGCGACAAGGCCAGGGTCAGCTGCAGACGTTCATTCATCCCCTTCGACAGGGTGCTGATTTTATCACCCAGGTTCAGGTTCATGAACTGCAGCATCCGCTCCGCTTTAAGTGGGTCGAAATCGGTGTAAAAGTCTTCATAGAACTGCAGTGCATCCTTCACCTTCATCCATGATTCCGTCAGCGGACGATCCGGCATGAAGGACACGAGCGCCTTAGTCTCGAGCCCTACCGGACGACCCAGAATCTCGGCTGTACCCGAAGCTGGCTGGATCAACCCTGCTGCTATTTTCATCATGGTGCTCTTTCCGCTGCCATTCGTGCCCAGCAGACCGATGATTCTGCCGCTGCCGACCGTTAAGGACACGTTCTGAAGCGCGATTTTGCCGCCATAGTTTTTATTGACTTGATCCATATGAAGCAGCTGTTCCACGGGCTACCCCTCCTCCTTAAGATTGGATTTGTCGGTTTCGAACGCATCGGATACGATCGTTAAAATATCTTTCTCTTTGAAACCAAGCTCCTGCATCCCCTGAATAAAATGCTGGATCAAATCGCCGGCCATTTCTTTCTTGATACTCATAATTTTAGATTCCTCACTTGTCACATACCGGCCCAGTCCGCGCCTGGTCTCCACGATTTCTTCCCGTTCCAGCTCTTGAAACGTTCGCTGAATCGTATTCGGGTTGATCTGAAGTTCGACAGCCAGTTCACGGACAGAAGGAATCTTGTCGCCGGGCTGAAGTTTTCCGGTAATGATTTGTTTTTTGATATAATTCATAATTTGCAGATAAATCGGCAGGTTGTTGTCGAATTCAATACTCACCTCATGACACATCCCGTCTCTTGAATGTCCAAAAGCCGATGATCAGGAACAGCAGTAAATATACAGCAAGCACGGAAGCCGAGAACGACATATTCATGCCAGGCATAGGACTCGCACCGCCGCCGCTATAGATGGAGAGGTCGACGTTTACAAACGGCAGGTATTTGTACCAACTGTAATTAATGAGGAGCTGATTCGCCAGATTCTGCACGACGACCATAAACATTCCGATACCGATCGCAGGCCCTGTGGAGCGGGTTACAATGCCAACAGTAAACGTAAACGTCACATAGATCATCGTATAGATCAGACTGTAAACCCCCGTCATGGCCGCGTCTCCCCAGCTGACAG
Source organism: Paenibacillus lemnae (assembly GCF_012933385.1). Classification (GTDB taxonomy): domain Bacteria; phylum Bacillota; class Bacilli; order Paenibacillales; family Paenibacillaceae; genus Paenibacillus_AQ; species Paenibacillus_AQ lemnae. The sequence goes on from NZ_JABBPN010000019.1 coordinate 82,311, forward strand.
ATCCGGCTTCTGATCCCATGAACAAAGCCCCGGCTGCAGATCCAGCTGCAAAAGTGAAGGCTGTCAATAATGCGACATACAGCAAAATGACTGCATATTTGGAAGCCAGGATGACCACCCGGCTTTGGGAACGGATCAGCAGCAGCTTAATGGTGCCATAGCTGTGCTCCTTCGCAACCGAACCTGCCGTAACGACGATGGCAAGCAGGGTCAGGATTTGCCCCATCCCTTGGGATGCGACTGACAGCTGGGCATACTCGATCACATTCATCGACATTGGTGAGAAAGTTTTTATCATATATGCAACCAGGAAGACCATGACGGCCAACAGGCCAAACGGGAGGAGAAAGCTTTTCTTCTTCGTCATCTTGAGCCATTCATTGATCATCAGTTTACCAAAGCTACGCAATGCGTCCGCCTCCTGTCCATTTCAAAAAGTCTTCTTCCAAGGTCTGTTTCATTTCCTCGATACGGTAGATCAGCACACCTGCATTACCTAGAATCCGAATAACACTTGGCACAAATTCATCCTTCAGGTGCAGTGTTACTTCATGGCGTTCCTGCTGCACACTTACCACCGTCACATCGTCCATATGCTGAAGCGCTTCGAGAGCTGTCTGGGGTTCATCCACTCTGAAGGTCAGCGTCACCTGATCCTCTTCTTTACGTCCTTCACCAATTGTGCGCTCTGTGATCAGCTTGCCTTCCTGAATGACGATAACCCGGCTGCACATGAGCTCCATCTCAGATAACAGATGACTAGATACGAGCACGGCAATACCTTCTTCTCTGGCGATCTTCTTGAGATAATCCCGCATTTCACGTATACCTGCAGGATCCAGTCCGTTCGTCGGTTCATCCAAAATGAGTATGGACGGTTCATGCAGCAGTGCTTGAGCGATGCCCAGCCGCTGTCTCATGCCTAAAGAGTAGGCGCGGACTTTTTTATGCATCGCATCCTGCAGACCGACCAGCTGGACGACCTCCTCAATTCTCGCCTTCGTAATTCCCTCCGACATCCGCTGATACTGCTTCAAATTATCGAGGCCGCTCATATACGGATAAAACTCAGGGTTTTCGATGATGCCTCCAATGTGTCCGATGGCCTTGGTGAACTCGTTCCGGATACTATGGCCGCGTACAATCACATCGCCCTTGGACATTCCGATTAATCCTACAATCATTCGAATGGTCGTCGTCTTGCCTGCACCGTTCGGGCCAAGAAGACCAACCACCTCTCCGCGGTGTATATCAAAACTCAACGTATCCACAATGCTGCGGCTGCCGATGGTTTTGGTAATGCCATTCACGCTCAGCACAACACTTTCATTAGGTGTTAACGCTCCGCTCATATCTCCACTTCCTTCTTTTGTACTAGTGTTATAGTTGAATAGTACACTATGAGTCTGGTAGTGTCAATAAGGTATTGTGTTTTTGGGCTCAGGCGATGAAGGAAGGTTGATAATGGTGAATAGTATGAAGGATATGTGCTGGGGCTGAACCCTATGGGGGAATAATGGCGATATAAGGCGGGATACATCAGACACGTAAAATGTGGACCTGATGTAACATAGATCGAGTAAGATGGGGTCAGGAACCACATGGATGTTAGCACGGATAAAGTGAGATGGGAACGGGAAACGCATGGATGTTAGCACGGATGGAGTGAGATGGGAACGGGAAACACATTAATATTTGTGCCGAGTATGATTGAGCAGCATCGACGCTTTGATAAATTTAGAATGCTGTAGGGAGGGCTGTGGAGAGGCCGTTGTGCGATATCTGTTTTGTCCACTAACTGTAATGTTACCAACTTTATTAGCGATAGAGGGCGAGTACTTTTGTTGTAACTGCTGTTTTAGCCTGGGCAGTTCTCCGTGAGTAAAGTAACATCCGTATAAGATTGTTTTTCACGCTTATTTTTACAAAAACAGAAGAAATTTACGCAATAAGATTGTTTTCCACGCTTATTTGGGTACTTCTCTCCGATTTCGCCGCTGCAGCTAGTGATTCAGCTAATTTAAGACTGATTTTCAGTCTTAAACGGAATCAAGCCGGAAAATTGAGCCAAATAAGCTTGAATTTCAAGCTTATTTCCCTCCCCTCTTCACGGAGGTGCCGCTATTTTGGTCAAGCGTCCCCTAGGCAGCAAAAGAGGCTGCCTCACAAGATCTAAGATCTTATGAGACAGCCTCTACTATTTTGCTTGGCGGCGTCCTACTCTCCCGGGACCCTTCGGTCCAAGTACCATCGGCGCTGGAAGGCTTAACGGTCGTGTTCGGGATGGGTACGCGTGGAACCCTTCCGCTATCGCCACCAAACATGATTCAGGATTCGGCATAGCCATATGCCGTAATCAATCTTTCCTGTAAGTATCGCTTGTACACTTACAATACAATTGATCACCTGAAAACTAGATACGAAACGAATGTGTGTGTTTAGAAATCTTCTCCGTAGCATCCCTTCCGATCCTTAGATCTTCCGGGATGGGAAATCTCATCTTGAGGGGGGCTTCACGCTTAGATGCTTTCAGCGCTTATCCCTTCCGTACGTAGCTACCCAGCCATGCTCCTGGCGGAACAACTGGTGCACCAGCGGTACGTCCATCCCGGTCCTCTCGTACTAAGGACAGCTCCTCTCAAATTTCCTACGCCCACGACAGATAGGGACCGAACTGTCTCACGACGTTCTGAACCCAGCTCGCGTACCGCTTTAATGGGCGAACAGCCCAACCCTTGGGACCTACTTCAGCCCCAGGATGCGATGAGCCGACATCGAGGTGCCAAACCTCCCCGTCGATGTGGACTCTTGGGGGAGATAAGCCTGTTATCCCCAGGGTAGCTTTTATCCGTTGAGCGATGGCCCTTCCATGCGGTACCACCGGATCACTAAGCCCGACTTTCGTCCCTGCTCGACTTGTAGGTCTCGCAGTCAAGCTCCCTTATGCCTTTGCACTCTTCGAATGATTTCCAACCATTCTGAGGGAACCTTGGGGCGCCTCCGTTACTCTTTAGGAGGCGACCGCCCCAGTCAAACTGCCCGCCTGACACTGTCCTCGCACCGGATCACGGTACTAAGTTAGAACCTAGATACGATCAGGGTGGTATCCCAACGGCGCCTCCACCGAAGCTTGCGCTCCGATTTCTACGGCTCCCACCTATCCTGTACAGATCGTACCCAAATCCAATATCAAGCTGCAGTAAAGCTCCATGGGGTCTTTCCGTCTTGTCGCGGGTAACCTGCATCTTCACAGGTATTAAAATTTCACCGGATCTCTCGTTGAGACAGCGCCCAAGTCGTTACGCCATTCGTGCGGGTCAGAATTTACCTGACAAGGAATTTCGCTACCTTAGGACCGTTATAGTTACGGCCGCCGTTTACTGGGGCTTCGGTTCACAGCTTCGGGATAAATCCCTAACCGCTCCCCTTAACCTTCCAGCACCGGGCAGGCGTCAGCCCGTATACTTCGCCTTACGGCTTCGCACAGACCTGTGTTTTTGCTAAACAGTCGCTTGGGCCTTTTCACTGCGGCCCCCTCGTGCTATTCACACTACCGGGGCACCCCTTCTCCCGAAGTTACGGGGTCATTTTGCCGAGTTCCTTAACGAGAGTTCTTCCGCGCGCCTTAGAATTCTCTTCTCGCCTACCTGTGTCGGTTTGCGGTACGGGCACCTTCACCTGGCTAGAGGCTTTTCTTGGCAGTGTGAGATCATGACCTTCGCTACTGTAATTTTCACTCCCCATCACAGCCCAGCCTTACG
>NZ_JABBPN010000001.1 GCF_012933385.1 Paenibacillus lemnae
CGATTCTCCATAGAAAGGAGGTGATCCAGCCGCACCTTCCGATACGGCTACCTTGTTACGACTTCACCCCAATCATCTACCCCACCTTCGGCGGCTGGCTCCCTTGCGGGTTACCCCACCGACTTCGGGTGTTGTAAACTCTCGTGGTGTGACGGGCGGTGTGTACAAGACCCGGGAACGTATTCACCGCGGCATGCTGATCCGCGATTACTAGCAATTCCGACTTCATGCAGGCGAGTTGCAGCCTGCAATCCGAACTGAGACTGGCTTTTTAGGATTCGCTCCAGATCGCTCCTTCGCTTCCCGTTGTACCAGCCATTGTAGTACGTGTGTAGCCCAGGTCATAAGGGGCATGATGATTTGACGTCATCCCCACCTTCCTCCGGTTTGTCACCGGCAGTCACCTTAGAGTGCCCAGCATGACCTGCTGGCAACTAAGATCAAGGGTTGCGCTCGTTGCGGGACTTAACCCAACATCTCACGACACGAGCTGACGACAACCATAAGGGATGTCAAGACCTGGTAAGGTTCTTCGCGTTGCTTCGAATTAAACCACATACTCCACTGCTTGTGCGGGTCCCCGTCAATTCCTTTGAGTTTCAGTCTTGCGACCGTACTCCCCAGGCGGAATGCTTAATGTGTTAACTTCGGCACCAAGGGTATCGAAACCCCTAACACCTAGCATTCATCGTTTACGGCGTGGACTACCAGGGTATCTAATCCTGTTTGCTCCCCACGCTTTCGCGCCTCAGCGTCAGTTACAGCCCAGAGAGTCGCCTTCGCCACTGGTGTTCCTCCACATATCTACGCATTTCACCGCTACACGTGGAATTCCACTCTCCTCTTCTGCACTCAAGTTTCCCAGTTTCCAGTGCGACCTGAAGTTGAGCCCCAGGTTTAAACACCAGACTTAACAAACCGCCTGCGCGCGCTTTACGCCCAATAATTCCGGACAACGCTTGCCCCCTACGTATTACCGCGGCTGCTGGCACGTAGTTAGCCGGGGCTTTCTTCTCAGGTACCGTCACTCTTCTAGCAGTTACTCTAGAAGACGTTCTTCCCTGGCAACAGAGCTTTACGATCCGAAAACCTTCATCACTCACGCGGCGTTGCTCCGTCAGACTTTCGTCCATTGCGGAAGATTCCCTACTGCTGCCTCCCGTAGGAGTCTGGGCCGTGTCTCAGTCCCAGTGTGGCCGTTCACCCTCTCAGGTCGGCTACGCATCGTCGCCTTGGTGAGCCAGAGGAGCAAGCTCCCCATCAAGTCCGCTCGACTTGCATGTATTAGGCACGCCGCCAGCGTTCGTCCTGAGCCAGGATCAAACTCTCCAATAAGGGTAGTTCGACTTGCTCATTTCAAAACTGACGAGATATTACTATCTCATGTTTGATCTTGCTAAAAGCAAGATCGGTTTAACTCACTCGTTGTTCAGTTTTCAAAGATCAACTTCTTCAATGTTGCTTGGCAATCTCTCGCTTCAGCAACTTTTATAATATATCACGTTCTTACTTATTTAGCAAGCTTTTTTTTATTGAAAATTTCAAAATGCAATGCTGTGATATATTAGATCCGCTTTAAGCGGCAAAAAATAATATATCACAGCATTAAGTTAGCAGTCAACCTCTATCGTTAGGAAATTACTTCCTCTATGAACAACTGGCGCTGCTGCATGAGATTGACTATATTTCCATTGATCGAGACCATAGGTCTTGTCGGGTTCTGGCTGTCGGTAAATACAATCTCGCCCACTTCGTTTGAGCTCAGTCTCACTCTCGTACCATTGTGCAGTGCCGTTACCTTATGGATAAAGGTCTGGACAATAACCGGATCCAGTTTCCCGAAAGCTTCCAATTGAATTTGCTCCATAACAGCATAAGGGGATTGGGCATTACCGTAAAACTTATCCAGCGTCATCGCATGAAAGATATCTGTGATCGCTACGATTTTCGCATAGATATGAATCTTGCTGCCTTCCAGTTTTAAAGGATATCCTGATCCGTCAATCTTCTCATGATGCTGTAGTGCTGCAAGACGAACACCTTCATTCACGGCAGCCACATTCTTCAGAATCTGATAGCCGTAGGTGGTATGCTGGCGCATCTCTTCATTTTCCTCAGGGGAGAGCCGTGTGGGTTTATTGAGCAGCAGCGGATCAATCTTTGCGTTTCCGATATCATGAAGAAGTCCAGCAAATGCGACTTGAATCCACTCCTTCTGAGGCAGCCCGATCCATTGTGCCAGCTTATATGAAGAAAGTGCGCACAATACAGCATTATGAAAACGGTAATCGTTACGGCTGGTCATCCGGGGTGCGAATTTTAACACAGCAAAATCCTTCTGGTGCGCAAGCAAGCTTTCCATCTGTTTGCGGACTTCATAAATACGAATTTCCCCGGCGATGGCAGACTGAAAACTGCTTTTCACCAAAGACAGCATCTTATCATACTCGTCGTGCAGGGGCTGATCCTTTCTTGGAAGGCTGTCTTCTGAACTAGACGCTCCTTTTGGATCTGAAAACAGGAGCGACGGCTTCTGTCCTGCTGATTTAATCGTCGGTATTTTTCCGGAATCCCCTTCTGCGCCTTCAATCTCAACCTGCTGTACCATAAAAGCTTTTAACACGTCCAGTTCTCTGGGCAGAAGAATCTTGCCTTTTTGCAGCAGGACGCCTCCCAGAGGTGTATGTACATCTTGGGTTAGTTTAACCCCGGCTTTTAAATCACTAACGGATTTGATCGTCATGATTGAACCTCTCCATCTGATCTGTCAGGCTGATCAAAGCCCTTAGGCAGACAATATTTTACTTATTTGCTCCATATCATATTACTTCAGTTGTAGGTGCCTGTACAAGATCTGAATAAAAGAAAGCATGGATGCCTTTGTGCACCCATGCTCCAGTCTTGTTGTCTATTCCGTCGAATCATTGTCGATAGATGGTTCTCCGCCTTCTTCACCGGCTTCAAAACCTTCTTCATCCAGAAGATCCGGCTCATCACTCTTATCCACCCGACAAACGGTCGCAACCGTATCGTCTTCACGAATGTTGATCAATCGAACGCCTTGAGCATAACGTCCCATTGTCGAGATACCGTCCATGCTGGTACGGATGATGGTGCCGCTTGCCGTGATAATCATCAGATCCTCTTCTGATTTTACAACTTTGAGGCTGACCACAGGGCCATTCTTCTCCGTAATGCTGATCGTTTTAATCCCGCGGCCGCCCCTTGTTTGTGAACGGTAATCCTGTGCTGGTGTACGTTTCCCAGAGCCTTTGCTGGTAACAATCAGCACATCAAGCTCTTTATCCACTACATCCATACCGATGACAGTGTCTTCCGTGCCCAGGGTGATCCCTTTGACACCTGTAGCGCTCCGTCCCATAGAGCGGACATCACTCTCTTTGAACCGGATGGACATGCCCATTGCGGTTCCCATGATGATCTCCTGCTGCCCATCGGTCAGCTTCACATCGATCAGGGTATCGTCTTCACGAAGGTTAATCGCGATCAGGCCGCCTTTGCGAATATTCACATAATCCTCAAGCGGTGTTTTTTTCACAATGCCCTGCTCTGTTGCAAAGAACAGATAATTATCATTTTCGAAGCTCTCGACCGGTATGACCGCATTGACCGTTTCTCCCTGTTCGATTTGAATCAGATTGATAATCGGTGTTCCGCGCGCCGTCCGGCTGAGCTCCGGAATTTCATACGCTTTTAACCGGTAAGCCTTCCCTTTATCGGTGAAGAACATGAGATAGTGGTGAGAATTTGTCACGAACAGATGCTCCACGAAATCCTCGCTCTTCGTTCCCATGCCAACGACACCGCGGCCCCCTCGCTTCTGGCTTCGATACGTATTGGCCGGAAGACGCTTGATATATCCAGTGTGGGAGATCGTAATGATCACTTCTTCACGAGGAATGAGATCTTCATCCAGAATGCTGTCTTCCCCTACCGTAATTTCAGTGCGGCGCTCATCATTAAAGCGGTCTTTAATCTCCTGAAGCTCATCACTAATGATCTGCAGCACGAGATGTTCATTCGCCAAAATTTCACGCAGCTCCGCGATTCTCTTCTGAAGTTCCTGATACTCATTCTCGATCTTCTCACGTTCCAAACCGGTCAAACGCTGGAGACGCATATCCAGAATCGCCTGAGCCTGCTCATGGCTGAGTCCGAAACGTTCGATCAATCCTTCACGAGCGGCTTCAGTCGTCTGGGAAGCACGAATCAATGCGATGACTTCATCCAGATGATCCAGAGCAATCCGCAGACCTTCGAGAATATGAGCACGAGCTTCTGCCTTTCTAAGGTCAAACTCCGTACGCCGGCGAATGACGACAACCTGATGCTCCAAATAATGATGCAGCACATCACGGAGATTCAGGATCTTCGGTTCATTATTTACAATGGCCAGCATGTTGATGCCGAAGTTGGATTGCATTGCGGTATGCTTGTACAAGTTATTCAGCACGACGTTCGGATTGACATCCCGTCTCAGCTCGATGACAATACGCATTCCGTTCCGGTCAGACTCATCCCGCAGATCCGTAATTCCGTCGATCCGCTTCTCACGCACGAGTTCGGCAATTTTCTCTACCAGCCGAGCTTTGTTGACCTGATAAGGAATCTCATGAACGACAATACGCGCTTTCTGATTGTTCTCCTCAATGGTCGCCTTGGCACGCATCGTGACAGAGCCGCGGCCGGTCTGGTAGGCCTGCCGGATTCCTGAGCGTCCTACAATATATCCTGCGGTCGGGAAATCAGGGCCTTGAATATAATCCATCAGCTCCATTGGCGTAATATCCGGATTGCGGATCATGGCCTGGACGCCGTCAATCACTTCACCAATGTTATGAGGCGGAATATTGGTCGCCATACCGACGGCAATACCCGAAACCCCGTTGACGAGCAGATTTGGATATCTTGCGGGGAGAACCACAGGCTCATGTTCTTCACCATCATAGTTAGGTGCAAAATCAATGGTTTCTTTATTAATATCCCGCAGCATTTCCATCGCAAGCTTGGATAGACGAGCTTCTGTATAACGCATGGCTGCCGCCATGTCGCCATCAATGGAACCGAAGTTCCCGTGACCGTCGACCAGCATATACCGCATGGAGAAGTCCTGCGCCATCCGCACCATAGACTCATACACCGCAGAGTCGCCGTGTGGATGGTACTTACCGATTACTTCACCAACAATCCTTGCGGATTTTTTGTACGGTTTATCCGGGGCCATACCGAGTTCTGACATTGCAAACAAAATACGGCGGTGAACCGGCTTCAAGCCGTCCCGCACGTCCGGCAGCGCCCGGCTGACAATGATACTCATCGCATAATCCATAAAGGATTCGCGCATCTCCGTACCGATGTCCCGATCTTTGATTTGGGAGAAATTTTCTTCCGCCATGCTGGGCCTCCTTCATTTTCCTATCAACCATGCCTTCATCTATGTGAAAAAAGCAGAATAGTAATTACGATAACGTCCAGTACATCATTAATTATATTACTTTCACAAAAAGAGTACAATTAAACGTCACAGCTGTGCAGCTTGTTCAATCTGTACTTTTTGTCCCCGGACTAGGGATACGCCCTGCCTTTCATACACACTTACACATACAATGCAAAGCAAAGGATTATAAAAATCATCATGAAGCCTACAAATCTTCACATCTTTATATTATACCATTGTTTCCGGCCCTTGTCCTGAGTTTTCAGGGTGCCCTTTGTGAAGGGGATGATTTTTGATGTTCATGTTGAATTCAGATAATCGCCTGACCCAAATGAAACCGGAAAGGATGAATACGGTTGACTGTACAACGCGTTTCAAGCAAGTGGGCCAAGACGACGATCCTGCTCAAAAATAAGGGTTTGGCCTCCTACGTACCGACTACCCGACTGTACTCGCTCGATGAGCTTGCATATATGCTGGAGACGCATACGCTTGTCTATATCAAGCCGGACCGGGGTACTTACGGTAATGGAGTCATGTGTGCGGAACGGGTAGCTGTTGATGAAGGCGGCGACAAAGAAAGCGTTCATTATATTCTCCGGTATGAAACCAAGACCGAGCAGTATGCTGATCTGGAACAGCTTCACCGTGCGGTCTCTCTTCTCTGCCAGGGAAAAGAATATCTGATCCAGCAGGGTATCCGGCTATTAAAATACAAGGGCTGTTCCTTTGATCTGCGCGTGCTGGCACAGCGGACGCCCCTGGGCAGATGGGAGAGCACCGGCATCATCGGACGTGTCGCAGCCTATCAGAAAATCGTAACTAATCACCACAGCGGCGGCACCGTCAAGCATTACAAAACCCTGATGGCTGAGCATATGAATGCAGATGAAGCGGAAAATATCCGCAGAGAGTTAAAAGATCTCGGTGTCAACGTCGCCTATCAGCTGCAAAAGCAATATAAAGATCTAAAGGAAATTGGCCTGGATGTCGCCATTGATGACCGCTGGAATATATGGATTCTGGAGGTCAATACCAAGCCGGCGCTCTTTCCATTCAAGAAATTTTTCAAAAACAAAGACATTTACCGCAAAGTTAGAAAATATGCCCACGCCTATGGACGTAAGGTTTAGCTGTAGTGCAGACGTATAAAAAGCGTGCCCGTTCCTCATCGGAGCCGGCACGCTTTGTGTGTAGTCATTAAACGTCCAGATTCCGGACGGTTTTGGCATGTTCCTGGATAAAGTCACGCCGCGGTTCTACATTGTCTCCCATCAGGGTATCAAAGATACTGTCTGCGAGAATGGCATCTTCAATGGTAACCTGCAGCATGGTGCGGCTTTCCGGATCCATGGTAGTTTCCCACAGCTGACCGGCGTTCATCTCGCCAAGTCCCTTGTATCGCTGGACATTATACTTGGCGTTCTCTCCAAATTCGCGGATAATTTCTTCCCTCTCTTTCTCAGAGCCGGCATAGCGCACAACTTTGTTTCGCTCAATCTTGAAGAGCGGAGGCTGTGCGATATAAATATATCCCGCTTCCACGATTTTGCGCATGTACCGGTAAAAGAACGTCAGCAGCAAGGTCCGGATATGCGCACCATCCACGTCAGCATCGGTCATAATGATGATTTTGTGGTAACGGGCCTTGTCGAGATCGAAATCATCAGCAATACCAGTTCCCAGTGCGGTAATGATCGCGCGAATCTCTGCATTGGACAGAATGCGGTCCAGCCGCGCTTTCTCTACGTTCAGTATTTTGCCACGCAGCGGCAGAATGGCCTGGAAGTGGCGGTCCCGCCCCTGTTTGGCAGATCCGCCTGCCGAGTCACCTTCGACAATGTACAGCTCACTGATCGAAGCATCCTTGGAAGAACAGTCCGCCAGTTTACCGGGCAGTGCGCTGACTTCCAGTGCGCTTTTGCGCCGTGTCATCTCACGGGCTTTACGAGCGGCTTCCCGTGCCCGTGAAGCCTGAAGTGATTTCTCCAGAATGCGTCTGGAGACCGAAGGATTTTCCTGCAGGAACTCCTGCAGCTTCTCGGCGAACAAAGATTCCACAATTCCCCGTGCCTCGCTGTTACCCAGCTTGGTTTTCGTCTGACCCTCAAACTGCGGTTCCGGAATTTTGACGGAAATGATAGCCGTCAAGCCTTCACGCACATCGTCTCCAGTCAGATTGGCACTGTTATCCTTAATCAGACCCGTTTTTCGGGCATAATCATTGATGATACGGGTCAACGCACTTTTAAAGCCAGATTCATGCGTACCGCCTTCATGGGTGTTAATGTTGTTCGCGAAAGAGTAAATATTCTCGGTATAGCTGTCGTTGTACTGAAGCGACACTTCCACCTGAATGTTATCCCGGGAACCTTCCACATAGATCGGTTCTTCATGCAGCGCTTCCTTTTTCTCGTTCAAAAACTTCACATATTCGATAATCCCGCCGTCATATCTAAAGCGGTTGCTTGCACCGGTACGCTCATCGGTTAACGTAAGCGCAATGCCCTTGTTCAGAAAGGCCAGCTCGCGGATCCGGGTCAGGAGCGTTTGATAATTATATTCTGTGGTTTCCGTAAAGATCTCGGGGTCTGGCTGAAAGGTTACCGTCGTTCCATGATCATCGCTTTCTCCAATGACCTTGATTTCATACTGGGGTACTCCCCGATGGTATTCCTGCTGGTAAATATGGCCGTCGCGTTTCACCTGAACAACCACCTTGGCAGACAGCGCATTAACAACCGACACGCCGACACCATGCAGTCCGCCCGATACCTTGTATCCGCCGCCGCCGAATTTACCGCCGGCATGCAGCACGGTCATCACGACTTCCAGGGTCGACTTCTTGAGCTTTGCGTTCTCACCGACAGGGATGCCGCGCCCGTTATCAATAACCGTGACACTGTTATCTTCATGGATAATGACCTCGATATGATCGCAGATACCTGCCATCGCTTCATCGATGCTGTTATCCACTACTTCCCATACCAAATGATGCAAGCCCTTTTCACTGGTGGATCCGATGTACATACCCGGACGCTTCCGGACCGCTTCCAAACCCTCCAGTACCTGAATCTGGTTCTCATCATAAGTCGGTTGATTCATAGACATGCCTTCACCTACTTCTACAGATTGTTAAGCATTTGCAATAAATAAATTTGCTCGTTTCTTGAGCGTTGCGGAAGAAATGGGAGAATAATAAACGATGCCTTTGGTGACGACAATGGATTTGGGATCTTCCTCACCAATAAATTCAACTACCTTGCTCTGTCTGGCATGCGTAATGAACTGCTTGGAGACCTTTGAGGATTTCTCAATCGAAATATCAAAGATGCCAACCAGCTCCGAGGAACGGATAATCTTTTCGCCACCCAAATGAATATAGATCGGAATCACTCCTTAAGCGTCAACCTGTCCGCTGTGAACCTGAAAAATGCGGGCATCCTTTAATTTATCAGCATTGAGGCTTTCCACCCCTGTTGCCGTTATGAAGGTCTGTACCTTGCTTTGAAAGGTTTCGATCAGCTGTGTCTGACGATAGGGATCCAGCTCTGACAACACATCGTCCAGCAGCAGGACCGGGTACTCTCCGATTTCCTCCTGGATCAGTTCAATTTCCGCCAGTTTCAGAGACAGTGCGGTCGTCCGCTGCTGGCCCTGGGACCCGTATATCTGAACTTCATTGCCGTTTATATAAAAGGCCAGATCGTCTCGATGAGGACCTGCCAGCGTTATACCGCGCCTTATTTCTTGGTCTTTCACTTGTGATAATTTTATCATAAAAGCCTCAAATAAGACAGCTTCATCTTCTTCCTCGGGATCGGAGAAAGACGGGATATACTGGAGTTTCAATTCCTCAAGCCCGTTGGTGATCCCCTTGTGGATGTATTCCGCCCATTTTTGCAGCTTTTTTATAAATTGTTTCCTCTTCTTGACGATTTTAACACCATGCTCGATCAGCTGGGCATTCCAGACATCCAGCATCGCCTGCTGGGAGGCTTCCTTGCCCCACAAGGTTTTCAGCAGATTGTTACGCTGCACGAGTATCTTCTGGTACTGCTGAAGATGAAACAGGTAGCTTGGAGTCACCTGCCCGATTTCCATGTCAAGAAACCGGCGGCGGACCCCCGGCGTTCCTTTTACGATCTCCAGATCCTCTGGTGCGAACATGACCACATTGAGCGAACCGATGAAGTTGCTCAGCTTGCGCTGCTCGAGACCGTTGATTTTGGCTTTTTTGCCTTGATGAGAAAGAGACAGCTCCAGCTTCAAGCTCCCGTACTTCCTCTCTATTTCTGCCGCAATGTGTGCATAGCTGCTGTCAAAAGCAATAAGCTCCTTATCTTTGGAGGTACGATGGCTTTTGCTCAGTGCAAGAACGAACAGGGCCTCCACCATATTGGTTTTGCCCTGTGCATTTTGACCGATGATTAAGTTGACGTCTCCAAAGGAGTCCAGCTGCAGCCGTTCATAGTTGCGGTAATGCTGCAGGCTGATGTTGTTCACAAACATGCTTGTCCACTCCTTACTCTTGCAACACACCCGAGCGAAAAGCGTGCGTTCCCCTCTTATTCTGCAGCAATTTTGAAGGTACCGCAATCCTCGACCTGGATGATATCTCCGGGATACAGTTTGCGTCCGCGGCGTTCTTCCTTTTCGTTATTCACAGAAACCATGCCCTCCTGAAGCAGTGCTTTGGCCATTCCGCCTGTGGATACACAGTCTGCCAGCTTCAAGAAGGAATCAAGCTTGATATATTCGCTGTGGATCGTGATCGACTTCATCTCTTCATGTTCCTTTCAAGTTCCCGATCTTTGGGATTTCCTTTAGTTCGTTGTCCGGTACGGCAAAATAATATACATGCTCCGGCTGTCGTCCATCGGCTTGAGGATGATCGGGCTCATCACCCCTGTAAAGGCGATCATCAGCTGTTCGCTCTCCACAACCTTCAGCACATCCAGCATATATTTGGAGTTAAACGAGATTTTTAAAGGCTCCCCTTTAAAATCAGCCAGCTCCAGCTCTTCACGAACCTTACCAAGCTCCGAAGAACTGGATGAAATCTCGATACCCCCGTTTTCTATCGTCTGCATCCGCACAATATTTGTTTTTTCCTCTTTTGACAGCAAATAAGCACGATCGATGGACTCACTCAATTTTTTCGTGTCCAAAATGAGTTCTGTTTTGTGGCTGGTTGGAATAATTCTAGTAGTGTCCGGATAAATACCGTCCAGAATCCGGGAATAAAACAGGACACGGTCTATTTTGAACAGCACCTGGTTATCTGCAACGACAATATCGACCAGCGTATTCTGGTCAGGCACGATCTTGCTCAGCTCGTTGAGCGTCTTGCCGGCAATGACGATGTTATTAAATTTAACCTCGCTTGTGCCGTCCATTTTGGCGGAACGTGTGGCAAGGCGGTGGCGGTCTGTCGCTGTAAATTTGAGCTCATCATCTGCCAGGTTCCACAGCACCCCGGTCAAGATTGGAGTCGTTTCATGTGTGGAAATGGAGAAGACGGTCTGCTTGATCATATTCTTCAGCAGATCACCCGGTACGGAAATGCTGTCACTGTCATCCAGGCTAGGCAGCACCGGAAACTCCTCCGGATCCAGGCCTACCATCTGAATTTCAGTCGCACCTGCAGAAATAAAGGTTTGGAAATTGTCCTTAACCTCCATCTGCACTTCCTGTGAAGGGAGCTTTTTGATGATCTCCACGAAAAACTTAGCCGGAAGCACAACACTGCCAGGCTGCTCCACCTGTACAATAGTCTGCTTCTCATCCTCTGCCGGTATAAACGATTGGATCGATATATCCGTATCACTTGCGGTCAGTGTAACCCCCTGATGATTAACGTCCAGCTTGATGCCGCTCAAAATCGGAATGGTCGTCCGGCTTGAGATTGCTTTGGAAACATGCTGAATAGATTCGTTCAAAAAGGTTTTTAGGATACTGATTTTCATAGTTTCACTCCTTGCGGATTTTGGAAGGTTTTAAGTTGACGGCATGGCCGTAATTCACGGACTGCTATAAGGATAATCTTTATTAATTATTAATAGTAATAGTAGTAGGGGCACTGAATATGTGGATAAGCCCGCTGAAGCCCATAAAATTAAGCCTATCCACATGTGTATAGATTGTGCATAGGCTTTTAACTTGTTCAGGTAGGATTTTTGATTTTCTCTGTAAGGTTGTTGATAACTTTAAAGAGCTCCTGGTCTACTTTTAAAGCTTGAGTGATCTTCTCATGCGCATGGATGACGGTGGTATGATCACGGCCTCCGAATGCTTCCCCGATTTTAGGCAGGGAATAGTCCGTCAGCTCACGGGACATGTACATGGCAATCTGTCTCGGAAATGCGACGGCTTTTGTTCTTTTGCGCGCCTTAAAATCCTCCAGACGCAGATTGTAGTACTCTCCCACCCGCTGCTGGATATCCTGAATTGTAATGATGCGGGGACGGCTGGATGGAATGATATCCTTCAGCGCCTCTGCGGCCAAATGTGTCGTTACATCCTGATTCGTTAGTGAGGAATAGGCAACAACGCGAATGAGCGCCCCTTCCAGCTCCCGGATATTCGTGTCGATCTGATTGGCGATATACATCATCGCTTCATTCGGAATATCCAGATTCTCGGCCTTCGCTTTCTTACGGAGAATGGCAATCCGTGTCTCCAGATCCGGCGGTTGAATATCTGTGATCAGTCCCCACTCAAAGCGGGAACGGAGCCGTTCTTCCAAGGTTGGAATCTCTTTGGGCGGCCGGTCACTGGAAATGATGATCTGTTTCCGTTCCTCGTGCAGGGCATTAAAGGTATGGAAAAACTCCTCCTGCGTGGACTCTTTACCGGCCAAAAACTGAATGTCGTCAATGAGCAGAATGTCGACATTGCGGTATTTGTTGCGGAAGCTTTCCGCCCGGTTGTCACGGATGGAATTAATAAATTCGTTCGTGAACTTCTCGGACGAGATATAAACGACCTTGCTGCTGGGATTATGCTCCAGAATATAGTGCCCGATCGCATGCATCAAATGCGTTTTGCCTAGTCCGACGCCGCCATAAAGAAACAGCGGGTTATAAGCTTTCGCCGGTGCTTCTGCCACAGCCAGTGAGGCAGCATGAGCAAAGCGGTTCCCTGAACCAATAACAAAGGTATCAAACGTGTATTTCTGGTTCAGCATATGGGACTGAATTTCATCACTGGTTACTTGCAGGGCCGGTGCAGGCTGCTGCGGTGCGGGCTCGGCTGACTTTACCTCTTCGATCACAAAGCGTACATCCACCTGTTTGCCCAGCACTTCATAGACAGTAGAGCTTACCAGCTTGGTATATCGGCTCTCCAGCCATTCCACGGCGAACGTGGTCGGGGCGGAGATGACAACGGAGTGATCGTTCAGCGTCATCGCTTTCGTAGCTTTAAACCAGGTATCGAAGCTGGGCTTGCTCAACTTGGTTTGAATTATCGATAATATCTGCTGCCATAGTTCGGAATGGCTTTCCAAAACCGTCACTCCTTTAAATCTCGCAAATCCGGCCCTTGGGCCGATGAAGAATGTCGAAAGAAAATGAATGTTGTAGATTTATCCCCAGAGTTAGACTTCTATAAAAACAAAAAAAGCTGGATAAATTGAAATTGTTCACAACTTTATCCACAGCCTGTTGATAATATAAAGGGTACATTCACATATTCACATCCAAAAGTAATATCATCATAGCAAAAGAGTGGCATGTTTTCAATGGATGCAGAGATTTTATCCACAAATTCAAGACGTTGTGCATAATTTTTATTCACACCACTATATATTGTTTATAAACTGTTCAGGTTTCGACAACATACGCACCTAGGCGATAAAAATTATGCACAGCTTTTCCGGAATATTAGGCGAAATAATTGTGAAACTGTCGGGTTGTGGCTGGTGGATGGCGGGAGATGCCTGTGGGTAACTTTTCCCTGTGTCAGCAGCTTTACCCTTCATTAGTCGGCAGATGAGCCGAAGAGGATGCGCGGTGTCGTTAAATTAGAGACTATGACCGAGGGCAGAGGATAAGGATTATTTGAAGTGGATCAGGATTACAATGAAACGAAAAAAGGATTCAGAACCCGAAATGGGTCTGAATCCTTTTTAGTATATGGTGATGGGCAGTATGCCGTCAGGGGCGAGGACAGAGAACAGAGAACATGAGGATAGGCTCAGCTGCCTCTCAGGCTTCCTTCTCGAAGCAGATCAGCATTATATGAATCTAAATGCCCTTTATTCCTCCTGCCTGCGCTGAAATTCAGCTATGGCCTCGTAATCTTCCTCCAGTTTTCGGGAAATACGAATGAAAATCGGAAGCAGATCTTTATACAGCCCGGCGTTCTTTTCAATCGGCCGGTGTTCATAGGTGCCGCCGACCATACGTCCCACGATATCGAGGGTATCGGTTCGTCCTGTGGCGTACAAGCCCAGCACAACGGCTCCCAGGCAGGAGCTCTCGTAGCTCTCCGGGACGATGACCCGCTGATCAAAAATATCAGCCATCATCTGACGCCAGATAGGGGAGCGGGCAAATCCGCCAGTAGCATGGATCACAGACGGGCGTCCGACCTGTTCCTCCATGGCCAGCATAACCATGTACATGTTAAAAATGACACCTTCGAGCACAGAACGGATCATATGCTCCTTCTGATGGTTCAGCGTCAGGCCAAAGAAGGAGCCGCGTGCATTGGGATCCCACAGCGGTGCCCGCTCACCCGTTAGATAGGGGTGGAAGAGCAGTCCGTTGCTGCCGGGAGGGACACGTTCTGCAATTTTCGTTAATACATCATAAGGGCTGATGCCAAGACGTTTTGCCGTCTCCACTTCCGAAGCAGCCAGCTGGTCACGGACCCAGCGGAAAATCATACCGCCGTTGTTCACAGGTCCCCCGATTACCCACTTGTCTTCGGTAAGGGCATAGCAGAAGATCCGTCCCTTCGGATCAGTCATTGGCTCATTCACCACCGTGCGGATCGCTCCGCTTGTACCGATCGTGGCGGCCACGATTCCGGGCTTTGTGGCATCGACCCCCAGATTAGAGAGGACACCGTCGCTCGCTCCCACCACAAAAGGGAGGGATGCAGGCAGCATCATCGCCGCAGCATATCCAGCATTCAAACCTTCAATAATATGGGTGGTGGGTACCAGCTGGGATAGCTGTTCAGCCGTAACGCCTGCGATATCCAAAGCCTCGTGGTCCCATTCTAACGTTTTCAGGTTCATCATACCTGTAGCGGAAGCGATCGAGTGATCTACTACATACTGGCCGAATAACTTATAAAAGATATACTCTTTTATCGATATGAACTTGGCCGTATTTTTGAAAATATCCTGTTCTTCCTGGCGCAGCCACATCAGCTTCGTGATCGGAGACATCGGATGAATCGGCGTGCCGGTCCGCAGGTACAGCTCATGTCCGTTCATGTCATTTTTCAGAAGGGTGGAATATGGCGCGCTGCGGTTATCTGCCCAGGTGATACAGCGGGTGAGCGGTTTGCCGTCTTTATCCATCGCAATGACACTGTGCATTGCCGAGCTGAAGCTGACAAAGAGCACGTCGGTGTCATTAATGCCGCTGCTCACCATCACTTCTTTAACAGAGGTAATCACCGTTTGAAAAATCTGTTCCGGATCCTGTTCCGCTATAGATGGTGATGGGGTAAGGAGCGGATATTCTCCGCCGGATTTTGCCACCAGCTCCCCATTCTCCTTAAATAGTACCGCTTTGGTACTGGTCGTTCCAATATCTACACCGATCATGTATTTTTGCGTGTTCACGGACGGCATTCCTTCTTTCTGATCATATTTCGGCTTAGAAACGTAATTAGGGCATTATCATATTCGGCCGCATGCTTACCAATCCATATAAGATGGCCCCATGAGTCCAGAATACATATTTGAGAATGGGGCTGCAGCGCTTTTACATGGTTTGGGTGACTTAATGGCACAGAGCTGTCATTTTGACTATGCATGACCAGGATCGGTGCTTGGATGCTCGCAAGCTCTCTGGAGTAGTCTTGCTGGCATTGTTCCAGATCGATTAAGAAACCTGAACAGGAACGTTGTCGATTGTTCATTGCCCTAAACATGACGGAGGACTGACTGTCCAGCCGTTTGGAAATTTCCCGGTAAGGCAGTTTTGAAAAGGAGGATGCCATCATTCTGAACGTCAGCTTAGGCAAAAGGTTATTCATCGCAGCAAGCATCATCCATGTGTTTTTTTCCGCTCCCGGCTTAAAGATGCGTTTGGCTACTTTGTATTCTTTATCCTGGGGCGTGAGCCACGGTTTGGTCACCGCAGATTGAAGTGTGAAGCTATAAACTTTATCCGGAAACATAGCACAGAAAAGTATTCCAGTAGGTCCTCCTGCAGAAACAGCAATGACGTGGACTTTATCCAGTTCGAGATGCTCCAATAACAACTTGTAGTGACTGCATGCTTCTCTCAAATCACCATTCGCTGACGTGAGGCCGTATCCTGGACGAGAAGGTGTAATGACAGAGAAACCTGATGCTGCCAGTTTTTCTAACCCGAACTCCTCTTGGCACCCTGAATGCCCACCATGAAATAGTAAAACGGGGGTTCCTTTGCCAAAAACCGAGTATTCCAGATTACTTTCTCCGCATTTCATTATACTAATTTCCCGCCTGAAAATGACCATCGCCCTCTTTCACTTCTCGTCATTTATAATAAGGTTCATTGTACCATAATCGGCGTCGTTTGTTGTTCATGCAGCATATGTGACACGGTTTATCAGACACCTTTAAGCACCATCAACTCAGTATATATACGTTCTGAAAAACCATATCTGCTGAGATATAGTTCTGTTAAATCGAACGTTTTTCGACACGAAATGCTGTCGATTGTCGTAGCTGCATGACGATGGATATTAGAGAGCTGCAAACATGATGAAGGGATTATATTTATATGAAGAAAGATAGAGGTGTCAGCAGGAGGAGGAAAATAAAATTATCCCCATGTGGATAATTCTAAAACTCTTCATTATAGAGGGAGAGGTTGTTTTCGTTTAAGGTTTGACTTTGGCCTGGGAATATGATTAAATATATAAAGGCATTTTCTGTGAGTTTGTGAACGGATTTTAATCGTGAATTAACGAGAGAATAGACCGTTTCTGCTTGGATATGGCAAGTTCAGATTCCTGTAAGGAGGTGCAACCGATCATGAAACAGACTTTCAAACCGAATGTAAGCAAACGCAGCAAGGTCCATGGATTCCGTAAAAGAATGAGCACGAAGAATGGACGTAAAGTATTGTCGAACCGCCGTCAAAAAGGCAGAAAAGTACTGAGCGCTTAATTTTGTGCCCTGAAGACCACCTCGGTGGTCTTTTTTTCGTCATGGGTGAAGAGCCGTTTGGTATGCGGCATTCATGACGATACTGTTTTAATAGAAGAACATGCTGTTCCAGCGGGCAGGGAAACCCGCCTTATGACAAATGGCAGACAGGGAGAGACTGGTGGAAAAAAAACTTCGTTTACGAAACCGGGCCGACTTCAGCCGTGTATACCGGCATGGAAAGTCTTTTGCCAACCATCAGTTTGTGGTGTACTGGTTCCGCAAAAAAGAGGTTGAGCAGTTCCGGGCCGGGGTGTCGGTCAGCAAGAAGGTAGGAAATGCTGTCGTCCGCAACCGGATGAGAAGGCTCGTCAAAGAGATTGTTCGTCATCACCAGGATGAGATTATCGAGCACATTGATTTGATCTTTATTGTACGGAAAGGCGCGCTGAATAAAACTTATCAGGAACTTGAAAAAAGTGTGCTGCACGTATTGCGCAAATCGTCACTGTTAAAGGCAAAGAAGCGGTGAGGTTGTGTTTATTTGTGCATATAAATATGGTATGATTTACGGTGGAATGGAATGGTTAAGAGAGGGGTTATGAAGTGTCGCTAATGAAGACAAGACGAGGAAAGTGGTTCCTCATCACAGCTTTGCTGGTGCTGTCTATGGCTGTGTTATCCGGGTGTGCACCTGGAGATGACCAGATGCGCAGTATCGAGGACCTGAGGAACGGGGGCTTTTGGCAGAGCAACGTCGTTTATTATTTTACTTTAGGACTGGACACCTTCGCCGAATGGTTTAGCGGAGAATATGGTTTTGCCATCCTCGTGATGGTGCTGATCGTTCGTACACTGATCCTGCCGCTGACGATGAAGCAGGTTCGAAGCTCAAAAGCCATGCAGGCGATTCAGCCTGAATTGATGAAGATTCGTGAGAAGTACAAGGATCAGCCTGAAAAAGTTCAGATGGAAACGATGAAGCTGTTCCAGGAGAACAAAGTAAACCCGATGGCGGGATGTTTACCGCTGATCGTTCAGATGCCTATCTTTATCGCATTGTATCAATCTATCTATTTTAATGGACCGCTAAGATCTCATGAATTTTTGTGGATGCAGCTCGGTGAACCGGACAAGCTCTTTATTTTGCCGGTACTTGCCGCAATAACGACCTATTTGCAGACCAAAATGATGATCAAGATGAATCCGTCTCCACAGATGGGAATCATGCAGTTCATGATGTTCGTATATCCGATTCTGATCTTTGTCATGTCGTTCCAGTTCCCTTCAGCACTGCCGCTGTACTGGTTCTACAGTAACCTGTACACCATCGTGCAGAACTACTTCTTGTACCGTAACAATGACAAGACCGTTGCAACCGCCAATGTGGCAGCAGCAACTGTAAGTCAAAGCAAGGGGCCAAAGGGACCCAAGAACGGTAAAAAAGGCAAAAAAGGAGCCAAGAAGTCAAGATGAGTAAACTCGTCGCAACAGGAAAAACCGTTGAGGATGCTGTCAACCAGGGACTGACCCGGTGGAATGTAGGCCGAGAGCAGGTATCGGTTCAAATTGTAAGTCAGCCGTCAAAAGGATTCCTGGGGCTGTTCAGCAGAGAAGCCAAGGTGGAACTCACGCTTCTCTCTGACAGTACAGGCGGCGATTCACTTGATCAAGGCAAGGCACATATTTCTGGGGCCTCACCTCTTACAGCGTCTGAGCTGCAAGAAGGGGCTCGCAAGACCGTCTTGGAGAAACCAGAGACATCACAGCTTACGGGGATCCTCTCTGATGACGATCGTGAAAGCGGCCCGGATCCTTACGAAGAAGCCGTGCGGTTTCTGAAAGATACCGCACAGGCGATGGGACTGGATATCGGTGTGGATGTGGATCATGGGAAGGACCACACCACACTGCAGCTTTCCGGTGAAGGACTGGGGATGATCATTGGCCGCCGAGGCCAGACGCTGGATGCTCTTCAGTACTTGACCAATATCGTGGCTAACCGGTATGGCAGCAGTTATGTGCGGATAATTCTCGATGCGGAGAACTTCCGGGAACGCCGGAAGAAGACGCTGGAGGGCTTGGCCGACCGGCTCGCGAAGCAGGCTGTCAATACCCGCAAAGAGATTGTGCTGGAGCCGATGCCGTCCTCTGAGCGTAAAATTATCCACGCTCGTTTGCAGCATCATTCCGCTGTCAAAACTGTCAGTAAGGGTGATGAGCCGCATCGGCGTGTCGTGATTATGTACAAGCGACCGTAAAGAATATGAATGCCAATGACTCCTTGACTATGTAAGGAGTCATTGTTTTTTATTTTACAAGCTGGAATCAGCCGATGATATAGAAGGAAAGGAAGGTGCATGCGCATGATGCTGAGTGATACGATTGCTGCAATTTCGACAGCGGTTGGTGAAGGCGGTATTGCCATCATACGTGTCAGTGGACCGGATTCAATCGTTGAAGTAGAGAAGTTATTGAAGAGCCGAACCCCGCTGTCTCAAGCAGAATCGCATACGGTTCATTATGGTCATATTGTGGATCCCGAGAAGGGAGAGCATCTGGAGGAAGTGCTGGTTACCGTAATGCGGGCCCCCCGTTCGTTTACAACCGAGGATGTTGTAGAGATCAGCACACACGGAGGTGTGATTGCTGTGAAGCGGGTAATGGATCTCCTGCTGCAGACCAATGTGCGACTGGCAGAGCCCGGTGAGTTCACCAAGCGGGCATTTTTGAACGGACGAATTGATCTCTCCCAGGCAGAAGCGGTCATCGACCTGATCCGTTCCAAGTCAGACCGGGCATTCTCTGTTGCATTGAAGCAGGTGGAGGGGAATCTGTCGCGCCGGATCAACGAGCTTCGCCATACACTTGTGGAGACATTGGCTCACATTGAGGTCAATATCGATTATCCAGAGCACGATGTGGAGTCATTTACTTCAGAGTTAATCAAGGATAAAAGCCGGCATGTGATGGATGAAATCGACAAGCTGCTCAAGACAGCCGAGGAAGGCAAGATTCTCAGAGAAGGTATTACGACAGCTATCGTCGGCCGCCCGAATGTCGGCAAGTCATCACTGCTGAATACGCTGGCTCAAGATAATCGGGCCATTGTGACGGATATTCCAGGTACGACGAGGGACGTTATTGAGGAGTTTGTGACGATCAACAATATCCCTCTGAAGCTGCTGGATACGGCCGGCATTCGTGAAACGATGGATGTCGTAGAGAAGATTGGTGTCGAGCGCTCACGGCATGCAGTGAATGAAGCCGATCTGATTCTGCTGGTGCTCAACAGCAGCGAGCCGCTGCATGAAGATGAATTGGCATTGATGGAACAAATACGCGGTAGACAATGCATTGTCATTTTGAATAAAATGGACTTACCGCATCAGCTGGATATGGACATTGTCCGCCGTTATTATCCGGATGAACTTATTGTTCCGATGTCCGTAAAAGCTCAAGAGGGGATCGATTCGCTGGAAGAGTCCATTTCAAACCTCTTCTTCAGCGGCAAGATCGAAGGCGGCGATCTGACCTATGTCAGCAACGTCCGTCATATTGCGCTGCTCAAGAAAGCCAGGAAGTCTTTGGTGGAAGCCTATGAGGCTGCGGATGAGCTGATCCCGATTGATATGATTCAGATCGATGTGCGGATGGCCTGGGAGCAGCTGGGTGAGATATTGGGTGAAGCAGTGGGTGATTCGCTGATCGACCAGATTTTCTCCCAGTTTTGTTTGGGTAAATAAGGCGGCTTAATCGCCGCTGGATATGAATAGAAATGCTGCCTTGCAGAGACGTAGGGCTCTATATATGGGAAAAGGCAGGATCAGCGGATTTGTTATCTTTTCCGGTGAGATCCGCAGCTGCCGCTCCAAGACTACAATAGAAAATAGGAGGGTTTATTATGAGTTATACAGGAGGCACTTATGACGTTATTGTCGTGGGTGCAGGCCATGCAGGCTGTGAAGCTGCACTGGCATCCGCTCGGATGGGTGTCCGCACATTGATGGTTACCATTAACCTGGATATGGTTGCTTTTATGCCATGTAATCCTTCCATTGGCGGACCAGCCAAAGGACATGTGGTGCGTGAGATCGATGCACTCGGCGGAGAAATGGGACGCAATATCGATAAGACGTTTATTCAAATGCGCATGCTGAATACAGGTAAAGGGCCGGCGGTTCATGCACTGCGGGCACAAGCAGACAAGTTCTCGTATCAGCATACGATGAAAGAAACGATGGAGAATGAAGACATGCTGACACTGCGCCAGGGTATGGTAGATCGTCTGATCGTGGAAGAGGGCGAATGTGTTGGGATCGTTACCCAGACTGGCACGGAGTACCGCGCCAAGTCGGTTGTGCTGACAACAGGGACCTATCTGCGCGGCAAAGTGATCATGGGTGAGCTGATGTACGAAAGTGGTCCTAACAACCAGCAGCCGTCCGTGAAGCTTGCAGAGCATCTGCGTGAGCTCGGATTTGACCTTGTCCGGTTTAAGACAGGGACACCGCCGCGTGTGCACCAGGATACGATTGATTTTTCCAAAACCGAAATTCAGCCTGGTGATGACAAGCCGAAGTTTTTTTCTTATGAAACCAAATCTTCTGATAATGAACAGCTGCCGTGCTGGTTAACCTATACATCACTGGATACCCACAAGATTATTAATGATAATCTGCATCGTGCTCCGATGTTCTCCGGAGTGATTGAAGGTACTGGTCCGCGTTACTGTCCATCCATCGAAGATAAGATTGTGCGTTTCGCGGATAAACCGAAGCACCAGATTTTCCTGGAGCCGGAAGGCAAGAATACGAAGGAATACTATGTTCAGGGGCTGTCTACCAGTCTGCCTGAGGATGTTCAGCTGGCCGTCCTGCGCTCTATTCCAGGCATGGAGAAAGTAGAAATGATGCGTAACGGTTATGCCATTGAGTATGACGCGATGGTGCCTACACAGCTGTGGCCTTCGCTGGAAACGAAGCGGCTTCTTGGGCTATTTACAGCGGGACAAATTAACGGAACTTCTGGTTATGAGGAAGCAGCAGGCCAGGGCATTATGGCTGGTATCAATGCTGCCCGCAGGGTACAAGGCAAGGATGCGGTCGTTCTGGACCGTTCTCAAGGGTATATCGGTGTGCTGATTGATGACCTGGTTACCAAAGGCACCAATGAGCCATACCGCCTGCTAACCTCACGCGCTGAATACCGGCTGCTGCTCCGCCATGACAATGCCGATCTGCGTTTGACGGGAATTGGCCATGAGATCGGACTGATCTCCGAAGAACGTTACAACAAGTTCCTCCGCAAAAAAGAGCTGGTTGAGCAGGAGATCGAACGTTTGAAAGCAGCCAAGGTGAAGCCGGTGGAAGTGAATGAAATGCTGGAAGGTGCAGGCTCTGCTCCTATACAGGATGGAAGTACATTGCTGACCCTTTTGCGCCGTCCGGAAATTACATTTGACCGTATTGAATCCTTGTCACCGTCTCCATATGAACTGGATGAGGAGATGAAGGAACAGGTTGAGATTCAAATCAAATATGCCGGATATATCGAGAAACAGCTGGGGCATGTCGAGCGTCTGCAGAAGATGGAAAAGAAGCGGATTCCGGAAGATATCGTCTATGAGGATATTCACGGACTGGCGATGGAAGCGAGACAGAAACTGAACAAAATCCGTCCAATCTCAATCGGCCAGGCCTCCCGAATCAGCGGTGTGACACCGGCGGATATTTCCATTCTTCTGGTTTACCTGGAGCATTACAACAGGGTGACTGCAGCGAAAGGAACCGCCTAAATGAGGGATGCCGTTCAGGAAGCATTTGCAGACAGGCTGGAACAGCAGGGGATATCGATCAGCGATGCACAGCTGGAACAGTTCGAAGGTTATTACCGCATCCTGGTAGAGTGGAATGAGAAGATGAATTTAACCGGGATTACCGAACGGGAACAGGTATATACGAAGCATTTTTATGATTCAGTCAGCCTCGCTTTTTTTGTGAATATGCAGCATGTATCTTCACTGGCAGACATCGGATCTGGGGCTGGGTTTCCAGGTATTCCGTTGAGGATCTGTTTTCCGCATCTGCAGCTTACGATTGTAGATTCATTGAACAAAAGAATTAACTTCTTAAAGCATGTCACCGAGGAGCTTCAGCTGAAGCAGGTTGAAATGCTGCACGGCAGAGCGGAAGAAGTTGCCCGCAAGCACAAGTATCGTGACGGGTTTGACCTAGTAACTGCCAGAGCAGTTGCCCGGTTATCTGTACTGAATGAGTTCTGCTTGCCCTTTGCGAAAGTAGGCGGTCAATTTGCTGCCATGAAGGGAAGCGACCCGGCCGAAGAAGTGAAGGAAGCAGCACGAAGTCTGAAGGAGCTGAGAGGCAGAATGAAACAGGTTCATTCTTTCTCTCTACCTGTTGAAGATTCTGCTCGTCACATCATTGTTATTGATAAAACGGGACCTACGCCAGCCAAGTATCCTCGCAAGCCGGGGACAGCTGCTAAAACTCCAATTATATAGAAGTTATGAAAAGGGAATGTTTCACGTGAAACATTCCTTTTTTGCTGTGAGATTTGTAAGAATGCACCAAAAATGAAGGAAAAAAAGGTGACTTTGTAGAATAGGATTATAGGACAAATAGTGGTAGAATAGAAACATAGCATTAATTTGGATATTCAGATATTTTCATTTCCATAGACTTGAACACAATGCAGGGATTGCCGAGCTCTGCCAAAAGCAGAGTATGAAACCGAAGATAGCGCTGAATGAATAAAGTGGTATCTGAACGTTGCAGTGCCCGTTGGAGCTTGTCATACATAAGACCGAGGCGGGCTTTGGCGTCGTCCATGCAATCATGAAATTAGGTGGTAATATACGGGATGAAAGAACAATTTTCGAAGTTGTTTGGGTTAACGGCGGATCGGACACCGGGGGATGAAATTAAACAAATTCCAGTCAATGATGTGGTAAGCAGTCCATATCAGCCGCGGACCATTTTCGATGATGAGAAGATTGATGAGCTGCTTCAGACCATTAAGACCCATGGCGTTATACAGCCAATTGTTGTGCGTATGCGAAACGGTGTGTATGAGATCATTGCTGGTGAGCGCCGCTGGCGTGCAGTGAAGAAGCTGGGGCTGGATACGATCCCCGCGATTATCAGGGACTTTAATGATTCTCAGGCAGCCTCTATTGCCCTGATTGAGAATTTGCAGCGCGAAGGCTTGACCTCGATAGAGGAAGCGGTTGCCTATCAGAAGCTGATTGATCTGCATCAGCTCACACAGGAAAGTCTAGCCCAGCGTCTGGGTAAGAGTCAGTCCACGATAGCGAACAAGATCCGTCTGCTTCAGCTGCCGGAAGAAGTGAAAAACGCACTGATGGAGCGTAAAATCACCGAGCGCCACGCAAGATCCCTTTTGTCACTGGATCAAGTGGAAATGCAGTTGAAGGTGTTGGCTGAGGTCATCAGCAAAGAACTGAATGTGAAACAGACCGAAGCTCGGGTCGCTTTCTATAAGGAAATGACCCAGGCCAAGAAATCTAAACGGATTTCGTACAGCAAGGATGTCAGGCTGGCCTTAAATACTATTCGTCAATCCATTGATATGGTATCCGGGTCCGGCATGGCAATCAAGACGACCGAGAATGATCATGAAGATCATTATGAGATTGTGATCAAGATCCCGAAACGATAGCAGCACATCCTGCCAAACAGATGAAGACATGAGAGCGTGAAGGCGGTATTCATGATGCCGCTTTTTCTGTTGACCTCAAAGGAGAACTATTGAATATGATCCTTGGGAAAACAAAATGCGATATCTGGAACGGTTAGAAATGACGAATATAACGCAGAAGAAAGCGGATCTATAGATTGAACTTAAGAGACCAGCCTTCTATGATGAGGGTGATCAGGGACTTTGGAGAAGCGGCACGGGTCGTAAGAATGCTTGCCATCACAGCAATCCGGAGAGGTAACTTTTAACTTCAGTCTATACAGCTGATCTTTTGCAACCAACTTGAAGAGTCTTCCTACATTGAGGTGAAGTAAGTGTCAAAAACAATTGCCATAGCTAATCAGAAGGGTGGTGTCGGTAAAACTACGACCTCCGTCAATCTGGGCGCTGGACTGGCTTCGCTTGGCAAACGAGTGCTGTTGGTAGATATTGATCCACAGGGTAACACAACGAGCGGCGTGGGCATTAATAAAGCAGACGTCGAAAACTGCATATACGACATTATCATCAATGATGTCCATCCCAAGGATGCCATCAATCCAACAAACATTGAGGGTCTTCATATCATTCCTGCAACGATCCAGCTGGCAGGTGCGGAAATTGAACTCGTACCTACCATCTCTCGTGAAGTGAGATTGAAGAAGTCTCTCAGCTTGGTCAAACCGATGTATGATTATATTCTCATTGACTGCCCGCCATCGCTTGGGATCTTGACCATCAACTCATTGACGGCAGCGGATTCTGTCATTATTCCGATTCAATGTGAATATTATGCGCTGGAAGGGTTGAGTCAGCTGCTCAATACCGTCCGTCTGGTACAGAAACACCTGAACACCTCATTAAAGATCGAAGGTGTGCTGCTTACGATGCTGGATGCCCGGACTAACCTCGGGATTCAAGTCATTGAGGAAGTGAAGAAATATTTTCAGGAAAAAGTGTATCGTACGATTATTCCGAGAAATATTCGTTTGAGCGAAGCTCCGTCTCATGGACAATCCATCATTACCTATGATCCCCGCTCTAAAGGTGCGGAGGTATACCTGGAATTGGCAAAGGAAGTGGTCTCTTATGAGTAAACGTTTGGGAAAAGGGCTGGATGCACTTATTCCTTCTTTGTCTATTAATGAAGATGATAAGGTCGTTGAGATTCCGCTAGGTCAGCTGCGGGCCAACCCCTATCAGCCACGTAAAACATTTAATGATGAGGCGATTCAGGAATTAGCAGAATCCATTCGGCAGCACGGGGTAATTCAACCGATCATTGTTCGGAGTGTGCTGAAAGGCTATGAGATTATTGCTGGTGAACGACGGTTTAGAGCCTCCCAATACTGCGGAAAAGCAACGATACCGGCAGTAGTACGTGCTTTCAGTGACCAGCAGGTGATGGAGATTGCTCTTATCGAGAACCTTCAGCGTGAAAACTTGAATGCGATGGAAATTGCGGTAGCATATCAAGGGTTAATGGAACAATTTTCCTTAACGCAAGAAGGACTATCGATGAAGGTAGGCAAGTCACGTTCACACATCGCTAACTTTTTAAGATTGCTGTCACTGCCGGATGAAGTGAAGGAAAATGTTTCACGTGGAACATTATCCATGGGTCATGCCCGCGCTATTGTCGGTTTGAAGGATCCGGTATTGGTGAAGCAGCTTGCCAAGCAGTGTGTACAGCAGGAATGGAGTGTCCGCGAGTTAGAAGAGGCGGTTCAAAATCTGGATCGGAAAGCCTCGGAAAAAGAAAAGACACTGAAGGCCAAAAAACGTGATCCTTATATCGATCATATGGAAGAAGATCTGAGGGAACATTTTAAAACGACAGTGAAAATTAAACATAACAAAGACAAAGGCAAGATCGAAATTAACTATTACAGTAAGCAGGATCTGGAACGATTGTTGGAACTGCTGAAGTAAAAGTGATTGCAACGGATAAAAGGTGAAGTATTGTATTTGGAATATCACATCTGGATGGAGAAAGACATGTCGGTGTTCCTGGTTAGAAGGGATGCCAGCATGTCTTTCTGAAGTTTGAGGGGGAATTGTATGAGCTCGGTGATCTATCTCGATCATGCTGCCACCTCTTGGCCGAAGCCTGATTCTGTCATGGAGGCGATGAAGACGGCGATGGAGGAGGCGGGGGCCAATCCTGGCCGCGGCAGTCATAGGATGGCGGTAAATGCGTCGAGAGTGTTATATCAGGTTCGTCATCGCCTGGCTTCGTTATTTGCGGTGCGGAATCCGAATGATATTGTGCTTACGCCGAATACAACGGCTGCCTTAAATCTTGCAATTAAAGGATATTTGAAACCAGGGAATCATGTAATAGCAACGATGGTGGAACATAATTCGGTGAGACGACCGCTGGAATATCTGAAAAGGACTGCTGGCATAACCGTTGATTATATTGCCGTCAATGAGGAAGGGGATATCGATCTAAAAGAGGTAGAGAGGTCGTTCCAACCTAATACGGCATTGGTCGTCTGCAGTCATAGCTCAAACCTCTTGGGTTCCATTCTGCCTGTAGCTGAGCTTGGGGAGATGGCAGTACGCCATGGTGCGGTATTGCTGGTCGACGCAGCCCAAAGTGCCGGCATGCTGCATATTGATGTGGAAGAGATGAATATCGGTATGCTGGCTTTTCCGGGTCATAAAGGTCTGCTTGGTCCTCAGGGGACTGGGGGCTTGTATGTGTCATCTCATGTTGAACTTGAACCGCAGCTTCATGGCGGAACGGGAGGGCAGTCAGAAGCACCGGAACAGCCGGATGTACGTCCTGACCGTTATGAAGCAGGTACGCCGAATACGATCGGTTTTGCAGGGCTTCAAGCCGGTGTGGAACAGGTGATGGAGTGGACGACAGAGCATATCTATCGCCATGAGTGGGAGCTGACCCAATATATGATGGAAGGTTTGTCTGCGGTTAATGGGCTGAGAATGCTGGGACCCAAACCAGGCAGACCCAAAACGGGGATTGTTTCTTTTGTTCCCAACAATATTGATCCTGCTCTACTTGCATTTCGATTGGATCGGGAGTACGGCATTGCCGTGAGGGCAGGGCTGCACTGTACACCTCTGGGCCACCAGGCATCCGGCACGGAAATCACCGGTGCGGTAAGAGCAAGTGTAGGGATATGGACAAGCAGGCAGGATATAGACACCTTGGTAGATGCCGTAACCAAAATTATGGAGTGAACGGCCAGACTTTGATTGAGGAGAAGGAATGAACGAGCATGTCTGAATGGAATGAATTGATCCTGGAACAGCTTCATTGGTTTATCGTCGGAATGGTATTGGTCATCCTGCTCTTATGGGTGATGGTGATGGTCCACGGCTCCAAATTAAGAAACATGAGAAAAAAATATAATGCAATGATGTCTGGCAGCGGAGTGGAGGATCTGGAGTCTCTGCTGCTCCAATTGAAAATTCAGATGGATGCGGTGGAAGAGGAGCAAGGTCAGCACCGTGTACAGCTGGATGGCATCGGAAATAACCTGAAAGGTATCAAAACCAAAACAGGCATTGTTCGATACAATGCCTTTGGTGAGCGGGGGAATGATCTGAGTTTCTCAGTCGCATTGTTAAGTGCGAAAGGGGACGGATTCGTATTAACCGGTCTTTATAACCGCGAGAATTCATTTGTCTACGCAAAACCAGTGAATAACAGTGAGTCCAAGCATGCATTATCACCGGAAGAGAGGGAGGCTATCCGTCTTGCGCTGCAAGAAGGTTAGACCGGTGCCATTCTTTCATTGCACGAAATAAACAGTTCGCAATAATATCTGATAACCTCATGACGAGACTCAGACGTGTGTTCTGTAATACAAAGTACTCCATAAAGCCGCCGACGTTAACGATGCCCGTAACATGGATATCGCCAACAGGCGGCAATTCTTTATTTACACCGGCTCCAGGCTTTAAAGGACCATCACTGATTTGGATCGATCCTACACTTGTTGTTTGGCCCAGGCAGGCATCTATGCCAATAATGTATGGATCATCAAAGGTGTTGTAAACGGTAGTCAGGGTATCGCTTAGATTCATAGCATGTACAGGCTCATCCAGTGTGCCGTAAAGATGAAACATGGAACTGTGGTACCGGGCAAGCGATGTGCCGACCAGAGGGCCGAGACAGTCTCCTGTAGAGCGATCGGTTCCGATACAGATGACAACAAGGGGGCGTCGGCCGACTCCAGCTGAAAGATGATAGAGCAGACGATGTATAAGAGCTGAATGGATTTCAGGGTCTGTATGTGGTATTTTTAAGCTTGAAAACTCCGGAAGGGACGGGGAATTCGCTGAACGTTTCAATGGAATCTTCCTTTCGTCTGCAGGTGGTAGTATTCAGTATATGGATGGAAAAATGTTTTTATACTTGCTGCTGAAAAGAAAGATTGTGAATTTCAATAGAGGGGTATATCTTGATATAAAAGAGAGGGAAAACTGCAGATGGAAGAGATCATGCTCATTGCTTTTGACTCCACACAGCAGGCGCTGCGGGCTGAAATGCTGCTGGACTATGCCGAGATCGAGATCGACTTATTCCCGACGCCGAAAGAAATCACGGCAGGTTGCGCCTTGTCCGTACAGTTTCCGGAGAATGACCTGGAGGAGGTGCGGCGCATTATCGTGGAAGAACACGTAGAAATCCGGGGGATTTTTAAACAAGATGCTCCGGGACACTTTCTGCAGGTCGGCATCTAAGCAGGTAAAGACAGAGGTTGGAGGTAGGCTTCAAGATGAAGATGCATACACACTTTTATGCCATGGAGCAGGGGACCGAAGAAACACTGAGGGAGGCGCTGGGTTTGGGAGAACGCTTTTGGAACTGGATGACCAGTCCGGAAATGTGGATGGTGATCATGTTCGCTGCTATTCGGATTCTGATTATTTTCCTGCTGACTCGAATTGTCATTCGTGTTGTATATCAAATGATCGACCGTTTTCTGGCGAGACAGCAGAAGAGCCGGATCAGTGTAAATCCGCGCCGGTTTATTACTGTAGGGGAACTGCTGAAAAACATAACCTCTGTGGTCTGCAACTTTGTAATGATCCTGCTCATATTATCCGAGTTTAATTTCAAGCTGGGGCCGCTTCTTGCAGGGGCAGGGGTGTTGGGACTTGCGATCGGTTTTGGAGCCCAGAGCCTGGTTAAAGATGTGATCACTGGCTTTTTTATTATTTTTGAAGATCAGTTTGCGGTGGGTGATGTGATTAAGAGCGGCGAGTTCCGCGGAACGGTAGAGATGATCGGCCTGCGCACGACACGGGTGAGAGGACTCAACGGAGAAACCTTCATTATTCCCAATGGTTTGATTACGAGCGTTACCAATTATTCATTATCGAACTCTCTGGCGGTGGTTGATCTGCCGGTTAAGAACGAGAAGAGGGTGAATGAAACCTTGTCTCTCATCGAAGGGGCGCTCTCTGGGATCGAGAATCGGTTGACTGTATTAAAGCAGCGGCCGGAGGTGCTTGGTGTTCAATCGCTGACCACTTCGGAATATGTCCTGAGAATTGCAGCAGAGTGCAATCCGAATGCCAAGGAAATCGTGGAGCGTGAGATTTATAAAGAAATCAAGCAGGCGATGGAAGTCAGTGAGATCGGGTCTTCGGCAGAGGGATGACAGGAACAGCAGGCTGGTGAGCCAATAAGCTTGTTATTGATGTTCAAAGAATGGGGGAGGACAGTCCATGGAGCGGAAGGTTTTTCAATTAGGGGATGTCGTGCAGATGAAAAAACCGCATCCCTGCGGAAATAATGAAATGGAGATCATTCGGATGGGAATGGATATCCGGATCAAGTGTACCAAGTGCCAGCATAGTGTATTGGTTACTCGTGCTAAATTTGAGAAAAATATGAAAAAAGTGCTTCGTTCCAAAGAGGATGGGCAGGACGAGAGCTGATGACGTCCAAGGATGGAGGCTGGACAAGGCATTGTTTTCCCGCCCGCCTGCGGTGAGAGATAGTGCCTTGTCTCAAGTACAGAAGCACCCGGACCGCAATTGACAGCAAGAGAGATGAATGATATAATGAATCTTGCTGTGGAAAGGTACCCAAGAGGCCCAAGGGGGCTGACTCGAAATCAGCTAGGCGTCGCAAGGCGTGCGTGGGTTCGAATCCCACCCTTTCCGCCACCAACTGCTTTAATGAAATACATACTAAGATGCGTCTGATCTTGAGGCATCTTGTTGATACCAGAATACCTCTTACGTGATCGTGTGATTGCGCAGGAGGTATTTTTGCTTTGGAGGGAAAAGTGAACAAGAAGTATTATGCTAAAGGTAAAAAAGTAATACAAAGTGAAGAAGGGCCCTTTCGGGCCCTTCCTGCTGGTTAGACGGTGCATGTGATTTGTTCGAATCTGTAACTAACACACTGGCAGTACATTGGTCAACAGCGTTTCACTTGTCCTAAAGGTCAAGCTTTTTGCTAAATCCCTCCGCATGCTTAACGTGCAGAGCTAGATCCTATGCGTAATTCTGCTGCATCGTCCAACGGAACCACACCTCTCTCATTGCACCGTCTAATTATATTGTACCCATGCTGCTGGAAGCTATACATCGGTGCTCCATTTTATTTTGGCTGCACACGGCGTTTGTTTTTCCATACCCGATCTTCGTTTGATACGTCCGGAAATGTATCCCCGGCCTTCATCTTGATCTGGTTTGGATCCTCAATGCCCATAATATGATCGTTCTCTCCTACTTCGATGTACACACCATTGTTTGGAGCCTTGTCGCCTCCGCGAAATTTGCTTTGTTCACCCATGATATGATCCTCCTTCGTGAATAGAGTCGCTGCGTACTTAGCATGTACGATTTATCAGGAAACATGGCAGGGAATGAGCGGAAGGAAAGGAGTTTAGCCTTGCATCCGATCATCCGTTCTGGTATACTATTTTGGTGCGAGTTAGCGCTCGCTCCTTGCTCCCAACCTGGATTGGGGGCCGAAGTCCATAAGGAGGTGTAAAGTTATGCGCAAATATGAAGTGATGTATATTATTCGTCCTGACATTGAGCAAGAAGCTGTTCAAGCTGCAGTCGAAAAATTCCAAGGCATCATCTCCAACGGCGGAGAAATTACAAAGCACGATGTAATGGGTAAACGCCGTCTTGCGTATGAGATCAAGAAATTCCGTGATGGCGTTTTCGTTCTGGTTAACTTCAGTGCAGAGCCTGCAGTAGTTAATGAGCTTGAGCGTATCATGAAAATTTCCGACGAAGTAATTCGTTATCTCATTACGAACGACGTAGCCTAAGACGGAACCGATTTGTAATTGAATTCGTTCTAAGGAGGGGATTGGATTGTTGAACCGTGTCATTTTGATCGGCCGGCTGACCCGGGATCCTGAGCTGCGTTATACGCCAGCAGGAGTAGCGGTCACTCAGTTTACGCTTGCAGTAGATCGTCCGTTTACCGCCCAAGGCGGGGAACGTGAGGCGGATTTTATTCCGGTTGTTACCTGGAGACAGCTTGCGGAGACTTGTGCGAACTATCTGCGTAAAGGCCGTTTGACGGCTGTAGAGGGACGCATTCAAGTACGGAATTATGAGAATAACGAAGGTAAACGTGTATACGTCACTGAAGTTATTGCAGATAATGTTCGTTTCTTGGAGTCTAACCGTGACGGCAGCGGTGGCGGAAACGGAAACCAACGTGAGGAATCATCGTACAGTGGAGGAAGCAGCAGCAGTAACAGCGGCAGCGGAAACCGCGGGAACGGTGGCAACCCATCACGCAACAATCAGGATCCTTTTTCCGATGAAGGAAAACCGATCGATATATCGGACGATGATTTGCCATTTTAATAAGGAAGGACTGACTACACATGGCTTTCAAGCAAAGAGAAGGCGGAGACAACGACAAAAGACCGGCACGCCGCGGCGGCCGCAACAAGCGTCGTAAAGTATGTTTCTTCACTGTGAACAAGATCACTCACATTGACTATAAAGATACAGACCTGCTCAAAAAGTTCATCAGCGAGCGCGGCAAAATTTTGCCACGTCGTGTAACTGGAACTAGCGCGAAGTATCAGCGTGCTCTGACGATTGCGGTTAAACGCTCCCGTCAAATCGCATTGCTTCCATACACTACAGAGTAGTCCTCTGTGACTAAGCAGTCTGCCTTACGGGGCAGGCTGCTTTTTTGTTTTTTCTTTGAAGAAGTGAGTGAATGTGGGGTGTCCATCTTGAATAGACAAACGCACATAACGTGTACGATATGAATGTATATAAATCCAAGTAGTAGAGCTCGAATACGTATGAAAGCAACAGCTGTAATTATATTTATATAACATGATTTTATAAATTTTATGATATTAACTACATGGATTTTAAAATATCCTTCTATATATATCTTAGAGTTCTGTCTGCTGTGGACATCGTTGGATAGTAAACACAATAGAAGGTGTCCTCATGAAAAGGACATTTAAAGTATGCATAAGATTCCTCTTTTATCCAAAAGCTAATGGATATAAAAGGAGGAAGAGCAGCATGTGCAGACGGTTTTCCATGTCATCGAGCAGGGATGAGATTAGCAAGCATTTTGGACTGAGCCGTATGAGATATCTTTACAAAAGCCGGTATAATATTAGTCCGACCCAAACTATGCCGGTGGTGGTGATGGACCAAGGGGAGCGGGTGCTGGATGAATTCCGCTGGGGGCTTGTGCCTTATTGGGGCAAGGCAGCAGTGAATGCAGACCTCCATGCCGTACATGAAAACCCGACTTATCGCAAGACGCTGGATCAGCGCCGATGTGTCATTCCGTGCAACGGGCTGTATTACTTGCGAACGATTGGCAAAAAGAGCTATGCTGTGCGGGTCGTTACCGAGAATCACGAACCCTTCGGAGTAGCCGGTTTGTATGAGAGCTGGAGAAATGCGAAAGGGGAAGAAACGACGACCTGTACGATGTTGATGACAGATGCGAATGTATCGATACGGGAGTTCGAATCCCGGATGCCTGCTATTCTGTCCGAAGAGGATATCGAGAAATGGCTGCACCCGGATTCAAAAGGGATCCATAACCTGCAGCCGCTGCTGAAAACTTATGATCACACTATGAAAATCTACCCGGTTACACCGTTAGTGGTCAATGACCTGCATGATCATCAGCAGTGTATTGAGGAAATGGACCTAAAATCAGCCTGGATCAAATCGGTATAGCTTATCTTTCAAGAGGGGCCCAGAGACATGGGCTCTTTTTTGTGGTTTCTATTGATAAAAGATAACATTTAACGGATTCATTACACCCTAAATGCTCAATCACGTAAAGTAATATCTCTCAATATCCACCCAATCATTGGAATGTACCAAAAAATTCATGAATATCAAGTTCAATTTGGTAGCAATATGTTATGTTAGTTAACATAAAAGTTTGATTTGCCTTATAAAGTGACTCTATAACTGTAAATTCATGAAATAAATCAGAAGTGGTTCATCATTTTCAGCACAATGATGAGAATCATTGTGCTGCGTGCAACTTAGTAAATACACGCAAAGTCGCGCTGCAAAACATTTTTTAAAACTTTCTTTCAAAAAATGATTGACGTCATCTAATTTTACACGTATCATAACATTAATTTTACAAATTAGAAGATATGTTTAGAGACTTTGGAACTAATTGACCAATGGTATATTTTTTGGATGGGACCAAAGTTGACCTCAAGGCTCAGTCATCACTTTCTAACCCGTAATTATGCAAGGGTAATTTCCAAATTATCCTGATAATTTATAGCAACATCATTTTTAGAAGGAGGATTAGCATGAAAAAAAGAATGTCGCTGCTGCTCGCGATCATGCTGCTTACCATTTCTGTATTGGCTGCATGCTCCGGGGGTACTGCTGAAGAGC
This sequence comes from Paenibacillus lemnae, assembly GCF_012933385.1. GTDB lineage: Bacteria > Bacillota > Bacilli > Paenibacillales > Paenibacillaceae > Paenibacillus_AQ > Paenibacillus_AQ lemnae. The sequence goes on from NZ_JABBPN010000001.1 coordinate 34,374, forward strand.
CGAACCAAGGGGACGAAGGAACACAGCAAGAAACGCCTAACACCAATGAAGGGGAAAATACAGAAGAACCCCCTGCAGAAGGTGAAGATGAGAGCCAAGGTTATTTTGAAGCAGAAGATCCTGCTGCTAACCCTGATACCGCCAAGAATCGTACAGACACATTGATCGTCGGTATGACTTCTCCGAAAGGGGTATTCAACCCTTACTTCTGGCAAACCGCGTATGACAAGTACGTTGTAAACACCGTATTTGACACACTGCTGGAAGTTTCCGGTGATGGAACTTACACGGAAAGCCTTGCTGAAAGTGTAGAAGTTTCTGAAGATGGATTGACTTATACTTACAAACTTAAGCCTGATGTTAAATACTCAGATGGTACTCCGGTAACGATGAATGACTATCTGTTTGCGATGAAGATCATGCTTGATCCTAAATATGATGGCGAATCCGACATGATGTCCTTGAACATCGTCGGTGCTGATGAGTATAAAAACGGCGATGCTACTGAAATCTCCGGTATCAAAGTGATCGACGACCTCACGGTGGAAGTAACGGTAACAGAAGCAACAGCGGTTACCCGTGACTACCTGGGAGATGTGGCACTGCTTCCTGAGAGCTACTATGGTAAAGACTTCAAAAAAGGGGATATGGATTCCCTGAAAGCAATGCATGACAAGCCAGTGGGAAGCGGTCCTTATGTAATGACCAAGTTCTCCCCAGGGCAAGAAGTGGTTTTTGAAGCTAACGAAAACTATTTCAAAGGCGCACCAAAAATCAAAAACCTCGTATACAAAACAACAACAGAAGAAACTAGACTTCCTATGCTGCAGTCCGGTGAAATTGATATGGACATGATTACAGTAAGTGAAGATAACGTTGAAGAAGTGAAGATGATGGGCTTTATTGACCTGAACATCTTCCCAACAAACGGATATGGATATGTAGCGTTCAACCACAATCTGGAGAAATTCCAGGATCAAAAAGTGCGTCAAGCTTTGATGTACGGTTTGAACCGTGCTGAGATTGTTGAAAGTATCTATGGTATTTATGCTAACCCTCTGAACATTCCAGAGTCCAGCGTATCTTGGGCTTACACAGATGAGGACGTTGAAGCTTACGAGTTCGATCCAGAGAAAGCAAAAGCACTTCTGGAAGAAGCTGGCTGGGCAGCAGGTGCTGACGGCACGCTGGAAAAAGACGGCGAGAAGTTCACCATTGATTTCTCTGCAACAGCTGACAATCCGGTTGTAGAAGCACTGCTTCCAATCATGACAGCAAACTATCAAGACCTGGGTATCGAAATTAAAGCCGAAACGCTTGATTTCAACGCGATTATGGATAAGAAAGACCAAGGTAACTTTGAAATGTTCTTCGCTGCTTGGGGTCTGACTCCAGATCCGGATAACACCGTTTATATTACGGATGGTGCCCAGAACGATACGGGTTACTCCAACGAAACGGTCGACAAGCTGATGAAAGAAGGTAAAATGAACCTTGATGGTCCTGAAGCACGTGCAGGCATCTACAAGCAAATGTACCAGGAAATGAACAAGGATCTTCCGAACCTGTTCCTGTATCAAAGACGTGATGGCTGGGCAATCAACAGCCGTGTAAACGGTCTGGATATCACAGCGTATAAGGATTTCCCTTTCAGCCTGTACCAAGCCGAACTTGAACAATAACATCTAGGAAGGATATGCTCAGCTCATTAGAGCTGGGCATATCCACTTATATGCCGGGAGGAATATTATGAAGCAGTACATTATCCGGAGGCTGCTGCAGATGATCCCGACGCTGATCGGGATATCCATACTTGTCTTTGCCATATCCTCTATGGTACCAGGCGATTATATCACTGCAAAGAACAGTCCGAGTATGACGGCCGAGAAGAAAGCCGAGCTCCGGGCTATTTACGGTTTAGACAAGCCGCCCGTGGAGCGTTATTTTACGTGGGCCGGCAATATGGCAGTCGGTAATCTGGGGGATTCCCTCCAGCATAAACAGCCAGTCACCAAAGTTATCAATACCTATGTATGGAACTCTTTTATTATTGCTTTTTTCAGTTTGATCTTTAGTTGGATTATTGCTGTGTTTACCGGGGTATTATCGGCAAAGTTCCAATACTCCTTCTTTGATAAGATGGTCACGCTCCTTGTATTTTTGTGTATGTCTCTGCCTTCATTCTTTATCGGTCTCTTATTGATCAAGGTGTTTGCGCTGGAACTGGGATGGTTACCCATCGGAGGAATGACAACGGCCGGCTCCAAAGCAACAGGCTGGGGTTATTTTGTGGACGTGCTTGAACATTCCTTCTTACCGATCCTCGTACTTACGATGATCAGCACAGGAAGCCTTACCCGTTACTTCCGTACCAGCATGCTGGAGGTCATCCGTCAAGATTATATTAGAACAGCCCGCGCCAAGGGTTTGAAAGAGCGTACGGTTATTTTTAAACATGCGCTTCGGAATGCGATGCTGCCTGCCATTACACTGATGGGATTTGAACTGCCGGCTCTGTTCGGCGGAGCGATTATCCTTGAAAAAGTGTTTGTATGGCCGGGTATCGGTCAGGTTTACCTGGAATCCATCACGGTGCGTGATTATCCGTTTATGCTGGGCTTTACCATTTTCCTGGCTGTTCTTACATTGATCGGAAACCTGATTTCCGATGTTCTGTACGGAGCCGCTGACCCAAGAATCCGTTTAAAGTAGGAGGAGATTACTTTGTCCCTGGAGGCTGCACCTCTTGATATGAAAACTCAAGTCCCAGCGAAGCAGCCGGATTCTCCGTGGCGAATTGCGATCCGCCGATTCACACGCAACCGTCTGGCTGTTATTGGACTTTTAATATTGGTCGTTATGGTTCTCTTTTGTGTTGTAGGACCATGGTTTTCACCTTATGATCTATTAGAATATGATGTGAAAAATAAGAAAAACCTGGCACCTAATGCCGAACATTGGCTCGGTACAGACAAGCTCGGCCGTGACACGCTGCTCCGTTTGATGCTGGCAGGAAGAATTTCACTGCTGGTAGGCCTTGTGGCGACGGCGATCTCCATCTTGATTGGAGCTACGCTGGGCGCCTTGGCAGGCTTTTACCGCAGATTTGCAGACACGATCATTATGCGTATTGCTGATGTATTTATGGCACTGCCAACGCTGCCGATCTTGATTATTATGGGAGCGATACTGTCTGACTTGAAGGTAGAGCCGAAGCACCGGGTTTACTTTCTGATGCTGATTCTCGGTGTGCTGGGCTGGACGACGATTGCCCGTCTCGTTCGGGGACAGATTCTGACCCTGCGCGAACAGGAATTTATGCAGGCTACCGAAGCTTTAGGGCTTCGCGACCGCCGCAAAATTTTCCGTCATCTGATGCCGAATACGATTCCTATCATTATCGTAACGGCTACACTGGGTGTGGCTGGAGCCATTATCGCCGAATCGGCGCTCAGCTTCCTCGGAATCGGGGTCGTTCCTCCGACACCATCATGGGGGAACATGATCACTTCTGCCAACAGTCTGATTGATTTCCGCAGAAGACCATGGCTGTGGATTCCGCCGGGCATGTGTATCCTGATTACCGTGGTGGCAATTAACCTGATTGGCGATGGTCTCCGCGATGCTCTGGATCCAAAAATGAAGAAGTAGGAGATGCGCTCATGGCAAAAGATTTAGTAGAATTCCGCAACTTAAAAACGCATTTTCATACATCTGCTGGCACCGTGAAGGCCGTTGATGATGTCAGCTTTAAGATAAGAGAAGGCGAAACCGTTTGTGTGGTCGGCGAGTCAGGCTGCGGCAAAAGTGTGACGGCCATGTCACTGATGCGTCTGATCGATACACCGCCGACAGGTGGAGAGATTCTGTTCGAAGGCAAGGATTTATTAAAAATGGGTAAAGGGGACATGAGCCGGATTCGCGGTAATGACATTGCCATGATCTTTCAGGAGCCCATGACCTCACTGAACCCGGTATTGACCATTGGTGAGCAGATTGTTGAACCGATCATGCTGCATGAACTGGTCACCAAGAAGGAAGCGCGCACACGGGCTATAGAGCTGATTAACCTGGTTGGTATCCCGCGTGCTGAGAAAATATACGAGTCGTATCCCCATGAACTGAGCGGCGGCATGCGCCAGCGGATCATGATCGCGATCGCACTGAGCTGTAATCCGAAGCTCCTGATCGCAGATGAACCGACGACGGCGCTTGATGTGACCATTCAGGCACAGATCCTCGATCTGATGCGCGGCATTAAGGAAAAGTTCAATACGTCGATTATGCTGATTACGCATGATCTGGGTGTTGTAGCTGAAATGGCGGATTACGTGGTCGTTATGTATGCTGGTAAAGTGATTGAGCAGGCTCCGGTTATTGAGCTGTTCCAGAATCCGAAGCATCCATATACGAAAGGGCTGCTGAAAGCCAAGCCGGTAATCAATCAGCGTCAAGAGCGTCTGTATTCGATCCCGGGTTCGGTGCCCAATCCGGTGGAACTTGGCGACAACTGCCACTTTCACGACAGATGCGAATTCTGCATGAACATTTGTGTGGAAAAGGAACCCCCGCTTGGTACGGATCCTAACGGTCATAAAGTCGCCTGCTGGCTGTATGAAGAGGAGGGGAAAGCACAATGAGTGAAGTGCTGCTCGAGGTCGATCATCTTAAAAAATACTTCCCCATCACCGGCGGCGTATTTCAGCGCAGAGTCGGAGACGTGAAAGCTGTCGACGATGTCAGCTTTACGATCAATAAAGGGGAATCCTTCGGCCTGGTTGGTGAGTCGGGATGCGGCAAAAGCACAATTGGCCGTACCATACTCCGGCTGCTGGAAAAGACCGAAGGCAAAGTGATCTTTAACGGACAGGATATTCATAAATTATCCAAGGAACAAATGCGCGGCATGCGCACCAAGATGCAGATTGTATTCCAGGATCCATTCAGCTCACTGAATCCGAGAATTAAAGTCGGTGAGGCGATTGGCGAGGCACTGCTGGATCACGGTCTGGTCAGACGCAAGGAGCTTAAAGCACGCGTCATCGAGACCCTGCAAATCTGTGGGTTGGCAGATTATCATTATGACCGCTATCCCCATGAATTTTCCGGGGGTCAGCGTCAGCGGATCGGGATTGCCCGTGCGCTGATTATGAATCCGGAATTCATCGTGGCCGATGAGCCGGTATCTGCGCTGGATGTATCCATTCAGGCACAGATCATCAACCTGCTGAGCGATCTGCAGAGAGACAAGCAGCTCACGTATCTGTTTATCTCCCATGATCTGAGTGTCGTTGAACATTTATGCGACCGGATCGGTGTTATGTACTTAGGTTCTATGGTAGAGATGGCGAGCAAGGACGAGCTGTTCCGCAATCCGCTTCATCCTTACACCAAAGCGCTTCTGTCGGCTATTCCGGTTCCGGATCCGACGCTGAAACGCGAACGAATTGTTCTGAAGGGCGATATTCCCAGCCCGGCCAATCCACCGTCTGGCTGCAAGTTTCATACCCGCTGCCCGCTGGCATCGGATATCTGCAAACAGGAAATTCCGGAATACCGGAATGTAGGGGATAATCATTTTGTCGCCTGCCACTTTGCGTAATATTATAGAGTCATTTATTGAAAAAGGAGCGGCCCTCTAAAGATCGTAAGATCTTGAGGGCGCTCCTTTTTTCATGCGCCCGGGATCGGTGAATTTTGCGCCCTGCATAAAAAAATAAAAAAAATTTAAAAAATAGAAGACCAAACCGCCTTTTAAACCGTCTAATACATATGGAGGGTATTTCATATGAAAAACAGATGGTTGTGGATCGTGATTCTTATACTTTGTATGATACCGGCAGGCCTGTTCCTCACTGCAAATATTGAACCTGTGGGCAGGGAACCGGAAGTGGAGGCTAAAGCTGTCGTTTTGATCGATGCAGACAGCGGCCGCATTTTGTTCAGCCGGAATGGAGATACCCCTTTGCCTCCGGCAAGCATGTCGAAGCTGATGACAGAGCTTCTGATACTGGACGAAATCAAGGCAGGTCATCTTAACTGGGATGAAGGGGTGGTTGTCAACCGTCATGCAAGCCATGCTAAAGGTGTACGCCTGCCTCTTCAAGAAGGCGATGTCCTCACGGTCAGGGAGCTGTTTCAAAGCCTTGCCGTATATTCCGCCGATGATGCTGCAGCTGCACTGGCAGAGCATACAGCCGGGTCACAGGACAGGTTCATTCAAGAAATGAACCGAAAAGCCAAGGAACTGGGATTGTCGAACCAAACCTTTTTTCAAAAAAAAGCAGGGATAGCGGAGACTACTATGACCGCCAAAGATACAGCCAGGTTAGCTGCCCATCTGATCTCTCAATACCCGGAAGTCCTGAACACCTCCAGCAAGACACAGATCAAGCTGGCGGGACGGGACGTATACTTAAGCAGCAGCAACTGGATGCTGCCATCCCTGGCAGGTCCCTATTCATACGAAGGAACGGATGGACTGAAAGCCGGATTTTCGGAGCAGGCCGGGTATTGTTTCACGGGAACGGCAGAGCAGGGCGGAACGCGTCTGATCGCGGTCGTGCTTGGAGCTGACAGCAGGGAAGCACGGTTTGAGGAGACCCGTAAGCTTTTTGATTATGGATTTACCAAAAGCTTGACCTGGAAAGAGCGGCTGAATCACTGGTTCCGAGAGGACCCCGTATCGGCTGCTCTTTCTCGTTGAATAATATGGTGGAATTATGGAAGTTCTGCCTGAGACTTCACAGAAAGGCCCCTCATCGTTTACAATAGAGCAGATGTATATTCATGCATATGCAATTTAAAACAGGACGCTGGTCATGTGTCATACACATGCCTAACCGTTTAATGAAAGAAAGGGGGCGAGCTAGAGACAGCGGTGCTTCCGCTATCCTCGGTTTCTCTCAATAATCGGTTTTTATATTATAAAAAAAGAAGGAATTGAACTCATGAAGAGGAAATCAATATATATAACGTTGGCTATTTTATTGGTCGTGGGCGGTCTTGGATTTGTATTCCGCACCCAGCTGACCATCCTGGCATTTGACTTGTTTATGGCGGAAAAAGTGGAAAATTCCCTGCAGCATTCCTATAAGCCGCTGCAGAGCGAGCAGGCTCCCGAGCCGACGGTTCTGCAGAGCGAGCCGTTCAGTGTGATGCTGCTGGGGAGCGATCAGCGGGAAGATGAGGCAGCCCGCTCCGATACGATGATTCTGGCGGTTGTTCGCCCGAAGGAATCGAATATCCTGCTGATCTCGGTTCCGCGTGATACGTACGTCGATATCGTTGGCCGTAACCACAAAGATAAAATCACCCATGCATTTGCTTTTGGCGGTCATCAGATGGCAAAGGATACGATGGAAGCCTTTCTGGATGAAGAGATTGATTATTATGCCTCCATTAACTTCACGGGACTGAAAGATGTCATCGATGCGATGGGTGGCGTAGAGCTGCCAATCGGCAAGGACATTGTGAACAAGGGATGGAATCATGACAAGTTCACCATCAAGGCGAATCAGCCGATCTATATGGGTGAAGACGCGCTGAACTATGTGCGTTACCGGGAAGACAGTGATTTTAACCGCACAAAGCGTCAGCAGGTGTTCCTGGATGCTGCAGCAAAACGCTTGAAACAGCTGGATCAAATCGGAAAAGTACCGGAATACATCGAAGTGATGGGCGACAATTTCCAAACGGATATGCAGCCTAAATTTATTGTAGATCTTGCCAAACAGCTTATGGCTGGCGGTAAACCGGAAATGACGAGTATGACGGTCATGGGAAAAGGAGTTCGTTACAGCGGTGTCTATTACAATGAGCCTTTCGATGAAGACGTTCAGGAAGCCAGAGATATGATCGACAACTGGATGGACCCCAAGACCAAGGAGTCTGAATTGATGAAGCCTGAGAAATCAGACGAGTCGGAGGCACTTGGAACGGTTAAGTAAACAGTGAACAGTTCCGGTCTTATAGGCAGGCAGCATAATGTGTGTACATTTCAATCAGCAGTCCGGGTTGTCTGGCTGCTGATTTTGTGTCCCTATGAGCCCGGTGTCTGTCTTTCACTGTAAGGGAAATAAAGCGCTTGCAAATTAACTTCGATATGTAGGGACCATCTGGCATAGGTATGTAAAGAGAGAAATGAGACTTTAGCAGAGTCAGGTTTAAGTAATAAGGAGGATTCAGGAATTATGAATATCGCGTTTTTTTTGCTGCCCAAACAGGAGGTCATCTGTCTGACGTGGGATAATACGCTGCGGCAGACGCTGGAAAGGATGGAATACCACCGATATACGGCTGTGCCGATTCTGGACAATGATGGGCAGTATGCCGGAACCGTGACAGAAGGCGATCTGCTGTGGCACATGAAAAACTCGGATGGAAAGATTACATTTGAGAATTCGTCAAAGTTTATGCTGAAGGATGTCCCGCTGCGCATGGAAATTAAGGCCGTATCCATTGAAGCCAATATGGAAGACCTCATCAATCTGGCCAAAGTACAGAACTTTGTACCGGTCGTGGATGATATGAACCGGTTTATCGGAATTGTCAGACGGAGCCAGGTTATTGAATATTGTGAGAAGTTTGTCTCTCGGGAAGAAACCGTAGAATCAAGCGGCGCCACCTCCTAAAAGAGAAATCAAATATAGAAGGAATTTCTGATGCAGGCCTGTGATCGCGAACAAAAGCGATGCAGGCTTGTACTGTATAAAGACGATGCACCGGGCTGGCTGCACTTTGTGTAGGCAGCACTCTTTTGTGATATAATCGGGAATAAAGCTTTTTTCAGGGAGAGATGGGACTTGCCGAATATGCCGAAGGATTTGGATGTGGCCAAGCGGGCCAAGGTAATTGAGTGGCTGAAGACCGAAGTTGTCGACAACGTATCCCGGTTGTTCAAGGCTCTGTGGGAGGGAAGTACGGCGAAGGTGGGCGACAGTCTGGCCAGCCTGATCATGAGCTCCTACATATTGGGCCGCAGACTGGGTGTATCCTATAAAGATCTCGATGATCTGCTTCTCGAAAAGTTGAAAAAGCATAAACAGGAAGGACATCAGCTGGAAGATTGGTATCAAGATATTTCTGGTCTCCAAGAACATTTGCGTAAGAGGTGAACCTATTGAAACAGCGTTATACGACCGTAGTCTGGAGTATTATATATCTGCTCCTGCTGCTCTCGTTACTCACTCCATTTTCCATGATAACGGCCTTCCTTCTAGTCGTGCCGGTTGCTTTGCTGTTCACGGCTCTGAATAATAAATCATTCATACTCCATATCGCACCGGTATGGCTGGCAATTGCGTTAATTCATCCTGTTTATCTGGTGATGGCTGCTTTTTTCCTCATACCCGGTATTGTGATGGGGTCTTTGTACCGAAAACGTGCCCCTGCCATGAAGGTGCTGCGTTTCGGGATGTCCGCGCTGCTCGCAGAACTGCTGATTCTGCTCGTGGTTGCAACGGCATTTTTCCAATTGAATTTAAATGAATACGTGGATGAGATCGTTAAAATAACGACAGACCCGCTGAGAGAGATGGGCGTCAGCGGAGGATTTACCGGCGGAATGACATGGACGGCAGAGCAGACGGAGGCGCTCAGCCGCATGACGATGCTGATGGTCCCTTTTGCCATGATTGTCAGCTCTTTTCTGATTACGGTCGTTACACACGCTATAGCGCGTCCGGCGCTGAACCGTATGGATATCGCTGTACCGTCACTTAAGCCCGCAAGAGAATGGATGCTGCCGCGTTCGCTCATCTGGTATTATCTGCTGGTTGTTATTCTTGATTTTGCCAACCAGGATTCAGGTAACCGGTTTATACAGGTCCTTGTGGTAAATGCAACGCCTTTGCTGCAGATGTGTTTCATGATTCAGGCGCTCGGATTTTTCTTCTTTCTGGCACATACGCGGAAATGGCATCCCGTCATTCCCGTGCTGACGGCGATTCCGATCGTGCTGTTTCCGCCGATGATCATCATCGGTATTCTGGATCTGGTGTTTCCACTGCGGCAAGCATTCAGTAAAAACAATAGATAGGGTGATCAGTCATGCCTAAATTTCTGCAGAAACGCTGGCACGGCTATTATACCGTCTGGGCGTTCACGCTTCTGCTCCTGCTCGTCATATTCGTTTCCGTTTATAATACCTGGCTTGGCCTGATCGGTCTGTTTCTCGCATTAGCAAGCGGTTATGGGATGCTCAAGGCAGAAATGAAAGCCCGTCACGATCTGGTGGAATACATCGGTGAGCTGTCGTTCCGCATTCGGCGAGTGGAAGGCGAAGCTGTCAGCTCGCTGCCCTTCGGAATCATTCTGTACAGCGAAGATAAGACCGTGGAATGGAGCAACCAGTTTGTTGCAGGCATGTTTCCTCATCAGCATCTGGTCGGTGTATCTCTGCATGATCTGCTTCCTGAACTGTTCGAAGCGCTTCGGGAAAAGAAAGATAAGAAAGAAAGTCTCCCTCGGGAAATACGGCTGGAAATGCGCCATGGTGAACAGTTTTACGGGGCTACGATCATTCCGGAAGAACGCTTGATCTATCTGGATGAGATCACCGAGCTGGTCATTCTTCGCCAGACCTATGAAGAGGAGCGGCTTGCGCTTGGCATCATGATGATGGATAACGTGGACGAGGCGACCCAGGGTATGGATGACCAGCAGCGAACAGCGCTTCTGGCCAAGGTCAGCAGTGAGGTCACCGATTGGGCCCGTGAGTTTAACGTATACCTGCGCAGACTGTCCTCAGAGCGTTTCCTGATGATGCTGAACAAAAGATCACTGGATGCACTGGAGAACAGCCGCTTTGTGATCTTGGACGAAGTCCGGGAAATGACGGCAGACCTGAAGGTCCCGCTGACCCTGAGTGTAGGGCTGGCCTTTGGCGCTGACGATGTAACGGAGCTGGGACAGCTGGCTCAGTCCAGTCTGGACATGGCACTGGGCCGCGGCGGCGATCAGGCTGCGGTGAAGGCGGGACAACGCCTGTCGTTCTACGGCGGTAAGTCCAATGCGGTGGAGAAGCGGACTCGGGTGCGTGCACGGGTTATCTCCCATGCTCTGCGGGATCTGATGCAGGAAAGCGACCGTGTCATCATTATGGGCCATAAGCTGCCGGATACGGATGTTATCGGCGCGTCGATCGGCGTGCTGAAGGCCGCTCAGCTGTATAAGGTGGAAGCCTATATCGTGCTGGAAGGGCTGAATCCGGCCGTTCAGCGGATTATGAACGAGGTCCGGAAGGACGAGAACTTGTCTTCACGGTTTATCTCACCGGAACAGGCTATGCAGATGTTGACTCAACACTCGCTGCTGGTCGTTGTCGATACGCACAAGGCATCCATGACAATGGAGCCGCGGCTGGTCAAGCAGGCAAGCCGTGTTGTCGTCATCGATCATCACCGCCGCGGTGAGGAATTTATTAACGATGCGGTCCTCGTCTATCTGGAGCCTTATGCGTCCTCAGCCTGTGAGCTGGTGACCGAAGTGCTGCAGTATATCCATGACCGGGTATCGCTGACCCCGCTGGAGGCGACAGCGCTCCTGGCCGGGATAACGGTCGATACGAAGCATTACGCCCTGCATACCGGCTCCCGCACATTCGAAGCTGCGGGCTTTCTCCGCCGTCACGGAGCCGATACGGTCATGATTCAAAGAGTGTTAAAAGAAGATTTAACAGAATTTATCGCTAAGGCAGAGATCATAAAACATGCTAGAATGGTATATGGGCATATTGCCCTTGCGGTAACGCAGCCCGGTCAGCAGATATCACAGCTGCTGATTGCACAGGCAGCTGACATGCTGCTCAATATGACGGATGTTCAGGCATCCTTTGTCATCAGTGAACGAACCGACGGACGGATCGGGATCAGTGCCCGGTCGATGGGCCGGATGAATGTCCAGATGGTAATGGAACGGCTTGGAGGCGGAGGTCATTTGACCAACGCGGCTGTTCAGCTGGACACGTCACTGGAAGAGGCGGAAGCCTCGCTCGTGGAAGTGCTGTCCGATATTGAAGCGAAAGAGGGGTTGTTTGAATGAAGGTTATCTTTATTAAAGATATGAAAGGCCAGGGCAAGAAGGGCGAAATCAAGGAAGTGTCGGAAGGATACGCGAATAATTTTCTGTTCCCGCGCGGTGTGGCGCGTCCGGCAACAGATGGCAATATGAAAACACTAGAGCAGCAGCATGCCTCCGAAGAAAAGCGCAAGCAGCAGGAGAAGGATGAGGCGCTGGCGCTGGGTAAACAGCTGGAAGAGATGACGATTGTGATGAAAACCAAAGCCGGTGAAGGCGGCCGTCTGTTCGGCGCCGTTACCAGCAAGCAGATTGCCGAAGCGCTGGCAGCACAGAAGCTGAAGATCGACAAGCGCAAAATCGAGCTCGGCGAGCCGATCCGTTCCCTGGGTGTTACCCAGGTTACTGTGAAGCTTCACCCTGACGTCAAGGCGACGCTCAAGGTACAGATTACGGAGGAATAATGAGCGGAGAAGCTTATTTCGATCGGGTCCCTCCCCAGAATCTCGAAGCTGAACAGGCGGTGCTGGGCGCAGTCCTGCTGCAGAGCGAGGCGCTGATTACGGCGATGGAACGGGTCCAGAGCGAGGATTTCTATGACAAGTCGCATCAGATGATCTATGAGGTCATGGTGCAGCTGAGTGAAGAAAGCCAGCCGATCGATCTCGTGACCTTGACCTCCCGGCTGCAGGATAAAGGGCAGCTGGAGGAAATCGGCGGCGTCAGCTATTTGGCGAAGCTGGCCCATGGCGTACCGACTGCGGCGAACGTGGACTATTACGCTCAAATGATTGAAGAGAAGTCGATGCTGCGGCGTCTGATCCGTACCGCTACCCAGATTGTCAGTGAGGGATATACGGGCGGAGAAGACGTATCCGGTATGCTCAGCGAAGCAGAGCGGCGGATTCTGGAAATCTCGAACCGCAAATCGGGCAGCGGCTTTATTGCCATACGTGATGTTCTGATGGAAGTGTTCGAGAAGGTGGAAGTGCTGCATCAGAACCGCGGAAACACAACCGGAATTCCCTCCGGATTTGTCGATCTGGACAAAATGACGAGCGGATTCCAGCGCAATGATTTGATTATCGTAGCTGCGCGTCCTTCTGTAGGTAAGACGGCCTTTGCGCTGAATATTGCGCAGAACGTGGCCATTCGCGCCAAGGAGACGGTCGCCATCTTCAGTCTGGAGATGTCTGCACCGCAGCTGGTACAGCGGATGATCTGTGCTGAGGCGAACCTGGATGCAGGTGTGATGCGGAATGGTGATTTCAAAGGTGATGAAGATTGGTCGAAGCTGACGATGGGCATTGCTGCCCTGTCTGAAGCGGAGATTTATATAGACGATACGCCAGGCGTTACGGTGGCAGATATCCGTGCCAAATGCCGGCGACTGAAGAAAGAGAAAGGGCTGGGGATGATTCTGATTGACTACCTGCAGCTGATCCACGGCCGCGGTAAAGCGGGCGAGAATCGTCAGCAGGAAGTATCGGAGATTTCCAGAACCCTGAAGCAGATCGCGCGGGAGCTGGAAGTGCCTGTTATAGCCCTGTCCCAGTTGAGCCGGGGCGTAGAGCAGCGTCAGGACAAGCGTCCGATGATGAGTGACCTTCGGGAATCAGGATCGATTGAGCAGGATGCCGATATCGTTGCTTTCCTGTACCGGGATGATTACTACAATCAGGAGACCGAGAAGAAGAATATTATCGAGATTATTATCGCCAAACAGCGTAATGGTCCTGTTGGCACGGTAGAGCTGGTCTTTTTAAAGAATTTTAACAAGTTCGTCAATTATGAGCGGACGCATGCCGACGCTTTTGCCGCCGGGTAGCTGCTAGTCCCAATTCCGAACAATCGTACATTAAGATGTGCGATTGTTCGTTTTTTATTTGACATAAAAAAAAGAGGCTGTTACACTGATATTGCTGCCTTACGGTGGCAGATTAACGGCAGTTTTGTGCCTGAGATACGAATATAGGCTGATATCCAACTATGAAATGTTAACGTACATCGAGAAGTCATGAGAGACAATATATGGTGAATCATCACCGAGCGGAGGAATGAATATGTCAACGGTAGTCGTTGTGGGAACGCAATGGGGAGATGAAGGAAAAGGGAAGATCACGGATTATCTGGCGGAAAGCGCTGACGTGGTAGCCCGCTACCAGGGCGGTAATAACGCCGGCCATACCATTCTGATTGAAGACAAGAAATTTAAACTCAGCCTGATCCCATCCGGCGTGTTTTATGAAGATAAAATTTGTGTCATCGGCAACGGTATGGTTATCAATCCGGAAGCGCTGCTGCAGGAAATCCAGTATATTCACGAATCCGGATTCAGTACGAACAACCTGGTCATCAGTGACCGTGCCCATGTCATCATGCCATATCACATGATCCTGGATGCGCTGGAAGAAGACCGTAAGGGACCGAACAAAATCGGTACAACCCGCAAAGGCATCGGCCCTTGTTATATGGATAAGGCAGCACGTAACGGCATCCGGATCGCGGACCTGATGGACGCGAAGGAATTCGAATTGAAGCTGCGTCATATGATGAATGAGAAAAACCAGGTCATTACCCAGGTATACGGCGGAAAAGCACTGGACGTTGAGGAAGTGCTGAAGCAGTATCTGGAGTATGCGGAACAGGTTCGTCCGTATGTGCGTGATACGTCTGTCGTACTGAATGATGCGATTGATGCAGACAAAAAGGTTCTGTTTGAAGGCGCGCAGGGCGTCATGCTTGACCTTGACCAAGGTACATATCCGTATGTTACCTCGTCGAATCCGTCCGCTGGCGGCGTATGCATCGGCTCCGGTGTAGGCCCGTCCAAGATTCAGCAGGTTATTGGTGTAGCCAAATCGTATACGACACGTGTAGGCGACGGACCATTCCCGACAGAGCTGAATAACGAGATCGGCGATTTCGTCCGTGAAAAAGGCCATGAGTACGGCACTGTTACCGGCCGCGCCCGCCGTGTCGGCTGGTTCGACAGCGTTGTGGTTCGCCATGCGCGCCGTGTCAGCGGTATTACAGGCCTGTCCCTGAACTCGCTGGATGTACTCAGCGGTCTGGAAACCGTAAAGATCTGTACCGCTTACAAGTTCCGCGGGGAAGAGATCACGCATTACCCGGCAAGCCTGAACATGCTTGCTGAATGTGAAGCGGTTTATGAGGAGCTCCCGGGCTGGAGCGAGGATATCACCAGTGCCAAGACGCTGGAAGATCTTCCTGAGAACACCCGCCGCTATGTAGAACGTGTAGCAGAGCTGACCGGGATTCCGATTTCCATCTTCTCCGTAGGCCGGAATCGCGAGCAAACGAATCAGGTGCGTCCGATCTACGAGTAAAGATTGTAGCTATATAGAGGGAAATGATGAACTGGAATAAGAGCAAGTAGGTAAAATATTCCCTCGATCGCTGTTGTTCCTAGATTTCAAGTATTAAGCCTGCCGGTAATACACGGCAGGCTTATTTTTGCTGAGCGGGATAAAAAAGATACTGTGGGGCAATTTAAGAGGTTGAACCTGCTTTGTGCCGTCCATACTGGATAAAGAGCTGGAAGATTCCGGCTTGGACAAGGTATGCACAAGGGAGGTAAGCAATAATTATGAGAATACTTAAATGGCTGCTCAAAATCAGCGTGACCGCTGTTCTGGTCAGCACACTGACGATCCTGACGACAGGACTGGTCGTCAATGCCTATCTGAAGTCGGTGCTCGCCAGCTTTAATATTGAGCTGGAAGGCCAGCCACTGGGATTTGGAGGCATCGTGAACAATATATTCAGCAATCAAGCAGCAGGCGGCGTTCAGGGGACGACGGCTGCGGAGAAAGAAGCATCCGAGAAAGAAGCATCGGAAAAGGAAGCGTCCCGCCAGGGCAAGGATGACTCGGTCAACGAAAACCCGGTGAGAGATACGGAATCGGAGAGTGATCCGGGTAAAGGAACGGCAGAAAGCGGAGAGCCGCCGGACAACGCGCTGCCGGTTATGGGCAGCGGCGCCGATTCCCTAGAAGGGGAAGAGATTGTGATGACGCCCGATGAGCTGGGAAGCAAGAAAAGCAGCTTGACGATGAAAGAAAAGGAAGAAATTTTCACTCTGCTGATGAGAAAACTGCCCCAATCGGAAATGCAGAAAATTTCTGCGGCGATGGAGGGCGGATTGACGGCTTCCGAGCTGAAGGAAATGGAAAGCGGGATTGCCCAATATTTGAGTGAGGAAGAGTTTCAGAAGCTGATGGAGATGCTGCAATAAAGCCTGTAATCCCAAGAGGCGACATGCTGCTGTCACACTTTTGTCACCATTTGATTGGTATAGATCCGAAAAATGGAAAGAAAACCCGCGCTCTGTGCGGGTTTTTGCCGTTTTTTACATACTTGCTTCCCTTCTTGCCGCTATGTTAAAGTTAACGAAGAGTAAAAAGGTTAAGATTTTGACACCTTTAAGCAATCGTTACCTATAAATAATCACGGTTTCTTACATAAGGTTGTCCAGTGGAAAAGGAGACAAGCATGAAAGGTTTTCAACATTCGCGGTGGTATCAGAGCATCAAGCATCGCTTGAAGAGCCGGTCAGCCGCCGAACCAACGCAGCAGCCCCCTCATGAATCTGGCGTCCAGGTGACGAAGACATCAGCGGGTGAAGAACCTCGTTTATCTGTCTGGCAGAAATCACGTAAAATCATATATATATCGGCAGCTGTACTGCTGACGGCCGGAGGCATTTTCACCGCAAACCGTCAGTATGTGAATGCCAACACGGTGTCTTTCTATCACGTATATGTGAACGGAGAGAGTATCGGAAGTATTCAGGATGACAATCAACTCGATGAACTGTTTGCTTCCAAGCAGCAGTATTATGAAGAGAAGTACCCGGATGCCAATATGGTGCTCTTCACGGAAGGCATCACGACGAAGATGGACCGGGATTACAAACCGGATATCCAGCCGGAAGCGACACTGGACAAGCTGGATGGTATGCTGAAAGCCTACGCCCGAGGTGTGGAGCTGAAGCTGGACGGAGAAGTGATCGCCATCGTCAAGGATCAGGAAACGGCGCAGGCCGTGATGGCTGCAGCTAAAGCCAAGTTTGCACCAGAGCCAGAGACCGTACAGGCGGCCAAGACATCCTCCATGTCGCTCCAGCGTGTCAGCGCATCGGCAGGAGATTCTGATTCTGCTGTTAAGATCAAGGAAGAATTCACGATATCATCGACCAAGGCTGATCCCAATAAAGTGCTGGATCTGGAAGCTGCGGTGGAGCTGCTGACTACAGCCAAGGACAAGCCCGTTCGATATACTGTACAGGAAGGGGACACCATCTCCTCCATTGCCAGGGAACACGGAATGAACAGTGAGGATGTATTGAAGCTCAACCCCGGACTGCAGGAGAAATACGTGCAGATCGGCACCGAACTGACACTGACGTCTCCCACAGCACCGCTTACGGTGCAAACGGTGGAAATGCTGACAGAGAAGATGCCGAGCAAGCCGGAAATTGAGGTGCGTAAAAGCGATGAACTTCCACTGGGCAAACGCAAGGTGGTCCGTCCCGGCCGTGACGGGGTGAAAGAAGTTCAATACAGAGTGATCAAGGAAAACGGCAGGGTCGTATCCAGAGAGTGGATCGGCCAGGAGGTTGTACAGCCTTCGCTGCCGGAAGTCGTATATAAAGGAACAAAGGTGGAGAAGAAAGCTGCTCCGGCCGCCATGTCTGCAGCATCCAAGGCTGCTTCCTCCAGCGGCAAGAAGTTTACCTGGCCGGTAAGCGGAGCAAGAATCACCAGCTCCTACGGGCCTCGCTGGGGCCGGAAGCATGAAGGCGTGGATTTGGTGGGAGGCCGAACTATTATGGCTGCAGCGGGAGGCAAAGTTATTTTTGCCGGAACGCAGGGCACGTATGGAAAGGCAGTCATCATTGATCATGGTGATGGTTATCAGACGCTTTACGGGCATTTGAGCAGCATTTCGGTCCGCAGCGGCCAGTCCATCAGCCAAGGCGGCAAGGTGGGCATCATGGGCAGTACCGGGCGTTCTACCGGCATTCATCTGCATTTTGAAATTCGTAAGAACGGAAATCAATTAAACCCTATGCAGTATCTATAGTCTTGTGCTATACTGTCACTACGACAAACGACATAAGCCATTATTGGTTTTATATATCATAACTTAACCAGAGAGAACCGCTCCTTCACAGGGGCGGTTCTCTTATTGTTAAGGTGCTGTTTTGGCAGCCATACTGGATGTAAGAGACCAGCAGGTATGGTAAAATAGGGTCATCAACCGTTCAGGTAAAGGTATGAGGTGAAGAGGGACATGCAGGGAAACATTCTGGTGGTGGATGACGAACAGCCCATCGCTGATATTTTAAAATTCAATCTGGAAAAGGAAGGCTATGAGGTCATCTGCGCCTTTGACGGGATCAGTGCCGTTGAGCTGGCATTATCCCGGCGTCCGGATTTGATGCTGCTCGATCTGATGCTGCCCGGCAAGGATGGCATGGATGTGTGCCGTGAGATACGTGCCGCCGGCCTGCAGACACCGATCATCATGCTGACCGCCAAGGACGGAGAGATCGACAAGGTACTCGGTCTGGAGCTCGGTGCAGATGATTATGTGACCAAACCGTTCAGTACACGGGAGCTGCTGGCCCGGGTCAAGGCGCAGATGCGCCGCCAGAACAAGAATACCGGTGCCGACGACGCAAATGGTGCAGCAGGAAACGGTGACAAGCAGGGGCTTCGTCTGTTTGATCTGTTCATCGATACCGATATGTATATGGTTTACAAGAGCGGAGACGCGCTGGATTTAACTCATCGTGAGTATGAGCTGGTCTATTATCTGGCCAAAAACGCCGGAAAAGTGATGACCCGAGAGCATCTGCTTCAGGCGGTCTGGGGCTTTGAATATTTCGGAGATGTCCGGACTGTGGATGTCAGCATCCGCCGGCTGCGTGAGAAGATTGAAGAAAATCCGAGCAAGCCGGAATATATTTTGACCCGCCGGGGGCTTGGTTATGTGATGCGCAGTCCGAAAAACGGAGGACTGTAATGAAGTGGCTCTCCTTCTTCCGCACCATTCAGGCGAAGGTGATCATCATTTATGTTCTGCTGATCCTGATTGCGATGCAGCTGATCGGCGTCTATTTTGTCAGTGCCATGAAGAACTCGCTCACGAGCAATTTCACGACCGATTTGCAGGAACGCGCAGAGCTGATGTCGGTGCTGGCGGCAAAAACGCTGGCCGGAGGCAGTGATGCCGAAGAAAACCCGGTGGACAGCCTGCAGGTGATGGTCAACAATCTGTTCAATCTGGACGGTGCCGAGATTCAGGTGCTGGATGCAACCGGACGGGTGCTGACGACATCGCTGTCTTCACAGGCCGATTATGTGGGCAACAAGAATACGCAGACCGTGGTCAGCCGCGCCCTTCAGGGGATCCGTGATAACGAGGAAAATATTCTGGACGATGACGGAATCCGGAAGAAGGTGGTCGCCAAGCCGGTCATCCATAACGGGAAG
The DNA here is from genome assembly GCF_012933385.1 of Paenibacillus lemnae. GTDB lineage: Bacteria > Bacillota > Bacilli > Paenibacillales > Paenibacillaceae > Paenibacillus_AQ > Paenibacillus_AQ lemnae. Next base: position 53,915 of record NZ_JABBPN010000001.1, read on the forward strand.
ATCGTTGGCGCCATCTACATTGTCGCCAGCATGAGCGAGCTGTATGAAACCATGCAGTGGATCAATAACATTTTTATATCCGGGATTCTGCTTGCGCTGGGACTCACGGCCATACTCGGCGTCATCCTGTCCCATACGATCACCCATCCGATTAAAGAGCTGACGAAGCATGCGCGGGCGGTGGCAGAAGGACGATTCACGGAAAAGACGCCGGTGTTCGGCAGTGATGAAATCGGCCAGCTGAGCCAGGCATTCAATTATATGACAGGGCGTCTGCGGGAAGCTCTCTCCCAGAATGAAGAGGAGAAGGAGAAGCTGGCATCCATTCTGACCAATATGAGCGACGGGGTTATTGCAACAGATGAAGCGGGACGCGTCATTCTGATGAACCGGCGGGCAGGTCAAATGCTCGGTGTCGAGGGTGAGGAACTTGCCGGCCGGGAGATTGCCGCACTGCTGGGACTAGACGATAAGGAAGCCGAGGCACTGGCCAGAGGAGAAGGCAGTGATTCCAAGCTGCTGGAGGTTGCGCCGCGTGAGGGAGATCCGGCTCTGATGATGCGCGTGACGTTTACCCCGATTCACCGCCGGGACACCGGCATCACGGGTACCATTGCTGTGCTTCAGGATGTGACAGAGCAGGAGAAGCTGGAAGCTTCCCGCCGGGAGTTCGTGGCGAATGTCTCTCATGAACTGCGCACGCCGCTGACCACCATCAAGAGCTATACCGAAGCACTGGAAGACGGGGCGCTGGAGGATCGCCAGATGGCTCCCCGTTTCGTCCATGTCATCCAGAATGAAACCGGGCGGATGATCCGCTTGGTGACAGATCTGCTGCATCTCTCCCGCCTGGATTCGAAAGAAGCTGCCCTGCGCAGGCAGCAGGTGGACATTGTGGAGATGCTGGAGGATGTCGAGGACCGGTTTTCTTTTCAAATGCAGCAAAAAGGGATTACGGCCATCATTGACGTCAAAGCTGGTGTTTCGAAGGGGATGCTGGATCGTGACGGGATTGACCAGGTGCTCGACAACCTGATTTCGAATGCGCTGAAATACACACCTGATGGAGGAACCATCACGATGGAAGCGGCACTGACCGAACAAGGCATGCTGTCCCTGTCTGTAAGCGATACGGGGATCGGGATTCCGAAGAAGGATCTGGACCGGATCTTCGAACGGTTCTACCGTGTAGATAAAGCAAGAACCCGAAATATGGGTGGGACCGGCCTTGGACTCTCCATTGCCCGGGAAATGGTCCGTGCACATGGAGGCAGCATTTCCCTTCAATCCGAGCTGGAAAAAGGCACAAAGGTCACTTTTACGCTGCCTTTGGTCGTTGAAGGAGGCGAAAGCGCATGATGGAGAGAATCAAGACGTCGTTTTTGGCCTTTCTGGTGCTGTGCAGCCTGATTCAGAGTTATTTTCTCATCTACCGTCTGCCGGGCAGCGAATCTGTTGTTCAATCTGGTAACTCATATATCGAAACCGATGAGATGGGACCGGAAGAGAAGACGGAAAACCTGATCTATCCGAAAAATATGGTCGTGCATCTCGGAGCAGACAAGCATACGATGTTCTATCCTGGTCAAATGTTCTATGATCTGATTTATAACCGGGTAAAAGGCCGTTCCTTTGACAGCTTTCAGCGGCGTACGGTCAGTAATATGGACTGGTCGGCCCTGCGTTCTGCAAACAAGGGCATTGAGCTGAATTTCGGCTCCGGCATTCCAGTCACACTACTGCAGCGGGTCATGCAGATTTCCCCCGACTCGCTGTTTGAAGGGGAGAGCATCCATAAAATGTGGCTGTACAGTGTGGATGGGGAGCCAAAGGTGCATGCGCTCTTCTTCAGCACCGAAGGAAATGTCGTGTACGAAGCGGCCCAGGCCGACCTGACGGTACAGGACATCGGGCAGCTGGTCGATTTTGGCCAGGAATGGGTGCCTTATACGCTCAGTGAGGACGAAAGCTACTATATTCCGGAGCAGCCGGTGGATATGGTCTCCCTGGAGCTGACGACCGATCTGTATACCGTCGAACAGATGCAGCGAAGTCTGTTCTTCGATCCCGGGATTACCCGAAATATCCGCGAACGTGATGGATCCGAGATTTATACGGACGGCAAACGAAGTCTCCAGGTCGACGAGAGCCAGCACTTTATCAACTATACCGATCCCGCGGCACCGCCGTCGGGAGAGAGCAACCCCGGGCGAGATGTGCTGACCGCCATCAACTTCGTGAATCAGCATGGGGGTTGGAATGGGAGCTATCGTCTGAGCGGGACGTTGGAAAGTCAGGACCGGACTGCGGTGGAATTTCAGCAGTATTACCGGGGTTATCCGATTTTGGACACACCCGGTCTGAATTATGGCCTGATGGTGATGGAACTGCAGCAGGGTACCGTTACCTCTTATGAACGCTCCCTGCTTCATGCAGAGCGGCAGGAGCAGGAGAAGCGGATTTATAATCTGCCGGGTGGAGACAGGCTGCGGGAGCTGCTGGGTGTCGTACCGGAGAATGTTAACATAACAGCGCTGCAGCCGGCGTACCGGCCGTCCCTGCAGGAGGATCAGCTGCGGCTGACGCCAGTATGGGCCGTGGTGCTGCAGGATGGAACAATGAAGGAGCTGACCAGTTTCTAGATATATGACACGGATAAGAGCAGGAGGGTGAGAAATGGATTGGGGACGAGCCAAAAATGTGCTCATATATGCGTTTTTGCTGTTAAATCTGGTGCTGGGCTATCAGCTGTGGATGGATCTGCGCGATCAGGCCGGAGCAAGCCCTGATTTCACTGCTCTATCCGTGGCCACACAGCGGCTGATGGAGGACAACCGGATTCAGGTGCTCAGTCCGATTCCGGTCGAGACGCCGCAGCTGCCCAAAATTTCATACACCTACAGGCCGGATGCACAGGGGGACCCGGTCAAGCTGACCCAGGCCGTGGACACCAGGCTCATTTACGGTGAATTTAAGGACCTGCAAAATGCGATTGGCGATGAGATTCCCAACCTGGATCAATACCGCCATGATCCCCAGTCCGACCGGGAGGATGCCTTTGTGTACCGTCCGCTGGTGAACGGCAAATGGCCGCTGTTTAATGTGGACCTGGAGCTGTTTCATCAGAGCCAGAAGATTGAATATTTCCGGGAACCGGTGCTGGACATCAAGCCCACAGGGGATGTGGAGGAGCAGAAGGTGCTGTCTGCCTCCAAAGCGCTCGGTACGCTGATTGAGCGGAATGTGATTCCGCCCCGGTCTGCGGTGAAGGACATCCAGCTCGGGTATTATGGCCAGATGTTCGATACGGAAGTGGAATTGGCGGCGCCAGCCTGGCGGTTTACGCTGGATAACGGCGAGATGATTTATCTGCAGGGTATAAGCGGGGACGTATTCACCCCGAAGAGTGATAAAAGCGATCAAGCAAAGGAGTAATCAGTCATGGCGATATCTTTTTCCGTGCTGTCGAGCGGCTCGACGGGCAACGCTACTGTTGTCCGTAATGAGGACACGACACTGCTGATCGATGCCGGGCTTAGTGCACGGCGGATTGATGAGCTGCTGAAGGAGCGGGATATGTCGGGCGAGGAGATTGACGGCATTCTGATCACCCACGAGCACTCGGATCATATTAAAGGACTCGGTGCGGTGGCCAGGAAGTACAATCTCCCCATCTATGCGAATGAAAAAACATGGGAAGCCATGAACCGGTCCATCGGCAAGATCGCCGAGGAGAACCGGATCGTGCTGCAAAGTCATGAGGTGAAGGACTTCGGCACCCTTCGGGTGGAGCCGTTCGAGATCTCGCATGATGCGGCAGAGCCGGTAGGCTACTGCTTCTATGATGGAGATGAGAAGCTGGGTGTAGCGACCGATCTCGGTTATGTCAGCGATAAGGTGAAAAGAGCGGTCGAGGGCTCTGATGTGCTGGTCATGGAAGCCAATCATGATATCGAGCTGCTGCGCATGGGACGCTATCCCTGGAACACCAAACGCCGTATTCTCGGCGATATGGGCCATCTCTCCAACGAGTCTGCCGGCGACGCGCTCAGCGAGCTGATGACAGGCGACACCAAGCGCGCCTATCTCGCGCATCTCAGCCGGGATCATAACATGATGGACCTGGCCAAAATGACGGTGCGCGACACGATGGAAGACCGCGGCTGTTTCTTCAAGGACAGCGAGTTCAAGCTGTGCGATACGTATTATGACCGCTCCACACCGTGGGACAAGATCAAGGATTGAGCAGATTGAAGTTTAAAAGTTATCGTTCTGAATGACTGCGATGTCAAGTGTTCTTAGGACCGCTGTTGCTTAGAGAGAGTTAATAAAAGCCCCGGACGCAGAGACTGTCTGCGAGCCGGGGCTTTTATTGCTCATTTTCCGAACACAATGCCGATCTGGTCGTCCTCGACGATAACCTTATAGATCTTCACGCGGACGCGGCTGCTGAACAGGGACAGGCCGGTTTTGATGTCAAATTCCCAGCCATGCCACGGGCAGCGAATGATCTCGCCGCTGCGCCCATGCTGATATTCATACACCCCGGATGCCAGCGTGGTGCCGGACACATACCCGGCGCACATAGGCGCACCCTGATGCGGACAGTAATTGTTCAGGGCGAAGAACTCACCATTCACACGATACAATCCAATCTCCCGGCCCTCCAGCTGGAGCAGCAGATGGCCGCCCTCCGGCACATCCTCACTTCTGGCTACGATATGAACCGCCATATGAACCCTCCCTTCAGGGGAATGTCTCACCATGTTAATTAGAGGTGGAATGACCTTTGGTTCAGTTTAGTCGTACCCTCCTGGTGACTTGGAATTTTTAACGGACTGAATGTCCGTTAGAGCCGAAAGTTATCTTAATGTGTTTAAAAGATGGGGCGCAGACAGTCAGCAGCAAGCAGCAAAAACTCGCAATTGACAGCCACAGACAGCCAACAGTAATCAGCGAACGGCAACCAGCAAACAACGGCAACCAGCAACTGACAGTCAATAGTAATCAGCAACTTCTAACGGACCCTCAGTCCGTTAGAGTGTCGATTTGAGCTCTGTTCCCAATCTAACGGACATACAGTCCGTTAGATTGCTCAAAGAGCCCTTTTCTAGCATGATTTGTAGCTCTAACGGACTCAATGTCCGTTAAAAATTAGAAACATCGGTTTTATTGGCTCTAACGGACTGAATGTCCGTTAGAGCCGAAAGTTATCTTAATGTGTTTTAAAAATGGGGCGCAGACAGTCAGCAGTAAGCATCAAGCTGCCACCAGCCACCAGCCACCAGCAACTAACAGCCAGCCACCAACTAGCAACGAGCAGCCAGCATCCAACATCAAGCAGTCACCAGCCAACAACAACCAACGACCAGCCTAAAGTTTGTACAGCTTCTTGGCATTATCATAGAAAATTTTCTGCTTGGCCTCGGGACTCAGCTTGCGCAGAATCATGCCGGGATCATCGAAATCCCAGTGGGGATAGTCGCTGGAATACAGCAGCATGTTCTCTGCATCGAACATATTGAACAGGTCGATCAGGTGCTGCGGGTTCTCCGGCTCCTCAATCGGCTGTGTGGTCAGGAAGCAGTGCTCCCGGATGTATTGGCTGGGAAGCTTCGTCAGCCAGGGAACGGTGGAGCGCAGCGCTTTATAGTTCTTATCGAGCCGCCACATGAGCGGCGGCAGCCAGGATACGCCGCCCTCAACGAGGACGAGCTTCAGCTCGGGGTACTTCACGAATACGCCTTCGGTCACGATGCTGACGAGATGGGCCATAAAGGTCTGCGACAGATTCGTATGCCATTCAATATACCTCGCGGGATACCCGACGGAGGTAGGAGCGGTAGAACTGCCGGCACCCTCAGCCCCGGGATGCACGGCTATAGGCAGGCCATTGCGTGCTGCCGCTTCATAAATCGGATGATAGAAGCGGTGGCCCAAGGGCATACGTGCCGCGCTGGAGATGATGACCTCCACGATGTCCGGGTGGCTGCCGACACGGTCGATTTCCCTGGCTGCGAGCGCAGGGTCCAAGGTGGACACGGCCAGGGCTCCCTTGAATGCAGGGTGGCGGCCGAGCCATTCGTTCATGAGAAAATCATTATAGGCCGAACAGATCGCCGCGGCGAAATCCGGATCGTGTGTAGCCGAGATGTTATATACGACACCGGTCAGGACGGCATACTCTACATCGTAACGTTCCACCAGCTGCTGAACCATAAGATCGGGGTCACTTCCGGCTTTGCCGCCTCCCGGCGGGATCGCGTCTTTCTTCATCACGCCCACAGGCGAGTAGTAGCCGGAGCCGGCATAGCCAACACCGGACTTCGCCACACGGGAGCGCCAAGGCTCTGGCAGGTAGGGGACCAAGGCGGCATCATCTTGCTCGTTATGCACATCAGCGTCGATGACTTTCAAGGGACGGGACAATGAGAACACCTCCAGGATAAAAGTTTAGGGACGGACAACGTTACAGCGGCGCCGCACCGCGAGGGCTAACCGGCGACTGGGCGTGCGCACCAAGCGTGTGCACCAAGCGTATGTACCCAAGCGGCCCGACCATGCACAGCGAGTGACTCGATCATGTGCAGCAGGGACCCATCAAGCACACTGGGCTGCCAGATCAAGCAAACTGAGCACTCGATCATATGCACTCCGTACAACCCGATCAAACAACCCGATCAAGCACACCAAGCGGCTTCATGATGCACAGCAGGCGGTCCGATCAAGCGTTCTGATCAAGTGCACCGGACGTACACAGCGGACGTTCTGGCTGAACATCCGCTGTATACCGTGCATCCATGACCTAGTTAAGCGTTATTTCCCGCCGTACGTGCGGTCATAGGCGGTATTATACATATTCAGCAGATCATCCGCGCCGAGCTTCTTGCACTCGTCCAGGAACTGCTGGTAAGCTTCATCGGTCATTGGCGTTTTGCCGGTGACGAACTCGGTCAGGCGCTGCTCCAGGAACTTGTTCAAGTTGTTCAGCTTGGATTTCTCCAGCTCCATCTCTTCTTCGGTCTTGACGATCTGTTTCGGTGCCGGAAGAATGAACGGCTCATACAGCTTGTTGATCTCCTTGCTCTTGTCGCTCAAACCGCGCTCCCATACTTCGCGGGACTTGGCGTTGTTCAGCGTAATCAGGTCATACCAGACGCCCCAGTCCTTGCGCAGCGTATTGAACGGAGAAGCGCCGAACTCCTTCATAAAGACCGGTTGGCCGTTTTCGATCGTATACGTCTTGCCCTCAATGCCGAGGGACAGTAAATTCGAGCCTTCTTCGCTCTTCAGGTAATCCAGGAACTGCACAGCGCGCTCCTTGTCCTTCACCTTCGCCGAGATGGCACGGCCCACGCCTCCGATCACCGGACGGGAGTACTGATAATTCTTCACGCCGTCTGCGGCAAACATCGGAATGGCATCCAGCTCGTAGTCCGCAGCGCCCGCTTTACGGGCCTTATCGGTCAGCGATTCCAGATCGGCCTTCCAGAAGTAGGTGACGAGCGATTTGCCGGTCAGAATCCGTTCTTCCCACTGCGCCTGCGTCAGCAGCGAATATTCCGGATCCAGCAGCTTCTCGGTATACAGCTTGTTCAGGAACATCAGCGATTCTTTATAGCCGTCATGATATGGTGCGAAAGCGTAGCTGCCTGTGGCCGGGTCGATGTTGAAGAAGCCCTGAATGCCGGTAAAAGCCCGCCCCATCACGGTATACAAGCCCGTATCGCCCACGATGGCGTTCGAGATCAGCGGATAGGAATTCGGCTCCTTTTCCTTGTAGGCCTTCAGGAATTCGTAGAATTCATCCGTCGTCGTCGGCGCTTTCAGACCATGTTTGTCCATAAGGTCCTTCCGGGTGTACCAGATGAAGTTAAAGCCTTTGCCTTCGGCATCGCCTTCAATGACAGGCACGCTGTAGATTCCGCCGTCTGCGCCGGTGGCGACAGCCTTGGCTTCCGGATAATCCTCGAAGAATTTTTTCAGATTCGGTGCCCCATCCAGATAGTCATTCAGATTCAAAAAGACTTTCTCCGGCCCGTGCTCCCGGCCTTCCTGCGTATCCACCTGCATAATGTCGGTCACGGAGTTCGTGGCGATCATAATCTGCTTCTTCTCCTGCAGACCCTCCTGGCTCACGATCTGAAAATCCACCTTGACCCCGGTTTTCTCCTGCAGCTCCTTGAAAATCTCCCAGTCGTCCCGCACCTTGCCCTCCACCCGGTCATACACCAGCCAGGACAGCGTCACCGGTTTGTTCGGATCACTGCTGCCGCCGGCGCTTTCGCCCCCGGAACAACCTGCCAGCAGACCAGACAGCAGTCCAGCCATAAGGATCATGCTTAAGCCTCTCTTTTTCATAAAACAGCCTCCCTTTGGATCAGATATGGGTCAAACCTGCAAACCTGCTAACCTGTAGTGCGGTATATCAGCAGATGGACGGGACCTCAAGACAACTAGCCCTTGATTCCGCCAATCATGGTGCCCTGGACAAAATATTTCTGGAGAAACGGATACACACACAGAATCGGAATTGTGGCAATCATAATCATGGCGTACTTCAGCGTCTCCAGGTGACTGAGGTCACCCTCGCCCTGTACGTTGGTGCCGGCAATGAGAATGTTGCGCAGCATGATCTGCAGCGGATACAAATCCCGGTCATTCAGATAGATCAGTGCATCAAAGAACGCATTCCACTGATTGACCGCCGTGAACAGCCCGATCGTGGCCATGACCGGCATCGACAGCGGCAGCACGATCCGCAGCAGCACCTGGAAGGAACTGCAGCCGTCGATAGTGGCCGCATCCTCCAGTTCCTCAGGGAGCCCTTCAAAGAACGTCCGCATAATGAACAGATACCAGGTACTGACCAGCGAAGGCAGGATAACAGCCCACAGGGTGTCCAGCATGCCGAGCTTCTGCACGACGAGGAAGGTCGGAATCATGCCTCCGCCGAAGAGGAGCGTAAATGCAGCCAGCAGCAGAATGATGCGGCGGCCGGGCAGCCATCTTTTGGCGAGTGGATAGGCCATGGCTGACGTGACCAGCAGACTGAGGAACACCTGCATTGCCGTGTAGCGGATCGTGTTCCAGTAGCTCATCCACAGATCCGGGTTATAGACCAGCTGCTCATAGGCGATCAGTGTGATCTCCTTGGGCCACAGCAGCACCTCGCCGCTGGCGACCAGCGCATTGTTCGAGATGGATGCAGAAAACACGTAGACAAGCGGGTACAGCATAACGACGACGAGCACCAGCATCAGCAGCGTATTGAACACATCGAACACTCTGGAGCCCAGGCTTTCCTTGATTTTCATTGGTTTTTCCCCCTCTACCACAGACTCGTCGCAGAATATTTACGGACAATCCGGTTCGCAGCGACAATCAGGACAAAGCCGATGACCGACTGGAACAGTCCCACAGCGGTGGCGAAGCTGAAGTCGGCATCCAGAATCCCGCGCCGGTACACGAAGGTGTTAATGACGTCTGATGTCTCATAGTTCATGGAGTTGTACAGGAGCAGGATTTTGTGAAATCCGGTTTCCATAAAATTGCCCAGCGTGAGCACGAACAAAATAATCATGACCGGCAGCATGCCGATGAGCGTAATGTGACGCACCTGCTGGAAGCGGTTTGCGCCGTCCATTTTGGCCGCCTCATACAGGGTTGGATCAATGCCTGCAATCGCAGCGAGGTACAGGATCGTGCCCCAGCCGACTTTTTGCCAGATTTCTGAACCGACGTAGACACTCCGGAACCACTCCGGAATCCCGAGGAACATGATCGGCTCCATACCGAATACCCGGACCAAAAAGTGATTGACGACACCGGTCGTGGGGGACAGAAATGTAACGAGAATGCCCGCAATGACGACGGTAGACAGAAAATGCGGCATGTAGCTGATGCTCTGCACGAACCGTTTGAAAAATTTGCTGCGAATTTCGTGAAACAGTATGGCCAGGATAATGGGTGCCGGAAAATGAAACAGAAGATCATACACATTGAGCATCACCGTATTGCGGATCAGCTTCCATGAATCCGGCGTGACATAGAAAAATTCGATAAAATGCTTCAGCCCCACAAACTTGCTCTCCAGGATGCCGCGGCCGACGGAATAGTCCTGAAAAGCGATGATGATGCCGTACATCGGAATGTACTTGAAGATGATGTAGTACAGGATTCCGGGCAGCATCAGCAGGTACAAAATTTTGTGCTTTTTCATCATGGACCACAGTGATCTCTTATTAGTCACCACGCAACCCCCTTCATGATGGTCTGCTGCTCTTTGGGCTCGACCTTGATGGCCTAACTATAAGCAGGGCAGAGAGGGGCGTAAAGACGGCATATTTGGGGGAGGGTGCTTTTTTTGCAAAGCCTGTGGGAGCGGGAAAAAAGGACCTTTTTCGAAAAAAAAGAGACTCCCGAAAAAAAGGAGTCATCCCTTTACTGGTGCAGCATCCGGTACTTCGCGGGCGTAATGCCCTCGTATTTGCGGAACATGCGGATGAACGAGTTGCGGCCCCAATAACCGACCTTACCGGCAATGTCATCAATGCGCAGATCGGTCTCCCGCAGCAATTCCTTGGCTTTCATCAGACGGTAGCGGGCAAGGTATTCTACATATTTCTCCCCGACCTCTTCCTTAAACGTGCGGCTGAAGTGACCGACCGACATGTTCAGTGTCCCGGCAAAATGCTCAATTGACAGCTCTTGGTCATAATGCTCGTGGATATAGGCCACAATGTCCGCGAATTTCTGCGGCTTCTCGTCTGCCGGCTCTTGAAGAGGAAAGAGCAGGGCATGGATGCTGCCCAAGGTCGTTTTCAGCTCCTCCATCGTCATGCACCGGTTCATCTCCTCAAACAATCCGGCATAATAGAGGACGTCAAAATCCTTCCGCTCATGCTCCACCGCACGAATCCACGTATTCAGCATGTCGGTGCAGTGCTGTTTGATCTGCAGAGCTGTGGCATTCGCGGCCGCTCCCTGATCCAGGGTCTGCAGGGCGGTATGCAGCACCTTGTCGTACTCCCGGCTCTGCACCTGGTTCAGCATGCGGTTAATGTCCTGCAGCGAGAGGAAGCTGTCATAAGGAGCCTCCGGATGGCTGGCCGCAGAGCAGATTTCCACACCGGAGTGAAGACGTCTGCGCTGCAGAACGGAGAATCCCTGTTCATAGGACTGGTGCAGCTCCTCCAAATGGTGAACCGTGCTTCCGACCCCGATGGTCGCTTTGAAATACTGGCTGTAAAGCTGCAGCGCCAATTTTAGAATATCGGCACATTCCTCCGGGGACATTTGCAGAAACGGGTCATGGTGCATAATGACGGCCAGCATATCCGGCTTGCTCTGGCACAGCCACAGCTCCAGCGGCACCAGCGCGCACATCCGCTCCTTCAGCTCGGTCATGAGAAAGGATTTGGACGACTCAGACAGGACCGTGAACATGGGCTCTACATGAAAAGCGACACACAGGACCGTACGGGCAGGCTTGCGATTGTAGGAAAAGCCGATCTCTTGGGCATACGTTTCAATGGAAAGCGGATCCCGAAACTGTCCCTGGAGCACTTTCGTCAGAAAATGCTCGTGCACAATCGGTGTCATGCCGTTGACACGCTGGGAAAGCTGCTGGTTCTCGGTCAAGATCAGCTTCGAGTAGCGCTTGATGACGTCGAAGTCATTCCGGCTGCCCGCTTGTGTTATCTGATTGGACTGGCAGGCGAGGCCTTCCTTAATTTCCATAATAGGCTTGTAAATCCGCCGGCTCAGATAGTAGGAGACAATACTGCCGACGACCAGAAAAAAGAGCAGAAACATCCAGCTGACGAGCCGCGTTATGTGCGCTGGCTTCATCAGGGTGTTCAGGTCGATCACGCTGAGATAGGACCAGGAATCATCGAATGTGGAGGGGACCAGCGAGACTGCCTTATCACCGGCTACATTAAACAGTGAATTTTGACCGCTGATGGCGGACAGCAGTTCACGCGGAATGACGTCCCAGGCGCTCTCCCCTCCGGCTTGCCGCAGCACCTGTCCTTCCCGGCCGAGGATGGCCGTGCCTGCCGCCCACTCCTGCTTCACATCAATCAGCTGCTGCAGCCGGCTTCCGTTCAGGTTGACGACCAGGTAAGCATCCGGCGTATCCGAATTGAAGGGATAGCTCATGAGTGCAGGGAGATCCTGACCCTGGGCCGGCAGGAAATCCATCATTTTTTTACCGGCCAGACGGGAGAAAAGCTGATTCTGGTCCTGTTGTGACAGCGGATGCTGGAGATTGAAGTAGTACGACTTGCTGGTGTACGTCTCGGCGTCAATGACCAGATCGTGCTGGGGAAATATGAGGTAGGCCTTGGACACCAGCTCATCCGCCTGCAGCTTGATCAGCTGCTTGCGAAGCCCATGAATCATCTCGGAGCGCTCCGTATTGTCCAGGGAGGAATCCCTGGCCTGTTCTTTCTGCAGACTGCGGATGCTGGACATGCTGAGCATGTTGATCATGTTGGTCTTCAGGGTGTTCAGCTCTGTGTCAGCCTGCTTTGTGAACTGGCTCATAATCACATCGCTCAGCTTGCGGGCATCCTCTTCAATCAGCCGTACGACCAGCACATGGGCCAGCATGCTGGCGACAATGACAGGAATCAGGATCAGCACAAAATAATTGGCAAAATGCCGCCAGAACAGATTGGCCCGCAGCGATTTCAGCTTGGGGAGAGGAAACATACCGGTCACCAACTTTCTCGAGATATAAGACAAGAGATAACCTGACATGAGAAGTAAGAAAGCGTTTACAACTTAGATTATATTATTATATTTGTGTTGAAATAATACTTCAACAGATTTAACTATAATAAAATTTTATTACAGAATGTGGATTTTACTATGAGGGAATACAAGTTCGTTTCTGCTAGGAAAGATGTGCCTGAATTCCAGCTTGGTTTTTTCTTGAAATCGTACGCCAATCAGACACATAAAAACAGGTGAAAACCCCTGCGGTTGTGGTACAATGAACGAGGTTAAGCAAGAGATCGGCCAGCGAATAAAAATGCTATATGGCACAGAATGAGCATGCCGGAACAGCGGTATGTTTATTTCGTTCTCCTTTTTGTGGAAAACTGGCTTATTTTTCGTAAAAAATGATCTTTTTCGAAAGTTATCTGAAAATAGACGCTTACCAGGCGGGGAACGGTGGTATAAAGATGTAGAGGTTTTTGCATGCGACCAAAAATAATGTATGACGTATTGAATAAAAGTCTGTTTTTATTGCAACTTTTTCAGCTGCATAAGTGTTATAAAGGTATACACCTTTGGACAGGTCGAAAGGGGGATGGATGAACATGGGATTGTTTGATGATGATTTTTATTCGACGAAAATATCCAGACGGGGAAACAAGGAAGATAAGAAAAGCCCCGCCCCGACGAAATGGCGGGTCAGCCGCCGGCGCAAGGGACTGTCCACGCTGCAGATATCGGCGCTCAGCTCGGTCTGCAGTGCATTGATTGCGGTACTGCTGTTTAGTCTGCTGACTGGACATTCGTCTGGTTCAACAGGTGCAGCAGCGATAAACGGACATTCTGTTACGCAGACCAATGGCGATCCTTATGAGCGGCTGGTGAATGCGGCTGCGAAGGTTCGGCCTGCGGTGGTCAGCGTCGTTACGCATATGGATCCGGAGCCCGTTCTTCCAGAAGAGCAGGAAGAGACCGTGCCGGAAGAACCGGCAGCTCCGGAGGATGAAGAATGGCTGGAAGAGCTGCCGGATGATTTTGATTTCGGCGAGGAGTTTGATTTTGAAGGGGAATTCGGAGATGACTTCGGCGGTGCCGTCGAGGAGAGCTCCCTGGGCTCTGGCGTGATTTTCAAGAAAATCGAGAATAAAGCGTATGTAGTGACGAACAATCATGTGGTGGAAGGCGCAGATAAGCTGGAAGTGGTTACGGTGAATGGCGAGAAGAAGCCGGCTGTGCTGATCGGAACGGATAAAGTGAGCGATCTTGCCGTGCTGTCGATCGACAGCAAAGGCATTGGCGAAGTCGCGGAGCTGGGCGACTCCTCCAAGCTGCGTCTAGGCGAGACGGTGATTGCCATCGGCAATCCGCTCGGACTTGGCGATTCCCTGACCTCCGGGATTATCAGCTATACGAACCGGATTATCCCGGTATCGCTGAACCAGGACGGTGTCTATGACTGGGAGACTGAGGTTATCCAGACGGATGCAGCCATCAATGAAGGCAACAGCGGCGGTGCGCTGGTCGATCTGAATGGCCGCGTCATCGGCATCAACACGATGAAGATCGCGGAGACGGGCGTGGAAGGACTTGGTTTTGCCATTCCGATGAATGAAGCTACCGAGATCGTGAAGGAGATTATGCTGACTGGCAAGGTAGCCCGCTCGTATCTGGGCGTATACACCGTGGACCTCGGCAATCCTTACGCACCGCTCAGCAAGCAGGATCTGAAGGATCTGAAGCTGCCAACAACCGTGAAGGACGGTGTCGTGGTCCTGGATTCCCTGGGACCCGCGAAGAAAGCCGGCCTGCAGCTGAACGATGTGATTACCAAGTTCAACGGCAAGCCGATCACCACAACGTTGGAGCTGCGTAAGTTCCTGTACCGTGAAACTAAGATTGGCGACAGCCTGAACGTCACCTTCTTCCGCGAGGGCAAGGAGCAGAGCCTGAAGGTGAAGCTCGAGGAGAAGCCGGCGGAGTAGGGTGCGGATGTGATAAAAGTATTAGGTACGTGTGGAATGAGGAAAGAGAAGCAGGTAGATAGGGAAGTAAGTAATCAAGAAGTTATGGGAGTATCCCCCGCGAGTGTGAAGGAGTATGGGGCAGTGACGCGGGCGGGGATGATGTCATGGAAGGGTAGGAAAGAGCGCAGCGGCGCTCTTTCTTTATGGTTGGAGGTTTCTTTTTGAAGTAGAGTGTGATAGAACTGAAGAGTGGTCATACTGTAAAACAGCAGAAGCTGGACACAACCACATCACAATGATGGAACAGACAGAAAGGGATGCTAATCATGTACGTCGTATGCAAAGAACATGTGGAATTGGCCATTGAGAATTTCGTGGATGAGTTCGAAGATGCTCCGGATATCGTCGATTTGAAGGAGACCGAATTCTCGGATTGGGATCCCCCGGTGAAGTGCGTGGAGTGTGAGAAGCATGCGGAATTTTTGGTCGTGTGATTAAGGTGATGAGGGGCCCAAGAGCCCAGTTGAAGGTAATGAGATGAAGTTATAGGATGGCATAACTCGATATGGAGAAGGCCATTAACATGAGTGAACTTATACGGGATAACCATCATGGATGCAGAGATGTCCCGCGGTTCGGATTTGGCAGTACATGGGAGTGCTTGGTGATGAATGAAAGCAGAAGCGAGTGGTTGCAGCGTGTGAAGTGGTCATCCAGTCTGCGGGTGCCTGCGAGCGTGCTTGCTTTTATTTTGTCCGTCGGCACCGTCGTAGGTCTGATCTACCTCGCCAAAACCCTGATCCAGGATGTGCTGCACCTGACAGGCTGGGTTCAAACGGTTACCCAGGTTATTGCGATTATTGTGGCGTTATATCCGGTCAAGTTTGTGTTTAGGCGTGTGGTGCGTAAGCTAACTACTGATGACCATGTAAAGCCCGAGTCGGGGACATAGATAGTATGGATGAAGAGCGTGATGCAGCGCTCTTTTTGTTATATATGGGGGTGTGGAAGGTAACTTTTGGGGTTGGTGCGGGCGCTTGGGTGGCTGTGTTGTGCGGTGGAGTGGTGTGAGTAGTGTGCGGGCGGGATTGTCGGAGTTTTGTGTGAAACGTCGTATAAAATGTGCGGCTGGGTGGGTGAATTGGTTTGACTTGTGTGAAACGTCGTACAAAATGTGCCGTTTGGTGAGTGGACGCGCGTAATTTGTGTGATAAATCGTATAAAGTGTGCGGTTTGGTGGATGTAAGGGCAGAATTTGTGTGAAGAATCGTACAGGATGGGCGGTTTGGTAGGTAGAATAGCAGAATGAGTAGAAAGTCCGATAGGATGAGTGTTTCGGTGGGGGCGTTGGGCTAGTGCGTTGACCGGTGAGAGTGGTGAGCGGGCGTACAAATGTGCTGCTGAATAGGCGAATTGGTGTGACTTGTGTGAAACGTCGTACAGGATGAGCAGTTTGGCGGGTGAAGTGGCGTAACTTGTGTGATAAATCGTATAAAGTGTACAGATTGGTGGGTGGGGTGGCGGAACTTGTGTGAAGAATCGTACAGGATGGGCAGTTTGGCAGCTGAAGAGCGGAGTTAGTCTGAAGAAACGTGTGTGTAGAAACATATAGAATGTGTGATTTGGCGTGAGAAGGCTGGAACGTGTGTGAAAGGCCATATAGGATATACGGTTGAGCGGGTTCAATAACGGAGTGTGTGCGAAAACTCATATACATAATAGCGCTACGACAGGGTTAAGCCTTTTGCATAGGGGAGTTTGTTGACTGCTGGTCGTGGTGAATGTTACTTATCTAAGGGGGATGGACCTATGTTGATACAGATTATCGGAGTCGGGAAGCTGAAGGAGAAGTATTTGGTGCTGGGTATTCAGGAGTACGCGAAGCGCCTGGCCCCGTATGTGAAGTTTCAGGTGCTCGAGGTGCCAGACGAGAAGGCACCGGATAGCCTGAGCGAGGCAGAGGTCGCTCAGGTGAAAGGACGCGAGGGGGAACGAATTCTCGCGCTGATCAAGGAGAGCGCGCATGTGATCGCGCTCGACATTGGCGGCAAGCTCTGGAGCTCGGAAGAGCTTGCCGCCGAGATCGACAGGCTCGGCACGTATGGGACGAGCCATGTCGTGTTCGTCATCGGCGGGAGTCACGGGCTCGCCGATGACGTTGTGCGCCGCGCGCAGCAGCGCTTGAGCTTTGGGCGTATGACGCTGCCGCACCAGCTCATGCGTCTCGTGCTGGTGGAGCAGGTGTATCGCGCAGTGAAGATTAATCGGGGGGAACCGTACCATAAGTAGGGCGAAAAGATCTGGTTTAGCCTCTGGTTAATAGAAGTAGCTTTATTGTTGAGTTTTTTAAAAAAACGCTCCGGTTCCCTCGTTTGTTAGACAGGGATCCAAGTCTAAGTAGCCAGTTATCGGAAATGAACCGGCGACTGGTTACTTAGTTTCGCATTTTCTATGTTTAGCAAGAATATCTTAATTAGTTTCTTCCCTGTATTACGTGCATTAGAAGGCTACATTAAATTATTATTCTTGACGAAGGGTATCCGAATTGCTAAGAGAAATGGGTTTGATGAGCATATATTTTGTCATGATCAGAAATATTTTTTAAGGCCAGATAAAAGAGCCCTTATAAATTGTGAGGCTACGTGTGCAGCAATTGAAAGATCATTTAATTATTTTAACGAACATAGAAATGGACTATTTCATGCTGATGGAATTGACGCCAATATTCGACTTGTGGAAACAAAACAAGAAGCGGATCGTATAATAAATATAACATTTCAGATAATTGAGGAAACTTATAGTAAACTTCCGGTGGAATCAGCAGTTAGTTAAAAGGAGGGTTGGAATTGATGACTTATGAGATACAAAAAATTGGTCATAACTCAACTTATTCATTTCTTGTTCTCTCAACAAGTTATTTTAGCCCTCTTGATTATTTAGACGAAGTAGCAGATACATTAGGTAGTGAATGCGAAGGGAAAATACTTTTTGATTTGTTACTTTCTAATGGAAACTCCTCTAATCGGTATATAGAAGCAACATTTAACGGACGGGAATTTGATTATTTCAGCTTTAAAATTCCATCGAATATTGATCTTGAAACCAAAGGGATTTCAGTGTGTTTTTACAAAGATCATAAACAGTTTTGGGAAAGTAACATTGTTAGTAACTCTTTCAAATTCTTGTTAAAAAAGGGTGTACTTTCGTAGGTTTAGCTAAAAAACATCAAGAACAGTACTTATGTTCTTGATGTTTTTTTATTATGGAACAATATATATATTAGGCCTTGTTGAACAAAATAGATAAAATATTTCTTGATACGGTTGTTTATTTAATTTTCAGTTTACAACTACCTCCCGAATTTGATCGCCGCGAGTCCTTCTGGTGAAGCGTGAATAAACATAGCTTATGAAGTGCCAGCTCTAGAACAGATCAAATGTGGTTTCCATAGGCTCAAGTAGCACATTTCAATTCAGAAACAAACCCACTATTATAGACATTAAAGATCCATAATAGTGACAACAACATTTGTGAAGGGGGAGGGGATTTTGCAATTCTCTAAAAGTACAGATTATGCGCTGCACGCCTTAATTCATCTGGGACTCTCGGAGAGAAGCCATCATGTTGGAATAAAGGAACTATCGGGATCGCTTGGCGTATCTGAAAGTTATTTATCTAAAATCATGTCCAAGCTAAGGCAGGACGGAATCGTACGTGCCGTACCCGGAGTGAATGGCGGTTATGAATTAGCCAGACCGGCGGAGCAGATCTCGTTTCTGGATGTGATTCAAGTGATTGAAGGAAGGCAGCAGCTGTTCGAATGCTCAAATTCCAGTTCACAGCAGCATCAGTTGTTGGTAGAGCAGGGGTCTGCACCGGACGAACAGAGAAATTTGGCAAGGAAAGATTGTCTGATTGAGAAAGTAATGCTGGGAGCGGAACAGCAGATGCATCAGTACATGCGGGAGCATACGATCCAGTCGGTACTGGATGAAGCTGTAGAACGTCGTAGTCATGAGGCAAACAAGAAGTGATAGGCTTCTTGCGCTTTAATTATGGATATTACAGATCTATTAAAGGAGTGATTATAGATGGACAATCAAGTTTATGATGTAGCTATTATTGGCGGCGGGCCAGCTGGACTGAACGCAGCTCTGATGCTTGGAAGGGCGAGAAAAAGCGTAGCTTTAATTGATGAAGGCCAGCCGCGCAATGCTGTAACGCACGAAATGCACGGTTTTCTTACCCGTGACGGGATCTCGCCGAGCGAGTTCAGACGGCTTGCACATGAAGAGATCGCTGCTTATCCCTCCGTATCATTTTTTACAGAACAGGCAGTGAACATCACCGGAGCCGACGGCCGATTTGAAATGGAGACCATGCAAGGTAAGCGTTTGGTAAGTAAAAAAGTACTGTTTGCCGTGGGCATGAAGGATCGGCCGCTACATATCCCGGGACTGAAGGAAGTGTACGGAAAAAGTGCATTTGTCTGTCCATACTGCGACGGCTGGGAATTGAGGGATCAGCATCTTGTTGTCATAAACAAAGGGGCAGAGCTTATGCATTTCGTTCCACTCCTGTCCGGATGGACGAATCATATTACGGTTTGCACGAATGGCCCTGATGAATTAACAGAAGCCGAGCGAGAGGAACTTAGACAGCATCAAGTGCTGTTGTTTGACTCCCCGATTCGGCAGATTGATTCCCAGGATGGAATTGTGCAGCAAGTTGTTCTTGAAGACGGCTCGTCCCTAGCATGCAGAGGTATCTTCTTCAAGCCAGAACTGGTGACGGGATGTAATCTGCCGAGAGCGATCGGGTGCGAGATGACGGAAACGGGAGCCGTGGTTGTTGATGATTTTGGCAAAACGAACATCCCGGGTGTGTATAGCGCTGGGGATGTGACATCCCGATTTCAACAAGCTGTAGCAGCAGCTTCACAGGGGGCAATCGTCGCTGCGATGATCAACAATGAGCTTAATGGAGCAGCCTGGAGATCGAAGAGCGCGCGCATGTAATTGCGATGGACATTGGCGGCAAGCTCTGTAGCGGAAGAGCTTTGGTTATGGGGGAAAGCTAGGAGAGTATTGATATAGGGAAGGAACGGATTCAGTTTCTTGTCAGTGAATCAAAAAAAGTGATCAAGGCAACAGGGCTCACCCTTATGCCAAGATCACTTTTTTGTTCTTTCCGCAAGCCCCGTAATCGACTCAATGTCTTGATCGGTTAACTTATCCAGAAAATGCTTGCGTATTGCCCGTGAAACGATGGGAAGGGCATCATTCAAAGCTGATTTTCCGACAGATGTAATGACGACCTCAACACCGCGATTAGCGTCTAATGGTTTCCTTAGAATAAGCCCGCGTTTTTCCATCCGAGTTAAATGGTGAGATAGCCTGCTCTTATCCCAGTCCATCGAGTCAGCTAGTTCCTGTTGCCGAAGCTTACCATCTCCGAGTTGGGCTAACCGGTCTAATACTCCAAAATCCCCCTCAGATAGTCCAGTGTGTTCAGACATCTCTTTCACAACGAGACCGAAGATTCGTTTGAAGGAGCCCTTCCACATATTCCATATTCGCATTTCATCTTCATTCACTTCGTTAATATTCATAAAAGTATATTACCACAGTTGACATGTCAACTACAAGGTGATAAAGTGCATCTAGGTTGATACGTCAACCTAGATGAGGGTGTGCAAAATGTAGTCGAATACTTCATTTTATGGTCAGATTCTAATTATACTTAAGGAGTGTGTTATGGAATGGAATATGTAAAACTTGGACGCAGCGGATTAGAGGTTTCAAGGTTAAACCTTGGAACCATGAGTTTCGGAGTACCTGAACGCGGTAATACCCCATGGTCATTGAATGAAGAGCAAAGCAGGCCGATTATGAAAAAGGCACTCGAATTGGGCATTAACTTTTTTAGTAGTGCTAATATGTATTCCGACGGGACAAGTGAAGAATTTCTCGGGCGTGCTTTACATGATTTCGCTCGTCGTGACGAAGTGGTCATCAGTACAAAGGTATTTGTTCCCATGCGCAAAGGTCCGAATGCAATGGGGCTTTCCCGTAAAGTCATCATGACCGAAATTGACAATAGTCTAAGACGGCTTGGGACAGATTACATTGATTTGTACCAGATCCACCGCTGGGATCCTAATACGCCAATTGAGGAGACCATGGAGGCTCTTCACGATGTAGTGAAGTCTGGCAAGGTTAGATACATCGGGGCATCCTCCATGTTGGCGTGGCAGTTTGCCAAAGCTCAGCATGTCGCAGAACGCAATGGCTGGACACGGTTCATTTCTATGGAAAATAGGCTTAACTTGCTCTATCGGGAAGAAGAAAGAGAAATGCTCCCACTCTGCAAAGATGAAGGAGTTGGCGTCACGCCTTACCTGCCTCTAGCTGCGGGTCGGTTAACCCGTGATTGGAATGAGCAGACCTCGCGATCCGAGATGGATCAAGTGGCAAAAGGATTGTTTGTTCATACGGAAGAGGCGGATCGTAAAGTCGCGGAAAGAGTTGCGGAAGTTGCCGTTAGCCGAGGAATTCCACGAGCACAGGTTGCTCTTGCATGGCTGCTGCAAAAAGAAGAGGTTACAGCCCCGATTATCGGAGCGACCCAAATCAGCCATCTTGAAGATGCGGTTTCAGCATTGTCGGTTACATTGTCGCCTGAAGAAATCAAGAGTTTAGAAGAACTGTACACACCACATCCATTGATGTAAATTGCGACCCCTCAATGTTAAAGGCGAGATCTTGTGGAATGAACTCTTCATGGATATAGTTCATGAAGAGTTTTTTCATTTTTTGTGGTGATATGGTGAACCGTATCACAAGGAAGGGCAAGTTTTTTTATTGTACTAAACACCGACTAGGTTTAAGAATGGCAGACTCATTCTTTAGAGTAGGACGTAACCCCCTTTGAATAGAGGTTGTCCACTAACTTGAAAAACTCGTTTGACGATAAATCCTTTTGTCGCTGGACCCAAAGACGAAACAAGGAAAAGGAGGTTGACAGGTAAAACTCTATCAAGTATGGCGTTAAGGAAGGGTTTTGCGGCGGAACATTTAATTCTAACCGATTTAGAGTGATTTCTTTTTTTAGGCGTGTTAAAAAACGGGGACTTCCATAATCACCTAAAAGGGCATTGAGAACCAAGAGATGTTCGGGTTTGTCCAGACAATGGAGCGCATCTTGAATCGTATGCATCGATAGTTCTTTATTCTCCACTCCTTCTCTTATGTCGTTCAATAAGTCATTTTCAACAGCTTCTAACAATTCGTAAATATCAGTAAAGTATTGATAAAAGGTGCTGCGGTTATATCCTGACTTATTCGCAATTTCCTGTACTGAAATTTTCTCGATTGGTTTTTGGCTATATAACTCACAAAAAACGTCAACAAAGGTTTGTCTTGTCTTCTCGGTTATTTGGGGCTGCTTTTTCATGTTTTCCTCCTGCTGGCATCTAAGAATATCATCCGACAAATCATAAAAAACTGATGGTTGATCAATGAATAATGAAAATTTATAATCACATCATACAACATGTTGTCGGGTAATTAAATTAGAGGTGTTAGTAAATAGGAGCGGTTTTAATGTCCAATAAACAAGTTCGAATTTTAATTTTTGGTGCAGGTGTCATCGGGAGCATGTACGCAATGAAGCTTATTGAAGCAGGGTGTGACGTTACCCTGTTTGCACGTTCTAATAGATATAAATCATTAAGAAAAAATGGCCTGCGATATGATGAAAAAGGTACAGTGAGATCGGTAAAAGTGAATGTCATTGATACACTCGAAAACGACGATGTATACGATT
This sequence comes from Paenibacillus lemnae, assembly GCF_012933385.1. Lineage (GTDB taxonomy): Bacteria > Bacillota > Bacilli > Paenibacillales > Paenibacillaceae > Paenibacillus_AQ > Paenibacillus_AQ lemnae. Next base: position 76,435 of record NZ_JABBPN010000001.1, read on the forward strand.
TTATTTTCGTTACCGTTCGTTATGATCGGTCCGAATCAGCGTTGTTCACGCTTAAAGATAATCAAAGCAAAAATATAGTTACGATGACTAGTAATTCAATTGGATTTTCTTCGTGGCTGGATATCGTTGGTGATAGACTTTTACCCGCTTTTCCGGGCTTCGGCGGACAGATTAAAGATGGAGTATTGCATGCTCGATTTCTACCAAAGATTTTAGCGGCAACTGCATTCGGAGAAATTAATGGTGTAGTGACAGAACGGATAGAAAAACTCGCAATAATATTGAAAGCAGCAAAGCTCCCTTACGTTATTAAAAAGGATATGCAGGCGTATCTCATCACACACTCCGTATCAGACATTGCCATGTTGAGCTTTTTGCAATCCGACAATAAGTTAATGGACAAAAAAACAGTCAAAACCAGAGATACGGCACGCAAAATAACAGTCACTTTAAAAACGCATCTAACTGCAATACAAAAAGCTGGCGTTTCAATTGATCCACCCATGCTTAAAAGGGTGCTTAAATTTCCAAACTTATTTTTGGATTTTTTCTTTATGATCTGGCTGCGAACTAAAATGGTTAGAGATATGATGCTGCCGGATTATAAGAAAAATGCTAACAATGAGATTGTGCAGCTGAGTAATGATTTAATCAAATTTTTAAGTCAAAATGGTATCAAATCAGAAATGAATATTCAGTAATTAGATGATGACGATCAAGAGGATATTGCGACTAGTAGTCGACAACACATCAATGAAGATGATCCGAGATAGATTGAGCTTCGAAATTGGGTAAGAGAACAAATAACGCAAATGCTTTCTAAAATCCATTAAAAAAAGAGTGAGGATATACTCCTCACTCTGACGGAAGTCTAGCTGTAGAATTGCCAGAATACAAGCTGTCCCACCAGAACAACCATAATACCAACAGGCAGGATGGCGGACCACTTGCCCGAGGCCATTGTAGCAGATCGATTCTTCTTCCAGGATAGCAGCAGCGTACAGATGAATAATGCAGCCAGTCCAGTCAGAACATAGTTGATTATAATATGCGGATATACTTCGGCATAGGCCCGCTCATAGTTGCTGAGCATCCGTAAGGCGAGAATCAGATTGTTCAACACGATGCTGGTACCCGTCAAGGTGAGTCCGACCACCAGCTTACGGCTGACGGCACGAGGTGCAGGGGGTATTCCGCCTCTCCGCCGGTTCATCACCCCCAGTAGGAGCAAGACGAATGGGGCGATCAAGAAGTAGGCAATGGCCAGCACCGCCAAAGCGGCACTCAAGATCAGCACCGGCATGGATTTACTGGCAGGCAGCGGCAAATAATCAGAGGTATATACCGAGACCGCCTTCACTTTGTCATCACGGACCGTGGCATACAGCATTGGCCAGGCATCGAGCGCAGCGTCACCGCTCACTTTCTCATAGAGGTAAGGCTGAACCTGCTTATAGCTTCCGGTTAAGCCCGATAGAGTCACCTGCAGCTGATCTGCTCCCTGCGGCTTAAGCTTCATCAATGTAAGATAGGGAAATAAATTCATGAAGCCATGCTCCGGGCGGCGTGCAGCTACGAACTCGCCTTGAATCTCTGACACATCCGGCAGATCGACAGCATCCGCTTGCTTGTATGTGCCTACTATCGCTTTGGTCAGACCATGAACAATATTGGATTCACCGGCCTGATTGGTCATAATGATGATCGCAAACCGGTCTTCAGGCACAATCTGCAGATTGGTGGCAAAAGCAATCGTGTTACCGCCATGTCCCAGCGTCCGGTGTTCTCCGGGATATTCCCAGAACCCATGGGCAATCCCCGGCATTCCTTCAGCGGGGGTATAGCTCTGGGTGAGCATCTTGTCCAGCGTCTCCGGTTTCTTGAACAAAGGGGACTGTTGTCCGTCTGGCGGGAGGAGTGCCATCGCAAATGCAGCCAGATCTTCCGCAGTACCATTATTGCCGCCGTTGGGGTACATGGACATATAATTCCATGGCCCAGGAGTAAAGGCGCCCTCTGCTTCAAAGAAATAACCTTTAGCTTTACGCTTAAGCAGCTCCGGGCGGTCCTCTACGACGGAATGTGCAATGGAGTCCCTCATGCTCAAGGGATCAAAAATGTGCTGCTGGACGTATTCATCAAAAGGCTGACCGGTGATTTCCTCCACAATATACGCAGCCAGTGAGCTGCCATAGTTCGAATAGGCCACAGCTTCACCGGGTCTGTATATCTGTGCCGGCTGGGCAAGCTGCAGCCCGTCCTCCAGCGTCCGTACTTCCTCAGGGGATTGATAGGCCATATCGAACATATACTCTTCAAACCCGGCATTGTGATTCATCAGATGGAGCATCGTTATGGGATCGTCATAGTTCAGCCTGGTTAGGAAATTCACGGGCAAATAGCGCCGGATATCTTCATTGAGATCAATTTCCCCTTGTTCCGCTAACTGCATCACGGAGGTCCATACTGCAAGCTTGCTGATGGAGCCCCACTCCATGACCGTGTCCGTCGAGACAGGGATCTGCTGCTCCACGTCTGCGTAGCCGTAACCCTTGGACAGCACCACTTCGCCATCCTTCACCATAACAATGGATGCGCCTACCGTTTGTTTTCCTATGTACTCTTTTACGTAATTGTCGACAAAGTCTTCCAAAGCGGTCAACGGAATCCCGGAAGGAGTTGCTTCCCCCGTTCCCCCGCTGGTCTTCTCTGCTGCAAACACTGTGATACTACTGCATAACAACAATAGTATGGTGAACACGAAGGTACATCTTTTTCTTGACAAGAAATCCTCTCCTTTAACCCGCTTAAATTCCTGCAGCACTTCTATTTTAGCAAAAATACCCAATCCAAACCGTTTAATATTGTAAATTGAAGGAGTTGTACTTGATGGAAGCACGATCGTTAGAGATACAATTCAATTGTACTTGCCCCCAATCAGTGTTACTCTGAGAATCGAAAACCTCAATCGTACGTTTACAACACTTCCAACCATAAACCCCATTTCAGATACCAAGAAAGGTAACACCATGATCAAAGTTGAACACTTATCCTTCTCGTTCCCGCAAAAGGAACTGTATACCGACATTTCATTCACGCTCGAAGAGGGGCAGCACTGCGCCTTTATCGGCACAAGCGGCAGCGGAAAAAGTACGCTGATCGAAATCTTGATGGATCCGGAAAAACATTTGTTCGACGGCAAGCTGGAGATCGATCCGGACTGTCGAATCGGATATGTGAGTCAGTTCTCTCAGGTAGACCCAGCGGCAGAAATGACCGTTTTTGAATATATCGGGGCAGAATTTATCAAGCTCCAGGATGAAATCACAGCGATGTATGCAGAAATGGCAACTACGCCGGATATGGATTCACTCTTGGAAAAGGTTCAATCGGCTCTGGACGCACTTGATGCCATGGGTGGAGATGATTTCGAGAGTACCATTCATAAACAGCTGGGTCTGGCCAACCTCATGAAGCTAAAAGACGTTAGCGTAACCTCTTTGAGTGGCGGGGAATTCAAGCTTATTCAAGTCATGAAGGAAATGCTTAGTAGTCCCGATCTGATGATTATGGATGAACCGGATGTATTTTTAGACTTTGAAAACCTCAATGCGCTCAAAAAACTGATCAATTCTCACAAAGGCATGCTGCTGGTCGTTACGCATAACCGCTATCTTTTGAACCATTGTTTCAACAAAATCATTCACCTCGAAAACACGGAACTCCAGGAGTTTGAAGGAAGCTATATCGAGTACAATTTCTCCTTGCTTCAGACCAAAATCGAGCTGCAGGAGATCGCGGTTGCTGAAGCGGAAGAGATCGAGCGATACGATCAAATCATCGACAATCTTAGAGAGATCGCGACGAATGTAGCAGACGCTTCCAGAGGCCGAGCGTTAAATGCCAGAGTGAAGTTCCAGGAAAGATTGGAAGCGCGCAGAATCAAAGCGCCGTTTGTCGAGATCAAGCAGCCGAATATTGCGTTTGATCTGGATCATGAAGTCGAAGACAGCATCGCAGTAAAGGTGAATAACTATAACGTTTCCTTTGACGAGCTGTTGTTGAAAGATGTGAGCTTCGAGATCAAATCTACAGATAAAGTCGCCATGATCGGTCCGAACGGTACCGGGAAGACGACTCTGCTCCGGGATATTTTCAAGAACAATCAGGATTCCATCGAGATCCATGACGATGTCAAAGTGGCTTATTTATCCCAGCATCAAGGCGAAACGCTGAAAGGCTCAAATAGTATCCTCCATGAATTCATCGACGCCGGATTCCAGACGTATGACGAGGTCAGAGCGCATCTGGCGAAATACGGTTTTGAAGGTGAGATCTTGGAGCAGAAGATACAATCACTATCCGGCGGCGAAAAAAACATACTTCAATTGGCTAAAGTCGCGGCTACTCAAGCCGACCTGCTGCTTCTTGACGAACCGACAAGCCATCTGGACATCTATACGCAGGTCGCACTGGAGAAAGCCATCATCGACTATAAAGGCGCGATCCTCATGATTTCCCATGATTTTTATTCGGTCGTTAACGGTATGGATTATGTCCTCATCATTGACAACAAGACGATTCGAAAAATGAGTATGCGCAAGTTCAGACAGATGATTTACGCCAGTCATTTCGATAAAGACTACTTGGAAATGGAGCAAAAGAAAAAGGCCGTTGAAATGCAAATCGAATTGGCTTTGAAAGATACGGATTTTGAACGCGCAAAAGGATTGATCGAGGAGTTGGAAGGGATCATCGAGCAGCTTTAATTATAGTAGTAGAAAAGTATCCATACCAAAGACACTGAGGAGCAGAACTTCAGTGTCTTTTGTTATTTATCGAAGTTATTAAATTCTTTAAACACCGAATTGTGACCACGTTTATTGATATATGCGGGTGAATGTAATTATGTTCAATTCTCCGAAAGTATCCTAATTACTGGCTTATTAGTGCTTAAACTAGTAATTATAGTAAATAAATAAATTTGAAAACGAACAATCTTTATATTAGAATGTGTAATGTTCGTGTTTTGGCCTTTTGTACTGTATACACCGTAATAGATTCACCAGTAAGCTTTTGATGAATGGATTGGGGGAACTTGTGTTGATTTTCAAAAACCAGTACGAGGATATTAAGAGAATGGCAGAAGACATTTATCATCATCCGGAGCTGGGATATAAAGAAGAACGAACGAAACAAAAGGTAATCGCTTATCTAAAACAGCTAAATCCGGATATTCAGTTGGAGGAATTCAGCACAACCGGCTTCCGAACGACGTTAGGTGATTCCAGTAAAGAGCTGCATGTTGCGTTTATCGCAGAATTGGATGCGGTATATGCTCCTTCACATATGTATGCCGATAAGGCTACAGGCGCTGCCCACAATTGTGGTCATTACACGCAGGTTGCCATCGCGCTTGCTCTATACAGCTATCTTGTGAATAGCAAGGCGTACGACCATTTTGATTATAAAATATCCTTTATTTTTGTGCCGGCGGAGGAGTATTTGGATCTCGCTTACCGGGATGAGTTAATGAAGCAGAACAAGATCACTCACTACGGCGGAAAGCCGGAAGCCATGAAGCTTGGCGTCTTTGATGATATTGACGCGGGGATTTGTGTGCATGCGATCGGCGGGGAATTTGCGAAGCGAACCATCAATACCAACTGCGATTTGGCTGGTTTTCTGTATAAAAGATATACCTTTATCGGAAAAGCCTCTCACGCGGGGTTCGATCCTTTTTCCTCAGTTAATGCTTACAGCATGTCCACCTTGTTTAATGTGGCGGTCGGCTTAAGTCGTCAGCAGCTTAAAGACTCAGAAAAAGTACGAATCAATCCGATTGTCATGAATTCCGATATGTCCACGAACGTCATTCCGAACGGTATCACCGTAGGAACGGATTTGCGGACTTTGTCCGTTGATTATATGAAGGAAGCTGCGGGAAGGCTGGATGACGCCGCCAAGGGAAGTGCTCTCGCCCTGCAGGGAGATGTAGAGATCTCCACCCAGATGGGTTATCTGCCTTTTAGCCAAAATCGTTACTTGTCCTCTTTTGTTAAAGAGGCATTTAAGAACACACAGGACATTGGAGTGCTGTTGGATGAGGATTCGATCAGTGCAGCGGGGGATATCGGGGACCTGTCCTACATGCTTCCTTGTATCCAGATCGGTTACAGCGGCTTTACCGGAACGATTCATGGCGATGACTTTATCGATATTGATCCTGAGTTTATCTATGAAATTTTCCCGAGGTTTCTGGCACAGGTGTTTGAGAAAATGAACGGAGCATTGGATAGAACCAGATTGTACAAAAGAAGTTATGAAGAGTATGCCCAATTGATTCAAGAGATTATTTGTGAAGAGGAAGGACGTCATCATGAAGAAAAATAACTTTATCTACCTTATCATCTTTGCATTATTGGTCGTAACGATCTCTGAAATGATTGGCTTTCAGAGTATCTCGATCGGGGGAGTATCCATCGGCCTGCTGCCTCTCGTGTTTGCTATTTTGATTACGATGATACTTGGGTTGAATATTTTGCGAAAAGGCTTCTGGAAAAAGGTGTACAGCAAAGAAAATATCGAGTTTGCCGGCAAATATCTCATCTTGATTATGCTACCGCTTATGGCGAGATACGGTGCAGATGTTGCTCCTAAAATCGTTGATATTCTTGAGATCGGGGGGATTTTCCTCGTTCAGGAGCTGGGTAACCTGGGCACCGTGATTTTCGGACTTCCTATTGCGATTCTGCTAGGCCTGAGACGAGAGGCGATTGGCGCTACATTGGGCATTGGACGTGAAGGTGAGCTTGCGTACATCTCGGAAAAGTACACGCTGGATTCAAAAGAAGGAAGAGGCGTATTGTCCTTATATATTATTGGAACCTTGTTCGGCACGATATTTTTCAGCATATTTGCACCGATTCTGCTTAACTTTGGTTTCCGCGTTGAAGCCTTAGCGATGGCATCTGGAGTGGGTTCAGGAAGTATGATGAGCGCATCATCGGCATCTCTAGTTGCTCAAGTTCCTGAAATGAAGAGTACAATCCTGGCCTACGCAGCCACAAGCCAGCTGCTGACCAGTTTTTTAGGAACCTTTACCATGGTATTCCTTGCCGCTCCTTTACAGCAATTCCTATATCGAATCTTCACACGAGGTGACCAACATGCAAAACGCGCTGCGTAACAAATACATCAAATACGGTCTGATTGTTCTCATAAGTATTGCTTTGATTCTGTTTACGCAGTCCATAAAGCTTATGAAGAATCCCGACTCGGCACCTGTCACTTGGATGACCATAGCAGGACTGCTTTCCCTTTGGGCTTTCTCCATGATCGGAATCTTTATATCGGAGAAGTTAAATTCTTCGTCCGTTAAAGTATTGAGGGAATTTCCGGTATTGGGATGGGTATCCATCACTTCTCTTGTCATGTGCTTGCTTTCTGATTTTTTTGTCGATGCTATTCGAGCAGTTGATTTCCTTTCGATTACGACACCGATCCTTACGTTTGCAGGCATATCGGTTGCTAATCGTCTTGTTGATTTAAAGAATACTTCCTGGAAAATTGCTGTTGTTGCGATATTCGTATTTAGCGGAACCTACATTGGCAGCACCATGGTGGCAGAACTCGGGTTGTACATTTCTGGAAAGTAAGAGTAGCTTGCAGCTTGCTTAGAAACCACTCCATCATGATGGAGTGGTTTTCTCATTAAGTGAAGGTTACGTTCAGCAAATTCTTCCACGTTCTCGTGGTATGGATCCATCGTCAATGAGACGAAGATTCCGCGTTTCTTTAGAAGTAAAGCAGATATAATTGGAGGTGAAGATTCATCGGGGAGAGCCGTACCCTAACAAACAGCAAGTTAAGCAACCCCACAAATCGGTGCATGAGATGTCGGATGTGAACTTTTTATTCTTGATATTCTATACCTGAAGGGAGGTCATTCATATGGATTGGCTCGGAGACCTGAATAGAGCATTACAGTATATTGAAGAGAATCTGGAGGAAGACATTGATTTGAAGGAAGCGGCGAGACTGGCTCATTGTTCGGACTATCACTTTTCAAGAATATTCTCTTTCCTTGCGGGCATTTCCCTGTCGGAGTACATCCGCAGGAGACGCCTCACGCTCGCGGCATTTGAGCTTCAAGCTGGAGACTTGAGAGTTGTGGATGTGGCCGTGAAATACGGTTATACATCGGCAGACGCTTTTTCCAGAGCTTTTCAGGCATTGCACGGGATATCGCCTTCTTTGGTCAAGTCTCATGCCCCATCTTTAATAGCCTATCCACGAATGACCTTCCAATTAACGGTTCAGGGAGGAAATGCTATGAATTATCGTATCGTTGAGAAAGAAGCGTTCCGTATCGCAGGTATTATGAAAAGGGTGCCGATTCAATTTGATGGGGTCAATCCTGAAATTGCATCCATGTGGAAAAGCCTAACCACTGAGGATATCGAACTATTAAAGAAGCTTTCGAATATTGAACCACAGGGATTGATTTCGGCTTCGGTCAATTTTTCTGAAGGGCGAATGGAGGAGAAGGGAGAACTCGATCATTATATAGGCGCAGCTACATCCAAGGAGTGTCCTGAGAATTTTTCAACATTAGAGGTTCCCGCATTAACATGGGCGGTGTTCGAAGCTGTGGGACCGTTCCCGGAAACGTTACAGCATGTCTGGGGCCGAATCTATTCGGAGTGGTTTCCTTCTGCAAGCTATGAATTGGCGAGGGGACCGGAAATGTTATGGAACGAAGGCAAGGATGTATCTTCACCCCAATACCGAAGCGAGATTTGGATACCCGTGATCAAAAAATAATAGACTTGAAAATTCCCAAGAGTTGACATGGAAATTCTTCTTATGCTAGCATACACGTAACTGATTGGAACGGAGGGGTTACGTGTGTTGAACTAATTCTTTGATTTTCTTTGCGCAAAGGAACGAATAGTGGTTTAAGGCTATTTTGTGTGCATAGTAATCGAAGAATGGTTTGCCTTCACGGTAACCCGACTTAATTATATGATATGGAGGACAGAGAGGTCTCTGTCCTCATAGCTCTTTTTCGATTACCAATGCACAGGCTAATAGCCTGTGTTTTTCTTTTATTACAGGTATGGGAGGGAATCATATGAATGAACAAGTAATCAAAATTGATGGAATTGAAATATGTACAGACTGTTTTGGAGACCCTGCTAACCCGGCTATTTTATTAATTATGGGTGCCCAGTCCTCCATGATTTGGTGGGAAGAGGAATTCTGTCAGCGCCTGGCGGATGCAGGTCATTTTGTTATTCGTTATGATAACCGGGATGTGGGTCGTTCAACAGCTTACGAACCGGGTCAACCGAAGTACACGTTTGAAGATATGGCAGACGATGCCGTTAACGTATTGGATGCTTATGAGGTGGAGCACGCGCATATCTTAGGCATGTCCATGGGCGGTATGCTGACGCAAATGATCGCGCTGCGGCATCCGGAAAGAGTGCTAACCATTACCCTCCTATCATCATCCAATTTTGCACCGCATTTTCCCCCGATGGAGGAGAAGGTGATGGAGTTTTTCTCGAATATGGAGGCAGTCGACTGGACAGACGAACAATCCGTAGTTGAATTTACGATGGCTAGATCAAGAATCCTCGTTGGTTCAAAGCATCTCTTCGATGAGAACAAAGTTAGTGAATTAAGCAGGAAAGATTTTAGAAGAAGTAAAAACCCGGCTAGCATGACTAATCATGCGTTGCTGTCAGGTGGAGAGTCTTATCTTGCGAGGGCTGGGGAAATACAAGTTCCCGCTTTGATTATACATGGAACAGAAGACCCCGTTATCCCTTATGAACATGGAAAACATCTTGCTAACGAGATTCCAGATTCCGTGTTACTGTCACTTGCGGGGGCAGGGCATGAACTTCATTACGATGACTGGGACATTGTTATTGATTCTATTGCAAAGCATACTTCAAAGCGATATCGCTAATCAGTACAATAAGGCCGCCGATTACTTCGGCGGCCTTATTGATGAGTTGTTATTAGGATGGAAGAAAAGGAACTCTTGATTTAACGTTTACACGAACATACTGATAGCCTCTCTCATTACGAACATCCGTGATCCAACCTAAGGCGTCCACTCATCATGCACAATGCCCACCAGCGAGCGATCCATGCCGTTCTTCTCAAATACGAGACGCAGGCTGCGCCAATCCACGCCGCCGTATTCGGGGTTCACGCCCTCAATGTGGTACTCTACGAAATCATGCGTCTCCTTCGGGTACACTTCGTTCAGATTGTTCACGGTCGTCCCTTCGCCGAGTGATTTGTTTAAACCGACCTCTGCATCGTCGAAGAAGTTGGCATCATACACAAATTTCTCGTGGTAGTCGGCGTAGGTTAACTCGATCTCCTTACCGCTTCCAGCGAACTCTCCCCATTTGCGCGCCGTATTGCTCGACATGACATCCGACATTTCCTCTCGCGTCAAAACCTGATCCTTCTTGGGATCAATGTAGGCATAGGGCGAGAAGCGGACGCCTCTCTCCGGATGAGCCCAGGCTGCCACCGTTTCCATATCGCCTGACTTCAAGGCTCGAAGCACGGTCGTTGCTGCTTCCTTCGCGGTCGGCGGCATGCCTTCGTCTACGGCTTCCTGCGGTTCTTCCACCGGCTGTTCAGCCTGCGGCTCTTCCTCCACTTGAGGTTCTTCCTCTTGTTGAGGCTCCTCCATCTGAGGCTCCTCCGCTTGTGGCTGTTCGGCTTGCGGGTTCTGCGGCTGTGACTGTTCTGACGGCTCCGTTTCGCTGCAAGCGCTCAGCACCAGCACCCCTGCAAGTACGGATATATACCAGAATTTCTTCATAGTACCCATCACCTGCCCTTTCTCCAATGTACATATTAGACGCGTGATAGCGGAAGGATGTTTCAGATAAACATCTGAACACGATAAATAGGTTATACTATATAGGATGAATTAAAGAAAAACCTTCCTATAGCGGAGGTGACAAGTGATTCTGGAGAAGCGAAGCGTCCGCCTTTGCCTCCAAAATGCCACCATAGACTATAATTCAAAGCATTTTGGAGGCAACAGCGGTCGTAAGAACACTTGCCATCGCAGCCACCAGGGAGAGTAACTTTTAACTTCAGTCTATATAGAGCTTGAAAAACCAATCGGATGATTACATAAAAGGGGTTTACGTATGAGTGAGCAAGGCTTTCAGGATTACAGGTTAGGCGAGGACATTACCCGTGCTTTAAACAGCCTCGGATATAAGCAGCCAACAGAAGTGCAGCGCAAGGTGATTCCTTCCGCGCTGGAGCAGAAAGATATGACGGTCAAGTCCCATACAGGAAGCGGTAAGACGGCGGCGTATGCCATACCGATCTGCGAGATGCTGAAGTGGGATGAGAATCGGCCGCAGGCCCTGATCCTGACGCCGACGCGAGAGCTTGCGGATCAGGTTACGCAGGACGTAATGAATATCGGCAGATATAAGCGAATCAAGGCTACCGCTGTGTATGGGAAGCAGCCTTTTTCCAGGCAGAAGGTGCAGCTGCAGCAGAGAAATCATGTCATTGTCGGCACACCGGGGCGGTTGATCGATCATATCGAGAAGCAGACAATTGACCTGGAGCAAATCCGGTATCTGGTGATTGATGAAGCGGATGAGATGCTGAACATGGGGTTCATTGAGCACGTGGAGAAGATTATCCGCGAGCTGCCGCTGGATCGAATGACAATGCTGTTCTCGGCGACGCTGCCTGGGGATGTGAAAAGCCTATGCCACAAGTATATGGATCATCCGCTGGACATCGAGGTGGTAACGGAGGCCAGAACGACAAGCCAGATTGAGCATGCGCTTTACCCGGTTCGGGATGAGAACAAGCTGAGCCTGCTTCGGGATGTTACCGTGGCGGAGAATCCGGATAGCTGCATTATTTTTTGCCGTACCCAGATCCGGGTTGAAGTTGTGTTTAAGGAGCTGGATCAGCACGGATACCCTTGCGGCCGAATCCACGGCGGCATGATGCAGGACGATCGTACGAAGGTGATGAACGCGTTCAAGCAGGGGGCCTTCCGCTATCTGATCGCGACGGATGTCGCCGCCAGAGGAATCGATATCGAGAACATCAGCCATGTGATCAACTATGATTTTCCGCAAGAGAGCGAAAGCTATGTTCACCGCACCGGCCGAACGGGAAGAGCCGGACAGTCGGGGACCGCGATCTCCTTCGCCACACCGAAAGAAGATAAATTCGTAGCCAGCGTCGAGCGATATATCGGATTTGAGATTGCGAAGCGGGACAAGCCTTCTGCAGAAGAGGTATCACGTAACCGTCCTGCTTTTGAAGCGAAGATCACAAAAGCAGCAGCGATCAAGAAGGACCGGAGCTCGCGTGCGAATCAAGAGGTGCTGAAGCTTTATTTTAACGGGGGAAAGAAAAAGAAGATCAGAGCAGTGGACTTCGTCGGCACGATTGCCAAAATTGACGGGGTGTCCGCGGATGACATCGGAATTATCTCGATCGAGGAGAACGCCTCCTACGTGGATATTCTCAACGGCAAAGGACAACTTGTGCTCGCTGCAATGAAGGAGACGACGGTGAAAGGCAAGCTGCTGAAAGTGCATGAGGCGAACCGGAAGTAAAAAGGCGGCGTAGAGCTTTGAGCAAAGCAATAGACACCGTTCATGCGCTCGGACTTCCCAATATATCTAGTGGTTCTCTATCATGATAGAGAGCCCTATTGGTATTTCAGAGCTGCTTAAATAACGGGCAAAATGTTTAATATCCAATAAAAAAGGAGTGGAGAATCATCATCTATAGAGCGGCTCCCTACACTCTAATGCTTGGTATGTTTCTTATCGCTTTGGATGGTCTCTGGATCATGGATAGCTATGATTACATAGATATGTATCCGAGGAGAGCATATTTTCTGTTAATTCTCGGACTAGGCATGATGTTTATCTCTCATTGGATCATTCAGCATGAGCGCAAGGGTGCTGTACATACAAAGAATGAAAGCAGCCATGAAGAAGCAGACAAGACGGCTGCTCAGCGATTTGTGAACCGCATGTGGGAACAACGAGAGACCGTCGGAGGCAAATTGCTCCTGTCTGTTCTTGTGATCTTGGGTATTATGGCGATTGTTGATCTGGGGATGGCGCTGCGCATCCTGCAGCCGGTCCTGTTTGTCGGCATGATTGTGACTTCATTTATCTATATCATGAATGATGAGGGCGAGAAGGTGAAGGAGGAGGAGCTTGAACCCGAAAGTCACACCATGCGGGTGATTCTCCGTCTGATCGACTACAGAAGGCATCCTTTCAGCCTAGGCCTGCTTATCTTCCTTATCATTGTGGTAACGGTGCTGCTGTCCAAGGAGCTCGGATTCACGTTTAGTCTGGAGACCGGCGGCCATCCGAGATACACCATGAGTTTACCCGTGGCGGCCTTTCTCTTATCCGGGTTAACCATGGCCTGTGGATGGATATATATCAGGCAGCACTGTGATTTCTTCGGTCTTCGTCAGGCCGAACAAGGTCCTTATAAACTTTTTCATATTCATTTTTTCGAAATTGTCCTTTGCGGAGCCTCGTTTTTTATCTGGTTGTTCGTTTTAGTGATAGAATTGTTTTTGAATGGATTGTGAGCTTGAGCTGGCGATGTAAATGCTCAGTGACAAAGGAGTTTTTTTCAAATGTACGGAACAGAACAACAAAAACAAGTCGATAAGGTGCTGCAGTATATTGAGCAAAATTTAAGTGAACCACTCCCTCTCGAGAAGCTTGCAAAAATCTCCACGTATTCAGCTTATCATTTTCAGAGGCTTTTCAAGTCACTTACCGGCGAAAACCCTGCAAGCTATGTAAAAAGGCTCAGGATGGAGAATGCGGCCCATTTATTAATCTATGAGTACAATATTTCTGTTACCGATGTAGCCTTCATGTCAGGTTTCACATCCTTGTCTTATTTTACGTACGCCTTTAATCAGCACTTCCATACGAGTCCGAAGAAATGGCGTGAAGGCGCCTATCTGGAACGGTTTCCTCGAGCATATGATAGCAAGAATTCTAAACCTAACCGCAGTATTAAGAAAGAAGAACAATCATCGACTGACTATAATAAGTTTACATGGCTGGATTTGAATAATGTGAAGACTATGGAGTTTCCAGTCTGCCTAACTATCAATAGAAGGAGGGTAGGTCCCTATACAGAAGGAATTACGAATGTGTGGGAAGATCTTTATCATTGGGCAAATTCAAGGGAATTCATTAAGTCGGATACGTTGATTTTCGGGGTTCCCAGGAACAACCCTTATATCACCCCTCCGGATAAAAGCCAGTATGATTGCCGGGTTGAAATTGATGAGCGTGCAGTCCAGGCATTCCATCATGAAACCGTTTATCCGTTCATGGGCGGCAAGCATGTGGTCTATACGTTCGAGGAGCCGGTCGATTACAGCGAAAGAAGCCTGCTGATCGAATGCTATTCCGAGCTCTACAGCTTTTGGCTGCCGAAAAGTGGATACAGATATTTAGGGAATCCGATTGAATTGATTCAAATGAAACCTGTATGTGGATCGCTGTCCGTTGAGTGCAAAATTAAAGCGATCTGTTTAGCTATTGAACCGAAATAAAGGGGGATTTCTGTATGATCGATTGGGGAAGTATCAATTACTTGCCGGTTGTCGTCGGCGCAATGATCTACATTGTTTATGGGGGGGGTTATTATTCTATCTTATTGACAGGCAAAAAGGGAGACAGTCATGGAATGGTACCGAGTAAGGGGCCCTTTAAATATATTTACTCCATCATCATAGCATGGGTCAGCTCCTATCTGCTGGCTGTACTCGTTCAATCCATCGACTCTGCCGGGGTGATGACAGGAGCGTTGATAGGGTTTATTATTGGGATGATCATTACCATGGTCTACCTTAAAAACTACCTGTTTGGACTAATGGGTAAAACGTCGTTTCTGACGGCGATTGGAGATCACCTCGTGATCTTCACCCTATTGGGAGCAGTGCACGGAGCATTCATTTAAAGAATCAGGTTATCGTCTGGTTCTTTTTTTGTACATATTTTTAGGCAAAACCGAACCTTTTCGCCACATGGAGCCAATATAGGTCAAAGCTAAATTTTAGGGAGGGCCCCCCGATGAAGGAAGTGAATGTCCAAGCGCTGCTAACGCGGATGGCGGACGGGGATGACAGAGCGTTTGAGGAGCTGTATATGGAAACCCGGCATGATGTCTACCGGATGGTCGCTTTTCTGATCCCGGATTCGCACGATGCGGTAGAAGTAGCCAATGAGGTATACGTTCAATTATGGAAGTCATTTCGCACATATGACGGTAACCGGCCATTTCATTTCTGGCTGCATGGGATCGTGGTTCGCCTGGTGAATAATCACCGGAGAAGCCTGTGGCGCCACTTCCGCAGGCACGACATGCTGAAGCAGACTCTTCGTACGAGTGATCCGCAGCATCACGAACCGATGAATGATGTAGAAACCCGGGATGAGATGATGTATCAGGTCATGAAGCTGTCCAAAAAGCTGCGTACCGTTGTGGTGCTGCGCTGCTATCAGGATTACAGTTTAGAGGAAATTGCAGATCTTCTGAATATACCAGTGGGTACCGTGAAATCTCGTTACCATGCCGCGATCACGAAGCTGCGAACAACGTGGAATCACATATCGGATGAAAAGGTGGAGAGCTCTCATGAATATCGAATCACACATTCGTAAGTCCTTTCAAAGGTATGCCCCAAGCCTGGATGTCCCGGCGGAACTGGACACGAAAGTTGCCAAAGGCTTGAGACGACAGAGGTCCCGTGGCAGAAGAGTCGTGAGAAAATTCCAGCGTGTCGTGTTTATTGCTTTACTCTCTGCGTGCGCTGTTACGGCAACCGCTGCTGCTGCCAGCCCGGAGTTCGCTGACCGCATTTACGGCTCTTTTGAAGAAATTAAGAAGAACGTTGCCACGATGACGATCCAGCAGTACCAAAAGGTCGGGATGAAGTTTGCCGGGGCGCAGAAAACGCTGGGTGAAGACTACCCTGTATTTGAGAAGCTGTCCAAACAAATGGTCGCCTATAAGGTGGAGTATGCCAACAAGCACTGGCAGGTTGATTTCTCCGTCCTTCCGCCTGACACATACGCAGCACTAAAGCAGCTGTATGGGGATATCCAGCCGTATTTTGATCGCTTGAATGACCTGCCGGCTGCCCGCGATGTGCTCACCCCGGAGGAGTATGAGATCTACATCTCAGCACAAGTGCAGCGAGAGACCATCATGTCGAAGGCCGGGGTCAATCCGAGCGATGGTCCCGTGCAGCTGAAGCAGCTGCCAAAGGAACTGCGCTCTGAATACAAGAAGGCTAAGAGCACGATCCTGGGGGTAGAAGAGCGCCTCATTCAGATGAAAGATCAGAAATAGGTCATTAAAAACATGCTATGTCACCGCGAAGGCTGCCGGGTTTATCGGCGGCCTTTGACGCCTGCATAAACTGCCGTCACGAACAGCACGGTGGGACGTGCCAGAAGGCAAGCAGGCCAAAGTGATACAACAGCAAGGAATTTTGCAATGCGGTACAGAAATAATTACAGGGTTACATTTCTCTTCATGTGATACAGAAATAGTTATCGTTACATTTATGATAGAAAGAGAGGAAGTCGTTATGATGAGGGTTCAAAACCTGATTTGCTTGAGAATATTCTCGGCGCAAGGTTTCAGTACTCGCTCCATGCAAAGTCTACGTGACAAGCGAGATCGGTTATTTGCATGGAGCAGTGTGATATAGCCGAACAAGTTCCGTGCAGCTAGTAAGCTTGTCACATGGGCTTTGCAACCTGGCCATCTCTATCATGGTAAAAGGGGCGAAGCCGATGAAATATGTATCAGCAAGTAAGATTTTACCCGATGATTTACTCCATGAAATACAAAAATACGTACATGGCAGTGTGCTGTATATTCCTTCACCGGAAGGGCGCAGAAAAAAGTGGGGACAGGTCTCGGGGCAGAGAGAGTATTTGCAGAAACGAAATTTAGAGATCAAGCAATTATTTCGAATGGGCCATAGTATTCAACAGCTCACAGATTTGTATTGCTTATCTGAAGATACGGTCAGGAAGATTGTATACAAAAGAGAGAAATAGCAGCAGGCTCGTGTTGGAATCAAATCCGATGCGAGCCTTTTGATGATTTCGTAAACGGTTATAAGCATTGTTTGCCTACTTTTTGATATCGAGGGCCTGTATACTTCTGGATATATAATGGCGTCAGCCAGGGAAAGGAAGGGGTCAGCCATGAAGGTAGAGCTGCAGCTTAGCCGTATGGAAGACAAATTTATTATCAACAATATTTATCCTTTATATCTGTATGATCTATCCGAAATTTGGGGGCATCAAACCAATCGGTACGGCGTGTTTGAAGAGGACGATACTCGGACATTAGCCGAACAAAACCGGGTTTTTGATATATGGTGGGAACATCCGGGCGTTTTGTTTCCTTATCTCATTAAGGTGAATGATCTCCCTGCGGGGCTTGCTTTTGTGGCAACTTCGCCCTATACGCCATGTCCGTCTTACATTGATTACTATTTGAACGAGTTCTTTCTATTGCGTCAGTATCGAGGAAAAGGAGTAGGAGAACAGGCAGTACGGCAGCTGATTGACAAAATGCCAGGTCATTGGGAGCTGCAGACTAATCCCACAAACCGAAATAAGCGTGCGCAAAAATTCTGGCGTAAGACGCTGGCTGTCTGCACGAACGGCGACTATAAGGAAGAATTAGGTCATCAGCAAGAACACGGGGAGATGCTTATATTTCGTTTTCTCAGATAAATTTGTCGATATTGGTTCACTCAATGCAGACAGTAAATTGTTTCTGAGACAGAATGCATCTATCTCCGTGTGGCTCACACGACAGACCGTGGTTATATGTCTTCTTTTATTATCATGGGAGGTTGATGGAGTGCTCCCCACTCACATAACCCCTCCAGAATGGGGAGCAGGGTTTTCGCTTTTTCAGTAAGCCGGTATTCCACTTTTGGAGGGACTTGGGGATATTCTTTTCGTTCCACCATCCCATCCTGCTCCAGCTCTTTAAGCTGTGAACTTAGTGTTTTATATGTAATCGCCCCGACTTGTCTCTTCAGATCGTTAAATCGAACCGGCTCGTTCTCCGCCAAGAGGTAAATAATAACCATTTTCCACTTGCCGCCAATGACGGACAGTGTATAACCGAACGGAGTGTCTTTAAGATGCTTCACTTTGCCCCTGTACTCAGCCATACTCATGCGAACACTATCCTTTCTGGTAGTACCTATCTTTAAAGTGCGTACTACTTTTTTGTTTGCCACCATTTTATACTAACCATACTTTGAACGGAAGGGGAACAAAAATGAGGATAGCAAAAACGTTTGATCACGGTGTTGCATGGGAGGAAGGCAGCGGCATATCACAGGGCTATTCGATTAACGGCACGATCTATGTTTCGGGTCAGTTTTCTCACGATATGAAGAGCACATTCGTCGGTGCAGGAGACATCAAGGCGCAGACCAGGCAGACACTTGAGAATTTAGATCGCGTACTGGCAGGGTTCGGTGTCACGAAGTCAAACCTTGCTTATGTTGAGATATACCTGACAGACGTACAAGAGCATTTCGAGCCTTGCATTCAGTTGTTCGCAGAATATATGGGCCAGCATCGTCCTGCGGGCAGTCTCATTGGCGTGAACGCGCTGGCGTTTCCTGAGCAATTGATTGAAATCAGTGCTGTCGCTCACACGTAATGAGCACGGTCATCGCGGACCGATTGAGTAATTCTCCGCGAAAAAATGAAGCTCGGCACTGCAAAAGAAATGAGTGACGTCCTAGCTTATAGCTTGATCACAGGGGAGAGGCCAAAGGGGTCTCTTCCTTTCGGTAGGTTTAAGCACCACTTCCCCGTATCTGGTACGAAAGTATACCATCACCCCCTCTAAAGAACTCTTAAAAAATCACTCTCATGACTGACGTGACAGATTGGTATAGGCGATATAATGAGGACAGCGAATCGGTAACAACCTGAAAGGAGGACGCCTGATGAAGACAAGGAAATCGCGGATATGGATTGCTGGTGTTTCGTTAGGAATTTCCTCTGTGCTGGTCCTTGGCATTGTCAATGGTCAAGCTAATGTCGGATCGCTGATGTCGAAATGGTACGCCGATAGTTCTCATGGGATCCAAGAGATGCTGAACGGCATGTCGATTCACGCTATGAAAAAAGGTACGGCGGAAGTAGAGAATTATGTAAGCGCATTGTCGGAAAGCTCAGGGCAAGAGCTGTCCAACGCTGCGGACAAAGCCTTGTACAGGATGGATCAAAGTATCAGCCGTTACAGCCAGTATTATATCGAGCAAATCGATAGGGCCGAGGCCGAACTTGGCCGGAATTTGGAACAGGAGCTGGAGCAGTTCAGGGCAGAGACTTCAAAAGAGCAAAGTGAGCAGCTGGAACAACTTGCTGAAGATACCATCAACGAGCTGACACAGCAGCTAAATGTAAGCGGCGGGCTTAGGTAATCAGCAATTGAGTCATAAGGAATGTTATTTAACAGAACTATAAATGAGGAGATGATTTAAATGAAGAAGATGAAGAAAAAGGTAGTAGCAGGGGTAGTCACGGTTGGGATGGTAGCTTCGATGGGAACCGCATTTGCAGCAACAGGTGCCGGGGTTCAAGTACAGAACTGGTATACAACTGCATCAGGCGTTGTAAAAAGCATTGTTTCCGGCAACTTTGCTACCTACTATGCGAGCGAGAATGATATCCATAATAACAAGGTTAACAGCTCGATCGGCCAGGCACGCCAGGATATCCGCGACGCAGGGAACGCCGAGAAGAGCAGAGCAACTGATGCGGTAAATGCTGAAGTGGATGCATACATCGCGCAAATCCAAGGTGCTCAAGCAAAAATTGAGGCTAGCATGCCGCGTGAATATGACGCATACGTTTCTGTGACGAACAAAGAGACGAATACAGAAGTTAATAAAACGGGTGCAGCCAACGAGACAGCCCTGAATAGTGCGATCAAAAACCATCAAGGCGTATACATTGGCCGTCTGAATGAGGGTGTAGCTGCAACTCAGGACGCAGCAGTTAACGAATTGAACGAACAAATTCAGGCAACAAAAGATGCATTGAGCGCATTACTTGCTTCCGAGGGCGAGAATGCACAAGGTGAAATTGAAGAAAACCTGCGCAATAAGCTTGATGCTCTGCAAGCGAAGCTTGCCAAAGTTCAAACAGCTGGCGTAAACAACGCGAAGAAGGCAATTACAGACCGTGGAGCGGAGCTGGAGCAAGCAGCAAAAGCCGAACTGGACAGTATCGTTCAAGGCATCGCTATGGATCCTAAATAATAAAACTGGACGCACATAAACCGACAGAAGCCCTGTACAAACAGGGCTTCCCGGTTATTTTTAATCGAAAGGAGCATTAGAGATGGCACGCAGCAGACGAAGAAAAACAACAGGCTTCACCGTTAGAAATAAAGTCGCAGCCGGAATTCTCTCTTTAACAGCCGTTCTGATGGCCACGGGTATAACATACGCAGATATCGATCTTGCAGGCACCATGAAGGCATGGTTCACCCAAAAAACCGAGATAGCCCAACAAAGCCTGCAGCAAAGCATTCAATCCGAGACGGATCAGCAAAAGGCTCTGTTAAAGGCGGAATTGCAGCTTCGACTTCAGACATTATCTAATGAGCTGGATGCGTACACGGAGGAAGAGAAAAAACTCAGAATTGCGGCTATTGAACAATATGCGGCATCGCTGCTGGAGAGCCTCAACATTCAAAATGCCGAAGATCGGGAGCAGATCCTGAGCAAGCTGGAAGCCATTGCACAGAGCGCGCTCACGGCGATGGATTCCCTGGCTGCTAGCTATGTGGCGCCGGACTTAACATTTGTCCCAGCACCGAAGGAAGTACCGGTAGAAGACCCAGAGTCAGCGTCACCGGAGGAAGCATCGGAAGAAACACCGAAAGAAACACCGAAAGAAACACCAGTAGAATCGGCGGAAGAAGCACAGAAGGAAACGCCGGAAGCAGCTCCAGAGGTTAAGCAGCCAGAATCGTCGGCGGAACAAGCAGCTGAGCCTCAGCCTGAGCAGACACCAGAGTTACCGGAGGCTGCGCAAGAGTCTTCCGAAAAGCCGCCCGCAACCGAATCTAATGAGACACCGGAAGCCAACCCGGTAGACGAATCGGCACCTGTACAGGAACAAGCGCCAGCGCCGGCAGTCTCGCCGGAGCAGTCAGACGAAGCAGCCAGCGAACAATAACCGAAGGCGGTGCAATCCGGATTGGAACAAGTGAACGACAAGATCAGCGAGAATTCCCCGGCAGTCAGTGAGAAATCAACCCTGTGGGGATGGGTGAAGCTGATCCTTATTATTGGAGCGGTATATCTGGTTGTAAACAATATAACTGGACTAGACAGGGTTTCGGGCAACTCGATGAACCCTACCCTGCAGAATGGCGACGTCCTGGTTTTAAATAAGTGGTCTCTACTCTTCAAGCCTCCCCAATATGGAGATGTCGTCATTGTCCACGAAGAAGAACTCGGTTACAGCATCGTAAAAAGGGTTATCGGCGTAGATGGTGACCGAGTAAGGATAACGGACGGTATTACATATGTGAACGGGACGCCGCTCTCCGAGCTATATACCTATGGAACCTCGGAGGATGTGAACGAAGTCACCGTCGGAGATAATGAGCTCTTCGTAGTGGGCGATAACCGCAATCTTGGCGAGAGCTTGGACAGCAGAGATCCTGGTCTGGGTCCAGTCCATATCAGCAGTGTAAAAGCATATGTGTGGTTTTCGCTATGGCCGATGCACGGCATAGCGAAGCCCTTAGACCTATAAGAAAAGGAAAAATCCGACGGTAAGCGGCGGATTTTTCTTTATATCTCTAAGAAGGGCTGAGCTCGAACTCGACAAGTCCATGAGAGAGTGCGAACAAGGCGGCTTGGGTTCGATCCGTGAGGGATAGTTTGGACAGAATTTGACTGACATGCTTCTTGACGGTGAATTCGGTAATATGGAACTCGCTTGCGATTTCTTTGTTTGAGCGTCCCTTTCCGAGTGACAGCAGCACTTCAAACTCCTTGGGCGTAAGTTCATCAAGAGCTGGTTTACTATAGCTTGGTGTCGTTGTCTCCATTAAAGCTTCCATGCATACGGGATCGTAATACTTGCGACCGCGTGAGACCACGTCGATTGCATACAGCAGATCCTCTGGTAGCGCTTCCTTCAGGCAAATGCCTTCAACCCCCAGCTCTTGTGCCATGCGCAGCTGCTCGCTAGTAGCAGAGGAGGTCAAAACAATATATTTGCATTGAAATTTATTCTTTCTGGCATGGCGAATAAATTCAAGCCCGTTGTCTCCACCCAGATTTAAATCGACCAATACGAGTCCAGGGTTGGCGCTTGACATCAATTCCAGAGCTTCTGACGGGTTTGCGGCTTCACCGACGATATGGATGTTGTTCTCGGTGGATACGACCATACGAATCCCATGGCGAACAAGAGGATGATCGTCAAGAATCATTAAATGAATCATGCCTGGTTTCACTCCCTTACTTCAAATCGTATGATATACTTGAAAATAGTAAGAAGTGCCTATTATTGCTATATAAGTATTGTAAATGAAGCAAGACCTTTTGCCTACTAAAATATTCATCTTTAGGAGAATTCAGGAATGGTACATCGGATGCAGAATATATCTCTCTCGATCATATGGAAGTGGATCCTATTGTTGTCCTGTTTTATGCTGTATTTGGGATCTCGCCAGGAAGAGCCGGTTCAACCGGTTCTAGCAGCAGCTGGCATGCAAGCGGCGTACAGCATCGCGGTCTTCAGCAGATCATCGGCGCGAAAACTATCGGCCCTTATGTTCGCTGGAGACCTCCTCGTTCAAGCATACCTCCTATGGATGACTGGGGGGACTTCCAGTCCGTTCCTTCTATATAGTCTCGTAAGCTTAGCCATGATAAAACTGCATGTCCGCTGGAATTGGTATTATATTGCATCCTGTGCGTATCTTTCGCTGATACCCATTATTTTCGCAGCAGCGGATGGCATAGAAATCAGTATATACATCGCTAATAGCCACACTTACCTGATGCTGTGTTTTTTATTTTTTATCTTCTCCTTGGCCGTACACCACGGCGTTCAAAAAATAACACATCATATCCGCCTGATGACTTCCATCTATATTTCTCGTCCATTGCCGCTCCAATCCAGTCCTTCGGCAGCGGTTGAGTATGTTGAAAGAGCACTCAAAACAATTTTAAAAGACCGCCCGCTCTGGCTCTGCCTCAATACATCAAACCTGGAGCCTGAGGATCAAAGCTGGATTCACGCTTATTACAAGAATCAGCTTATGCTCCAATCGCCCTTGAATCACAAGACCAATCTTAGCTTGGTTTCGCCGACGGGTGAAGCGCTGGACATGCTCGTACAGCCCTTAAGAATCCGTAGCGGCAGGAAGTATGGCTGGCTGCTGATAGCAGCGAAGAAAGGCGAACTCCCGCTGTTTGACCAGATGTATACCAAGTTGATACTTATGAAGTTTGAAGCTTATTTTGATATGAACAAACAGGTAAAGGAAATTCAGTACAAAGCTGTTGCGAACGAGCGCGAAGTGGTGGCCCAGAATATTCATGACGGCATCGCCCAGGAGTTATTCTTCCTGTCTATTCAGCTGTTCCAATTCAAGGGCATGCTTCAGACGAAGAGCTCGGAAGAGCTGCTGAGTATGGTATCCGAGATGGAGAAACGGGTGAAAGAGAGCCATGGTGATATTCGGAAGCTGATTACCGAGCTTAAGGGAGAGAAACGGAGATTCAACCTTAACGAAGCGATCGAGAAGATGCTGCATCGCATCGCCGGTTCTGCCGGTGTAGATTTAATCTTTGAAAATGCGGGATGGACCTCGAAAGAAAACGTCGAAATCGAGGAGACTATTTATCACTTTATTGAGGAAGCGGCGAACAATGTTATTAAGCATGCACAGGCTAACAAGCTTTTTGTCCGCCTGGAGGTCACGAGCGTCCAATGGACCATTGTGGTGAAGGATGATGGTGTTGGATTGAAGAATAACGGTAACCTAGAGCAGCAGGGCAAATTTGGTATGATAGGTATGAGTAATCGGATTAAAGCGCTGGAGGGGTCGATCTCTGTTCATTCTGATGATGGGAGGGGAACTAGAATAACCGCCACAATCCCTCGGGAGAGGAGTTTAACGTATGTTTAAAGTTATCATCGCGGACGACCGTCCACATGCCCGGCTGGGTCTCCGAATGCTGCTGAGCGCAAGCCCTGAATATCGTATTGTGGGGGAAGCTTGTAATGGTACGGAAGTACTGGAGTGCTGCAAAAGATTACTGCCGGATCTGCTGCTTACGGATTTGAAAATGCCGGGCCTGTCGGTCATTGAAGGTGCAGAACGTCTGAAAGCCAAAGATGCAAATATGAAAATTATCATACTGACAGCACTCGACGAGTGTGAGGATATCTATAAGGCCGCCAAGGCCGGCGTAGACGGTTATTTTATGAAGGATACCGATCCCGGACAGCTTTTGTCTGCGATTCAGTGCATCATGGGAGGGGCCAAACTCTATCAGACGAAGGAGAATATTGATCATGCGCAGGACAGGTGGAATGCACATGCTGGTAAATAGACTGTTCGCGGAGCCTCCGCATCGTCTGCTTCTGCTTCTGATCAGCTCCATCTTCGCGATTCTGGCACTCTTCGAGCTGGTGAATACGGCGCTCGCGGAACGTAACGGATCCAGCGAGCTGGCTGCGACGCTGGCAGTGCTGTCGGTCGTTTCAGGAGGGCTGCTGTATGTAGATAAGCGAACCAAAGGGTATCAGAATCCCAGTCGGAAGGTAATTGCATTCATCGTTTTTTTGCTTATCATCGGAGTGTCGATATATTTTCACCCAGGAATATTCGATCAGGCATGGACGTTCCTTTTATTTTATCCTGTCATGCTCGGCTTGATTGCGAGTGGACGAGAATATAAGCTCTATTCTCTGCTCTACCTATTGTTGTTTTTCGGTTTAGGCATAGTGAGACACGAGGGTTCGGAATTCTCAGAAAGCTCCATGATTCAAACCGTCGAATTTCGGATTCTGATCTCCTTGGGCAGCGTACTGCTTGGAGGCATTGCAGTTCTGACCCGCGAACAACAAAAGAAACATGTTGAAAGCATTGCTCTACAGCAGCAAAAGCAGCAAATTATTAACCTGCTGCAAAGCTTCATTTCCGTTGGCGAGCGGAAAACACAAACCTCACGCAAAGAAATCAGTGACATGAGCCATCTGCTTAAAGCGCTTTGGAAGGAGCACCAGGGCAACACTTCTAAAGACTGGGAAATCGATATGCTGTCCCTATTACACTTTGTGAGCCGGGTAAAGCTGCCGGATTATATGTTTGAGAAGGAAGGAAAGTTGTCAGAGTTCGAGCTGGAGGTTGTCCAAGAGCACTGCTTCATGGCGAGGGAATTGTTCGGAGATGTGCCGGATCTCCTGGACGCTCAGAACACATTTCTCTATCACCACGAGAAGGTGAATGGCACCGGGTATCCCTACCGTCTGAAAGACGACCAAATCCCGATCCTCTCACAAATGCTCGGACTGGTGGAGGTGTTCCTGGCGATCACGACGCCGAGATCTTACCGGGACTCCCTGTCCAAAAGTGAGGCTTATGAGGAAATAGAAAGCTTGGCCGGTACCGCCTACAGAAAAGATATTGTCGAGGCCTTCGGACGGATCATTAACAGAGAGCCACCGAGAATTGAACGCCTGAAAGAAATCATTCATACTCGTGAGCCGCAGGCGCGGGCAGATGACTATAAATTGGATGTGAGAGAGAACATTGCATACAGCGGTCTGCAGGAGGAACAAGAGTAGCGTGAACCTATAAGCATTGGACATTAACAAAACAAAGATGCCTGCACCTATATCGATGGGGACAGGCATCTTTGTTTTTCAGCTTTGTCTTTCGCATCAAAGAGACAGCGTATCCAGCGGAATTTCGAATGCGTGCTTAATAACTAATCCGGCTGCAAGCTTGGTTTCGTCCGGTTTATCCTGAAGGTGAATCAGCTGCACGTTATTAACCGTTACAGGCAGCTCGTGCAGCACGCGGGCCTTGATCTCGCTGAACATTTCGGGACTGATGGCTGGAATGACGCGGCCTGTCATAAGCACACTGTCCGGATTTATAAATGTGATGATATTGGTAACGGCGATGGCAATGCCATTCACAATTTTCTCATATAAACTAAGGAACTTTGGATCTCCTGTTCTGATCCCTTCTGCGAACTCCTCTAGTGTGCATTTGATAGAAACGCTAAGCCCGCTGCTGGAAGCCAGCGTCGTCAAGCATCCGGATCTGCCGCAGTGACATGGATAAGCGTCTTCTCCATAAAAACCTTTATAATGCCCGAATTCACCTGCAACAAAGCTCGAGCCCGATATAATTTGCTTGTTCTGGACGATGGCGCCGCCAGTACCATAATCAAATTTGATCGTAATATTGTTGCTGGATTCCTTCAAAGAGCCGTTCATATTTTCATTGACAGAGAGAAGATTGACATCGTTCTCGATGTACACAGGAATGTGATATTTACCTTCAAGCAGCTGCTTGAGCGGGAGGCGATGAACCCCAATACCGGGTGTCCGCAGAACGATACCATGCTGAGAATCTACGAGACCCTGCATACTGATTCCAATTCCTTTTATTTTGGAGGGGTTGGGCACCTGAGTGAGCAGCTCATCGATTACTTCATGCAGCAGCTGCATCAGCACATCGATCGAACCATATTTGCTGCTTGTGCGTTCAGCGGAAGCGACAGCCTCTTGACGCAGGTTGTATACTTTTCCGCGAATGTATTTGCCCGCGAGTTCAAGGCCGATGGCATAATAGTGACCGCTATTAATGTGAAGGCCGACTCTTTTTCTTCCGCTGCCGACCTCCAAATCCATAAGCTCACCGGTCACGATGATTTTGTCTTCCAGCAGCCGATTAACGATATTGGTTACCGTTTGTCTGCTTAGTCCTGTCTTTTCCGCAAGCTCTACTCGAGAGATCGGGCCTTCTGAATAGATGAGAAAAAGAACCTTCTGCTGATTAATGGATTTCAATAACATATGGCTAGTTTGTCTGATCGTATCCTTCACGGTAAGCATCCTCTTTCCAGCAACATTTTATCTATAGTAATTCAAAACATTTGACAAATTAAGTCGGTCTTTGTAATAAGTGTAGCATTAATTATATGGGAATTAAAGTTCCAATCCATTGTATTGTTCTTGTACAAACTAAAAATTGTGTTGACATTGTCATCAGATGATATATTATATTTGTAAACTGAATTGATTAAATGAATTTTCAACTGCAAGCTATAAGAGATGGCTTGGACCAGGGAGGTTATATACTCAACCTAATAATTCTCGAACAAAGCGGGAAGTTTCTTATTTTTACCAAAATGTAAGCGCTTGTATGAATGTGAAGAAATATGATAAGCCGTCTAACATCAGTAAATATTTACAAATGATTTACCGGGCTTTGACAAAAGCCGAACAAAACAGCGTTATGCTGAAATAGTTAATCCAATATATTTATTAATTAATTGGGGGTCGAAGAAATGTTGAATGGAAACAAGAAACGGTGGATGAGCTCGGGTATTGCAGCATTATTATCCATAGCCATGCTGGCGGGCTGTGGCGGAAACAGCGGAACGAACGAGGGCGCATCAGGTACAACCCCTGGCTCGGATAAACCAGGTGCAGAAGTCGAGCTTTATGAGAATGGATTGCCGAAGAATGAAGAAGTCACGCTGAAGGTGGGTCTCTTTGTAGGAGGCTATGGCCGGGATTTTTTTGACAATGCCGCTGAATCGTTCAAAGCCAAGTACCCCAATGTCAAATTAGACATCACTGCTTCAGCAGACATGAAGACGATTCTTTCCACCAGGATCTCCGCAGGAAATGATAAAGATATGTTTGATCTGTTCAATACAGAGCCGTCTGGAGGCATTGTCGGGCTTGCGGAAGCCGGCAAGCTGGAACCGATGGATGATATCTGGGAATACCCGCTTCCAGACGCACCGGACAAAAAGGTCAAGGATCTCATGATGCCGGGTATGTACGAATCCACACCGCTGATCCAGGGGAAAAGATATGAATTTACGACAGCGAGCAGCTTCGGAGGATTGTTCTTTAACAAAAAGCTGTTCGAGGAGCACGGCTGGAACCAAAACCCGAACACATGGGATGAATTCAAGACCCTTCTGGCAGATATTAAAGCGGATGGCATTGCTCCCATAACGTTCCCGGGCATTCATCCAAGCTACCATAACTGGGCTTTCGGCGTTGCGAAAAACTTTGAGCTGGCTGATATCAATGGACATGTGGATGAATTTATCGAAAATTACAGAACGTACGGTTTGCCGCAATACACCAATCCAGAAAACATTGAAGCCTGGACGCGCTTCTATGAGCTTGGCAAAGAAGGATATTTTGCTGAAGGACTTCCGGCCTTGAACCATACCCAATCCCAAATGCAGGTGATTCAGGGGCAGGCCGCCATGGTATCCACAGGGACACATGTTGAGAATGAGATGAAAGAAGCGACTCCCGAGGACTTTGAATGGGGCTACATGGCGGTTCCTTTCCGAGAGAACACGGATCAAACGCTCTGGATTCGCAGCGGAACGACCAACTTCAACTATATCTGGGCAGCGAAGCCGGACTTGAACAAAAAGTGGGCAAAAGAGCTGATCGCATGGATGGTTACGCTTGAGAATCAACAGTTCGCTGCCGAAAATGCAGGTGCTTTGCCAATGCGTAAGGATCTGGCGGAGGACCCTGAAAGAGCAGCTAAACTTACCAGCTCTGCGCAAGCTGTACTGAAGTACATTGCAGATAACAAAGCTCAGACCTATAAGGCAAGCCGGTCGATCAGCATTTCTGATCCGAATCTTGCCCAGGCAGAAAAATTAATGAATGAGAATATTGTGAAATTTGCGATGGGCCTGCAGGATCCGAAGCCGATTCTGGAACAGGCGGAAGAACTGCTGAAAAAAGCGGTGGAAGCTGAAAAGAAATAAGATTGGGCGAAGCGGGGAGAACCTTCTCCGCTCTTCCTTTTTAAAAAGATAGGAGTTGAGCTCTTGTGTCGGATTCAACTGTTGTGAAGGCACCAAAAGCACCTGCGCGCAAGCGTTTAGGCCTCGATAAAGCGAATACGCAGAAGTGGATATTTCTGATCATAGCCATTGTGCCTCCCTTTGGCGGCTATCTGCTCTTTACCTTATTTCCGAACATTCTGTCCGTATATTATGCGATGCTCGATTGGGATGGATTTACAGATGCGACGTTTGTCGGGCTGTCCAATTTTGTTACCGCGTTCCAGGATAAGTATGTATGGCGTGCGCTTACCCACAATTTGATTTTTATGATTACAGTGCCTTTCTTTGTCATTGTCATTTCCTTGCTGCTCGCCTATTTAATTACGAACAAGACGTATAAAGAAAATAAGTTTCTGAAAGTGTTGTTTTTCTTCCCGAACGTATTATCTACCGTCGTTGTTGCGCTTCTCTGGGCTTTCATTTATGACGGATCGTACGGGCTGCTCAACGGGGTTCTGAAGTTTGTCGGAATCGATGTCGGGAATTTCTACTGGCTGGGCAATGAAAGCACGGCGCTGCTATCTATTATTCCGGCTTGGGTTTGGGGCGGCGTCGGCTTGTACGTCATTATTTTTGCCAATGCGATGCTCGGAATTCCGAAATCATTGTACGAGGCGGCTATTCTTGAAGGAGCCGGACATATGACACGCTTGATGAAAATCACCATGCCGCTCGTTACGCCCATTATCCGCGTCAGTGCATTGTTCCTCGTCGTCGGCACCATGAAGGGTTTCGAAATTATCCTCATCATGACGAATGGGGGCCCCTTCGGGTCAACAGATGTCATCGGCCTCTACATGTTTAACCTGGCGTTTGGTGTTGAATATCGGAATTACGGCTACGCGTCTGCAGTCGGTATGATTCTGTTCGTGATCTTGGTCACGGCCAAGCTGTTAATTGATAAATTTGTACCGAATAGAGGCTACGAGTACTAATTCGCATATGAAGGTTCGGAGGGATTTCATTGAAGGAAAAACGAACATTAATGGACATCGTATGGCGATTGGTGCTGTATGCCTGGTCGCTGACCATACTATTCCCCTTGATTTGGATAGTTTACGAATCGTTTAAAAGCAATCCTGAGTTTTTCAAAAATATATGGTCACTGCCTTCGGAACTGCGTTGGCAAAATTATTCGAAGGCCTGGAACCAATACGGCTTCGGACAATCACTCTTAAATACCCTTTATTATGTTGGGGGGAGTATGGTGCTGGGGCTGTTCTTCACAACCATTAACGCCTATGCACTGACTCGGATGCAGTTCAGGGGTAGAAAACTGATTTGGGGCTTGATTATGCTGTCCCTGTTCCTGCCCGGCATCAACGCGCTTGTACCCCAGTATGTCATTATGCGGGAACTGGGCTTGACCAACAGCTTGACCGGATTGATTCTTCTGTCCAGTCTGGGTGAAAGCGTGTTTTACCTCATGCTGCTCGGCGGATTTATGAGTTCTCTGCCCGTGGAGCTGGAGGAGAGCGCAACGATGGATGGCGCGACATTATTTCAAAAATTCTGGCGCGTGATTGTTCCGCTGTCTACACCGGGTATTGTAACCGTCGGTGTATTCAAGTTCTTAGGCTTCTATAACAATTTCCTGGCACCATTTATCTATTTGAGTGATCCCGGGAAGTACCCTATTGCGGTGCAAATGTATTCTGCCAATAAGCAAATGGAGTTTACAGCAGACTGGGTAACCTTGTTTGCCGGTGTAACCATTGCGATGGTACCGTCCATTATTATTTATATCTTATTCCAGAAACTGCTGATGGAAGGCGCAACCATGGGAGCGGTAAAGGGATAGCAGCACATTAAAGTAAGGGAGTAGACATAGATGACCGTTCAATCGAAAGACGTAAACCTGGATAAGCTGGGCGGAACGTTATACCCGGAGACCAAAAATAGCGAGCAGTTGAGATGGCATTCTCCGCTTGAAGCGCCTTTTCACATCGCGGGCTTCCCTTGGCTTGCGGAGGATGGCATTTACAGACGCCTCCCCTTGGCTTCCAGTGAAGTTGTGCCTCCTGCGGTGGATACCCTTGCTTATTGTACGGCAGGCGGTCAAATTCGCTTTCGCACCAATTCTTCCAGGCTGGTGATCCGGGTGCGGCTTGCCGGACCAGCCAATATGTATCACATGGCGCCGACAGGGCAGTGCGGGGTGGACTGCTATATTGGAGAGCAGGGAGAGCAGAACTTTATCACCACAGCGAAATTAAAACCGGCGGAAAGTGAATATGAATCACAGCTTTATCACTGGGAATCTCCCAGAGAAGTGGCGGTCACCTTGAATCTGCCGCTCTACCAAGGGGTAGAAGAAGTGTGGATCGGTGTAGATCAGGATGCTGTCCTAAGTCCTGCACCTGCCTATGCAAGCAGCAGACCCGTTATTATATATGGAACTTCCATCACGCAAGGAGGCTGCGCCTCCCGGCCGGGTATGGCCTATCCCAATATTCTCAGCCGTATGATTCCGATGGAGTTCGTCAATCTTGGCTTCTCGGGAAATGGAAAGGGTGAGCCGGAGCTCGCACAGATCATGGCGGACATCGAGGATCCTGCGATGTTCATTCTGGATTACGAAGGGAACACAGGGAAGTCCGAGAACATTGCAGGAACACTGCCTGCATTCATTCAGATTTTGAGAGATCGGCATCCTGAAGTCCCTATATTGGTTGTGTCCAGAATCTGCACTGCGGAAGACCAGTTCTACTCTGAAAGGAGGGAGCTTAATGATACCCGCAGGCTGATTCAAATACAGAATGTTGAGCAGCGGCGGACAGAAGGAGACCAGCATATCCATTTCGTCGACGGTTCTGAGCTGCTGGGGAATGACTTCGTCAATGACTGCACGGTTGACGGAACACATCCAACAGACCTCGGATTCCTGCGCATGGCACAGTCGCTCGCCCCCGTCATTAAGGGGCTGCTGCAGCTGTAATGAAGCCGATAAGGGAGAGGATTTAATTTGAAGTCTCAAAGAAGAAGACTGCTCTTTGTTGTGATGGCTTGTGTTATTGCAGGTGTGTTTAATCAAAGTAATGGCATCAATGTGTCCGCATCCTCAGATCAGGATGGTGTTTCTAATGAGGGTAGAGCCACACACTTAGGGGCTTCCCTTTACAAAGGTCATTTGCATTCTCACACATCGCTAAGTGATGGAATACTGCTGCCTAATGATGCTTACAATTTTGTGAAGAACAATACAGACTTTGATTTTTTTGCCGTGACTGAGCATGACGTGACGTATGACATCAGTACAGGCAGTGATTTTATTACCAATGTTCAAGACTCTTATTCCGACGAATACAAGGTACTGCATGAGCAATCCGATGTCCATAACCATGATAACGAATTTGTGACGCTGCCCGGTACGGAAGTGACGTGGTACGATGAATCGGGCCATATGAATTTATTTAATGCAGAATGGTTTGCCAGAACACATGGAGCAGGTGCGGACGGCACGTGGGGCTGGGGCGATATTAAATATGATCTGCCCACCTTTTACGCAAGACTGGCTCAGGATCCTCAAGCGATAGCTCAGTTTAATCATCCGCGCTTCACAGGTAACTGGAGCTTCCAGGACTTTAAACACTTTAACCAGGACGTTGACAACAACATTAATATGATGGAATACAAATCCGCCAATGATTTTGCAACCTATACCAAGGTGCTGGATCGGGGCTGGCATGTCTCTCCTGTATTTGGCGGAGACGAGCATAAAGGAAATTGGGGCATGGTTCAGCCTCATGTGACAGGAATGTGGGGAGATCAACTTACTCGGGAAGGTCTTTACGATGCGATGCAAAACCACCGCACCTATGTATCCTTTGACCGCAACCTGGAGCTGGCAGTTTCCACAAAAGGTAAGATGATGGGATCGATCCTTCCGGCTAAGACAAAGAAAATCAACCTAAAGATCGAGATCCATGACCCGGATGCAAACGATCATCTGGACAAAGTTGTGGTCTACAAAAACAGCGGTGAAATTCTGCAGGAGTACAACAATATTGCCAGCAGTTCATTTGAAAAGAATGTAAACCTGGACAGCGAAAATGGGGACTATTTCCTCGTCAGAGCTTTCCAGACCGACGGGGATGAGGCGATCAGTGCTCCGATCTGGATTGGTGAGGAAACGAGAGGTACGGTACATGCGCCTGAAATTACGGTTCAAGGACAATATCCGGACACGATCCAGCTTGGAAATCAAGTGGAGGTGCTGGGCGCTTCCGCGACGGCGGATGGCGGTCAATCCTTAACGGTTGAGGCTACCGTATTGAACGATAAAGGAGAAGTACCAGTTTCAAATCAGCAGTTTAACGTGGACATGTATGGTGAATATTTTATTAAATATGCAGCCACCGACGCCCAAGGAAATACGCGTGTGGAGCTTGTTCGATTGCTTGTAGACGCACAAAATCTGGATGCAGACAGCATTCTGGATGAGTTTCAGCCTGTGGTAAATGTAGGCGGAAATGAACGAGAAGTAGGCATCAATATTGTGACCGATAAGGCACTTGAAACAGCGTATGTGCAGTATAAACCGGAGTCTGAGGCATCCTGGGACAATGCGGACCTCGTACAAGCGGGCGCCTCTTATTTTCAAACTGCCTATGGCGATACATTTGCTGACAGTAACTATCGGGTGCTGGCAGCCCATGAAGTCAGTGTCACCGATCTCGACTTAGGGACAACATATGACTATCGATATGGCATGTCACCAAGCGGCCCTTGGAGCAGCAGCTACAGCTTTAAGACCGCTGCATCCTCTGAGGAAGCTGTGATGTATGTCATGGGGGATCTTGGCGTCCCGGATCGCAATTCGGCAAGCTTCCAGCTCTTTCAGAATATGCTGAACGTGCTGCAGTCTAAAAATGCAAACGGCCAGACGGTGGTTCAAGTCGGAGACTTGGTCGAGACCGGCGGCAATATGTATGCATGGAATGATGTGTTTAACAGCATTTATAACAACGATCTGGGGCTGGTTTCAGCTCATGTTGTAGGGGACCGTGAACGTTTGACGGATCGGAAATTTGGATCATTCTCCGGGTTCTTCAACCTGCCGAAGAACGGCGAAGGCAGTTACCGGGAAACGAATTATTCGTTTGATTATGGCGATATGCATATTGCGGTTCTGAATTCTGTACTGGATTTTGACAAGCAGCTGTCTTGGCTGGAGAAGGATATGCGGACAACGGACAAGAAGTGGAAAATTGTGATGGGACATTACCCTTATTATGGCGGTCAATCTGGCGATGAGACCGGTATGGACATGATGAGAGGGAAATTGTCTCAAGCATTTGAACGGCTTGGCGTCAGTTTGTATATCGGGGGCCATGATCAAGTATACAAACGGACCACGATACGAGACGGAGTCAAAGATTTATCGGCTGAAGCGATGAATTTAGGGACCACTTTTGTGACCGTGGGTTCATCAGGTCCGGCGTTTCAGGATAACAAAGTATTTGACTGGGATCATATCGTATATGACGAAAACAAGCAGACCGGCGTTATTTTGGAATCAAATGATCAAGCTCTCACATTGAGGGCTTACAACAGCGACGGCACTGAAATTGATGCATTTACGATCAATCAGCCTGTAGATTATTTGAACCTGACGAGCGCGGTGGTAGACAATAATGTCCTTGAGGGTGTCGGCGTCCTGAATTATCCGAGCTCGCTGGCGACGGTGACCGTGATTGCAGAAAAGCGGGATCACACGGGTGAACAGCTGCTGGAGACGGTGGTACAAGAAGCCACGCTGGAGCATCTCGGACGTGAGCAGATCATCGTACTCGATACCCCGCTTGCGTTCAGCGATGAACATACGATCATTGTAAGATTGGTGAATAATGCAGTCGATAAAGAGCCGTTAGCAGACCCTTTAACGGTGAAAGAGGGCATGCTGGGCGATGGTTCGGCAAGCAATCCGTATCAAATCAAAAGTGCAGGCGGACTCAACAAAATACATGAGTTCCCGGACAAACATTTTGTTCTGGTTCAGGACATTGATGGTCAGGGTGTGTTCTTTGAAGCGATCGGGGCGGATGGAACGCCATTTACCGGTACACTGGATGGACAGGGACACAGCATTACAGGCGTCAACGTATCTTCGGGCGGCGCGGGTCTCTTTGCCATCAACGAAGGCACAATTACCAACGTAGGCATCCATGCTAATATTGATGTTCGCCGAAGCAGTATCGGGATTCTGGTGGATCAGAATGATGGCGTTGTGGAGTATGCCTATAGTACGGGATCGATTAAAGGCAATTCCACTGTGGGCGGCCTCGTGGGCTATTCAAGCGGGACTGTGAGAAACAGCTATTCAACTGCTTCCGTCACTGCACGGGGTAAGCAGGCCGGCGGCCTGATCGGGATCACCAACCGGGGAAGCACAACAGAACAGGTGTATGCCAAGGGTGCTGTTAAAGCAGAAGAATCCAATGCTGGCGGGATCAGCGGATACGCATATAACAGTACGGTTATTCAAAACAGCATCGCACTGAATCCGTCGATTGTTACAGGATCTGCATCCAACCGGATTGTCGGAAGAGTGTTAGCTGGGGAAACAGCAACGCTTCTCAATAATTATGGTGATGAGAACATGTTTGTCAGCAGTGAGAATGTGACTGTCAATGATCCGAACAATGAGAAGGGACAGGGAGTCAGTGCAGCAGCACTTTCGAGTTCAGCTTTGTATATCGGATCCCTGGGCTGGGATTTTGATTCGGTCTGGGTCTGGAATGAAGATGCGAAGCGTCCATTGCTGCAAAGTAATCTGGAGGAATTGAACGAAGACAATATTCCAAGGCCGGATCTGGATCAGAATGAAGATGGCTACTACATCATCTCTTCGGTGAGCGAATTAAGTACCATCTCAGAATTCCCGAATGAAAATTATATTTTGGAGAATAATCTTGATTTTGCAGGGCAGCTGTTCGAGCCTCTGTTTAAGGGAACGCCTTTCCTTGGCGTATTTGATGGAAACCATAAATCCATACTCAACCTAACTTCAACTCAGGGCGGCTTTTTTCATCTCAATGGCGGTGTGATTAAAAATATTGCTGTGGTCGATGCAAACGTCACTGGGGCAAGCAACATAGGCATACTCGTGAATACGAACAACGGAACGGTAGAGAACAGCTATGTAACGGGCTCCATCGAAGGTGGCAGCACCGTCGGCGGTCTTGTCGGCTATTCCAACGGTACGGTAAGAAACAGCTACGCTGACGCAAATGTTACTGCGCGGGTGAGTCAGGCCGGCGGCTTGATCGGGATTACCAACGCAGGCAGTCTAACAGAAAACGTTTATGCAGCTGGAGCTGTTCAGGCACTGAAAAGTAATGCAGGCGGTGTGACAGGCTACGGCTATAACGGAACCGTTGTCCGAAACGTCATTGCGCTGAATCCCTCCGTGACAACGCCAACGATGGCGAACCGGGTGATGGGACGAGTGCTTTCGGGACATACCGCCACACTTCAGAATAATTATTCATCAAACAGCATGACCGTGAATAAGGAAGGTGTCACTGCAGGATCACTAACCAACATTAGAGGGTTAGGCCTGTCTGTAAGTGAAGTAGAGACGCTGTCCACCTATACAGGACTTTTAGGCTGGGATTTTGACACGGTTTGGGAATGGGATAGTGCCGGTAAACGCCCTGTTCTGCAGTCGATGTCAGCGGCAGCCGAAGTAGAGTAAGTTAGCAAGGTTTCATGATTGAGCTAAAGGCCCTCTTTACAGAGGGCTTTTTTTCTTGGAATTTCTCACGATCCTTTGGCAGGGCCTTTTTTACGTAAATAAGGGACACGGCGCAATACCTCTTGCATCCTGGTGGCTTCTCTGTTATTTTGTTAGTAACAAATTGTAAATATCATATTGATAATAAGTTAGAAGTGACCAGGGAGGGATATTTCATGAAGAAGTACACAGGTAACTGGAAGGCATTCGAGCTTCTTTGGCTGGTTTTGTTCACATTGATTGCTGTCAGCATTACAATTGTATCCAAGGACACTCTGTTTGGTTTCTCGGTCTTTATAACCGGAGTGCTGTGCGTGGTGCTTACGGCAAAGGGGAAGCTGATGAGTTATGTGTTCGGTATGTATAATACCTTCGGGTATGCTTATTTGTCGTATACCAACGGATTGTTTGGTGAAGTGATGCTGAATCTGCTGTTCTTTGTCCCGATGAATGTGGTTGGCTTCTTGATGTGGCGAAATCATTTTCAGAGCGGTAAATTGGTGATGCGCCAGATGGATGTCAAAGGCATTCCAATCGTTGGGGCGGTCTGTATTGCAGGCTTCCTGTTACTGGGGTATGGCCTGTCGCTCATTCCGGGGCAGAACTCCCCCTATATTGATGCGGTTACAACGGTACTTTCGGTAGTAGCCACCATTCTGATGGTGAGAAGATTCAAAGAGCAATGGCTGCTCTATATTGTGCTCAATATATTTACGGTGCTGCTGTGGGTAATCCGAACACTGGACGGCAGCGACGATGGTGTGATTATGATCGTGATGTGGAGTGCGTATCTGATGAATGCGGTCTATGGTTACTATAACTGGAACAAAGGCGCGAAGGAGGCGTTGGCATGAAGACGCTCGGATTAACACTTGGGAAGTTCGCTCCGCTGCATAAAGGGCATCAGTTCATGATCGAAACGGCACTTCAGGAGGTCGACGAGCTGATCGTGGTCATTTATGAGACAACCGTCTCTCCAATTCCGCTTCATATCCGGGCGAACTGGATTCGACAGCTTTATCCTGCGGTTCGGGTTATCGAGGCTTGGGATGGTCCGGATGGGTATTCCGATGACCGGGAGCATGAAATGCGGGAAGAGCAGTATATTCTGGGGCTGCTTCAGGGTGAGCAGGTGACCCACTTTTATTCCAGTGAGTTTTATGGCAAACATATGAGTATAGCTTTGGGTGCTGTCGACCGCCGGGTGGATGAAGCGCGCGGGCAGGTACCGATATCGGCGACGATGGTCCGCTCCGATCCGTTTCAATATCGGGATTATGTCAGTGATCTCGTCTACCGCGATTTAATTACAAAAGTGGTGTTTGTTGGCGCGATGTCGACCGGCAAGTCGACCATTACCGAGGCGTTGGCCCGTCGGTACGGCACGACGTATGCCAGTGAGTATGGACGGGATTACTGGACAGCGCATCAGGAGGACCGGCGAATCGGGTTTGAAGCGTTTGATGAAATCGCCGTGGGCCATATACAGCGGGAAGAGGAAGCCATCCTGAACGCGAACCGGTATCTTTTTGTCGATACCAATGCAATTACCACGTACAGGTTCGCTATGGATTATCACGGGCGGGCACCGGAGCTGCTGACACATCTTGCCTTGGAGAACGCGCAGCGGTACGATATATTTTTCTTATGTGATGATGATATTCCTTATGACGATACGTGGGATCGCAGCGGGGATCAGAAACGGCATGTGTTTCACAAGCAGATTATTGCGGATTTGAAGGAGCGGCGCATTCCCTATATCACGCTGAGGGGGACGCTGGAGGAGCGGATGCACAAGGTCGATGAGGTGCTCAGGAAGTTCCAGCCTTACAGCAATTATTTTGGCGACAAGAGCGATTATAAAAACACTTGCCATCGCAGCCACGCAGAGGGGTAACTTTGAATTTTAGTCTATATGTAGGAAGATTAGGAGGCGATGATTCTTGGACATGGTGGATCGCGAAGGACTGACAGAGCGTGAATTCCTGGAGAAATACCGGGCAGGGAACTATGAGCGGCCTTCCGTAGCGGCGGATACGGTGATTTTTACGGTTACACATACGGAGACGGACAATTACCGCAAGCTTCCGGAAAAGGAGCTGCGTATCCTCCTCATTCGCCGCGGAGGGCATCCCTTCCTGGGGAAATGGGCGCTGCCTGGCGGTTTTGTCCGGCCGGAGGAGACTGCGGAGCAGGCAGCGGCGCGTGAGCTGTATGAGGAAACCGGAGTGAATGATGTCTACTTGGAGCAGTTGTATACCTTTACGGATGTGGGGCGGGATCCCCGCACCTGGGTCATGAGCTGCAGCTATATCGCACTGATCGACAGCAGCCGGTTTTCTCTGCAGGCGGGGGACGATGCCGAAGCTGCAGCCTGGTTCCAGGTGAGCTATCGGCTGCTGCGGGAGCAGAAGGAGCTTCTAGACGAAGGTTATATCCAAACCTTCAGCTATGAGCTTAAGCTCAGTGCCGAAGGGAAGGAGCTTACGGCTGTGATCGACCGGATTGTGACGGCCAAGCCGACTTCAAGGTCTACACAGTACGCCATCACGTCCAATGATGGATTGGCGTTTGACCATGCCAAAATCATTGCCTGTGCCCTCGACAGGCTTCGAAGACAGACGAATGATACCGACCTGGCCCTGCACTTGATGCCAAAACAGTTCACCTTAACGGAATTGCAGCAGGTGTATGAGGTGATTTTGGATAAAGAGCTGCTGAAGGCAGCCTTTCGGCGTAAAGTGGCCGATCTTGTGGTTGAAACCGACCATTACACGGAGAATGTCGGACACCGCCCGTCGCGGCTGTACCGAAGGAACTGGGAGTCACTTTGATGCAATGAAAGCCCTCTGCGAAGAGGTGCTTTTTTTATTTCAGAATTTTATCGATCTCCTGCACTATATTGACCAGATTTTTTGGAAATACAGACTTATGGGTAGTGACTGCATGTCTGACTATGGCGATGTCACTTTTTAGCTTGATCGGCGTTGGATTCATGCTACGTTATTTGTTGCGAAAATAACGCAATAGCAAGAGGAGTATAATAATGATATAATATCGTCAGAATTATATCATTTCAAAGGAGCGAAATGAAATGAATATTAAGCCGTCCACGACCATTCGACAGGATTACAACGGGTTTTCTAAATATTGCCACGAACTTGATGAGCCGGTTGTATTAACTCGGAATGGTGAAGCTGATTTAGTGGTTATGAGTCATGAAGCTTACAGACGGATGGAGGCTCGCATTAAGCTCCAATCCAAGCTGTTGGCAGCAGAGAAACAGATTGCTGAAGGGGAACCGTTACTTGACCATGAACAAGTCATGGCAAGGGCACGGAGGAAAATCAATGCCGCCAAAGAATAAGGTCAAATATACGCCTGCGGCGGTCGATGACATTGATGAAATTTTTTCGTATATATCCAGTGATGACGTTAACGCTGCTGAACATTTGCTGCAAAAGTTAGACCATCACATTTCGAGTCTGGCGGACTTCCCTGAAATGGGATCTGTCTTGTCGGAAGATCGCTATACTCTTGTTCAACGGGGGTATCGTTTTATTGTAGTCCATCCTTATCTGGTCTTCTACCGAGTTGTTCAAGAAAACATAATTATCCACCGCATACTGCATGGACGAAGGGATTATCTTCGGGAATTATTTGGCTCATTTGAATAATGGGAGACGAGCGCCAGGCATCTATGCTACGATATCATTCTATACGTAAAGAGGACGTGATAAAAGTTGATAACCATTACAATTCCAACACCAGAAGTCACTATTCACAAGCAGGAAAATCCTGAATTAAGTCACATTTACGGCTTCACCGATTTCCACCTGATCACCAGGGAAAAAGGCGGCATCTTCATGTTCTACAACAACCAGGATGAGCTGCTCTTTGTCGGGAAGGCCCGGAAGCTGCGGCAGCGGATCAAGAAGCATTTTGAAGATACCGTCTCGCCTATGAAGAACCATAGAAATGAAGTCGTGAAAATAGAGGTGTACATCGTCGAGGATCCCGTGGAGCGGGAGATTTACGAAGTTTATGCAGCGAACAAGCTGGGCGCAAAGTACAACGTGGATAAGCTGGTTTAATATTATACACGCTGATAGGCAGGAGCAATGTGCTGGTCCCGATGGGAGTGGTGCATTGCTTTTTGTGTTAATAGTTGCAGCTGCAGGAGTGTTGACAAAAATCACCACAAAATACGCAGAACTAGATTATATATGTCTTTTTTCCTGGTATAATAGGGAAGATTCTGCATGCATGAGTACATAAATAGGTCTTTCGTCAAGTTACAGCGGTAAGAAGGAGGCAGCAAACGTGAAGCTTAATATGGAGCAAAGGCGAATTGTCGAGCTGGAGCCAAGTGGGCATATGATGATCAAGGGAGTCGCTGGTTCCGGGAAAACAACGGTGTCGATCCGCCGAATCTCTTTTTTACATCGTCATTACTGCCATGAAGCGGATGATAAAATTTTACTGGTTACATATAACAAGACACTGCTGAACTTTATTAAATATCAATATGATAAGTTTGTGGAAGGGGAAGAGGTGCAGCAGTCTGAGCTGTGGTTCACACCTAATCCTGAAGTGGAAATTACGACCATAGACAGTCTGATGTATCGGTATTATATAAATTATCAAAATCGAACGAAGCAATCACTTCAAGTGGCTTCAGGCCATGTTGAAAACCAGATTATGCTGAAAGCCATTCAGCTTGTGGCAAATCAGTATCCTGGAAGCAAAATCCTGTCTCCCAAGAATAGCAGTTTCTTACGGGACGAAGTGGCATGGATTAATGCATGTCATATTACAGACGCAGAGACGTATCAAAATATAGATCGGATTGGCCGGGCGACAGGCGGGGGCGGAACACCACAAAAGCTGCTAAAAAACTCAGAAGTGCGTGCTGCTATATTCGATTTAATGGAGACCTTCAATCATATGCTCATGCAAGAGGGGTTTATTACGTTTAAGCAGATGAATCTTCTGGCCTTACAAGAAGCACAGCAGATGAATTATGGGAAATACACTCACATTATTATTGATGAAAGTCAGGATTTAACGAAGGTGCAGCTGGATTTCTTAACCTGTATTTATCACGAAAAAAAGCATTCATCCATCATGTTTGTGGCAGATAACACGCAGAGTATATACTCCCAGTCCTGGCTGGGCAAAGGGCGTCCCTATACGTCCATTGGGTACGATATGAGCGGAAAGTCAAGAATACTGACGAAAAATTACCGAACGACAACGGAAATCTCAACGGCGGCCTATGATCTTATTGAGTGCGATGCCAACATCAGGAACAATGTTGACTTCGTCAAGCCTTCCTTAATTGACAGACATGGGCACCCGCCGATCTATCGTTTTTTTATGACAAGCGACGGGCAGCTTTCGTACTTGGTTGGAGAAATAAACAGCTTGTTGAATGATTACAGCTATTCCGATATTTGCATTGTTGGGCGTGAAAAGCGTCTGATTGAAAGCGTTTGTTCTGCATTAGCGGAGTACGGCCTTCCTTCTGAGATCTTGAATGCGTCTGTGCCTGATTTTGAATCGGACAGCATTAAATTAGTTACCATGCACTCTATTAAAGGATTGGAATTTAAGGTTATCTTCCTTATTGACCTTAATGAAGGGATCATTCCGAATGACCGACTGTATGATTTTGATGATGAAGACACATTTGACTCTGAAGAACGCAAGCTGCTTTATGTTGGCATGACACGGGCCAATGAGCTTCTGTACATGTCATCTGTAAGAAAGCCTTCCAAATTTATAAAAGAGCTAAATGTCGAGAATTTAAGAATCAAACGTGATTGCAAGCTAAAACCATTTCAGTCGACTGGAATTCAGAACTACCAGCTGGTGGATCAGATTATGGACGTGAATGCAAAAGAAGAGGTAGTACGTCAATGGCTGCTTAAAGAGCTTCAGCAAACATACAAATATCCCTTAGAGCTGATTCAGTTCGAGTATCCCGTACAGCAATTTTCCAGGAAAGGATATGTTGATCTGGTCGTCAGCATTTATGTGAATGGAGAGAAAATCCCTTATATTTTTGCTGAGGTGAAGCAATTTGGCGCAGGGATCGAGGACGCAAGCCTCCAGCTGAAATCATATATGGATGTCGTTCCAAAGGTACGGTACGGGATTGTGACAGACGCTTTAGAGGTGAAGTGTTTAGATCGCGAAGGTGGGACACTAAATGATCTGCCGCCTTTCCAGCCGCAATTTCTTCCCGAGACAAGAGGCCGCAGACTGTACTGGAACCTGAAGAATGGGAAAAAATATGTATATGCAGCAGACTTAGAGGATAACGAGGATATTGAAGTCAGTGATGCTGAGAATGGGCTGTATGTCGATTGCGACAGCAAAGTCATGATCCCGGTGGTCGGCAATGTAGCGGCTGGGGTGCCCATTACAGTGCATGAGCAGTATGTGAGAGAGTTATGCGTACCCCTAGATTGGATCTATGCAAAACAAGATACCTTTGCTTTAATCGTAACGGGCGACAGTATGATAAACGCCGGTATTGATAAGGGCGATCAAGTTATTGTGCACCGGCAGAACACGGCGTCTAACGGAGATATCGTCATTGCGATTATAGATCAGGAAGCCACGATGAAAAAGTTCATGCTCATGGGCGATTCCGTGCTTCTCATCTCAGAAAACAGCAGCTATGAGCCTATCCAGATGAAGCGCGAGGACGTCTTGATCAATGGTAAAGTGATTGGGGTATTAAAATAAACGGGCGGACAGCGTGCAGCGCGACCTAAAGCAATGTTTCTCCCGACTGCTGCACCCATCGAAAAAGCCCCTTCGACCTTAGCGGTGGAGGG
This sequence comes from Paenibacillus lemnae, assembly GCF_012933385.1. Lineage (GTDB taxonomy): Bacteria > Bacillota > Bacilli > Paenibacillales > Paenibacillaceae > Paenibacillus_AQ > Paenibacillus_AQ lemnae. The sequence continues at coordinate 120,272 of NZ_JABBPN010000001.1, forward strand.
GCTTCTAGCATAACAGGAAGAATGCCATGGCCTGCAAGCAACATGAGTGCATTTGGGCGGGCGAATGGCGAATCTCACAAGATAAGCTTGAAAATCAGTCTTATTTCTTCCAATTTCCCTGCTTCACGGAGTTTAAGCGTGAAAATCAATCTTAAATTAGCAGATTATCACAAATCAGACGAAAAATGAGCAGAAGTCGCAGCTTTAAGATTGAAAATCAATCTTAACCCTGAAATTTCGCCTGTTTCGAGGTAAATAAGCGTGAAAATCAGTCTTATTTCCTGGGAGACCGGTACAGAAGCGAAGATGGTGGGGTCACTGATGCTAGCAGGCCGGTACAGGAGTGCGACAATGGTGCAGTCATTTTTGCCTGGAAGCCGGTAGAAGAGCGACAAGGGTTTCGGTTACTGATGCCTGGAAGCCGGTACGGAAGAGCGAAGGTGCCGCGGTTATCTTAATGCTGTCATGCTAGCAGGCGCAGGCCGATCCCTAAAAGCGAAGCGGCTGCCGGCCCATCAGCACTTGCCGCTGGCCGGAATCGCCAGAGTAAAGCCAGACATCCGCCGCTACTCCACCTCGATCGCTTTCACGGTTTCACCTTCAATGAATTCAGGCTGGTAGTAGGTAACCGTGGACAAATCCTTTTTGCCCTGTAAATGTTTAATGATCCAATCGGCCGCGTCGCGTCCCATTTGTTCTTGAGGGTGAGTGAGCGTCGTGAGCTGAATATTCGCGTTCTTGGCGATGTAGGAATTGTCCTGGCCGACAATGGATAAATCGTCCGGAATGGAAATGTCCAGTTTTCGGCAGACGTTTACCACTTCCAGCCCCACCTCATCGTTGTAGCAGACCAGCGCGGTCAATTCATCCCGATTGTCGTTCAGATACGTTTCCAGGTTAGCAGACAAGTCCGGCTTCGTATCGGTATCAAAAGAAAGTACATGCTCGTTCTGGAAACGTAATTTGGCTTCTCCCAGCGCTTTGATGAACCCCTTCATACGCAGCTTCCCCTGCAGATCATCCATCTTCGAGATAATGCCGATCTGAGTATGCCCTTTGCTGATCAGCTCCCGTGTGCCGAGATAGCTGGACTGCACGTCATCAAGACAGAAGAACGGAACCTCTAATTCTTCATAATAGGCATTGATCATAACAAAAGGCAGCTCCTGCTCCTTGCAGGACAGGTAGTAGGCGATATTGGGGTTGTACACATTGCTTCGGGTCGGCTCAACAATCAGTCCGTCCACGCCGTAGGACATCATCATTTCGAGCGCTTTTCTCTCCCGTGTAATATCATTATTCGTGCTGGCTAACAGCAGGGAATAGTTGTCTTCATTCAACCGGCTCTCAATGCCGCGAATAATGGAGGGAAAGATGTAATCCGAGATGTAAGTCGTGATGACGCCGATCGTCTTATTGGTGGTCTTGGCCCCCGCTTTGGACCGGTATTGGCTGCTGACGTAGGTGCCGGATCCTCGCTCACTTCGCAAATACCCTTCGTTGGACAAATCCAGAATGGCTTTTCGAACCGTCTGCCGGCTAACCTGATAGCTTTCCTGCAAAACGATCTCTGAAGGGATCTTCTCGCCAACCTTGTATGTCCCAGAGAGGATGTCTTTTTTAATATCTTCTATTATAAGCTGGTATTTCGGCTTCATCATGTCCACTTCTTTCACAATTGTTCAAAAATATAAAGTTGTGCGTACATATTCTAGCATAAGGTGAGTGAAATGCAAGTGCAGCGTCGCAGGTTATTAGCTTTAAGGTGCAGAATACCCGGTAAGTTTTGCCTCCTGCGGCGATGGTCACAAGTGATTGTAACGCCTTATCAAATCATGTCAGTATAACTCTTAAACCTCGTTGACAAATGTACGTACAGAAATTATACTGGTGCTGTTGGAAAATGAAACCGCATTCTCACGGTCAAGGCATGTCGGTTGTCTACTCAATTGGCCGATTTATCAAGAAAGCAGTCCGTACCGGATTTTTGATTTCTGTGCAAACCGCGAACAGAGAGGGGATAACGTGTATGAGTCAAGTGGACGTGAAAGAGGCGATAACCAGGGGAGAAACCTCGCTGGGTATCGAGTTCGGATCTACGCGGATTAAGGCAGTGCTGATCGATCGCCGTTTTGAGACCATCGCATCCGGCAGTTTTGAATGGGAGAATCTGTTGAAGGACGGATTTTGGACATATAACCAGGAAGATATGATTACAGGTCTTCAAACCGCTTATCGTGAGCTGAAACAGGAAGTGGAACGGGAGTACGGTGTTTCTCTGGAGACCGTTGGTTCGATCGGCTTCTCCGCCATGATGCACGGTTATCTGGCATTCGACAGCACAGGGGAGCTGCTTGTGCCGTTTCGGACCTGGCGCAATGCAACGACGGGCGCGGCAGCAAGGGAGCTAACGGACTTGTTCCAATTTAATATTCCCGAGCGCTGGAGTATCGCCCATTTATACCAAGCGATATTAGATCAAGAGGAGCACGTGCCGCGCGTTGATTTTGTCACGACGTTAGCCGGGTATATCCACTGGCTGCTGACTGGCAATAAAGCGATCGGCATCGGCGATGCTTCCGGTGTTTTTCCTATAGATGAAGCAGCCCATAACTACCATCCAGCGATGGTGAAGCAGTTCGATGAATTAATCGCGGACCGGGGCTATCCGTGGAAGCTGGAACAGCTCCTTCCCCGAGTGTGTCTCGCCGGCGAGCAGGCTGGTGAGCTGACGGCAGAGGGAGCGGCCATTCTCGATCCTACCGGAATGCTTCAGCCAGGCATTCCGCTCTGTCCGCCGGAAGGCGATGCCGGAACAGGCATGGTGGCGACGAACAGTGTCCGAAAGCGCACAGGCAACGTCTCCGTGGGTACTTCGGTTTTTGCCATGATCGTACTGGAGAAGGAATTATCTAAGGTGTATCCAGAAATCGATATGGTCACGACACCGAATGGCAGTCCGGTCGGCATGGTGCATGCCAACAACTGCTCCAGTGATCTGAATGCCTGGATGGGACTGTTCCGTGAATTTTCCGAGGCGATGGGATTCAGCGCAGATTCCGGCAAATTGTTCAGCGTGCTGCTGAATAAAGCGCTGGAAGCTGACCCCGATGGCGGCGGGCTGCTGAGCTACGGTTATCTCTCCGGCGAGAACATCACAGGGATCGATCAAGGCAGACCGCTGTTCGTTCGCTCACCGGAAAGCCGATTTACGCTGGCGAACTTTATGCGAACGCACTTGTTCACCGCTTTCGGAGCATTGAAGATCGGCATGGACATTTTGACAGAAAACGAACAGGTAGCGATTGACAGTATCCTGGCTCATGGCGGTCTTTTCAAAACACCTGTCGTTGGACAGAAGATGTTAGCCGCGGCGCTGAACGTACCGATCTCGGTCATGTCTACGGCTGGCGAAGGCGGGGCATGGGGTATGGCGCTTCTGGCTTCTTACATGACAGGCAAAGGTCCGGAAGAGAAGCTGGAGGAGTACCTTGAGCAGACCGTCTTTAAAGATGCTGAGGGACAAAAGCTGGATCCGGAGCAGCGTGATGTCGAAGGGTTCGGGGCGTTCATCAAGCGTTATGAAGCAGGCCTGGCCATTGAACAGGCGGCTGTCGACCATCTGGTAGAGAACGGGAGGGGTTAAGAAATGTTAGAGCAGCTAAAAGAACAGGTCTATGAAGCGAATTTGGAGCTGCCGAAGCATGGCCTCGTGAAGTTCACGTGGGGCAATGCAAGCGCGATCGATCGGGAAAGCGGTCTGTTCGTTATTAAACCGAGCGGCGTCAGCTATGAACAGATGAAGCCGAGCGATATGGTCGTGATGGATCTGGACGGGAATGTGGTCGAAGGAGAGATGAGGCCCTCCTCCGATACCGCGACGCACGCCGTGCTGTATAAGCATTTTGAGCAGATTGGCGGCATTGTGCATACGCACTCCAGTTGGGCCACAATCTGGGCGCAGGCGGGACTGGATGTGCCTGTTATGGGGACGACACATGCGGACACCTTCTATGGCGCCATACCGTGCGCACGTTTCCTGACACAGGAAGAGATTGACCGTGGGTACGAAGCGGAGACGGGGAACGTGATTATCGAGACGTTCGAGAAGCGCGGATTAGACGTGATGGCCATCCCGGCCGTTTTGCTGCAGGGACATGCGCCATTCACCTGGGGAAAAGACGTACAGTCCGCTGTCGTGAACAGCGTTGTGCTGGAGGAAGTGTGCAGAATGAATTTGTACGCGCGGCAGCTGAACCATTTTGCCAAAGAACTGCCTCAAGGCATTCTGGATAAGCACTATCTGCGGAAGCACGGGAAAGATGCGTATTACGGACAGAAATCATAGCGTTATCCAATCCTAAATGAAGAAAGAGGTTGATCCCATTGACAGTAACAGCAGCAAAACAGTTTTGGTTTGTCGTCGGTTCACAGCATTTGTACGGAGAAGAAGCGCTGGGTGAAGTAACGGCTCATGCTCAAAAAATGACAGATGCCCTGAACAACAGCGGTGTGCTCCCTTATAAAGTCGTGCTGCAGGATCTGGCTGTCACTGCGGACAAGATCACGAACATCATGAAAGAAGCCAACTATCGCGACGAGGTAGCGGGGATCATCACATGGATGCATACATTCTCACCTGCAAAAATGTGGATCCGCGGCACAAAGCTGCTTCAGAAGCCGCTGCTTCATCTGGCCACCCAGTACAATGAAAGCATCCCTTGGGCTACCATTGACATGGACTTCATGAACCTGAACCAGGCGGCTCACGGTGACCGCGAGTACGGCTTCATCAATGCCCGCCTGAACAAGCAGAACAAAATTGTTGTCGGCTACTGGGAACGCCCGGAAGTGCAGCGCCAGATTGCAGATTGGATGGATGTGGCGGTTGCTTATAACGAAAGCTTTAATATCAAAGTTGCTCGTTTCGGCGACAATATGCGTAATGTTGGCGTTACCGAAGGCGACAAGGTTGAAGCTCAAATTCAGTTCGGCTGGACCGTGGACTATTATGGCATTGGTGATTTGGTGCAGTACGTAGATGCTGTCTCGGAAAAAGAAATCGATGATCTTATGGCTCAATATGCCGAGCTTTATGATTTTGATTACGGCACGTACAGCAAGGAAGACTGGGAAGGCAGCGTCAGAGTCCAGGCAAGCTATGAGATTGCCATCAAACGTTTCCTGGATGACAAAGGGTACAATGCCTTTACGACGAACTTCGAGGATTTGTATGGCATGAAGCAGCTGCCAGGCCTTGCCGTCCAGCGCCTGATGGCGCAGGGTTACGGATTTGCCGGCGAAGGCGACTGGAAGACAGCGGCGCTGGACCGTCTGCTGAAAGTCATGAGCCGTAATCAGAATACCGGCTTTATGGAGGATTACACGTACGAGATGGCAGAAGGTCAGGAAGCGATCCTGCAGTCCCATATGCTGGAGGTCGATCCGTCACTCGCAAGCAGCAAGCCGAGAATTGTGGTGTCACAGCTCGGCATCGGCGACCGTGAAGACCCGGCACGTCTTGTATTCGATGGCAAAGCCGGCGATGGCGTGGTGGTATCCATGGCAGACTTCGGCACTCATTATAAGCTGCTGATCAATGAAGTTACCGCATTCGAGCCGAATGTTCCCGCTCCCAAGCTTCCGGTCGCCCGCGTCCTGTGGCAAGTAAAACCGAACTTCCAGGATGGCGTGAAGGCCTGGATCGAGAATGGCGGCGGCCACCATACCGTGGTGTCGCTCAATCTAACGACAGACCAGATCGTCACCTACGCCAAGCTCGTGAACCTGGATTACGTCGTCATTAAGTAATCCGCTAATACACAACCGCTTCTTTCGTGAAGGGCTGAGCCCTTTGACGAGAGAAGCGGTTTTTTCGTATTCGGGAGTGCTTTGATTTACGTTCAGCCGAGAGATAAGCTACTATATAAATATCTGAATAGATATTTATATGCTCTTAAACTCATGGGAAGGAATGACAAAAATAATGCTTTATTTATTCCTCTTTATAGCTCTGGTCATTCTTGCCGCTGTATTGTTTATAGCCATACACCCAACGTTTGGCGGCAGTCCAGCTAAAGAACAAAAACAGGTGTACAGCGGGTTGGATAATTTCTCTAACGGGAGATTTGTGAATCAGGTTCCAACCAAGATGAACATGAGTTCCAGGGACGCCCTCTATATGATCAAGGAATCCATTTCAGGAGGAAAAGATCGCAGACCCAGCAGTCCGATCCAGGTTCCGGACATCGATTGGAACAAAATAAACAGCGAAGAAGATAGCTTAACCTGGTTCGGGCATTCTGCTTTTCTGCTCAGTATAGATAACAAAAAGCTGTTCGTAGATCCCATGTTAGGACCCGTTGCTTCACCGGTTTCCTTTGCAGGCAGTAAGCGGTACAGTCAGAGTATGCTCCATTTTATTGATGACACGCCATTTATAGATGACACGCCATTTATAGATGCGGTGTTGATTACACATGACCATTACGACCATTTAGATTATCCATCCATTAAGAGATTGAAAAGCAAGGTAGAACATTTTTTCGTTCCTCATGGCGTAGGTGCTCACCTCAACAGGTGGGGAGTGGCAAAGGACAAAATAACAGAGCTCAATTGGTGGGATGAAGTGACGTTTCAAGGATTAACGATGGCTCTAACGCCTTCGAAACATTTTTCGGGCCGGGGGATTTTGAATAAAGATACAACCTTGTGGGGCGGTTGGGTTATTCTTGGAGCACGTACTCGCTTCTATACCAGCGGAGATGGCGGATACGGCTCACATTTTAAGGAGATCGGGCAGAAGTATGGTCCCTTTAACCTGACCCTAATTGAAGGCGGCCAATATGACGAACGATGGTCCTGGGTACATATGACACCCGAAGAAGCGGTTCAGGCTCATCTAGATGTTCAGGGTGAGCGTATGATGTTAGTTCATTGGGGAGCGTTCACCCTTGCATATCACAGCTGGACAGACCCGATAGAACGAGCCTTGCAAAAGGCAGACGAAGCAAACGTTACATTAATTACGCCTAAAATTGGTGAAACATTCCCGTTAGATGGAGCGTTTACCGTTCCTTTTTCATCATGGTGGAAAGCTTAAGCTGGATACTTTATTCTCAATAAAATATCTTAGTATTAATAAATATACCTAAAAGTATAAAGTATACTTTACATTTTTAGGTCGATATTATAATAATAAGTGTGAGAGGGGGTTGGAGCATGAAGAATTTGATTACGGATGAGAATATCCTGCAAGTATTAAGAGGGTATAACAGGTGGTGGGAAATAGGTGAAGTTCCTGAGGATTTCGCCAAACCTGTAAAACGATTCGCATACTATGATGCCAAACAAAGTTTCGAGCACACAACGATTCGGAGGCATGTCATATTAACAGGACCACGTCGAGTGGGAAAATCAACCATCCTGTATCAGACCATACAAGAGGTACTGGAATTGGGGGTACAATCAAAGAATATTCTTTATGTTTCTTTTGATCATCCCATTCTTAAAGTTTCTGATATAGACCGAATCCTGAAAATTTTTATCAACAATATAGCCATCGACGAAGGTGTTCACTTGTTTTTGGACGAGATTCAATATGCCCAGGATTGGAATGGGTGGTTAAAGACGATATATGATAACAACCCTTCGTACCGAGTTATGGCAACAGGATCAGCAAGCCCGGTTCTGAGTGAGAAAATGCCGGAAAGCGGGGTTGGACGCTGGGTCCAAATTCGGATCCCGACTTTATCTTTCTATGAATATCTTGAGCTCCGAGGGATTGAGAACCCGAAAATAGATGAAAACATCAGACCGACAGCGTTAAGCGAGTTAAGTCACAAGGAACTAGTCGGGCTTATGGGGAGCCTCCAACCGTTGGAGCGTCACTTTCATAGGTATTTATTGATTGGCGGGTTTCCAGAAATCGCACAAAGTGACGATCTGTCCTATGCGCAAAGAATAATTCGAGAGGACATTGTCGATAAGGCATTAAAAAGAGACATGGTGTCTCTTTTTAATGTACGGCATATCGATGAGCTGGAACGGATTTTTTTATATTTATGTATGACCACAGGAAACATTGTGGAAGTATCAACTATATCCAATAACATGGACATCACTCGGCCAACGGTTCTGAAATACCTTCATTTCCTGGAGCTGGCTAATCTTATTTACACCGGCTATCCCGTTGATATGGCTGGGAAAAAGTTGAAAGCAAAACCGAAGGTTTATTTGGCGGATGCGGCTATCCGTAATGCTGTTCTTTTACAAGGTGAGGAAGTGCTTCAGGATCCAGAACAGATGGGCATGATCGTGGAATCCGCTGTGTATAAGCATATCAGCACATTCTGTTATAACTTCAACCCCAAGATTGGATATTACAGAGATTCTAGTTCGCAAAAGGAAATCGATATTGTAGTGATGATGCCCAACTCTAAAATTCTGATTGAAATCAAATATCGGGAGAATCCAAAGATAAAAGAGAGCGAGGCTATTGTAGATTGGTCTAAGAAAGATAAACTGGCATCGGCCTCTTTATTGGTAACCAAAAATGCGGGAGATTATGGTTTACTGGATCATGCCCCTATTATGAGAATACCTGCGTTTGCTTTCTTATACTTGCTTGGCCACGCGGAGAAAACTCGGTTTAGAAAACCACAATGATAGCGATGAAGTCAAATAGGATTGCGTAAGGGGAGAAATGGTATGAGCGAGAAAGCATTGGATCTGCAGCTACTGGAGGGGCTAAGGCCGGAGTTAACCTCTTTTTGTTACAGAATGCTGGGATCGATGGATGACGCTGACGATGCTGTTCAGGATACCTGCATCCGGGTCTGGCAAAGCTGGGACTCATTCAGACAGGAATCGTCTTTTAAAACGTGGATTTACCGTATCGCTTCAAACGTATGCCTGGATAAGCTAAGGAAAGCTAAACGACGTACTCTTCCTGTAGACCTGACTGAACCGGCGGTCTCCATGGTTGTGCCTCATGAAACGCAGCCGGATTCTTCCTGGGTATGGGTCGCTCCTGATTTTGGGGAAAACCCTGAGGACATACTCGTCCGGAAAGACACCCTTCAGCTATGCTTCATCGCACTCTTACAAACCCTGCCTCCCCGCCAGCGGGCGGTCCTTATTCTGAAGGATGTATTTGAATGGTCTTCTAAACAAATCGCGGAGACGTTAGGGATATCCGCAGCAGCCGTTAACAGCGCACTGCAAAGAGCCAGAGAGTCGATGAATAAAACCAAGCTCCGATCGGATGAACTCAGCAAGATGGATGCCGAACCGGATCACGAGCTGCTGTCACGGTATGTGGAAGCCTTCGAACAATTTGATATCGATGCGCTTGTAGCGTTATTTCATGAAGAAGGCTGTATGTCCATGCCGCCTTTCGCCATGTGGATCCGCGGCAGGGACGATTTGTTTCAGTTTTTCTCCCTTACCCGAAGTCATTGTGAGGGTTCAAGGTTTGTTCCAGTAACAGTGAACGGCGGCTATCCTGCCCTTGCGCAGTACATGCCTAGCGAGGATGAATCCATTCTGATCCCATGGGGTATTCACGTTTTGGAAATCAAGGATAAGAAAATACTCCACGTTCAGAATTTTATTAAAACGAAATTATTTTCTCGATTTGGGCTGCCGGATCAAATATACCGATGAATTTTGAACCCGGATGACGTCTATATCATTGAGAAACATAAAAACAATTAAATTGAACGGGGAGTGTTACAAAAATGGAATCAAATAAACAGGCGCAAGTAACCGTTGAGGCAGTCATTCTGGCACCGATTGAAAAAGTATGGACGTACTGGACTGAACCGGAACACATCATGAAATGGAATCAGGCTTCTGAGGATTGGCATGCACCCCGGGCGGAGAATGATTTGCGGATTGGCGGCAAGTTTGTGACCAGAATGGAAGCCAAAGACGGCAGCCAGGGGTTTGATTTTGGGGGAGTGTATGACAACGTAAAACCGCATGAGGCGATAGCCTATACCATGGAAGATGGGAGAAGGGTCGAGATCACCTTTACCAAGCAAGGCGATCACACACAGGTGAGCGAAACTTTTGATGCTGACAGCACTCATCCCGTTGAGTTTCAGCAGGCCGGCTGGCAGGCGATTCTGAACCATTTTAAAAGCTACACAGAAGCTAGATAATCAGCTCCTTTCGAATAAAATTCGTTGCTGTGTGCATAATACAATACCTTATGTATTCCACGTATATAAGGGAGCAGATGTGTGTGAAGAGGAAAGAGCTGCTGGCGATGCTGTTATGCGGGGCAATTATTGTGGGCATGGCATGCAACGATGGCGATGAACAAAGAAGCGGATAGATGATATCGCAACGTTTCTAAGCGAGGCTAATCCGAACTTTAGCAGATATCCTGACAGAGGGCATAGTTAAACAGTTTCCGGAGAAGTTTTAAGAGGTTGCAGCCGAGTTCAAGCATTCGGGAGAATTTCTGTATCGAATAAAAAGGCACACGGGTGGGGTGCCTTTTTTTTCTGCGCTGTACTTTTTTCCATTAAAAACGGATGAGTCCACTTGCGCTTCTAGTTCAGGCCTCTTCCATTTTAACAACAGGAATCCATACTTGCATTTCATACATATTACCGCCATGATCATACGTCATTTCCATCTCAGGACCATTGGCGAATTCGTAATTGGAACTTGGAAACCATTCACTCCAGATCCGTTTCCACAATCCGTGAATATCATTCTGTCCGTCAGGATTGACTCCGGTTGAGAAGATCGCGTAGGTTTGAGGAGGAATAGACAGGGTTTCAAATTCCTTAGGCACTCCAGTTTCGGGCAGGAAATAACCCATCATATAGGAAAGCTTCTCGCCATCATTGTTGTACAACACCGCATGAATCTGGCCATTCTCCCCTAGCCCCGCTGCTGTACGAATACGATCGACGGTGCCATCAGCAATCCGCTGCCTCCAAAATTCAGGTATTTCTACAAATGGCTTCTCGCCATCTGCATGGATCAGAGTAGAAACACCGAACATCTCAAATCCTGCTTTATCCTCAATCTTGTAATTCATCTCTTCATCACCCCGTATCGAAATATGAAAGGTTAGCCGGGGATAGGCTTTTAGTGAAACGCCCTTATCGCGCGCTGATATAGGCATTACACCCTGCATTTTTTTGAACGCTCTGGAAAAAGCTTCTGGTGATTCGTAACCATACTTTGCAGCGATATCAATAATCTTCGTACTGCTTTGTTGAAGTTCGAATGCAGCAAGAGTCAAACGCCGGCGCCGGATATATTCCGAAAGCGGAACATTTGTGATGAATGAAAACATACGCTGAAAATGATACGTGGAACAGCAGGCCAATAGAGCTGCCTGATCATAATCCACCGCTTCAGTCAGATGAGTTTCGATATAATCCATAGCGTGGTTCATGCGATCCAGCCAATCCATATTCCAAGCCTCCTTTCAAGGTTTACTATACGAGGTACTGAAAGAGGTTGCCTTGCTATCTCTGCACCAAAATATCATGTTCTACATAGGGTTTGTAAAAACCTCTTAATATAGGTCTGTTCTGGTAGAATGCTTTATGGTTTAAGGGGGGGCTATATGTAAAGCTTCTTTAATCTATATACGGCCTATATGCCGCCTCACTATCGATGATATTCTTAACCTGTATCAGATGCGCACCTGATCATCATTTATGGAAGTGGGGATGGAAAATGGGTAAGGATACGGTCATTCGATCATTGCTGTCGGAACAGGTGAGTATAACGCCGAATGGATTTGTCGCAGATCTGCTGACTCCTGAACAGTTTACGGCGCACCATGAATTGTTTTTTGATAAACTGTTGGAGATACATGCTTCTGATCTAGCAGGCTTGGAGGGCTACGGGGAGTTTGATGAAGAGTGCAAAACAGGATATAAATCCTGCGAGGATTTCTTGATCCATACCTTTGCGGATGATCAGGAGGGCTACTGGTATCATTGGAGAGAGATGTTTGATACCACGATTCTCGAACGGGAGTTTTTCGAGAAATATTTTAATGAAATGACAGCCAGAATTCCTTATTGTGAAGGGCATCGTTATCTGGTTAACAATAATACATTTTTTGAGATCATGATCACGGACGGGAGGTCTACACTCGGATTTCCGGATTGGAGCAGATCGGGGATCTGTGATTTCTTACTCGATTGGAACTGTTGAAGCAAGTTCAGAAATATGCGGCGGGCAAGCTTCTTTATATTCCCTCCGGGGAGGAAAAAAGAGCTTGGGGCGAAACGACCGGCTACCGGGAACAACTGCAGAAGCGCAATCAGATGATTCGTAATAAGTACGCACATGGGCTTACGGTTTCAGAACTTGCGGACGAATACTGTTTGTCCCTGGATTCGATTAAAAAGATTCTTTACTCCAAGAACCGAGACAAGAATTTGAATTATGTTCCCACTCTGGAATCCGCTGTACGCTACGCGAATGCCGGGATGCTCGAAGAGTGGGCCCAGTCTTATTTACTGCTTACCCAACAAGCGCTGCTCGCTGCAGAACACGTTATTCAAGAAAATGCTCTATATTTTGGGGTGATTAAGTTTCCCCTGCGTCTCATTCAATTTGAAACCCAGACCCAGGATACTGTGGGGCTGAAAGATGATCATGATGAGCTCAGAGGGAATGCGGAGTATAAAAGGTTCATGAAGTACTACGGAAACGTATTTATCTATATCAAAAATGTTTGATTTGCATTTGAATCGTCAATGAACATGACCTCTGTTCTTGGCGTTTTTTTACTTGAAAATATTGTTAATCGGACAGCTTTCGTGCTATGATAAAAGTAATTCAAATTGATTAAGGTTACTTAAATCAAAAGAAAAGAGGGTGGGAATGGACAACGATAATACGGTCAAAGTGGGGGTCTCTAATAAAGAGGGGCAGTTAGGTTTTATGTTCACAAGAGGCGGTATACGTGAAGGCTCTGGACGAAAGAGCATCGGTGTGACAAAGAAAATATCATTAACCTTACCGGAGGAGCTGTGGGCGGAAATTGAAAAACATGGCACTGAACATCAACAATCCCGGTCGGAAGTGATTCGCAATATTTTGGATTCCTATTACTCCCGTTAAATCGAGCTTGAGGAGAGATGAGGTTAATGTGGGTTCAACTAACCAAGGATAATCTAATCCACGCCATGCAGCATGTTATAAAGGCGGTATCTCTAAACAGTCCGATACCTATACTTACGGGTGTACATATTCAAGCGCGTCTAGACGGAATCACGTTTACGGCGAGCAATACAAGTATGACGATACAGACGTTGATCCCTCAAAACTGTGATTCCGTTCATATTCAGCGGGAGGGAGTCGTCGTTATACCTTCAAAATATTTCTATGAAGTAATTCATAAGCTTAATGCAGAGACGGTTATTATGGAAACTAAGGACGCACAATTAATGAATCTGTTTAACAGGCTAGGCCGATATCATTTTAGGAAGCTCATTCTTTTAAAGGGGGAAATAACATGGAAGTGTTTGCCGAATTTTTAAACAACATCGATAACCCGGAGCATCGAGCGCGTATGGAAGAGGTTTTATCCAGCGTTATACATAAGTTCCCGGATCTTGTGCCTGTGATCAAGTGGAATCAGCCTATGTTTACCCATCACGGAACCTACATTATTGGCTTCAGTACCTCAAAAAAGCATATGGCTGTATCCCCGGAGAGTGCGGGCATGATTCACTTTTCGGAAGAGATTAGTCAGGCTGGTTATGACCAGACGAAGCAATTAATACGTATCCCGTGGAATCATCCGGTTGATTACGAATTACTTGCGAAGATGATCCAGTATAATCTGGAGGATAAGGCAGACTGCACGACATTTTGGCGATAGTTCATGAAGTCAACATTAACAAAGCCGGTGCACTTCTCAATGGAAGTGTACCGGCTTTTAACGTTCTCTATTACATAACCCACTCTACGATTTCTTCGATGGCTCTTCTTGCTTGCGGGTGTTTTGGATCTTCCGCACGATATCCAAATGCAACCATCACAGAAAGCTCATAGGTTTCGTCATCCAGCACATCGGCTTCTTTTAAGATGCGGGTTACTTTATCAAGATTAAACCCTTCCATCGGGCAGGAGTCGATACCAATTTGAGCAGCAGCGGTCATCATATTGGCGAGGGGAAGATAGGTCTGCTTGGATGCCCAATCGATCAGGGTTCTTTCATTGTCGAGAATACGGAAATCATTTCTTTGGAAATCTTCATAGACGACGGGTATAGGTTTAAATGCTTCTTCTGAGAATCCTTTAATGTTCTTATAGATGTATTCTACATATTTAGAATCATATCGGGCGTCTTTACGTGCCAGCAGAACCACCAGATGACTAGCCGTCGGAATTTGTCCTTGCCCGCCGAAAGAAACTTCACGAATCTTCTCGCGCAGTTCTTCATTTTGCAGAACGAGAAATTTCCAAGGCTCAAACCCGACAGAACTCGGTGATAATCTCCCAGTCTCTAAAATAAATTGAAAATCCTCATCTGATATTTTCTTGGACGGGTCGAACGACTTTGCAGCATGACGGAAGGTGAAAGCCTCCAGAATTTCTTTTTTCTTTTGCTGTATATTCATAAGGATTCATTCCTTTGTATTATATTTTTTTCAACATTGTGTTGAGGTCATTGCATATGTTAAACTGCGTATAGTTTTTGAACAAGTACGCACATTTTTGTTTTGTAGTATTAAAAATGTAATGTAGTATCATTTTATATACCGTAGATATGTCTTGGAGGGAGGGGCTAATTGATGTCCGATGCTGCGAATCATACTGGCGTGGTGAATGCCGGGTGTCCGGTGACGGTGACGGTGGATGTGATCGGCGGGAAATGGAAAGGGGTGATCTTGTATCACTTAAGCTCCGGCGCCAAGCGTTTTAACGAGTTAAGAAGATTAATGCCAAGCATAACGCAGAGAATGTTAACCCTGCAGCTGCGGGAGTTGGAAGTGGATGGGGTTGTGCATCGGGAGATTTACCGGGAAATACCGCCCAAAGTCGAGTACTCTTTAACATCGTTTGGTGAAACGTTAAAACCGATCCTATTCATGATGAGAGACTGGGGAATAAAAAACGAGGAAGTCATTGTTACTAATCGAAATACGATGCTGGATGCTGGCCGCGAAGAATAAACGTTAGAATATAAAAAACGCAAGCGCCGTACAGGCTGCAGCTTACATGCAGTCTGTCGCACTTGCGTTTTTTAATATGCGTCTATCCTTTAACAGAACCCAGCGTCATGCCTTTAACGAAATATCGCTGCAGGAATGGATATACGACCAGAATCGGAACCGTAACGACCATGGTGATGGCCATCTTCACGGATTCCGGCGAAACCTGGTTCATGACTTCGCTCATATTACGGCCATGGACGGAATCGACATTCGTCGTTGTACTCTGCAGCACCTTCATCAACTCGAACTGGAGGGTGGTCAAATGCTTGCTTTGTCCGTTAAACAAATAGGTATCAAACCATGAGTTCCATTGTCCGACGGCAAGGAAAAGTCCGATCGTCGCCAGCGCCGGCTTCAACAGCGGAAGAATGACCCGCCAGAAGATCGTCCAGTCGTTGGCACCATCCAGCTTAGCAGATTCCTGAAGTGCATACGGGAGACCGTCAATGAAAGAACGAATGACGAAGACGTTGAAGGCACTCACGATGCCCGGAAGGACATATACCGAGAATGTACCCAGCATATTTAAATCCCGCATCAGAATATAGAACGGAATCAATCCGCCTGAAACATACATGGTAAGTGCGAGGTAAGTGGAAACAAACTTACGTCCGATGAAGTCCATTCGGCTGACGGTAAAAGCAAGCATAGCGGACGCGGCCAGACCCAGCAGCGTTCCGATAATCGTACGGAGAATCGAGATTTGCAGACCGGTGATCATTCCTCCGTAGGCGAAAATGGTCTCGTAGTTTTTCAGTGTGAATACTCTTGGATAGATGGTGATACCGCCACGGACACTGTCCGTAGAATCGTTAAGCGAGATCGCCAGTACGTTAAGAAATGGATATAGTGTGACAATGGTAACCAGAAATAGAACAGTGTAGACCACGATATCGAATACCCGGTCGGACCAGGATGTTGTGGAGCGAGATTTACTTGAACTTGAAGCCATCCGGCGTTCCTCCCTAAAATATACTTTCCTTACTCATCCGCTTAAACATTCCATTGGCGAGCAGCAGCAGCACGATACTGACTGCCGAGTTCAGCATGTTGATCGCCGTACCGAATG
Source organism: Paenibacillus lemnae (assembly GCF_012933385.1). GTDB lineage: Bacteria > Bacillota > Bacilli > Paenibacillales > Paenibacillaceae > Paenibacillus_AQ > Paenibacillus_AQ lemnae. The sequence continues at coordinate 136,553 of NZ_JABBPN010000001.1, forward strand.
AGAATCGTCCCATCCCAAGTCCATAGTTAAGCGCATATAAATCCAGGACCTGCGAGTAATCGCTGACGAGCGGATTTCCGAGCAGGAATTGCTTCTCGAAGCCGATACTGATCAGATGGCCAATCGACATAATAAGGAGAATGATAATCGTCGTTCGAATACCCGGCAGTGTAATATGCCATGCTTGACGAACGCGGCTGGCCCCATCGACACGAGCCGCCTCGTAGAGCTCAGGCCCGATTCCGGCCATGGCCGCCAGGTAAATAATCGCATTCCAGCCCATTTCCTTCCATATGTCAGAGGCAGTTACGATATACCAGAACCAGCTGCCCTGTGCCATGAATTGAATCGGTTGATCGATCAGATTCAGTGAAAGAAGCAGGTCGTTGACAGCTCCCTCTGAACTCAGCATCTTGGTTACAATCCCCGCGACCACGACCCATGATACGAAATGGGGAAGGTAAGAGACAGTTTGGACAAAACGTTTGAGCGCCATGTGCCGCACTTCGTTCACGATGATGGCGAATAAGATTGGAACGGTGAAGCCGGCTATTAAGCCCATGAAGCTCATAGCGAGCGTGTTCCGCATCACGAGATAGAAGGTTGGATCCTCGAATAACGATTTGAAATGCTCAAATCCGACCCATTCTTGTTCGAAGAATCCGCGCGCAGGGCGGTAATTCTGGAATGCCATAGTCCATCCCCACAGGGGTAAGTAACTGAAGACGAACGCCCAGGCCACGAATGGCATCGACATAAGCAGCAGATATCTCTGCTGCACGATTTTGTGCCATAATCCTCGGCTTTTTGCAGGCACAGGTGCTTTCTCGTCAGGTGTAACGTTTTCCATCGAAATCCTCCTTGCAGAATACTTATCAAAAAAAAACACCCGGCCGATCAGGAAATCGTACCGGCCAGATGTTTCACATCATCTTATTTCCCGCCGCTGCCCCACAGTTCGACGCGGCCTTGCACGTATTTCGTAAATTCTTTTTCCATCTCTTCGACGCCGGATGCTTCGATTTCTTTCATGTAGTCATCCCACAGCTGATCGAATTGATCTGGCTTTGCTGTAATGATCTGCGGAATGCGCTTCCATGTGATATCCTGCATCTTCTTGCCGATAATTGTTGCTTTGGAGTCTGCCGGTGTTGAAATATTCCATCCAGCACCATATGCTTTCTCCTTGAATTCATCCTCTTTCGGGAACAGGTCTTTCCAGTTCTTAATCTTGTAAGCGGCTAACGTTTCTTTCTCTGCGGTATTATTGCTCGTATCTTCCATATCCGGATTGTTCTTTGTGAAATAATTTCCGGTAGAATCCTTCACACCATCACCATAATGCACGCCGATGTTCCAGTAGTTGCCCAGACCGGATTCTTTATAAAACGCGTTGCTGTCGCTGTTAATGCGATCTTGTACTTCTTTCGGAACGACACGCTTGCCGTTTTCAACAACATAATGTTTGCCTTCGATACCCCAGTTGGTCAGGATTTGTCCTTCTTCAGAAGCCAGGAAGTCCAGGAATTTGATAATGCGGACCGGATCCTTCGCCGTGCTGGAGATGGCGATACCATAGCCGCCCATGAAGCCCGTCGGCCAGAAGTATGGATGCTTAATATCTTTGGACAGGGTTACAGGGTAGTAGCCATAGGTTTTGTCAAACTGGCCGGAAGCGGATAATGAATTGATTGCCTCGCCGATCTGCCAGTCCTGATCGATTAAGCCAAGGACGCGTCCGGAAGCGATCTTTGCCTTATACTCATCATATTTCTGGGTAAAGCTTTCCGGATCGAGCAATCCTTCGGCATTGATATGATTGAGCCAGCGGAAGTACTCTTTCTCTGCAGGATCACGATAGTGATATGTTGCTTCATACGTTTCCTGATCGATCTTGAACTCCCCGTCTTCCGGCTTGCCGGTATGATACATCGCATTGTTCGTTACCGTAATGAAAATGCGCCAGTCGTCTGCAAGCAGGGATACGCCGATATTTTTGTTGCCGTTCTCGTCGGTCGGATGTTTCTCAAGATATTCTTTAATTACGCGCTCGTAATCTTCGACCGTCCGGATTTCCGGATATCCAGCTTCTTTCACAACACGATGCTGCAGCTGGGAACCGCCGCCAGCGTTAAACTTGACTTCATCAATGGCGGAATAGGTTGGAAGCGCGTAAATAGCGGGATCTTCCAGTGAATATTTCGCCCGGTTCATATAGTCTCCCATAACCTTCTTGATGTTAGGGGCATGCTCATTAATTAAGTCTGTCAAATCGATAACCGCTCCGGCATCAACGAGTTTGTTGATATCGCCTTTCGCGGAAATAATGTCGGGATATTGGCCGGATGCGGCCATCATCGCAATTTTGGCTGCAGGGTCACCTACTGCAAACTCTGCATCCAGGGTAACGCCAGTACGTGCTGTGATTTCTTTGGAAACTTCGTCATTCATGTCGTTCCAGTTTGAAATCGGATCTTCGCCGAAGAATGTAAACGTGATCGGCTCCAGGCTGTCTCCATTTGCGGACGCTCCGTTTGATGTTCCTTCATCTACGGAATTCTTTGTCGTATTGTCGCCCCCGGTGCAGCCTGCCATTAGACTCGCGCTCAGCAAGAACGTCGTAAACAGCGCGACGACTTTCTTTCCCTTCTTTATCATGTGATACCCTCCCCTGAGAATGTACGGGTCTTTATGAGGTGCTTTTCCTCTGACGCCATAGTTAAATGATAAATTCGTACGAGTCTGGCGAATATGATAAATACCTGACATTCATAACAAATATTTAACATGAACGTGAATTTCTTGACAAAAAACCATATCGGCGCAAAAATGCGGTCTTTTTAACATGGGTTTATGCCGTTCCGCGAATGTCCTCTTTTCCATAACATTAGGTATATGTTCAGGGGAAGGGTGACGATATGACGTTGTTCCAGACATCCAAAGACCGGTTGTTAAGGAATGTGGGAAGACTGAAGAGCAATGAGTTCACGTTTATTGGTATGGGTGATAGTTGGGCAGGGAATGGCCAGTCCAGCAATGCAATATTTACGGCAGCATTATCCGCTGTACGAAACTTGAAGAAAAAGCCATTATTTATTTTGCACAATGGAGATGCCGTATTCACGGGAACCGTACAAGAATTCAAGACAGGAGGCACCTATTCCGGTGTACCGGTAAAGAGCCTGCTGCAGATGATTCAAGATCGTAACAAAGGTGTACCAGACATTCCCTTTTTCATCGTTCCTGGGAACCACGAGCACACAGGTATTAACGGCCCGCTAACGAACTTCAGAACCTATATCGGTCCTACGCATTTCGCAATCCACCTCCCGAAGATCAAAACGAGCATCATCGGCCTGGATAATTCACAGGTCATCGGCTCCAATGGGAGTGGGCAGTCGATCTATGGTTTTGCACCCGGGGAACTGACTTTTCTGGAAAATGAATTGAAACAAGCGCAGAAGAACACGGTATTGACCATGCATGTTCCTCCGAGGATCGGGAAATGGGGTGATCCCCGTTATTTTAAGGATCCGACATCGACGTTCGGCAATGCCCGCGGCCAATTGACCAGGTTTCTGTCAGCGGTTCGCGGCAAAGTCGCTTAAGTTCTGGTGGGCCATGTTCATGCCCTGGATCAATTGACCTTTCAAGGTACGAGGTATCAGTTGTCTGGTGGAGCAGGTGCAGCTCTTGTCAAAAAAGGTTTTCTGAAAGGTGCGCCGACTCCGATCTTCCACATCATCGAATTCACTGTAAAAAATGGTGTCATTGTTAAACGCCGTGTCATACCGGTGGGTGAAACAGCATAGATTAATGTAAAAATAGGCACCTCGAGACCCTATTTTCATAAATTATGACTTGTTTTCAATGAAATACATTCGATTTTCACTATGATTTCTTTTAATAAAGGCGTATACTTGATTGTACACACCAGTGGTGAGGGGATGGACTAGAGGCTCTGCCTCTTCCGATCCATGGTAATCATGATGTGATGTAAATGAGAAGGAGGCGGTAGATATGATATGGCTGCGATTTTTTGTTGTCGGGATGTTCTCGGTGACTGCGCTTAGCTTACTTGGCTACCAAGTCGTCGAAATTACACACGCCGTTGCAGATGTTATTAAAAGCTATAAAGCTTAATATGTACAACAGCCTATGTGAAGCGCCAAAGAACAATATCCATGTTCTTGGCGTTTTTTTGTTTTTATAGTCAGGTATGCTCCTCTTTGCATAAAATTCGGGGTTGCGCACATAATACAACAGCCTATGTATTTCACGTATATGAGGAGCAGATGAATGTGAAGAAGAAAGAATGGCTTGCCATGCTGTTATGCGGGGCGCTTATTGTTGGCATGACACAAGCCGTGATGCCTGTGTCCGTGCATGCGAAGATGGATGAAATCAAGAAAGCGGATGGCCTGAGTCCCGCGATGGTGCAGTTGAAAGCAGATATGCAGAGGGCCTGGATTGACCATACCATATGGACGCGAAGCTATATCGTGAGCGCCCTTTCTAATCTTCCTGATCAGAAGGACGTATTGGCTCGGCTTTTGAAGAACCAGCAGGATATAGGCGATGTGATCAAACCGTACTACGGAGAAGCTGCAGGCAGCAAGCTGACGGCTCTTCTGAAGGAGCACATACTGATTGCAGGGAAGATCGTTGCAGCGGCCAAAGAGGGTCATTCTTCAGATGTGAAAAAGCTTGAGGCAGAGTGGCACAAAAACGCCGACGATATCGCAAAGTTTTTAAGCGGAGCCAATCCGAACTGGGACTTTAAAGAACTGCAGGATATGCTGTATACGCATCTTCAGCTGATCACGGAAATCGTCCTTGACCGGATTAAAGGGGATTGGACAGCGGATATTGCAGCAACCGATAAAAACGAGATCCATATGATTCATCTAGCGGATATTCTGACAGAAGGCATGGTTAAACAGTTTCCGGAAAAGTTTTAGAGGGTGCAGCTGAGCCCAAGCAGGCGGCTGTTGTTATATCAAAAAAAGGCACCCAAATTTGGGTGCCTTTCTTGATTTGAACACGATCTGTGAGCTTGCTGCTGCTTGTGAATTTCTTTTTTAACGTGTAAGCAAATTGTAGAGCACTTGTGCCATCTCCGCACGGGTTGTCGTGCTTTTCGGATTGAGCTTGCCGCCGCTGCCGGTGATCATTCCACTTTGTATCAAGTGGTCCATTGCTTCCAGGGCGTAGCCGGAAATTTGACCTGCGTCGCTGTAGTCACCCGCAGTCAGATTTCCCTTCTCTCCTGGAACTTCGCCAAGCAGCTCAAGTGCCCGGTAAAGGAGCATGAACATGTCTTGTCTCGTAATCTCGCGCTCGGGTGCGAACTTGTTACCCCCCACCCCGGTGGAGAGGCCAAGCCGCTTGGATGCTGCGAGATAATCCGAGTAATAGGTATCTCCTGCATCGGAGAAGTTGTTCGCTGCATTCTCATCGGGCTCTATACCATAGGTGCGCATCAGCATGACGATGAACTGGCCGCGGGTCAGCTTCGCGCCTGGGCTGAAGACGTCTTTTCCCGTGCCGTCTGTAATCTCGCGCGCTGCGAGATAGGTCACCGCAGCATGACTCCAGTGCGCCGGTGCCACGTCGCTAAACGTTACCTTATGGTAGCCGATGGCGAATGTGGATACATTCCCGGTCGTCAGATCCATTGTACCTGCAGCCGCATTATAGTTGCCACGGATCGGTTTCAATGTGCCGTTCTCCTGGATGGAGTAGACCAGAATGGCGTTTGGATCTTCGTTTACACTTGGTTTATACGGCAGACGGATGCTCGCTCTACCATCTCCGAGCTCGGTAACGTCCCGGCTGCCGGAGGATACACTATAGCCGTACACCGGACGATTGCCGATTTTCGCTGCTGCATCGCCCGTAAGTCCCGAGGTGTCCTTCCGGTCCACGCTAATTTTAATATCGCCGGAGATTGCTGCCGCGTTGATGGCATCAACCGCTGCAGCATCAAAGGTCAGTGTTCCGAGGATTTCGGCATTCACCATGAGCTCGGCGCTTGTGTCAGTCGCAAGGCTGCTGAATGCATCCTTCGGGATGGTGAGATCTACCGCCTGGGCTGATGCTCCCGGCGCAAGCGTTAGCTTCACCACCGCCTTATTGCCTGCCAATTCTGCTTGACTTGCGCTTTCGATCAGCTTTGATACGACGCCTGACGCTGCACGTGCCTCCATTCGGCCGGAGCTGCCCGCAGTGCCGGGAATGGTGCTGCTGATCATTGTTGTTCCGCCCTGTGTGCTGCTGTCAATAACAGGGTTACCTGTTGCAGGTGTCTCTCCGCCGCTGCCCGGATTACCGACAGGCGGAGGCGTTACACCGCCGCTGCCTGGTTGCTCAACAGGCGGAGGATTACCGCCAGTTTTCGTGGAAAGCTGGCTGTAAGCCTTGCCTGCAGCGTTTGCTGCAATGGCAATCCAGGATGTTCCTGAAGGCAGGTTTCTGGACTCAAGGGAAGCTTTCGCATCCATCGCTTTCACCGTGCCGAGAGCGTTGTTGTCATACAGAACAGCATCCACAGACTTGACGTTCAGCGTCTTCGGTGCGGTATCGAAATTCATACGGAGCTCGTAGGTGTCCAAATCAGTCGCCTTCAGGCCCGCATCGTAAGAAGGCAGCTTGGGCACATTGTAATAACTGAAATCATCCAGCTTCGGTGAATAGGAAATGACGTAAATCTTTCCGTTCGCAAGATCGAAGTACAGTGTCTGATAGTAAGCATCTCCGCCTTCATTAGCGGACTGGTAATCGGTCAGGATCTGATACACGTTACGTTCCTTGATTCCATCCCCACCGTCATCAAAGCCGGCAACGTTGATGGCGGCTCCGTGATAATGCCCGTTGAGCACCATGACGACATTCGGATTCTTGGCGACCACTTCATTTTGGAAAAAGAGGCCGTGTGCGTCCTGCTCTCCTGAACCATTGGTATAACTGTGGAAGGCCAGCACGGCCTTGCGGTTCGGATACTTGGCAAGAACCTCGTTGATCCAGTCCGCTGCACTCCGGTCATAATCGTAGCTCATATACACGAAAATCATGTCCTGGCCGCCGGCGGTCACCAAATCGTAATGGCCCAGGTTATTGTTGTAAGACTGTCCATAGACGGAACTTCCGCTAAAGCGGTCCGCTCCGAAGTAATGCTGGTAATTTTCATATCTGGCGTTATGGTTGGCGATGTCATGGTTACCGGCTAATACGCCATAAGGCAGCCCTGCATCCTCCAGAATCTTCATGTACTGATCGGCATGCTCCCATTGATAGGTCTCGTCAATATCGTCTACAAGGTCACCGGTATTCACAAGATAACGGAGATCCATGCGTTCCTTGTTGCCCGCGATATAGCGGTTGCGGATATCAAAATTCCACGGGTAGCTCTCCGAGTAATACTGTTCGTCGGTGGTCCAGGCAATCGCAAAGTCATACTGCTCCGGCTCCCGGGTGCCATCCCAGACATAATCGTTCTTCACGGTGCTTGGGCGGCCGGCATTCGTGGCAGGCGGCAGCTCAGCGCCTCTGCCCTGGGCCAGCACGTAGACTTTACCGTCTGCAGCGTATTCTTGGGTCTCAAATACCGCAGCAATCTTGCCCTTCTCCTCGGTGGACGGAAGCGGGAGCCAGCGGCTGGCATCACTGCTGCGCACATAGAGGCGGACATCCTTGCCGTAATCCGTATCAGCATGCAGCTCCATTCTTAGAGAATGGTCTCCATCCTTGACATCCAATTCATACAGCTGGTAAGGCAAGCTGCCGTTTGTCGAGGAAACCGTTCCAATAGTACCGGTTTCCGCGGCCGCTGTGTCGTCGCCGCTTCCCTGATAGACGGTGATGCCGTTGTCTACGGTAAGGGCTTTTGCTTTATGGAAGGACACCTGTGCATCCTCTCCTCTGCCAAGAACAGCGGTCAGCTTGGCTGAATCCGCATTTACGCCGGTAGAAGAGACCGACGAGAACGATGGAATGTTTACGCTGGATGTAAAGGTCCACGTACGTGTGCCCGTATTTTCGTGAACATCCTGTACGACAGCTGTTAATTCATGATTTCCCGGTGCGAGGGAAGAGCCGTTGAAGCTTAGTTCATCCAGCGGTGTTCCGTCCAGTTTGAGGATCAGGGTCTCCTCCAGCACCTCGGACGCATCACTGTAATGAGGTTTGAACGTGAACGCGCCATTAATATGCTCTGGAACATCGGCTCCAATAACCGGTGCCGTGTTATCTACAACGACGTTAATGTCCAGGCTTTCTGTACCGGAAGACAGGGAAATCGTATGGTTTCCATCTGTGAACTCTGTCGTGTCCCAGGTCATGCCATTAGCATCCATGGATCCGGACGGGACCGTAAAGTGCAGCTCCACGGAGCGCTTGCTGCTGTTCAGCGTGATCCGGTCCGAGGAGTGGACCGCGCCGTCAGGCTGCAGCTTCGTTCCATCGGGCAGCACCAGCTGAAAGCCTGTCATATTGAAGTTATCGCTCTGGGTGCCAGGCGAAATATCCAGTGCATCAATTTCCGTACCGGCAAGGATCTGAATCGTCACTTCAGCGCTGCCGTCAGGATTGACTTGAAAGAGCTGATGGTGAATCTTGATAGCACGGGAAGGCAGCACATTATACCAGCGCGAGAACACCTGCACGAGGGTCCCGTTCGCCATGACGGCATTCTTGCGCCCGTCCAGTCCACTGATATCCAGGGTGAAGTAAGCACCCTCCTCCAGTGTGCGTGAGCTGTCAACCGCAGCACCGTCGATCTGGATGTCAACCTCTGCGTTGTCACCGGACCTGCCTGTGATGTCGACCTGGCCGGAGACAATCTGACCCTCCGACAGATTAGCGCGCAAGCCTGTAACCGGTGGATTACCAGCCACATTTACCCGATGAACAGGAGAGCTCGTTGTATGGAAAATATTTTGAGCTTCCAGGTAATATTCAATATAAGAGGCATTCAGAAACCGGTCAGCACCGATCTCTACATAGAACTTACCGGGTGTTCGTGTGTTGAATGAGTTGGATGGCTGAGCTGTCCAATCATCGGATGAATCCGTACGGTAATAGACGGTGAAATTCCGAATACCGGTAGAATCCGCGTAAGCATAAGGGATGCTGAGATCTTTCCTCGCCTGAATGGCGTTAAATTCGCCGTCATGTCCAAGTAGGGTCAGCTCAGGAACGATGCCGGAATCCTGAATCGTACTTTTCTGCTGGTCGCTCACCCGTCCGGCGGTAGGAGCGGCCTTCTTGGCAATCGGGACAGCGCCAGCCACGCCCTCTGCTGCCTGAAGCTGAACGCTGCTGCCTTCTTCAGAGCCGGCATCGGCAGAGATGTAGGCATATGAAGATATCGTTTCCTGGCTGCCTTTGGCCGTGATGGAAATACGGGCGGTCGTATTCTTCAGCGCTTTCTGATTGTTCACCGAGAAGAGAGGCACACCCTCGGGTACACTGAGGCTTGCACGGAAGTCGGCTTCAGACGGCATCGTAACGCCGTTTTTCTCCAGATCTACACGGCGGACCCAGAATATCGCTGCGCTTTGGGCCGGGATTTTCACCTCGGCTTCATTAAAGGTCAGCGGCAAGTCAGAGACCACGGCTGCATCCATGTCGGTATAGACCAGGTCGAAGCTGCTGCCAAAGTCCAGCTCTGAATCGGATGTGTTATAGACCTCAATGTAATCCATGCTGTCAATCGTAGCACCGCTCAGTCCTGTGTAGGACTCATGGCGCGCGATGTCATTGGGATAAATCTCGGTCAGGTACACTCCTCCGGTTGCAGCCGTTACATAGGCCGGAATAGGAATGAGCAGTGGCTGGCTTATTTCGCCGGAGGCGTCCTTCACCACAACATATAGATCCTGAGCACCGGCAGGGAGCGTTGTAAGCGGGATACTTTGCTCGCCTGCATCGATTAATGTGCCGCTTCCTGCCGCATCGATCGCTGGAGCGACATCGCCGCGGGGCACAGCAGCGTAGTAATAGGCCCCCGCTTTGCTGGAAGTAAAGGTTACCGTTGCTGAGCTGTCACTTGTGCGGTTTACGGTGCCGGCAGTGAGCTGCGGCTTAAGAGGAAGGCTTGTCTGCTCCTGGCTCACCTGTCCAGCTGATGGAAGAGCTTGCTTGGCAATGGCAACAGCGCCCGGGGCATTAGCTGCCGCGCGGAAATGCACACTGGTCCCTTCCGTCGCCCCGGCATCTGCGGTCACGTAGGTGTAGGAAGAGATCGTTTCGCTCGTATTCTTGGCCTTGATCGTCACCGTGGCGGTCGTGTTCTTGAGCGCCTTCTGGTTATTGACCGAGAAGACGGGCACACCCTCCGGCACACCAAGGCTTGATCGAAAATCGGCCTCGGACGGCATCGTAACGCCGTTTTTCTCCAGGTCTACACGACGAACCCAGAACACAGCTGCGCTGTGAGCCGGGATCTTCACTTCCGTTTCATTAAACGTGAGCGGCAGTTCGACTCCATCAGCGTAAACCAAGTCGTAATCTGCGCCGAAATCAAGCTCTGTGTCAGAGCCGTTATAAACTTCAATATAATCCATGCTGTCAATGGTACTGCCGCTGAGTCCTGTGTAGGTTTCATGGCGCGCAATGTCATTGGGGTAGATCTCGGTAAGCCATACCTTCTGTTCGATTGAGGGGATCTCCGGGTCAGCCGCTTGCACAGCAGTATGAGGCCATACACCTGCCATAATGGGCAGTGTCAAAAATGCAGCTAAATATTGTCTAGTTCTTTTCTTCATGCTGTTTCTCACCTTTTTCCTGGAAGTAAGTGCTGGTTTGCTTTTATTTAAAAAATGTCCTAACACCCATATGTAAGCCAGTTTGATGTATGGACTGTCCCCTTTCTGGCATAGTTATCCAATCCTCTGAATAGGACCAGTATAAAGATCAACTGTTATCGCCTTGTAAGCTAGATATAAAGCATTTGTAAAATCGGTTTTGCAAACACAAACAGAATGGTATGATTTGGATATATAGAAGGGAGTGATGTGGTATGCGTAACATTCATGCTCTGTTGTTCGGTTTAGAGGAACTTCACTATTGATCGCAGAGGAATCGTTCCTCTGTGAAGTCAAATTCGGGAGGAAGATGGGATGGGAATTGATCTTAAGCCAGTATCTGTCCAGAACTGGTATGCATGTACGAAATTAAAAGTGACAGAAGAACAACGAAATGTATTTCCAGCACCTGTTGTTTACTGGATTGCTGAGTCGAAGTTTGTGGATGATTTTGAGCTGCGTGCGGTGTACTGGAATACGGACTTAGTGGGATTTATTGTTTTTTGTAACAGGCCCGATGAGGACGGGAATTATTGGATCCCCGCATTGATGATCGATGAGCAGTATCAAGGCAGAGGCTTCGGGAAATCTGCAATGGACAAGCTTATTGAGCATATGAGCTCCATGAATTGCAACAAGATCATGATCGGACACAGACCGGATAATCTGCTGGCGGCACAGTTGTATGAATCTCTGGGATTTAAAAAAGTCAGTGAAGAAGTCATCGACGGTGAAATCATACGTTTACTGGAACTTACTTAAGCAAATCCATTCAGGAAATCAGATCGCAAGAGCGATGGGAGGAATGATTCGTACCCGCAGTGTCTCTAAGCATCAAATGGGACAGCCCTTTAAACTTGCCGTAGCAGGAAATGAACCGTATCATGAATAGTGTTATTCAATACATTGTAGAAGGCAGGATGTAATTCAATTGACAGATCAACATAAACAACAACAAAGCTATCGCTTTAGTGAAGCGCCGCTATGGAAGATTCAACAGGAATATTATGAAGAAAAAGGCATGAAGGCATGGGACAACGATCAGGTCCCCCAATATATTACGAGCAATCCGATGATCGCTGCTGCTTATGCAGACATGATCTTCGGATTTTTGCAGGATCGCGTCAACCAGGAAGGTTCCTCTGACGAGCCTGTGTACATCGTTGAGCTTGGGGCAGGGGCAGGACGATTTGCTTATCATGTCATACAGGAGCTTTGTCAGTTAAGGGATCTGGCTGGCAGTTCGCTGCCTCCTTTTCGTTATATCATGACAGACTATGCGATGAGTAATGTGAAGGCTTGGCGGGAGCACCCTGCACTGCAGCCGCTCGTTGCCGAGGGCCTGCTTGATTTTGCGCGATTTGATGCCGTTACAGATACATCTCTAAGTCTTGTTGAATCAGGGACTACCATCAAGCCGGGAGATTTGAAGCAGCCGCTGCTGGTGATCGCCAACTACTTGTTTGACAGCCTGCCGCAGGAATTGATGTATATCGGGGACGGGCAGACGTATGAAGCTGACGTATTTGTGGAGTATCCAGCCGACAAGGACGCATTGAATCGGACAGAGGTTTTAAATGGGATATCGCTAAGTTATGAGTACCGCCGGACGCCGCATTATGAGCAGGAGAACTATCCTTACCGGGATGTAGTCGCCCTATATCAGGAGCAGCTGGAAGATTCCCATGTCCTGTTTCCTGAGGTGGGATTAGGCTGTCTTGAGCGGCTCAATGACTTGTCCCAGTCTGGATTTCTGTTGATTACCGCGGACAAGGGAGATCATCTGCTGGAGAACTGGAAGTTTAACGATCCGCCGGAGCTGATTATTCATGGTAGCTTTTCGCTCACGGCCAACTTCCATGCGTTTCAGCACGTGTATGAACGCAAGGGTGCCCTGGTCCTGTTCCCGCCGCATCATTATAAAAATATTAACGTTGGCTGTATTCTCCATGTTGATCATGCGCAGGACTATCTTCAGGTTAAATTGGCATACCGCCGAGCGGTAGAGCGGTTTGGCCCCGACGAATTTTACAGTCTGAAAGAATGGGTAGACCGGCATCTAGAGAGCATGGGCATGCAGCAGCTGTTAAGCTTCTGGCGTCTTGGCGGATATGATGCGGAATTTTTCATCTACGGCACTGCACGGATCTCCAGCCTGCTGCCGGAAGCAAATGATGAGGAAAGACAGGATCTATGGCGAGGTATCCAGCTGATGTGGGCTTCTAACTACGTCATGGAGCAGCGGTATGATCTGGCGCTCGATATCGGATTGCTGCTGTTCGAAATGGACCTGTACAAAGAGTCCAAACGATTCCTGGAAATTTCCGTGAAGCAGAACGAGGATGAAGTCGTATCCACGGTATTTTATTGCCTGGCGATTTGCTGCTTTGAGCTGGAATGGAATGAAGAGGGATTGGAGTACATCAGGAAATTGCTCCAGCTTGAGCCTGATAATGAAGAGGCGCTGGCTTTGTTGAATGAGTTTTATTAATTTTTAAAAGATAGATTGACCTCGTCCAAAGCGATCCTGAGCTTCGGCATAGTACTTGGACCGACGCCGTGCAGCTTCAAAATGTCTGCCTCGGTATATTCAGATAGGCGCTCGAGGGAGGTGATGCCTTCCCGTTCAAGAGCCCTTCGGGCAGGTGCGCTGATGTTGGAGAGAAAGGAATTACTTTCTGTCATGGCAATACCGCTCCTTTGAAGAATTTACCTTTATTTTAGCGGCTGTGTGTATACTCTGCAAATAATGCATGGAGGATTGGAGATAAGCCCGATTTTCGGGCTTATTTTTTTATTCCATATGATGCCGCCAGCCCCTGTCACACATCAATCCGGCTAATCGTCATGTATGTATCAGACTCGAAAGGAATGGTACACATGATTCAAAATCACAGCGACCGCGATTGGGATGTGATCATTATCGGAGCCGGAGCCGCAGGATTAACCGCTTCGGTGTATTTGGCGCAGGCAGGAAAAAGCGTACTGATGCTCGAAAAAGGAACACATCCCGGAGGACGCGCTATTTCAACGGAAATGGCGGGGGCACGCGTAAATCTGGGCGCTCATGCCCTGTTCAGGAGTGCATTGGATATTTTGCAGGAGATTGGCGTCACGGTTACCGGCTCAGCACCGAAGCCGCCAGGGCTGCTCATGTTTAAAGAAGAGGACGGCCATGTCAGAGCGGTTCCGCTCACGCAGTTACTGCTCGGATCGTTCTTGACGTTTCATGAGAAAATCCAGCTAATTCGATTTTACAGTCGTCTTCGCAAGACGGATACATCCACGCTGCACACTGTGACGCTGCAGGCCTATCTGGAATCACAGCTGGCCAGTCTACGGGTGCGAAGTGTCGTTGAAGGATTATTCCGGCTGTCCACGTACTGCGAAGATCCCGAGCTGCTAAGCGCCGGAGCGGCTGTCGAACAGCTTCAGCAGGGCCAGGTCATGTACATCGACGGAGGCTGGCAGACACTGGTGAACAAGCTGGTAGAGAAGGCGCAGAAGACCGGTGTATGTATCCGTGCAAGTTCCCCCGTCCGGGAAATCAGAGGCAGCTCCCCCGACATGTGTGTCGTCTTGAAAGATGGAACAGAGCTGAGGACCCGTCAAGTTTTATCCACGGCAGGACCTGAAGCTGGGCTGTCGCTCCTACATCCGGCTCTTTCAGCGGAAGAAGCGGCAGCGTATGAGCAGCATGTTCCTGTTTATGCCGCCTGTCTGGATCTAGTAGTATCCGGGATGCCTCGCCCAAAGATAAAATTTGTAATCGGTGCAAATGTGCCGTGGTACTACGCCAACCATTCCGCGGCGGCTGCACTCTCCGGACCCGGTAAAAAGGTCATCCATGTTATGAAGTACCTGCCGGCTCATGACCAGAGTGACCCCAAGCAGAATGAACTTGAACTCGAAGGTTTTCTCGACAGCATTCAGCCGGAGTGGCGCAAGCATGTCATCCAGCAGCGTTTTCTGCCGCGTATGCTGGTATCGCATGGCATGGCTATGGCTGCTAACGGAGGTCTTTCACGCCGGCCCGGACCTGAGGTGAAAGGGCGGCCGGGGCTGTATATGGCCGGGGATTGGGTTGGCTCCCAAGGGCTGCTGCTTAATGCATCTTTAAACAGTGCAAAAGAAGCTTCAAAACAAATGATAGCTCAGCGTGAATGATGCTTGAAAGGAGGGGGAACCTTGTGGAGATAGATTCCGCGTACAGGACCTATCGGCCTCTTTTGCTTTCTATTGGGTACCGTATGTTAGGATCCGTCACGCAAACCGAGGACTTGGTGCAGGATGTGTTTATGACACTGCAGCAGCAGAATCTCCATCAAGAAGAGGGTGGAATCCGCAGCCTGAAATCCTATCTGTGCAAAATGGTAACCAACCGCTGTCTCGATTATATGAAGTCCGCCAGCCATAAAAGAGAGGTGTATGTAGGACCCTGGCTGCCAGAGCCCCTGGTGCAGGACGTTAAAGACATTCCAGGGTATGCGCCGGGACAGGATCCGCTGCAGAAAATCGTTCTGGAGGACACCATTTCCTATGCTTTTATGGTTATGCTGGAGCGGCTGACACCGATCGAGCGGGCCGTCTTTATTTTGCGGGAGGCGTTTCAATTCGAGTACCGGGACATCGCAGATTTTGTAGACAAAAGCGAGCTTGGCTGCCGTAAAATCTACAGCCGCCTCAAGCGGAAAATTGGGGAGGATCGGCATGCTGCCGAGCCCTCCGCCGGTGATCGGTCCGAGCAGCTTGTCCTGCAGTTTCTCCATGCGGCTTCAACCGGGGATATGGATGGGCTCTTTGCCTTGCTCGCGGATGATATTGTGCTTTACTCCGACGGCGGAGGCAAAGTTCTTGCGGCGATCAAGCCAGTCACAACCAGCAAGCGCGTATTGGCCTTTATACAAGGCTTGTTATCCAAGGAGAGGGGGGAAGGCGCCGTACGTCTGGTGAAAATCAATGGTCAGCTGGGCTTTGTGATCAGCAGTTCTACCGAGAAGTTCCCGACCATTGTCAGCTTGGATGTGAAAGGTGGTACCATACAGCATATGTACATGCTCCGCAATCCAGATAAAATGCAGCATTTGAACTTGGGATAGAAGCTGACATGTGGGCATATGGTCGACAGCCATCCAATCCAAGCATGTCCCGAGCCACGCACCGTGCGCACGATGTTCAAATTAGCTTTCGACAGAAACAGTGGCAGCAGCCGTGGGCGGGAAACCTAATATCTCAGGCTTATATTAAGCGCGAAGTCGAGTGATACAGCGGCTTATGTTTAGTCAATAGGAGGCTGCTGCCCTGCCTAGCCGTCCGCTAATAAGATTGTTTTTCAATCTTATTTGTCTATAAAAAAGGAAAATCAGGAGATTAAGATTGTTTTTCAAGCTTAATCTCCTGATTTCTACCAATTTCACAGCTTGAGGCACCATAACCTGCAGTTTAAGACTGAATTTCAATCTTAAACACGGCACGTTAGGCAGATCACTAAAAATAAGATTGGTTTTCAGGCTTATCTGCTTAATTTAATGGGAAAGCGCACCAGCCCGCACCAGCCCGCCCTCTTTTCTCTCTTCACTAGATAGTTCTAAAGACGTATAATAGGCTTCGGGACTCATTTTCTTATGTTGGATCTATAAGAAATGAATCTATCATCATCGCAGGCGTCATAGGAGGAAGCATACAATTGAAAAAAACCGTTATTTTGTTCATTTGTTTTACACTGCTGTGGCCGCTGCTAGGCTCCGGTCGTGAAGTGTCTGCTGCACCCAAGGGGAGTGTGGACCAAATTACGCTGAAGGAATCGCCATATTCTTTAGGTGAGGGCTGGACCCTGGATGCGTCGTACAGCTCGAGTCCCCCATATTCCCTGGCGATCGGGAAGAGGGAATATTTGGCCGTCGGTCCTTACGGGACCGTGATGAAATCCAAGGACGGACGAAGCTGGAAAGCATTATCGAAGTTCGGTAACTACCAGCTGACCACGATCGCCTGGAATGGCAGCAAGTATGTGATATTCGGCTCGAACACCGAATATGCCAGAGAGGCAGCATATGCGCCTTCCGAGGGATTTGTTTCTGCCGACGGACTGAAGTGGACCAAAATCGCTTTTGAGCCGGGTGAAGCCATTCATTACGCAGCAGCGGGTAAAGGTGGCTTTGTCGCTGTTGGGCGGGAGCACGTGTTCACATCCGGCGACGGGGTAAAGTGGACCAAGACACTGACGCTGGGCTCCACATACGGGTCCAACTCCATCAAGTATGTGAACGGCACGTATTTTATTTTTGGCTATGAAGAGAAGAAGATTTATATCTCCAGGGACGGACGGAAATGGACAAGCAAGCCTATGAATACCGGGGCAGGCATTAACGATCTGGTATGGACGGGCAAGCAGTACCTGGGGGTCGGCAATGGAATCTATACCTCGAAAGACGGCGTGACCTGGAAAAAGCAGAGCAAATCACCGGCCGGCGTCCAATTTCAATCTATATTCACCAACGGAAAAACCTATATTGCGGTCGGTTCTGCCTCGGGCAGTCTTTCAAGCGGGCAGGTTTCGTATACCTCTAGTAATGGTGCAAGCTGGGCAAAGCATGATATATCCCATGTAGCCTCCGTATATACCATGTATCCTGTATCCGGCGGTTTCGCCGGTATCGGTTCGAACAAGGTGGATGGGATTTCTTCTGACGGTACATACGCCCTTTTTACAAGTGACGGCAAGAAGTGGAGCTACAGGCTGGCCGGCACATCCGGCAGTGGAGACTTCAGAGGCATTGCCACGAATGGAAAAAGAACGGTAGCTGTCGGTTTGGACGGAAGCGTGGTCTACACGGTCAATGGAAGTCAGTGGAAGAGCAGTCATCCGTTCTCTTTTTCAGAAAGACTGGGCAGAGCGCATCTGTTTGATGTAGCTTGGGGTGCAGGCAAGTTCGTAGCTGTCGGCAACGGGGGTGTGTATGTGTCTGCCGATGGCGTCAGCTGGAAGTCTGTGCGCGTGCCTTTTAAAGATCAGTATGGAGGTTTACGACAAATCCTGTGGACCGGGAAGTTCTTCGTGGCTTCGGATCAAGTCTATGGTGTCTATACATCAAAAGACGGACTCAAGTGGACCAAGGTCAGCAGTGTCAGCAAATCGGATTACTGGCTCACCTCGATGGTGTGGGACGGAAAACGCGTTGTGGCTGCATTCCAGATGTACAATAACGGCAAGCAGTATACGAAGATCATGCAGTCCACCAACGGAACGACATGGGCAGAGCTGGCAAGGCTGCAATTGACGGTAGCAGATATGGCGTGGAATGGAAAAGGGTATGTTGCCGCCGATCTCACTTCACCCACCAGAATGTGGGTGTCCAAGGATGCTAAGCGGTGGACGAAGGCGGGATCTGGATCCGGACTGGATCAGCAGGACAGCTTTCAGTTCATCACATCCTTTAATGGGCAATTTTTTGCATTCAATGATTCATTGAAGGAAGCAGGCGGGGATTATGTCACGTATCATGCCTACTACGTATCAAAAGACGGCCTGAAGTGGAAGGAGATCCCGGTTCCCGACAAGAATTCGGACGTGGACACTCGCGGGAATGAGATGATGTATGACGGCGTGAAAGCCCATGGTAAATATATTTTTGTAGGTGCACACGGTCATATTATGTATACCAAGACTTTGAAACTTTAAACTGTGCTTTGTTCAAACAGCCCCGCTGGAGGATCTCTCCTCAGCGGGGCTGTTTGTGATTGCCGGGATTGGATGATTCAACCGGTTATGCTCTGCCAGCGGCAGCGTAAGCAGCAGCAGAGGCAGGCTGGGCATGGTATCGCCCGATCGGCACCACCAGAGGAGAGCCGGACACCGGATCTGCAATGACGGTGCAGTCCAGCCCGAAGATGTCCTTCACAGCGGTACTCGTAATGACCTGGGACGGTTTCCCTTCTGCCACAAGCGTTCCTTCCCGAAGTGCAAAGATATGATCCGCATACCGTGCAGACAGATTGATATCATGAAGAACCATAACCATGGTGATGCCAAGCTTTCGATTCAGCTCGGTGAGCAGGTCCAGAATTTCGATCTGGTAGGTGATGTCCAGATAGGTTGTCGGTTCATCGAGAAAAAGGATATCGGTCTGCTGCGCCAGGGCCATGGCAATCCACACCCGCTGCCTTTGGCCGCCGGACAGCTCATCGATATGATGGTTGGCGAAGTCTGTAATGCTCATGATGTCCATCGCTTCAGCAACGGCCTCCATGTCCTTTTTACTCCAGCTGCTCAGCCAGGACTGATGCGGAAACCGACCTCTTCCCACCAGATCAGCGACGGTAATACCTTCAGGGACAATGGGGGATTGCGGCAGCAGTCCTACCACCCGGGCGAATGACTTGGACGGGATATCATCCAGCGGCTTTCCGTTCAGGGTAATGGTTCCGGAACTAGGCTTAATGAGGCGGGCCAGTGTTTTCAGAAGTGTGGATTTTCCGCAGCCGTTGGCACCGATCATGACACTGATTTTGCCGCTGGGAATCTCGAGGCTGATGTCATGGAGAATTGTTGTATGATCATAGCCCGCAGTGAGGTTCTCGGCTTGAAATGTATGGGTAGGCTGCATTACAAATCCCCCTTTCGATTCATTCGGATTAACAGATAGATCAGATATGGCGCACCAAGAATGCCGGTGATGACGCCAACAGGGAATCTGACCTCGAATGCGAATTGTCCGATAAGATCGGCCGCCAAAACCAGATTAACCCCGACAAGGCCGGCAGGAACGACACTGGAAAAACCGGCTCCGACCAATCGTTTGGCGATCGGCCCGGACAGAAAAGCGACAAAGGCAATGGGCCCCGTGATCGCTGTGGCCACTGCAATCATGCAGACGGAGCTCAAGATCATCGCAATGCGGGTTTTATCTGTCTGAACACCAAGCGAAGCAGCGGTCTGCTCCCCCAGCTCCAGGATGCTGAGATGTCTGCTCAGCAGAATAATGACCGGTGTACCCACAAGGACTGCGATCATAAGAGGCGGAAGCTCATGCATGCGGGATCCGTTCAGGCTGCCGGCGAGCCATCGGAGTGCTGCAGGAATATCCTGCTGGCCGCCAATGAGCAGCAAATAGGATATGAATGCATTCAGCATCGCCTGTATGCCAATGCCGACCAGGATCAGGCGTCCGATAGAGAAGGATCTTCCTCTCGAAAAAACATAAATCAGAATGACGATCAGCAGGCCGCCAATGACAGAGGCGATAGAAACCATCGCATCGCTGGACTGCAAGATCAGGATGCAGAATACCGCCGCCGCACTGGAGCCTGCTGTAATGCCAATGACATTGGGATTCGCAAGCGGGTTGCGCAGCATCGTCTGAAAGGTGGCTCCCCCGACACCGAAGGCAAATCCGGCAAACAGGCCTGCCAGCATCCTCGGCAGACGGATACTATTGACGGCAAACGACACGCCCTTAATCTTTTCACCCGTCAGGGCCAGGATCACATCCTGCAGCGGATAGAGGGTGCTGCCCAGAAGGAGCATGGCACAGCACAGAAGGCATGCCAGGATGACAAGCAGGGTGGTAACAAAGACAAAACGTCGGCGCCGCTGACGCCTTCCCGCCATAATAAATGCAATCGCTGTATTTGTCATAAGGAACGCACTTTCGATTTCATCGCTAAGAGTATGAGCAGAGGTGCTCCAACAAACGCCGTAACGACACCGACCTCCAGCTCGCCGGGGCTGCCAAGCAGCCTGCCGCTGACATCGGACACCGTTAAAATAATGGCCCCTGAAACCGCGGACAGCGGAATAATGAAGCGCAGATCAGGACCCAGGATCAGGCGGATGACGTGGGTGGACAGCAGCCCGACAAATCCGATCGGACCTGCCAGTGCCGTAGTCGCTCCGCACAGCAGCACACCGCCCAAAGCAGCAATGAGACGCAGGACCCCGGTGCGGACACCGAGACCTGTCGCCACATCATCACCTAGTGCCAGTGCATTAAGCGCCGGAGCGGTAAGGAAGCCGATCAGCAGGCCGATCAGAAGAAAAGGAATAAAAGCGGCAATCACGCTCCAGCTCCCTGAACCAACGCTGCCCACCTGCCAGAACCGGAATTGATCCATCACGGACGAACGCGGGATCATGACAGCACTGACCAGGGAGGACAGGGCTGCACTGGTGGCCGCTCCCGCTAACACAAGCTTGAGGGGCGTAGCACCGCCGCGCCCCATGGAACCGATGCCGAAGACGAACACGGCGGTCATGACCGCGCCAGCCAGGGCGAGCCCAATATACTGGCCGGCGGTGCTGATGTTCAGGAACGCGATGCCGCATACCACGAACAAGGCAGCCCCTGTGTTGACGCCCAGGATGCTGGGATCTGCGATCGGATTCCGGGTCACCGCCTGCATCAGTGCCCCGGATACGCCGAGGGCCGCACCGCAAAACAAACTGAACACGGTGCGCGAAACCCTTTTGCGTACGATGTCAGCCCCATAGGAGTTGGAGCCCGGGTAGAACAATCCATCCATCAGTTCATGCCATCCCACCAGGCGCGAACCGAAGACGAGGGAGGCTATCGCGCATAAGAGAAGCAGGATAACAGAAAGGACAAGGACTTTTCTAAAATGCCGGGGTACCGCCTGGATCAGCCGTTTGTCTGCTGTGGCAAGTGCTGCATTATTCATGGATCTTGTCGGCAGCGCCTCCGATAAGCTTCAGCAGCTCATCAATCGTGTACGAGATGGACAGCGGATTGGGATTGCCGGCCGCTGCCAGCGGTGTGCCGTTACCAATAAATACAACTGAACCTCGCTTAATCGCTGGGATTTTGCTCAGCAGCGGATCAGCTTTTACCGCTTCATACAAGCTCTCATCACCATATCCGACCAAGATATCTGCATCGTAAAGGCTGTCAGCATTCTCAGAGCTGAGCGTCAGGGCAAAGCTTGCGTCATCCTTAATCTGGCTTGTCACGCTCTCTGGATATTCCATGCCCAGCTCGATCAGAAAAGCGCCTCTTGGGTCACCTGGAGTATAAATATGAAATTTGGACAAGTCGTTTGCTGAAAAATTGACCCATGCCACTTTTTTGCCCTGCAGATCCGGGTACTGGCTGGCTTTATCCTGAATCAGCTTCTCGGTGTCTTTAATGAGCTGCTCGCCTTCGGCTTTCATGCCCATACCTGCTGCATTATAGAGCACCTGCTCGCGCCAGGTCGTTACCCAAGGTGTTGTCTGGTAGGCCACGACCGGAGCAATTTCACTCAACATATCATAATCTTCCTGCGTGATTCCGGAGTACGCAGCGAGAATGACATCCGGGTCAGCATCCGAAATAGCTTCGAAATCCAGGCCGTCCGTGTCCTGAAAAACATTCGGGTCCGTGACGCCAAGCTCCTTCAGCTTCTTCGCTGTCCAGGGCAGCAGCCCGCTGTCATCCTGCACGCCGTAGTTGGCTGCCGAGAAGCCTACAGGCACCACGCCTAGGGCGAGCGCAACATCATGGTTTGCCCACTGGATGGTAGCGACCCGTTCCGGCTTGCTATCAATCACCGTTTCCCCGAACGCATGCTTGATGACGATTGGATATTCCGTGTTTTCTGCATCCGAGGAAGGCGTTTTCGATGCGGCTTCGGATGTAGTTGCTTCTGTGCCTTCAGGAGTATTGGCAGTCGGTGCCGATGCAGGTTCGGATTGCTGCGTGGAGCAGCCCACCAGGAGTAGAAGCAGCATAGCTGAAAATACGAACGATCTTACAGAGGTTTTTTGCTTGGTATTCATGTACAAATCCACCCTTATCCTATGTATTTTAAATGATAATGATTATCAACATCATTAACAATACTATCCTTTTCCATCGTTGTCAATGAGAATGTTTCTCAAATAACAAGTTATATAGACTATCCCTTGATTGCGCTTCATAATGGAGCTATATCTATGTGAGAAAATTCGGAAGGAAAGGAATTGTGGGAGTATTGATGAGAGAAGCATGTAAGCGATTGGTGGAGCACCGTTATTTTCAAGCTATTGTGATTGCAATAATTCTATTGAACGGTGTCATTATTGTTGCCGAAACTTACGAACCGGGCAGCTCCGTTCTGATCACCCTCGATAAAATGATCCTATTGATCTTTGTACTGGAAATTGTGGTGAAGGTTATTGGGCTGGGGTTCAGGCGTTACTTTTCCAGCGGATGGAACTGGTTTGATTTCATCATTGTGGCCGCCAGTCTGGCGTTTTTGGCTGCACCATTCGTAAGTGCACTGCGCCTGGTCCGGGTTCTGAGGCTGTTCCGCATGATTCCGGCCATCCCGTCACTGCGCAAAATTATCGATTCACTGATGCGGTCGATTCCGGCCTTAACCGGTGTGCTGGGGTTAACACTGCTGCTATTTTCAATTTATGCGATTATTGGCACCACATTTTTCAAAGATGTGCTGCCTTATGAGTTTTTCGGGAGTTTCCATACTTCGCTGTTCACCTTGATGCAGGTTGTGACGTTTGAGTCGTGGGCTAGTCAGGTTGCGAGGCCGATTATCGAAGAGATGCCGTGGGCCTGGATTTATTTTGTCACGTTTATCATTGTCGGTGCGCTTGTTATCCTGAATCTTGTGGTGGCGGTCATTTTGAGCTATCTGGGGCAGGAGGACGATGCAGATCGTGATGAGCGCCTGGATCGGCTGCTGCAGGAGAATACGGAATTGAAGAAGGATGTTCAGGAGATCAAGCAGCTGCTGCTGGAGCAGCGGAGAGATTGACGCAGATATAAAACTCACAGTCGAACAGGGAGAGAACAATATGATCAAAAAAAGAATACTGCCCGTTATGATAACCACCTTATTGCTTGGTGGATGTTCAGCAGGTGAGATGGAATCGCTCCAATCTGATGTGGAGGCGATCAAGCAGGAAGTGGCTGCACTCAAGGAGCAGATTAGGAACTGGGAGACCACAACAACGAATGTCGCGACTCAGCTTAGCGGTTCCGGAGAGCCGGCTGCCGTACAGCAGAAGGATTTGTTTGAGCTGGGGGAGCCATTTGAGTATGAAGGGGTTACATACACGTTCACAGAGGGTGAGCGCAAGCAGAAGTTAGGGGAAAGGCTGGCTGCTGACGAGGGACAGGAATTCATTGTAATCAACTCTGAAATTCACAATACGAGCGGTGAAGATTATAAATACAGCCAGACCCATTACAGCATCGTGACAGGGTCGGGTGAAATTAAACGCAATTATCTAATCATTGACACGAGAGATCAATATGATGACTTAGGTAATGGAGACCTCGCACCTGACGGAAAACGGTCAGGCTGGATCGCTTTTGAGGTGCCTCAAGGAGATCAGCCGGCAGAACTGAGGTTTGAGTTGCACACCTTGACAAGCCAATCCACCTTTAAAGTCAAGCTAAAATAGAACCGTTGAATCAGCCTTCTCTATGATCGCTGTTCAGCAAGCCAACCTGGCTTGGCAGTTTAAGTAAGATTGTTTTTCAATCTTATTTCTTTGAAAATAGAAGCCATTATCTCAATAAGATTGATTTTCAGGCTTATTTTTCACTTTTTTGCCCATTCATCGTATGTAGGAAGACATTCAGGTGTTTTTAAGATTGTTTTTCAATCTTAAACTGCTACACAGCGGAAAAATGAGAGAAATAAGATTGTTTTTCAATCTTATTTCTCTCGGCCCTCACGGACATGAAGCAAATTTGGACATGTGGTTAGATGCTGAGCATTCCGAACAACGGCCATATGCTTTTCACAACATTCATTCCGATTCGGATCATCGGCATATATTTATTAACTGTGTTGAAAATCCCCCCGAACCCGAGGCCCGCACCGGCGCCAGCGTTTGGTGCCGATCCGCCCTCACCGCCTGCAGATACCGGACCTGCGCCGCCTCCGCCTCCACCGAAGAAAGACGGTCCTCCTCCGCCTGCACCACCCGCGGGTGGGAAATTTCCGCCGAACGGTGCCGGACCTGGGCCAAATCCGCCAAACATCGGACCGAACAGACCGGATGTTTGTGCGCGCTTCTTCGACTTACGCTTTTTGCGGCTGTTTCCCTTCCCCTTAACCTGGGACAGGGTTAATTGGTGTTTATTTATTTTCTCCAGTGTTCCAATATAATAGCTGCCATCATTCAATAACAGGCAAACCGGATGTCCAACCCATTGCTTTGCTGCTGCATGGTATGCCAAGGCACTCTCCTCCTCTCTCGCAATCCACGTATTACATGAGCATTTTATTCAGAGTATGGGTCACATGTTTGTACGCTTGTAACGGGTAAAGCGGGCTTAAGCTGGATATCAGGTGCGTAATACGCTGTTGCCAAATTCCCGGCGTTTCGTTATGCTGAATTTAAATGAAAATAGAATGCGGGTGCTGGATCAAGTCCGGCTGAGATTGGAGCCTTATGCTTCGGACCGTTAATCTGATCCAGGTAATGCTGGCGTAGAGAACCTCATTCGAATTGTCCAAGCCATTCGTGTATTCTCGAATGGCTTTATTGCATATCCAAATTAACCGCACATAGAACGATTGACGACAAAGGGGATGAATGACATGAAAGAGCGGTATTCCAGACAAATGTTATTTTCTCCGATTGGGGAAGAAGGACAGGAGAAGCTTGCAGCAAGCGCGGTGTGTATTGTCGGCATGGGTGCGCTGGGCACCGTTCTGGCCAACCATATGGTCCGCTCCGGGGTAGGGCGGGTCCGTATGATTGACCGGGATTATGTGGAGCCCAGCAATTTACAGCGGCAGATGCTGTTTGACGAGCAGGATGCTGCAGAGGCGCTCCCGAAAGTCGTAGCAGCTCAAAATAAGCTTAAGCGTATCAACACGGAAACCCGGCTGGAGGCGGTGTTCACGGATGTGACGTCTGCCAATGCCGCCGAGCTTCTTCAGGATATGGACCTGGTGCTGGACGGGACCGATAATTTTCAAACCCGCTTTCTGCTGAATGATGCCTGCTTTCGGGAAGGGGTTCCTTTTGTATACGGCGGGGCAGTCAGCTCACGGGGTATGAGTGCCATATTTGTGCCGGGTGTGACGCCATGCCTGCGCTGCTTCATTCAATCGGCGGATTCCGGGGGCCAAACCTGCGATACGATTGGCGTAATCTCTCCGGTGGTCGATATTATCGCTTCGTATCAGGCGGTGGAGGCGCTGAAATACCTGGTGGGTGCCGCGGAGGCGAGAAGAGACAGCCTCATTACGCTGGATGTGTGGCATAACCAGTACCATGCGATGAAGCTGGGGAAGCCGCGAGTGGACTGCCCGTGCTGCGGTCTTCATGAGTATCCTGCACTGCAGGAGGAGAGTGATGCGGCCTTATCGCTGTGCGGTCGGGATTCGGTTCAGATTGCCGGCCATGAGCCGTTCGACCTGAAGCTGTGGCAGGAGCGGCTTGAACCGGCTGTAGTGAACATGAAGGTGAATGAATACCTGATCCGGGCGATGCTCCCGGAAGGCGAACGCCTGGTGCTGTTCGCAGATGGCCGGACGCTGGTGCAGGGGACGAACGACCTCGTCAGGGCGAAGACGATTTATGCCCGTTATATCGGCAATTAACGAAGATTAGAACAGGAGAGAAAATCAAAATGCCAAATTTCAGATTGTATGGAATCACCGGCGAGAACTTTCACCCTGGCCGGAGCCTTGTGGACGTGATGGAAGAAGCTATTCTGGGAGGCGTGGATATTGTTCAGTTCCGCGACAAGAGCAGCAGCAAGGAGGAGCTTGTACGTAAAGCAAAAGCCCTTCGGGCGCTGACTACAAGGTACGGCGTTCCTTTTATCGTGAACGATCATGTCGACCTGGCGCTGGAGGTAGATGCCGACGGCATTCATCTGGGCCAGGGAGATATGCCGATCGCAGAGGCCCGGCAGCGGGTCGGCAGCCGGATCATCGGCATTTCGACGCATGCCATCGGCGAAGCGCTGCTGGCTGAACAGCAGGGTGCCGATTACATTGGGGCGGGGCCCGTCTATGCTACGGCAACGAAAGCTGATGTCGTGGCACCGGTCGGTTTATCGTACATCCGAGAGGTGGCGGAGCAGATATCCATTCCGTTCGTAGCGATTGGCGGAATCAAGCTGGATAACGTGGAAGAGGTTATCCGCGCCGGAGCGACCAGAATCTGTGCAGTTAGCGAGATCGTAGGGAGCACGGACGTTACAGGAACATGCCGGACGTTCCTTACGAAGCTGGATCGAAAAGGGGTAGACACATGGAACTGATCATCAATGGCAGCAGGCGGGAAATGGCAGCGGGCAACATCGCTGATGTAATCGAGAAGCTGGGTTTGACCGGCAAGCCGGTCGTTGTGGAGGCTGGCGGAGAAGTGCTGGTGGCGGAGCAGTGGCCGTGCGTGAAAGCCGTGCCAGGTATGACGATCGAGATTGTCCATTTTGTAGGAGGGGGTTAAAGGAATGAACCAAGATACTTGGCGTATCGGGAATCATGAGATGTCTTCACGTTTTTTTCTGGGGACGGGTCTCTTCCCCAGTCCATTTGTCCAGAATGAAGCGATTGCGGTGTCGGGTGCAGAAGTGCTCACCTTTGCCATCCGCAGAGTCAATCTGGATGCGGTGGAGGATGATTCTATTCTGCAGCATGTTGAGCCAGAGGCTTTTCAATTTCTGCCCAACACATCGGGAGCCCGGACGGCAGATGAAGCGGTCCGGATCGCGCGTCTGGCCAGAGCTTCGGGCCTCAGTGACTGGGTAAAGGTGGAGATTAGTGCCAGCGAGCGGACACTGCTCCCGGATCCAATCGAAACGCTGCGGGCTACAGAAATTCTGGTGAAGGAAGGCTTCACGGTACTCCCCTATATCTCGGACGATCCGGTCATCTGCAGGAAGCTGGAGGAGGCCGGAGCTGCCGCCATTATGCCGGGGGGCGCTCCAATCGGGACGGGACTTGGCATTCTGAACCCTTACAATATCAGCCTGATTGTAGAGGAAGCCAGCGTACCGGTCATCGTGGATGCAGGGCTGGGAACCGCCAGCGATGCCGCCTTGGCGTTGGAGCTGGGCGCATCCGCTGTCTTGATGAACACGCCAGTCGCCAAGGCCAAGGATCCGGTCGGCATGGCGCTGGCCATGAAGCTGGCCATTGAAGCAGGAAGGCTTACGTATCTGTCCGGCCGGGTGCCGAAGAAGCAGTACGCATCCGCCAGCAGCGGACTGGAAGCCATGGTGAGCCGGCCGTCTTCCCCGGATGTACTTTAGACAGGAGTGGAGCAGATGAAGGATCTCATCTTGGTCATGGGCGGCGGCATTATCGGGCTGTCATGTGCCCTTGAACTGAGCCGCCGCGGCGTCAACGTCCGGCTGCTGGAAACCGGGCGATGCGGCGGGCAGGCCTCCGGCGCAGCCGCCGGGATGCTGGCACCCTATTCAGAGAATGTGGAGGCGCCGGATGAATTTTTTATGCTGTGCCGGGAAAGTCTGAGCCTTTATCCAGCCTGGCAGCAGCTCGTGCGGGAATGCTCGGGGAACAGCTTCGAGTACACGCCGAGCGGCAGTCTGTATGTCGCGTACCATGAGGCGGACCTGCTGGGTCTGCAAAGCCGGATGAACTGGCAGAGAACGTGCGGATCCAGTGCGGTCATCCTGCAGGGAGACGACCTGTTCGAGGCAGAGCCCGGCTTGTCCCGCAAGGCCTTGGCAGCGCTGTGGACACCGGAAGAGAGTCACATTTATGCGCCGGATTTTGTAACCGCCTTGAAGTCAGCCTGCCTGAGTTCAGGGGTGGACATTCAGGAGGAGCTGGGCGCGCTTGATCTGGCGGCATGGGAAGATCACATCGAGGTACAGGCAGCAAGCGGTGAGATCTTTACAGGGGATCAGCTCGTGGTCTGTACCGGTGCCTGGGCGGGAGAGCTGTCGGGCAAGCTGGGCATGCGGATTCCCGTTCAGCCGATCCGGGGACAGATTTGTGCATACACCTGGGATGCGGAGCAAACGCCGCTGAACCATATGGTGTTCAGCAGTCAGGGGTACCTGGTGCAAAAAGCCAACGGTACGCTCGTGTGCGGAGCCTCGGAGGATATCGCCGGATTCGACACCAGCGTGACGGACAGAGGCATCCGTCGTCTGCTGCAGTGGAACAAGAACGTAGTTCCAGCACTGGAGCAGGCAGAGCCGTTCCACCGCTGGGCGGGACTGAGGCCGTCCACGCTGGACGGGCGGCCGCTGATCGGCCGTGTGCCGCAGGCGGAGCGCGTGGTGTTCGCGGCGGGGCATTACCGCAACGGGATTCTGCTGAGTCCCGTGACCGCCAAGCTGGCCGCAAACTGTGTAGAAGGCAGGCCATTGCAGGCCTGGCAGCATGCATTTCGCCCGGACCGGTTCGGGGTGGCGGCGAAGGTTTTACGATCATGACACACGAGCATTTTGCCGTTTATGGATACCGGTTTCTGGATACGCTGGAGAGCTCCTTTTATCAGCTGTTCGCACTAGGGAGGGAACATATTCAGACCCATGCTTATAACTGGGATGGTATGAAGCGGATTGACGGTCCGCTCTATCTTTTTCAATACACGGTGTCCGGCCAGGGCGCTGTTTGTATCGAGGGTCAAACGTATGATCTTAAGCCAAGAACGGCTTTTATGGTGGAAATCCCCGGTGAGCACCGTTATTTCCTTCCGGAGACCAGCTCGGAGTGGGAATTTTACTTCATTCTGTTTCGTCAGAAAAACCTGAGTGAGCAGTGGGCTGAACTCGTTACCCGGCTGGGCCACACTCCTTGCATTCCAGAGGATTCGGGAGCCATCGGATTATTAAAGGACATGTTTCATGCATCTGCAAACCACAGGATTACCGATGGGTATATCGCCTCATCGCTCGTTTACCGCTTTGTGATGGAGCTGTTCCGCTTCAGCGAGACCCGCCGGAAAGAAAAGGCGTCCTGGCCTCTGCCGGTGCAGCGCGCGGTACAGCAGCTTGAGACATCCTATTGTGAACTGCAAAGTCTGAATGAGCTTGCCAGCAATGCAGGCTTGTCCAAATACCATTTTACGCGTGTATTTCGCGATGCCACAGGGCTTACCCCGATCTCGTATTTAACGAAGATCCGGATCGAACGATCCGTCGAGCTGCTGCGGAGCACTTCACTGAGCATGGAGGAGATCGCAAGAGAGATCGGATATTCCAGCGGAAGCTATTTCATCAAGGTGTTTCGAAAATGGGTCGGTTACCCGCCGGGTGAAGTTCGCGATGGTCGCGAGATCGTCGGGTTTCATCATTTGAAATTCGACTAGAACAGACCGCAATATTGTACATACCGAAGCAAAACATTGCTGTAGACGCGGCCGCGTTTTTCCCTCTATGCTACTTGTACAAGCTTTAATCACGAGTAGGAAAGGAAGTGCGCAAGTGAACCATCATGACTTTGCTCAAACACCGCCCATGGGCTGGAACAGCTGGGATTGCTACGGGGCCAGCGTCACCGAGGAGGAAGTGCTCGGCAACGCCCGCTACATGGCAGAACATCTGAAGGACTATGGCTGGGAGTATATTGTTGTCGATATTCAGTGGTATGAGCCTACCGCAAAATCGTCCCAATATAATGCTTTTGTTCCTTTGGAGATGGATGAGTACTCAAGATTGATTCCAGCCGTGAACCGGTTTCCGTCCTCCGCGGGAGGCAAGGGCTTCAAACCGCTTTCCGATGCTGTCCATGACCTCGGGTTAAAATTCGGTATTCATATTATGAGAGGAATTCCGCGTCAGGCCGTTCATGGTAACACGCCGCTGCTCGGCACTTCTCAAGGCGCGCGTGATATCGCCCATCCGAACTCGATTTGCCCGTGGAACACCGATATGTACGGCGTGAATGCGTCACGGGAAGGCGCACAAGCTTACTATGATTCTCTGTTTCAGCTGTATGCAGAGTGGGGAGTCGATTTTGTTAAGGTAGACGACATTGCCGCTTCCCGTTTATACGGTATTCACGGCCGCGAGATTGAAATGATCCGTAAAGCCATCGACCGCTGCGGCCGTGATATGGTGCTGTCGCTCTCCCCGGGACCCGCACCGGTGGACCATGAGGAGCTGCTGAACCGCAATGCGAATATGTGGCGGATGACCGATGACTACTGGGATTTGTGGGAGCTGCTGCATGACATGTTTGACCGCTGTGAACAATGGTACCGTCATGTCGGTCCCGGGCATTGGCCGGACTGTGATATGCTGCCACTGGGCCATATCGGCATCCGTTCGGTAGACGGCGGAGCCAGCGACCGCTGGACGCGGTTTACGAAGGATGAACAGCTGACGATGATGACACTCTGGTCCATCTTCCGCTCTCCGCTCATGTTCGGCGGCGAGATGAGGGATAACGATGAGTGGACACAGTCCCTGCTGACGAATGAGGAAGTGCTTCAGGTTCACCGTGAAGGCGTGGATGCAAAGCCGGTATATCGCAATGGCGATATCATTGCCTGGATGTCAACGAACCCGGCGGGCGGCACGTATGCCGCATTGTTTAACGCAGGGGAAGAATCGGCAGAGGTTGGTGTCACCTGGGAGCAGCTTGGCCTGTCAGGTCGCAAACAGGTCCGCGATCTTTGGAAACATGAGGATCTTGGAACGGCTGAAGCGTCATTCTCCAGGGTCTTGGCCCCGCACAGTGCGATGCTTCTCAAGCTGTCCTAGATTCTTAACTTCTTCTATATATACACGCATGAATCCAACCTTCTCCATCTACCGTGGGGAGGTTGGATTTTTCAGCATATCCTCCATCAACTATTCATAAATTCATATTCAATTCCAGATATAATAGTGATACACTAGGGTTACGTAACCTCGTTCCAGAAAAGATGCGTGACCGGGTGCGCCATGATCTGTTGTGGCGGCTAAGCTGAGGAGTCTACATTCTTTTTTGCAAATCTTAGGCATAAGGAAGGTAAAAATGAGCAACAGACAAACCGAAACAGACGTTATCTTAATTGGTGCCGGTATCATGAGTGCGACTTTAGGGACACTGTTGAAAGAATTAGTACCGGACTGGAAAATCACGGTGTTCGAGAAGCTGGCAAGCGCAGGAGAAGAAAGCTCGAACGAATGGAACAATGCAGGTACAGGCCATGCAGCGCTGTGTGAGCTGAACTATACCTCCCAGAAAGCGGATGGTTCGATAGATATAAGTAAAGCGGTAAAGGTCAATGAGCAGTTTCAGGATTCCATGCAGTTCTGGTCCTATCTTGTAACCCGCAAGCTGATCACCCAGCCGCAGGATTTCATTATGCCGCTGCCGCATATGAGTTTAGTGCAGGGGAAAGACAATATAGATTTTCTTAGAAAACGTTTTGAAGCGATGTCGGCCAATCCTTTGTTCCATGGAATGGAATTCTCAGAGGATCCGGAAATCTTGAAGACATGGATTCCTTTGATTATGAATGGGCGGCCATCGAATGAGCCAATAGCGGCTACCCGCATGAATGCAGGTACCGATGTGAACTTCGGGGCTTTGACTCGTATGCTGTTTCAGCATTTGAAGCAAAAGAACGTCGATATTCGCTATCGTCACAGCGTAGATGATTTGAAGCGTACGAGCGACGGGAAATGGGAACTGAAAGTTCGTAATGAAAGCGGTAAAACCGAACTTCACACCGCTAAGTTCGTGTTTATCGGCGGCGGGGGCGGCAGTCTGCCGCTGCTTCAGAAATCCGGTATTCCGGAAGGCAAGCATATTGGCGGATTCCCGATCAGCGGACTGTTCATGGTGTGCAATAATCCGGAAGTGGTTGCCCAGCATCATGCCAAGGTATACGGCAAAGCGAAGGTAGGCGCACCTCCGATGTCAGTACCGCATCTGGACACCCGTTTTATCGATAACAAGAAGTCCCTGCTCTTTGGACCTTTTGCGGGCTTCTCGCCCAAGTTTCTGAAAACCGGGTCCATGTTTGACTTGATCGGCTCCGTGAAGCCGAACAATGTGCTGACGATGCTCGCAGCAGGCGCGAAGAACCTGTCGCTGACGAAGTACCTCATCCAGCAGGTCATGCTGTCCAAGGAAAAGCGGATGGAGGAGCTGCGAGAGTTTATCCCGAATGCCAAAAGCGAGGACTGGGGCATGCTCGTAGCCGGCCAGCGTGTACAGGTCATCAAGGATACGGAGGCTGGCGGTAAAGGTACGCTGCAGTTCGGTACGGAAGTGGTCAGCGCAGCCGACGGTTCGGTCGCCGCACTGCTCGGCGCTTCGCCGGGTGCTTCAACCGCGGTGTCCGTAATGATTGAAGTGATCCACAAGTGCTTCCCGCAGCATGTCAAAGCGTGGGAGCCGAAGCTGAAAGAGATGATTCCTTCATACGGCGCACCGCTGCTCAACAACCCTGAGCTGATCAAGCACATTCATACTTCGACCTCGCAGGCGCTTGGACTGAACGATGACACACCTTCTCAGCGGGACAAGCGTAATAAAGCGAGTGTATTGTAAGAAGCATAAAATTTATGAAGCATCCTTGCCATCGGGGCGAAGGATGCTTCTTTTTTTTGCGCACGATTTCAAGAGGATGAGCCTTGAAGGATCCGATCGTCTTGGGTCTTTGAGACCATAGTCGGATTCGATAATACCTTCTAGAGGGAGGAAAGTCACATTTTTCCTTTATTGTCTTCTTTTCGGCTCGGTTGCTTTTGACAACACGTTGATAAGCATGACAAAATGTTTATATTATACAAGGGAAAATGTGGAAGTTAGAGGGGGTGCCGTATGTCAGAAGCTGTAGAGAATACTCAGGAATGGGTGCGCGAAATTGGGCAGCGTGAGCTGTTTTTTTTAATGAATATGGTGGAACATAACGGGATTGCCGGATTTTCAGATCCGTATTCCGGATATTTGATAGATGAGCTGGAGGATGAGTGGGCCAAGATCCGGGGGCAGCTGCTGGAGCGAGAGCTTCTCATGGCAGATGGAGATGATCTGGCGATCGAGCCGGTGCTGGAGGCTTTCTTGGCAGTGCTGGACAGTTCGTATGCGGTACGTCTGGAGTTAAAGCGCGGCGGGAAAACCGTCTACGATGCCTACCTGCATCTTTTGCCGCAGATGGTGGTCGAGCGAGTGCAGACTGACAGCGGTGATGGGGAAGGGAATCACGCCATTCGGTTGAGTGCCATAGCGAGCCTGGAGCTGTCCTTGCCTCTCATCGAGCAGGTGTTTCCGGCAGAAGCCGCAGCACAAGGAACGATCAAGCAGCCTTTTACACTTCCGGTTGAGGTCTATGACAGCCTGATGAGCGGCAGTGAAACCGAAGGAGCAAAGGCCCTGGATCCCGGGCTGAGCCCGGATGCCAAAGCGCTGAAGTCTCTGATGGAGCAGGCGGACTTTCAGGGGCGAATGACCTTGATGCAGCGCAGCGGTCCGGTGTGGCGCCAGCAGGTGATGACCTGCGGGATCGGAGAAGATGGCGGATGGATCGCAAGGCGTGACGAGGAGCAGGGCGTACGGGTGGAAAATTATCGGCGCGGGAAGCTGGGCCAGGCTGTGAGAGCTCTGGTACAGGATGTGCTTGCGAAGAGTAAAGAGGATGGCGGAGGTGACGGGCATGACGAAAATCAAAATTAATCCCGAACAATTGGACGAGGCAGCTGCTCGATTCTTGGCATGCAGCCAGAGCAACCTGGATATGGCAGTAGAGCTCAAAGGGATCATTGACGGAATGTCTGGTGAATGGGAGGGCGTGACCCGAGAGCGATTTTATCAA
This sequence comes from Paenibacillus lemnae, assembly GCF_012933385.1. Taxonomy (GTDB): domain Bacteria; phylum Bacillota; class Bacilli; order Paenibacillales; family Paenibacillaceae; genus Paenibacillus_AQ; species Paenibacillus_AQ lemnae. The sequence continues at coordinate 171,056 of NZ_JABBPN010000001.1, forward strand.
TCCTACACGGGATCTCATGAACAGCTCCAGAGTGTATCCGAGACGCTGAAGACGATCGGGGACGAGCTGAAAGCCATTGCAGACCGGTTCCGGAGTGCGGATGAGAGCTCCTAAGAGACAGAAGTTGAAAGGAGTGGAACGATGGTGTCGAGAATTCGTGCGAATATTGCGGCCTTGGAGCGGGCGGCGTCCCACTTTGCGGCGGCTGGGCAGCAGCTGGGGCAGATTGCCGGAGAGCAGCAGCAGCGGAGAGCTGCTATTAAATGGTCGGGCCGGGCGGAGCAGGAATATTCAGTCTCATGGAATGAGAGTGAAGCTACAGTCAAGCGCCTGACGGTGCTGGCCTCACAGATGGCCTCACAGTGCCAAAGCGTGGCCGAGGCGCTGCGCCGGGCGGATGAGGAGGAACGGCGTAGAGAACGTGAAGGCTGATGAAGACTTTCGTTGATGGGTAGTCAGGGAGGAGAGGATGACACTTGCGTATCATTGTGGAGCCGGGAGAACTGGCGGACCTGCGCAAAAAAATGAAAAGTGCGGCGCATGACATCGAACGCCTTGGCCGCATGCTGGAGCATACCTGGCGCAGTGTGGATTATGAAGGGTCGCAGCGGGGAGCGCTGGACGCGACATGGGCAGAAATGGCGGGTCTGTTCGGTAAGCTGGCTCAGCAGTATGAGGACATGGCATCGTTTTTAAATAAGAAGAGCCAGGATTTTGCCGAGGCTGACGGGCAGGAAACCGGCTTCTCGGCTGGAAAGCTGCTGAAGTGGGCGGCTGTTGTGCTGGGAACTACGCTGGATTTTGTTCCGGTGGTCGGTAATGTGAAGGGCATTGTGGATGCCGCGGTGGGATACGATGTTTTTACCAAAGAAAAGCTGACGAACGTGGAGCGTGTGCTCAGCCTGCTGGGGCCGGCGGGCAAGACGGTGAAGAAGGGCTCGCAGCTGGTCGGATTTATTGATGATGCCGCGAGCATCGCTAAACACGGAGAACACGCGTCTGATGCCGTTCGAGCCGCCGACCGTGCCGGTGACACCGCTAAAGCGGCAGACTCTGCGGGCGATGTCAGCAAAGCAGCAGATCGTGCCGGCGATGCGACCAAGGCGACGGACCATGCGGGAGACGCGGCCAAAACAGCAGATCAGGCAGGGGATGCAGCCAAGACAGCAGATCATGCGGGCGATGCATCCAAGGCGGCCGACCATACGGGCGATGCGGCCAAGAGCGGCGGAGATGCTGCGTCAGGACCGGTTACCGTGAACGCTGCGCCAGGAGCGGCTAGGCATGGAGATGAGGCTGCAGCGGCAGCAGAGACTGGTGTGAAGCACGCGGACGAAGCGGTAGAAGCCGCCACAGGAACAGCGGGCATGGCAGCTGCTGGAAGTGCCACCGCGGCAACGGGAATTGGAATGGTGCGCAATCCCCGCTCGGGCGCATCTGCCGGCACCCAGATTCAGAAGAAGGACGGCGTTAATCCGCGTTCCACCGCAGGCGACCCGGTCGATACTTCCACTGGAGCCCAGATTATTGAGCACCCGCTGCTGCATATCAAGGGCGCCGAGGATATGGCATTCTCGATGAACTATAACTCTCTGCTGAAGGGCAGCGGAGCTTTAGGCCTGGATTGGAGCCATAACTACGAAATTCGTCTGGAACAGCGTGCTGAAGGTACATTGGAGGTCTGGTGGAGCAGCTTCCGCAGCAACACCTATCAGCGTGGAGAAGATGGGATATTCCGAAGCGAGGATGTGGACGTGCTTCATGACCGGGTTATCCTAACGGATGGAGGCTACCGGCTCGTCAGGAAGGATCAAAGAGTCCTATTGTTCAATGCAGAGGGGCAGCTGGAGGAAATCTGCAATCCGGCAGGCCAGGCACAGCATTTGTCTTACGATGCACAGGGCCGTCTGCTTGAAATCAAGGATGTCTTGAGCGGCAGATCATTTCAATTATCCTATGGTGAGTCAGGACTGCTTCAATCTGCTGTCGATCCGCTGGGTTATACGGCTACCTTTCATTACACGGAAGGGCGGCTTACGGATATCACGCCGCCGGATAACAGCCGGATCAGCTGTGCATATACACCGGAAGGCCGCTTATCCTCGATGCGCAGCGGAGAGGGCATCGTTTATTTTGTCAACGAATATGACGATGAAGGGCGTGTGGCCCGTCAGAAGGATGCATTGGGTAAATGGTGTTCTTTTGACTATGATGAGGAGAGCCATCCGGGATGGATCATCACGACATTCACGAACCGGGAAGGCGCAGCCCGGGTGTTTACTCACGACGATCGGTACCGCCTGATTGCACTGCAGGATGAGCTTGGACATGTCACACGGTATGAATATGATGAGCAGGGGCTCTGCACCCTGGAGGTGGAGCCGGACGGCAAAGAGAGCGCGTATGTGTATGATGAAAAGGGACGGCTTCTGGAAAAACGCATCAACGGACAGCTCCGCGACCGCTACCGTTATGATGAATTCGGTTCCTTAATTTCTTACATAGACGGTGAAGGAAATGCCATCGTTTTCGAGTATGATGAACATCACCGGCCGATCCTGCGGAAAGACCCGGAAGGCGGCCTGACCCGGATCACCTATAATGAGCAGGGGCTCATGGAGACGATGGAGGATCATTCCGGTGCAGTAACCCGGTATGCCTATGATGCATTCGGGAACCTGGTGACGGTTACGGATCCGCTCGGCTATGCCACCCGCTATGAGTACGATGCCGGAGGGCGCATCACCCAGGTGACTGATCCTGCCGGAGGCGTGATCCGCCAAGCCTACAATGTCAGCCATCAGGTGGTCTCGGTAACCGATCCGCTGGGTGCGGTCACCCAATATGATTACGACAAGGAAGGTGCGCTGCGCAGACAGATCGATCCGCTCGGCCATGCCCGGCTGTTCAAGTACAATGCGGCAGGACACCTGACCGAAGAACAGGACGAGCTTGGGCGTACGGTCCGTTACCGGTACGATGACGAGGAGCGCGTGGTTCAGGTTGTTCATAAGAACGGTGGTTCCACCCGTTATGCATATGATGGGGCAGGACGTCTTCTGCAGAGCACCGATCCATCCGGTGTGATCACCCGCTATCAATATGATGCGGCTGGCCGTGTAACGAAGGTTACGGATGGCGAGGGATATGTGCTGCGCTCCATGCAGTATGACAAGGACGGCAATCCGGCCGCCGTGGCGAACGCGCTGGGGCATGTGGTGAACTACCGTTTTAACCGGCTGGGACAGATCCTGGAGGAAGAGAACGCGAAGGGCGATGTCACGGCCTATGCGTATGACGGCCTTTCCCGCCTGGTGCGGGTGAATCAGAGCGGCCAGGAGAGCAGCCGTGCCTTTACCGCAGCAGGACAGCTGACAGGCTACCGCGATGCGGCCGGAAATGAGACGAGGTTCCGCTATGATGCGGCGGGCAGGCCGGCAGAGGAGATCACACCGGCGGGCACGCAGCTGGCCTATGAATATGATTCCCGCGGATTTCTCATCCGCCGCAGCAGTGCACGCGGCAGTGTCACCACCTATACGCCGGATGCAGCCGGCAGGCTGCATAAGCAGGAAGACGGGGCCGGAACTGTCGAGCATCAATATGATGCGGCCGGGCGCCTGATCACCATCAGTGAGCGTGCAGGAGTCGACGCACGAGCGCGGGTAGAGAAGCGCACCTACGATCCGCTGGGACGGGTGACTTCTTACACCAATGAACGCGACCAGAGGATCCGTTATGAATATGACTGGCTCGGAAATCTGTCTGTGCTGCACTACCCGGACGGCAAAAAAGTCACGTACCGCTACGATGCAGCAGGCCGGATGACCGAGGTCCGGGACTGGAAGAAGCGGGTAACCGCCTACAGCTATGATGACAGAGGCCAGCTGGTCCGAACAGACCGGCCGAATGGCACCGCAGAGCTGCGGGCCTACGACAAGGAGGGCCAGCTGATCTCGCTGCTGGACACGGGCGTAAAGGGACGGCTGCTGCAGCAGTACCGCTACTCCTATGACGCCGCAGGCCTGCTGGTCAAGGAGAATGAAACCCGGTACGATTATAATGCCTGGGGAGCGCTCATCGCGGCGAACGCCAGCCGGTACACCTACGATGCCTCCGGAAACATGACCTGTATGGAGGAGGGGAATTCCCAGCTCCACATGTCCTATGCTGCAGACAACCGCCTGAGAAGTGTCAACGGCGAGGACATGGTCATGGACGAAGACGGCAACCTGCTCCGCGGCCCGCTGCGGGAACGGAGCCAGGACTTTGTCTACGATGTCCGGGACCGCCTGGTCCAGGCTGGCAGTATTATGTATGGCTACAACGCAGAGAACGAGCGGACCTGGATGGTCGTGAACGGTCAGACCACCCGGTATGTTGTGAATCCGCATGCGGAGTACAGCCAGCTGCTGCTGGAGACCGATGAGGCGGGCAGCGTGAGCACCGCCTATGTCTACGGCCTCGGCCTGATCGGCCGCGAGAGCGCAGACGGACGCTACCACAGCTACCATTACGACCTGCGCGGCAGTACAACCCTGCTCACAGACGAAGAAGGCAGCGTCACCGACCGCTACACCTATGGCGCCTTCGGCGAGCTGGTGAAGCATGAGGGCAGCACCCGCCAGCCGTTCGCCTACAACGGCCGCGATGGCGTACAGACCGACGTAAACGGCCTGTACTACATGCGCGCCCGCTACTATAACCCGGACATCAAGCGGTTTATGAACCGCGATGTGCTGCGTGGAGATCTGAGCCTGGGGCTCAGCATGAACCGCTTCGCGTATGTGAACGGCAATCCGGTGACGTTTGTGGACCCGCTGGGGCTGGATGCGATCCAGGCGAGGAAGAGCGGGGGGATGGGTGATTCTAACGAAAATATAGTATATCGTGCATTAAATCAGAAAGATGCCGATAGACTTAGTCAGGGATTAGGATTAGAAGCTAAAAACCCAAATGGAATATGGAAGCTTGATGAACATCTTGTTGGTGGTTCTGGTAAAGGCTCGTGGGCAAATGATCCGTATATTTCTACAACAACAGATATTGATGTTGCAAGAGGATTTAATCAATCAGGGAGTAATTTAGGAATAGTTGAAATCGATTTGAATAAGGTACCGACTCTTGCTTTGAAAGGATATGAATTATATCCAAGAAAAAATGGTGTAGAAGGATTGCCATATCATTATTCAATTTGGCAACAAGAAGTTTCTGTACATCAAAGGATACCAAAAGATGCAATAAAGGGGTTTATTAAATGATAAATGATAGAATGATTGAAATTGAAGAAGCAATAAATAAACTAACAATTGAGTTATTGGTTCCACTTAGAACTTCAAAAAAGGTAAATAAAGAAGCATTCGATAAGTTGTATGCACTACTAGAAGAATTAAAGGAACTTGTTAAGGGAGAAGTTTTGATTAGAAGAAAGTTAGCAGGTTTGTTGTTCTTTATATATTCATCTATTTCTGCAGAAGGAGAACACACCCATTATTCAGACCCTATTTTTATTGAAGCTGGAAAGCTAGAAGACTATTTAAGTAAAATACTTTGGGATTCACCGTTTGGTAAAGGATTCTGAAAATTATTGACTGCAGGGGTGATGATATGACTATATACTTCTATAAGATAGATGATGAGTATGGTTGTTTCTCTAACTTCTCTCCACACGGATTTGAATTAGATGGTGTGTTTTGGAATACTAGTGAACACTACTTTCAAGCTCAAAAATTTGCCGGAACTGAATATGAGGATCAAATTAGGCACTCCTTATCGCCAATGGAAGCCGCTAAACTGGGGCGTGATCGGAGTAAACCACTTAGGAAAGATTGGGAAGATATCAAAGATGAGATTATGAAGAAAGCAGTTCAGAAAAAGTTTTCTACGCATAAGGACATACAAAAGGTACTACTTTCAACTAAAGATAACGTAATTATTGAGCAAACGTCTAATGATTACTATTGGGGGTGTGGAAAGGATGGAACAGGGAAGAACAGGTTAGGTTTAATCTTAATGGAAGTTCGAGAACTATTAAAAAAGTATGATTAAGTCTAATCACTAATTCCTTTTAACAAAAAATGATACTGCCAATAAAATTGCGAGTAAATTCATTCCAAAGATCGATTGCCTATCTTTTTTAGTGTCTTGGATCTTCGTCCGTACGCGAAAGAACTGAGAGGCCGTTCACCCCGAGGGGCTGGGGGCCATTGCAGAGAAGGTATCTGCGTGCACTTTTGGCTGCTCCTCTTGAGCGTATTCAGACCTTTACTGGCCTGCATTCTGGGGAAACTTAGTTCAAAGAATTATCCGAATCCTGACCCAGATATGTCAGTTCCTCCAGTACGATATGAACCACAGTCATTTCACGAAGTCATCAGAATGCGTCAGGGTAAAGGACCTACAACCAAGGCTACCCATGGTACACAAAATATTGAGGCTCATCACAGACAGCAGATTCCAGTTCATAACGGTGGTATACTGGATGAGTTAGAACAGAATGTTCATAGAGGGGCTGGCAATCATACTCGACATCAATTGCCGTCTAATTTGACACCTGCTCAAAGAGCCAAGGAAATTCGTGAGCATTGGAAGCAACGCGGTAGTGAGTACATTCTTCCAGGAGAAGGGATTTAGGGGGAGTCATGACGAAAGACGAGATCGAGTTAATATTAAAGTCGTTACTTGATAAAGAAGATATAGAATATAACCCGCCTTCAATAAATGACTGGAGGGAACTGGAAAGAAAGTTTTCATGTGTGATTGGTGAAGATTTTAAGTTGTTTATTGACTTAATGTCAAAGTACTCATTTCCAGGGGATATTCTAAACGTCTCTACTGGTTTAACAAATAGTAATGATACGATTAGTTTTACTTACGACTTCGAGATGAACCAGGGCGGAAAATGGAAACCTGAAATGATCCCATTTTACTCGATAGGTAATGGTGATTACTTTTGCTTAAATTCAATCGAGTCGCCAGATTCACCAGTATATTATTATTACCATGAAGACTTTTATTTTGAAGAGTATACCGAGAATTTCGCGTTATGGATTAAAGCGCTCCCTGAGTTTTTATCTTAAATCGAGATAATCTTGACTGGCTCTGCCTTTCGAGGTTTATCTCTTAACCCAATGACATACCTGGGGACCACACACCGCACATTATATAGGTTTAAGAGAAGCGAAACTATATATCCTGTATTATTTAATAAGTAAGTGGGGTGGAGAGTATGGATGTTGAATCGGAATTAAAGAAAATCTACACAAATAGACTATTACAATCTCAACAAGAAATATCCTCATTTGAAGAAGCATTAGTTAATCTCATTGGTTTAGAGGATAAATCAGTTATTACAGGATTATGTATGGGATTTGATGATGATACTGAACAATATGAAATAATGTTCGGATTAGTACATGGCATAGAGCATCTCTATAAAGATAATATTGAAGAGGGGTTACATTTAATCGCTTTAGCTATCCCACGTGTTATTGATAGGGCAAGAGAATGGATAGAAGTTTTACATTACAGAATTTTAAATCATGAACAAGTAAGAAGAATATACGGTAGTGTACTATCTAAGCTAGATGTCACAACAAAAGAGATAATAATAAACTCATTAAGAGACATAAAAAGTGAAGACCCAAATATGTTTAGCGATTCTGTAGATGAAGTATTAAAATCAATATAAAAAAACCACCTTAATTGGCTAAAGACCTTTTAAGGTGTTTTTTTTAGAGTCTGTAAAACAGAATGTGTAAACTCCCGAAACAATTTGCGAAGGAAAAATCAGGCTGAATTATGGTCATTTTCTTCCTAAAAAGAGCCTGGGGCTCAGCATGAACCGCTTCGCGTATGTAAATAGTAATCCGGTGACGTTCGTGGACCCGCTGGGGCTGGATGCGATCCAGGCGAGGAAGACTCAGGGTACGGAACAAGTCGTAAAAGAGTATGATGTGGTTTCTTATCGTCCTGCAAATGGAAAGCATGGTCTTGAAAATCATCATGGAGTAATGAATGAGTGGGCAAAACAAAACATTCTAGGATATAAGGAAGAGGTGGGTAAGTCACCGACAGTGGCTCTTTCAGATAGGAATAATGGTGGGATGCACGAAGAAACTAAAAAGGTTATAGAGAATGGCTGCGGGAGAGAACAGGTAGACCTGTAGGAGCGAAAGTTGATTGGAAAAATGTTAGCCCTAAAGAGATACAAAAATTATCAGAAGATATGTTTGATGCTGCAAAGGTTCCGGAAATAATCAGGAAAGAATATTACAGACAATTAAGTAATTTTTTATATTCACTCGACTAATAATTAGGAGGATATTATGAATATAAGAGAGATTCTTCAAAAAATAAACAAAACACAATACTGTAATGTTTACCCGCCTCAAGGACCTCCAGAAAATATTGAAAAGGGTGCCATTCTTCCGAAAGACTTAGTTGAATTTTATACGATCTGTGGAGGAGTGGAATTGTTTACTAATGCAGACTTTGGTGTATCTATCGTTACTCCGGATAAATTTGTGCTAGCAAACCCTATAATTGTAGGGGGAAAATGCGAATACGATATTTCCTCACATTGGTACATTTTAGGTGACCTAGGTAGTGGCAATTATTTATCGATTGATTTACATCCTGACAGGTTAGGAAAATGCTACGATAGTCACTGGGATTCCCATGGCGTAGTAGGAAGCAGTACAGTTGTGGCAATTTCATTTACTGACTTGTTAAATAGAATATTAGTAAGTAAAGGCGAAGGTGAAAGCTGGTATTGGTATAGAGATGATTTTGAATCACTAGGAGATGCTTATGATGGAATAGAAATAGAATAGATTTAATACTTGTTACCTTGATTGGCTCACAGCTTTTCAAGGTTTTTATTTAATTCACTCGACTTTCGCAGCTTAAATTACCAAACAAATTCTTGATATACTAAATGAGTTGTTAAAACAGAATGTATAAATAAATAGAATAATTTGTAAATAGAGAATCAGGTTACGGTCATTCTCCCCCTCAAAAGAGCCTGGGTCTCAGCATGAACCGCTTCGCGTATGTGAACGGCAATCCGGTGACGTTTGTAGACCCGCTGGGGCTGGATGCGATCCAGGCGAGGAAGAGCGGGGGGATGGGGAGTTCCGGGGCAGACAATATAGCAAAGTATCCGAAACTTAAAGAAGATCTGAAAAATGAAGAATTTACTTCTTTATTTAAAGATAGTTCGCTTCATCCCGAGGTAGTATCAAAATCGGTACCTATAATTCCAGGAAATCAGTTAAAAGATGTGAATGTGATACAAGCATTAACAGAGCGTGGAAGTTCGATGTGTGATTGGGCAAAAATGGAGTCGCCTACTTACAGTAGCCCTTATGGGAATTTTAAATTTCACTTTTATCAAAATTTAAAGACTGGAGAAGTCAGTCCTTTTGATAATAAAATGAAAATGAACGGGGTCGATAAATCTTATATTTATCCGGAACAAATGTATCCTAAAGGTTAAAATTTAAAGAGAGTTGGGCAAATTAGCTTGCTCAACTCTCTTTAAACAAGGGAGAGGATCACTTGAGAGTTGAATGCTTGAAAAGAAAAATAAATGATAAACTTTACGATTCTATAACTTTGAATAAGAGTTATATTGTTTTATCAATTGAAGTTTATGATATGAAGAATTCTAATTTTGCCCAATCGGTAGGTAACCACATTTTATATAGAATAGAAAATGATAATGGAAGTGTTGTACCGTATCCTTCTGCATTATTTCAAGTGAAATCCGGAAAATTATCAAAGGGATGGGCAGCAATTCAAAGTCATGAATGCTTTCAATTAATTCCCGAGAGTTGGACTATTGATGGTTTTTGGGAAAAATATTATAACGATGATAATAAAACATTAGAGTTATACAAAAAAGAAAAACAAAGTATTTTTCTAGAAGAATTAACAACAAATGAAATTATTAATATTATTATGCGAAATGAGGATTCAATGGATAAAGAAACAATTTTGTATGCACTAATAAATCATAAAGATGAACGCTTTATAGATACTATACTTGAGTACTCAAGAAAATCTCTACAAAATGATATCCATTACTATTCATCAATTGAGGTTTCACACTCATTGGTTTTAGCGTTTATTTATCTAAGTAAATTTAATAGCTCTAAAGTAGAAGACTATTTTATCGAATATTTATCGGAGCCTGCCCTAAAAAAGCAACTAACAGATATAGTTAATAGTTATTTCACATAATGCATTTAAACAGGGCCTTTGAATACTCACAATCAATATTATTGATTCATTTAAACAAGTTAATTATGGGTCAGTTACCTCCATGATTGGCTTCATGTCGTTCTAGGTTTCTTTTTTTAGTGGGGGCTAAAGTGACTTTTTCCCTGATGCAGCTGCAATTATAAAAGAAAAATACTGAAGCATGAGGGCAGCACCCGCCAGCCGTTCGCCTACAACGGCCGCGACGGTGTACAGACCGACGTAAACGGCCTGTACTACATGCGCGCCCGCTACTATAACCCGGACATCAAGCGGTTTATGAACCGCGATGTGCTGCGTGGAGATCTGAGCCAGGGGCTCAGCATGAACCGCTTCGCGTATGTGAACGGCAATCCGGTGACGTTCGTAGACCCGCTGGGGCTGGATGCGATCCAGGCGAGGAAGAGCGGGGGGATGGGTGATGGTGCTCATAAATCTAGCTCACTGAAATTGAATTTACAGTTGTTTGGTGGTGGAAGAGGGAAAAACAATCTCAAGCCTGACCTTGATGCGATTGGTGACCACATTGTCTATAAGCGAGATTTTGTTACTGGAAATATAACAAATTATGAGACGTTTAAACTTCAGACAAATCCTAGAAATCCAAATCCGTTTGAATTTGATAAACGTTTTGATGGAGTTGGTGGAAGTCACTATGATAAATCAACAGGGCAAGAGATCCCAACCCCTCATGTCCATGAGGCGATAAATCCTGGAGGCGCTAGGATACCCTACCCTAACGAAATACCAAAAAGGAGATGAGAGATTGGACGTAATGAAATGGATAGAAGATTGGTTTTCTGAAAATTGTGACGGTAATTGGGAACATTCACAGGGGATTAAGATATCAACACTCGATAATCCAGGATGGTCAGTTTCAATTAATTTAGAAGGAACTTCATTAGAATCAGAGACGTTTACACCAGTAATAATTGAACGCAGTGAAACAGATTGGGTTCAATGTAATATTCAAGAAATGACATTTAAAGGATATGGTGGCATTCATAATTTAAATGAGTTGCTAATTATTTTCAGGCAGTGGACAGAGTCCTTAGAAATAAGTTAATACATTTGGCCACAGTAGAGGTGCGTTTGTACTTACTGTGGTCGTTTTTTATTAGTAGGTGTCTCAATTAAAAAAAGATAAAGCCAAGAGACCACCCGGTATGTCGTCAATCCGCATGCGGAGTACAGCCAGCTGCTGCTGGAGACCGATGAGGCGGGCAGCGTGAGCGCCGCCTATGTCTACGGCCTCGGCCTGATCGGCCGCGAGAGCGCAGACGGGCGCTACCACAGCTACCATTACGACCTGCGCGGCAGTACAACCCTGCTCACAGACGAAGAAGGCAGCGTCACCGACCGCTACAGCTATGGCGCCTTCGGCGAGCTGGTGAAGCACGAGGGCAGGACCCGCCAGCCGTTCGCCTACAACGGCCGCGACGGTGTACAGACCCGACGTAAACGGCCTGTACTACATGCGCGCCCGCTACTATAACCCGGACATCAAGCGGTTTATGAACCGCGATGTGCTGCGTGGAGATCTGAGCCTGGGGCTCAGCATGAACCGCTTCGCATATGTGAACGGCAATCCGGTGACGTTCGTAGACCCGCTGGGGCTGGATGCGATCCAGGCGAGGAAGAGCGGGGGGATGGGTGATGGATTAGTAGGTAGAGGCTATACACCAGTGCCTGGAGAAAGAACACATCCAAGCCTGAATTTCAAGAAGCATCCTTCGCCGCCAGAGCAAAGGATGCTTCTTTTTTACGTGCGTGTGGAATTGTATTACATCTTCGCCTTAAAGTGCACAACCGCGGTGTAAAGCACCTTACTCCGATTTGGATCGAACACGGTCTGATGCTGCACGGCTGAGACATCCAGGAGCAGCGCTTTGTTGTTCTCGATCTGGCTGTCGATCTGCTGCTCCAGTGACTTCAGGTCATACGACTGGAAAAATTCCACCTTGTTTTCGATACGGCTGAGTGAAAAATCCATTCTGATTCTCTCCTGTCCTTGAAAATGGCGCTACACCGGATAGACAGTCTGGTGATCGGCTGTAATGGTGAATCTGCCCTCGTCCTCCGCAAATGTAACATTGCCCTCAGAAGAATAATACCAGGTTTTGAGATGATCCTGCTCCACATGAAAGATATTCAGTTCATCCCGGAACTGCAGCAGGATATCAGCGTCTTCAGCGCCGATGGGGAAAGAGATACTCCAATGTTCTCCGTCCTCCATAATCTCATACTCCGTCGTCTCATAGAACAGCCGGCTGCCCACAGCATGTCGAACGTACAGCATCAGTCTTCACCTCCTGGAAGATCGATCAGAAGGAAGAAAGCATCCTGCTTGGCCTTCAGGGTCAGCTCATGAAGGTCAGTGATTCTGACCTCATCCCGCTGCGCAAGCGTCACCTCGTTCTGGATCAGAACCTCGCCTTCAATAAGGAAAACATAGATTCTCCGACCTTCCTGCTGGTGGAACTGAAGCTCATTTCCAGCGTCAAGTCTGGATAAATAAAGCGTAACGTCCTGATGAATCAGCGCCGCCTGTTCTCCGGGGTGGCTGGAGAGGACAGGGTGTAGTGCATTCTTCAGCTGCTGGTCATCAAACGAACTTTCCTCATAAGAGGGGGGCAGCTGTTTTTGGTCAGGAATAAACCATAATTGCAAAATATGCGCTTCCTCATCCTGTGATGGATTAAACTCTGAATGGAGAATGCCTGTACCGGCGGTCATGCGCTGAATCTGGCCGTACCGCAGGATTCCCACATTGTCCAGACTGTCTTCATGCTTGAGCTGTCCTTTGAGAACGATCGAGACGACTTCAGCTTCGCGGTGTGGATGAATGCCAAAGCCCTTGCCTGGCTGAATAATATCGTCATTGAGTACCCGCAGCGGGCCGAAGCGGATATTCTCGGGATCGTAATAAGGGCCGAAGGAAAAGCTGAAATGGCTCTCCAGCCAGTCGCTTTTAGCTGCATATCGGTCATGGGCAGGTTTAACCTGGATCATATGAAAGTCTCCTCTCGAATTTGGACGTTCTTTGGTTGATATCTTTAATTAAAGATATTATACAGTAATGACGGGGCATTTACCAATTTTCCTGCCGTCACGCTACCTTGATACGTTCAGGTCTTCAAGCGAAAGCGGATACACGGTATGCAAGCTGTGATATTATAGGGGACAGGTATTTTGAAAGGGGAACTTATGAACCGTATAACGATAGGCATGTTCGCTCACGTGGATGCAGGTAAAACCACACTGGCCGAACAGATGCTGTACCATACACAGAGTATCAAAGAGCGGGGACGTGTGGATCACCAGGACACGTATCTCGACAGTCATGAGATCGAGCGGGCCCGGGGCATTACGGTGTTTGCGGACCAGGCGGTCATGTCTTATAAAGGGACGACTTATTATCTGGTGGATACGCCGGGGCACGTCGATTTTTCACCGGAAATGGAGCGTGCTGTTCAAATTATGGATGCCGCTATTCTGGTGGTCAGCGCGGTGGAAGGGGTTCAGGGACATACGGAAACGGTGTGGCAGCTGCTTCATAAGCACGGGATTCCGACGTTCTTTTTCATTAATAAAATCGACCGGGCTGGCGCAGATGTCAAGCGGGTAAGGGAGGAGATTGGCCAGCATCTGACCAGCGATATCTGCGTGCTGGACGAAAGCTTGGCAGGCGGCTGCGTGAGCGAAGCTCTGATTGAACACATGGCGGAACGGGACGAGGAGCTGCTGGATGTATTTCTGGAGGGGGCAGGGGATGAGTCATTCTGGCTATCGGCTCTTCAGCGGATGATCCGGGAGCATCGCATCTTTCCGTGTGTAAGCGGGTCGGCTCTGCAGGATGAAGGTGTGAAGGAGTTTCTGGATCAGCTGCATCAGCTGGCTGCTGTTTCCTATGACGAGACAGCTTCCTTCGGAGGCCGGGTATACAAAATCCGCCACGATGAGAACGGGGTGCGGCTGACCTACGTCAAAGCGCTCTGCGGCACGCTAAAGGTTCGTGATGAGCTGATGTATCTCAGCGGAGAAGAAGAGATGTCTGAGAAAGTGACGAGGCTTGCGATTGTGAACGGAAGAAAGCTCCAGACCGTAGATCAGGTGAACGCCGGGGATTTGTTCGCTGTGGTTGGACTTTCCGGTGCAGAAGCAGGGCAGGGTCTGGGAACCTGCTCTGACAAGCTGGTTTATGAAATGGTGCCGACGCTCACGTCAAAAGTCATTTTCGATGATTCACTGAACGTGAAGGATGTGCTGAAGTCTTTTCAAATGCTGGATGCCGAAGACCCCTCCCTGGCCGTCATCTGGGAGGAACGCCTGAAGGAAATCCATATTCATGTCATGGGTGTCATCCAGCTTGAGGTGCTGGAGCAGCTGGTGAAGGAGCGGTTCGGATTCAATGTCTCTTTCGGTCCTCCGGTAATCCTGTACAAGGAGACGATCGCAGCGGAGGTAAAAGGATACGGCCATTTCGAGCCGCTCCGTCACTATGCCGAGGTGCACCTGCGGCTGGAACCCGGAGAGCGGGGAAGCGGCATCACCTTTCACAGCACCTGCCATGTCAATGAATTAAGTCTGGGGCATCAACGTCTGATTCAGAGTCATCTGGAGGAGCGCGAACATCATGGTTTACTGACCGGGATGCCGCTGACGGATATCTCCGTGACACTGATCAAGGGAGCTGCTCATAACGAGCATACGCATGGCGGTGACTTCCGGGAAGCGACCTTCCGGGCACTGCGGCAGGGCCTGGAGAAGGCGGAGAACCTGCTGCTGGAGCCTTATTATGATTTTAAGATCAAGGTGGATATCGACGACCTCGGAAAGGTGATGTCCGATATTCAGCGGTACTCGGGCCATTTCGAGGCCCCGGAGACTAGCGGGAAGCATGCTGTCATCAAGGGCAGAGTTCCGGTGGCTACCTTTATGAATTACAGCACAGAGCTGGCTTCGTTTACACACGGCAAAGGCATCCTGCAGCTGAAATTCGGAGGCTATGATGTCTGCCATAATGAGCAGGAGATTATCGAGCGCAAAGCATACCGGAAAGACGCAGATCCGCTGTACACGTCCACCTCGATTTTTTGCGCGAAGGGAGCCGGGTATGCGGTGCCTTGGGATGAGGCGGAGGCGAAGATGCATTTGCTGTAAGTTTCTTATCAAGGAAGGTGCAGCAAAGGTTTGGAGAAACAGGGCAGGATAAAGGTATAAAGCTACATTCAGCTGCTGTAAAAGGTTACCGTATGATTTCGATCGCCCGTAATGATGAGCTGGTTCGCGTAATCTTTGGCTGTGAAAGATGGCGGGAGGGGATAAGGGATACTGCTCTCCTTGATCTCGTAATCGTAGTATTTTCCAACCGTGAGATGTCTCCAGGCATCCTCAGGCCCTTCCCAGGACACGCCGCTAAACACATATTTGCCTTCCTTCAGCAGTCCGTTGAACCGGGCTTGTTCCTTCTTCTTTCCGGTCTCGATCTGATGTTTGATTTCCCAATTCTCCATAGCGAGCGCGTGTAAGGCGGACTTCACTTCTTCCAGCTGTTCTTTTACCGTATAATCATCACGGCTAGTCGCGAGCTGCTGTTCCAAGCTTCGTTCATTTGAATCACCTTGTTCGCTTTTCATCATCTGGTATAGAGGACTGTCTGGGCTGAGAACAGAGAGCAGTTTATCCAGAGGAATTCTGACTTCAGGGATACCTGCTGCTTCCGGGCTGTACAGGCCCATAGGATAATAGAGAACCAAATCGTGATTCGTTATATAATACCGCCGATGATTAGAGGGTGGAGGATTGGAGAATGGACCGTTTGCCGCTAAAAGGAAGCGGTTTAGTACAGCCTCATATGACACTCCTTTTGCGAATAATTCTGATAAATCATAAATTTGGCCTGTCTTCGTATTCAAGAACAAAGAATCTTGGACTGTTTGGGAGTGTGCACTTCCGCTGGCATAAATATCAAGGGTAAGAACAAGGCTGAGTAGATCATGATTATTGTAGGGAACGCTGTAACTTCCTTTTACAATATAGGAAGAGCTCGAAACGGCTTGGCCCATCAATCGGATGATTATCGAAAGAATCAAGCTGTTGATCTTGCCGGACATGTGCTTATGGATCAGTTCTACCTGTGGGAGTTCAACTGTCAGCAAGGGCCGCCTCAGCTGGGCAGAAATAACCTTGGTTTTACCGGGACGGATCCTCCTCACGGTTATGGCCTCGATTCTGACAGTGACCGCGTGGTTCCAATCGAAGCCGGGGACGATGTCGATCTCCACAGTTCCGGGTTTGATCATCATGGCGGCTGCGCGTCTTTGTATAAAAGCAACCAAATTGTCTACATGCTGTTCGCTCCGTATCCTGATCTGATCACAGGGCGCGCCCCAATCGGTCCTTACGATCTGCACCACGGTACCGACGGGAACGACGAATTGTTTACTCTTGATCCGCACCTGTCCATAATCGTCGATGGCATATTCAATACGCAAAGCTCCAGGGACACTAGGAAGCAAATAAGGAATCATGACAAAGTGCTCTCCCTGCCTGATCCACTCCCCATACTTGCTGCATTCCTTGACCAGCAGTCTTCCCTGCTCTAGCCATATGTCGCCTGAGGCAATGCCATCCACCTTCAGAAGCTCGAGCAGTTTTCCGTTCACTCGTCCGAACACACTGTAATATAACCCCCCACCTCCGGTAATCGTATAAAGCACGACTACATTGTTCATGATGGCGTTCCAGAATCCAGTAACCATGTCTACAGGCATGGTTTTTTCTCGTGTCAATTCGGTAACCCATGTATGTGTGTTTTTATCATAGTGCTGGAAATGGATGGCTTGATCTGACTCCCATATCCTTTCCGTGCCAGGTTCACCTCCAAGATGGATGATCGTGATGCGGCTGATGGGGTCTGTATTTACGGTGTATCTCCAGGAATAGATCATGGATGATGTCACACTCCTTCAATCCTTATTTTCCTGCTCCAGTTTATACACAGTCTTGTATAGGCGTTCCAAACCGGGATAGCCCTTATTAGGCAGATGTCTATTCATGACCGGGACATACACCCAGGACCCTAAAAGGAATACACTGTGATCAGTGCTTTTCAAATTCCAAAATCTGGGGGGGTTATTTTTCATGAATCATAATCATTATCATAATCAGAATGTTCCATGCGGCTGCAGATCGGTCGGCTATCTTCAAAATCCGATGATGCAATATTCTGCATACCCATATCCACATGAAATTATCTGGGTTCCTATGGTTCCTCTGCATGCTGCTATGATTCAGAATCCGGCGCTCACAGCCAAACAGCCTAACCAGACCTGGCAAAAGTGCATGGCCGATCAGGCAGCGATGGGCAACAAATATGACGTGGCGTATCAAAACTGTCATTGGGCCACGATTCCTTAATTGTGAACCTGTTTCAGAGAACAGAAGGTCTCCGTGATACAAACGGTTTTAGACTGGCTGTATTCAGTGTTAGCACATTAAATGCGCCCTGCATCCCTCATCTTTCACACAGCGATGCGCTTGTTTTTCGGGACTTTTTGATGGATAAGGGATGGCACCTGTGTTATGAATGCGGCGATAGCCTCGTAACAGAACTCCTTGTCCGGCAGGCTGGGAGCAGCAGCGATTTCTTGATGTTCACAGGTCATGGTTCAGAGAACGGAGATCTGGCTCTGTACGATTATGGCCTTCATCAGCCCTGCTGTCCGTTTCAAGTAAAGGTGAATTGGGACAGTGTAGGTGACAGTTGGTACTGCGTGAAATTTGCCATGTTTCTCGCTTGTCTCGTTTTGAACAAAGCGGAGTGGGGAAGCATCCTGGGGAACGGCATGCATCACATTCTTGGATATACTGGGGATTCCCATGAACCGCTGGATGCATTGGTCGTGGAAATGTTCTTGTCCAGGTGCTATGGCGAAGTCGGCAAAGAGGCGGTTTTTGCACCGCGCACGGTACTTGACGCATGGCGATATGCGAATATCCTTGCAGACGAAAATCAATGGGCTGTAATTGGACATAACGGTAATGGTAAGGACTATTTATTTGGCGTTAAGGGAGGACCCACGCCAGATGTAAGGGGAACAGGGGATATTAAACGCTGGCGAATGGGAAGTGCACAGAGCATCTTTTTAAAAGATACGAAAGCTGTCACTTCCAGTAGTGCTTCGGCTGCTGGGAGAATCGGCCGCATTCGGGGAATTCGACGAATACCGGAGGCATATCGCTGCTGGTCTGGCAGAACCTTCGGAAATGCGAACCTCATTCCGCTGGAGTACGGAGCTGTTATCTATGAGCGGGACAGCTGCGGTTTGCCTTATCGTGGTAATCCAGCCGAGGCAATTGAAGAAGCAGAGAATTTTATACAGCGATTCGGCGGCCTTCCTGAGGATGCAGGCATCCGGCATATGCTCCCGATATTCGCAGAGAGTCTGGTTCATTCGGGCAGAGAGATCATCGCATATCTCATCGTCTACAAACAGGTCTTTAACGGAATAGAAGTCGACGGTTTGGCCGGAAGCTCCATCAAGGTTTTGGTGGATAACCATGGCGTTGTTTTCTTTTATCGCTATTGGCATGAGCTGCTGGCGGAGGTGGAAGGGTCAGAAGATGACATAATGACTACCGTGGAAGCCATAAACCAATTCAACAGGCTGCATCAATTTCGTTTTAAAACGGCGGAAGCGCCTAGCGTGAAAAAAGCCGAATTGGTGTATTGGTCTGCACCGCACTGGCTGCCAACAGATGAATGTGTCCCTGCCTGGAGAATGCATACTGAAGCTGGCGGTGTTCTATTTATGGATGCTCACAGCGGGGAGTATCTGAATGAAAGAAAAGTGACTTCAACCTAACGGGGGGATTACCATTTATACGTACTCAAATATGTATCCTAACATCGTGTGGGTTCCTATGGTCGTGAAAAAGCCGTGGCCGCCAGACATGTCCCATGTTCCGGGCTGGAATCCGTGTTATATTGCCTGCCGTAATCGGGGACAGTCCGATCAAACATGCCGAACATATTGTAACCAAATCTTCATGTGGCAGTACCACCCTTGAAACCGAGGTGTGTGAATAGTTTGAAAAAAAGGCGTCCATAAGGACGCCTAAGACTCTAACTCATCAATCCGGCTGATGAACTCTTCTGCCGCGCTGTAGCCCAGCTGCTTCAGATACCAGCTGTTGGCAGCGGCCTCGATCAGGCCGGCCACATCGCGTCCGGGCTGGAGCTGGATCTCGATGTACGGAATCTGGACACCCAGATAATCCGTTTGTTTGTGCTCTACTTCCAGTTCATTGTTGAGCGCGCGATCCTGCCAAGAGGTGAGCTCGATGTCGAGCACGATTCGTGATTCATCCTGAAAGGCGGTCCGTCCGTACTGGCGGACGACGTTAATGAGCCCGATGCTTCGCAGGGCGAGGAATTCACGAGTCGTCTCATTATGCGTGCCGAGCAGGGTTCCTGGTCCGAGCTTTTTCAGCACGACGATATCATCGGCTACAAGCCGGTGTCCCCGCCGGATGAGCGTGTGCGCGGTCTCGCTTTTGCCGATACCGGATTTGCCGCGCAGCAGGATCCCGATGCCTGCCACATTCAGGCATACCCCGTGGATCGACATCTCCGGCGCCAGCTCCTTCGTCAAGTACCGGTCGACCTTCGCAATAAACTCCGTTGTGGTATCTTTCGTACGCAGCAGCGGAATACCTTCCTGTTCACAGAACAGTGTAATATACGGAATCTCCTGCTGATTCGTAGTTACAATAAAGCAGGGTGGATGATATTTAACGATATTGCCGATATGCAGTAAACGTTCTTCGACGCTGAGTGTAAGCAGATAGGTGATTTCTTTGCGGCCGAGCACCTGTACCCGTTCCATAGGGAAAAAATCAAAATACCCGACAAATTCGAGTCCCGGTCTATGCGCTTTCGAGCGGGTGATCTCGCGGTCCATGCGGCCGGATCCGGCCAATACTTCCAGATGAAAAGCTTCACACAGGCTTTGAACAGTGATGGATTTCATGATGTTCCCTCCTTTCGGTAAATCGCTTGAACCTATATTCTACGGCAAAAGGAAGCATTCCTGCAAAGGCCGGGTCATTGAGCGCGAGCCTTCGTTCTCCTGGCCGCCAGCTAGAACAAAAGCCCTTTCTGAAGGCTGAAGCCAGTCAGAAAGGGCTTTTTAGCAATTTTGCGTATATTTAGAGAGGTTTTACAGGGATTCCCCGTTCAGATAACGGAAGAACGGCTTGTCCACCCAGAACTTGTACGGGGTGATGACGGCTTCCGGATCAATCTTTTTGAGTCCTGCAACGACCTTCGCAGACTCCTCGTTCAGCGAGAACGGGTTCACGGTAAATGTGCTGTCCGGATCGGTGATCAGGTTGTTCGTAATTTGCTCATAACCTGCAATCGGCGTGCTGGAATAATACAGCGGCTGCCACCACGAACCATAGATCAGGCCTTGCTGGTCAGCAGCATTTTTCTTCGCAAACTGCTCAATAATACCGTCGAATGCTGCTTTATCAGCTGCAGTCGCAAATTCGAAGGCCAGATCGTATTCTTTTGCAAATGCAATATAGTTGCCATTCTCAATCTGTACAACGTTCGGACCTGGATCGCCCCACTCCGCCAGGAAGAGGAACGCGGATGTTTTTGGCTCGAATTGTACTTTTGCGTCGAGGCCTTCACTGCGCAGCAAACCGATAAGCTGACGTGCATGTTTGAAATCGGAATGTCCGTAGATCAGGGAGAGCGATTCAATAAAGTTCGCATCATAGCGGGTATCCTTGATGTTGTAGCCAGTGACCAGTTCCTGCTCCAGTGCCGTATTGACCAGATCCTGAAGCTTAGGTGCGTTGATCAGATCAGAGGTCTCGTAGGCTGTGGCCAGCTTGGCATAAATGTCGGAATCGCTCGTGTAGCCGATATACTGCTTGTAGAGGCCCTTCTTGATCAGCATTTGGCCCAGCAGCGTCTGGATCAGCTCATCACTTGCCGGAGCGTTTGGCTTAAAGCCTTTGCCTAGGGAAACTGGCAGCAGGCCCGTATCCAAAGCAGCAGCAACCTCTTGTGCCGCTTTTGTGCCGAGTGTACCCTTTTTCACGTTTAGTTTGGCAAGAGACTGATCGGCTTTCGATGCCGGATAGGAGAGCGCAAGCTCTTTCAGATCGGCAGCCCGCAGTGCAATCGCAAGGGCGACGTAATTGGTGAGCGGCTGGTCCGCTTGAATGGATGGTCCTGTCAAAATGCCTTGGTCATACAGTGCGGCTGCATCATTAAACAGCGTCTCGCCGGCACGAAGATCCGTAAAGGTTACGGCTTTGTCTGAAGGCTTCGCATCCAGAATATCAGCAACAGCAGCAATCAGGTCACCTTTGGTTACGGTGCCGTTAAGCTGGATGCTGTATTTCTCCTGAAGGAACTGCTTGTACTGTTCAGCGCCATCCTTCGCTGCAGCTTGGGCCTGTGCGTGAGCGGCTGATGCTTCAGGTGCTGCTGGTGACGCAGGTGCTGCGGCCAGTGCGCTTGCCTGTGTAAACAATAAAGAGCAAGAGAGCAAAAAGGCAGCAAACATTTTGGTACTGGAAAATGGTGTGCGGGACATGGTGTCGACCTCCATCAAAGTAATAATTCCGACAAAAATAATCGGGTTATGTAATGTGACATAGTATAGCAATGTACTCATAATTATGTCAATGAAAATTATAATGATATAATCACAGCAACAGCACTTAATAGGAGGCGAAAAGGTTGAGAGAAGAGCTTTTGACACAGCTTGAAGAGTGGCATGAAGAGGACGAATTTGAGGAAATTGTAGATGCCATCACGAATATTCCGGCTGAAGAACGGGATTATGAGCTGATCAGCCATCTGGGGAGAGCCTACAATAATCTGGAGCGTTATGAGGACGCTATAGAGCAGTTCCTGCTTGTGGAAGAAGAGGGAACAGACGATCCGCTCTGGCACTACCGTATGGGGCTGGCCTATTACTATCTGGAGAGATATGAGGATGCAGAGCGGGAATTCCGGATTGCTGACCGATTGGAGCCCGGAGATGAGGATACATTGGAGTTTCTGGAATGGATTGAGCGTGAAAAAGCGGAAGACTCCGGTGAAGAGTCTGTCTCAGCTGGCGAAGGTACTATAGCCGAAGACGGTGCTCCGCTTGAAGAAGAAGGCGCCGCAGTTGGAGAACCGGCTGCTTCTGGAGCTGCTGCACCTGTCGTAAGGGCGGCAGCATCTGCTGTTCCGCTTGACCTGGCCCATGATCCATTGAGCTTCTGGAATGACGAAGCTCCGGCGGCGGAACTGTATACATCTGCCCCGCCTTCGGACGAGCTGATTGCTTCAATAGAGGAGGAATTGGTGTTCAAGCTGCCAATCTCCTACATCTCTATGATGAAACAGCATAACGGCGGAGCTCCCCGAAACCGCTTCTACCCGGCAGCAGCTGTCGGTACCGGGGAAGCTATAGAGATCACCGGAGTGCTTGGCATAGGGCGGGACAAGAAGCGTTCGCTGTGCGGTACCTCCGGCAGCCGGCAGATCATCGAGCAGGGCGGCTATCCGGAGATTGGTGTCGTCATCGCACAGGGACCTTCTGGCAATGATATAATTATGCTGGATTACCGGGAGGCCGGCAATGACGGTGAACCGGAAGTGGTTCATATTGATAAAGAGCATGGCTATAAAATGACGACACTGGCCCCGAGCTTTGAGAGCTTCATTCAAACATGGGCGCAGGGCTGACTGATCCATAACCAACAAGGAGCCTTCGTGCGAAAGCGCGGGGGCTTTTTTCGGCACATACACGGCTGCACGTACAGAAATAAAGGAGGGATTGGACTGTATGAAGACAACCTTACATGAAGATCGCAGCACGGAAAGAAGGCAGACCGCCTGGTTTGCCATGGGCTGCTTCTGGTCACCGGAGGCACTCTATGGTGCGCGTCCTGGTGTTCTCTCAACACGTACCGGCTATGCCGGTGGAACGCTGGATAATCCGACGTACAGACAGATGGGTGACCATAGTGAAACGGTAGAGGTGACATTTGATCCTGGCTTGATCACATATTTGGAACTGGTGGAGCAGTTCTGGAATCACCATAATCCTGACAGCATCAACGACTATAAAGGACGGCAGTACCGCTCCATGCTCCTATATAACGGTGAGGCACAGCGGGAGGTTATTGCCAAGGTGCTGGAGGAGCGCAGCCGAACTGGCGGTGGGAAGCCTGCAACCGAAATTGTACCGTATACAAGCTTTTATCCTGCAGAGGAGCGTCATCAGAAATATTATTTGAAACGTTTTCCGGATGCCCTGGAGAAGCTGGAGACTCTATATGCTTCTCACGAAGACATGCTGAGTTCGACGCTCGCTGCCCGGTTAAACGGATTGGCGAAAGGGTTCACGAACCGGGAAATCATCCTGCAGGAGGTGCGGCAATGGGACATAGCTGACGACGAGCGAGACCATATCATGTCGCTGATCCGGAGTATGCGGTGGTAATTCCACCCATCCCGAATGACAAGTGCTGTAAAAGGTTAATGTAACTTTGAATGTAAAATGTTTGACACAGGAGGAGAAATAAACATGTCCAAAAAAGTATTGATCGTCGTTACGACCGCAGACGAGATGGCAGAAGGTCACAAAACAGGCCTCTGGTTGTCCGAATTCGGTGAAGCCTATCTTGAATTCAGTAATCAGGGCTATGACATTACGGTAGCCAGTCCCTTGGGCGGTCAGGTGCCTTTGGATGCCAGCAGCCTGGAAGGCGATGTGCCGCAGGAAATGCTGGATACGAAAAAGTATCTGCAGGATACAGCCAAACTGGCGGATGTAGAGAACATCTCTTCTTTTGATGCGATCTTCCTTCCTGGCGGCCATGGTACCATGTTCGATCTGCCAGACAACGTGAAGCTGCAGGATGCGATTCGTACCCTGTATGAAAACGGCAAGATTGTTGCCGCGGTATGTCACGGGCCAGCGGGCCTCGTAGGTGTGAAGCTGTCGGATGGAGCTCCGCTTGTCGCTGGGAGAACGGTAACGGCTTTTACAGATCAAGAGGAAAAAGAGACGACGCTGGACAAATTTATGCCATTCCTGCTGGAATCCCGGCTGCGTGAACTGGGAGCCAAGGTGGTCACTGCCGCCAACTGGAGTGATCATATGCAGGCAGACGGCCGCTTGATTACAGGACAAAACCCGCAATCCACCCTGAGTGTAGCCAAAGAGGTTGTACGCCAGCTGGGATGAGTAAAGGAGGCTTCACATGTCTGCAATAACAATTGTGGCGATTATGAAGGCCAAGACAGGAAATGCGCAGCAGCTGCGCGGGATCATGGAGTCCATGATACGTCCCTCGCGTGGCGAGTCTGGCTGTGTGGAGTATGTGCTGCACGAGTCCACGGACGATCCGGAACAGTTTGTTTTTTACGAAACCTGGCAGGATGAGGCGGCTTTTCAATCCCATATCGAGAGCCCGCATTATAAACAGTATCGGCTGGATATCGAACCGCTCATTCAGAGCCGGGAGGTTCACCGCTTGCGCAAGCTCACTTCCTAGTACAATTTAATCGGGGCTGCTCCACTAAGATCATAGATCTTTGTAGGGCGGCTTCTTTTTTCAAGTAATATAGAATCAATAAACAATAGTTGCAAAAATCAATTATTGTTGTTATACTTGGATCCAGGTGATGACCATGAAAGAAAATTCTCGTTACGTTGCCGTTCGGGAAGTGTTCCAGCAATTCGTAAGAATATTCGGTCAGCTGCAGCGAGGCGGAGCACAGGATTGCGGCATCTCTGTCATTCAGAGCCATATCCTGTATGAGCTTGGCAAGCGTCCGAACATTTCGCTTAACGATCTGGCCGCACTTCTCCATACCGACACCAGCTCGCTCAGCCGTCAGGTACAGCAGCTTGTAGAGTATGGTCAGGTTAACCGGCTGCCGGATCCCAAGGATCGGCGTTATGTGGTACTGTCACTGACTGCAGAAGGGGAACAGAAGCAGCAGTATATTGCTGAATTTATGGAGACCTTTTTGTCTGAGGTGTTCTCGAAGATTCCTGAGGATCAGCATGAGCAGGTTTTTCAAACCCTCGAGGTTATGAAAACCGCGCTGAACAGCACCAGCAGTCCTTGTCGTAAAGAGCCTCCCTCTTCTTAGGAAGAAGGGATGCTTTGATCCAATAGTTGCAAATTTCAACTATTGGATCCGAATGAACAGGAGCGAAATGGTAAACGCTGATTAGGTAATAAGCACACGCTCTTATTCCTAGGCGGCACAGCACGGAAACATCTTAGCTAGATAGAATGAAAATAAGAATTACGCGTCAACGGAGATTGAGAACCGATCTGGAGAAGCGAAGCGTATGTAATTCATAACTTCATGCTGTATAAACACTACTTTATTAAGGAGCTGGTATATATGAATAACGAAGTATACAACACATTAATGAATCACCGTTCCATCCGCAGCTACACAGACCGTCCTGTCAGCGATATGGATCTGCAGCAGATTATCGAGTCTGTACAGGCCGCACCATCGTCCATTAACGGACAGCAGGTAACGGTGATCAGTGTCCAGGATCCGGCCACTAAAGCGAAGATTGCCGAGTTGGCAGGCAACCAGGTCTGGATTGCTCAGGCACCCGTATTCCTGCTGTTTTGTGTAGACTATAACCGGGCCCGTATCGCCGCCGACTTAAATGGTGAAGAACTTGTCATTACCGATGCTGTGGAATCTCTGATCGTCGGCGCGGCTGATGTCGGCCTGGCGATGGGGAATGCGATTGCGGTCGCTGAATCTCTGGGTTTGGGGATTGTACCGATCGGAGGGGCACGCAGACAGCCGCTGGAACTTATTGAGCTGCTTGGGCTTCCGGAATATGTATTCCCGGTCAGCGGTCTGGTAGTCGGCCATCCGGCCGATCTATCCGAGAAGAAACACCGTCTCCCGCAAGCAGCAGTGTGGCATAAAGAGAAATACCATACTGAAGATCTCGAAGAACTGATTAAACATTATGATGAAGAAGTATCTGCTTATATGCAGAAACGGACAGGTGGTAAGGAGTCTCGGAACTGGTCGCAGACCATTTCGTCCTTTTACAACCGGATTTATTATCCACAGGTTCGCCAAATGCTGGAGCAGCAGGGTTTTGATTTTAAATAATAGGAGGCGTATTTATGATACATTTACAAGTGCATATGCATGTTAAACCAGAGGCGCGGCAGGATTTTGCAGAGAAAGCCAAGGCGTTGATTACTTCAACACAGGCCGAAGCAGGCAATATCAGCTACGCGCTGTATGAGGATGTTTCCAGTCCGGGCCGTTTTGTCATGATTGAAGAATGGAAGGACGAACAGGCCATCGAGCAGCACAATCAGACAGAGCATCTTACAGGCTTCTTCGCCTATGCCCGCGATGTGCTGACAGAACCGGTCAACATCCATCGTTTCTAAATCAGTGTCACACACAATACCAAAAGGGAGGGGCCGTAAAGGCTCCTCCCTTTTTAGAGATAAGGTTATATATGGGTTCTTCCACCTGCTGCAGCAGCATGCTAGCCGGAAAAGCTTACAGTCCAGGCAGGATACCGGAAAACAGGCTCAGGATAAATACCGTAGCTAAAGCCGTCAATCCTGCGATAAATCCGCCCAAGGTCCAGGCCTGCAGGGTCTGGGTAACAGTCAGCTTGCCGAAGCGGCTGACCACCCAGAAGCCGGAGTCATTCGGCAGGGACAATCCGATTCCGCCCGCACAGATGGCGAGGCCGAGCAGGATTGGAGAGACGCCCAGATCAACGGCCATCGGGCCGAGAATGCTGGAGGTGGTGACCAGAGCCACGGTTGCCGACCCCAGTGAAGCCCGCAGGATCTGCGAGAAGATGAAGGCAAGCAGCAGGACAGGAATACTCCAGCTCTGCATGGTCTGAATCAAGTAGTCTCCGATACCGCTGTTGTTGATGACAGCCCCGAACGCTCCGCCCGCACCGGTGATCAGGATAATAATCCCGGCCGAGTTAATGGCTTCGGAATACAGGCGGCTGTAGGGAATCGAGATGTAAGGACGCAGCAGGATAATGGCCGCAAACACACTGATCAGCAGGGCGACGTTCTTCTCACCGACAAAGCCGAAGAAGTTGGCAATTCCGGTGTCCGGAGCAAGCAGTTTCGATACGGTATTTGCCAGAATCAGCATGATTGGTAGCGCTAACATAAAGAAGCTGAGACCGGTGCTGATTTCTTTTTTGGGCAGATCTGCTTTATCGACTTTGATTTCTTCCATCTCACCGGAGTGCTTTATACGCTTGCCGATGAACATGCCGTATAGGTAGCCGCCGACCAGTGTAGCTGGAATCGCTACAATAATTCCATACAGGATAAACAGTCCAAGCTCGGATCCCGTGTTCTCGGCAACTACCAGCGGTCCAGGTGTAGGTGCGATCATGTTATGCGAGACGATCAGGCCTATGCCAAGCGCGGTGACGAAGGAGACGACGGTAATGCCGGTTTTTGTAGCCAGACTGCGGACCAGGCCGCTTAGAATAACGAAGGCCGCATCGAAAAATACCGGGATCGAAACCGCGGTCCCTGTTAAGGCAAGGCCTGCAGGGGAGCCTTTTATACCGAACACTTTCAACACGGACTGGGCAATTTTCTCAACCGCACCGGACGCACCGAGGAACTGGCCGAAGATAACACCAAGTCCGATCAGAATACCGACACCGGTCAGCGTATTACCGAATCCGGTCGTCACGGTAGAGGCCACTTCGTTCAGCGGCATTCCTATGACCAGGGCCGTGCCCATCGCGACACCGATAAGCGACAGAAATGGCTCGATTTTCAGCTTCAAGATGGCAAAGAACAATACAGCCAAGGATGCCAGAAAGATCACAATTAACAGGTTACCCGTAACCATGGATAACTCCCCCTTATTTATCAATATAAAATATTATGTCCGGTTCTCAAGCATAGCGGCCACATCTCTTAATGTGGTGACCGCGCCTACATTTCCGGGAAAGATTACATAAGGCAGATGCGGAAATTTGCTTTCCTCTCCTGTGGTCCATACCGGAATGCCGGGAGCAACTTGACCAGCTACGTCTGCCCGCTTGACACCAAGACCACGGGTACCGATGTCGCTGGAGGTGATGCCGCCCTTGGCAATCAGATAACGCGGACGGACCGTAAAGTTCTGTACGATCGATGTCACGGCACGCGAAATATCTACGGAAAGCTGAAGCTCCTTTTCTTTCATATTCTCTCCAAGATCCAGCCGCTCACGACGGGTATAAATTACAGTGGTGACGCCTTCTCTGACGTTCTCTTCAGCATCGAGACGGACACGTTCCACTTCCTCACGGAACCGTTCGGGCTCCAGCACCAGATGCGCATCCAGCTCAATGAAATGAAGCTGGGGCAGCTCTTTTAGCTTATGAAGCTGATCGGTTGTCTTCTGGACGTGGGAGCCCACCATAATCAATCCTCCCGAAGCCGAGTCCGGGTCTACCAGCTCTGATGCGGTAAGCAGCGGTCTGGAGGTGATATCTCCGATAACCTTGGTGAACGCAGCCGCAGTCCGGTACAGAAAGCGCTTGCCCTGCTTCAGCGCACGCATGAGCGCGATGGCGAATACCCGCACATCCTGCTCCTCAGCAGCATCCACCACAATCTTATTAAAGCCGTTAACGTTCATCAGCAGGTCGGTAATCTCATCGACAGCCAGCTTGCGGATCAGATGCAGCGGAATGAGCGTCACGTCTTTGGCCGGGAATCGTCCTCCGGTTTTCTCCTCTACATAATCCGCGAGATGGCTTGACCTGTACCCGAAGGTGCGGTCTTTCGCAAACTCGGTTTCCCCGGCGGGAATCAGTTCATCCTCCTGGCGTACATAGTGCACACCTTCAATGGTCAAGCGTCCGCCTTCATAGAAGAAGGGCAGGATCACCTCGCCGTCAATGGAGTCGCCTTGTTCTTTCAAGGTTTGGTACAGCACCTCCGTTTCCAGCGGATAGTGACCTCTCAGGGTAGAATCCCCGCGGCTGATCAGCAGATAAGGTCTGTTCAGCTGCTTACTGACGGCTGCTGTGCGCTCTGCAATATCCTGGTGAACCCGGCGCGTCTCTTCTTCGGAAAAGGCGCGCGAGTTGGTCAGAATGAAGAAGATGTCATTGTCTTCTAGAAAACCTTGTTCGATCGATTCCTGGGTCCAGTCCGTATAGACCGACACCCCATGCACGGTCTGTACGCCTGTCGGATCATCATCGAGTACAATGATTTGATGTGTGAATGAAGACCGTTCCTTCTCCCATAGAGTGTCTACTGCCTGCTTGGAGAGAGCTGGATAACGGGACAGTATATCTTTGGCTTGAATATTCATTGGTCATCACCTATATCACCTGTGACTTGAAAGTTAGCAATCTTTTCATAGTATTGCACCAATCCGCCGTGATCATCCGCTGCCTTGCCGTCGGCTTTCAGGGAGTGGAACATTTCCAGCACCTGGCCGGTGAGAGGAAGAGGCACCCCGATGGCATGGGCTGTATCCATAACGTTCGTCAGATCCTTAGCATTAATGTCAATTCGTCCGCCTGCCACGAAGTTACGCTCCAGAATCAGCGGTACCTTCGCGTCGAGCACCGCACTTCCGGCGAGTCCGCCCCGAATGGCTTCGTACATCTTCTTCAGATCGATTCCTGCTTTGGCCGCCAGGATTAAAGCTTCTGACATCGCCGCGATGTTCACATTGACCAGAATCTGATTGGCGAGCTTGGCTGTGGTTCCGCACCCGTGATCTCCAACCAGCGTAATATCTTTGCCCATATACTCCAGCACAGGCTTCACCTTGCTGAATACTTCTTCTTTCCCGCCGGCCATAATCGCGAGCGTGCCGTCCACGGCTTTCGGTTCACCACCGCTGACCGGGGCATCGAGCATATCCAAACCTGCCGCTTTCAGCGCCTCAGCAATCTCCTTCGAGACGACAGGTGAGATGGAGCTCATGTCCACCACAACAGTTCCCGGCTTCGCGCTATGAATGATGCCGCTTTCACCAAGCACTACACTTTTCACATGTTCGCCGTTGGGCAGCATGGTGAAAATGATATCACTGTGCTCCCCGACCTCCTTCGGTGTGGATGCCGCTCTAGCACCGCTTGTAACCAGTTCTTCTATAGCGCTTACATTAATATCGAAAACGGTCAGCTCATAGCCGGCGCGTACCAGATGAAGAGACATCGGTTTTCCCATTATGCCTAGACCAATAAATCCAATTTTCACAGGAAAGACCTCCTAATAGTTAAAATTCGTAGTTGTTTGATATCGCTTACAAGGTCATTGTACACAATAATATTAATTTTGTATACAAAATATTTAAAAAAGTATACACAATTAAAACTTTTCATGTCGAAAAGATCACATTATACTTGAATTAGCGGGCTTTTTTCGTGCTTTGAGCAGGGTGAAAGAATATCGCCATTTTAGGAGACGACATGACTTATGATTAAAAAATCATCCATCGCTTTTAAGAAATCTTATGAATATATTCGGGACCAGATTTTGAACGGAGAGCTGCCCAGGGGCACCAAGCTGATAGAAGAAAAGCTGGCCGAAGAGATCGGCGTGAGCCGCACACCAGTGCGGGAATCCATTCGCAGACTGGAACAGGAGGGCCTCATTCAGCAAAAGAGAGTGGTGAATCCTTCCGAAACGGATCTGCGGAATCTGTTTCAAGTCCGGATTCTGCTGGAGGGCTTTGCCGCCCGCTCTGCCGCACAGTTTCTGCGAGAAGAGGATCTGGGAGAGCTTCGGGAATGTGTGCGCATCGGCCGAAGCGGAAATGCGGAAGAGATTATGACTGCGAATGAACGTTTTCATGATCTAATCGTCCAGTCCACCCATAATCCGTTTATGATCGATACCATTGCGAGAATGCACTCCATCATCTATCTGTTTCGAAAGACAGTGGTGTATCACAAACGCCCTTTCCTGATTGATGAGCATGAACAGATCTGCCAGGCGATTGCCGAGCATCAGGGGGAACTGGCGGAACGGCTGATGCAGGAGCACCTGCAGGCTGACCTCGAATTCTGCATTCATCTGCTGAAATAAAGGACAGCATTTCCTTCAATAAGGCTGTTTTTCAAGCTTATTTACAGTGTCTCTTCAAGGATATAGGTAAAAAATGGGGCCGCCCCTCAAGATCCAGGATCTTTTGGGACAGCCCCATTGATTATTCAAATATCGATTCGTCCATCATCCCCAGCAGCATGCCGACCGGAATCATGGCATTCGTCCAGCCGCTCTCCAGGCAGTACGGCCCCCATCCGGTATCGCCGTTGTTTCCGAAATACTCCTCCAACTGCAGCGAGTAGGCACGCATCCAGCCGCCGTTATAGCGGGCATCATGACTGCGAATCTGAATCCGGCACAGGAAATCAGACAGCTGGTTATACCACTGCTTATATCGTTCATCTCCGGTTGCTTTCCAGCATTCCCACACATTCATCAGTAAAAAGTTGTTCGTATACAGCTGGTCGGCAATTCCTTCGCCATTATGGATGTAGACTCCGGCATCTTCTTCGCCAAACCGGTCCGGATCCGGATTATCCGCTTCCTGAATCGCTCCGGATGCATCCTGATGGGACAGCAGGTAGGTAGAAATATCCTCAAGGCCTTGACGGAGTTCACCGGATTCATCGAATTGCTGCAGGTAAGCCAGTGCCAGCGTAAACCGGCCGTAACCGGAGGTCTGACTGTACATAAACCACAGCTCGTCCCGGCGTCTGAGCAGCTCTTTGCTTCCGCGGACCGAGGTCTCAATATACTTCATGTCTCCGGTAACGAGGTAGGCTTGAATGTATGCCGTATGTGTGATGCTCTCAAAATGAGGACTCATGCTCGGTTCAAGCTCCTGTGCTGCTCGTTCTCGTCCCAGTTCCTCCAGCTGTTCTCCGATCATAACCTTGTGGCGCAGACCGCTCGGGTGCTGAGTAGCCATCATGGCCTCTGCGACCAGCAGGCCGTGGCGTTTGTATTCTTCCACACCGGTTTTACGGTACAGATACAGCAGGGCCACACAGACCCAGGCATTATCATCGGTAAACATTTGATGAGGCTGTTCATCCGGGAACTGATACCATTTAAAAAAGCCATAAGAAGACGATGCCGGATCCATGTCCTGAAATCCGTTCTCGAACAGATACTGCAGCAGGCCATGGGCCGCTTCGATCCATTCTTCCTTGCCGCTGTGAGTTCCGTACAGGTAGAACATCAGTACAGCATGCGCATGGCAATCCGGCCGGTAATCCCGGGAGAGTGCGCCGGTTACAGAATGGATATTTTCCAATACCCCGGCAGAGCCGTCAGCCTTCGGCAAGATGCCAGAGCGCACAAACCAGTCTGCGCTTCTCGCAACCGCGCCTTCGGGAGACTGCTGGCCGGACGTAGTGATCTGCGGCTCCCACATCACGAACGGAATGCCGGTCTTGTCCGACAAACCCCGGATGACCTGAGACCAGCGGCTGTGCGGCCGCAGCGGCGTCAGATCTCCCGTGCCGAACAGAGAGAAACAAGATGATACAACCAGCCCGTCCCCGATCCGGCGAAAACTCAGTGCCGGAGAGGTCTTCGTTTCCCCCGAGCTTGTCGATACATGGGTTTCCCGGAATCCGCCAACTTCCAGCAAGGGCTCGGAATCTGCCGAGAAGCCCAGGGCAAAAGCGCCGTCCCACTCCAGGATGCTGCCCTTGTCTAAACCGCTGCCTTCTGCACCGGTTGTCCGCAGTTTCTCCAAGGTGCGGCGGCTCTTGAGGAAGTCCTGCTTCCAGCCAAGAAGACGTGAGCTTGGGAAGTCAAAAGCCGAGATCAGCTCGGCGTACAGCCGGCCGCCCTGTTTGACATAATGCCAAAGCGCATGCGATTCCTTCAGGGACAGCACAGTTTCTTCGTCCAGGGAGCCGGTCCCGATCAGCAGAATGGCATCATAGCCGGAAAGCTCGCTTTGTTCCAGGGATGAAAAGGGCTTCCATTCTGCACCTGTGACGATATCCCGCTTAGGCTGAACTTGTGAAAATATCATAGTTTTCATCTTGATTGATTCCTCCATGTTTTTTTATCGTGTTGAACACTCGATACTTTTCACGTTGAGATAATATCATTCCTTAACATTTTCCTTGTCGAAGGCGCAATCTCCTTTAATTATGACAGTATATCACCAATTTTTTATATGAAAATAAATAAAATCTCCTTTTTTTAAAATGAGGTGTTGGGAAATATGAACGGTGCTGGAGAAAGTCTGTGCGCAAAAGGCGATCTTTCACGCTGCGAGGGGTATAATAGTTTATAAGACATCCTGCACCAGAAAAGGAGCATACTATGACACCATCACAGACATCGGCAGAAGCCGGCTGGAATTTTGACAACAGTTATGCACGCCTGCCGGAGACCCTGTTTACGAGACAGCATCCGGGTGCGGTTAAAGCACCGGAGATCGTGATATGTAATGAGGATTTGGCCTCAGCGCTGGGATTGGATCCGAAGGCCCTGCAAACGCCCGCCGGAGCTGCGGTACTTGCCGGAAACGACGTGCCTGAAGGGGCTGACCCTCTGGCACAGGCTTATGCCGGACACCAATTCGGTTATTTCAATATGCTTGGCGATGGCCGGGCGGTGCTGCTCGGAGAGCAGATCACGCCTGCCGGAGGCCGCTATGATATTCAGCTTAAAGGATCAGGGCGCACACCGTACTCCCGCGGCGGCGACGGGCGGGCCGCGCTGGGACCGATGCTGAGGGAGTATATAATCAGCGAAGGTATGCATGGGCTTGGCATACCGACGACACGAAGCCTCGCGGTCACGGCGACCGGACAGGAGATCCAGCGGGAAATGTCGCTCCCGGGAGCAGTATTAACCCGCGTGGCAGCAAGCCATATTCGGGTTGGGACATTTCAGTATACTGCTCAATGGGGGACACCTGAGGATCTGAAGGCCCTCGCGGACTATACGATAAACCGTCATTATCCCGATGCGGCACAAAGCGATCAGCCATATCTATCCCTGCTGCGGGAAGTCATCCGCCGTCAGGCTTCACTGATTGCCCAGTGGCAGCTGGCTGGCTTCATTCACGGGGTCATGAACACCGATAACATGGCGCTTAGCGGTGAAACGATTGATTACGGGCCTTGTGCGTTCATGGACGTATATCACCCGGCGACGGTTTTCAGCTCGATCGATACCCAGGGACGCTATGCCTACGGGAATCAGCCGTATATCGGTGCGTGGAATCTGGCCCGGCTGGCCGAGCCGCTGCTGCCGCTCATTCATGATAAACCGGAGAAAGCGGCTGAAATGGCTGAAGAAGAAATTGCCAGGTTCGCCGGATGGTTTGAAGAGAACTGGCTGCACGGCATGAGAGCGAAGCTGGGACTGTTTAATGAGGAAGAAGAGGATGGCAAGCTGATCAGCAGCCTGCTGGATTTGATGAAGGAGCATCGTGCAGACTACACGAACACGTTCCGTGCCTTGACGTTAAGTGAAGAGACAGATATGGATGGCATCGAGGCATTCAGCCAGTGGCTGGAGCAGTGGAAGCAAAGACAGCACCGTCAGGAGGAATCGCTGGAAGCTGCCTGGCGCTTGATGCGTGGAAGCAACCCGGCAGTGATTCCAAGAAATCACCGTGTAGAAGAGGCCTTAAGTGCTGCGGGGCAGGGGGATCTGACGGTGATGCAGAAGCTGTTAGCTGTACTCGCGAACCCGTATGCCTACTCCTCTGAACAGCAGCCTTACTGCATGCTGCCTGGACCTTCAACCCGTGCGTACCGCACGTACTGCGGGACCTAAAGCAGGCGCAAACGAGCCACAAATGAGTGCAAACCTGACATCATAAAGCATACAAGCGTGAAAAAGCGGCCTATCCCTGGTGATCTGTGGATAGGCCGCTTTTGTTAAGTTTTAGAGTCCCGCCGGACGCTGCATAACGGGGCGGTCCTGCCGGTACAGATCAAGATCAGGATGGCTGCCGTTCGTGATAGCCCCTGTAATAATCTTGGAGAGAGCTCCGCTGTAGACCAGACCATTGTCGCCGTAGGCGAACAAGAAGTAACAATTCGGAAATTCCTCGTATATGCCGATCATGGGCAGACCATCATGGGTCCCGCCGTAAAAAGAGGCATAGTAGTACTCCGGTTTAACGTCAATGCCAGGAAACAGCTTGTTAAACTCCTTCACCAGCTCATCCTTGCGGTGCATCAGCTTGGCATCACGGTCTTGGGGACGTGTCGCATTGTCATCCAGGCCCCCGATGATAATACGCCCGTCCTGCGTGGTGCGCATATAAATGTACGGCCTGGCCGTTTCCCAGATCAGGGTTTGCTGATACCATGCGGACAAATCCAAGACCGGGTTCGTGACGACGGCATATGAGCTCGTGAGCACACTGTTCTTTTCCTTCCGGATCTCCTGTCCTTCATATCCAGCAGCAATGATGACCTGCCCTGCATCAATACGGTGGCCGGTGTCTGTATAAAGAACAGCCTGCTCTGAGCCGAACTTTTTGCCGGTAATCCGGGTGTTTTCATACACCTTGACACCCTTTTGACGTGCCCGGTCCAGCAGTCCGTGATTATATTTATAGGGATTGATGACGGCATCATCATAGAGATAGAGCGCCCCCTGCTTCGAGAAAGGATAACGCTCCGCAATCTGGGACGCCTCCAGCCAATCGACTTTAAAACCATGCTTCTTCAGCAATTTCAGCTCATTCTGCAGCTTACCCACACCTGCGGCATCGCTGGCATAATACAGACTGTCCCGCAGGACAAACTCAGGATCGATGTCCAGGGTCTGAGAGATCTTCTCCATGTCCCGGATCGCCTGCTCGCACAGCTTGGTATGCCGGATTGCGGCTTCCTCGCCGAACGAATTCACCAGCTCAAACAGCATTTTATCTCCCAAATATTGAATCAGCGCGGTATTGACCGCTGTGCTGCCTGAACCGATGCTCCGTTTATCCACCACAGCGACCTTTAGTCCGGTTTCACTGAGCAGATGAGCACATTGGGCGCCGGAGCTTCCCCCGCCGATAATGAGCACATCGCACTTGAGATCCTCTTCCAAGGCAGGATATAGGGGAGGGTCTGGAAGTGTAGACGGCCAGTAATAGTTCCCATTATGCAAATCCATGAGTTCATCTCCCAAATGTCAGATTACAGGTATTATCTCCCGTTAAATACCTTCCATATACGTGAATGAAGGAGTCGCACCCGGCTCAGTCATAAGGAGGCGAAAATGTTCCTTGTTCATGCGAGGATATTCCGATGTGTTGGGATATTCTGTCATGCTATAACTTACACATGGAGTCGCTGCAGACCGTGATTCTTAAAAACCAAATCAGGTCAAGGGGGATTAAAAACGTGAGAAAGACCAAAAAATTCATGAGCCTGGTGCTCGGACTCACATTGACGATGGGACTCGCTGTCGGCTGTAATAATAACAATTCTGGAGGCACTGAACCTGCCAAAACAACCGGAGAAACTCCTCCGAAGACCGAGACAGCGAAGGTAGATGAAATTTACTTCCTGAACTTCAAACCTGAAATTGCACAGGTCTATGAGAAAATTGCCAAGGATTATGAGGCAGAGACCGGCATTAAAGTAAAAGTGGTGACCGCAGCAGCCGGAACATACGAAACGACGTTGAAATCCGAAGTTGCAAAATCCGATCCGCCGACCATTTTTCAAATTAACGGACCTGTCGGCTACAACAACTGGAAGGACTACACAGCAGACTTGAAGGATTCCAAGCTGTACAGCTTCCTGTCCGACCAAAGCCTTGCCGTGAAGAGCGGTGATGGCGTTTACGGTATTCCTTACGTTGTTGAAGGCTACGGCATTATCTATAATGACGCTGTGATGAAGAAATACTTCGAAATGGCTGACAAAGCGGTATCCATCTCATCGGCATCCGAAATCAACAACTTTGCTACCCTTAAAGCGGTGGTAGAGGACATGACGGCGAAGAAAGATGCACTGGGCATCAAGGGTGTATTCGCATCCACTTCCCTGGCTCCTGGTGAGCAGTGGAGATGGCAGACACACTTGGCAAACCTCCCGCTCTACTATGAGTTCAATGACATGGACGGGTTCGACAACACCGTACTTGCTGGTCTGGATGCTAAGGAAATTGAATTCAAATACGGCAGCAATTACAAAAATATTTTCGATCTCTACATTAACAACTCTGTAAGCAAGAGCTCCATGCTGGGCAGCAAGTCGGTTGCTGACTCGATGGCAGAATTCGCACTCGGTCAAGCAGCGATGGTGCAGAACGGAAACTGGGCTTGGTCCCAAATCAGTGAAGTCGGCGGCAACACAGTAAAGTCAGAGGATATCAAATTCCTGCCTATCTACACAGGTATTGACGGTGAAGAAGAGCAAGGCCTGGCTGTTGGTACTGAGAACTATTTCTCCATCAACAGTAAAGTGTCCCCTGAGAAGCAGGAAGCTTCGCTCGCGTTCCTGGAGTGGTTGTTCTCCAGTGACAAAGGGAAAGAGTATATCGTGAAGGAACTGGGCTTTATCGCACCATTCAACACATTTGCTGATGACGAGAAGCCTGCTGATCCGCTGGCAAAAGAAGTAACGAACTGGATGGATCAAGGCAAAACATCCGTTGCCTGGACATTTGCAGCCTTCCCGAGTGAAGACTTCAAAAACCAATTCGGTGATGCTCTGCTGCAATATGCACAAGGCAAAGCAACATGGGAGCAGGTAGCGGGCACGGTACAGGAAAGCTGGAAAGCTGAGAAGGCCAAAACAAGCCAATAAGATGTTCAAAGTTCAAGCCACTGCGTACCTCATGTGCGTAGTGGCGCTTCTCTTTCGGATTTCAACGGCGATAGGAGAGTCAAAATGGAGAAATCAATCAAAAGATATTTCATACTGTTCACGTTTCCGACCCTGCTCGCATTTACGGCCCTGTTCATCGTACCGTTTGTGATGGGCATCTATCTGTCATTTACCGAATTCACGACGGTGAATGATGCTACATGGGTAGGCCTCAGCAATTATTCCAAAGCGTTTGCCAACCAGGATTTCCAGAATGCCCTATGGTTTACGGGGAAATTCACCGTGGTCTCCATGATTACGGTCAATATCCTGGCCTTTCTGCTGGCGCTGCTGCTCACACGCGGTAAACGGGGCACGAACCTGTTTCGTACGGCTCTGTTCATGCCGAACCTGATCGGCGGCATCGTGCTCGGCTACATCTGGCAGCTCATTCTGAACGGTATCTTGTACCGCTACGAAGTTACACTGACCTATGATGCCAAGTATGGCTTCTGGGGACTGGTCGTATTAATGAGCTGGCAGCTTATCGGATACATGATGGTCATCTATATTGCGGGCATTCAGAGTATTCCGAAAGACCTGTTTGAAGTAGCCAAGATCGAGGGTGCGGATCGCTGGGCGATCGTGCGCCATATCACCATTCCGATGATTATGCCGGCGATTACCATCTGTTTGTTTCTGACGATGACCAATTCCCTGAAGCTGTTTGACCAGAATTTGGCGCTGACAGCAGGGGCACCGGCCAAGGAAACGACGATGCTGGCCCTGGATATTTACAATACCTTTTACGGGACACCGGGCTGGGAAGGGGTAGGTCAGGCTAAAGCGGTTGTGTTCTTCGTATTGGTCGCGCTCATCGCCATGATCCAGTTATCTGCAACCAGAAGAAGGGAGGTTGAGCAATAATGCAGAGAGAGACCGTCAGAGACAACTCCATCTTTGTTCTGTTTCTGGCCTTGATTGCTGTATTCCTGTCGCCGATCCTGATCGTGGTCATGAACTCCTTCAAGGGGAAATTTTACATCAGTGACGCGCCGTTTAAACTTCCAGACAGCACCACCTATGTCGGATTGGAGAACTATGTAAGCGGCCTGGAGAAGACCAACTTCTTCAACGCCTTTGGGATGTCGCTGTTTATTACCGTATTCTCGGTTGCGGTCATCGTATGGCTGACAGCCATGACAGCCTGGTATATTACCCGTGTGAAAAGCCGATTCAGCAAAATGCTCTACTTCTCCTTCGTATTCTCCATGATCGTTCCTTTTCAGATGGTCATGTTTACAATGACGAAAGTGGCCAATGTACTCAACCTGGATAATCCGCTGGGCATCATTATTATTTATCTGGGCTTTGGCTGCGGTCTGTCCGTCTTCCTGTATTCCGGCTTTGTAAAGTCCATTCCGATTGAAATCGAGGAGGCTGTCATGATTGACGGAGGCAACCCCCGGGAAATGTTCTTCAAGGTTGTCTTTCCGATTCTGAAGCCGATCGCCATTACGGTGGCCATACTGAATGTGATGTGGATCTGGAATGACTACTTGCTTCCATATCTGGTCATCGGCACAGAATACAAGACGATTCCGATTGCAATTCAATATCTGAAAGGCGGTTACGGCTCCATCGACATGGGTGCGATGATGGCCATGCTCGTTCTGGCCATTGTACCGGTAGTCGTATTCTACCTGTTCTGTCAGCGCTATATCATTGAAGGCGTCGTGGCAGGCGCGGTTAAAGGTTAGAAGGTTAAGGGTGTGACGCTAAGTCACCCCTTTATTTTTCTTTTCAGGGCTTTGGCAGGAGGAACATTTTACCTGTCGAAATGTAGTACAGAAGATGGGCGCATAAAGCTAGTTATGAACGACACCGTGACCGGAACACGGATGCAGGAGGAAAGCTATGTGGCTAAAGAAAAGTCTGCTGACAAAATTACTGCTTGGCATGCTTGTATGCGCGATGATCCCGCTGAGTGTATCGATTATCATCTCTTACCGGACGACGACAAGTTCCGTGCAGAGCCAGATTGCGGATATCAATCGGCAGGCGATGGACAGCAGCACCTATTATCTGCAGCGCTATCTGGATAATCTGGATCAGATCACGCTGTCTTTTTATTTTGACCCCGTGATGATGGGTTATTTAAGATCTCCTTCGCCGCCGGACTATGCGGAAAGGCTGTATATATCCAACCAGGTCTATACCATCTCCAAGGAGCGTCCGGAGTTTCGGGCGGTACGCTTTTCGAGTGCGCATACGGGGGAAGTGTACACCAACTCGGCGTTCCTGCGTTTGGGAGAGGGGTACACCTCCGGAACCGGGTCCACGCCGGAGAATGACCCGGAAGGGTGGGGGGAGACTTACGGCTACGAAGTCGTATCCATGAACGGGGAACGGCTGCTTGCATTTCACAAGCCCATTATTGATTATCCAAGGACCACGCTGTTAGGTGTGCTGACGATGTATATCGGATCCGATGAACTGGAGCAGCTGGTGCGGTCCGGGGCGGCATCAGAGGGAGAGCAGGTTTTTCTGATGATTCGTAAAGACCGGCAGCTGCTGTATTCCTCCGATGGCTCAGTGACATCTGAACAAGAAGCGCAAGCCGCTGCGGCTGCCGGAAGCGGAGCACGCGGTGCTCTCAGGGCGGAGTGGAAGGGTCAGCCGGGTGTTATGGTGCATGTAAGCAATGATTATAAAGGCATGCCGCTGACTTTGGTCAAGTTCATTCCTTCCGCAGTGATGAATGAAGCGGCTGACCGGAGTCTTCGGCAGTCCCTCGTCATTCCGTTGATTATGACAGCTCTGGTGCTGATCTGTTCATTTTTGCTGTCGTATATGTTCATGTCTCCGATTAAGAGGCTTGTCCGAAGTATTGCCCAGGTTCAATCGGGAAACTTTGATATGCAGCCTATTCCTGCACGGCAGGATGAGCTTGGTGTGCTGGAGCACCGTTTTCAGGCCATGATCCGGGGTCTGGATGATTTGATGAACCGGGAGTACCGCCACCGTCTGGAACTGACGACGGCCCGGCTGAAAATGCTGCAGGCCCAGATCAATCCCCATTTTTTATATAATTCGCTGCAGTCTATTGGAACGCTGGCTTTGCGGCAGGGCGCCCATGATGTGAACGACAAGATTGCCGAACTGGGCTTCATCTTGCGTTACAGCATGGATATAAGCACGGAAACTGTACCTTTGAAAAAAGAGATTGAGCATATTGAGCATTACATGTCCCTGCAGCTGGGGAGATTTAAAAATCGTCTGTCATATACAATGTCCTGTGCGCCGGATGCCCTCCATATTCCTGTTCCCAAAATGATTCTTCAGCCGCTCGTCGAAAACAGCATCATTCACGGGATCGAGCGGGGCCATGGTTCGGGAAGCATTCATATCAGCATTGAGCTTCATCAGGAGCTGATCATCCGGGTCATGGACAATGGAAAGGGAATGACCAGGGAAACCATCGAGAGCATTCGCAGGGAATATGGCGGAAGGCACCGGACTGCAGGCAAGGAAACCGGCATCGGGCTGATCAATGTGCTGGAACGGCTGCGCCTGCGGTACGAAGGGGGATTTGGTTGGGACATCCGCAGCACCCCTTATGAAGAGACGGTGATTCAGCTCTGCATTCCGCAGGAGTACCTCTGGGAAGAAGCGTTGTCCTCAGGGAAAAGGGAGGAGGAATCAGCATGAAGGTATTGATTGTAGATGATGAGGAACATGTTCGGGAAGCGATCGAGCTGTCCATAGACTGGCAACAGTACGGCATTACGCAGCGGTTGATGGCTGGTGACGGCATGGAAGCGATGAAGCTGATGCGTGAGCACCGTCCTGCAGTGATTTTTTGTGATATGAGTATGCCCCGGATGGATGGAACCGAACTGCTTCAAAGGCTTCGGGAGGAGAACGGGGATGTGCAGGTGATTGTCATCAGCGGCCATGATGATTTTCGTTATACCCAGGCAGCGATACGTGCGTGGGGTGTCGACTATTTGCTGAAGCCATTCCGCAAGAGCGATCTGGAGCGTGCACTGGCCAAGGCGGTTTCCGTCTGGGAGGAGAAGCAGTCCAGCCGCTCGGGCCGCCGGGAAACTGCCTATCGAATGAAGCAGGTGGATGCCCTGCTGGAGGAGCAGCGGCTGGCCGCTTATTTGAAAGGCGAGATTCCGTATCATGAAGGAATTCGCAGTCTTCTGAACAGCCTTGGCCGCCTGGAAGAGGGTGTTCGGATAACGCTGATTCTGCCGCGCAACCGGACCGAGATCGTGAACCGGCGTTTCGACGGGGACGCCGAGCTGTTTGTATTCGCAGTG
Organism: Paenibacillus lemnae; assembly: GCF_012933385.1. Classification (GTDB taxonomy): domain Bacteria; phylum Bacillota; class Bacilli; order Paenibacillales; family Paenibacillaceae; genus Paenibacillus_AQ; species Paenibacillus_AQ lemnae. The sequence continues at coordinate 213,498 of NZ_JABBPN010000001.1, forward strand.
CATAACATCGCACAAGAAGTGCTGACTTCCTGCGGAGCCTATTCCTTCTGCCGGCTGGACTCCCATCAATGGGTGCTGCTGATGTCAGAAGGTACCCGGAGCCTGCCGGCGTCAGGGTCGCATATAACCATCCGGGCATTATCCGATGCCTGGAGGAGAACACTCGGCTTGACCGTATTTACAGGGTCTGCGGAGGAAGAAGCGTTGGTGGAGCATCTGCCCAGGGCATTGAGCGAAGCCAGAATCTCTCTGCTGAACTCCCCGGTTCTGGATTCTGGTGCAGTCCCGGCTGAGAGGAGTCCCGTTCTTCGTTTGTCTGATCAACAGGTTCTGCTGGAAGCGGCATTGCATAGCGGGAACAAAGCCTATGCAGCTGAGCTGATCGGATCGTTTGTAAGGTCTATCCGTGAACGGGGAAGTCTGACGCTGAAGGAGCTGCAGGCGTACACCATGGAAGGGAATCTGCTGCTTGATCATGCCAGCCGTCTGCATCATGGGGGTCAGAGCAGGGCGGATTTGCAGCTGCCGCTGTGGATCTGCGACCTGGAAGAGTGGGAGCGCTTGCAGCTGCAGCAGTGGTGGCGCCTCATGGAAGAGTCGGGCAGTGAAAGCACGGGTACCCGGAGTGTGGAATCCATGCGGGATTATATGAATCAGCACTATCAGGAAGACATCTCTTTATCGAGCCTTTCCGAACGTTTTCATTTCAGTCCGCAGTACATCTCGAAGAAATTTAAAGAGATGTACAATACAACGGTGGTTACCTATCTGACAGAGCTCCGGATGGAGAAGGCGATGTCTCTGCTGATGCATACCGGCATGCCGGTAAGTGAGATATCCGAACGGCTGGGATTTGCCGATGAGAACTATTTTGGCAAAGTATTCAAGAAGCATACCGGCTGTTCGCCTGTACAGTACCGGAAGCAGGGGCAGCAGAAGGGGGCAGTGACATGAGCAAAACCTGGCGGGCCTTCCTTCTGGCCGCTCTGCTTGTGCTGGCAGCCGGGAGTTATCTCGTGATGGGATCAGGAGATCGGGAAGATGACTACCAGTCTACAGCTGCCCCGGTTGAACCGGAGAGCAAGACGACCATCCGTCTGCTTCAATTCAAGGTGGAAATTACGGAGCAGGTTCTGGCCATGGCGGAGGATTACATGCGTGAGCACCCTGATGTGATCATTGATGCCCAGGTATTAAAGGATTACGATACAACGCTGATCACCCGATTTGCGGCAGGAGAGGCACCGGATATTTTCTCCATCAAATCGTTTACCGATATGCAGGACTGGTCTCCGCGGCTGGCAGATCTCTCCGGTGAACCCTGGATGTCTAAGGTGGCGCCCGCTGCCGTGCAGGGGATGACGGTGGACGGGAAGAAGCTGGGGTTCCCGATCTCTTTTGAAGGATATGGATTTATTTATAACAAGGATCTATTCGCCAAGGCTGGCATTGAGCAGGTACCCAGGACACTCAGCGAACTCAAGCAGGCCAATCAGAAATTGAAAGGGGCCGGAATTTCCTCGTACACCGAAGGCTACAAGGAGTGGTGGATCCTGGGCCAGCATCTGTTAAATCTGCCATTTGCCTACGAGAGGGATCCGATTTCAACCATTCAGCGCCTGAACCAGGGCGAGACGACGGTGGACGGTCTTGCGTACATGAACGGATTTTTTGATGTGCTCGATATGACGGCAGATTTCGGTAAAGGAAGGGACTCCACGCTGATTAGTTATGACGATCAGGTATCTGATTTTGCCACAGGCAAGTCCGCCATGATGCAGCAGGGGGTATGGACGATTGAGACCATCACCAAGATCAATCCGCAGATTCGAATGGGGATGTTCGCCATTCCGCTCAGTGAGAACCCGTTGGAAACGAAGCTTCCTGTAGGTGTGCCGGGCTATTATGTGCTGAACAAAAACTCGCCTCATCTGGAGGAGAGCAAGCAGTTCCTGAATTGGCTGCATGAGAACGGACAGAAATACCTGGTCGATTCGTTCAAGAGCATTCCCGCTTTTACGGATCTGAAGACGGAAAACCTCGGGCCGCTGGCCGCGGATCTTGATGGGTATGTGAAGCGAGGCGAGATCATTCCATGGGCGCATGCGCTGTGGCCATCAGGCGCTAACCCCGAGCTCGCCAAGCCGCTACAGGCCTATGTGGGCGGCGGAATAGACCGCAAACAGACGCTTCACCGGCTGCAGCAGGTTTGGGAAACCCAGGTGAGCCGCTCCTTGTCAGCTCCTGCCCGAGAGGAAGGGCCGCCATGAAGATCAGTACACTCTGTCACCGGAGGTATCGGTGGAAGCAGAGTGTTCTTTGCTTATAATATTCCTTTACAGGAATATTCCTGTTATGGTATATTCGGTGTGAGAAAAGGAAATTTGCGGAAAGTGGTGATGTGACGTGTTGTGTTGCATACAGGCTGTAAGACGATGATGGACACGGCAGCACTAAGCGCACTTTCGGAGCCTAAACGCCAGCAGATCGTGGAGCTTTTGGCAGAGGGGCCTTTAACGGTGGGCGAGATTGCGGAGACCCTGTGCCTTAGGCAGCCTCAGACATCCAAGCATCTGCGGGTTCTGCTGGAAGCTGGCATCGTGAACGTTCGGGCAGAGGCCAACCGCCGCAGCTATTCTCTTCGGCCAGAACCGTTCCAGGCCATGGATCATTGGCTGAATGCCTTTCGGAACCTATGGATGGAGCGGCTTGACAACCTAGATCATTACCTTCAGCAGCTGCAAAGCAAGGATAAGAAGCAGGATCGATAACGGATGTTCAAGGAGGATATTCATGATGTCAAATCAAACTATGGTCAAAGTGGAAGGCAATGAACTTATTCTGGAGCGTGTATTTCAGGCACCGAGAGAGCTCGTGTTCAAAATGTTTTCAGAGGCGGAGCATCTGAAGCACTGGTGGGGTCCGCGAGGCTGGGAGCTGACAAAGTGTGATGTGGATTTCCGTCCGGGAGGCGTATGGCATTACTGCATGAAATGTATGGATCCGAATCAGGGTGATTTTTACGGTTTCGAATCCTGGGGCAAAGGGGTGTATCAGGAGATCCATGAACCGCAGGAGTTCGTATACATTGATTATTTCTCGGACGCACAGGGCAATGAATCGAAAGAAATGCCGGCTACCCTCTGTACAATGACATTTATCGAAGAAGACGGAGCGACACGTCTCATTAACCGCTCCAAATACGATGAGCCGGAACAGCTTCAAAAGCTGCTCGAAATGGGCATGGAACAGGGAACACGGGAGACCTGGGATCGTCTGGACGAATACCTGCAGACCCAGGTATAGACAGAATGCTTCCACATATAACAAAGGACTCAACCCCGTCGCCAGGCAGGGTTGAGTCCTTTTTTTGTGCTTTGCGGCTGACCTTATTCGGAGGATATTTCTTCCTCCGGGACGATCACTTCCACTAGCCGGGACATAATGTTCATCTCAATCGGCAGAGGGGGACCTTCTTCACCATCCACATTCGTTTTTACAGGTTCTGGGGAGGTTACGGTCACCTTCTTGGCTGTGAAATAGATCACGTCCTTATGATTTTTCAAGCTGCCGAACAGCAGGGAAATACTGGCTGTTACGGTATTGAACAGACCCAGATCCTTGACGATAAAGCAGTGCAGCAGGCCGTCATCCACGGAGGCTTCGGGCGCGAGCTTCTCAAATCCGCCGACCGAATTGGTCAGCGCAGCGAGAAACAGCGGGGATTCGCCTTCCCATACCTGATCATCATACGCGATTGTCATAGGAATCGAGTGGTTGCCTACAAGCTCTTTCAGGCCTTCTTTTATGTAAGCGAACGAACCGAACCGGGATTTGTCCTCCGAGGTGACAGCAGACAGGGATTCGGCAAGGGAGCCGGCGGCTACGACATTGACGAACAGCTGATCATTGAGCCTGCCCAGATCCACTTTTCTGACGTTTGTGGACGCCAGGGTCTGAATGGCCTCTTCTGGATCTAAAGGAATATGGAGCGCACGTGCGAAGTCATTGACGGTTCCAAGCGGCACAATACCGAGCTTAGGCCGATGATCTCGATCGATAATTCCATTGATGGTCTCATGAAGGGTGCCGTCCCCGCCGATCGATACGACCAGGTCAAAGCAATCGTCACATGCGGCAATGCAGAAGTGGGTCGCATCCAGTTCCTTGGCGGTTTCTTTTATGATGACATCAAAGCCTTGATCCAGCAATAAGGCTTCCACCGTTTGGACATGTTTCAAAGCTTCCTCTTTCCCGGATGAAGGATTTATAATAATCATGGCCTGCTTCATAAACACACATTCCTCTCTATTGCGGGTGATATGTATTCATTACCCGGATTCCGGGTGTTTGATGAGATCTTTTTTTTGCTGGCTAAATAAATATGGATGCAGGAAGGGCCCGTCAGTGATATGATGGATGCAAAACCATTAATAAGAAGAGGTGGCATCATTTGATAGGTAGAAGCGGGAATCCAACCTTAAATGAGAGTACGTTCGAGCGGGATCATTCCTATACCGGGGAAAAACGCATGACGATTGACGGCACGGTACACAGGACCTTGATTACGCTTGTTCTGCTGCTGGCAGGAGCCTTCAGCTCCTGGAAAATGTATTTTGAAGGACAGAATGTATTTCCCTATGCAATTGGCGGGTTAGTCGTTGGACTGATTCTAGCTCTTATTATTTCTTTCGTGCCTAAAACTGCGCCTTATCTGGTGCCATTCTACGCAGTCGCGGAAGGGCTGTTCCTGGGTGCTCTTTCAGCCAATTATGAGTACGCCTACGATGGAATCACCCTGCAGGCAGCGCTGCTGACCATGGGTGTTTTCGTGGCTCTGCTCCTGGTATACAGACTGCGGATCGTCAAGGTGACCGAAAACTTCAAGCTGGGTGTTATTGCTGCAACTGGGGGAATCGCCCTGGTGTACCTGCTGAGCTTTGTGCTTGGGTTCTTCGGGATTACCGTTCCCTTTCTGCACGAAAGCAGCCCGATTGGTATCGGGATCTCGATCGTCATTGTCATTGTGGCTGCGCTGAATCTGGTTCTGGATTTCGACTTCATCGAAAACGGAGCACAGCAGGGTGCGCCTAAGTATATGGAATGGTATGGTGCGTTCGGTCTCGTGGTGACGTTAGTATGGCTGTACATCGAGATGCTGCGTCTGCTTTCCAAAATCTTCAGCCGTGACTAGATGACTAACGTATGGGTCAAAGAATAAAGGCATGATCGTGCCGGGATGATCTCCCGGACAGTATCATGTCTTTTTTTCATTGGAACGATGATTACATAGCAACAGGCGGCGGTGGCGTAAACTGGTGGATCATATCATTAGCCGGCATCGGCTTGCTGTAGAAGTAACCTTGGGCATTGAAGCACTGCAGTTCCTTCAGCAGCCCCACCTGATCTTCGGTTTCGACGCCTTCGGCCACGATGGTGAGGTTGAGCTGTCTCGCCATGGAAATGATCATTTCGGCAATGGCTCTGCTGTCAGCATCGGTGGTCAGCTTTTTGATGAAGGAACGGTCGATCTTCAGGCACTGGATAGGAAGGCTGTGCAGGTAGCTGAGCGAACTGTAGCCTGTTCCGAAATCATCCATCGAGACGGAGATGCCTGCCCTTTTTAAATCGTTCAGGATCTGAATGACATGCTCTTCGTTATACATCATGGCACTTTCCGTAATTTCCAGCTCCAGCAGGCGGGTGTCGAAGTCGAGTTCCTTGATGGTGCTGGTAATAGATTGGAAGATCGTCGGCTTCATCAGATGAATCTGCGAGATGTTGACAGCAACCGGAACGACACTGTAGCCGTCGGCTTCCCACTGCTTGATCTGTTCCAGCGCGGTCCGCAGTACCCATTGTTCCAGAGGAACAATAAAGCCTGATTTCTCGGCTAAGGGGATGAATCGGTCTGGAGGAACCATCCCCAGCTCAGGATGATTCCAGCGCAGCAGGGCTTCTACCCCGGTCATCTCGCCTGTGCGAATATCCATTTTGGGCTGGTAGTACAGCTGCATCTGATTTTTCTGAATGGAATCTTCCAGGTCATTCTCCAGCGTGATCTGTTCCATGCTGGTCTGGTCGCGTTTGGCATCATAGAACTGATACTGCGCGCTGCCGTTCTGTTTGGCATCATACATCGCGGCATCTGCACGTTTGATGAGGAGATCCGCATCGCTGCCATCCTCCGGATAGCGGGCAATGCCTACCGATGCGGACAGCTTGACCGTATGATGACCGACAGGAAACGGCTGTGTAAATTCGTCAACAAGCCTGGACCCCAATTGTTCGATGTCCTCCCGCTCATTCAGTTCCGGAATCAATATGGTGAACTCGTCCCCACCCATGCGGGCAATCGTTCCGTGAGGCGGCAGACAGCTTTTCAGCTTGGCAGCAGCTGTCTTGATCACTTCATCTCCAAAAGCATGGCCAAACAGGTCATTCACCCGCTTGAAACGATCCAGATCGATAAAAAAGACGGTGAATGCACCAGCTGGCTCATCATCCTCAGGCTGAGTGCATGCACTCAGGAAATTTTGGAAGGAACGCCGGTTGGACAAGCCGGTAAGCTCGTCTTCATAGGCGAGATGCCAGATGGTCTCCTGATCTTTTTTACTCCGGGTGATGTCCTTGATAATGCTATAGGCTCCCTGTAAGGAACCTTCGATCACTATGGGAAGTGAGGTCAGGGATAAGGTCAACAGCGCACCGTCTGCTGCAGGGGCCTGAAGTTCAAGCTCTGCCGATTTACCCTGAAGAACCTGCTTGTAATGCGCAGCGGCGGCTTCGCGGGATTCACCCTGAACCACATCGCTAAAAGCAAATCCGACCAGCGGCCTGCCGAGCGTCTTGGCCAGATGTTCCGCTTGACGATTCTGCATGGTAATGATCCCTTTATCATCAAATGCAAGCACACAGTCCGGATTATACTCGAACAGGGACATATAATGCTGCTCTGTCTCCATAATGCGCTGGTTTTGAACATTTTGACGGGTATCATGATAGGTGTCCGGAATCATCAGCAGGCCTATGGATACAAGCATGGTCAGAATATGAGGAAGCAAAAACGCATAGCTGATCACCGTTGTGCCCTCCACAGGCAGAACAGAGAAGGCGGTCAGCATCGGGAATCCCATAAGCGCTGCAGCAACGAGCAGAATGCCAGGTATGGTTGTTTTTGAATACAGATTCAGTTCCCGGTTGCGGTTGGATAATGCCAGCAATCGGACAAGCGCCGGACATAAGAATAATACGATAATAATCGTCAGCAAAAGCAGTCCGGGCCTGAATACGATGGCGCCCCGAAACAGAAACAGGGTGTTTAAATAATCAAAAATCAGGATCGTAGCGCCAATGGCAAAGCCGGTTCTTATGTAATGTGCGGTTTTGTTCCGCGGGAGCCTGGCATACCAGATGCCAAAGTATGTAGCAGCATAACAGCCAGCGAATGTAAACAGGATATGTATGACGTAATAATGCGGTGCAACAGGTACATTCAAAGCAAGCGGCACAAACATGTGAGACAAACTGAAGGCTATGGCACCGATCCATACCGTAATGTGGTAAAAGGTTTGATATTGGCTTCGCCGGGCGGACGTCTGGGAGGGCACCGAGCCGAGTGTGATGACGGCCGTTCCCACCAGGCTTGCCACAAATGCGATCGCGAGCTGCAGCCAGTTCATCTGAAGCGGTTCCAAGTATGTCATGGGAATACCTTCTTTGTATTAATGTATTGGGTTTGGGCTTAACGAACCAGATAATAGGTCTTTCATACTATGGGACTTTACTCATAATTAAACAAGCAAGCATGACTTTAATCAAATACTTTTTTTAGCACGATTTCTGAGAAGGAGTATTCTTGAACCGTTAGCTGTAAATGGCATGAAAAATCAGCCCGGGTGGATGGCATATGCCCGGGCTGAGGTGCTGGATTCCACAATAGTCAGGAATTAAAAACGAGCGACATAAACTTCCCGGTCAGCAGGCACGTTGCGGGTAACCTGGAGTTCACCGTCTGCATTGCGAATTCTCAAAACATACGAAACGGTAGTCAATGTGCTGATCGTGTCGAAGCGAGCGACACCAAAGTCATCGAAGTTCGCTGTAATGGTCGTGGTGCCGCGTGTCAATGTGGCTGTCCATCCGGTTGTTGTGCGCGGTACATCGTTATTGTTCGTGGCAATTACCACAAACCGGTCCAGTGTCTGCCGGATACGTCTTCTGCGTCTGACCGCTGCGGACCTTACAGGCTTTTTCAGCAGGCCTCCGTTTCTTGTGGCTGACGTCTTGCGAATGGTCATAATCAATCACCCTTTCTAAAAAGATACTATAGTAGATGCTGAACCGGTTCGGCCCGAGACGATCAAACGTCCTGAAGGATAATAGATTAGGAGAATGGCCAATAGAATCAGAGACTAAACTGGTGTAAACCGATCCTATTGACTCCGCATAAAATGGATAGGAAAAACATGAAAGAAGGGCTCCCGTCATGAATGGAAGGAAAGGGTCTTCCCGGGATATGAATAAATTAAGCCGGTCCTTAAGGACAGTGCTTTCCAGGAACAAAGAGTTTAACAGCAGCAAGCCGCCGGCTTACCGGATCATCATTCAGATGAAACAGGGCTTGTCGCAGGCCAGTCTGCGGGAACTGCAGCAGGCTGCCGCGCCGGAAACAATCCGAAGGGTTCGGCATCTGCCCCTGATCCGGGCCATATCCGCCCAGGCAGCGGAGTCCTGTCTGCTCCGGCTTTGTGCATGTGACAGCGTGAAGCGGATTTACCCGGACCGGCTTCACCGGAGTTCTCTGTACATTGCAGCACCGGCTATCGGAAGCGATACTGTGCGGAAGAAGCAGGGATATACCGGCAAAGGCATCCATATTGCGGTGCTGGATACGGGTGTGTACAATCATCCCGATTTGACGAAGCCGGTAAACCGCATTGTGGGATTTAAAGATTTCGTGAACGGCCGCAAGCTGCCGTATGACGATAACGGACATGGTACCCATGTGGCTGGCGATGCAGCAGGCAATGGGTGGGTCAGCAAGGGAAAGTATAAAGGGGCCGCTCCGGAAGCCGGCATTGTGGGGGTTAAGGTGCTGGATCGTGAAGGCAAGGGCTATGATTCAACGATCATCCAGGGGATTCAGTGGTGCATGGCCAATCGCAATAAGTTGAAGCTGCGTGTTCTGAATCTATCGCTGGGAAGTCCAGCCCTGGGTCCCTGGAGTGAGGACCCCATGTGTCAGGCTGTGGAGAAGGCGGTACAGGCGGGGCTGGTCGTAACGGCGGCTGCGGGAAACAGTGGACCGGGAAGAGGCAGTGTGGAATCGCCGGGAATCAGTCCATCCGTGATTACGGTTGGCGCGGTGGATGACCGCCGGACGGTGACCCAGGCAGATGATGTGATTACGGTATTCTCTGGACGAGGACCCGCCAAGGGCGGAGGGGTTAAGCCGGACCTGCTGGCTCCCGGCGAAACCATCATCTCCCTGCGCTCACCGGGTTCGCTGCTGGATCGGGAACTTCCATACCAGCGTGTGGGCAGAAGCTATTTCACTTTATCCGGCACCAGCATGGCCTCACCGCTGGTGGCTGGGGCAGCGGCACTGCTGCTGCAGAAACAGCCAGGGCTGTCTCCGCAGCAGGTGAAGGAGAAATTGAAACGACATGCTTATTCCCTTGGACTGGATGCCAACACAGGTGGAAGCGGTGAGGTCAATGTAAGGTTTCTCATTCCAGGTGCGAGGATTCGGCACAGGCCCAGACGGACAGCCAGGCACGCTCACCGCAGCTGATGTCGATACCACAAACTGCAGAGTTGAGGTAGGTGCAGTCCAGCTACTTGCGGTTGGCTTCCATCCATGATACTGCCCAGTCGACCAGGTCCCGCTGTTCCAGCAGTCTAGCCACTGCGTTTCCGATCCGGTGCACTTGTACGTTCCTTAGCTGGTCATAGGCAGCGCCCAGATCACGGAAATCGGCGTCGTCGACAGCCAGGGTCTCATAGGTAACCCACTGGCGCTGTCCATCCACCAGCATGGCGCTGCTCTCCTGCATGGAGGATTTACCGGGATAATGGGCCCGAGTTTCCACCAGATGGAGGGATGTGCACTTATCGTAGCCGACGCCCAGAAGCAGAATATGTCCGTTCAGCTGATACAGTTTATCCAAGGGAGAGTCCTGGCCGAAAATGTTGCTGAGATCATGGTTCGCAGTCAGGTATTCGGCATGCCGTCCAACGGCCGCGAAGGAGCGTGCAGGATGGTCCGAGCGGAAAGCGCCTGGCCAGCGGCGCAGCATTTCGGCTGTGACGCCCATTCCGATGGCGGGAGTCACATGCTTATCGTATGCGGGCCAGTGCTGTCGGATGGTCGGCCACCATTCCTGAGGCTCTTCCCAATGCACGCCAGCAGCCGGATCGAGGTTCTTCCAGGTCTGCGATGGCACCATCAGCGTGCCTTCCGGACCTACGATCTTCAGCATGGCGCGGATCAAGGTTTCAGCACCTCCAACCACAAACCCGAGCTTGCTCAGTGAAATGTGGACAATCACCGTCTGTCCTTCCTTTAGTCCGGCCTGAGTGAGATCAAACATCAGATCTTCCTGTGTCCAAATGTTTCGCTCTTCATTCATATTCATAGCTATCCCTCCCGGATAAAAATAAAACAACCCCGCTGCGCGCAGCGGGGTTGTCACTAGCCGATACTAGAAATCAGGGCCCTTAGGTTGATGAATTGGCTATATCGTATCAGATGCAGGGAATGCCTGCAATCTCTTTTTAGACGTTTGTATCCGACAGGGAAGGGCGTATTATGGCAGTACGTTGCCGGCTGCTCTGTAAATTTCATACCATTCCGGGCGGGAAAGAGTAACATCAGCTGCCCTACAGCAATCTTTCAACCGCTCAAGGTTCATGGTACCAACTACAGGCTGCATGCCCGCCGGATGGCGCAGGAGCCAGGCGATCGCGATCGTCGTGCTGCTGACATTGTATTTTTCCGCAATCTCGTCGATCTTGGCATTGAGCTCCGGAAATTTATCACTGCCCAGGAACACACCTTCGAAGAAACCATACTGGAACGGTGACCAAGGCTGAATCGTGATATCGTTTAACCGGCAAAAATCCAGAATACTGCCGTCACGGTTTACGGCAGCCTCATTCTCCATATTCACATTCATGCCGCTGTCCATCATCGTGGTGTTGGTGATGCTCAGCTGAAGCTGGTTGGCGACCAGCGGCTGCTTGACGAATTTTTGCAGCAGCTGAATCTGCATCGGATTCTGGTTGGATACCCCGAAGTGGCGGACTTTGCCGGACTGCTCCAGTATATCAAAAGCCTCGGCAACCTCTTCCGGCTCAACCAGCGTATCCGGCCGGTGAAGCAGCAGAACATCAAGGTATTCGGTTCTTAGCCGCTTCAGGATCTGGTCGACGGAATCCAGAATATGATTTTTCGAGAAATCAAACATTCCCGGGCGGATACCACATTTGGACTGAAGAATGATCTTTTCCCGAATGTCATCATTCATATGTATAGCATCCGCGAAGATTTCCTCACATTTCCCGCCGCCGTAAATATCTGCATGATCAAAGAAATTCGCGCCTTGCTCCAGTGCTGTCTGTACAAATGTTTCCGCTTCCACAGGTTCCAGCGAATTAATACGCATACAGCCGACCGCTACCACAGGGACTTCCAGATTGCTGCTTCCAAGCTTCATTGTTCTCATACTCATATGATAAGTGCCTCCTTCAAGTCTGTGTTTCTATATCCATTGTGACATAGGTGTACAGGCTATTTCAATGGACGGTGTTTGTTTAAACGTGAGGCCGTTGGAAAAGGCTTGAAATCATCCTGGAAAAAGTTCAAACTAGTAACATATACACAGAAACTTACCTCAGGTAAGCAAGTGAAACGGCAGGAGGAATATACGATGGAAATTGGAATTAGCACGTTTGTAGAGACACTGCCTGATGTGCATACAGGCGAGACGATCAGCCATGCCCAGCGTCTGCGGGAGGTTGTGGAAGAGATAGTGCTGGCTGACCAGGTCGGACTGGATGTATACGGCGTAGGAGAGCATCACCGCAAGGATTATGCGGCTTCTTCTCCTGCTGTCGTTTTGGCTGCAGCGGCTGCGCAGACCGAGCGCATCCGTCTGACCAGTGCCGTTACGGTGCTGTCCTCTGCAGATCCGGTTCGAGTCTTTCAGGACTTCGCCACACTGGACGGCATTTCGAATGGACGTGCCGAGATTATGGCAGGGCGGGGGTCCTTCATTGAATCCTTCCCGCTGTTCGGAAATGATCTGAACGATTATAATGAGCTGTTTGATGAGAAACTGGATCTGCTCCTCAAGCTGAGAGAATCAGAGAAGATCACATGGGAAGGCAAACACCGTCCTTCCATCCAGGATCGCGGCGTATACCCGCGTCCGGTTCAGAATCCGCTTCCGGTATGGATTGGGAGCGGAGGCAATCAGGAGTCCGTGGTTCGCGCGGGGCTGCTCGGACTGCCGCTGGTGCTGGCGATTATCGGCGGACGTCCGGCACAGTTCGCACCGCTGGTAGAGTTGTATAAACGGGCAGCGGCGCATGCCGGCCATGATGCTTCAAAGCTTACCGTCGCATCGCACTCCCACGGTTTTGTAGGAGCGGATGAGCATGAAGCGGTAGAGAAGTTCTTCCCGCCGACCCAGGCTGGCATGAACATCATCGGACAGGAACGCGGATGGGGCCATTACAGCCGTGCCACTTATGACGCTGCCCGGAGCCCGGAAGGTGCACTCTATGTCGGCAGTCCGGATACCGTAGCGAAGAAGATCATTGATTTGCGCCAAAAGGTGGGCATTACCCGCTTTATGCTTCACGTCCCGCTGGGCACCATGCCTCATGAGGATGTGATGCGTGCTATTGAGCTGCTGGGAATGGAGGTAGCCCCCCGGGTTCGCGAGGAAGTCGCAGCATGGGAGGCGGCGGGAGGCAAGTAAGCCATGTGAAGCATGGCAGGGAGGGCAGCCCAAAGGAGACCCTGCCTGCTGTGTGTCATGTGCGTGCCTTTGCTCACTGCTCAACCTGAAGTAACTGCCTGGCGGCTGGTGTAGGATGTACGGACATGGATACACGGGATATGGGATGATCACGGCATACGAAATGACCTCGGAAGCTGTGGCTCAACGGAATACTGTGGCTCTGCGGGGAACTGTGGCTATATGGAACACTGTGGCTCTAAGTAATACTGTAGTTCTACGAGAAACTAGCTCTACGCAAAACAATGGCTCTAGAGGTAACTGTGGCTCTGCGGGAACTGTAGCAATACGGAACGCTGTGGCTCTACAAGAAACTAGCTCTACGCAAAACAGTGGCTCTAGAGGTAACTAACTATGTCTCCGTGGGTAACTGTGTTTTTACAGGTAACAAAAGCGGCTGTCTCCTGAGTAACTTTCCCTTACTTAAAGAGACAGCCAGCCCAAGGGATGAAGAATTCGAATTGTAATGAGATATTCAGATTTTTAGAAATTTAGATAAGGTTGTTTTGCAATCTTATTTCTATAAAAAATGAACCTGTTGCCAAAATAAGCCTGATTTTCAGGCTTATTTTTGTATTTCACACCTATTTCCTGCCTGAAGTGAGATTTTCAGCTAGTTTAAGATTGATTTTCAATCTTAAACTGCCACTTAGCGGGAAAATGAGATAAATAAGATTGGAAATCAAGCTTATTTATCTCGCCTCTTCACGAACGCCAGTCCATGTGGAAGTGAGACTGCACGAACGGTGGCAGAAACGATTACCACCCACAGCATTTTATAGTCAGCACAAGGGTCGCCCCGGAATCCACAGGATTGAAAAAACCTTGATACCGAGGAAGTGCTATCGTGAACTGAACGGTCAGTTCACGTGAAAGCAGCCCCGATACTCCATGGGTATAGCGCCCTGAAAGGAGTGGACCTTAACGGCGGCTGGAGACAATAGCTTCCACCGGAACAGACTGTATAGGGTTTCCTACGTAGTCTGTCAGGCCAGACAAGATGATGTGAAGCTTCCCGCCTTGCCCATACATAGCCAATTTTTCTTTTCCTTCAGAGGTTAGTTCAATGTCAATGCTAATTCTTTTCGTAGTCAAAGGATTCGTGATATTAAAATCGATACCCTGAATTAATGATACTGGAAGGTCCTCACCATTGGGATTAAACTGTATGTCTGCATTCGCGCTTCCGTCGGGTAAATAGAGGAGCTCTTCGCTGTTCACCGTGATGATACCTAAATAATATTCATAAGTTGCCCTAGTTGCCGTCGGCCCTGTCAGGTCAAACTGGATAGGCAGCTCAATACTTCCGATTTCCTTGCCATACTGGAAAATCCTAAATCGAAGCTCAGCATCATAGTTTCCATGCCCGACTACTGCTGCAGGAGTAATAGTCACACCATTTGAGACTTTTGTAACCTCCATCGATCCATCTTTAGACTCGATTTCAACGTGACCAACTACCCGGTAATCTACTTTGACTTCAAACTCTTCTAAATTCGGATTATATTCCACGTATGCTGCTTTATTCGCCTGCTTTAACTGAATAAGATTCTTGATGTTACGTACGTGGTAGGAATCTTCTGCAGCGTGGATAGCGGTGATCGTTACTTCATCCGGGTTTCCGTTCAACACAAAGGGTGTTGCATTCTTGGCCAGCGAGTATGTTATTGGCTCGAAAATATTCGTGGCGTTATACAGATTATAATATGTACTCTGAAGTTCTGTCTTAGGCGATTGCTCATTCTCCAGCACGTCTTTGGCATCTGCTATACTGTGTCCCAGTGTCTCTGTAATATCCGGCGGATATGGTACTGTGAGCTCTTCGATCTGAGCCAGCAGTTCCTCTGCATCTTCCAGTAAACCTGCTAGAGCTGAACGCAGCTGCTCTTCATCAGGCTGCTGGAAAAGCACAGTCCCATATTCAACAAATTCGGGAGATTCTCGGCCTTCAAGGGTCCGAATTCGTTGATCATGCTGCGGAGAATTTTTATAGGAAACGTTTAAATCAAAAAGGGGCAATGAATATTCGAGCCTGATCCTCACGGAGCTGCCATTAATAGTTATCTGTTCAATAGGAAGATTAAGATTATTGTAGGCTTGAATTGAGATCAAATCCTTTGTTGGAACATAAAGAGGATCAAGCTCGTTATCATACTCATACTCATACTCCAGCGCAAGCGTCTTGTGATCCACCAGAATCAGCTTAGGAAGATGCATGGCATTTGCAGCAGATTCTACTTTAATGGTGCTTGACGGAGCAGAAACATTGCCTGCTGCATCCACGGCGTAAACTTTATAATCACCAGGCAGCAATCGGTTGGTGGGAAGCTCGGTTTCGGTATTGGCTGCCGAAATGGTCGCTTTGGCTGCTTCCTTAAGATTCCCTGCGATTTCTTCCAACGATGTACGTGCAGGCTGATTCAGCGATGAAGGCACGAGATAGACCGTACCGGCTTCAGAGCTTTTGACCTTGACCGATGTTCCGATGCCCGTTATAGGCTGAGAGACTAGAGTAAGGGTAGGGGATGTCGTGTCTGGCTGCGGCTGTTCCGGATCGGTCGGCGGGTTCGGGTTCGGCGGGTTCGGTGCCGGTGGATTCGGGTTGCTTGGCTGGCTTGGCGTGCTCGGTGCAGGTGTGGATCCGCTTCCCGGTGTGGACGGCTGTGTCGGTTCGGGTTTTGGCTCTTCCTTTACCGGGGGAGTGTTTTGATTGTTCTCCAGCTCCTGCTTGGTTTCCAGGAAACGGCTGGCAACCAGAGCAACCGATTGACGGTCTGCACTGCCCAGCGGGTTAAACGTTCCGTTCGGGTTACCGGTAACCAAACCAAGTTCAACGGCGGCACCCACAGCGTCTTTGGCATAACCCGAGATCTGGCTAGCATCGGTAAAGCTCAGTTGGCTGCCCATACCTGCGGAATCAACCCCCAGAGAACGGACGAACAAGACGGCCATATCCTGACGTGACAGATTCTGTCCGAGCCCAAACCGACCGGAACCTTGTCCCTGAATCAAGCCGGCTTGTACGGCTGCTTCGACATAGCTGAAGGAATAATGCTCGGCCGGAACATCGTTGAACGTGGGTCGGGATGGGGTGGAAGAGGTGTCCAGCTCCAGAGCTCTGGCCAAAATGATGGCAAAATCCTGTCTGGAGATTTTACTGGTTGGATCAAACTTCCCGTTTCCTTTTCCGTTGATGATGCCTTTCTCAACCAGCTCAAGAATGGCGTCCTTGGCATAAGAGCCTTCGATGTCCGTAAGATTTACGTCGGCATAGGCAGGAAACGTGCAGGCACTGAGCAGTGCTGCTGTCGTCATGACTTTCACGAATAATCTGGGTCTCAATGGAGATCCTCATTGAAATGATGGATTGGATGAATTTTCCTATATCATATAATTCAAAGCTGTTTACAGGCAATAAGTTTTTTCGACAAAATGAAAATAGGATCAAAACCAAGAAAATAAGATCAAAAACACGAAAAAAAGAGAACGGCTAAAGCGCCGTTCCCTGTATGACCAGGCATCTCAATTACTCTTTACAGCTGAGCTGCCAGAGAAATCAGAATATCTGCATGTTCCTTTTGAATTTGGTTTCCGCTAAACGCCTTTACCTGGTTTGTGAATGCATTCAGCATATTTTCTTTCAGATGCATTTTGCCCTGCTGCTCTGCAGCCTGAGCATCTTCCAGCTTTTTATTCAAGATTCTTGCCTTTACACTGTCTCCTTCCAGGAACTGGTCCACAAGGCCTGACACACCGGAGTAGGAAACATGAATGGTAACCGTGGCTGTCACTTCGGACACGTTGCCTGCAAGATCTTCAGCCGTGACCGTCACATCCTGTGCAGCCAGCGTATAAGCAGGACCTTCCAGCAGCGGAGCTTCACATGGATTTGAAGAGAGACCTGACAATTGATCAGAAGCCTCACAGCCAATAGAGACGAACTCGTTCACTTCATATTCCGTCTTGCCGGTGATCTTCAGCTCAGGTCCGGTTTTATCAATCTTAACCTCCAGTGTTTGAGGTGTTTCCTGAACACCGGTTGCTCCTTCTGCACCGTAAGTGACGGTGGTCACGCCCTCTTGAGTAATGTTCAGCTCGGCAGAGGTGCCGGACACCGCCGTGCTTTCCAGCGTTTGGGCACCTTCAGCGGAATACATGATCGTTGCAGCGTCTGCCGCTTCAATCGATACGTTGACATCGCTGTTGTTCCACCCTTCACTGTTCGGCTGAGGATTAACCGTCGCTCTCGATACCGGAGCAGCTTCTTCTTTAATATTGACGAAGAAATCATCATAATAAGCGGTTGCCATGTTGTAGCGGCTGGTTACGGCGATCAGCCGGGCATGTGTCGCATTCTCAGGCGCAGTTCCCGTAAGCTTCACCGTCTGCCATTGACCCAGTCTGGTTTCATCCAGATGCTTCTCCCAGGTCGTGATGGTGGCATTGTTTTCGTCATAGAATCGGAACATAAATCCAGGCTGACCGGATTCAATGTATACCTGCACACCGGCTTCCGTCTCCAAGCCGCCTTGGACCGGTATCTTGTCACTTTGCAGGGCTACAGAACCTGTGCGGATCCGATCTACGGTTTTCAAGCTCTGGCTGCCCTTGTAAACTTTCTCGCTGCTGATGCTGTAGAAGGTGTCGGCACCCGCTGCGAAGAGAGGGCTCCATCCCGGAATCGAAGTGCCGGATCCTTCCTCAAAACCGCTGTTTGGGACCGGCTGCGGTGTGCCGGGTTCCTCCGGAATGTACTCGCCATCAATTTGGATGCGGTACAGAATCGTGTTCGTGGCGGAGTCTGTAAAATACAGATGTCCGTCCATACCCAGGTCGAATCTCGACGTATCAGCCAGTGTACGGAAATCCAGCGTTTCCGGATCGATGACCGTTAGCTTATTGTTGAACAGTACATAAAGCAGTCCATCTTCAGACCAGCGCATCGGGTGATGATGCCAGTACGTGTAATACAGTTTTGGATAGATTTTTTTGCTTTTTACAACTTCATACGTATCCGGGTCAATCGCGAAAATGTACTCATATGAAGCGCCCCAGATCAAACCGTCAGGTCCCAGGGAGAGGTCCCCGATAAAGATCGGCTTCTCAGTCATGCCTGGCAGGTTCAACGAGAACTCCGTAACTTTCTCTTCATTCTCTACATCCCAGACAAAAATTTTGGCTTCTTCTTCAACTGGCTCGGAACCCAGTCCGCCGCGAATGGTGGTAGAGCCGAACAGTTTTCCGTCTGTATAGGCAGTGCTCAATACACTTTGATTCTCTACAATATTGCGGTGCACTTTCGTCTCGCCGGTAGAAGGATCATAGACGGTAACCGATCCGCCAAGTGCGCCATACCCGGAGATAGTCGAGATGAACAGCTTGCCTTCTCCTTCGGACATATGAACCAGACGTTCCTGCTGGTTACCAAGAACGGACAGCTTCTTCGGATTTCCGTCACCCGGCTGTTTGGTCAGGTCATACTCGAACAGGGCACCTTCAGGGTAAACACCCATGTACACCTTATCGCCGATCGCATACACGCTGTCCGCCTGGCCAATGCTGAACGGCTGTGCCGTCATGGTGTTCAGATCCACAAGGGACGAACGCGCCTGCGATCCAGTCGTGATCAGCTGGGTCTCGGATACACTCTGCACGCGGTTTACAACACCCGGGAGTCCAGGAATGACCGGCGGCTTTACATGTACCTGTTTGGTTTCGATATTCAGCATAGCTACTCCGCCGTCATAGCGGACAGTTACCAGTGTTTTGCCCGGAAACTCCGGATCATCCAGCTCAATCCAGTCTGCGCCGCGGAATCCGCTGCCGTAGGTCATACCCGTTTCCTCGACAGCATAAGTCGTCAGATCAAATGTCTTCAGCTTCTGGTCAGACATATAGTAGAGCTTACCGTCCACGGAATCCGTCGCATGCAGACCTGTGACGTTCTGCAGCTCGACATCCAGCCAGGCTTCAGTCTGGGTGTCATAGATATATCCTTCGCCCGGAATACCGCTGCCGTCTGTGTAACGGGCAAACAGGTAGCGGTCATCAATCGTACTGAGATCGTATACCGTATCCTCCTGCACCGTCAGCGATCCTGCGATATTGGTTTTTTCACCCGTTTCAAGATTGACCCGGACTATCTGCTTGTGGGCGGTTCCTGCGTAAACATTGCCGCCCTGGTATGCGATCGACCGGACGTATTCTTTGTCCTGTACACCGATCACACGCCCATAATCCCGGGTTTCCTGAGTAGCCGGATCATATTGAAATACTTTGCCGTCCGGGTAGGTACCGACATAGACCCGGCCCTGCTCATCGGTTGTAATACTGTTAGGTACGGACTGCCCCTCAAACTGGGTAACCTGTACCGGTGTTTTGGTTTCCGGAGAGTATGCCCACAGGCGTGCCCCTCCGCCGTCAGCGGCCAGGAACAGTGTGCCGTCAGGAGCTACGGTATGCGCCCAGGAGCTCTCGGAAGGCCCGATCGGAATACTCCGCAGGAGCTTGTAATCTTCCAGGTCAATGACATTCAAATGTCCGGGCTTGCCTTTACTTGTAGCGTACATCACATACGTGCCATCTTCTTTACCTACAGCTCCGTTAAATACAGCAACGGTATAATTATTAGGTACAAGCAGTTCTTCTGGAGTGCCAAAAACTTTTTGATCCAATCGGCTGCCGTCGGCGGCAGCGGAAACGCTTCCAAAAGCAGATGCAATCATCATTAAAGTCAGGATGGTAATCAGGACTTTATGGCGGCGTGAACCTGGTTTCATAAGGTACCTCCTGGTCTGTTTTCGATTTTTGACCTATTCTTAATAGGGAAGTGACATAACACAGCGCTTTTCTGCAAGTCCTCCTTTCTATAAGTTCCTGAAATGGGTAAATAGAACAAGACGTCATACGTTAGAGCTCAATCTTTCTTCTGGTATCTTTCTGGTTACTATATTAAGAAGTTTAGGCAGCTATGTCAAAGGACTTTTGGCTTAATTTGGATTATTGGTATCCACATGGTTCATATAATAGATCGTATGGAGGTGACAAGGGTTATGAAACACTTCCCTGAAGGGATAACATTCCGCTATTCCTGGCGGTCCTATCAACAGCGGATCCTGGATCAACTGGATGATCATTTATCCAACCGTCATCTGCATCTTGTGGCACCTCCAGGCTCTGGCAAAACCGTGCTCGGGCTTGAGGTCATGCTCAGATTAAATCGTCCTGCGTTCATCATTGCGCCAACGCTTACGATCAAGAACCAGTGGGCTGACCGGTTCCGGGAGCTTTTTCTTCAAACCGGACAGCTGCCGGAGTGGGTGTCCACGGACATCAAAAATCCTGCTTTTGTGACGGTAACCACATATCAGGCACTTCACAGTCTATACAAAACAGCGGAACAGCCGGAGACAGATACGGAACTGGAGCTTACGCGGGAGACTGAAGAAGAAGATTCAGGCAATATGCTGGATGAAGAGGCAGTAAACGGGACAAGGGAAGCCCGCCGGATTCAGGAGAGCATTCGTTCGATGTCCTTTCAGACCCTGATCCTGGATGAAGCGCATCATCTGCGCTCTTCCTGGTGGAAGAGCGCCATGGCGTTCCGGGCTGAACTGCAGAATCCTGCTATTGTTGCGCTGACGGCTACGCCGCCATACGATGTGCACCAGGGAGAGTGGCAGCGTTATATGGAGCTGTGCGGGCCAATCGATGCCGAGATCAGCGTACCGGAGCTGGTGCGGGAGTCCGAGCTGTGTCCTCATCAGGATTATATCTGTCTGTCACTGCCGAATCAGGAAGAATTCGAGCCGCTGCGGGTATTTCGTCAACAGACAGGGACGCTGCGGCAGGAGCTGCTCCAGGATGAACAGCTAAAAAAAGCCATTGAAGAGCATCCGTGGATTGGCAGGACGGAGACCCACACAGAAGACATACTCACAAACCCTTCTTATTACTCCAGCATGGTCATTTATTTGAAGGCAGCGGCCTACCCGGCCTGGGAGCAGGCGGCCGCTGTCCTGGGCGTGAGCGGATCGGAAGTGCCCGAACTGACAGACGAGTGGCTGGAAGAGCTGCTGACCGGGCTGCTGTACCGTGATGAGGAAGCAGATCAACGTCACCATGCGTATTTTGACGCCCTTCGCCGAAGGTTAAGAGGAATAGGAGCGGCAGAGAAGAAAAAGGTGTATCTGCGATCCACACCGCAGTTTGATAAAATGCTGATTCAAAGTGCATCCAAACTGCGCAGCATTCGGGACATCGTATCTTTTGAGCACAGTAACCTGAAAGAAGAATTAAGGATGGTCATTCTCACGGACTACATCCGCAAAGAATCGTTTCCAGACGCCACAGGAAAGACTAAGCCGCTCACCCGGCTGGGTGTTGTGCCGATCTTTGAGACGCTCAGACAAGGTTTGCCGGAAGAGATGCCCCTGGCGATCCTGACCGGTTCGCTGGCAGTTTTTCCAAGGGACTGTGGAGCATTGATGGAGGAGGCCGCAGCAAGAAGAGGACTCTCTCTGGAGTACAAGCCGCTGCCTTTTGATGATCGCTATGTCAGTCTGGATATCCGCGATTCCAACCGGTCTGGACTGGTAGCGGTCATGACAGAGGTCTTTGCCCAAGGGGGGTTCCGGGTTATGGTGGGGACCGCTGCGCTGCTGGGCGAAGGGTGGGATGCTCCATGCATTAATTCTCTAATCATGGCTTCCTATGTGGGATCGTTTATGCTGTCCAATCAGATGAGAGGCCGGGCTATCCGTACACAAAAAGAAAATCAGGACAAAACCGCCGCAATCTGGCATCTGGCTTGTGTCGATACGGTTCTGCCGGAAGGAGGACGGGATCTGGAGATGCTGAGCCGGCGATTCCGCGCACTGGTTGGTCTGGCTGTGGACCGTAACACGATTGAAACCGGGATGCGCCGGATGAATATTCTGCAGGACCGCTATGAGCACCGGGATATTGAGTCTCTGAATCAGGAAACCTTTCTCCGGGCGTGTGAACGCCACAGGCTGAGCCAGCGCTGGATCGATGCCATCGCTCTGCATGACCATATGACAGAAGAACTGGCGTCAGATGGTGAACGGGTGCCAAGACCGCTGTATATGCAGCATACGATCCGGGGCTTGATCTATGCAGGGATTGTGGCCTTAATATTAACCGCTATAGAGATGTTTGTAAGTCCAGGAATGATCTATGGTGATATGCCCATTTTGATGAAGCTGGCTGTTTCTCTGATTGTGGGCCTGATTGCTGGAGCAGGACCTCTGTACAAGGGTATTCGGCTCTATATGAAGCATCAATCGCTGGAGTCGAGTATGGCAGAAGCGGGGCAGGTGGTGTATGAAACGCTGTATGGCATGAAGCTGCTTACACCCAAGCCCCACAAGCACCGTCTGCAGGCTTCTATGGAGGCGGGGATGGTCGTGTGCCGGATGGAGGGAGGAAGTACTCAGGAACAGCTCCTCTTTCTGGACTCCCTGCAGCAGCTGGTGGCTCCTATCAACAATCCGCGCTATCTGATTTACCGGGAATCACGTGCCGGCCTGCTCACAAGAAGGGATTATTATGCTGTGCCTGAAGCCATCGACCGCCGCAAGGAGGATGCCGAACGCTTTTATGCGCTTTGGATCCAGCGAATCGGTCCTGCAGAACTGATCTATACGCGGACCACCGAGGGCCGGAAGATGCTTCTTACCGCAAGACTGAAGGCTATGTCGGCTTCTTTTGTACCGAAATCAGAGCGGATCAGCGCGTGGAGGTAATTCGCCAGTTTGTACGTCATGCAGCATCGTGCTATCTTAGAGGATGGAAGGCAGGCCGCAAAGGGTCTGCCCAGCATCCCAAATTTTCGGAGGTGTACACATATGAAAGCGCTTTTTATTGGAGGAACAGGCACGATCAGCTCGGCGATCACCCGCTCGCTGCTGGAGCAGAACTGCGAGCTGTATCTGCTGAACCGGGGAAACCGGAATGACGAGCTGCCGGAGGGAGCACATCTGCTGACCGGTGATATCCACGATGAGAAAGCCGTGGCCGACCTGATTCGGGATCTCGATTTTGATGTAGTCTGCGATTTTATTGCTTTTCATCCATCTGATCTTGAGCGGGACTTCCGTCTCTTTCATGGCAAAACGAAGCAGTTTATATTTATCAGCTCGGCCTCGGCGTATCAGACCCCGCTGTCCCATTACCAGATTACCGAGGGTACGCCGCTGTCCAATCCATATTGGGAGTATTCCCGCAACAAAATCGCCTGTGAAGAGTATCTGATGACCCAGTATCGGGAACAGGGCTTTCCGGTTACGATTGTCAGACCCAGCCACACCTACGGTGAACGTTCTATACCACTGGGCGTACATGGCAGCAAAGGAAGCTGGCAGGTGGCCAAGCGGATGCTGGAAAACAAGCCGGTGATTATCCACGGGGATGGGACCTCATTGTGGACTATGACACATAACCGGGATTTTGCCCAAGGCTTTATCGGGCTGATGGGCAATATTCATGCGATCGGTGAAGCGGTGCATATTACATCGGACGAGAGTGTGACCTGGAATCAGATTTACGAGATCATCGCCGATGCGCTGGGCGTTAAGCTGAATGCAGTACACGTGTCCTCCGAGTTTCTGGATGCCTGCAGCCAAGAGGATTTCCGCGGATCACTGCTCGGTGACAAGGCCAACACGGTTGTCTTCGATAACAGCAAGCTGAAAAGACTGGTGCCCGGATTTACAGCGACAACGCGTCTGGATCAGGGAATCAAGGAAACGGTGCAGCATATATTGGCACATCCGGAGCTGCAGCAGGAAGATGCGGAGTTCGACGCCTGGTGCGACCAGATCATCAGTGCACTGAACGCTGCCGCACAGACGTTTCAGAGATAAGGCGAGAAATCAATTATATAAAATATGCAAATATAAAGACATGGCGCCAGCAGGGATGATTCCCATGGCTCCATGTCTTTTACTGTGTTCCAGCAGTCTATCGCCGCCTTGACCAGATCATTTTCTGCCAAAATAAAATATACCGAGACCTCCCCATAAAATCATCAGCACAGCTGCCGCGATCAGCACAGAAACAGGGCCAAAGGCTTGAATCAGCGGCAGAGAGGCCGCGGTGAACAGGCCTCCGCCGAGAAAAGGTTCAAAGATGACCTGTTTGTATCCAAAGCTGTCGAATGCAGGCGTCTTTTTATCAGGATCGACCATTTGCAGCAGCAGCATGCCCGTGGTCGTCATAGCCGTAGACTGACCATATTCCACGATGGAGCGCTCTGCCCAGTGGTTCGGCATCATCTTTTTGGCCAGTACGAGCGCGCCGAAGATATTCCAGGACATCCCGAAGAACAGCAAAATCAGAAAGACGTAAATATGCTGCCCGATTTCTGATAAGGAGATGGAGGCGATTGCAGCCACAATCAAGATGTCCAGTGCAAAGCCTTGGATCCGCAGGATCAGCCCCCGGTCAATCAGCTTATACGGAAGGAAGCGTCCATGCGCCCATTGGAGCAGTACGCCTCCGACAAGAGCCAGCGGAAACAGCGGGATATGCTTGATAATATAAACATCATAAGCGCTGCCCCAGGTTACTTCCTCCAGCCAAACCATACCCCACAGAAGGAGCATTCCGATCCCGATGGCCAAAAATACAGCAATCAGATTGGTTGTCAGAGAGTCCAGGGACTCTGAGCGGGTGGTTTTATGTCCGGCTGGGATATCATTATCATCAAACCGTCCTTCCTTTTCGGGACGGGAGCGGTCTTCGGGTTTTGCGGCCGAATTCGTCAGCCCTTTACGTACCGCCACATTCACAAATAATACGCCTGTCACAAGACCCAGAATAATGCTCGAAGCGGCAAGGCCCATAGCCAGATCGGCACCTTCAGGAAAGCCTACACTTTCGAAAGTGCTTCTTAAACCCGCGGCAGTGCCGGTCCCGCCCTGAAAGCTGATCTCAATCAACGCCCCTGCCATGGGGCTGATCTGAAAGAAAGGCCCCAGGATCAAAAGAAACAGGAGCAGCCCCACCACGTACTGTCCCCAGCCCATCGTCATCCCGTAAGAGACATGGGGGCCGGCATCCTTCCACATTTTTTTGACTGCCGGAATGGGGCTGCCCAGAAACAGGGCAGCAAAGATAACCGTGATCGCAATATCGGGAATTCCTTTCATCACCTGAAATACACTGTCTGTGTACACACCAGACGATAAACCATCTATGCCTAACCAGGATGCGGCCTGTCCCAGGATGTCTTTGCCGGCAAGCAGTCCGATCAACCCGCCGATCAAGGAAGCGGGAATAAAGAAATTTTGCAGCACCTTCCAGCGAATTCGCAAAGTTTTGCCAGCCGCCAGCAGGATTCCAACAAGCACGAGTGCCAGTAATACCGGATGAAGCTCCATAGAATGTGAAAACCTCCCTTAACAAACTGGGCAGCAACGACACAGTGTCCTCCCACTTGACCTATACCCGCTCTCTGACCATGCAAACAGAATAAATGGAATTGTGACTTATATATCCAGAGAAATGGAAAAAGCGTTTAAGACAGCAGCATCCCGGGTACAGAAAAGGCAAGGAAATCTTTAGGCAGAAAGGGAGCGATGATGATGGAAACACCGATTCAATCTTTTTTCATGAAGGATGACGGCGAGGTTCCGAACCACCCGGACCTGCCGGTCATTGTGTATAAAGGCGTGTTTAAGGATGGCCCTGGCGGGATCGAGTCTGCCTTTAACCGTCACGGGTGGACAGGCAGCTGGAGCGGCGGTGTGTACGACTACCATCACTATCATAGCAATACCCACGAAGTGCTTGGCGTAAGGTCAGGCAGCGCGACCGTGCTGGTCGGCGGAGATGCCGGGGAACGGCTTGAGCTGGCGCAGGGTGATGTGTTGGTCCTGCCCGCAGGCACAGCACATAAAAAACTGGAGAGCAGCCCCGACTTTGAGATAGTAGGCGCTTATCCAGGAGGCGGTACGCCAAATATGAGAGAACGTAATCCCACCGACCGGGCTCAGTCGATCGCAGAAATCCGGAGTGTCCCGGTTCCGGACAAAGATCCGGTATTCGGGGATGAAGGACCGCTGCGTCATAAATGGGTGAAATAAAATATGAAAAAGCCGGGTACAGAAGCTAATCAGCTTCTGTACCCGGCTTTTGTGTTGTGCGTCTGAGTCTGGGGCCAGACGATAAGGCTCAGACCGCGCAGGTCCGCCTTATTGCAGGCTGATCACTCCCGAGGCATGAAGCAGCACGAGGAGCACCAGTATTGGCGCGATAAAGCGCATCATGAACAGCCATACCTTGAACCATCTGGCTTTAAGCCCTGCAGCCTCGGCTGCATTCTTCCAGAAGTAGCCTACGAACACGGTCGTCGCCAGCCCGCCGAGCGGCAGCAGAATGTTGGAGGCGATGAAGTCCAGCCAGTCAAAGAAAGACTTGCCGCCCATCTTGGTAAGGCCTTCTACCAGTCCGAACGATAGCAAAGAAGGCAGGCTTACCAGGAACACCAGCACCGAAACAAGAATTACAGCTTTTGTTCGTGCCAGCCGCAGCCGTTCCATAACATAAGAAACCGGCACCTCAAGCAGCGATACCGTAGAGGTCAGGGCAGCAAATGCCAGCAGGACGAAGAACAGCCCGCCGAAGAAAGACCCGAGCGGCATGGCCGAGAAGGCTGCCGGGAGGGCCATAAAGACCAGGGAAGGCCCTGCATCGGGAGCAATGCCAAAGGATGCAATCGTAGGGAATACGATCAGCCCTGCAATAAAGGCATAGATCAGATCACCGACGCCGATGGCGACGCTTGCTGATCCCAGCGACTGACGCTTGTCCATATAAGCCCCGAAGGTCAGCATAATCCCCATGCCCAAAGACAGGGAGAAGAAGGCATGTCCCAGAGCAACGAGTGCGGACTCTGCGGACAGCTTGGAGAAGTCAGGGTTCAGGAAGAAAGAGATACCTTCTCCCGCGCCGGGCAGCGTCACGGCACGGATCATCAAAACGATCAGCAGCACGACAAGTGCCGGAATCAGCACCTTGTTAAATTTTTCAATGCCGCCGGAAATTCCTTTCAGGACCACAACCGCCGTAACCATGATAACAACGACCTGCCATACAAGCGGCATATAACCGGATGTCAGCGCGCTGAACTGCCCCTCAAAGTCTGTATTGCTGTACAGCTCACCGCTGAAGGACAGCACCGCATAATGCAGCGTCCAGCCCGCAATGATGAAGTAGAACGACAGAATGAGAAATGGTGCCAGAACCTGCATCAGACCGAACAGGCGGAATGCTTTCGGGCCGCCCGCTTTACTGTAGGAGGAGGCGGCACTGCCCCGTCCGCTGCGTCCGATTGCCAGCTCGGCTACCAGAACAGGCAGGCCAATCAGAATCAGACAGATGATGAACAGCAGGAAAAATGCCGCCCCGCCGTTCTCACCGGTAATGTACGGAAACTTCCACATGTTGCCCAGTCCGACGGAGCTGCCGATGGCCGCCAGAATGAAGCCCCTGGAGGAGAATCGTTCTGTCTTGTCAGATATAGTTGAATTTGGCTTCGAATTCATAAATAACCTCCAGTCTGTATTATTAAGTTTTATCATTATACTTCATATTATAAGTTGAAGTCATGAAGAAGAATCAGGCAGAAGCTTATCCGAACCGCTGCGTCTTGTACCAGGTGCTCTTGCGCCCTGTGATCCGGTCTCTCAACATGGAGTAAAAGGCTTTGATGGAGATGACCAGGAATAACTGCGCATAGGTGAAATAGGACACACAGGACAAGATAAAGTTTCGCGTGTTGCTCTGCCCGATATCACTGGCCAGCGCGAGATTGATCTGGAGCACATAAAGATAATACATCAGCGCCCAGGCAATAATCAGATATACATAGACATCCCCCTGGAACTGGAACGGCGAGACGATATCTGGATTAAAGAGGTTCAAAATCCAGTACACAATATTGGCTACAAAAATAATATCTGACACAATAATCGCAATCATGAACCAAAAATAACTGGAGGCATAATAGAGCACATGCAGCTTGATCCGCCAGGTGGACCGGTCAAACAAATGATGGAAATTATCGGTCACTACCCGGTAATTTCCCTTGGCCCAGCGTTCCCGCTGTTTCATATAGACGCCAACGTCCTCAGGTTCCTGCTGATAGGCTTCCGCCTGGGGAGCGAGGGCAATCAGCTGGCCGCGGGACAAGATCTCGAATGAGATGGCGGTATCCTCTGTAATGGCTTCTTCATCCCAGCCGCCGATGTCCCGCAGCAGTGAGCTTTTCACAATGAAATTAGTGCCGGGAATTGTACCCAGCTTAAACAGCTGCCATAGTCCGGTATGATGCACGCGTTGAATCGTGACCAGCTCCAGATTGATGCAGCGGGACAGGAAGTTCTGTCCTCGGTTGCGTGCTTTATTGCGTCCGAATACTGCGCCGTACTTCTCCGGCTGTTCCATCGCTTTTTGAGTCAGGAATAACAGCGCGTTCTTCTCTGGCGCAGCATCGGCATCATAGATGCAGATCCAATCCCCTGTGGCATGCTTCAGGGCATCATTCAGTGCGCCGGACTTGCCCCCGGTGCCTGTCCGCTCGAGGATAAAGAGATCCCGGTCTTCATAGCTGGTACGCGTCTTCAGCTCATGAAGTTTGGCGGCCGTTTGATCCGTACAATTGTCTGCCACCACAATGACCTGCAGCTTATGGGCAGGGTAGTTCATCTGCAAAATATGCTCCACCGTCGCTGTAATGACCAGCTCTTCGTTATGGGCCGGGACCATAACCGTAACTGTGGGGAACTCCTCCAGATTGACAGGCGATTTCAGTACTTTACGATTCTGTTTGCGAAGATACAAGATGGCTCCCGACATAATAATGATGGATTCAAACACCGAAATCCAGATACTGATAATCGAGACGACGAGCAGAATATCAGCCACTGAATTTCCCCCTGTCATATTTTTTGTTCACCTTTGAACGGAAGCTTAAAGCAGCTACGGTCAGGGCGATAATGGAAATGCCGAACAGGATGCTGATACCAATACATAAAGGGATAAACCAGGACAAGTAATTCATCGGCCAGCCTCCTTGGTTTAAGAGATTAACGATAAAAGATTAGATATACTCCCCGATCAGGTCAGTCTCCGTGTTGCGCTCCAGTGCAGCAATGACGGCATCAATATCACCGTATTTGCTGAACTGGTCTTTCTGGAATACGAGGGCGCCGGCGCGGATCACCAGCTTCAGGGGACGGCCCTTTTTATCGGCAAAAGTAAGCCCCATCATCGCCGCCTTAATCCGTTCCGTCAGGCTCTTGAAGTGTTCCGGCTTGGTCAGCGGACACAGGATAATGAAACGTCCCTTATCAATGGAAAATTTATAATCCTCGTAACGGATCTGTTTCTGGATTGTGTCTGACAATTCCAGCAGCAGCTGGGCATAGCGCCGGGATCCTAACGACTCCCGGACAAGCGGCAGGAAATCCAGCTTGAACATCGCCATACAAAACCCGTACTGATCACCATAGCGGTTCGCCAGGTTGGACTGCTTGACCACGGTTTCTGCCAGTGATTCTTTATTGCCGAGTGTGGTATCAAGATCAACGTCCGGATTTGTCTGCTTCAAGGCTTCCAGCCGTTCGATAAAACGTCTGCTGCGAACCAGCCCGCTCCTTATAAATGCCGCAATGATGATATTTGCCGGAATCATGAGGATCCAGGAGAAGGTCAGCACATTCAGCGGGGCATAGGCAGACAGCCACACAAAATAACTGACCAAGAAAACAAATACGATCACGGTTGAAATGCCAACTGGCAGAAAGAAACCTAGAAGCAGAGCGACAAGGGTCGACAGGCTGAGCCCAAGATCCAGCGCCGTGAAGGAAGAATCCAGGTATATTTTCAAATAGATGAGCAGCCTCTGGACCATGACCAGGACAATCAGAAGGAAGTACCCCAGTTCCACGTTCCGCATCGGCGTCTTGTGTTTCATAGCATCCATCCTTTTCCCATTCACCTTGCGTTATTGCGAATGATTTGAATATATTAGTATATTAGATCATTTTAGTCGACAAATTTTGCAAAATGTAGAACAGAATATTGCTATTTTTGTGAAGGATTGTGTGATTCCAGGGTCTTTTCTGCCAACAGAGGAAACAAATTATCAAACATATGCGTATTTCCACCCGATACATATCCACCGGGGTATGCAGGATCTCCATCTCGGAACATCATCATCCGGCTGTACAGCTGCTCAGCCCACACCGTATCCCCGGTTTTCAAAGACAGCAGTATCGCAAGTCCGTATACGGAAGGGGATTCATAGGATACATCCGGGGTGCGGTTTATTCGGTGATAACGGCCATACAATGTACCTTTAGAGCGAAATTCCTCTTTCAAAAAAGAAATGAGCGGCTCGGGCGTCTTGAGTTCAGCCAAGTGCATGCCGGTAATTAGTTGGTCGATTAGATTCACTGAATCGTCATACCGGTACTTGCCTGTTGTGACCAGCACGTCTTTGGGATAAAATACTCCGTCATTCGGCATGTCCAGTAGTAGCTTTTTGTGCAGGTTGTAGTTATGCGGTGTCAGTAGTCCATGGTCTACCATGGCCTGCATCGCTGAAATATCCACATATACGAGACTCAGCCGGTCCGGGGACTGTCCATGCTCAAAGTCGTGAAAGTCCACGAAATAATCGTTCACTGTAACAGAATCCTGCAGCGTACGGCTGATCTGTTCCGCCAGCTTCATATAACCCGGATTGTCCCATATCTCATGGGCATCCAGGAGCGCTTTGATGATCCGAAGGTCATCCCCCAGGGCATTCGTGCTTACTTTGGATTGACCGTCTGCCTGCAGCTTCCAGCGCACATATCCTTCAGGGGCCATAAAGTAGGTGTTAAGGTGCCCCACACTTTTATCCACCTCAGGCCTGTCCTGCGCCAGAACCGCAAACTGCATCCACAGTCCGAGCGATTCCGACAAGGCCTCTCTGCCTGAGACGATATCAGGATCTGTCGAAGCGGCATCCCTCAGGTATGTAGCCAGTGTACCGTTTTCGTTGCGCATGAATTGTTCGATGAACTGATCGGTCATGGTGTGATGCTCCTTGAGAGGTTTGGAAAGCATGATTTTTGCCAAAACGACAGCTAACAATAGCGATAATACGACAATAATTATGAATATATACCAGTTTTTAACCAGTTTTTGCATGTTTGCACCCCCGTTTTACAGAATGATGACGACTTGCCGCGACAATAAAGCTTCTGTTACGATAGGGCCAGCAAAATGAACAAAGAGCCTTGTACCTGTCATGGGGATACCTTTAGCCATCCTTTTTTTGGTATAACCCATATCGCATCTGTAATGAAACGGCAGAGCTTGTACTGCAATTCATGTATATCCAGAAGATGAGCTGGAGCAAGCGAAGTAGCTTTGTTATCAAGGCCGTACCCCAGTCTGCATGTACCTGCAGGCAAAAGGGTACGGTCTTTTTGAGATCAAGAAGGGGTAATCCGGGAAGAGAGGGTCAGCTTTTTGGAAGCGCCAGGCACCACCATCGCATCTTCCGCCCGGATTTCACGCTGAATGTCAGCGGCCGCCCGGCTGATTTCGGGAAACAGATCATGTTGTGTAAGTCCGTAGTGTCTCAGCTGTTCGTTGATGGTGACACGGGCTTCTTTCTCCAGCACGATTTTGTACAGATACTTGTTGGCATCCGGCAAGAGGTTCAAAGCTACCGTTCTTCGGGTCACCGGGTAGACGGTGAAGGTGCCGGCCTGTTTGATAATACGCGGGTTATTCAGTGGACCGATCGCAGCGGCAGCTTTGACGTTGTCCGTCTTGGCGTCTGGACCGAAGCGGGTGTTGAAAGCAGGTTCCGTTGCATTCGGAATATATCCCGGCTCCAGAAAGTCGTAAAACTGAAACGCCTTGTTCAGCTCTACGGGATTCAGAAACCATACAGCCGGATCATTCTCCGCTTCTTCCT
Organism: Paenibacillus lemnae; assembly: GCF_012933385.1. Classification (GTDB taxonomy): domain Bacteria; phylum Bacillota; class Bacilli; order Paenibacillales; family Paenibacillaceae; genus Paenibacillus_AQ; species Paenibacillus_AQ lemnae. The sequence goes on from NZ_JABBPN010000001.1 coordinate 245,529, forward strand.
CCGTAGTATCTGGATCCACAGCGAACAGCAGACCGATGAGCGCTTCACGCGACCAGTCCAGCAGACGTGTCGGTACACCGTAATGCTGCATCATAAAAAGCCATCCCCAATATGAATCCCGGTCCTCGGAAAATGGGAAATACGGCACGTCGCCCACGTAAGGATAGGCAAGGGAGCGGAACTTGGATAAGTATACAATTTCAGCCTGGACACCAAGACCTCGGGCGATCGTCGGCTCCAGGTTATAGTTGGTGTTCTTGACGCCGCGGAACCAGAGCTCATGCTTCAGCGGCTGGCCCGGCGGACAGATCAACGCATATATTTCATCCACGGCACGCAGATACTGCTCCACCGTACGGACGCCTGTGATTTCCATAATTCCATTCGGACTGGAGATACAGGCTTTGGCAGCCTTCGTCATTGGCGTAATCTCCTCTCGTATTGGCTCTTGATATCAGGGTATGTGCCTATGCCCGGCTTTGTTCCTGTCTATCAAGAACATTTGCCTATGCCCAAGCATACGGTATAGCACCACGTTTCAATGATGAGAGGGTGTGGTCTTACAATGGGCATTTCATTAATGGGAATTCATTATGTGTATCTGGCGTTTATCGTGTTGATTCTGGCGCTGATGATCCGGCGGCGGGATACTACGATGATCTGTGTGACCGGCATTTTTGCTCTGGGCCTGCTGGCTGCACAGACCCTGGTCGGGTCGGTTTCGGGTGTGTTTAACTCTTTCATCTATGCTACAAAAGAGCTCATGGGCACGATCATGATCATCTCCATCATTGTCGCCATGAGCCGGGTGCTGATCAATACAGGCATCAATGAGACGATGGTGGCTCCCCTGACCCGGTTCATCAAAACACCGGCCATGGCTTTCTGGGGAATCGGCCTGATTATGATGCTGACGTCCTTCTTCTTCTGGCCCTCTCCTGCGGTCGCTTTGATCGGCGCTGTGCTGCTGCCGGTAGCGGCGCGTGTTGGGCTGCCGGCTCTGGGTGCAGCGGTGGCGATGAATCTGTTCGGCCACGGAATTGCCCTATCCGGGGACTACATCATTCAGGGCGCACCGAAGCTGACTGCGGATGCTGCCGGTATCCCGGTGGCCAGTGTCATGCAGGCGAGCCTGCCGCTGGTTGTCATTATGGGCCTGGTCACGACGGTGGCCGCATTCTGGATGATGCGCCGGGATATGAAGAACGGAACCTGGCGGGATGGTCTGCTGGCCGAACGGTCAGCAGCAGGAGCACTTCGGGGAAGTGACAGCGAAGAGGGTACGCCGCCTGCCTTGTCCCCGGCCGTACGGCGCTGGCTGGCCGTTATTATTCCGCTTCTGTTTCTGGCCGATGTGGCCGCCATGTCGGCCCTTAAGCTTCAGGGCGGGGATGCGACAGCATTGGTGGGCGGAACCGCGGTCCTTATTCTGGTGGTCGTCACGCTGTTGGCACACCGGAATCAGGGGCTTGAAAAGGTGACGTCCTATATGATCGACGGGTTTGTATTCGGGTTTAAGGTGTTCGGGCCCGTCATTCCCATTGCGGCCTTCTTCTACCTTGGCGATGCGGCGTTTACCGAGTTGTATGGTGCTGTGCTGCCGGAAACTTCGCATGGTATCGTGAACGATCTTGGTGTCGCTCTCGCCGGTATCGTGCCGCTTAATGGTGCGGTTGGCGCGGTGACGCTGACGATCACCGGAGCAATCACCGGCCTGGACGGCTCCGGATTCTCCGGCATTTCCCTGGCCGGGTCGATCGCCCAGCTCTTTGCGACAGCCACCGGTTCGGATGCGGCGACATTGACGGCATTAGGCCAGGTAGCCGCCATCTGGGTCGGAGGCGGAACGCTCGTCCCGTGGGCGCTGATCCCTGCGGCTGCCATCTGCGGCGTCAGTCCCTTCGAGCTGGCACGCCGCAATCTCAAGCCGGTGCTGATCGGGCTGCTGGTCACCACAGCGGCTGCGGTATTTCTCATCTAAAAAAACCCGCAGGATGTTCTCCAAGAAGGAGACGTCCTGCGGGTTTTACTTGGCTCTTTTACCGCTCGTATAAAGCAGTCAGCATACTGCTGATGATGACCGCGGCCTGTGCCCGCGTTGCGTGCTCTTTGGGAGCGAAGGTGCCGTTACCCATGCCTGCGATAATACCTGCACGCTGGATCGTGGAAACCGCATCCGACGCATAAAGGGAGATCTGCCCGGCATCTTTGAATACAGCAGGTTCGGCAGTCTGATCATCAAGGGTCAGTCCTGTCATGGTGACCGCCTTGTTCAGCATGACAGCCATGTCCTGCCGGGTAATGGGCTCCTGGCCCGAAAAGCTTCCATCCGGCTTACCTTGTACAATACCCAATTGCTGTGCACTTGCAGCGGCGTCGTGGTACCAGATATCAGCCTGAACGTCAGTGAAGCTGCTTGCTGCGCCAGTCTGCACAAGGCCCAGAGCATGCATGAGCATCTGAATGAATTGGGCGCGGCTCACCTGTTTCTGAGGTGCAAACTCGGTGGTGCTCATGCCTTGGATAATGCCTTTGGCCACCAATCCTTCGATCTGGTCTTCAGCCCATGCGTACCGGGCGATATCAGTGAAGCGGACAGGCTCGTAAAGGGCTGTATACATGCTGAAATGTGGTGCCTTGAAAGAAACCGTCTTGACCTGTGCATCATAGCGGACGTGGTTGATTGCTTTAAACTGTCCATCTGCTGTCACATGGTAGATGACGATGCCGCTGGCCTTCTGTCCCGGCTGCAGTGTAAATGGCATGGATACTTCCACCTGGCTGCCCTGCCACTCGAGATTACGGCCATCGAGTGTCATCTGGAAATCATAGGCCGCCTGACGGGCGAGCTTGCGCTGAGCCGCTGCCGGCAGGTCTGCATGGTTAACCTTCCCTAGGATCAGATTCAGCTGTGAAGCTGCCGTCACTTGGCCGTGAATCAGATCTGCTGACAACCGGATGCTGACCTCCGGAGTCTGAATCCGTACAAACTTTACATTTACGTGATTCTTCAGTTCCTTCAGCCAAGCAGCCGGAATCTGAACAGCCACGTTGGCAGCCCCCGCTGGTGGAGCGATCAGCAGCTTCACTTCCTCGTCTGTGGCAGCCTCAGCCGCTGCGGAAAGAGATGCGAGGGATGCTGCAGCACGGTACGTTCCGCTTTCCAGCGTGCCGGTCAGTGTTACGGTTGAACCGGAGTCCCCTGGTGATGGAGAGGGAGGCGCTGCGGTTACAGGCGGAATTGAGGGTACCGCCGGTGTGGAAGGACCAGGCTGTGGTCCCGGCACTGGCTCAGGTCCAGGTATCGGACCGGGATCTGGTGCTGGTTCCTCGGTGTCAGGCTGCTCACTGCGCCGTGTCAGTCCATCCAATGCTGCCGTTAGTGCCGCCGCGGCAGCTTCAATGTCGGAAGTGGAGGCTTCGCCGTCTTCCATAATGATCCCGGCATGGCTCCATGCCGTCTGAAACGCTTCCCAGCTGGATGATGTATAGTCTGAGACTTTCAGATTTTGTCGCTCTGCATCAGTTATCTTCTCAGACAGTGCGGTTTTATCTGCTGGGAATACTCCTTGCGCTGAGAAGTCCATCATACCGACCCAGATGGTCTGTGCTTCTGTTATAGTCACTTTGATATAACGTGCGGTAACCGGTGAAGGAAACACGATTTTAGGATCGGTCGATACGATGACATCGGAAGTTGTGTCTGCGACTTCAACATAGTGCTGATCGTCATCTGAAACCTCGATCTTGAACTTGATGCCTCCGGACCACATTTTCATTTGAATTTTGCGGATCAGAGCAGGGTCGCCAAGGTCTACCTTCCACCAGCTGCCTGCCCCTTGATCCGTACCCCAGGATGTATTGGGATTGTCGTCTACAGCACCTGCCGGAGCATTGCTCTTCCCTCCGCCTGTGCCGGCACTGGTAGAGGCTTCGGCCGTCTTGCCCGCGGCCAGCTGCTGGAGCTGTACCAGGCTTCTAAGAGCTGTCTGGAGCTCGGCCAGCGCCAGCTCCACCTGCTCCTGATCTACAGTTTGCCGGTCATTGACCTCAATGGCCGCAACCAGGGCAGCCTGCACATAGGCCCAGCTTCTCTGCGTGTAGGACGAATCATCCATGACACGTACGCTGGCGATCAGGTTTGCCAATTCGGTCTTATCGATATTGGACAAAGCCTCCAGCGCTGTCCTCAGGGCGGACAGCGTGTGATCTACTTCGGCCTGAGGCGCCTGTGCATCATTGAGCACATCCAATGCTGCTTGAAGGGCTTTCTGCAGCTGGGTCCATGTATATGCCGACCAGTCTGACTGCTGTTTGCCCTGCGCTTCAGCGATCGCTGCCTGAAGAGACTCCTTATTTACCGATATAATCTGCAGTCCTGCAATAATCGCAGAAAGATCAGCAACAGCCGTATCTATATCGGATTGGGTGACACGATTCTGTGTGTACACGCTGTTGTAAGATATTTGGGCAGCTGCAATTCCATCCTGCAGGAGCTGCCAGCTTGAGGCATCTACATCAGAGGCTGTATACAGCTTCGCTTTATTCAGCCATTTCTCCAGCTCCATCCGGTTTGCCGGTGCGTAGGTCATCCCGACCTTGAACGCATCCAGAGACGGGAGGGCATAGCCTTTATAGGAGTATCCTCCATTCCCTGGGAACTCGTCGTAATTAAACATAGCCTGATTCTCCCAGGCATCCCCCTCGGAATCTATCCAGCCTACATTGGCCGCAATCCACGCCGGCTCCCAGTAGAAGAATCCCAGGCCTTTGCCGTCCGGCACGTCCGCTAAAGCATCCATCACTGCTTTAGTCGCATCGAACTGTCCTTGTACGGTTGCGGGGAAGGTCGCTCCGCCGATGAGCTGGGCTGTCGAGCCGAGTACATTGGCATGAGCATCCCCGTTTTTGAAGCTGAAAGGATAGGAAGTTTCAGCGATGATAACTTCTTTTCCGTATTCTGAAGACATGCGGTCCATCGTGTTCTGGATATCAGCAAAGGTGCCGTGCCAGAACGGATAATAGGACAGACCAATAATGTCGTACTCTACATGCCGGCTCTTCAGCTCACTGAAAAACCAGTTAAAGGTGTCATACCGGCCTCCTTCGGCAAGGTGAATCATAATTTTGACATCTTCACTGCCGGAAACCGCACGTACACCTGCAACACCGCTCGTAATATAGTCAGCGGTTTTGTCAAAGTCAGGTACGCTGTTCTTGTCATTGAGCAAGCCGCTGTTAATTTCGTTGCCGATCTGCACCATATCCGGCATTGCCCCGGCGTCCTTCAGTCCTTGAATGACTTCAGTCGTATAGGCCTGAAGGGCATCCTTCAGCTCATCATGGGTAAAGTTTTTCCAAGCCTTCGGTTTGATCTGTTGTCCGGGATGCGCCCATTCATCGGAATAGTGGAAATCCACAAGGAGATTCATTCCTTTTTGCTTGACGCGTTTCCCCAAACGGATGACATCATCCTTATTGTTATAGTACTGGTCTCCATGGAAATTCGTCATGTTCGGATCGTTCCAGACTCTAAGACGTACATAATTCACGCCACGGTCCTTCAAAATATCCAGCAGATCCCGCTCAACCCCGTTGCTGTCATAGTAGCGCCCGCCATTATCTTCGATCGCTGTGAGCGTAGAAATATCTACACCGCGGATGAAATCCTCACGATAACCTTGAACCTCCACAGTGGCAGAAGGCTGGACGGATGCCCCTTCCACCGTACCCTGTACAGCAAAGCTGACGCCGGCTGTCGAGTACTGGGCAGGATCTATAGGGCTCCACACGACATCCACCTGTTCCGGAGTATATGTGGAGTAGGTTGCCGTTACTTGTGCCGGCAGCACGGGTGGAATGCCTGCAGGTGTAGTCACTTGTACCGGGTTGTACGAGATGATGTCGGACGGCGGTTTGACGACGGCCTCTCCCCACACCTTCAGTTCTTGGATGGCCGGCCACCAGGTTGTGCCGATATAGAACGGAATGGAGATCCGTACATATCGCACATCCGTTTCCTCGAATGTATTTCGGGCTGTCTGTTCCAGCAGGGTATTGCTGCTCTGGTCCGAAGCCACACGCCAATCGCTGCCATCAGCGGATACTTCAACACGGTACTTGACCGGCCCGGAATCCCATTTTCCAGGCTGATTTCCCCATGTGATTTCCGTACCGGACAAGCGGGTTAACTTGCCCAAATCAACCATCAGCCATGCGTCCGAGCCATTAATGGCACCGGAAGCTTCCCAACGGGTATCCGTCTTGCCGTCCACCGCATGCTGTTCAGGATGCGATGTATTGACCGAACTGGCAGTAACCGTTTTCAAATAAGCCAGGTTTACCACTTCTGCTGCAGCTGCAGGTGCCGGGTACCCTATGAATTGGGACACAAGCAGCACCATAACGAGCAGTGCGCTCATGGTTCTTTTTCTGCTGTGCATCAAATGAAATTCCTCCCTTTTTATGTATACTTGATCTTGCTATCTTCATTATCAGGAGGTCTCACCCAAGAAAACATAGTACAATGCCAACATTTCAGCAGTTTTAACAACGGCTGCTTGTTTGGCATTGCGGCGGCAGGTGCTTCCATCGATCCATGCCTGCTGAGCAGTCTGATTTACCAGGATTGTCTGTGGGATAACTTGCGGTTGTTGGGGTATATCTCTTTATAGAGATTCAGAATATGAGGAGATGTCCTGAAGACTTTTGGTACATATAAAAGGAGGATAAAGTTATGCAGTGGAAAGGCAGAAGGGCCAGTTCCAACGTCGAGGACCGGCGGGGCCGCAGAGGACCCGGACTGGTCGGCGGCGGAATCGGCGGGATCATTCTGGTACTGGTTATCACGCTGCTTGGCGGCAATCCCGGTGATCTGCTCGGGGGCCTTGGCGGTGATTCCTCCGGCAGTAAGGCTCCTTACACGGAGACGGCAGATGAGCAGGAGCTGGCCCAGTTTGTGTCGGTTGTGCTTGCTGATACGGAAGATGTCTGGACAGAGGTGTTCAAGAAAGAAGGGATGACTTACCAAAATCCGACCCTCGTTCTGTATACGGGCAGTGTTCAATCCGCTTGCGGCACAGCGGGGGCCTCGGTAGGGCCGTTCTACTGTCCGGGCGACCAGAAGCTGTACATCGACCTCAGTTTCTATGATGAGCTCCGGCGGGAGTTTGACGCACCGGGCGATTTTGCGATGGCTTATGTCGTAGCCCACGAGGTCGGACATCATGTGCAGACGCTGATGGGCACCTCGGAGGAGCTGGCGCAGAAACGCCAGCAGCTGAGCGAGGCAGAGTACAACAAGTATCAGGTCCGGTTCGAGCTGCAGGCCGATTATTTGGCAGGCGTCTGGGCCCACCATGTCCAAGGCGAGAACTTGCTGGAAGAGGGCGATCTGGAGGAGGCGCTGACCGCAGCCAGTGCGGTCGGGGATGATACCATTCAGAAGAAAGCCCGGGGGTACGCCGTGCCGGAATCTTTCACACACGGCACCTCTGAGCAGCGGAAAAGCTGGTTTTACAAAGGTTTTGAGAGCGGTACGCTGAAGGGAGGAGATACGTTCAGCGCCTCAAATCTGTAGTGTCAGTCGGCTGTTCGCCGCAGCATAGGGGTACGTAAAAAAAGATGGTCCCGATTCGGAAGCTGTTCTTCCAGGGGCCATCTTTTTTATATATGCAGCGTTCTTAAGCTCCGGCGCTGACGGGAATGCGTTCCTCAGGTACAGCGTGGAGTACGGTTGATTCGTCTTTGACGAGATTATACGTCAGGCACATCGGTTTGCCGGTACGAGGATCCTTGCCAATGGCTGCATCAATATGAAACACTTCGCGCAGCACGTCAGGGGTAATCACGCTCTCGCAGCTGCCAGCCCGCACAATCTCGCCGTCCTTCATCGCAATAATATGATCTGCAAACCGCGCGGCCTGATTCAGATCATGCAGAACCATAACGATGGTGCGGCCCTGTTCCTGATTCAGCTTCTGCAGCAGTTCCAGCACTTCCAGCTGATGGGCCAGATCCAGATAGGTCGTCGGCTCATCCAGAAAAATAATTTCAGTTTCCTGAGCCAGTGCCATCGCAATCCACACCCGCTGCCGCTGTCCGCCGGACAAGGCATCAACCGGGCGCTGCTTGAATTCCAGCGTGCCGGTGACCTCCATGGCCCAGTCGATCACGTCATGATCGCGGGACGTGAGACGGCCGAAGCCCTTCTGATAAGGGAACCGCCCGTAGGATACCAGTTCGCCCACGGTCAAGCCGCTGGCGCTTTCAGGGGATTGGGGAAGAATGGCCATTTTGCGGGCGAGCGCTTTGGTATCTTCTTTTATGATCTGCTTGCCATCCAGAAGGATCGTGCCCTCCTGATGGGCGATAATACGGGTCATTGCTTTCAGCAGTGTAGATTTGCCGCAGCCGTTGGCACCAATAATGGTTGTAATTTGTTGATCCGGGATGTCGGCACTCAGCTGCTTTACAATCCGTCGTTCACCATAGCCGACGCTCAGGTTTTCCGTGTACAGGCGAGACATGGGTACCCTCCAATGGAATTGAATGTATTTTTGTATGAATTCGTTATATGGACTTTTCGTTATATGGACGATATGGATTATCGTATCAATCACCGGACCGATCATCATGGATCGTCTCCACAGTGATAATCATTCTCAAATATCTACTGTCTTTACTTTAAAGGCAAATTCATTCCCATGTCAACCATATTTATGTTGTAAAACAGGAAGAAAGAGAGTATATTTTAATGAGAATGATAATCATTTACTGTATATTCCAAGGAGTTGAATAACGTGGAACGTCAGGATTTGTTTGATGTAACGATTATTGGCGGAGGCCCTGCAGGGCTTTACTCCGCATTTTATAGCGGCCTTCGGGAAATGAAGACCAAGATTATCGAGTTTCAGCCGCAGCTCGGCGGCAAGATTCATGTGTATCCGGAGAAAATGATCTGGGATGTCGGCGGCCTGGCTCCCCTCCCGGGTGCCAAGCTGATTGAACAGCTGGTTCAGCAGGGACTGACCTTTTCACCGGAAGTGGTGCTGAATGAGAAAGTGACCTCGATCGAGAAGAACGAGGAGGGTATCTTCGTGCTGGAGACAGCCTCTGGTGTCACTCATTACTCCAAGACCGTAATCGCGGCTTTTGGACGGGGTATTCTGACTCCGCAGAAGCTGAAGATTGAAGGTGCAGAACGCTTTGAGGTGTCCAACCTGAACTATACCGTCAAATCGCTCAAGCAATTCAAGGACAAAACCGTGCTGGTCTCGGGCGGAGGGCATTCTGCGGTGGACTGGGCGAATGAGCTGTGCCCGGTGGCAAAGCAGGTGTACGTGGTATGCCGCAAAGACACCATGACCGGCCATGAGGCACAGGTCGCCCAGCTGATGAGCTGCGATCAGGCGAACTGCATGCTGCAGCAATCCATCAGCAAGCTGATCGCTTCGGACAATCATGAGATGATCGAACGCGTAGAGCTGACTTGTCTGAAGACAGGCGAAGTCACAGAGATCGCTGTTGATGAAGTGGTCATCAATCATGGCTACGATTGGGATAAGGAGCTGATTGCGAACAGCAAGCTCGACATTCAACTGGACGAGGAGAGCTATATTGCCGGAACGGTAATGGGCGCATCCTCTGTACCGGGGCTATTCGCCGCGGGTGATGTATTAAGGCATGAAGGCAAGCTTCGTTTAATTGCGGGCGCTTTTCAGGATGCTGCCAATGCCGTCAATCAGGCGAAGCAGTATATTCAGCCGGATGCCGCGAAGACGGCGATGGTGTCCTCCCACAACGAGCAGTTCAAGCAGCGCAACCGCGAGCTGGTGAAGCAGATGCTGTCCTAAAGACACCGCTTGTGTTCCGCTGACCGGCTCATCATGACGGATATAGAGAGGGTGCAGCGAATTGGGAGATTATGAACGTGAGGAGCAACTTTCACCGCAGCTGCGTAATTGGATGATTCAATCGCTGCAGGAGCGCGGAATAAGCGGTCCGGAGCTGATCGATAGTGCGCGGCTGAAAGGCGGGATTTCTTCTATCTTACACCGTGTGTCTGTTGAGGCTGGCGGCGATAGGTCAGAATGGGTGTTGCGCCAGTTTCACGATGAGCAATGGCTCAGCATGGAGCGTGATCTGGCTCTGCACGAAGGCGAGAGCCTGCAGCAGGCGGCATCGGCGGGTCTTCCCGCTCCGCGTCTTGTGTCATGGGATGAAGACGGACGCCTGGCTGGAAGACCCGCCGTGTTGATGACGAAGCTGGAAGGTTCGGTCGTGCTTGTCCCCAGTGACACAGAGGCTTGGCTCGATGGGCTTGCAGCATCTCTGGCTGATGTTCACCGGTTTGAAGCACCAGATTTTCAGCGGGAGTATTTCTCGTATCAGGATGCTTCGCAGCTGGGCACACAGCATTGGTCATCGGTTCCAGAGGCGTGGGACCAAGCCATTGCATATGTGCGGGACCAGCCCAGGCCCGAATTCAGGCGACACCTGATTCACCGGGATTACCATCCGGCCAATGTGCTGTGGGATGGGGGAGTAGTGAGTGGCATCGTCGATTGGGTGAATGCCTGCCGCGGTCCGGCCGGCGTCGATCTCGGCCACTGCCGGATTAATCTCGCCATGCTGCATGATGCAGAGACTGCAGATGCTTTTTTAGCCCGGTATGAGCAGCATGCGGGGAAGGACTTTCAGTACGACCCCTATTGGGATCTTCGGTCCCTGATCGACATTCTGTTCGGGCCCCCGCAGGTATATGAGGGCTGGACCGATCTGGGCGTAACCGGACTGAGCGATGCCTTGATGGCAGAGCGGCTGGATCGATATGTGCAGCGGATATTGGAGAAAATATAGAAGAAGATACAGAAGCGTGAAGGGCTCTTTTTACATAGATCAAGGACAGTGTGCATCATGCGCGCTGTTTTTTTATGGCTTTGGATAAAATAAATATAAAAAAATTACATGTTTAACGTAGAGTGAGAACCAATCTGCAGAAGCGAAGCGTTCGCCTTTATCCCCGGATTTATCCTTATGTGAGTAAAAATTCAAAAAATCCGGGGATAACAGCGATCGGAAGATGGTTCTCAATCGAAGTGGACCTGTGTGTAATTTATAACTTCATTCCAGATGCAGGGACAACACAATAAACAGCGCGTAAAGCACAATTGGAATGAGCAGGCCGACAGCAAGGATGACCCAGGAGGAAGGTGTTTTTATCAGGCAAGCTATTTTTGTCCGGATAGGAACCGTCTCTTTTTTGAGAATGTGTTTTATTTTGTGCAGTTTTCTACCGTCTGTCTCTTGCAGGATCGCTGTCATGAGATCTTTTTGAAGAGCTTCGATTCCGTTGGATCCGCTGTTATTCATGATATGGAGCACCTCACTTTTGAGATTTTTTATAGGCAGCCGGAGATTGGCCAATGACGGATTTGAAATCTTTAATGAAATGGGCCTGGTCAAAATAACCCAGCTGCACCGCCAGCTCCGCCCATGGCAAAGCTTCATCCTGCTCCAGGCGTTCTGCGGCTTCCTGAAGCCGGAACCGCTTGATGACCCATTTGGGCGTGACGCCGACATAACGGCCAAACAGCCGCTGCAGCTGACGTATGGTAAGCCCGCTTATTTCACACATGTGCTCCACCTTGATGATCGACCTGTCGTTCATCGTTTCACTCACAATGGAGGCTGCAAGTTCTGCCTGTGCATCACGTTCCGGCAGCCAGTTCAACATGGCGAGCTCGGCTAGTCTGGCCATGGCCGCATCATCAGCTGCGTTTAGTACGAGATCCCTCCAGGGATGGATGTCATGTCCGAACACATGGGACGCTTCGACCGTCATACCGGTCAGTCTGGACACATTTTGCTGCCAAAACGGAAAGAACCCTCCCGCTTTGAACTTGACGCCCAGCACTGTTCCAGATCCGGATAACGTACGTTCAAACGGACGTGCCGGAATGCCGTACAGCAGCACCCGGCGCCCATTGATCATGCTCGAAGGCCAGATTTACATTGGGATATGACAACACCTTTTGGGAATAGGGAGGATCATCCTGCTGTACGTAGCGGATCGCCCAGAAGTGCTCCACAAAGGGCTTAAGCGGAGGTCCCGGCTCGAAACGGGATAGTGAAAATTTATTTCTTCCTGCCGCTGCGCGCAGAATTCCGCGGTTTGAGCTGTTGATGTCCGTCATTTTGGCAATCCGCCTCCCTTTGAGGAACCTGTCCCAATGTCGCTTTTTTACAATACATGGGGTTTGCTTTTCTATAATAATACTAGAAGACGATGAGTAGATGCGCAACACGTTAGCAGGTTGTTTGGAGAAATAAAATCAAATTTTAGGAGGATCCAAATGGACAATAAGCAGGCTCATGCAGGAGTAACCGGGACGCACACCCATAACGGAATGCCCAAAACGTACACTTCCATTACGCCATTTATCGTGGTGAATAACCCTGGACAAGCCATTGAATTTTACGAAACCACATTTGGAGCTGTGGCTAAAAGTGTCACAGAGGTCGGAGAGGGAGACCGCAAAATGATCATCCACGCAGACATTGACTTTGGAACTGGTTATCTGCAGCTGGGAGCGGTCAACCCGGATTATCATCTTGTTTCGCCACCTGGCGAAGGAAATGCTTGCTACTCCTTGGGCATCTATGTGCCGGATGTCGATCAGACCCTGGCTGTGGCAGTGGCGAACGGCGCTGTGGTCAGAGAACCGGCTGCCGATTTTGTCTCGGGTGATCGGTTCTGCAGCATTTTGGATCCGTTCGGCATCCGGTGGTCGATCATGACACGCACCCAGGATATTTCGGAAGAAGAGAGCTTCCGCAGGGTGGCTGAATGGAGCAGCAGCTTGGGGCAGTGAGAACTGAGGTTATTATGAACAGGCAACGATTAATAGAGTTGTATCAGAGGCTTGCTGCAGCTGAGACACAAAGCGGTTCCGGGATCGAAAGGAAAACTCATGCTGATGCGATGAAAAGTCTGAGGAGTCAAATCCATGAACAAGGAAAATATATCGTGAACCCGAAGCTCCCTTGAAATAGGGGGCTTTTTTATTCCCTGGAAATGCCCTTGTGTTCCCTGCGGAATTTTGGGACAATGAAGGTTGATTCGGATCATGAAGACTGGAAAGGATGCAATAATGAATACACCATCCATTTATGGATTAACTTTAGAACAGCTGACGGCATGGCTTCAGGAGCGGGGACACAAGAAATCACGGGCAGCCGGCGTATGGAACGCACTGTACCGCGAACGTGTCACCAATTTCGGGGATATGAAAGACGTCCATTCGGAATGTGTAAAGCTGCTTCAGGAGCATTTCTCTATTTTGACGCTGCAAGAACATACCAAACAGGAGTCGGTGGACGGAACCGTCAAATTCCTGCTTACCTTGAAAGACGGCAATCTGATTGAAACGGTGCTCATGCGCCACAAGTTTGGTCTGTCGGTCTGCGTGACGACGCAGGTGGGCTGCAACATCGGGTGCAGCTTTTGTGCCAGCGGTTTGTTGAAGAAAAGCCGGGACCTCACGAGCGGCGAGATTGTGGAGCAGGTTATGAAAGTACAGCACCATCTTGACCGTGAAGGACGCGGGGAGCGGGTCAGCCATATCGTCGTGATGGGCATTGGCGAGCCGTTTGACAATTTTGAGCACATGTCCAATTTTATCCGTGTCATCAAGGACCATAAGGGTCTGGCGATCGGTCCGAGACATATCACCGTCTCCACCAGCGGGCTCGCCCCCAAAATCATCGAGTTTGCCGACAGTGATCTTCAGGTTAACCTGGCCCTCTCGCTGCATGCGCCGAACAATGAGCTTAGGACCCGCATCATGATGATTAACCGGGCTTATCCGCTGGAAGTGCTGATGCCGGCGATCGACTATTATCTGGAGAAAAGCAACCGCCGCATTACGCTGGAGTATATATTGCTCAAGGACGTCAATGATCAAAAGGAACATGCCCTGGAGCTGGCTGAGCTGATAGGACACCGCCGGAGTATGGCAAACGTGAATTTGATCCCTTACAACCCTGTGGATGAGCACAGCCAGTATCAGCGCAGCACGCAGGAGTCTATCACGGTCTTTTACGATACGCTCAAAAAGCAGGGTGTCAGCGTCAGTGTCCGGCTGGAGCACGGCACCGATATCGACGCCGCCTGCGGACAGCTGCGCAGCAAGCAGATCAAGAAGGCCCAATAAGGGAACCTAATTAGGGAAAATTATAAATTTATAGCAGGGAGCTGTTGCAACATGGCCCATGAAGAAGAGGTAATTGTTACCGCGGAAGGATATGCGAAGCTGGAAGAAGAGATGCAGTATCTGAAAGAGGTCAAGCGCAAGGAGCTGGCGGAGCGGCTGAAGGTGGCCATCAGCTACGGTGATCTGAAGGAGAACAGTGAATACCATTCGGCCAAGGATGACCAGGCCTTTATGGAGACTCGTATTCTCATACTGGAGAAAATGCTGCGCAAAGCGAAGGTCGTGGACGCCGGCAAGATTGATCTCAACCGGGTCAGCGTAGGATCCATTGCCGTGTTGAAGGATATTGAGTTTAACGAGACGGTCGAATACCGAATTGTCGGCCCGGCTGAAGCGGATGTGATGGACAATAAAATCTCCTATGAAAGCCCGCTCGGCAAAGAACTGATGGGCAAAGAAGTCGGCAGTGTCGTGCACGTAACCGCACCTATGGGTGTCATTCAGTATAAGCTGCTTGAAATTAAAATGAACTAGAGCTGGCGGCAGTGCCGCTATGAAGAAACAGGCCTCCCTTCTGTAGAAGGGGGGCCTGTTTTGGGTGCGTTCGGCTTGGGCGATCACCTGGTGGTGAAAGTCTGGCTGCGGGAGAAATTTTGTTTCTTAGGGGTAACTATATCCATTTTTTAACGGCTTGTACTACCATATCCTGATTTCTGGCGGATGCAGCAGCTAATACAGAATAATTGGCCACCTCCATTACTAGCAACGGTAATATTGGAATTTCTAACGGACACTGAGTCCGTTAGACGTCCAAAATGAGTGCTTTATCATTTCTAACGGACCCTCAGTCCGTTAGAGCGTTTAGAACGCTATTATTAGCGCGGATTTGTGCTCTAACGGACTGTATGTCCGTTAAAAATTGAATATCCCCGTATTTATAGCTCTAACGGACTGTATGTCCGTTAGAGCAGCTTCCGCTTTTGATAGCCTACGCATTTTGTTCTTCGCACCGTAATACACCTTGTTGTCGTCATATTCAGCTTATTCATCGCACCTCGCACTTCGCGTTTCGCACCGTAATGACCCATATTGTCGCCAGAGGCGCTTTCGGCGCATTCCCGCGGCCAGGGCTTGCAATCAGGATCCATCATTCCCGATTCATGAGCCCGGATCCATCACCTTATAAACTGCAGCAGCCCCTGATTGAGCTCCGTCATCTGGTCGATGACCGACCCGTGGCCGCTGTTCTGGAGAATGTACAGATGCGAGCCACGGATGCCCTGCTGCAGCGCACGGCCGCTCTGGATGGGTACGATCTGGTCATGAAGTCCATGGAAAATCACGGTAGGCACCTGGATCCAGGCAAGGTCGCCCCGCAGGTCGCTGTCCCTAAGCGTAACCAGCTGCTGAATGGTGGCGTACGAGGCCCCCTCCAGGCCCATATCTACGAACCAGTTCAGCATGCCTTGGCCCAGGTTGCGATTAAAGAACTGCAGGCTTAAATCCTCCAGCATTTTGGGACGGTTATGTGCGGTCTGCTGGATCAGGTCATTCACCTGGGCTAGCGGCAGGCCATACGGATAGTCAGGACGCTGGGTAAACAGCGGAGCGGCGGCATCAATCAGGACCAGCTTAGATATCCGGTCGCCGCTGTAACGTGACATATACCGGATGGAGATCGCACCGCCGATCGAAAAGCCGACCAGTACGGCATTCCGGATATCCAGCTGCTGCAACACTTCATGAAGATCATCTGCCAGCCGGTCATACGAGTAGCCGTGCCAAGGCTTGTCGGATTGCCCGAAGCCCCGCTGATCCAGTGCAATGCATCGGAAGTCGTACTGGGGCAGCACGTTAAGCTGGTACTCAAACATATTGTGATTCAGCGGCCAGCCGTGTACAAATACGACGGGAGAGCTTCCTGCTCCTGTCCCCGCTCCCGTTTCCGTTCCTGTTTCAGTTCCCGGTTCCGGGCGGATATCCTGAACAAAGAGCCGGACCCCGGGTTCAACCTCAATATACATCGGTACGAAACCACCTTTCCTTGAATCCAGAAATGCGGGTAAAGGTTAAAGCGTATCTTTCGATGTATATGCGGTCAGGGGTTGTCTGCAGCTCTTTTTTTAGAAGAAACCGCTTGAATGGAGCAGCGGTCATCCCCTACCGTGTCACAGCATCCCCGCGCCAAGCGGCAGCATCTCCTACTCTGCCGCAGCATCTCCGCGCCAAGCCGATTCCAGCTGCTCCGACAGCGTAATCAGATGACGGATATAGGTGCCAGCCTGGCTGTTCGCCAGCGCTTCAGAAGGAGAGCCGTACGCCTTGCGGAGCTCTTCATTCATCTCCTGAAGCAGTGCAGACACTTGCGGGCGGCGTTCTTCCTGCTCTGATATGCGGGCGGTATCCACCACCCTGCCCGGGAACAGCGGGATGTTCCAGGCCGTAACGCTGGTCACATGTCGCTCTATGGCCTGCATCCAGGTCTGGGCCAGATCTCGATCTTCCTCCTGATAATAAAGATAGTAGTCATCCAGGATGTGCGCCAGATCATCGCCCCACACGGCCCGGCTGAACACGTAGCTGTTCATGCCAGTCGCCCACTTCCACGGATAGTCGGGATAACCGGGACAAGGGACGATGAGGTTCGTCATGCCATCAACGCCTATGCTCTGATAGAAGGTAATGTCCGCCGCAATTGTGGACGGGATACTTGGGAAGAGGGGCGAGAACATAAAATGATCGCTGTAATATTCGAACACCGTCAGCGTTCTTTCATGACGGTGCACCTCCTGCAGCCAATCCTGCAGGGCCCCTATTGCCCGCTGGTCATCTCCTGCCGGAGCGGAGTCAATTGGATGACGGTAATCACGGCCCCAGTAGGCCAGCAGGGTATCCGCCTGCTTCGCTCCTGACACATGGCTGCGCTCCAGCATATCCCATGCCAGGCCGGCATTATAGGCGATATGCTCTACTTCCAGCTGTGGCAGTGCAAGGCGCAGGTGGTTGGCTAGCCGGTCGGTAAAGGCCAGATACTGCTCCAGAAAGGCGCCGTCCTGCTTGGCAGGAAGATCCTCAGGCCAGAGGGATACGCGGGTCAGCCCCGGTACTTCCCGGCAGTAGGCAGCAATCTGGTCGAACACGGTTTCCTGCCAGCTGAGATCGGCATAATCAAGCTGCTGTTTGGCGGTATAGGGATGATCGGCAGACAGGCTGGTGTCTGCTTCCTGCGGCTTCAGGAAAAATTTCATGCTGTGCCCGCCCAGGGTCAGCTCAAGTCCTCTTTTGACAATTTCAGGCCCGGCCACATCCTTGATCTTGTCCCAAAGCGTAAAGGTAAAGAAAATCTCATTCGCCCGGTTCTTGGCCATCCAATCCACCATATCCACAATGTATGCCGGATCATAGAGGTTCTCAATGACAAATCCACGGCGTTTGAACAGCGGGGTAACCAGGCTTCGGCTCTTGGTGGGGTTCCCGGATTCATTCTCAGAAGCGCTGGGCTCGCTCTCCATCACCTGTGCTTTCTCTGGTGCAGAGACAGCCGGATTTTCACCCGGATAAATCCAGTGAATGCCAAGGGCCTGGCGGTAAGTCTCGTAAACGGCATACAGCACAGCCCGCGGAGAGGCTCCGCTCAGAATAATCCGCTCTGGAAGGATCTCGATATAATAGCTGTCCTGCATAAGGCCGGGTTTGGAGAGAGCTTCCTGCATGTGCGGCGCATCGGTTTGCAGGGTGATGGCATCCCAAATATCAATATGTATCGGAGTTTCCGGATGCTGCCCTGGAATCAGCCCAAAGCGCTCTTGCAGCGCGGTCCACTCCTGGGATGCAAATGTGATAACGGGATCCTTCGAGTGGCTGACGAGGTTGACATTGTTCACGGATATAGCCTCCTGTAGCTGCTACCGTTACGACAGCGCTTGTCTGGTTCGTGTATGGTTCATATTTTGACACCATTATAGCATGCCTGCTTCTTCCGAAGGGAGTTCTTTGGCCGATGTCCTCAAAGCCGCATGCTTGGTGTATAATAAGGGATAGAGCTTTTGATGAAAGGATGGTACCATGCTGGAAATTACCGAATATACGGCCGAATATATTAAAGATCCTTTTGGAATCCTGACCGGAAAAAGGTATGAGTTTGTGCTGGATCTGAGCGTCCCGGAGGACGACGAGCTGCACCAGGAGCACGGTGTGTATCTTCGCGTCATCTACCTTGCGGACGAGGAACGGATTGTGAAATATGATTTTTACGAACGGGTGACTGATCAATATTTGGATTTTGACATGGAGCCTGAGGAAGAGGAACAGCTGACGGCGTTTTGCAAGGAGCATTTGCCGGAGTAAGGGTTCAAGCAGGGGTAAACTAAAGAGACACCACAGTGGTGTCTCTTTAGTTTTTATGGAATTAGAATGGTCTTGTTATAATTATGCTCCTGCTGGGCTTCATCGGTTACACGTACATCCATGGTCCATGAACCATGGTCGATGATAAAGTTACCGTCAGCTTCATAAGTGTATTTATCGAATCCTTCGAATCCGTAAGGATCTGGCCCGCCTTCCATGTAAATCATAGGCGCCTCCCTCTTGTTTTGGTCATGCTGAAAGACAACTTCGGTTGAGTTTGGTTGTCCCATGCCACTTGGCAGCCAGATGCTTAAAGTGACATTCTGTTTTCCATCGCTGTGATCTCGAACTCTAAGCGTCATGTGCGCATCCTCTCCCATGACATGCCAGTAAATCGGCTCTTTGAGCATAGTGCTGCTAATAACAGGAGAGGGGCTGGTGACGGATATCAGAAGCACGAATATCATTAAACTTAATGTAAGTAGAAGACTTTGTTTATATTGTGAAAACCTGCTTGCCTCGTGATCGCCCGTCTCCTTCCAACGTCGGTAATCTTTTGCTGCGGTATAGACAATAAAGAGGCTTAAAGACATTTTGATCAAAAACATAATGCCATTCTGCCCGCTGATCCATTCTATCGACGTATTTGAGCTGAGTACTAATTCCAATAGGCCTGATAAAACAATGCAGCATAAAGCTGCAGTAGACCAGATCATGAATCTGTAGCTGTAGGATGCAATTCCGGGATGTGGAGGCTCAGTTTTCCATGATAATGCTGCATGGGTCGAGAGGGCTCCACCAAACCAGATAGCACTCGCTGTGATCTGAATACTGGCAGCCAGCACTGAGATCAAGCCCTCTAGTGACATGGAAGCTTGAATACTCTCTTCGTGCAAAAATATTACAAGGATTAATGCGCACAAAGCCCTCATGTAGTTCAGAAATTTAGAGTAAGGCTTCTCCTCCCATACAATTAAAAGCCATATGATTGCAAACGTTATTTTCACCAGGGTGAGTGTATTATTGGATGCTGTGAGCATGATGATATACAATGCCGCAATGGCCGCAGCCCGCTCGATTTTTAAAATCACGGACCTGGCTTTGTGTCCACCAGAAGCATTAGAGACAGGAGATATAGCAGCACGAAATATATTAATCCCTATAAGAATTATAATGGAGCCTATTTCTATCAAATCTACTAATTTTCCGAATAAATCCATCCATGCTAAGCTTCCTTCCGCATGAATATGCTCATGTCCGTGTGCGGACACTTGTCGTCCTGCAGCCAGTCCTCTGATGAAAACAAACATATTAGTCTCTCCCAAATATATAAGTTGTAAAAAAATAAGCGCCTGCCATGAGTCAGGCAGCGCTTATAATCAATGATGAATGCTCCATACCCGGCAAGCAGTTCTTTAAAGGAACCTTCACCTAAGCAGTACAGGCAGCCCGCATTCTCCCTTTGCAGTATTGCTATGATTGATGCGTACCATCACTGCGAAGTGCTAGTTCAAGTACAGCGTAGAAATCCCGCGCGAGGTCAGTGAGCCCCCGTCCGGCTTGGTCCGGGCTCCCGGCTCCTAGCGGCGGCTGCGGCACGTACTCTGCTCCGAGCTCGAGGAATCGGGCATACTCGTCGCCACGAAGCCTTGCCACCAGCAGCAGAGCGAGGTCCATCCCCGCAGTGACTCCAGCGGCCGTCATGAGATCCCCGTCGATGACAACCCGCTCATCCACGGCTTCAGCACCATATCCTTCTAGTAAATGGTGCATCGACCAGTGAGTGGTCGCCCGCCGTCCGGCGAGCAGTCCTGCCGCTCCGAGGGCAAATGCGCCGGTGCACACGCTAGAGACGATGTCGGACTTGGAAGCTAGCCGGCGAATATTTGCCATGGCAGCATGATCGGCAATGAGGACAGGGGTGTCACCGCCTGGGACAAGCAGGACCGTGGGAGAAGCCGGAGCGTTGTCCAACGTGGTAGTGGGGATTAGCGGCAGTCCACCGGCGCTGATCACCGGCACGCCCTTGTCACCGGTCGTCGCCAGGTGCACCGTCGCTCCCAGCATGGAGGCGAGGAAGTAATGTGGTCCGATGACGTCAAGCGTGTCAAAGCCCGGATGCAGGACGATGACGATATCCTCGTTTGAGGTGAATGTTACGCCCGGCCTTGCCGCAAGCGCATCATGTGCCGCGACAGAGCGGTCCCACGCCGCTTGAGCCGCCGGATTATCAGAAAGTCCTGCCGGTTGACCGTGGGTTGCTCCATCCAGGGCTGGTTTGATGTTATCTGTTCCTGTCATGATTTCAACTCCGTTTCGTGACCGTAGGCTAGCTGCATGCGTCCGGTAAGTGGATTGGTGATGCTTTGAGCCCGGATCCCGAAGACCTTAAGCAATAAATCCGGTGTCAAGGTTTCGCCAGGCGTTCCTGAGGCGACTACCTGACCTTTTGAAAGGATGACGAGGCGGTCGCAATATGCCGCGGCCAGATTGAGATCGTGAAGGGTTACCAAAGTCGTCACTCCCAGTGTTCGAACTAATGTCATCAGTTCAAGCTGGTGACGAATGTCCAGATGGTTTGTCGGCTCGTCGAGCACGAGAATACGCGGCTCTTGTGCGAGGGCGCGAGCGAGCTGAACTCTCTGCCGCTCTCCACCAGACAGCGAACTCATGTCTCGATTAGCCAAATCGTTGACACCTGCCCGCATCATCGCTCGTTCGATCGCGAGGGTGTCTTCCGGTTGGACGGAGGAGCCGAAGAGTGGACCGTGTGCAATACGTCCCGTTGCGACACACTCCGCTACCGTTAGTTCGAGATCGCTGGGTCCGTCCTGCACGACGGCTGCTGTCACGCGGGCCGCCTCACGCGGACGTGACTTCCAGACGTCGCGATCTGCTGCCAGCACGCGTCCAGAGGCTGGACGAAGCATCCGGTAGATGGCACGCAATACCGTCGATTTTCCGCTGCCATTAGGGCCGATGAGTCCGACAACGTTTCTCTCGGCGGACAAAGAGATTTCCTCGACGATCGTGCGTCCTGCGATCTCGACCGTGATCTTGTCGACGTAGAGTGCAGCGGCTTCCATACCCCCTTGAGTGCTCATGCTTCTCCTCTGCTGGATCGCTTCAGCATCCAGAGAAAGAACGGTGCGCCGATGGCGGCGGTGAGCAGCCCGACTGGCAGCTCAGATGGGGCAATGATCAGTCGTGCTGCAATATCGACCACGACGAGCAGCAGACCGCCGGCTAAAGCAGATATAGGCAATACCCACCTGTGGTCTGAGCCGACGAACATCCGGACGGCGTGTGGTACTACGAGGCCGACGAAACCGATCGCGCCGCTCACCGCAACGACGACGCCGACGAGAAGCGATGTGATTATAAACATCACCAGCCGGAAATGTCCGACATCCACGCCGAGACTTGCAGCGGTCTCATCGCCAATGAGGAGGGCATTGAGTATTCTGGACAGCAGAACGAGAACCAAGGTAGCGACGCCGAGAACGAGAGCAGGGATACCCAGGTCGTCCCAGTCTGCGGCAGCCAGGCTCCCGGAGAGCCAGGAGAGCACCTGGCTCACACCTTGGCCGGGTGCACTTGCACGCAGGACGAGGTAGCTGGTGACGGAGCTAAGCAGGTATGACATTGCAACGCCTGCCAGAATCAACCGTCCGGGAGTGACACGACCTCGCCTTTGCGCGAGCAAGAACACGGTCAAGGTTGCAGCGAGTGCGCCGCCAAAGGCCGCGATCGGGACGGTGACAGTGGTCAGAACGCCTATACCCAGCGTGAGCATCGCAACCGCTGCGACAGATGCGCCGGAGGAAATTCCGAACACAAAAGGGTCGGCGAGCGGATTGCGTACGACGGACTGAAGCACTGCACCGGCGACGGCGAGAGAGGCTCCGACGATGAGCCCAAGCAGGGCACGCGGCAGCCGGAACTCCCAGATGATTCGTGTCTCTACATCCGTCGCGGCGGTGGAGACGCTCCACGGGAGGATGTGCTCAGCGATCACCGATAATACCCGGTTCGGAGCGATCGGTACTGATCCTGTCGATACAGAGAGCACGACGGCGACGGCACATGCGATCATCAGGACGACGATGGTGTTCCGCCTTCGAACGGTGCCATTCGTGGGTGGCGCCATGTTCGGGACCAAGGTCACGACGCAGGCACCTCCAGATTCAAGTCAGAATGGATGCCATTTGCGATCTCCGTAAGACCTCGCATTACCGAGATAGACGCGTCGGTGTCAGCGACAGGGATCTCCACGAGTCTGCCATCCTTCACAGCAGGCAGATTGGGGAAATTCGTTGTAATATAATCGCTCAGGGTCGCGAAGTCCTGACCCTCAAAGGTTCCAATCAGAATTACGTCAGCGTTGGACGCTGCGAAATCCTCTTTACTGATATAGACGGAGTCGGCTGGAAATACGTTCTGTCCGCCGGCCTTTGCGATTGCATCGTCGTAAATGCCGCCAGCAAGTACGATCAGCGGTCCATCGCCTCCATTGTAAAAAGCGACCTTTTGAACGGGCAAGTCTTTCACCGCGTCGATAACCTTCTGCTTTTTCTCTTCCATCTGGGTAATGAATTCCTCCGCCCGCTCCGAAACGCCGAAAATCATCCCGAAGTCCCGCAAGGTGCGGTACGGTGTCTCAATCGTCATATTGAGAGCATCTGCCGAGCTGCACAAGTTGGACCCGTAGACCTGGGAGCCGCCCTCTTCGATCTGCTCGACCGAGGCATAGCCCTGCGAGGTATCAAAGGCGAAGCCTTCCAGGGACTGGCCGACTACGAGATCGGGAGCTTGACTGAGCAGAACCTCTTTTGAGGGCCAGCTCATGGAATTGCCGATCACGGGCAGTGCCTCGGCAGCTTTAGCGATGCTGTTGGGATAGGCGGCATAGTTACCCGCTACAGCGGTGATGCGGTCGTCAAGTCCAAGGGCGAGCATCATCTCGGTGGGCGCCTGCCACAGGCTGACTATCGACTCCGGCGCCGCATCGAACGTCAGCGTGCGTCCACAGTTCTCAATTGACACTGGGTACGCCGAAGCCGGTGAGGCCGTATTGGAGGATCCTGCGGAATTTGAAGCACTGTTTGCAGGAGCGGTTGTCTCCGGAGCGGGGCCGCCGGAGGAGCCGCATCCGGATAAGGCGATGACCGCAATGAATGCTAAAATAGGCAAATTGAACTTAAATCTAATCATGAAATAATCCTCCCAATACTCTGTTTCTATAATCTGCGCAGGATATGTATGACAACGAATCAACCGCTGACGCAGCTGTTGTCCTGTCTTCGAATATAGTATCTGAATTAATAATATAGATCTGATCGAATGGTAAAAATGACTAATAAGAGCTACCTTCTTTAACTAAGTGAATGATTTGTGACTAAATATTCATTAACGACGTGCTAACCATAAAGACAAAGCGATCATCAAAAAAGCTGTCAAGGCCAGCATGGGGATCGTTAACCATCCGAACCAGTTCAGATAGTCATCAGCACAGGATACTGCTCCACAAGCGGCGATGCCTGTATCGTGTGGAATTTTCTGAATAATGATATGATAAATAGATATACTTGCACCTACGAGTGGCAGGGGCATTATATAAGGAACAATGTGCGTTTTTCTTCGATGTGCAGCGATTCCTAAAATGATAACGAGTGGATACATGAAGATACGTTGATACCAGCATAGTTCACATGGTGTAAAATGCCATATTTCACTGAGAAATAAACTTGCACCTGTCGCGATAACGGCTGCCGTCCATGCTACATATAACCATGCGACTTTTCTTTTCATTATGCGAAATCTCCTTTTTATTGTTGATCTGACAACCATTCAGCTATAGATAAAATCTCATTTTCCTCTAGTCTTTTTTCAAAAGCGGGCATCCGCCCTTGTCCATTGGTAATAACGTTAATAATATCTTCTTGAGTGAGTTTGCTTCCGATTGTTTGCAGACCTGGGCCAAATCCACCCTCAAGCTGCCCCCCATGACAGGATAGACAGTTCTGCTTGTACGTTGCTGGTAAGGCTGAATCTTCTATACCAGCGTTTTCATTCGGCTTATCACCACCACAAGCCGTCGATAGTCCACACAGGATCAAAATACTGCAGTATTTCATAAATTTCTTTTTCATCGTTACCTCCAGTTTATATGGCTGTCCTTCTTGTTATAGATACAGTTTACGGATTATTAATTGTATTGGAATGACTCTATTGTGCTATATATGTGGAATAACTCATGAATGCGGGTACCCGCGTGAAATATTTATAATCATTTCATAAAAGGGGGAAAAGATATGTTTGTGGAAGCGAGGCCGGATGAGTTGTTCACGCAAGAGGACCGGTTTGGTGAGGACGAAGTGCCTTACAATCTGTTCTATCTGATTGCAGACCTGCCCGGTTCCCGCGCCGTCCGGTCACTGGACCATCGTATGTTCTATGCGCAGTCTTCAAACGGCGTGCCGTGGCTGTGGCTGGATCGGAATGTGCCGGATGCGGAGAAGCCGGAGATGATCCGGCAGCTGATACATTTTGTGGATGATGATGGACTGAAAGGGATCTGCAGCGGACCGGATAGTGCAGCTCTGTTCTCGGCCCTCTATGGAGAGCGCTATGGTGTTCGGAAGCAGCGGAGCATGAGCATGGAAGCCTATGCCTGCAGGGAACTGCAGGCGCCGAAGAGGGTGGAGGGCAGCATCCGGCCAGCCGTCTTGGATGATCAGATGACCATTGCCCGTTTTTTGGCGGATTTCTCGGAAGACGGCTATGGCCGCAGTGTGGATGCTAAAGCCCAGCTGGAGGCCGCGGAGGGACTGATCCAGAAGGGCGGACTGCACGTGTGGGAGGTAGAGGGCCGGGTGCTCTCCATGGCACAAATTGCGCACCGTTCTCCCCGTCATGGTCGGATTAATGCGGTATTTACGGAGCGGAGTGAGCGGGGAAAAGGATACGCTGCTGCCATCGTTGCAGACCTGTGCAGGATGCTCATGAAGGAATCTCTGATGCCGATGCTGTACGCGGATCTGGTAAACCCTTCATCCAACCGCTTGTACCGGAAGATTGGCTTTGTGCCGTCCGGGCGTATTGATGATATCCGCTTTTCTTCGGTATAAAACTGGTCAAGCGGGGTTTGCTTCGGTAACATAGTAGCAACTAGGAAAGTAAACAAGGAGGAGCCATGCTTCTACAATTCGGATATTCGCAGTATGAGAGCAAGGTATACGAAACGCTTGTCACCCAAGGGGAGGCGATGGATGCTTCCAGTATCGTGAAGCGGTCCGGCGTGCCTAAAGCGAAAATTTACGAGGTTCTGGACCGGCTGGTCGATAAAGGCATTGTCATGGACACCGTATCCGGCAAAAAAAGGACGTACACCGCGCTGCCGCTCGAAGCCGTCATCGATAAACTGACCCATGAATTTCAGGAAGATATCCGTCAGCTTCGGGATGTGAGTCTCAGGAAGACGGTGGTGGACGATCAGGTATGGAGCCTGAAGTCACACAGCTCGATTCAGGCTTTCTGCAGGCAGATGATTGAAGAAGCCCGCGAGTCGGTGCTGGTGTCGATGTGGAGTGATGAGTTTACAGAGTTTACGGAGCTGCTCAACCGGAAAGAACGGGAGGGTGTTCGGGTGGAGGCGCTGGTGACCGGGCATGATCATCCCGAGGTCACCCTGTCCAAGCTGTATGTGCTGAAGCCGACGGCAGCTCATGACAAGCTGGAACGGTTCATGCTGCTCGTGACGGATACGCAGCAGCTGCTGTTCGCCGGGGTAGAAGGAGGAAGCTGGCAGGCGATCCGAACGGGGGCACAGCCGTTTGTGAAGGTGTTCGCTGAGTTTTTCTATCACGACATGGCCCTGACGGCATTCAGCCGCAAGTACCCGGAGGAAATGTTCAAGGATGAGGAGATCAAGTCACTGCTGCTGCGGCTGCGTTATTAAAGGATTCTTAAGGGTGACGATAATAAAAAGACTTCCGCATGATCCGGAAGTCTTTTTAATTTGATCTATCCCAGGTAATGATGAAAACACCACACAACAAGAAACATACTTGCGACTCCCCAGGCTGTAGCACCCGCAATCCACCGAATGATGGATTTCGCTCGCGTTGAACTTTCCTCGCCTTCCGTAGATGCCGTTATAAAAGCGAGTTTGCGTTCCATCCCTTTTTTCATCGAAATGAGCACAATAAATCCCAAAAGTATGAAACCAACAGTCATCCAAAGTAATAAGTCCACCTTGTATACCTCTCTTTATCTGTGAATAACCCAAGCTTAACATACATTGTGATTTCTACGATACCGTTTGGCGGGAGATCCGAAGTCGCGCGCCGCCCAAACCCCGCCGCGTGGCGAGATGTATGTGGTTTTCCGCATACAATGGGGGCAAATCCCGCGCGTGCGCCGGAATGTATGTGGTTTTCCACATACACCTCTTGCAATGGCAAAAAGGGGCTGTCTCACAAAGATCAATGATCTTGTGAGACAGCCCTTTTTGAGATTCACAGCTGGGTGGTCGACATTTGCACGGCAGGCCTACACCTGCTCTGCCGGGACCGCAGCGGCGATCTCCTTCTGTACGTCACTGCGGCTTTTGCGGCTGAGTGAGAAGGCGGCTGTGCCGAACGCCAGGGCAGCGATCAGGCCGCCGACCCAAGGATTATTAGATACCGAGCTGTTTTCCATAACCGCCCCGCCGATCACGGAGCCGGCTGCGATGCCCAGATGGGTCATCGAGGAGTTCAGGCTGAACTGGGTTTCGGCTTGATCCGGCGCCAGCTCCAGCAGATAGGTCTGCATCGCAGGAGATATGGACCAGCTCAGGCCGCTCCACAGCATCATAAAGGGCAGGAATACCCAGAACGACACCTGTGAGGTCAGCAGCACCAGGAACATGGAAGCCGAGAAGCAGGCCGTGATCACAAGAATGGCCCGCTTGGTGCCGAATCGGTCAGAAATCCAGCCGCCAGCTCCGCCGCCGAACACAGCGGCAAGCCCGAACAGAAAGTACACGGCACTCATCACGTCAGGCGTGACCTGGAACGTGGTATCGACAAAAGGCTGCAGATACCCGTACAGCGTCAGATGGCCTGTAAGCATAAGCAGTGCAATCAGCTGTGCGGTAATGATCTTGCTGTTCTTCAGCGAAGACAGCAGCTGCCGCAGCGGCACGACAGGGCCGGGCGCCATGCGATTGGTGAACAGCGCCACACCGCCCATGGACACCAGTGTCAGCGCAGCAATGACCAGAAACGGTGTGCGCCAGCCGAAGGCATTGCCAATCATCATGCCAACCGGTACGCCAAGCACGAGCGATCCGCTAATCCCCATGTAGATCATGCCGATTGCGCGTCCCTTATGGGAAGCCGGCACCAGCGCAGCAGCCATGGAAACGGACAGCACCACAATGACCGATCCGCTCATCGCAGACAGGGCGCGTGCTGCCACGATGGCGGCATAGCTTGAAGTCAGCGCAACAATCACGTTGCTGATGAAGAAGACAGCGAGCATGTACAGATACAGCTTTTTGCGCTCCATGCGGGCTGTCAGGTTGATCAGAATCGGACCTGTAACCGCGAAGGCTACAGAGAAGATTGTAATAAACTGGCCTGCGGCGCTGACCGAAATGTTCAGGTCTTCTGCAATAAGATTCAGAATCCCGCCGACAAGCAGCTCCACCATCCCGACTACGAACGCAGCGATGGCGAGTATATAAACACGAAAATTCAACATGACACATCCTATCTATATATCAAAAAATAAAGTTACCACCATTATAGTAACCACCACCGAGTAAAGCAACCTTTTTCAGTCAACGGGGGAGTATAAGCACATATCCAGCAGGTTATACACCCTATGCCATTCCCCGCAAAAACGCCTCCCCTGTGATCTTTAGGATCATGTCCTGTTGGACCCGATCCGTCCGATCATGAGGGAGGCGCTCATTAATGCTTCTACAACTAAAATGTAACGAAACCCATAGCACGCTTGGCGGCAAGGAGCGTCTCATTCGCTTTTTCTGCTGCACGGTCCGCGCCGTTCTTGAGAATTCGGTCAAGCTCTTCAGAGTGGACCAGCTCATGATAGGTCTTCTGAATCGGCTCCAGCTTGGTAACGACAGCTTCGGCCAGCTCTTTTTTGAACGTTCCGTAGCCCTGGCCTTCATAGCGTTTCTCAATCTGCTCGATGGAGTCGCCGGAGAATACAGAATAAATCTCAATCAGGTTGCTCACCGCAGGCTTGCTCTCCCAATCATAGCGCACGCTCATATCAGAGTCGGTGACGGCACGGGAAAATTTCTTGCGGATGACCGCCGGATCGTCCAGCAGAGATACATAGCTGCTTTGGTTCGGGTTGCTCTTGCTCATTTTGCGGGAAGGATCGTCCAGGCCCATGACGCGCGCGCCAGTTTCCTGAATGATCGGTTCAGGCAGTGTAAAGGTTTCCCCGTATTTGTGATTAAACCGCGCCGCCAAATCCCGCGTCAGCTCCAGATGCTGCTTCTGGTCTTCACCGACCGGCACATGGGTGGTTTGATAGAGCAGGATGTCGGCCGCCATCAGCACTGGGTACGTGAACAGACCCGAACTGACCGTATCCTTGCCATCGGATTTGTCCTTGAACTGGGTCATCCGGCTGAGCTCACCGAAATGGGCCTGGGTTTCCAGCAGCCAGCTCAGCTCAGCATGCTGATGCACCTGGGACTGAAGGAAAATCACTGCTTTGTTCGGGTCTACCCCGGCAGCAATGTACAGAGCTGCGACATCACGCGAGCGCTGGTGCAGCTCCTTTGGATCCTGATAAACGGTGACCGCATGCAGATCCGGGATGAAGAAATAACAGTCATAATCGTGCTGCTGCGCCACGTACTGGCTTAATGCCCCGCTGTACCCCCCGATGTTCAGATCGCCGCTGGGCTTGATGCCGGACAGCATAATTTTGCTCATAACAATAACCTCCCTGAAATTAAAATAAAAAAACACTCCGCCCCTGTATTACAGGGACGAAGTGCTGACTCCGCGGTACCACCACCATTCGGCTTGTTACAGCCGCGCTTCACATGACGGGAATAGCCAGTCTCCCTAAAAGTGAGATAGGATTCCGATCACTTCTCCCATGATAACGGGGGAGTGCCGTCAAAGCCTACTGGGCGTAACAAGCAGCCGTTCGGTTTGAAGCGAAGGGACCCATTCATCTGCCGCATGGTACCGGACCTTTCACCAACCGCCGGCTCGCTAGGACCATAACGCATTCAGACTACTCTCTTCCCTTCATGGCTTTAGAGGTATGTCGATTACTTTCTATATAAGATGCCACAATATTGACGGTGAAGTCAAGATGCCGATGGCCTTAAACGCCGGAATACGCCATAAATCCGCCGTCGACAGGAACGACCGTGCCGGTGACAAAACCGGATGTCTGATGGTCCAGCAGCCAGAGCACGGTTCCCAGCAGATCTTCCGGTACGCCGAAGCGGCGCATCGGGGTATGGGCGATGATTTTGTGGGAGCGGTCTGTCAAGGAGCCATCCTCATGGGTCAGCAGCTTGCGGTTCTGGTCGGTCAGGAAAAACCCCGGCGCAATCGCGTTCACACGAATGCCTGATTCGGCAAGATGGACAGCGAGCCATTGTGTGAAGTTGTTGACCGCAGCCTTGGCAGCGCTGTATGCAGGCACCTTGGTCATGGGCGACGGGGCGCTCATGGAGGAGACATTCAGTACGACAGCGCCAGGACGGCCGATCATGCTTTTGGCAAAGACCTGCGTCGGAATCAGCGTGCCTACAAAATTCAGATCGAACACGCTCCGGAACCCGGGTACACTGAGATCGAAAAAGGTAGAAATACCGTCTTGATCGAGATCCTCCGTCCGAAAAATCTCATTACTCGTATTGGCATCCTTATGATTGCCGCCGGCCCCGTTAATGAGGATGTCACAGGGACCGAGCTGGCCGCGGACGGTCTGCTCCGCCTGTGCGACACTTTCGGCATCGGTGACATCACAGGTCACAGCAATAGCTGTACCGCCTGCAGCGATAATCTCCTCTGCAACCTCCTGGCCTTTGGACAGTGTGCGGTTCAGCACGGCTACCTTGGCGCCCTGGCGTCCAAGTTCCAGCGCCATGGCCCGGCATAGAACACCGGAACCGCCGGTGATGGCAGCGACTTTGCCTTTCAGGGATAGATGCTGTGGAAGCTGTTCATCGTTATCGTTGTGCTGCTGAGTCATGAGCGGCCAGCCTCCTTTTCTATGGCGGCTTTGGCTTGTTCGAGCGCGTCCCAGACACCCCACAGGTACATGATGCCCAGTGCGCGGTCATACAGACCGTATCCCGGGCGGCACTGCTCGCCCCAGATGTGGCGCCCGTGATCCGGACGGCAGTATCCGGTAAAACCATGCTCATGATAAGCCCTGACCACACCGGCAATATTGACCGAGCCGTCCTGGGTGCGGTGGGAGGTCTCGATAAAGTCGCCATTTTCAAATATTTTTACATTGCGGATATGGGCAAACGGAATCTGTTCATGGAACTCGCCGATCATGGCGATCAGGTCATTGTCCGGGTTCGCCCCAAAGGAGCCGCTGCACAGTGTGACACTGTTGGAGGGACTGTCGTTTAGGCTCAGCAGCCTGCGGATGCTCTCCGCTCCCGTCATGATGCGCGGCAGGCCGAAGATAGACCAAGGCGGATCGTCCGGGTGAATGGCCATTCGGATGCCGTGCTTTTCAGCCACGGGCACGACAGCTTCCAGGAAGTAAGCGAGATTGTCCCAAAGGTGTTCTACCGTTACACCGCTGTAAGCTTCGAACAGGGAGGTCAGGTGGACCAGCCGTTCCGGCTCCCAGCCCGGCATAGTGAGAGCACTGTTCTTGGTAATGCCAAGGACGAGTTCCATCGGATCGACCCCGTTGATTTTTGCTTTTTCAAAAAACAGGGCCGTGGATCCATCCTCCATCTCTTTATGAAGTTCAGTCCGCGCCCAATCGAAAATCGGCATGAAATTGTAGCAGATAACCTTGACGCCCACCTGTGCCAGCTTCTCAATCGTACGAATGTAGTTCTGTATGTAGAGCTCACGCGTGGGAAGTCCCAGCTTGATATCTTCGTGCACATTGACACTCTCGACAACGTCCAGATGAAGCCCGTACTTGTTCGCCTGATCACGAACCTCAATGATCCGATCCATGGGCCATTCTTCACCGGCCGGAACATCGTGCAGCGCCCACACAATGCCCTCCACACCGGGAATTTGCCTGATCTGGTCCAGCGTGACTGTATCATTGCCTTCGCCGAACCAGCGGAATACCATACGCATCTTATTACACCGCCTTTGTCGTTAAGTGGTTTATAAATGTCCTGCTGAATGATGGTTTATTTAAAATAATCCGGGTGTCTGTCTTGAAGTACCGATAGATTGGAAATAATCAGACTCAGGTGTTCATGCATGATGTTGTCCGCATAGTCACTGTCTTTTCGGCGGATCGCATCCACCATCTCCTGGTGCTGCCGTGCGAGGGAATCCCAACCGGGATCCAGAGACAGCCAGAGCATCCGGCTGCGGTTCAGGTGGGCATTCATCTGCTGAATAACATTCCACGTTCCCTGCTTGCGGCACCCTTCGAACAGGATCCGGTGAAAAGCTTCGTCCAGCTCAAACATCTCTTTGCCATCATGGCGCTCGATGCTTTCATGCTGCCGGTGCAGATTATCTTCAAGCTGCTCCAGCTTGTCGTCCGGAAAGCTTTCACAGGCCAGGCGGATCACAGCTCTTTCGAGCTGCTCACGCATAAACCGGGCCTCTTCGACTAACTCGGGATCGATCAGGGATACTCTTGTGCCCCGCTGCGGGAGCACGACCAGCAGACCTTCCTGAGCGAGCCGGACAAAGCTTTCACGGACGGGGGTGCGGCTGACCTGGAACGCCGTAGACATCTCCTTCTCGGACAGGGCCGTGCCGGGAGGAAGCTCCAGACTCACAATTTGCTGTTTGAGCAATTGGTATACGGCATTGCCAGCAGAGAGAGAAGCGGGCTGTGGCGGATATGACACGATATCACCTCCTGTTTTTCATACTACCATACTTGTATGGTAGTATGGTACTGGTTTTTATGGCTGAAGTGAAGACGATGGATGGAGGTTCCCTGATTTATATATGGATAGGGTGGGGGGCTATGTGCTACAATAAGTCATATCATAGTAAATAATAGGTGGGGATCAGACGATGTCTACAGAGAATCATCTGCATGATGACTGTGCGGTTCAGGATGGCCGGAAGAGCCATCATTCCGATAAAACCAAGAGCAACCTCATCAGCCGGCTCAACCGGATCGAAGGACAGATCCGGGGCGTTAAGGGACTAATTGAGAAAGACACGTATTGTGATGATGTACTGAATCAGATTTCCTCCATTCAGTCCGCGTTAAACGGTGTTGGAAAGCTGCTGCTGGAGCATCATATGAAGAGCTGTGTTGTTGAACGAATCCAGGAGGGCGACGAAGAGGTCATTTCGGAGCTGCTGGTGACGATGCATAAATTGATGAAGTAAGGATGAGTACTGCTTCCTGCTGTCTGTGATTTATAGCGGCAGGGAGCAGGGGTATGAGCGGTATAGTGTAGGGCAAGGTGCTCAGGATCATACAGCAGTGTATTTAGTGTATCTAGGGTATCTGGACGCAGTACCGAAACCATGGAATGGATCAAGGATAGTGGATGTACAAGGGATTAGTTGAAGGCGTAGGGACATCGTGATGCTGTTGTTATCCCGTTGACTTTTATAGGGTAGGGGGGTATTCTAATATTAGATATGTGAAGTGTTGGAGCAGCATACAAGAGATAATCTGAGCATAAATGAGGTGTGAAATCATGGGCAACCTGGATCAAGATCATCAGCGCAAACTGGAGAAAAAAACGATGCAGCTGTCGGGGATGACCTGCGCGGCATGTGCGAACCGGATTGAAAAAGGGTTGAGCCGTATGGAGGGCGTGCAGGAGGCCTCGGTCAATTTTGCGTTGGAGCGGGCCTCTGTGGTGTATGATCCGCAGTCGGTATCCGTTGAAGATATGGAGCAAAAAATTGAAAAATTAGGTTATGGCACGGTGAGTGAGAACGCAGATTTGACGCTCACCGGCATGACCTGTGCGGCATGTGCGGCCCGGATTGAAAAAATGGTCGGCAAAATGCCCGGTGTGGGGCGTTCCTCTGTCAATTTTGCGATGGAGACCCTGAGCGTAACCTACAATCCCGGTGAGGTCAGCATTCCGGACATTCAGCAGAGAGTTCAGAAGCTGGGTTATGGGGCAGCGCCCAAGGAAGAGAAGGGAGATGCTTCAGCGCACCGGGAACAGGCTGTCAAAAAGCAGAAGCAAAGGCTGATCATCTCGGCACTGCTCTCGCTTCCACTGCTGTGGGCGATGGTGAGCCACTTTTCGTTTACCTCCTGGATCTGGATGCCGGAGGTGTTCATGAACCCATGGTTCCAGCTGGTGCTGGCTGCACCCGTTCAATTTTATATCGGCGGTCCTTTTTATGTTGGAGCGTATAAAGCTTTACGGAACAAAAGTGCGAATATGGATGTGCTGGTTGCGCTGGGTACGTCGGCTGCTTTTTTCTATAGTCTGTATCTGACCCTGGAGTGGGCGTTGGCGGGAACGGAGCAGCATCACAGCCCGGACATGTACTATGAGACGAGTGCGGTTCTGATTACACTGGTGCTGCTGGGCAAGCTTTTTGAAACCCTCGCCAAGGGACGGACCTCGGAAGCGATCAAAAGCCTGATGAACCTGCAGGCCAAGACGGCGGTGGTTATACGGGATGGCAGCGAGGTGTCGATCCCGGCAGATCAGGTGCTGGTGGGAGACCGGGTAATCGTGAAGCCGGGTGAGAAGATACCGGTGGACGGAAACGTCGTGGAAGGGAATTCGTCGGTAGACGAATCCATGCTGACAGGCGAAAGTCTTCCGGTGGAGAAGCATACAGGGGATAACGTCATCGGGGCTACGGTGAATAAGAACGGGAGGCTGGTCATTAACGCTTCCAAAATCGGGA
This sequence comes from Paenibacillus lemnae, assembly GCF_012933385.1. Taxonomy (GTDB): domain Bacteria; phylum Bacillota; class Bacilli; order Paenibacillales; family Paenibacillaceae; genus Paenibacillus_AQ; species Paenibacillus_AQ lemnae. The sequence continues at coordinate 280,156 of NZ_JABBPN010000001.1, forward strand.
GAGATACGGCGCTGGCTCAGATTATTAAGGTGGTCGAGGAAGCCCAGGGCTCCAAAGCTCCCATTCAGAGGATTGCAGACGTCATTTCAGGCATATTTGTGCCAATTGTGGTAGGGATCGCGGCGGCGGCTTTTCTCGTATGGTATTTTGCGGTGACGCCAGGCCAGTTTGCTGGAAGTCTTGAGGTGGCGATTGCCATCCTGGTTATTGCGTGTCCCTGTGCGCTGGGGCTGGCCACACCGACGTCCATTATGGCCGGTTCGGGCCGTGCCGCTGAGCTGGGTGTTTTGTTCAAGGGCGGGGAGCATCTGGAGTCGACGCACAAAGTCGATATCGTCATCCTGGACAAAACGGGCACGGTAACCAAAGGAAAGCCGGAGCTTACCGAGGTTGAGGCACAGACGTGGATTGATGAGGCGACGCTGATGAGGCTGACAGGTGCTGCAGAACGCGGTTCCGAGCATCCGCTGGCGGAAGCGATCACAGCAGGCATCACCTCACGCGGCATCTCTTTGCCGGAAGCGGAGTCGTTTGAAGCCATTCCGGGATATGGGATTACGGCCGTGGTGGAGGGGCGGCAGGTGCTGGTCGGCACCCGCAGGCTGATGCTTCAGCACAGCGTGGAGATCGGCGGTGCCGAAGCACGGATGGCGCTGCTGGAGAGCGAGGGCAAAACAGTGATGCTGGCCGCAGTAGACGGCCGGTATGCCGGGCTGGTCGCTGCGGCGGATACGATCAAAGAAACGTCGCGGGAAGCCATTTCCCGTCTGAAAGGGATGGGCATTGACGTCATCATGATGACCGGGGACAATGAGCGCACCGCACAAGCCATAGCGAAGCAGGCCGGAATTGATACGGTGCGTGCCGAGGTGCTGCCGGAGGGCAAGGCTGAGGAAGTGAAGAGGCTGCAGCAGCAGGGCAGAATCGTCGCGATGGTCGGTGATGGCATCAACGATGCACCGGCTCTGGCGGTGGCGGATATCGGCATGGCCATCGGTACTGGAACCGATGTCGCGATGGAGGCTGCGGATGTCACGCTGATGCGGGGCGACCTGAACAGCATCCCGGATGCGATTGTGATGAGCCGGAAGACGATGAACAACATCCGTCAGAACCTGTTCTGGGCGCTGGGCTATAACACGCTTGGCATACCGATCGCGGCATTGGGCCTACTGGCCCCATGGGTCGCCGGCGCAGCCATGGCGCTAAGCTCGGTGTCGGTCGTGCTGAATGCACTGCGTCTGCAGCACATGAAGGTGTAAGTCTCTGCGGCCTCTGTGAGCGGAAGGAGCAACGCATGAAGGTGTAAGCTTGCAGTATGTGCGGTCAGCAGTGGTTGAAGCGCAGCTGAGTAGTATGAAGAGGCAGCAACGCTGTAGTATGTGCAGACAGTCGGGCGCTGAGGCAGCGAGCGTTAGTTGCAGCAGCGTGTGGTCGGAACCCGCAGGCTGATGCTTCAGCACGGCGTGGAGATCGGCCGTGCACAAGCACGGATGGCGCTGCATTATGCCGCGCATTGCTAAATTTGGGGGTGCAGCTTGTACATCTTCAAACGAACTGCATGTTCGTTTGAATTTGAGTCGGGTCATATCTACAGCTTCCTTGCATAAGATTGTTTTTCAAGCTTATTTCTTTAAAAAATAAGGCCATCGTCTCAATAAGCCTGATTTCCAAGCTTATTTGTGCACTTTACGTCCATTTTCTCATTCGCAGTCACATTTTCAGCTAGTTTAAGACTGTTTTTCAATCTTAAATATTACTTATAAGGTAAAACATGAGAAATAAGATTGTTTTTCAAGCTTATTTCTCATGTCCCTCGTGCCTGCCACATCTCCCGCTCTCAGACACAGCAAAATGCGGCCGCCCCAAAGACTCTTATGGGGGACAGCCCTTTGAGATCTGCTGCTCAGCGTGAGTATGGGGGTTGTTACATACGCCGGAATTGACGAGCGAGCTGCATGACAAGGGAGGCGCCCAACTACAGAGCCAGGGTAAATCATGTGCAAACAGTGTGACTACGGCAGCAATGTAAGGCACAGCAAAACTACGGCGCAGCAAAAAAACTGCCGGGAAGCTGGATCCCGGCAGTTTGATGAGGTGCGGATTGCGGACCTCTTATATATAGCACGACTATATAGCACGACGCAGCAGCTCTACTTAAGCTTACAGCACAGCGCTCCCCCGCCCGCCTATGGCGAACAGGCTAGCAACACTAACCCTTTACAATCTCCGACAGCAGTTCATAGGAGCGCAGGCGTGCCTGATGATCATAAATGGCGGAGGCGACGATAATCTCGTCAGCTTCGGTCGTCTCCATAATCTCATCTAGCTTCGCACGAACCGTTGCGGGGCTGCCGATGGCGGAGTAAGACAGTGTCCGGTTGACGATAGCCTGCTCCTGCAGGTTCCACTGATCTTCCATGCTGTCTACCGGCGGTTTGAGCTGGCCAGTCCGTCCTCGAATAATATTGAGAAACTGCTGCTGTGCCGAGGTGGACAAATACCGCGCTTGCTCATCCGTATCGGCACAGATCACGTTGACCCCAACCATGGCATACGGTTTGTCCAGCTCTTCCGAAGGGCGGAACTGACTCCGATACAGATCCAGCGCAGGGAGCAGATAATCGGGAGCAAAATGGCTTGCAAATGCAAAAGGCAGACCGAGCTGTGCCGAAAGCTGCGCACTGAAGCCGCTGGATCCCAGCAGCCAGATCGGAACGTCCAGCCCTTCGCCAGGTATCGCCCGGACCCGCATGGAAGAGCCCGAAGTTGGTTTAAAATAAGTCCGAAGCTCGCCCAGCCGGTCAGGGAAATCCTGACCGTCACTGGCTGCACCCCGGCGCAGGGCGCGGGAGGTCAGCTGGTCAGATCCCGGCGCCCGGCCCAGACCGAGGTCGATCCGTCCCGGAAACAGCGACTCCAGCGTGCCGAACTGCTCCGCGATGACCAGCGGCGAATGGTTTGGCAGCATGATGCCGCCTGCGCCGACACGGATTTTTTGGGTGCCGGCAGCGATATGGCCAATAACGACGGATGTGGCCGAGCTGGCGACACCCGGCATGTTGTGGTGCTCTGCCAGCCAGTAGCGGTTATACCCCCACTGCTCGGCATGCTGAGCCAGATCCAGCGAGTTGCGCAGAGAGATCGCTGCCGTGCTGCCTTCGGTAATCATGGATAGATCCAGGATGGAAACCGGTATATGTTGAAGCGAACTTGATGATGAAGATGGTGATGTATGATGTTCTTGTTCGTTCATGTTGAACCTCCTAACAGACAGATGCTGTATTGTAATACCTTAAACAATTATATACCTTGTTATGCAATAACCCAAAACCGACCCAGGCACAACACCATACATCATGACAAAAACCCGAGTGCCGCTGCTGGGCATTCGGGTTTCGCGTTATATTTTGATACAGTTCATCGATACATGAAAAGAGAGCTCGCACGGATTTACATCTTACCAAATGCTTACCCGCGCTGCATGACCTGCTCTCTGATTTGTTCAATATAAGCTTTGGAAGCCTGCATTTGCTCCGGTTTAGCCTCTTCCATAATAATCTGCACGTGTGGTTTATATTCGTGCAGCCGTTTCAGATACAGCTCGTAATTCATAATCCCGAGGCCGGCAGGCACCGTAACGAGCGAGCCATCCTCCGAGAGCAGCCGGTCTTTGGCATGGCCGGCGATAATACGGCTGCCCAGCAGTTCAAAAGCATGCTCAATGACCTCATCCTGGGCATGAATGTTGGATTCGTTCAGTAAATTGCCGGGATCGATCACAACACCGACGTTGGTGGATGGCACTTCGGACAATAACTGGTGGAGACTGTCAGCCGAGCCAATCAGATGACCATCAGCGGCTTCCATTCCAACAAACACGCCCCATTTCTCAGCTTCTTCTGCAAGCTCAGATAGGGTATCCCTCATGGCACTCCAGTCTTCGTAGGTATAATCCCCGCCTGGATTGACACCGCTTTCAGCTGCGACAATTCGGCATCCAAGCTGAGGCGCATACCGGAGCAGTTCTTTAAAGCGCTCGATATTCTCACGGCGAATTTCTTCATCACGATGAAACAGGTGCACATAACAGCCAAGGACCGATACCGACACACCATGCTGCCGGAATGCATCACCCATATCTTGAGCCAGACCGGGACTGAATGTACCCGCTTTACTAAAGTCCACATCGCTGACCGCTTTCCACAAAGCCAGCTGTACATGGCTGAATCCTGCAGCGGCCGTAGTTTCCGCCAGCTGCCGATACGGCAGACTCCCAAACAGATGGGCAAGAACGCCTACAGACATTTCCTCATCATCTCCTTTTAAGTAACCGTTGCTGCGTGGTTAAGCATTATCTAACCATTCCCTAACCATTGTACACGGTGAAGACCGAAAAAAGATATTGCCAGGGCAGAAACTTTTTCCTTATAATACATATAATCAAATCATTTGATTATAGGGGTGTCATATTCGTTTTATGACCATAAGGGGCCGGAGGGGATATGGGCTGCGCGAGTCCCGGCACGCCTTGCCTTGAAGCGAGCATGGCTGGCTGTATCGATTTTCATCTGGTCAGCCCAGCCAGTCAGCCAGCCATGCTGTTTACTGTGACACTAGGAATGAAGCCGGACCTGAAGTACAGGGTCGAACATATGCTTAATGACCAGACCCACAGCCAGCTCCGTCTCCTCCGGCATCTCACGCAGATGAATGAGGTTCACATTTCGGCAGGTTTCAGGAACCAGAGACGGAATGGATGAGAATAGATCCGGCACCAGCGTATCGGAAAAAGCCTCCATGTAACGCCCCGTAATCATCACATGGTCCGGATTGAGGAACGTGATCAAATTTCCGACTGCAAGCCGGATGGCATCCTGCACCTTGTTGAAGATCTCCCGGTAACTAGGATCCTCGCTGAAACAGTCGGCTTCAAAAGCTTCAAGGCTCATACCGAGGTTTGAACTCAATCCGCTGATCGAAGCCAGGGTGGTCAGACAACCTGCAGCTCCGCAGTGGCATGTATACAAATCCTCACCGGAAAAGGATTTGTAATGGCCGAACTCCCCGGCGACGAAGGTACTGCCTGTAATCAGGCGGTTATCCGCCATAATGGCACCACCGATACCCCAGTCGAATTTGAGTGTGATGTTGTTGGAAGAGCCGGCCAGGCAGCCGTTCATATTCTCATACAGAGAGAGCAGATTGACATCATTTTCTGTATACACGGGAAGACCGTAGCGGCTCTCCAACGGCTTGCGAAGAGATAGCGGCGTCCAGCCTAAGCCAGGAGGACGAAGAACCACCCCCTGACCGGAATCCACGAGTCCCTGTACACTGAGCCCGATTCCTTTCAACCGTTCTGGGTCCGGTGCCTGTTCTAACAGCTCATCAATGACGGACTGAATCAGTTCCAGGGCATGGCTGCCGTCCTGGAGCTTCTGAATTCGGCGCTCTGCCCGTCCAAGGCGATGATAATGGAAATTATGAAGGGCACCGCGAATGTATTTTCCGGCGACTTCGATACCAATAGCGTAGAGGGAAGAGGCGTTTACGGTTAAAGGTACCCGTTTTCGTCCTACAGGGCTCTCTGCAGGTTCACCTTCCTTGACGATATCGTCCTGGAGCAGCCGGTTCACAATGTTGGTGACCGTCTGCTGGGTGAGACCGGATTTCTCGGCGAGTTCCACGCGTGAGATCGGCCCTTCCGAAAAAATGAGATGAAGCACTTTTTGCTGATTGGCAGATTTCATCATTTTGCTGCTTGGTGTTCGTTCACGCGTCATATTGGATCAACCTCGGATATTGGACTTTTACAATGGTCTTAGTACGAGCGCAAAAGGTCGGTTAGGACCGGCTGGTTTCAACGCTAGTGTACCACGTTCGAGCAGGGTTTTAAAATGAGTCAATATTCGATTTATCAAATGGATAAACCAAGAAAGGACGACGAGGTTTGCTGAATATCTTTATAACCGGACTTTCTTTGATACTCCTCGGTCCACTGCTGTATATGATCTGGATGCATACGGCACGCCGGAATGAAGATAGCGCAGATGTTCTGATCGTGCTGGGTTATCGCTGTGACCGGGGCGAGATTCATCCCTTGCTGAAGGAGAGGCTGGATACGGCCATCCGGCTGTACAGAAAGAAAACATATCGCGCCATTATTGTGTCGGGCGGCGCTGTCACCTGGGATCGTTCCGAAGCCGAGATTATGCGTGACTATCTGCTGGCACAACACATTCCCCCGGAAGCGGTGCTAATCGAGGACTGGTCGAGAAACACTGTGCATAATGTCGTCAACTGCAGGGTGCTGATGGAAAGGCACGGGTACAAGAGCTGTGTGCTTATCTCGAACTCTTTTCATATCCGTCGGATGAAGTATATTATGCGCAGGCTGGGTATACCGGCAGGTTTTTACTACAGCCGCAGGCTCTCCTCGATTGTGAAAGATCAGCTGAAGCTCACGTTTCAGGAGGTGCGGGCATTCCGTTTAACTCTGCCGTGGCTGGATCGTGCCAAGATAACGGCTCCCGGTGAGATGATGGGGAGATAATCAAATCATTATATAAAAGGTGAGGTGTACAGCATTCATGAAGAAGATTAAATTACTCGCACTGGATTTGGATGGAACGGTACTGAATGACGAAGGCAAGGTACCTGCCGAGAATCGGGAATGGATTCTAAAAGCGGTGGATGCAGGGGTGACCGTGATGTTTTCTACTGGCCGGGGTATGCAGACGGTAACAGGCATTTTATCCGAGATTCCGCTTGTTGGACCGATGGTCCTTTTGAATGGAGCGGAGGTTTGGGGAGGCAAGGATGAGCTGGTCGAACGGCACTATCTGGATGCTGACGAAATCCGCAGGCTGCACAGCATAGCGCACCAAGCGGATGCCCACTTCTGGGGCTACTGTGAGGAGAGCCTGACGGGTAAAGCCGACTGGACCGAAGAGATGTTCGGAAGAAGCTGGATGAAGTTTGGAATGTATCATAAGGACAACGACGTGATCGAGGAGCTGCGGCGGCTGGCGGCCGAAAGCGATACGATAGAAATATCGCGTTCGGCGGCAATCAATATGGAGATTTCCCCGAAGGGCATTTCCAAGGAATCCGGCGTACGTACCATATGCACCCGCCTTGGCATCGGAATGGATGAAGTGATGGCGATCGGAGATAACCTGAATGATTACCGGCTGATCAAAGCCGCGGGGCTCGGGGTGGCGATGGGGAACGGGGATGATGAATTAAAAGCAGCAGCCGATGCCGTGACCGAAACCAACAATAATGCGGGTGTGGCCAAAGCGATACAGCGCTATATTTTTGAAGTGGCGTGACACGCTTGCGCTAATAGTATTCCTAATTAAAAATGAAGTTGATAAGCCCAGGCTGCCATCGGAAGCGGCATGGGCTTTTTGGCATGGAGGCAAGACCATCTGCATTGCTGAGCAGGTAATAACTTGCTAATTCGATGCTGAACATGTTCAGATACAATAAATAAGTTGAATTTGAAAAATTCCTGTAACGTTTTCGCAGTTCACGAGTTATTGAGGTGAAGGGGGGAAGATATGGACGTTGAGGACATCTATCGAACGTATTTTCATGATGTGTTTTTGTATACAAGAACATTGACGCAGAGTGAACATATTGCGGAAGAGATCACACAAGAAACTTTTTTCAAAGCGCTGAAGTCCATTGGCCAGTTTGACGGCAAAAAAGATATCCGGGCATGGCTGTTTACTATCGCAAAACATACCTACTTCACCCATTACAAACAGCAGCAGCGTCACGTCCATGATGAGATGGATCAGATGGAGGATTCCGTCCTGGATGTACATATGGTGGAGCAGCTCATGAATGAAGAAGAGGCTTTCCTGATTCATCGTTATTTGCATGACATGGAAGAGCCCTATAAAGAAGTGTTTTCACTTCGAACATTTGGGGAGCTGTCTTTTGCAAAAATCGGTCAATTGTTTGGGAAAAGTGACGGGTGGGCGAGAGTGACCTTTTACCGTGCAAAGAAGAAAATCGCAGCGTATATGGAGGAGAGAACAGATGGAAAAAGCTAGTTGTGCCGTGATTCAAGATCTGCTGCCGCTGTATGTGGATCAGGTGGTCAGTGAAGATACTAAGAAGCTGGTGAACCAGCATTTACAAACCTGCAGGGCCTGCCAAAAAGAGTACGAGCAGATGTCTCAGACGATGTCTGTACCGGTTGAACGTGATGTGAAGGTGTTTGAGAAGATCAATCAAAAATGGAATCGCAAAAAAGTGTTACTTGTTGCGGGATCGGTGTTCTTGACGGCGCTGCTGTGTACTGCGGTATTTATGTATGTATTTTATTTTGAAAAACTGATTCCTTATTCGGAGGATTTGATTGTGATCGAACAGCAGAAAGATGGCAAGCTCATTTCTAATTATTACGGAAAAAGTCATGCAGGAATACATATGACCCATCCGATCGAGGTTGAAATTAACGGTGAGATAAAAAATATAACCTTGATGAATTATGTGCAAACCATAGGGAACTCGCCGACCAGCAATTTTTTGCAAAAAGATGAACGAATCGGTCCACTGACATTCCAGGTGCCGGAGAGCAAAAGTGTGGACGCTGTGTATTACGGACACTTTGATGTAGAAAAAGTCATGCTCACCCAAGAGCAGACCTGGAAAGAGCTGCTGCAGGAGATGACATTAATCTGGGAGAAGTAGAGTAGCTGGGTGGTTTAATTAGCAGAAGGATGTGAGGGGGCATTAACACTATCGTTAAAAAGATACTATGGATGTGTCTGATTGTAGCTGCATCTTTATATGCCCTGGTATGCTTGTTTGGCATTCTTTTCTTAGCAGGAGTATGGTATAAAGATGTTTTTATGTAATTGTGATGATTGCTCTGCTGTGCGGTGAATTGTACTTCAGATCGCAAATCGCAAATAGAGGCGAGAGAAATAAGCTTGAAAACCAAGCTTATTTCTCTCGTTTTTCTTGCTAAGTACAGTTTAAGCTTGAAAATCAGTCTTAAGTTAGCTGAAAACGTTACCAAAAGCCGAAAAATGGCTGTGAAGTGAGAAATAAGCCTGAAATTCAGGCTTATTCATATAAATGCTCCTATTTGAACAGAGATAAGCTTGAAAAACAGGCTTATTGCAAAAAATGCTACATTGCTGGGGGCGCCGCTGCGAAAAGCGCCCCCCCTAAGGCTGAAAGGGGCGGCCACTGGCCGCTGCTTTCCGGCCAGGTGCAGCCGCTTCATTGAAGTCAGCTGCCGCTGCTGACTGCAAGCCGTGCAAGTCCGTTCATATACGGCTGCAGGGCTGCCGGAATAAGGACGGAGCCGTCCTCCTGCTGATGGTTCTCAAGCAGGGGGATCAGGATGCGAGGCGAAGCCACGGCGGTGTTGTTCAGCGTGTAGCAGTACCGCAGCCGGCCCTCGTGGTCCCGGTAGCGGATACCGGAGCGGCGGGCCTGGAAATCGAGCAGGTTCGACGACGAATGGGTCTCGCCATAAGCACCGCGGCTGGGCATCCAGGTTTCGATGTCGAACTGCTTATATGTCTTCTGCGACATATCTCCGGCGCAGACAGCCACTACACGATAGGGCAGCTCCAGCAGCTGCAGCAGTTCTTCAGCATGTGCCGTCATTTCCTGATGCAGTGTCTCTGCAACCTCCAAATTGGCTTCGCAAATGATCACCTGCTCTACCTTCGCGAACTGGTGCACACGGTACAGACCGCGAACATCCCGGCCTGCCGAGCCGACCTCGCTGCGGAAGCAGAGCGATGCAGCGGCCAGCTTCAGCGGCTGGCTCACATCGACCGTCTCCCCGCTGTAGTAGGATACAAGCGGTACCTCTGCGGTTCCAACCAGCCATTTATCCTGCTCGGCCATCTGAATGGTTTGTTCCTGTCCGAGCGGAAAGAAGGCGGTATGGTTCAATGCCTCGGTGCGCACCATGAGCGGTACATCCAATAGGGTAAAGCCTTTATTCAGAAGCAGATCCAGCGCAAGCTGCTGCACGGCACGATGGAGCAGTGCCCCGTGTCCGGTGAGGTAATAGCTGCGTGTGCCTGCTGTTTTGACACCGCGCGGGATATCGACCAACCGGTGCATTTCACCGAGTTCCACATGATCCTTAAGCGTATAACCAAACAGAGGCTTCTCGCCAAATGTGCGCAGCTCCACATTGTCCTGATCACTGAATCCGTCCGGGGTATCCGGCGAGACGATGTTCGGTGCCAGCATCGCCAGCTGCTGCCACACTTCTTCAATTTCCCTGAGCTGATCCTCATAAGCAGCCAGATCTCCTTGTATTTCCTTCACCTGCAGCTTCAGCTTCTCTGCCTGCTCGCCTTGACCTTCTCGCAGCACTTTACTGATCTCGCTACTGTACCGATTGCGGTCCTGGCGCAGCCCTTCGACCTGCTGCAGCAGATTCCGCCGATCCTCATCTCTTTCGAGCCATTCTCCTACGTTGAAAGGAATTCCCTTCCGGTCTGCAGTCCGCTGCACTGCTTCCTGCAATTCCGCGTTTTCTCTTAGTTCCTTCATATCCAGCATGGTCACCGCGCTCCTTTATCATGGAAATAAAAAAAGCGTCCTCATCACTATGGGACGAGGGACGCTTTGAACGCTCGCGGTGCCACCCAAATTGACTGAACCGCAGCCAGAAGCATGAGTTCAATCCACTTTGATTTCGCGGTAACGGGCGATTGCCGGTAAACTTAGGGGTGTCATCACGATACAAGCGGGTACCAGTATGATGATCCCTTGACGAGAACGCCTCGGAGTTGGATTCTCTTCATCGGCCTGATTTCGATATTTCTAGCAGTATACCTCAAAGCGTTGTTTATATACAAGTGAGAATTCTTAATATAACGCCTCATTCTCGTTTCCCTGTGCTTCTGCTGGGCAATCATACTATAATGTGGTCAAGCAGAACCATAAGAAGTGGAGGGACGAGGGCGTGGAGACGGAGCTGAAGCGGGAGCATGAGATCATGAAAATCTGTCTGCTTGCCGGAAAAATCATGCTGGAAAGCGGTGCCGAAACCTACCGCGTGGAAGACACGATGATCCGGATCGCAGCTGCCTTCGGCCTGCATAACAGCCACAGTTATATGACGCCGACCGGGATTATTTTCTCTGTAGAGGAGCCGAAGCATATGACCCGGCTGATCCGCATCGCAAGCCGGACTACGAATTTGTACAAAATCGACCGGGTGAACTCCATTTCCCGCAGCATTCATCTGGGCGAATTGACGGTGACTGAAGCCTACCGGGCGCTCCAGGAAGCCGAGCGTCAAAAGCCCAACTATCCGCTGTGGCTCATGATATGCATGTCTGCCGTGGTAAGCGGCTGCTTTCTGATCATGTTTAACGGCACCTGGCATGATATATTCCCCGCAGCGCTTGCCGGCGGGCTGGGCTATATGTGCTCCGTCTATTTAGAGCGGGTCATTCCCGTGCGATTCTTTGCGGAGTTCTCCGGAGCCCTGGTGATCGGAATCACCGCTGTAGGACTGGTCAAAAGCGGCCTGGGCCGAGAGCTGGATATTATGATCATCAGCGCGGTGATGCCGCTTGTGCCAGGTCTGCTGATCACGAATGCAATCCGGGATCTGATGGCCGGGCATCTGATCTCCGGATTGTCCAAAGGCGCAGAAGCCTTTATTACCTCATTCGCCATCGGAGCCGGCATTGCATTTATGCTTACATTTTATTGAGGAGGAGTGTGGCCGGTATGGACCTGAACGCCTATCTTCAGCACTTCATCGCCAGCTTTGCCGCATCTGCCGGATTTGGCGTCCTGTTTAATGCCCCGCGCAGAGCGCTGCTGCAGTGCGGTCTTGCCGGCATGGCCGGGTGGATGCTGTACATCTGGCTTCAACAGATGCAGGTGCTGCCAGTGACGGCAACGGTTGTGGCCGCGTTCTGGGTCACGATTATCAGCCACTTTTTTGCCAAAACCTATAAAACCCCGATCATTGTATTCAGTGTATCCGGTATTATACCGCTGGTACCGGGCGGTCTTGCATATGATGCACTGCGGCATGTCGCCATGAATGAATACGACCGTGCCGTTTCGCTGGGTGCCCAGGCTTTTATGATCTCCGGAGCGATCGGGCTGGGACTGGTCCTGGCGGAAGTGACCAATCAAGTGACCCGCAAAATCCTGCCGGTACGTAACCGGGGATAACGATCTTCCTTACTTGATGCCGATTCGCATCCGGTAGCTGAACATCACCTGCTTCTCTTCCAGGCCGAAATAGGCTTCAACCTGCTGACGGAAGTCATGGATAGCAGCGTCAAGATCACTCAACCCCAGGCGCAGCACCGACTGGATGCCGCCCTGGCTGATGGCAAGGCCCGCATATCGATCAGCGGTACAGGATTCCATATTATGAAATACAATTTCTTTGGCAAAATGGAACAGGCCGCACTTCTGTATGTTTTTTAAATGTTCGTTTTTGTTCCATTTCCGGGCCTGATCCTGCTCCTCGACATGCTGGTCCAGCACATCCTCGGCCTGCTGAATCAGTCCATGATAAGCCTGCTCAATACCTGCATGCAGAGAAGGGGGCCAGTCACAATCATAAGCTGCGAAAATACCGCCTTCCCTGAGGATACGGGCTGCTTCCCTTAAGCTGCTGGAGGGCTCCATCCAGTGAAACGATTGTGAGCAGGTGATGATATCCGTGCAGCCGGAGGGGAGGCCGGTTTCATTGGAATACCCTGACTGAAAGGAAATATGGCCGGCGTCCGGCTTCATTTGCCGCTTTTGCTCTGCGAGCCCGCGCATATCCTCATTTGGCTCCATGCCGATGATGCGCCCCGCATGTTCCTTCCAGGCAAAGGTGGAAAGACCTGTACCACAGCCGAGATCAACGACCAGCCGGGGCTTGGCGCCAAGATACCCTGTCAGAATATCGATGACTTTCCCGGGGGCTTCCGGGCGATAGCGGTCATACAGATCCTGAAACCCGGAGAAACGGTCAATGTTGCTGACCCGGTTGCCCTCCGGGATGAAGGCTGGAGACGTCATTTCCGAAGCTTCCGGATCGGTTGAACTCTCGTGGCTGGTCTGTACATGTTTACGCATAGCGGCATCATCTCCCTGACATATTTTGATTGAATCATACCATAATGAGGAAAGTAGGAGAAACCTGTGAGCATGCATTCCAAAGCGGTTTTTTTTGATGTTGACGATACCCTGTATGATCATCTCGCTCCCTTTCGGGAAGCGGTTCAGGCGGTTGCGAACCCTGATCCTTCCTTTCCCTATGAAGAAGCGTACCATCTGATGCGGTATTACAGTGATCAGCTGTCTCTGGAGCTGGGCGGTGCCGGCACTTCGGAGTATGCAGAAGCATTGGAAAAGCTGAGAACACGCCGATTTCAGCTGACGCTGGAGAAATGGGGAATCATCCTCAGTGATCGTGACGCGCAGTCCATGCAGGCCGATTATCTGGCACGGCAGTACCAGATACATATGTTTGAGGGCGCCCCTGCACTGATTCAGCATTTGACACAGACTGGTCATGTCGTCGGGCTCATCACGAACGGTCCGCTTGAGCATCAAATGAATAAAGTCACTGCCATGAAGCTGGAGGAGATGATTCCCTCGGAGCATATCTTTGTATCCGGCGGTGTAGGCTGGGACAAGCCGGATCCGCGGATTTTTGCCCATGTGAACGAAGTGACGAATACGACCCCGGAACATAGTATTTATGTCGGAGATTCCTGGCGTAACGATGTCGTCGGTGCGCTTGCGGCAGGATGGCAGGTGATCTGGTTCAACCATCGTGGTGTTGAGCCGGAGAGTCAGCATGTTCCCCAACACACGGCGGACAGCTTCGAGGAAGTGGATCATATTATCCGTTCGCTGGTATAGCCGGGAACCAAACGTCCCCCAAGGCATATGCTGTAGGGAAAGGGGGCGTGCATCTTGAAAATTGATCTAGGATGCGGCAGCGACAAGCATGCGGACTGTACCGGGATCGATATCAAGCCGGGAGCTTCTGTAGATCTCGTCCATGATTTCGGACAGTCCATTCCTTTGCTGGAAAATGCCGTTACCTTTGTCATGGCGAACCGCAGCCTGGAGTATGCGCATGATCTGATGGCCGTGATGCGGGAAATTTATCGGGTCTGCCAGCATAAAGCACTGGTATGTATTGTAGCTCCGTATTCCCAGGCCGCCCTCCATGTGGCGAACCCGGCTGTAAGGACCTATTTTAATGAATATACACCGTTTTATCTGGCCTCCAAAGACTATCACGGGGATTTGAAAGCTGCCTTAGGATTTTCCCCTCATTATATTCCGGAGGAAGCGCCGGAGCTGCAGTTTCGCCTTTTGCGGATGGAGCTGTTTTATTTTCCGAATTATCTGGAGTCCGCTTATGAGGATCAGGACCGGGATGAGCTCAGGCAGTCCCTTTTTAATGTTGCAGACGAGATTATGTACCATTTTGTAGTCATTAAGGAGGAACTGTCTAATTTGGATTGCTGTGTGCTTGCGGCGGGCGAGCTGGAGGAGCCTGAGCGGATTACGAAGCGGAGACGCGTTGAACATTCGGCAGCGGCTTCAGGAGAAAAGACCAGGGAGGCGCTGGATAACCCGGTATACGTGGATCCTGCGGATGAAGAACCGGCTGAGATCCCTGTGAAACCGCCGTCTGCTGCTCCGCAGCCGGGCCGGCAGCCGGTTTCCTCTGACCGCAGAAAAGGAGCCTATAAAATGAAAAAAAGCAAAAGGCGAAACCGTCTGATCCGGGTTAAAAGTGTGGCCAGGCAGGCGAAGGAACGCATTCCGCTGCTTCGCCGGTCCTGGCCGGTATCCCGTATCCTCTTTGATATCCGTGACCTGTATATGGGGGCCGCCTGGCGGACCAAGCGCAAGACGGCGGAGGAGACAAAAGAAGCGGAAGGATTTCAGAACAGCGGTCAAGCTGCCGAATGATGGAATGAATTAAAGCAGCTTCTCAATATGACTTTGAATTTTCTCAGGTGTGTCTGTAGGAGCAAACCGGCTGACGACATTGCCGCCACGATCAACCAGAAATTTGGTGAAATTCCACTTGATCGCTTTGGTACCGAGGGCACCGGGTGCTTGTGAAGCCAGATATTTATACAGGGGATGCGCACTGTCGCCATTGACATCGATTTTGGAATACAGTGGGAACGTGACCCCATGATTGATCCGGCATGCTTCCGCAATATCGGCATCCTTATCGAGCTCCTGGTTCATAAACTGGCTGCTTGGAAAACCCAGAATGGCAAGTCCCTGATCTTTGTAGTTTTGATGAAGCTTTTCCAAACCGTCAAACTGAGGGGCAAAGCCGCATTTGGTAGCCGTGTTCACGATCAGCATGACCTTGCCCTTATAGTCGGACAGCGTTCCGGTCTCTCCCTGGATCGTTTTTACTTCATAATCGTAAATTGACATCATGTCAGCCTCCCTTAACTATTCATTATTCTTCTATCTCATGTATCATATCACGTTTATCTTTCCACTCAAAAATCCCTTCCGGCATGAGGTGCCAAAAGGGATTTTTGCATAAACTGCATGATGCTTCAATATATCATTAGTGTCTGTCTTTGAACTCGCCGACTTTTTCCTGAGCCTCGCCCTTGGCTTTATCTTTCTTGCCTTCCGCCTGCAGGGAATGGTTGTCCGTGGCGTTGCCGATCTGGTCTTTGACTTCGCCTTTAGCTTTGTTCACTCCACTTTTCACTTTATCTCCAAGTCCGTTATGATCACTCATGTGTAACAGCTCCTTTGTAATTAGGATACAAGAACATTACCCGGCAGAGGCTGATTCCAAACATCAGGCACTATTCGCCTGACGGCTCGACATCCTGCTCCGGGAGAGCCCATACCGAAACGCTTCCTCCATTTACCGGGAATTCCGCAAAACCGTCGTCCCCGATCGTGATCTGATCTTCACGGGTGTTGGTCAGATCGAGCCATACTTCTCCGGCACGTTCTTCCCCTACATTCATTCGTTTGCTGCCTGCCTCTCCATTAGAGATGACAACGGCACAGCCGGAACGCGGAATATCCTGAACGCCGCGGCGTACCCAGCCGATCGTATTGGGATGGTCGAAATAATCATCCTGCTGACCATAGGCTTTATGATGGCGTGCATAGAGCAGGGGATCGATCGCATCCTTTTTGCCGGGAATGGGCTGCTCCCCGCCGATTCCGTAATAATCTCCGTAAAACACAACAGGATAACCGTCTTGGCGCAGGAGGATGAGGGCATAAGCGCTCTGCTTGAACCAATCCTGAACCCAGGACTGCAGCGACTCCTGCGGCTGAGAGTCATGATTATCCACGAACGTCACGGCATTCATCGGATGGGATTGGACAAGCGTATCATCAAAAATCGTACTCAGGTCAAAGTCACTGCCTGCTTCTGATGCAGCGTGAAGCTTATAATGCAGGGAAACATCAAAGAGATCGATTTTATAATCCACCGTATCCAGGAAATGCTGGCAGGCCTTCAGCTCGGGATTCCAGAATTCGCCCACGATATAAAAATCCTCACCGTACTCGTGGGTGACCGCCTCTGCAAATTCCTTGATAAACGTATGGTTAATGTGCTTGATGGCATCGAGGCGGAATCCCCCGCATTTTACAGTATGGAGCAGCCATTTGCCCCACTCAATCATTTCTTTGCGTACTTCGGGATGACTGTAGTCGATATTGGCGAACATGAGATAGTCATAGTTCCCGAACTCGCTGTCTACCTGATCATCCCAGGATTTATGGTCGCCGACAATGCGGAAGATCCCATTTTTTTTGCCTGCCTCATCATAATCGGTACCGTTGAAATGGGTGAAATCCCATTTGAAATCAGAATATTGATCGCCCCGGCCCGGAAACGTAAACTTCGTCCATCCTTCAATATCGAATGGCTCTGAAATTTCTTTGGTCCGGTCATTCTCATCGACCTCAATGACCTGAAACCGTTCTGTCTCATCTGCCCCGGCCTTATGATTCATGACCAGATCGACGTAGACGTTGATGCCTTGTTCCCGGCAAGTTTCAATCGCACTCACTAGTTCATCTTTGGTGCCGTATTTCGTCCGTACGGTTCCTTTTTGGTCAAACTCTCCCAGATCATATAGATCATACACACCATAGCCGGTGTCCTCGGCGGACTGGCCTTTCGTGACGGGAGGAACCCAAACAGCATCAAACCCGGATTTTTTTAAATCTGCGGCCGCAGCCTTCAGCCGCTCCCAGTGAGAGCCATCAGCCTCCACATGCCATTCAAAAAACTGCATAATCGTGTGATTTCTTTGCACTATCTTTCATCTCCCTTGGATATTTCTATATATGTAGGCTGAAAGAAACACACTTGCCCATTTAAACTTACCCAAAGGTACCAGGGAACCAAACGCGTCTGGCGACAGAGCCGATATATTTATTTAGACTGCCCCGAGATTGTGTGATGGAATCAGACAATATACCCTTTTTTTTGTTTGTTCATCTGTGCTATAATAAATTTCGGCTAAGTCTGATGCATCTTGCAGGAGACTTAGGTATCAGATCGTTACGGTATGATCTGCAGACTATTGTTATACGGCAAATAAGCTTTCAAGTGCTCGTGAATATATAATCAGGGTAAATGAGTGAATCTATTCTCCGGGATATAAGTCACTTTCATGGCCTAACTTTCTGAACGGGAGAGTTGGGTCATTTTTTATTTCCAATATATTCTAACGGGTAATCTCCGTTTGAAATTCTGTGAAGCCGGACAACCTGAGTTTGCCGCTTTAAGTACGCTATAGGTCAGGAGGGGTAGGAGCATTCGTTCACAATTCGGTATTCGCTCTTTCTTCATTTAGATAAGGCTTGTACCATGGACGAGTCAATATTCATGAATCAATCAATTCATCAGTTACAGCAGCTAATTGCAAGTTTTACGGGGAAGCTTTTGCGTGAACATTTTGGAAAAGGGCCTGAATCTGTACTTGTCTCCATGGGTGGACAGTATATCACCTTGTACCTGAGGAACTTTTTGACGTCTTCGGAACGCATGCTGGTGCAGCAGGATCATACCATGATTGTGAATCAGATGCGGGAAAAGTTGATGCAGCTCGTAATCCCTGAGGTCAGTGGTTATATTCACAGTCTTACAGGGTGCCAGCCGTCGGAAATCTATTATGACTGGGCATTACATAACCAATCGGGGATGATTACGGTAATTTGTCCGCAGCCCTTTGCGGAAGTACCGGATCTTCGAGAAGATTACGACAAAAAGGCAGAGCTGGAGGAAGAAATTATCCTCATCAGTGAACAGGCGCAGAAAGTACCGGAGCAGCTTCAGTCATATGAAATCAATAACCGGACACTTTTATTTGTCCGTGAAGGTATTTTAGCACCAGTTGAAAAGGAATTCATACGATTGGGTCATGGAGAGCTTCTCAAAAATGTTAAACGTAATCTGGAGAAGCAGTATCTATATAACCAGCAGGTGTTCGAGCCGATTCTCAACCGCCGGATGCTGGATATTTTCGTGGACTGGAATTACGCGCAGGACAAAAGCATTATTGTTATGGTCACATCTCCAAAGTAATGTTCAGATCCCGATAAAATGTATAAAAAGCCACCGGATTTCTCAGAGCTAAAATGCCTGTGAATCCGGCGGCTTTTTCTTTTCTTTCTGTTGTGGTTCTATTATACTAGGTCAGAAGAAGTGTTAATGAAATAACGTCTTATCTATTATGAACAAGGGCGTGCCAAATGGAGCATACAATAATGCAAGCACATTATAATGGTTGGATTGTCGCTTTATCTGTGCTGATCTCGGTGTGGGCATCTTATTCTGCGCTTAATATTGCGAGCAGAGTATACCGCACCAGCGGAGTCCGCGAGCTGCTTTGGCTTCTCGGGGGCTCAACGGTCATGGGATTGGGAATCTGGTCTATGCACTTTATCGGAATGCTTGCTCTTCACCTCGGTCAGGAGATTACATACAAGACAGGCTTGACACTGCTTTCGGCCCTTATCAGCTGTGGTGGTTCGTTCGTTGCCTTTTATTTGGCGACACGGCTAAAAGCTGGTCCGGTCCGGATGCTGTTTGGAGGGTTTTGTTTGGCCAGCGGCGTAACCGTGATGCATTACATGGGCATGTCTGCGATGGTGATGAATGCCGAAATTACCTATGATCCCTGGTGGGTAGCCGCGTCTATATTAATTGCGCTGGTTGCTTCCAATGCAGCGCTGCTTTTATTCCGCGGGTTCCGGTATTCGGTCCGGTTCAGCCGCTGGAAGCTTTACAGTGCGATGCTGATGGGATTGGCCGTCTCCGGCATGCATTATGCAGGCATGAAGGCAGCTCAGTTCCATAATCATCAGTCCGTGATGGCCATTAAGGAATCCGGATATGCTTCATTTTTATGGATCGGCATTTCGGCTGCAACAGGTATTATTCTGCTCGTTTCCATTGCAGCAGTGTTTTTTGAACGTCACGTCCTTGAGAAGATGGCCTATCATGACTCTTTGACAGGCCTGCCGAATCGATACGGTATGGTTCGCTATATGGACAGCCGCCTAGATCGGAGCTGGACCGGAGCCGTGCTGTTTATAGATCTTGACCGGTTCAAGTCTGTGAATGACATGTATGGCCATGATATCGGGGATCTGCTGCTGCAGGAGGTGGCTGACCGGTTTAGACAGGCTGGAGGGCAGCAGACGCTGATTTACCGTTTAGGCGGTGACGAATTTCTGGCGCTGATTCCCCGGGCAGACAAAGGACGGGCAGAAGAAGTGGCACAGCGGCTGTTGACTGCTATTCAATCGCCTGTCGTTGTAGAAGGATATGAGCTCTCTGTAACCGCAAGCATCGGAATCAGCATGGCGCCCGAGCATGGATATGAGGGCAGTGTATTAATGAGAGCCGCTGATACGGCGATGTACCATGTGAAAAAAACCGGCAAAAACCGTTTTTGCTTCTTTGATGATATCATGGCCCGGGAGCAGGCCAGGAGACTCCGGCTGGAGCGGGATTTGCAAAAAGCATTGCCGAGACGAGAGCTGACCATCTTCTACCAGCCCAAATGGGATGCGGAGAAAGATCGTTTAACCGGGATGGAGGCCCTCTTGCGATGGGAGCATCCGGAGCTTGGAAAAGTGACGCCCAGTGAATTTATTCCAATTGCTGAAGAGAACGGCTCTATTCTTCCCATTACCCGGTGGATGCTGGAGGAGGTATGCAGCCAGAGTGTAAGGTGGCAGGAGGAGGGGCTGGCTGCGGTTCCGGTGTCGGTCAATATTTCCAGCCGTGTATTGGACAGTGCTCTGCTGGTCGATATGATTCATGAAGCGCTGACGGCATCCCGTCTGGCTCCTTCCGGTCTTGAACTGGAGATCACAGAGTCCATCGCCATGGCCAATCTGGAAGACACCATTGAGCAGCTGGGAAGGCTTGAGCAGATGGGTGTGCGGATCTCGATGGATGACTTTGGCACAGGCTATTCTTCCCTGGGGCGGATTGGTGATTTGCCGTTCCACACTTTAAAAATTGACCGTTCGTTCATTCAGAAAAGCAGTCTGTTTTTCAAACAGGCGATTATCCGGAATATGGTTGCCATTGCTGGAAATCTGGATTTGGGCATTATTGCTGAGGGTGTAGAGACCCGGGAACAGGCCGAGTTTCTGCTGTCCACCGGATGTCATGATATGCAGGGTTATTTCTTCGGCAAGCCGATGGCGGCGGATTCGATGAGCCGCTGGCTGTCTGAAGGAGGGGCCGCTGGCCGCCTTGCTGCTGCAGAAGCGGCAGGTGCAGTGGCGACCGTGGCTGCAGCTAGAGAGGATTAGGGTGGGGAGTGAGCTGTGCTCTGGCGTACTTGAGTGAGGCTGCTTTATTTTCGAGCTTATTTCTGGTTAAACCATCCACAATGCCAAGAGTGAGAGCAGGATGGAGGAGAGGGTCATGGCCAGCAGCGGGCGCCATGCTTTGGATAATGTCTTCAGATGAATCTGGAGCCCAAGACCTGCCATGGCCATAGCCAGTAGAAATGAAGCGGTCATTGAAGCGGACTCCTTAAACTGTCCGGAAAGCAAAGGCTCATCGCCCATCTCAAAGCTTCCAGCCAGACTTAGAGCGGTGAAGCCGACTAGAAACCAGGGAAAAGCAGGACGAGTGTCCCCAGAACCTGATGCCCCCCGGCGGCGCATGAGTATGACAAGAACGAAGCACAAAGGAATCAGCAGGAAGACCCGGCCCAGCTTGGCCAGAAGGCTGACGGTGAGAGCATCTTCCCCGGCTGGTGCTGCCGCAAGAGCGACCTGTGCCAGCTCATGGAGGCTGATGCCCGCCCACATCCCGTACTCTTGAGGACTCAAGGGAAGCAGTGGCAGCAGAATGGTATAGATAACGGCAAACAAAGTGCCTACAAAAGCAATCATCCCCGCACCAAGCGCAGTATCCTCATCCCGTGCTTTCAAGATCGGAGCAGCGGCCGCGATGGCTGCCGCTCCGCATACGCCTGTGCCGATGCCCAGCAGAAGAGATAAAGAGAAGTCTGCTTTAAGACGTTTTGCTATAAATAGAGTCACGCCAATCGCAAAGATCACAGCAGCAGCATCACGAAGCAGAAGGCCGGGACCTTGGCTGAAGAGAATGGACATGTTTAATTTTAAACCGTACAGAACAATGGCATATCGAAGCAGCTTTTTGGAAGAGAACTGAATACCAGATCTTAGAAGATCCGGATAGCCCCACAGCTGACGAAAAAGAGCGGCAAGAAGAATCGTCCAAGTCAGCGGCCCCAGTATACGTAATCCCGGAACAACTGAAAGCATAAGCCCCAGCAGGGCCAGAACAGCGGTGAACAGAATTCCCCCGGCTGTGTGCAGGGCCTGTTTACGAAAACTCGGCCGCAGACGCACAGCAGACAGGGACTGGAGAACACGATGTTTTACGATTCTTTGCATGCCTATAACCTCCGCAGGTTCGGTTGGTGTAGATATATCATATCTGTTTTATAATAATAAGAAAAATAATTTGTTGTGATCTATATCATAAGTAATTGCTTATGGTAATCTGAATACCTATATAATCTAAATCAAAAGGAGGCTGGATCATTTGGATATGGCTCTGGAAGTATTCATCAAAGTCGCCGATAAAGGCAGTTTTACTCAGGCAGCCGCAGAACTGAACATGACCCAGCCTGCTGTCAGTCAATATATTCGAGCGCTGGAACGCTCGGTAGGGGCGAAGCTTCTGGATCGTACCAATAAATACGTCAGACCTACGCAGGCGGGCGAAATCGTCTATCATCATGCCCGGATCATTCTCGGTACGTATACCCGAATGCAGACACTCGTCGACGATGTGCTGCACCGTGCAGGGGGCGAGCTGTCGATTGGTTCTAGCTATACATTCGGAGAGTATGTTCTTCCCCGGCTGCTTGCAAACTTGAAGAGTCGATATCCTCTGATACGTCCCAATATCAAGATCGGCAATACAGATGTGATTGCGGATATGATTCTTAACCGTGAGGCAGATATCGGCATTGTCGAGGATGAGTATCAACATGAAAAGCTTGCGGTTGAGGCTTTTGCTGAGGATGAGATGTTGATTGTCGTGCCGGCTGAGGATCGATTTAACAAGAAAAGTGAAATCGGGCTAGAGGTGTTAATGGAGGAGACCTGGATTTTGCGGGAGAGTGGATCAGGAACACGTCGAGTGACGGAGCGCATGTTCTCTGAGCGGGGGGTTCAGCCCGCATCCATCCTCGAATTCGGAAGCACCCAGCTCATTAAGGAGTCTGTTGAGGCAGGCCTAGGCATCACGCTTCTTTCCCGGTGGACTGTACAAAAAGAGCTGAAATTAGGAACGCTGCATGTGCTGAGGCTGTCCGGTGATCCGGTAAAGCGCCCTTTCTCTTTGCTGATGCAGCCCACACCCTATCATACTAAGGCGGTTCAAGTGTTTTTGGAACTGCTTAAAGAGCTGTCCGGCTTCCAGGGGTTGCCGTCTTCCAGTTTGCGGTATAATGAACATGGGTAATACGTAGTCACCATAACAGGTCTGGGGTGAGGAAGCCGGGAAGTGTCCGGAATCTATGGATATAATCAATGATGCAAAATCTAACCTTAATGATAGACGATGTCCTGCCTGCGGAATTCACCACCCTGTATCTCATTTTCGGCGAAGATCGGGAAAAAGGTCTTCCTCAGGCGCACGGAGAGGCATATGCCGGGATTGCCGGAACAGGCAGAAGTCAGAGGCAAGCGCAGCTATGAATGCTGAAACGTCCGCATCTTTGCCTGCAATCAAGGAGCTTCGTGAAGATTCGGCACAAGAAGATGTCTTGCATCAGGACGGGGGGCACAAGAAGTCGAGGTCGCAGAAACGGCGGGCGGCCCGAAAGCGGGCTAAAGCAAGAGCTCAGGCGTCAAAGGAGACCCCATTGAAGCAGGCAGTGCCTGCCAAGCAGCCCCCTGATGCTGTGATCAGGCATACCATTTTAAATACAGACAGAGCCTTGAATAAACGCCCGTCCGCTCCAGCAAGACCGCCCCTCATACCCGGCCAGCCGGATCCCTATGATCCATCGCGGCTGAAGCCTACACGTTCCGGCATGATCCGGATGCGGGGACGCACAGACAGGAATCGGCGCTGGCAGCAGGACATTGACCCTGTACTGGCTGAAATTCTGGTACGGGAAAGTGCAGCGGTGGTCGTGAACCGCCATACGATTCGTCGGCTGTATACGAACAAGGGGTTTCGAAGATATATTTTGGAGCGCGATCAGTACCGATGTTTTTTCTGTGGGGGCCGGGGTGATACGATCGATCACTTGCTGCCTCGTGCCAAAGGAGGACATACCACGCCGATGAATTGTGTATGCGCTTGTATGGAGTGCAATCAATCCAAGGCAGACCGGGATCTGGAAGATTTTATTCACGCCAGCCGCTAAAATTTATGTCATGTGTGTAATTTTTTGAAGATTATGACTAAAATAAATAAACTTCGGGAAAAATGGTTTGTAGAATGCCCATAAGGTTATATTACCTATGAGACACGCATCCATAAATCTCCAGCAAGGGAGGAATACACGTGAAAACATTTAACACGATTGCGCTGCTTCTGCTTATTATCGGGGGGATTAACTGGCTTTTGGTCGGGCTGTTCCAGTACGATCTGGTAGCATCTATCTTCGGAGGACAGGACTCTGCCGGTGCACGCGTGATTTATACGATTGTCGGAATTTGCGCACTTTACTCCATTAAATTTTTTGGAGATGTGACGGACGACCATCGCACGACAGCTCGCTAATACAAATAAAGGGTTCGTGGCAGTCTGCTTCAAATGCCACCCCTTGAAGAAGCTTTTAGTTGGCAGGATGTATCTGCTGATGAGAGCTTCTTTTTTTTGTGTTAGGGAGGGGATGGAAACAATTACATATGGATAAAAAAGGATAAAATGCTTCATTGGGATCAGTCATGCTTTAGAATGAATTACGTCATGTTATTTAACAAAATGGATTCGATATTTAGCAGTAAACCGGTTTCAATGTCATGTCCAACTTAAATTTTTCAATGAAAAAAGATAAAAATGATGTCAGTTCTCGATAGGTCAGATTTGATGTGAGCTGTAAATCAAGGCGCAAATATGACACATTGTCAGGTGTCATCTCTTATTGTCAAAGGCTGAAAACCCTTGATGCTATGCGGTTTTGAAGGTGAACAAAATGGACATATTTACGCTGCTGCGCGTCGTGGGGTATCGTAGGTGTAAGCGTTACCAGACAGATGAGCTTCCGTCAGGTAAGGAAAGCTCACATGATTGAGGAAGGGGTGGTCCGATGGAGAATGCAAAAACAGCCATCAACAGCAGTTCAGGCGCGAGCCCTGGCAGCGGCCAGAAAATCAATGGCACAAAAAAGGGTAGTCTTGGGAAGAGAATAGTTCAGAACTGGGAATTGTATCTCTTCATTGCACCTGCATTTTTCTACTTTTTAATCTTCTTTTACGGCCCCATGTACGGGGTACAGATCGCGTTCAAAAACTTCATTCCTACACTAGGGATCTCAGGAAGCCCGTGGGTCGGTTTCGATCATTTCACCCGATTTTTTGATTCCTACTATTTCTGGGATCTCATCTGGAACACATTAAGTATCAGCTTGTATGAGCTGGCCGTTGGGTTTCCGATTCCAATCATTCTGGCGTTAGCTTTTAATGAAATCAGAAATGGCTTCTTTAAAAAGATGGCACAGACCATCACGTACGCGCCTCACTTTATTTCTGTCGTGGTTATGGCGGGTATGATTATTACCTTCTTGTCACCATCGACAGGTATTATCACGATGATGATCAATGCACTTGGATTTGATGCACCGAACTTCCTCACTGACCCGGCTTGGTTTAAAACAATGTATGTCTTGTCCGGCGTCTGGCAGAGTGCGGGCTGGGGAACGATCATCTATCTGGCTGCACTATCCGGAGTCGATCCGGGGCTGCACGAAGCTGCGGTCATCGATGGGGCTACCCGTTTCCAGCGTGTGCGTCACATTAATATCCCTACCATCGTACCGACGATGACCATTCTGCTCATTCTGAACATCGGCACCCTGCTCGGTGTTGGATTTGAAAAAATCCTCCTGCTTCAGAATCCGCTCAATATGGAATCATCTGACGTCATCGCGACATTCGTTTACAGAGCCGGTCTGGTGGATGCGCAGTACAGCTTCTCCACGGCAATTGGATTATTCAATTCCGTCGTCAATGCCGTTATGCTGATTGTCGTCAATCAAATTGTCCGTAAGACCAGCGAGAACAGTCTATGGTAGAAGGGGGGAGCAAACAATATGCTGTCAGGTGTTAGAGAATCACGACGAGATAAACTGTTTCTGGCGTTCAACTACTTTTACGTATTTTTCGCTTTTGCCATTGTGGCCTATCCGATTATCTATATCTTAAGTGCTTCGATCAGTGATCCAAAGCTTGTCGGATCCGGAGAAATGTGGCTCCTTCCGAAAGGAATTACATTCGAGGGTTATATCCGAGTGTTTGAAAACAGCAGTATCTGGCTCGGATATTGGAATACCATCGTGTACACGGTCGTAGGTACTGCAATCAACTTGTTTGTTACGCTTCCGGCGGCTTATGCACTGAGCCGCAAGGACTTTGTCGGCCGAAACTTCTTTATGGCCATGTTTATGGTTACCATGTTCTTCAGCGGTGGTCTGGTGCCCACATACCTGCTTGTTAAGGAGCTGGGGATGATTAACACGATGTGGGCGATTGTTATTCCTTCGGCTGCATCGATCTGGAACATTATCGTATCCAGAACCTTTTTCCAGAGTTCCATTCCGAAAGAACTGCAGGAGGCTGCCCAGATTGACGGATGTACTAACCTGAGGCTGTTCATCAAGATTATCCTGCCGCTGTCCATGCCGATTATCGCGGTTATGGCCCTGTTCTACGGGGTCGGCAACTGGAACAACTACTTCTCGGCTCTCATTTATCTGAATGATGCCGACAAGTATCCGCTGCAGCTCGTGCTGCGTCAGATCCTGGTTCTGCAGGAAATGTCTGCTCAGGGCGGCGGAGCGATGGACAGTTCAACGGCAGCAGCCCTGAACAACAAGGCTGAGATTGCCGCACTGGTTAAATATGCGGTCATTATCGTAGCGACCGTACCTATTATTGCGATTTACCCGTTCCTCCAGCGTTACTTTGTACAAGGTGTAATGATCGGTTCCGTCAAGGGCTGATCTTGCCATAGCATTACCATAATTAAAAAGGGGAGTTGTTGTCATGAAGAAGCTTCGTAAAGCGTCATCCATTCTGCTCTGTCTCATGATGTCCGCCAGCGTATTGGCTGCCTGCGGTTCATCCGGCAGTGAGGGCGGTACCACGACTGAAGGGTCAAATTCGGCCGAAGGCGTAAAGAAAGAAGGCTTTCCCATTGTAGAGGAACAGATAACGCTCAAAGTCATGTCACAAGATGCAGGAATGGCTGATTGGAACACGATGCCGGTTCTGCAGGAAATGGAGAAGCTGTCCAACATCAAGCTCGAGTATCAGCTCTCACCGATCGACAGTTTTGCTACCAAGAAGAACCTGGTTTTCGCCAGCGGCGACCTGCCTGATTTCTTCTATGCAGCTGACCTGAAGCCTGCCGAGCAGGTAACCTACGGTACACAGGGCGTCCTGGTTCCCCTGGAAGGTTACATTGACGGCGGTTATGCTCCAAACATCAAGAAAGCGCTGGATGAGAATCCGGATGTACGTAAATCCTTCACAACACCGGATGGTCATATGTACGCACTGCCGTTTATCGATCCGACAGCTGTATGGTACAGAGGACCGGTATGGTACAACGGTAAATTCCTAGAAGCTTTGGGCAAAGAAGAACCTAAAACAACTGAAGAGCTGTACGCATACTTGAAGGCAATTAAAGAAGAAGATCCGAACGGCAATGGCAAGCAGGACGAAATCCCGCTGTCTTCCGTAAAGCTTGACGACATCCGTATGTACTTCTTCGGATTCTGGGGGATGTATAACGAGGACATCTATGCAGACAAGGACGGAAACGTTCACTATCCGTTCCAGGAAGAAGGATATAAAGGCTACCTGACATTCATGAACCGTCTGTGGGAAGAAGAACTGCTTGACCATGAAACCTTCTCCCAAACCGATGAGCAAAAGAAAGCTAAAGGTAAAAACAATCAAATCGGCTTGTTCAGCGATTACCATCCGTACTTCACCATGGGCGGCGAGCCAAATGCAGACCATCCGATGATGACACCGGTGGCGAGTGAAATCGAAGGCAGCCCGGTATACGGCAAGCACCCGGGTATGGCTGCGAACGGCACCTTTGCCATCTCCAGCGCAAACAAGCATCCGGAAGCAACCATGCGTTGGGTTGACTACCTGTACAGCTACGAAGGTAACACCCTGTTTGACCAAGGGCCGGAAGGCTTGATGTGGCAGTACAAAGACAAGGAAAACCTGGTTAAAGAATGGCTGCCTGTACCAAATGGCGGTGACCGTGAAGAATACCGCGGAACCATCACGCCAAACTATGGCATGCTGACTCCAGGCATCAAGATTCCTGAGCTGACGAATGGCCTGCGTAACGAGTTCGATGACTGGATCGACGAGCAGAACCAGGAGAAACTGGTTCCGATCGCGAAAACACCATTCCCGAACGTGTACCTGACCAACGAACAGCAAAGCGAAGCATCTGCACTGCTGTCTGATCTGAACACTTACGTGAAGCAGATGGAAGCGAAGTTTGTTACCGGACAAGAACCAATGTCCAACTGGGATAACTATGTAGCACAAGTGAAGAAAATGGGCGGAGATCGTCTGGTAGAGCTTTACCAGGAAGCTTACGACACTTGGAATTCTACGCCAGCAGCAGAGTAAGAATGAATCCATCATAAAATACAAAAGAAGCCAACATATCCCGGTCCTTTGCGGCCGGGCGTTGGCTCTTATTTTTATCACCGGGAAATCAGCATCAAGTTTCATCATCAAGCCGGATCGAGCCGGTACCATTTAACGGAGGTATATTATGAGCGAGAACAATCCCGAAGTACAAGAACAGGAAATGATCGAGCACGGCGTACATAACTACAGCAGCGAAGAGAACTGGGTCAAGCCAGAGGATCCGCTGCTGCTGGAACGCCTGGAATGGTTCAAGGACCAGAAGCTGGGTCTGATGATGCACTGGGGTCCTTATTCCCAGCTCGGCATGGTGGAATCCTGGGCGCTCAGCGATGACGACGGGGACTGGTCCCGGGACGGAATCGACTGGGATGTAGACAGCACGGAACTGAAGCGGCAGTATTTTGACCTGAACAAAACGTTTAATCCGATTCGCTTTCAGCCCGAGCTGTGGGCGGACCTGGCCAAAGACAATGGCTTTAAATATTTGAACTTTACGACCAAGCATCACGACGGATTCTGCATGTGGGATACGCATACGACCGATTACCGCACAACAGGCAAGGACTGTCCGTTCCATACACATAAATACGCAGATATCACAAAGCACCTGTTAAATGCGTTCCGTGACCGCGGTCTCGGCATTTCCGCCTATTTCTCCAAAGCGGATTGGCATACGCCATATTATTGGGCGCCGGGCATGAAGGCAGGTACCTTCACTTCCCGCGGACCAAGCTACGATCCGCAGGAATATCCATGGTTGTGGGAGCAGTTTGTTCAGTTCACCCATGAACAGATCATGGAGCTGATGAGCAATTACGGACGGATTGATGTCTTGTGGCTGGATGCCGGATGGGTCAATGACTACAAGGATCAGAATATCCGTTTGGGCGAAGCCGTAGAAAAAGCACGCAAAATCCAGCCATGGCTGTTGTCAGCTGACCGTACAGTAGGCGGCCCTTACGAGAACCTGATCACACCAGAGCAGACGCTGCCGGATCATGCGATCCATGTTCCTTGGGAGAGCTGCATCACGCTGGGAACTTCATTCTCATTCCGATATGAAGATAAATACAAGTCCGTGCGCGAGCTCGTTCATCTGCTGGTGGAGGTCGTTGCCAAAGGCGGCAACCTGGCACTGAATGTCGGACCGCAGCCGGACGGACGTCTCTCCGAAACCGCGATTGAACGCATTAAAGGTCTGGGTGCATGGCTGAACGTGTATGGCGAAGCCATCTACGGCACGCGTCTGTGCGCACCTTACTTTAACGGTGACGGTAATGTATTCTTTACGAAAAAAGACGACACTTCTTATGCGTTCCGTCTGTATGCCGAGGGTGAACAGGCTGCAGGTGGAGTTCATCTTCCAGTAGAAGGTGACGTTCAGCGTGTGGATCTGGTCGGAGGTCCGGAAGGACTGGCATTCAGCCGTACGGACAGCGGGATTACCGTCAATCTGCCGGCACAGGAAACGGAAGGCGCGGCACCGATTGCTCATGTGTTCCGCCTGATGTAAATCACAGCAAGGACAGAGGATATCCGGGCTCAGTTTGCAGGGATCCTGCCCAGAGCCTACTTAAATCGAGGTGCATTCTTCATGCAAACATGGTTCGAAAAAGCAAAGCTCGGCATATTCATCCACTACGGCATTTATGCCGTAGACGGTGTGGCCGAATCGTGGTCTTTTTATAACGGAAAAATCCCGTACGACCAATATATGAAGCAGATGGATGGCTTTACGGCTTCGAAGTTTGATGCGGAAACCTGGGCTGACCTTATTGAGAAATCCGGAGCCCGGTATGCGGTGCTGACGACCAAGCATCATGACGGTGTAGCGCTGTGGGATACCGAATACAGTGATTTGAATGTGGTCAAGAAAACCCCCGCCGGCCGTGATCTTGTGAAAGAGTACGCTGAAGCGATTACCGCCCGCGGTTTGAGATTGGGGATGTATTACTCCCTGATTGACTGGTCACACCCTGACTATCCGAGCGTATATGAAGGCGGGCGGGTTCCGGAGGATCTCAGCACGGTGAACCGGTTTTCCAGCCCTGTAGACGGCATACAAGATGAGGCCAAGTGGCAGCAATTCCTGGAGTTCAACAATAATCAGCTGAGCGAGGTGCTCGGTGATTATGGCCAGGTGGACCTGCTCTGGTTCGACGGAGACTGGGAGCGGAGTGCGGAGCAGTGGAATCTGCCGGCATTCAAGCAGTACCTGCTGACGTTTAATCCAAATTTGATTATCAATTCCCGGCTTCAGGGCCACGGTGATTACAAGACACCGGAACAGGGAATTCCGATCACAAGACCGGAAGGTCCATGGGAGTTCTGTACGACCATCAACACCTCATGGGGTTATGTGCCGGATGACAACAAATACAAGTCGCTGAATCAGATTATCCGCATGTTCTGTGACTGTATTTCGCTCGGCGGCAATATGCTGCTGAATATCGGTCCCCGTGAGGACGGAACAGTCGATGAGCGGCAGGAAGCTATTTTGCTGGGGCTGGGTGACTGGATCCGTACACATGAAGAGGCGGTGTTTGGTACCGAAGAAGGCATCATGACCCGCTATTATCCCGGCGGAAGCACGGTATCTGAGGATCGGAAGACGCTCTATCTGTTTGTGTACGATGATCCCAAAGAGAATGTATGCCTTAAAGGTCTGAGCAGCCCTATTAAAAAAATTACAGTGCTGCATTCAGGAAAAGAACTTCAGCATGATATTCACGGCGGTGTACCTTGGTTCAATATCCCGGGCACCACTTGGATTTACATGACATCAGAGGATACCCACGAGCAGGTTACTGTTCTGAAGCTGGAGCTTGAAGAAGAACTGGAGATGTACGGCGGATCGGGTGCTGTAGTCACTCATAACTAGCGAAATCATTTAAAACAAGCGGGGGATGAACATGAATCGAAGCGGTGTACCGGAGCCAAAGATACAATACGCTCCCAAGCATTATATTTGCCGGCGTGCGCAGGAGCCGCTGGAGCTGGACGGAAGGCTGGATAAGCCCTTCTGGAGCCAGGCGGACTGGACGGAAGATTTCATCGATATTGAGGGGGACGTCCGTCCGAAACCATCCAAGCAGACCCGGGTCAAAATGCTCTGGGATGACGAGTATTTCTACTTCGGCGCTGAGCTGATCGAGGATCAGATCTGGGCCACGCTGACCGAGCGGGACTCCGTGATCTTTTATGATAATGACTTCGAGATCTTTATTGATCCTGATGGAGATACGCATCAATACTATGAATTTGAAATCAATGCCCTGAATACGGTCTGGGATCTGCTGCTGGTGCAGCCTTACCGTGATGGCGGACCGCCGGTGAACAGCTGGGATATCAGCGGATTGAAGACCGCTGTCCATATTGACGGCGAGCTGAATAATCCATCAGCAGATAACCGCAAATGGAGCATCGAGATCGCGATGCCATGGACCAGTCTGAAGGAATGCGCCAAGGATGGGCGTCAGCCGAAAGCGGGTGAGTTCTGGCGTGTAAACTTCTCACGCGTGGAATGGCAGACCGAGGTCGTGGACGGGGAATACCGCAAGGTGATCAATCCCGACACCGGCAAGCCTTATCCTGAGGACAACTGGGTATGGTCGCCGCAGGGCGTTATTAATATGCACTATCCCGAGCTTTGGGGTTATGTCGTGTTTGATGATGAGCACGGCAAGAGGCAGATATTTCAGCTGCCTGCAGATGAAAAGATCAAATGGGAGCTGCGCAAGCTGTACTACCGTCAGCGGAATCACTTCGAAACGCACGG
This sequence comes from Paenibacillus lemnae, assembly GCF_012933385.1. Lineage (GTDB taxonomy): Bacteria > Bacillota > Bacilli > Paenibacillales > Paenibacillaceae > Paenibacillus_AQ > Paenibacillus_AQ lemnae. The sequence continues at coordinate 312,359 of NZ_JABBPN010000001.1, forward strand.
CAAGTTCACCTCTGACCTTGCGCTGCTGATGGGTGATGATGACTGGAGCATCCATCCGGAAATTGAAATCACCCGCGGGCTGTTCCAGATCACGGTACCGGCTTCAGACGGAACGTCCATATTCTGTATCCGGGAAGACGGAAAGGTGTGGAAGGAATGAGTAAGGATATGAAGGAGCAAATGTCGCAGCTGGACGCCAAGTTTGAGGAAAAGCGGCACATGGCAGGCCCCCGGGAACATGATTTGTTCCATATTTTCGATCAGGATCTGACAGAGGAAGAAGTAAGGGCTTTGAAATACCTGTACGCCTATATGCCGGTGAATGATATGGCGGATTACGATGGGGAGCTGTTCCTGAATCATGTCCGCCAGACGCTGGACATCCGCCGCCGGGTGCCTTGGGGCCAGCGGGTACCGGATGAGCTGTTCCTGCATTTCGTCCTGCCCTACCGGGTAAACACGGAAAACATTGAGGATGTCCGGGGCCTGATGTACAGCGAGCTTGCAGAGCGCACAGCCAAGCTGTCCATGCAGGATGCCATTCTGGAGACGAACTACTGGTGCCATGAAAAAGCAACCTATATCGGCAGCGATCTGCGGACCATGTCACCGCTGACCATTATGCGTACGGCGAGAGGACGCTGCGGGGAGGAATCGACCCTTGCGGTGTCGGCCCTCCGCAGTATCGGAATTCCTGCACGCCAGATTTATACGCCGCGCTGGGCCCACTGTGATGATAATCACGCCTGGGTGGAGGCCTGGGCGGATGGAGAATGGTATTTCATCGGTGCCTGTGAACCGGAAGCCCGTCTGAACCAAGGCTGGTTTGGACCTCCGGCACGCCGGGCAATGCTGATCAATACCCGGATTTTTGGAGATTATCCCGGTCCGGAGAATATCACGCTGGCTGATCCGTGGTTCACGGAAATCAATGTGCTTGAGAATTATGCAAGGACCCGTACGATTGAGGTTACTGTCAAGGATGACCTGGGCCGTCCCGTAACGGGAGCAGAAGTCCGCTTCGAGCTGTACAACATGGCAGAGCTGTATCCGATCGCCATTCTGCCGACTGACGAGCGGGGCGAAGCCTCGTTTAAAACCGGTCTCGGCGATCTGGTCATCCGTGCCGTGAAAGACGGCGTATGGCATGAAGTGAAGAACACCCCGGATGATGCCGGACAAGTGGTCGAGCTCATTCTGGATACCCGGGAGCAGCCGGTAGGAACGGAAGATCTGGATCTCGTACCGCCTCCCGAGCGGGAAGGTGAGCCTGTACCTGATCTGACCGATGCACAGATTCGTCGGCATAATGAACGTCTGGAAGAGGGAACCGGTATTCGGAATGCTTTTGAGGCGACCTTTCCGGGCAGGGGTACTGCAGCAGACATCGCGCGTACTGCCGGGCTTCCGGAAGACCGTGTATGGGATGTGATCCGCAAGGCAAGAGGCAACGGACATGAGATCGCGGCGTTTCTTCAGCAGTATGCTGAAGCATACGGAGAGTGGCCTTTGCGTCTGTTGGAAAGTTTGAATGAGAAGGATCTGGCAGATACGTTCATTCCGGTTTTGGAGAATCATCTGACCGGCGCTCTGCGCTACCGGGAGGAAACATCAGAGGAGATGTTCACCAACTACATCCTCTGTCCAAGAGTTCTGCAGGAAATGATCGTACCTTACCGACGTGAAATCCGTGAAGCTTTCACGTCAGAGGAAGCGGAAGGTTTCCGGGCCGACCCTCAGAAGCTTGCGCAGGTGCTGGAGCAGGATTATACCTTCAGGGAAGACATACCGAATCTGAAGGGCAGAGGGAATCCGCTTGGCACGTTCCGCATGAAAGCAGGGGATGAGATGTCGCTGGGCATTCTGTTTGTCGCTGCGGCCCGAAGCCTGGGTATTCCGGCAAGGCTGCATCCGAGCGAGCAGAAGCCTCAGTATGCTAAAGGCAGCCGCTGGATGGATGCCATGTTCGCTAATGCTTTCAAGCATAAGGAGCAGCCTGGCGAGTGGGGACGGCTTCAGCTTCTCCGTGATCCCGCTGCCGGACCGGATACGCCGGAGGCATCTTATGAACAAACCTTTACGTTTGCCCGTCTCGAGAACGGTGCTTATAAAACACTGGTTTATCCTCATGGTAAAACCGATGTGTACGATGAGCCGTTTGAGGTGGAACCGGGTGCGTACCGGATTACCTCCGGTGTACGGTTGAAGGATGGCTCCGTGTATGTCCGTTTCATCTATGTGACGGTACGTGCAGGCGAGCTGTGTGAAGTCATGCTCACCTTCCGTGACGTTCAGGAAGGCATTCCGGTGCTTGGCACGATCGACCGAAGCAGTGTGCTCACCACACTGGATGGCAGTGATGTAGGGCTCGGCGAACTGCTTGGCACCAAAGGCGCTTTGGCAGCCTGGCTGGAACCGGAACGGGAACCGAGCAAGCATCTATTGCGAGAGCTGGGTGAGCTGGCGGAATACGTTGAACAGCAGGGCATTCCTGTCATTTTGCTGATCGGTCATAAAGAATGGACATCTTCATTCTCCCCGGTACAGTACCCGAAGCTGCCGAAGGACACCGTGTTCGTCAAGGATGACAGTTATGCGGCACTCCCGAATTTCATTCCAAACAGCGCAGCCAGTGAAGCGGGATACCCGCATCTGTTCGTCATCGATGCTCAGGATGAAATCCGTTATACCGCCTCGGGCTACAAGATCGGGATGGGTAAGGAAGCGCTGCAGACTTTTATACAATTGAACTCATAAACCTACTCATGAACACATAAACCTACTTTCGAATGGAGCGATTAATATGCCCGCAACCTATATAGCGGCCGGTTATGCATCTGATCATGTGCTGCCTGATATTCCGATGGAAGATCTGCGCAAGCTGACGCATCTGAATGTAGCCTTCGGCCATGTTAAGAATGATGAAATCACCACTGCACACTTGAAAAATGGTGAAGTCCTGGAAACGATCAAGCGCGGCCATCCGGAGCTCACCCTGCTTCTGTCGGTCGGCGGATGGAGTGCCGGCGGATTTTCCGAAGCAGCTTCCACTGAAGCGGGAAGACAGTCCATGGCGGCATCTGCGGTCCGTGTGCTGAATGAATTTCCTTTTGACGGAATCGATCTGGATTGGGAATATCCCTGCTACGGTGAAGCCGAAATTGAATCCAGACCGGAAGACAAGCAGAATTTCACACTGCTGCTGAAGACGATCCGTGAAGCGCTGGATCAGAAGGGCAAAGAGGACGGACGGCATTATTTGCTGACGATTGCTGCCGGCGCCGACCAGTATTATATCGATGGTACGGAGATGGAGGAGGTTCAGAAGTATCTGGATTTCGTTCAGCTGATGACCTATGATATGCGCGGTGGATTTCAGGTGCTGACTGGTCACCATACCAACCTCTACACGCCGACAGGCGATCTGTTCCGCATCAGTGTAGAAGCTTCAGTGAAGCTGTTCCATCAGGCGGGTGTACCGAAGGATAAAATCGTGATCGGGGCAGCGTTCTATTCCCGTGTCTGGAACGGTGTTCCGGACCGCAATAAGGGACTGCACCAGATGGCGGGCACGACCGGCGGTTATGGCCCTGACTACACGGAGCTGGCGGCAGATTATATCGACAAAAACGGCTATACCCGTCACTGGGATGAGGAAGCTTGTGCGCCTTATCTGTTCAACGGATCCAGGCTCATCTCCTATGATGACGAGCAGTCCATCGCGCGGAAATGCGACTTTGTCAAAGAGCAGGGCCTCGCCGGTGTAATGTTCTGGGAATACAGCTGTGACAAGACCGGCAGACTGCTGCATGCGATGTACGAGGGATTGAAGAAGTAGATTTGTGTTATATAGACTGAAGTATTGAATAACATGTGAATACACAGTCGGTCATTAGCTTTATTGCTCCGGGATATACCCGTTTCATAAAGGCTGCGAGGTTACGGTGAACGAGTGAATGCGATTTCGGCTCGATTTCGCTCTAACGGACATACAGTCCGTTAAAGCCGAAAATACAGGGGTCTTCAGTTTCTAACGGACATAGAGTCCGTTAGAGCATGATTTAGGGCCGGATAGAGGCTTTCCAAGTGATCTAACGGACTGAGTGTCCGTTAGAGTTGGCTTAAGACACTGGCCATTAATGGGTTTTAGAAAATAACAAAAGACATGACAGTGTGTGAGGGAGATGATCCCGGCACAACGTCATGTCTTTATTTTTCTCTGCCGACAGAGGAAGCAAGAGTTTAGAAGTGCTTTTCTATAGCGGAGGTAACAAGTGATTTTGGAGGCAACAGCTGTCGTAAGAACACTTGCCATCGGAGCCAACTTGAGGGGTGACTTATAACTTCAATGGCCCGCCCTCAGGAATCCGTATCTTCCTCATCCTCGTCATCTCCGGAGACTGCGTTGGCACTATGCAGCTTGCGGTACTGACCGGGTGTGACGCCTGTTTCCTTTTTAAATTTACGGATAAAGTTCGGTGTATCCAGATAACCAACCCTGGTGATAATGTCCTTCAGCGGATCCTCTGTATGCAGCAGCTGGCGGGTTACCTCATCCATACGTTTCTGCCAGATGTACTGGGAGAAATTAATCCCTACTTTTTCTTTAAAGTACCGGCTGAAATAAGAAGAAGAGATCGAAAATTTGGAAGAGATGGACCCCAGACTGAGATCATAATCCGTATAATTTTCATCAATATATTCGACAACCTGATCCATGAGCGAGCTCTCTTCGGTTTCGCTCTTGTCTTTCACTTCTTCACAGATTTGGGCGGCGAGGCTTGTCAGTTTCCGCTCCAATTCCTCCAATGTCTCAAAAGAGGTAACCTGCGGAATCTGGTGAATGACATGATGGATCCCCAGCTCGGAAGCCGTCTTCAGCATTGTATTCAAAATATCAAAGCAGATGCAGCGCAGCAGAGCGACGGCCGGCTTCTCTTCTTTCAGGTTATTCAAAGCCGTAGAAATCATCTGTGCTGCCACATCGTAGCTTCCCTGCTTCAAGCTCTGTACCAGCTTCAGGAGAACATCCTTAGGCACCCAGAATGAGGAATCGGAAGTTTCGGACAGCAGCTTATTAAAGAAAGTGACACTGCCTTCCCCGTGAAGGATAGAGGCCTCAAAAGCGGTGGAGGCTTCAATATAGGACTGGTTCAACTGCTCCGAGCTGTCATATACCTTGCCCACCCCGACGGCTGGAGTCAGGTCAGTCTCATCGGCAACCAGGGTGATCAAAGCCCCAACGATCGATTCCATATGTTCGTTCACGGTATCTGTGTCATCCGAAGTGATATCGAATCCCACGATCATGGCAAGCTGGTTGGGCTGCGGCAGCTCCAGGCCGTAAGCGTGAGCGCCGTAAGACGGGAGACTGATTTCACTCACCAGATGCAGAACCGGTTCACGATCCGGATGTTCCGCATCGTAAGCGTCCTTGTTCTCCCAGCTCATGCAGATGACAAAATAGTGAGATTCGTGAAAACGGATGCCCAGTTTTTCTTTAAACTCCCGGGTGAGCTCCTCGGTATGTCCGTGCTTCAGCATAACAAGCAGCGCATGATCACGCGCATACGGCTCCTGAAGATCCACCCGCTGGCTGAACTCGCGAAGCGTGTTCTTGATCCACTCCAGCTCGTTGCCGGGCGGGGAGGCTTCGGTTGACGTGCTGGATTTGGCAAATTCCAGCAGGTCCGAGATCGGATGGTATTGTCTCCGTGCCAAAATCATAGCCAGAATGGTACCGATCACTACAACCATGGAAAAGATCAGTACAAACACAGTCTGGATATGGACAATACGGCTGAAAAACTGACTGCTTGGCATCGCGGTCACATACGTCCAGCCATTATCTGATTTTACAGAGACGACCGAATGCTGCTCATGATTTAGCATAAGACTGTGCGTGCCGGGCTGCAGCGTGAACAGGGCAGTTACATTTTCCGGAGTGATCGTTTCTCCATGATAGTTCGCAGCCAGAACCTGTCCATTATCATCATAGATTAGAGTTAATCCGTGATAATCACTCAGGATGGAATCAATCAGATTGGTCAGACTCGATTCATTAATCAAGAACATCACTGTTCCGTAAGGGGTCGTGCTGTTCGGTGTGATCGGGACGAGATAAGCCAGCATGGATTCATAGGAGCGTGAACCCTGATCCACCTGCTCTGCCGGACGAATCTGCGGAATAGGAACCGTATTCAAATCCCAGATGAGATCTTCGGCATCCCAGGTCTGAAACCGGTAATGATTGGTGAACACATCCAGATTCTCTTGACCGCGTGACGAGAAGATCTGGTCATCCCCCCGGAAAAACAGGAACAATTCATCAGCAATCGAGCTGGTCGCTTTATATTGGAATAAGGCATCGATCGCTTCCAGGCTGTAGTAAGGATGGTGAGTCCGGTAGCTGGTGAGCTGTTCATCATAAGAAATGCGGGAGGCGGTCTCCTGCAGTCCCTTGATGCCGTTATCAATAATGGTCTTGGCCTGTGTCAGCTGATTGACATTGCTCTGTTCGATTTCGGAACGGAGAGTATTCACCGCATTTTGATAGATAAAAAAGGTCAGAATGACAAGAGGTATAAGAAAAATCGCAATATAAGATAATGTGTATTTTAATAGAAGTTTGGATTTGAAATGATTCCATTTCATTGGGAAACCCCCTGTCGCGGCTCTTACTACGGACATAGGCCTATATAAAATTGTAAGTTAAACCATGCACTAAATCAATGGAAACCAGGAAAACGGTTTCCCTCGTAAGGTCCAGATGGCGGATAACAAGGGATATTGTGAGTCCAGCGTCATCCTACCAGAGAAATGGGTAATGTATCGGGATAAAGCATCTAAAACCTGCGCAATTATAATAGTAGGTTTACACGCAGAAGGAGGCTTTCAAAACAATGAATACCATCCAAGTGACGGTATGGAACGAGTATCGGCATGAGAAACAAAATCCCCTGGTCCAGCAAATATATCCGGAAGGCATCCACCAGGCGATTGCCGGTTATCTCAGGGAAGACGAACATTTGGAAGTGCGTACGGCTGTACTGGATGATCATGACCACGGATTGACCGATGAGGTGCTGGATAATACCGATGTACTCTTTTGGTGGGGGCATATGGCCCACGGCGAGGTGCAGGATGAGATCGTGGAGAAGGTCCGCCAGAAGGTACTCAATGGCATGGGACTGATCGTGCTTCATTCCGGTCACGGTGCCAAAATATTTACCGAGCTGCTGGGCACAAACACACAGGCGCTGAAATGGCGGGATGACGGCGAGAAAGAAAAGCTGTGGGTCGTGGAGCCCGGGCACCTTATTGTAAGTGGGCTTGGTGACTACATTGAGCTGGAAAAGGAAGAGATGTACGGGGAGCGCTTCGAAATTCCGGCACCGGATGAGCTGGTGTTTATCTCCTGGTTTGAAGGCGGTGAAGTATTCCGCAGCGGCTGCTGCTACCGCCGAGGTACAGGCAAAATCTTTTATTTCCGTCCTGGGCATGAGACGTTCCCGACGTATCACCAGCCCGAGATCATTCAGGTACTCCGAAATGCGGTGTACTGGGCTGCCCCTACAGAGGGCGCGGATGTAACCTACGGCAGGACTGCACCGGATCGGGAGCATCAGGAGAGTCATTAGAGCAAAGTGTCAGCGAAACCAGCAGGGCCCTGGAGAATAAACTTCTCCAGGGCCCTGCTTTCATGAGGTATAACGCTGTCTCAAGGAGCTTGTCATCTCTGACAGGACTTCCGGCGAAGGCAGCTGAAGCCGGGAAGCAGCATCCTCCATGGCTGATGGTCCATAATGGTCCTGCTGACCGCGGATAATTCCTTTGATCAGGTTAGTAAAGTTTAGAGAGGCGAGAGAACCCATGCCAGCCAGTTCCTGGAGGCTTGCGGTCGATTCGCTTACGACCTGGGGATAATCACCGAGGTCAACCGATTCGGCAGCTTGATTGTAGAAAGAGCGGACGAGTGCAGCTCTTTCTGATCCGGAACCCTCACATATGACAAAGGCTTGAACAATCAAGGCCTTGCTCTGCCGTCGTTGGGCGATGCCGCAAAATTTACGGCCATTTATGCTGAGATCGAATGTACCAGGACAAAAGGCCCCCTTGATTTCGCCCGTATCCACGCGCCTGCCGGTTTCCTTCAAAGCCTCGCTGATCAGTTCCGCCATCCATTGGAAGGCGGGATGGAAATCACGGTTCTCCTTGCCGGAACCCAAGGGGAGAATGAGCGACAGATTTACAACACCGGCATCAAGGGGGACGGCAGCACCTCCGGAATGACGTACAGCCGTGTCATACCCTTGACGGCGAAGATGCACAGCTGCCTGTTCCGCAAACGGCAGCCTGCTGTCCCGAACACCCATCACGAACGCCTGTGGATGCCGCCAAATATGACAGATGGCGGGGCCGCCCATACCGGTCTGTCTGCCCAGCAGTTCATCCAGTGCAAAGGAGCCCAGAACGTCGTGTACGTGCAGTTCTGTACTCCGGTCCAGAAGCAGGACGGGACCGGCTTCTTCCGGCAGCATAAAGGGTTGATTCATATTTCATCCTCCTCGATTACAACCTGCATGCCTATCCTGTGTGTAGTTATGATCAAGAATAGCATAATGGGTGGAAATCATAAATCGATTGACAAGCTTGATCAATATCCTTATAATCCTAGAAGGTTTATAGGGATTATATTAGAGGAGGAAGAAACATGAGAAAGAGTGCCCGAGGTTTAAGAGGGCTGACTATAGGTCTGCTGCTGCTTGCTATGCTGGCGGTCACCGCGTGCGGATCGAAAGAAGGAAGCGGTGGTAATGACTCTGGCGCAAGCGGGGACAAGACCGATTTTGTTGTAGGATACTTGAATGTCATGGATGATGCGCAGGCTATGCTGGCGTATGAAGCCAAGCTGTACGAGAAGCACGGTTTGAATGTCAAGATGCAGCAGTTCAAGAGCGGCACTGACCTGATTAAGGCGATGGTCGGCAAGCAGGTGGATGCCGGCGTTCTGGGCTTTACGAATGCGGTTTCCTGGGCTTCCAAGGGGGCTGGCGTGAAGGTCGTCGGCGGTGCACAGCTTGGTTTCCACAGTGTGCTTGTCAAGGAAGACAGCGGGATATCCAAGATTGAAGATTTGAAAGGCAAGAAGCTGGCCTCGCAGGGCCAAGGCAGCACAGCTGACATCGTGCTGAATGGCGTCGTTCTGGATGAAGCGGGCTTGACCAATAAAGATCTGCAGATGGTTTACGTGGATCCGGCACAGGCCATTCAGTCTCTGGCTTCCGGAGCGGTGGACGCCGCTTTTGTATTCGAGCCTTACGACAGCATTGCGACCCATACGATGGGTGCGAAGCAAATCTATGAAGTCGGCAAAGTCTGGCCGTTCCCATGTATGGTTGTCATCACGACCGATGAGAATCTGGAGAATAACCGGGATGCCGTAAATCAATTGCTCGACGCTCAGAAAGAAGCGATTGAAATGCTGCAGGACGATCCCAAGAAATCCGCAGCCCTGATCATGAAGCATTTCGTCGATTCCGATACGATGCATTCGCATCATGGCGGCACAATTGAATCTGTTGATGTGATTAAGCAAGCGATTGAAACCCAGGTATTTAACTGGGATATCACACCGGATCAAATGACCCGGATGCAGGAAATTTCGGATATGATGAAATCCCAGGGTGTCCTTGAGAAAGACGTGAACGTGAAGGACATTATTGATCTGAGCTGGCAGGACCAACAGTAAATTATAACTTGATATAAAGGAGAGTTTCGGGTGATTCCTTCCAACACGAAAGTGACGCGGACCCAGCCCAAACCAGGCTCCTTTTGGCGAAAAGTGCTCCCCTATCTGCTTGCAGTCGGGAGCCTTCTTGCCATCTGGCAGGTTACCGCGTTTTTTCTTCCATCTTTTCTGCTGCCGGATGTACCGGATGTGTTCGTCCGTCTGTTTAACAGCATTCAGGATCCCGAGTTTCGGGGTCATATTGGAGACAGTCTGTTTCGCTTATTGTGGGGCTACCCGCTGGCCTGCCTGTTCGGTGCACTGCTCGGCTTAATTGGCGGTGTCTCCAAAGGCTTTGCCGTATATCTTCGCAGTTTGATTTCGATTCTGCAGGCGATCCCGCCGATCACCTGGGTGCCTTTTTTCGTTATTTTATTAGGCTTTGGAAGCAAGACGATCATTACAGTCATCATCATTGCCAGCTTCTTTCCGATGGCGCTGTCGGTGCTGAATGCTACAGAAGGCGTTAACCGGACACATCTGGAGCTTGCACGGGTGATGGGGGCAAACCGCCGTCAGCTGCTCAGCAAGGTATTTGCGCCGGAATCCCTTCCGGCTTTCGTTACAGGAGCCCAGGTGGCGTTTGGAAATGCGTGGCGTTCCCTGATTGCCGCAGAGATGGTAGGCGGCGCTATGGCCGGTCTCGGCTTTTACTCCAAATGGCGTGGTGAGGTTGCCGATATGGAAGGCGTGCTGATGAGCATCATTGTGATCGGGACGATTGCAGCCGTGCTGGATCTGGTTCTGCTGGAGGGGCTGAAGAAGCGGCTGCTTCGCTATCGTTATGTCAAACCGGGAGGTGAGGATTAAGATGCAGACCATTGCGATCGACAACGTATCCAAATCCTTCGGCTCCTTAAACGTGCTGAGCCAGGTGGATTTTACGATTGCCCAAGGTGAATTTGCGGCCATCGTTGGCCCTTCCGGATGCGGGAAAAGCACAGTGCTGCGTATGATTGCGGGGCTGGAAACCGCGAGTACAGGAGCCGTCAAGGCAAACGGAACGCCGATAACAGCTCCTGATCCCAGCCGAATGCTAATTTTTCAAGAGCATGCACTGTACCCGTGGCGGACCGTCGCCAAGAATGTAGCTTTCGGACTGGAGCTCTCCGGGGTCTCCAAGAAAGAGTGGAGTATTCGTGTGAATGAAGTGCTGGATAAAGTCGGATTGTCAGGCTTTCAAAAATATTACCCTCACCAGCTGTCTGGCGGTATGCGCCAGCGCGCAGCCATTGCCCGGGCGCTGGTCACCGATCCGGAAGTGCTGCTGCTGGATGAGCCGTTCGGTGCGCTGGATGCGATCACCAAAATTTCGATGCAGAACGAGCTGCTCCGTTTGTGGGAAGGGACGGGTAAAACCGTCCTGCTGATCACCCATGATATTGACGAAGCCATCTATCTTGCAGATACTATTTATGTAATGAGTCCGCGTCCCGGACAGATTGTGGAGAGGATCTCTACGGAGATGCCTCGCCCCCGCAACCGGAATGGTGCCGATTTTGTTGCAGTTCGAGAGCGGATTATGAGCCATCTGGATTTGGCAAATCACTAAAGGAGATTTTTAGGCTATGAAAATATACAACAGTGTGGCTGAGTTAATTGGCGGAACCCCCATGGTACGCCTGGGTCGTATGCTGCCAGAGGGATCTGCTGATGTTTATGTGAAGCTGGAGATGTTTAACCCGTCAGGCAGTGTGAAGGACAGGGCTGCCTATAATCTGATTCATACGGCAGAAGAGCAGGGGCTGCTTCAGCCTGGAGGCACGATTATCGAGCCGACCAGCGGAAATACCGGGATCGGCCTCGCGATGATCGCGGCTGCCAAAGGCTACCGGGCGATTCTGATCATGCCGGATAACATGTCCAAGGAACGGATCAACATTCTGAAAGCGTACGGAGCAGAAGTGGTGCTGACACCAAGCAGCCAACGGATGCCGGGTTCGATTGCCAAGGCTATGGAGCTCAAAGAGCAGATTCCAGGGGGCTTTATTCCTCAGCAGTTCGAGAATCATGCCAATCCGGACATTCACCGGGTCACGACCGCACCGGAAATTCTGGAGCAGATGAACGGACAGCTGGATGCGTTTGTGGCCACTGCCGGCACCGGAGGCACCGTCACAGGTACCGGAGAGGAGCTGCGGCGGCATCTGCCGGACCTGCATATCGCGGTTGTGGAGCCGCAGGGCTCGCCTGTGCTGTCCGGTGGAGAGCCGGGGCCTCACAAGCTGGTGGGAACCAGCCCGGGGTTTGTGCCGGCCATCCTGAACACCGAGGTGTATAACGAGATTATTCAAATCTCGGATGAGGATGCCCTTCAGACCGTGCGGGATCTGGCGCGCAAGGAGGGAATCTTGGTTGGCCCCTCGTCCGGCGCGTCTGTATTTGCAGCCATGACGGTAGCAAGACGTCTGGGTCCGGGCAAACGTGTGGCATGCATCGCCCCGGATACCGGAGAGCGTTATCTGAGTATGGATATTTTTTAAGCGGTTGTAGGGGTATAGGTGAGGGGTAAGGTAAGGAGTAAAGTAAGGAATAAGGCAAAGGTATAGCAAAGCGGCAAAGGGGCTGTCCTCCAGGAGGATGGCCTCTTTGCTGCTGTTTATGAGGCGGGAGGTGTGATTGCCGAAAGTATGGCGAACAACAGGAGTTATGGTAAATAACTGAGGCGATGGCGAACATACGAGGGTACGGCATACAACCGGCACGTATGGCACATACCCCGGAAAGTATGGCTATAACTCCGAGAGTATGGCAACAACCGGCAGGTATGGAGAACTCATGAGGGCATGGCACACAACCGAAAGGTTGGTAAGCAAACCAATATGGCATGCAGCCGAAAGTATGGCGAACAATCGGGGGTGTGGCACATACCGAAGTATGGTAAACCAACTATAGTATGCACCTGGTATGTCACCATGTCAGTGAAGCGGCGGCGCTAATAAATAAGCTTGAAAATCAAGCTTATTTACCCCATTTTTTCCCGCTGAGCAAGTTTAAGACTGAATTTCAAGCTTAAACCTTCTCAAATGCTTGCTTCAGGCAAGATTTTCCTGAAAAAAGAAAAAATAAGCCTGAAAAACAGGCTTATTTAGAGAATTGGCTTTGTTTTTATAGAAATAAGCTTGAAAAACAGTCTTATCGTGAGAACACCTGAACAATGACTAGACGATACCCTGCGCGAGCATCGCATCTGCAACCTTCAGGAAGCCGGCGATGTTAGCACCAACAACCAGGTTACCCGGGCAGTCATATTGATCAGCAGCTTTTACACTGCTCTCATAGATATTTTTCATGATTTCATGCAGCTTGCCATCAACTTCCTCGAAGCTCCAGGACAGTCTCATGGAGTTCTGGGACATTTCCAGAGCAGATACAGCCACACCGCCAGCATTCGCTGCCTTAGCCGGTCCAAACAGGACATCGTTCTTCAGGAACAGGTCGATGGCATCCAGCGTGGAAGGCATGTTGGCTCCTTCACCGATCGCCTTAACACCATTCGAGATCAGAATGGCTGCAGAAGCTTCATTGATCTCATTCTGGGTCGCGCATGGCAGGGCAATATCACAAGGGATGTTCCAGATTTCCTGGCATCCTTCGGTATATTGTGCACCTGGACGCTCTTTTACATACTCGCTGATGCGCTTGCGCTCGACTTCTTTCAGACGACGCAGCGTTTCCAGGCAGATGCCGTCCGGATCATACACATATCCGCCGGAGTCACTGCATGCAACCACTTTTGCGCCAAGCTGCTGTGCCTTTTGAATAGCAAATGTGGATACATTACCGGAACCGGAAACGACCACGGTTTTGCCTTCAAAGCTGGTGCCTTTGGATTTGAGCATTTCTTCCACAAAGTACACGCAGCCATATCCGGTAGCTTCAGGCCGGCCCAGGCTTCCGCCGTAGTTCAAGCCCTTACCTGTCAGCACACCTGCTTCATGTCCGCCGCGGATTCGTTTGTACTGGCCAAACATAAATCCGATTTCACGTGCGCCAACACCGATATCGCCTGCAGGCACGTCGCTGTCGGGTCCGATATACTTGCAAAGCTCAGTCATGAAGCTTTGACAGAAACGCATGATCTCCCCATCGGATTTGCCTTTAGGATCAAAATCAGCGCCGCCCTTGCCGCCGCCAATAGGAAGGCCTGTGAGGGAGTTCTTCAGAATCTGCTCAAAGCCCAGGAATTTGATAATGCTAACGTTTACGGAAGGATGGAAGCGAAGACCGCCTTTGTACGGACCAATCGCACTGTTAAATTGAACACGGAAACCACGGTTAACCTGTATTTTGCCTTGATCGTCTACCCACGGTACGCGGAAACTGATCACTCGTTCAGGTTCAACCAGACGCTCCAGAATGCCAGCCTCTTGATATTTAGGATGTTTAGAGAAAACAGGAATCAGGGAGTCCACGATTTCTTTTACGGCCTGATGAAATTCAGACTCATTCGGATTGCGCTTTTGAACGGTTTCAAATACGTTCTGAACGTACGATACCGCTTCTTGAGAAATCTCAGCTGTAAGATTCATTGTACAAGTCCACCTCGCTCATAAATATGTAATACGTTGTATTTTACAAAAAACCTGACATGATGCAAGTGAAAATTTATACATTGTGATTAATTATTTGTACTATTTAACTACTGATGGCATAATTACGAATATGAAAATAGTACAAATAAGACGGTCCATATTTGGACCGCCTGATGACATTCTCCAGGGACTATGGATTTTTACTGTGCTGTTTGGTCGGCAGTTGGGCACTGGGATTGCCTTTTCCATTTTTTTCTTTGTTATGACGGGCTTTCTCGGCATTTTCATTCATTTTTTTAACAAAATCACGAGTGCTCTCCATGTGTGGGATTCCTCCTTTCAAATCGACTTTTAAGGTTAGATGCATAGGTTCAGCCTATAGGTTATCCATGTGAAGGATAATATATAAAAGATCATGTTAACGGATATACTTTACATGAAGTTTACATCACTCATAAAAGTTTCCTATCAAATGCCAAAAAAAGTCTGATGATAAGCAAAATAGCCAATTTGGCGTTTTTTTGGTCTGATAAGGGGGTGTGTATATACAGGAAACATGCATAGAAAGTAAAAATCCCGCCTCAGCGTGAGCCGAAAACGGGATTAGCGGGATGTGATTACCATTTTATAAGCTGCAGTTCTTCAAGTTCATCGTTACTCGGCCGCCGGATGGCCCACCAGAAGCTCATATTTGTTCAGGGAAGCACCCATGATGTACTCGCTGCTTCCGCCGCGGTGGGATTGACGGAAGGATTCGCTGGATGTCCAGCCTTTGAACGCTTCTTCGTTCTCCCAGACCGTGCACACTTTTAGCTCTTCGTGATCCGCGTCGTCCTTCGCTTCATGCCACACTTCCAGCCGGATAAATCCCGGCATGTCCTGAACGCCCTTGTTCTGCGTGAAACGCTGGGACAGCTCCTTGCCGTGACCCGGCTTGACCTTGATGGTATTGGTAACTACTAGCATGTTAAACCCTCCTTCTTATTCACTCCTGACCCGCACCTTGCCCGGGCGGATGTGCAATCCTGTCCATTATACCGCGTGAGCTGGGGGATTTCATGTTGGGGGACCCGGGCCTGCCGGACCAAGACCAGTAGGTGAATATCCGCAGCAGCTTCTCCAGTGGGCCGCAGCGGAATCTTTTCAGTGTCCACAGACTGAGAGCTGCCTGAAGGGCATAAATGACCAAAGTCAGCAGGACCCCAGGGAGAACTCCGAGCTTTCCGAAGAGACCAAGGCCAAACCCATAAAAGATGAAGATACATATGACGGTCTGAAGCAGATATTGAGTCAGCGACATGCGGCCGACGGCTTCAAAGGATCGGATCAGGAGTGAGCGTTTGGAAGAATATGCATACATCACAGCTAACGCATAAAGATATCCCAATGCCAGAACCTGGCCCCCTGCGCTAAACAGCATGGAACTCCAGTCATGAGCCGGACCCAGCAGAACGCCAGCCGATTTGGCTGTGAACCCGATTGGCACCATCACCAGGGCGGCGCGAAGGTACAGCCTTTTCTCCCTTCCTGGTGATTGGAATCTCCCTCGTTTGGCAGCAGCCATCCCGAACAGAAACATCGGTGCCAGCATGAAAGGAGATGCCAATACGACCACAATCATCACCCATCCCGGAAGACCCAACGGGTCGGCATGCATACGGTGATCCATAATGTCAAGGAATGAGCCAGAACTGAAAACGTTCATCGTATCCAGTACATACTGCTCCATATGCCGGGTCTCCTGTGAGGATGCTGCTTCAGGTCCGTAGGTGATGGCCAGACTGAGCAGCAGGAAGAGTCCAGCCCAGATCAGCAGCGTTTTGACCCGCCGGTTCACAAACAGCAGGAGAAAGAAGCTGATACCTCCATAAAACAGCAGAATATCACCCTCCCACAGGAAGAAGGAATGCAGGAAGCCCAGTATGATCAGCAAAAGGGAGCGGCGAACCAGGGTGCGTTTGAATTTTAACCCTTTAGCAGTTAAGTGCTGCTTCATTTTGATAAGTCCATACCCGAATATAAAAGTGAAAATAGGCATAAAGCTGCCCTCCACAAAAATCTTGAGCATATCATGGCTGATGCGGTCCAGGAATGAAGGTTCATACAAATGCAGCTCATCTTTGCCGAATATACCGTATTGAAAAATCAGCATATTGGCCATCAGGATGCCCAGCAGGCTGAACCCCCGAATCACATCGACCACTTTCGATCTAGCTGGGGATGTTCCGTATTGCGTTGTCATCACGTTAACCACCTCTCTAAACCCAGTATAGGAGGTCAAGTGAAAGAGAATGGAAACAGAACCTTACCATTGACTTAAGCTTGTAAAGATCAGAAAGAGCAGTTGTTTAGCTGCTGTTAAGCTGGATGTGCTAGCATAGTAACGGGTGAGGAAAACATGGAACATAACAATATCAAAATATTAATTGTAGACGACGAGCCAGCCATCATCAGCATGCTGCAGATGGTGCTGCGCAAGGAAGGCTTTGACCGCATATATACGGCAGCCAATTGCAGCGAAGCGCTGAGCGAGATGGAGAAGCGCCGCGCAGACATCGTGCTGCTGGACGTGATGCTGCCCGATGGCACGGGATTTGAGATTTGTCCGCAGCTGCGGGCTCTGGGCAGTCCGCATATTTTGTTCCTGACGGCCAAAGCATCGGATCTCGACGTATTGACCGGGTTTGCCATGGGTGGTGATGATTACATCACGAAGCCTTTTAATCCGCTGGAGATTGCAGCGCGCATTAAAGCACGCATGCGCCGCGGTGCATGGGGAGCCTCATCAGGAGCCGGCCAGCCGGAAGCCAGGCCGCAGCGGGTATGGGAATATGGGCGTTTTGCGATTGATGAGACCGCTGGAGAGCTTCGGGTGCTCGGTCAGCCTGTACCTTGTCCTGCACAGGTATTCCAGCTGCTGCTTTATTTTTGCAAGCATCCCGGCGTTGTGTTCTCCAAGTCTCAGCTGTATGAGGCAGTCTGGGGAATCGACGGCATGGGGGAAGACAATACGGTGATGGTACATATCCGGCGGATCCGGGAGCGAATTGAGGAGAACCCGAGTGATCCGCGGCATCTGGTCACGGTGCGGGGGCTGGGTTACAAGCTGGTCAAGGAGAATATGGCATGAAGCTCCGCAGAAGATTAGCCTTCCATTTTACCTACCAGCTGATCGCATTCTCTCTATTTATATTTATTTTCCTCATTGGACTGCTGTTTGTGTTGATCAAGCATCTGGCGAACGAGGAAATGCAGCAAAATCTTCATGCAGGGGTGCTGGAAAGCATCACCACGGAAACCGTAACCGATCAGGGCGAAGTACAGCTGGGAGAGCACTGGAAGCAGCTGCTGGCGGAGCAGGAGATGTGGCTTCAGGTGGTGGACATGAGCGGCCAGGTGATCTTCAGCTCCAACACACCGGAAGATGTGCCTGACTCCTATTCTGTCAGCAGTTTGATGGAGATTAAGGAAGAGGGACGGCTTGGGCAATATACGATGGACTCTCAGATGGATCTGATCTACGAGGATCCGCTGCTGTATTTGCTGGGACGCGTAGATGAGAGCTCTGACCGGCTGCGGTCATGGTTCAGTACGTATGAGCAGGCTGGCCTGCCGAATCCGGAGCAGCTGAAATCCTTTGAAGACGATATTAATCAAGCCGGCGGCTATCTGCATGTTATTAATGAAGAAGGCTCGATTCTGAAGACGGTAGGGAAATCTCCAGACGGCAAAAAAGCCTACCATCCGCTGGAGCTTATGACCATGCAGGAGCAGCCGGGAACGTATTCAACCCATGTTAACGTGTACCGTGATAAGGATAGCGGCAATACCTGGGTGTATCACACGCCGCAGAGTCAGGTCATCGAGAAGCAGCCGATCATGAATCAGCTGCTTCAGGTGGTGCTGTGGGTGGGAGCGGCTGTACTGGCACTCGCTGTAGGCATGTCCATCTGGCACGGGTATCGCTACAGCCGTCCGCTGCTGTTGTTTACAGGCTGGTTTGAACGGATGCGCAGCGGATCTTATGAAGAGGTGCTGACCCCCAAGGACCGTAAGAAGCTGTTTCGTAAGAATGGGAAGCTCCGCACGAGGTACCGGCTCTACAAAGAAGTCATTCACTCCTTCTATGATATGGCCGAGCAGCTGGCTGCGACAGAGCAGGAGCGCAAACGGCTGGAGCGCAGCCGGGAGGATTGGATGTCGGGGATTTCCCATGATCTTCGCACACCGCTGTCCTCCATTCAGGGGTATGGGTATATGCTGGAGAGCGCGCCGGAGGATTGGAGTGCGGCTGAGCTGCGTGAAATGGGCCATGTGATCCGTGAAAAGGGAGATTATATGCTGGAGCTGATTAACGATTTCTCGCTGGTGTTTCAGCTGAAGAATGCGGCCCGGCCGCAGGAGATGCAGCTGGTGGATCTGAATGAACTCGTACGCCGCTGTGTTTTGAAATATGTGAATGATGCTACCTTGGGTGAGATTTCCTTTCAATATGAAGGCGGAGAGCATCCTGTTATGACCGCTGCCAGTGCCAAATGGCTGAACCGGCTGATGGATAACCTCATATCCAATGCCGTCAAGCACAATCCGCCGGGGATTACGGTCACCGTGGCTGTGAAGTCTTCTGCTGATAGCGTCAGCATCCTCGTTAAGGACGACGGGGTCGGGATGGATGAAGAAACACAGCGGAACCTGTTTGAGCGCTATTACCGGGGCACGAACACCGAGGAGAGTATGGACGGTTCAGGTCTTGGCATGAGTATTGCCAAAGCCATCGTAGATGCACATCGGGGACAGGTAGAGATACAGTCATCACCTGGCCGGGGCACGTCGATTGAGGTGCGGCTTCCGAGAACGGAGACGTCAGAGTCAGAGGGTAAGAAAAAGTTGTAGTCATATCCACCCAAAACAGGATATAATGCCCTTTGTTCTTATTTTGACACAGGAGTGGGCGGTACATGGGGTTTACACAAGCTAAAAAATTAACGGGAAATGCGCGGGGCTGTCTCATATATGAGCCGCTGTTCCTGATTCCTTACAGCATGTTCAGCACGTATTCATCCATTTATATGTATCAGCTCGGTGTAACGGAGACGGGGATTGGGCTGATTACCTCCATCGGATTGATGGTCCAGGTGCTGTCTTCATTTCTAAGCGGATACTTGACGGACCGGATGGGCCGAAAAAGAGCGCTGCTGTATTTTGATATCCTCAGCTGGACGGTGGCGACGCTGCTCTGGGCCGTGTCCCAGAACTTCTGGTTTTTCGTAGTGGCCGCGATTGTCAACGGGTTTCAAAAAGTGCCGAATACGGCTTTTTACTGTCTGCTGGTTGAGGATACGGAGCCGAAGGAACGTGCTTATGTGTTCACATTGCTGCAGCTGATTGCCGTTGTCGGCGGACTGTTTGCGCCGCTGGGGGGACTGCTGGTGTATTATTTTTCACTCGTACCGGCCGTGCGGATTATGTTTGTTCTGGCTTGTATATTGATGACGATCCAGTTTTACGGCAGGCACTTTGCCACTCGTGAAACGGACATTGGTTATCGAAAAATGGAAGAATCGAAATCCATGAGCGTGGCTGAAGGCATGAAAGACTATATCAGTGTCATGAAGGACATGCTGGGCAATCCGGCGCTGCTGATGATTTTTGGCGTGTACATTCTGTTTCATTTTCAGACAACGGTGAAGACGACGTATGTGTCGATTTTTATGGTGGAGTATTTGCAGCTGGACAGCGGACTGATCTCGGTATTTCCCGCATTCTCGTCCATCATTATGCTGGTATTTATGAAATGGCTGATGCCCCGGATTCAAGAACATCAGATTCAGCGCACGATGATCTGGGGATTTATCATCTCGGTGATCTCGAATGTCGTGCTGATTCTGGCTCCAGAAGGCGATCTGCTGCTGCTCAGCCTGAGTACTGTTATTGCTGCGGTGGGTACGATGATGACCTATCCATACTTAGAGACGGCGGTCGCCAACGCGATTGATGATGAGAACCGTGCAAAAGTGTTTGCGCTGTTATCCGTGCTGATCCTGCTCTTTATCTCTCCGTCCGGTGTGATTGGCGGGTGGACGTATGGCATCGATCCGCGTCTTCCGTTCCTGCTGGTTGGCGGCGCGTGTGCTGTCAGCATTCCCCTGATGGCGGCTTATGGACGAAGAAGCGTGCAGTAGGTGAGCGTGGTGGAGCGGGTGCGTTTTAGATGTACTTTTTACCACAATCTTGACTTGGCGGGCAAAAGGACTATAATTCATACAACATTGATTTTATGTATATGCCCGGGAATATGGCCCGGGCGTCTCTACCGGGTTACCTTAAATGACCTGACTACATGAAAGAGAAGAGAAGGTTGTATGGCGAAGTACGTCTTTCGTGGACGGTTGGTTTTTTCATCCTCTTTTCTCCTTTTATGGTAGGTTAGGTCACCGGGCAGAGCGCTGTCCGGTTTTTTTTTGCGTCCAATTAGGGTTAGAGAGACCTGGAACGGGCATACAATGCGTTAATATTCAATAGATGACAAAGGGAGAGTGCCAATCATGAAGAAAGCAAACAGACAACCACGTTACGAGGTCAGCCGGCATTTGGCGCAGGTGGCTTTGGGGCAGGCTCCCGCCGATCTGGTCATCAAGAACGGTATACTCGTCAACGTCTTTACCGGGGAACTGCAGGGGCATATCGATGTGGCTGTAGCTAAAGGAAGAATTGCTTATATCGGCCAGGCCGATCATACGATAGGGCAAAGTACGCAGGTGATCGAGGCAGAGGGGCGTTATATCACGCCGGGTCTGCTGGACGGCCACATGCACGTAGAGAGCACGATGCTGACCGTGACGGAATTCGCCAAGGCGGCAATGGTAAAAGGTACAACTGCGGTATTCATGGACCCGCATGAGATTGCAAATGTATTCGGTTCGGACGGGGTGCGCTGGATGCATGAAGAAGGGCAGCAGCTGCCGCTGAAGGTGTTCACGACCTTTCCTTCTTGTGTACCGGCAACGCAGGATCTGGAGGATGCAGGCGCTGCGCTTGGCGTAGAGGATATCGCTGCAGGTCTGACGTGGGAAAACGTAGCTGGTCTGGGCGAAGTCATGAACTTCCCCGGCGTGGTGCATGGAGATCCCGTGATGTGCGGAGAGATCGAAGCTACGTTAAAAGCGGGCAAGACCGTGACCGGTCATTTTCCGTCGGACGATGACCGGGAACTGCAGGCTTATCTGGCTTCGGGTGTCAGCTCCTGCCATGAGACCGTCACCCGGGAGCAGGCGCTGCAGAAGGTCCGGCTCGGCATGCACCTCATGATCCGTGAAGGCTCCGCCTGGCATGATGTGAAGGAAGTCATCAAGGTCGTGACCGAGGATAAGGTGCGCACGGACAACATCTCGCTCGTCACAGATGATGTGTACCCCATGACACTGCTGGAGCTGGGGCATCTCAATCATGTCGTCCGCCGGGCGATTGAAGAAGGTGTAGATCCCGTGACGGCCATTCAGATGGGCACGATCAATGTGGCCCGCTACTTCGGCATGGAGCAGGAGCTTGGCAGCATTGCGCCAGGCAAGACAGCGGATCTGCTGTTGATCAGCGATCTGCAGAAGATGGAGCCATCGGTGGTCATTGCTGACGGCAGCGTGGTTGCCGAGAACGGTGAGCTTGTCGCCGAATTCCCGGTATATGCCTATCCGGAGCAGGCGCGCAGCTCGGTGAAGCTGCAGCGTCCGCTTGTGGCAGACGATTTCCTGCTGCGCAGCAAAACTGGCGGTGAGGAAGCTCACGTTAACGTGGTGCGTGTCATCGAGAACAGCGCCCGCACCGCGAAGATGACAGCGGTGCTGCCGGTGTCCGGCGGCATCATTCAGCCGGATTCTTCGCAGGACATTGTTCGTATCGCCTGCATCGAGCGCCATAAGGGCACAGGGCAGATTTCGCTGGGCTTCGCCAGCGGCTTCCGGCTGGAGCATGGAGCGGTCGCTTCTACAGTGGCCCATGACAGCCATAACCTGCTGGTTATGGGGACCAATCCGGAGGATATGGCCCTGGCAGGGAATGAGCTGGCGGCCTGCGGCGGCGGCATGATCGTAGTTCGGAATGGCCAGGTGCTGGCCAAGGTTGAAATGCCGATCGCCGGCCTGATGGCCGACCGTCCGCTGAACGTCGTCGCCCATGAGGTCAGCGCGCTGGAGGCAGCGTGGAAGGAGATCGGCTGCAGCCTGAATGCGCCGTTCATGACTTTCTCCCTCATAGCGCTGCCGGTTATCCCGGAGATCCGGATTACGAACCGCGGCCTCGCCGATGTGACGGAATTCAAGCTGATCGAAACTGAGATCGTGCCAGCTCCTGGCGAGCCGGTGTAAAATAGAGCATGGCAGCAGCCCGCACGCAGTGCGGGCTGTTTTTGCTGTGAGGGTGTGTGGGGTGCCGCCACACGAGCTGCCTCGAAAGAAGTTTTTTTGTGTAATAATGAACTTTTATAACATCCAACGCCTCTTATCTGTGAAAGGGGGGAAGACATGAACCCGAGACTTCTAGTCAAGCAAGCCAAGAAAGGCAGCAAAGAAGCTCTGCTGCAGCTCATTCTGGCCGATCAGGACGCCTATTATCGTCTTGCATATACGTACATGGGGAACGAGCATGATGCCATGGATGCTATGGAGGATATGATCGTGACCCTGTATGAAAAGATTGATCAGTTAAAAAAGAGCGAGGCCTTCTACAGCTGGAGCAAGACCATTTTGGTCAACCGGTGTAAAACACTGCTGCGCAAGCGGGGGCGATTCCTTCTACTGGAAGAGGAACAGGAAGCAGCCACGGCTGCTCTCACCGAAGAGCACCCCTACCTTCATATCGAATCAGAGATGGACATGCAGGAGCTGCTATCTCATCTGAACACCCTTCAGCGGGAAGCGATCGAGCTTCGATATGTTCATGACCTTCCATACCAGACCATAGCAGACATGACAGGTGCGCCGCTCGGTACGATTAAATCAAGGGTCTCGCAAGGGATCCGAAAACTGAAAGCCGTGATCGGAGGTGATCGTTATGACAACGATACAGGAGAAACTGCGGAAGCATAAAGAGAGCTTATCCAATTCAGTACAAGCGCCGCCAGAACTTGAAGGAAGACTGCGATCTGCACTCGAGAAAGTCCCCACAGTCCGAAAAAAGAAGCATAGAATTAAGGCGTGGGCTGTATCTGCCGCCGCAGTGCTGATATTGATGGTGGGCATGTATCAGTATCCGGCCTTTGCATATTATGGAAGCAAGCTGCTTGGTACAGGTGAGCTGTACTCGCTTAATTTTTCGGAGCTTACGGAGCAGGGTTACGGACAACCGGTAGACAAAAGCAAAACACTCCCTGACGGTACCGTCATTACAATTACGGGTGTCATTGCGGATGATAATGGATTGCTCATGTATTACTCGATTCAGCGGCCGGAAGGTTCTGTTTTTGATGACAATCGAATACTTCGTTATCACGTAGATAATATACAAGGCTTTTTGACGGACTCTAGTTCAAAGAGTGGATCTGGTAATCTCAGTGAGGACGAGACTCTTTTTGAAGCTGTTGCAAAATTCGAGCCTGTGAGTCCCTTTTCTAGGACACTAACGGCTACGTTCAGCGAATGGCTGGGTGAAGGGGAACTTGCATCTTACCCGATATCCTTCAAGTATGAAGCCAATAAAGCGATGAAAAGTATCATAAAACAGGATATTTCACAGGCTGTACGTATGGATGAGGGGAGTATTCACTTTGATTCCATTACCGCTTCTCCAACCGCTACCATCGTAAAAGGTCACTTTGAAATGCCTGATGATGAATATCCTAGGCATTTTGGCTCCACGAAGCTTTTGGTAAATGGTATTGAAGTGAAATCCTGGGGGGGAGGGTCAGATCGCTATATAGAAGAGGGGGTTCTGGGATTTATACTGGAATTCGACGTGCTTCCGACTGATCAACTTGAAAGCATTGAGCTTCTATATGAAAGAGGTGAGGGTTTTCAAAAAGTGGATGCTCCCGTCCCGCTGGACTCACCTTCAGACCGCTCCATTAAGGTGGGGAACGAGAAGCTGTGGATCAGAAGCGTGACCAAAACGGCTGCCGGTTATGATGTGGTCATTGCAAGAAAGCAATTTACGATACTGGACAGCGATCAAGTATTTGTCAGGGCTGGAGGTAAGCAGGTTCCGGTAGCGTCCGTGTCGGGGTCACGCCCATGGGACCTGAACAATGGAAATATTTTATGGGAGAACACCTACTCTTTCAACACCACAGACAAACCGGAGTCCCTACTTCTGGACGGGTTTTATTATCTCAAGACCTACAATGAGACGGTAACAATACCGTTAGATAACAAGAAATAAGATAACTTCAAACTCACAAGGAGCCGCGGGAAACCGCGGTTTTTTGGAGTTCGATAGCCTCGGCGGTGCTTATTGTTATAGACAGGTTTATCAAGCCAGTGAATATAGTATCTATTCATTTATTTCTGGAAGCAGCTCCTGTAAAAACCATCTGGACACCAGTACCAAAAGGTCAACACTCCCCCAGCGCGAATGCACCTAGTGTCAGCGTATCATTGCATGTGACTGACTGCCGTCATGTGAGGCCGAACGCTGCGCGATAGGAACTTCGCGCGCGGTGTGGAAACTGTTTTGTACGATTTGTCGTACAAAACATGTCCCCGTTCAGTGTATTTGCCCCACTTTGTACGATTTATCGCACAAAGTTAGAGGCTTTTATGGGTAGTTGAAGGGATTTGTACGACGAATCGTACAAAGTGCCTCGAATAATAGATTTAGCATAAGTTTTGTGTGATAAATCGTACAAATTAGCGATGTGGCAGTGCACGCCAGCGTGTCGCGCCTTGCTGTCAGAGCAAAAAGGCGGACAACTATCCGCCTTTTTTTCTTTTGGAAAGAGATTGTGCCATAATAGGAGCATATGGAATTTTAAAGCGTTTTCCAAAATGTCAGGGCGGGCATGCCCAAGGAGGAAGATGAGATGGATTACCGGATTGAGAAAGATACATTAGGCGAGATGAAGGTGCCGGCGGACAAGCTGTGGGCGGCACAGACGCAGCGCAGTCTGGAGAATTTCCGGATCGGCACGGAGACAATGCCGCTGGAAGTGGTGCAGGCCTTTGCCATGCTGAAGAAAAGCGCGGCCTTGGCTAACCGCCAATTGGGCAAGCTGGATGAGCATAAAGCGCAGGCCATCGCAGATGCAGCGGATGAGGTGCTGGCCGGGAAGTGGGATGAGCATTTCCCGCTGGTCGTCTGGCAGACAGGAAGCGGCACCCAATCCAATATGAACATGAACGAGGTGCTGGCTGCCCGCGGCAACCAGCTGCTGGCGGAGCGGGGGATTGCTGCATCCATTCATCCGAATGATGATGTCAACAAATCGCAAAGCTCCAATGACACCTTCCCCACTGCAATGCATATGGCTGCACTGATCGCCCTTGAGGACAGAGTGCTCCCTGCGCTGCAGAAGCTGAAGCATACGCTCAAAACAAAGAGCGAGGAATACATGGATCTGATCAAAATCGGCCGAACCCACCTGCAGGATGCTACGCCTCTGACGCTGGGCCAAGAAATCAGCGGCTGGCACCGCATGCTGGAGAAGTGTGAGCGGATGATCGGTGCCTCGATCGAGCCGATCCGTGAACTGGCGATCGGCGGTACGGCGGTCGGCACCGGCATCAACGCACATCCGGAGTTTGGCGCGATGACCGCTTCGGAGATCAGCGCAGCTACCGGCAAAAGCTTCTCTACCGCGGAGAACAAATTCCACGCACTGACCAGTCATGACGAGCTGGTATTCGCCCATGGCGCACTGAAAGCGCTGGCGGCCGATCTGATGAAGATCGCGAACGATGTGCGCTGGCTGGCCAGCGGTCCGCGCTCCGGGATCGGCGAGCTGACCATACCGGCAAACGAGCCGGGCAGCTCCATCATGCCGGGCAAGGTGAACCCGACCCAGAGCGAGGCGCTGACCATGGTCGTATGCCAGGTGATGGGCAATGATGCCGCGGTCGGTTTTGCAGCCAGCCAGGGCAACTTTGAGCTGAATGTGTTCAAGCCGGTCATCATCTACAATTTCCTGCAGTCCGCGCGTCTGCTTGCGGATGGCATGACTTCCTTCGATGAGAACTGTGCAGTCGGCATTGAGGCCAATCTTGAGGTGCTTCGTGCCAACATGGAGCGGTCCTTGATGCTGGTGACAGCACTCAATCCGCATATTGGCTATGAGAATGCGGCGGCCATTGCGAAGCAGGCTCACAAGGAAGGCTTGACGCTGAAAGAAGCGGCTCTCGCCAGCGGCCTGCTGACCGAAGAAGAGTTCGATCAGTATGTCCGGCCGGAAGACATGATTCAGCCTAAAGCGTAGCAAGAGGGAGTGAACGCATTGGATCACAATCACAATCGTGATTTGAGGAAGCATCAGTGGATTGCTATTTTACTGTCGCTTATATCAACCGGCGGAGGAATGTTTTATATTGGAACGCCCTGGATGATCTTCTGGGCGGTACTCTTTATAGCGGCCCAAGGGTTCGGGGTTATTGCGTTTTTCTATACACTCGGTTTTTTGGGCCTGATCATTCTTCCCCTGATGCTGGTGGTTCACCTCACCGGCCTCATTGTTACGGCGGTTTATTTCGGAAAGCGGCCGCGGGATGGTTATGCACAGCAGAAGCGGCAGCAGCGGTTTGACCGCCCGGGGAGGCTTTTGTTCCGTGCCATCCTGGGTGTGGCCCTGTTTGCGGGTACCGTGTATGCCAGCTATACGGTAGGGATGCTGCCTTTTACGAAGACGAAATCCGAGAGGCAGGCAGTCGCGGATGCGGCTGCCCGGCACCTGCAGCAGAAGTATGGTGAAACGTTTGAGATTACTGAAGTGAGATATAACTGGGCTAACGGCTCCTATGAACTTCAAGCCCAGCCGCTCGACAAGCCGGAGCTGAACTTTAACATGAACGCGAGAGATGATGATCCGCCGAACTTCGGTAATGATTATTACCTGGCTATCTGGTGGTCTGCCCAATTGAAAGAGAAGCTGACACCGTATGCGGAGGCATTTCATCCTGGCAAGGCCTACTTGTATACCGAAGTCTCTTCTGAAAGAATTGGAGACAAGAATGAGAATGTGCCGCGGTATGACGAATTAGTCCGGAGCGGAGACGACCGGATCGAGAGCCAGCAGGTGGAGATAGCCGTTTTTACGGATCTGTCTGAAGACAGTCTGCCAGAGGAGCAGGAACGGATTGTTACCCTTGTGAACCAGTTGAAGGAGAATATGATACCATCGGATATCAAATTGAAGATTGAGTATTATCCGTCAGCCATGGACACGGATGAGAACCGGTCGCTTGTGCAGAAGGACTTCGAGGGCTTTCAAAGAGAGTTCTTGGACCAGCAGTCCCACAAAGTTCAGCTGTATAATCTGAATGATATGGATGCCATAGGACCAGTAAAGATCGAGAAGATTCAACGGAATGTAGAATAGATACAAAAAGATCGAAGACAAAAGCTCATGTGAGCTGTCTGTCTTCGACCTTTATTTTTCAGCAGGTTTACGTTAAGCCTCCAGATTGTGCTGCTTCGAGCGTCGTCCGAGGGACATCTTGTTAACAAAGAACGTAATCAGGAATGAGCACAGCAGGCTCGCAGCCATGCAGAACAGAAAACCTGTTGCATTATTCGAGGAGATCGGGCCAAGGAAGGAAGGAACATAGGCCGTTCCCCGGACTCCGAACAAGCCGATGAGCAGTCCGCCCAATCCCGCAGAAGCAATCGCTCCGCCAAAGACCAGCTTGTTGGAGAACATGAATGGATAAGCGGCTTCTACGAACGTACCAAAACCCATATTAATGGCAAAACCCGGAGCAGCTACAGCTGCTTCTCCTTTGTCTCTCGGTGCGACCATATTGGCCAAGGTGATTCCGGCAGATACCATAACCAGACCCACCATATCGACGGCACCCAGGAAGCTGTTGCCGGTACGTTCCATTTCCAGCAGAACAATCGGCAGAATAGCTGCATGATATACGCCGCCGATAATGGCAGGCCAGATCAGGAGACCGGCGATCAGACCGGCGATGGCAGGGCTCCAGGATACCAGTGTCTCGATCAGGTAGCGAACTCCCTCGCCTGCGGCCAGCGCGACGGGTGCGATGAGGAAGTACACAAACAACCCGGCAATCAGGCCGGAGACACCGCCGGCGATAATGTTCACTGTTGTTGCCGGGAAGCGCCATTCCACACATTTGCGGAAAATATAATGCACCAGAATGCCGGCGCCAATGCCTCCGATCATGCCCCCGATGATCCCGCCCTCCACAGAAAGGACCCCTGCCACAATCCCTGCTACAATCGACACCTCATCCAGCTCGGACACTTGCTTCGCGGCGATGACGGCCAGAATGACCGGCAGTGCCTTGATCATGAGATCAAAGACCGCGGAGAGCGATGATAGGCCGGGGATCTTGCTGGCTGCGAGAATTAGAGCCATGCCGATAAAGCCGGGCAGAGAAGCCATCATAATCCCGCGGAGATTGATACGTTTCCAAGGGGACACCTGGGAACCCGACTGAGCCGCAGCTGCTGCCGAGCCTCCGATCACCGGACGGTACGGAATGCGCCAGTGCTTACACAGGGAGGTGACAAAAGCGACGGCGCGTGTCCGGTTCGTCGTCCCTGTTGTTCCGGATGCGGAAATCACATGGACTCCCCTGGATTGAATCATGGCCATGGATGTACCGCCGGTGCCTGTGACCGGTATTTTATGAAGGGCTGCCGCTTCAAAGGCCTGGCGGTTGCTGCCTTTCGGATCTGCACTCATGACGATGATCCCGTCAATCTCCCCGAGCTTGATCTGCTCGGCGATGTCCTGGTCCAGGGTGAGGGCGGCCTTATTGACTTCTTCCAGCGTTCCTTGTGCAATAATGACAGGTTCGTTTTGAGACATCTTCCAGCTGTATAAAGCAGCCGGCGTGCCGGGTTTAGCACTGTCCATAGATGTTTCAGCGGCAATAAACTGAAGGGCAGCACAACTCAATCCTGCGCTCTCCATTTGAAGCAATATTTCGTCCAGCAGCTTGCGCGGGTCCCGGCCTCCGAGATTAAACAGGTTTCCGCCGCTGCTTCCAATGATGGCAATTTGTCGACTCATCTGACTTGATCCTCCTAGTGTTTACAATACGCATACCATCCTATATTACAGCAGTGAGATAACACATTAAAGTGTTTCTATAAAAAAAAGCGGCATCCATTTAAGGATACCGCATACATGCTGCATGGATTAGTCCTGCTCTTCCGCGGCTGCTGCCGCTTCGGTGTCGGAGACTTCTTCCTCGGACTTTACAATCTCCAACTTCGTATAGCGATGGGTCTTTTTCTCCAGCACCGTGAAGGTGAGGTTGTTATACGTCCAGCTGTCCCCTTTGATCAGTTCAGAATTGTGGCCGTAGAGCCATCCGCCGATCGTATCCAGTTCTTCCGTGCTGAGATCGGTAGCGAGGGCATCGTTGATCCGGTTAATGGAAACTTTGCCGTCCACAATCAGGTGGTTGGGTTCGGGCTGAACCAGTTCATGCTCTTCATCATCATCAAATTCGTCCCGGATTTCGCCGACGATCTCCTCCAAAATATCCTCGATGGTGATCATACCGGAGGTTCCGCCGTACTCATCGATCAAAATAGCCATATGCGTGCCTTCCTGCTGCATTTTCTTCAGCAGCTTCTTGACCGGAATGGCTTCAGATACAGTCATGGCCGGATGGATCAGCTTCGAGAGATCAATGTTTGCATTGTCGTCAAATTCCAGGAAGAACTGTTTCGTATTGACCATACCGACCACCTGGTCTTTGTCGCCGCGGACCACCGGGAATCGCGTATATTGTTCCCGCTTGATGGTCTGCAGGTTCGCCGCGAGCGGCTTATCCACATACAGACAAATCATGTCGGTCCGGGGAACCATAATTTCTTTAGCAAGCAGTTCGTCAAAAGCGAAAATCCGGCTCACGTAACCGTACTCGCTCTGATTGATTTTGCCGCTCTCATAGCTTTCGCTCAGAATCATCCGGAGCTCTTCCTCGGAATGGGCTTCTTCATGCTCGCTGGCAGGATGAAGACCAAAAATGCGGATCAGGCCATTAGCAGAACCGTTCAGGAGCCAGATAAAAGGATACATGATGCGGTAAAACCAGATAATCGGTGTTGCGGTCAGCAGACTGATCTGTTCTGCTTTTTGAATGGCCAGCGTTTTCGGAGCCAGCTCACCAATAACTACATGAATATATGTCATAAAGATAAATGCAAACAGGAATGACATCGTACCGGCAAGAGCGGTGGGCAGTCCTAATGCATCGAATATCGGATGGAAGATAGCTTCAAACGTGCTCTCACCCAGGTAACCGAGTCCGAGAGCTGTAATAGTAATACCCAGCTGACAAGCGGACAGATATCCGTCAAGGTTGGTGATCACCTTTTTGGCGGCCAGGGAATTTTTGCGTCCTTCAAGCACCAGTTGGTCGATCCGGCTGGTACGGATTTTAACAATAGCAAACTCAGTCATGACGAAAAAGGCTGTAAAAGCAATAAGTAATACCACTAAAAATAAATTTAAGCCTATACTGTCGTCCAAACAAAACACATCCTTTATCATTTTCTGGTCCGAATCCGCATTTAACTAGGTTACTGCAAAGCATAAGGGAAATATGCATGCAGTCTCACATAATTCGACCTGAATTTCAAAGGCTCCAGCAGCATGTGCTTAAGGAGCAAAAAGAGGCGGGAAGCCTGTTTATGCATGTTCTGTCTGTCAGTGGATAAGGTCAGCAGATAATACTGCAGTCCACTTATCCTTCGAATGGGGTCTTCCAAGACGTCACTCCTAAGGGATCGTAATAGTTATATTTAAACGTGAACGTGTGTTTTGACTAAGGTTATATGTAGATTTATATGTTATATGTTACTTATCATAAGAAAAACAAAGGGATTGTGTCAAATGGATGGCGGCCTGTTCTATGTTAGGAGATTAAAAATGGCTCACGAGCAATGTTTGCTCGTGAGCCATTTTTGTTTCTGCAGGATCTGTTTATTCCGGACTGTGCTCAGGAAGTTGGCGGATATAGCTGTCTGAGAGGTGCAGCAGCTGCAAGGCACGGTCGAATTCCTGATAGGAGGCCGAAGTTTCATCCTGGGTCCGTCCTGGAAGCGGATGAAGGGTTCCGTCCTCATAGCTGTTTCCTGGCATAAACAGTGTCGTGTTATTGATAAAAGAGCCGGAAGGGAGATAGTAACGTTCCGGCAGCAGGTTGCTATCCTTCTGATTCAGCAAATCCTGTCCGAAATGAAGCTGCTGGTCCAGAGAAAAACCCGTCAGATTCGCGATCGTTGGCAGAATGTCAATCTGGCCGCCGATTTGTTCCTCGGTACCCGGCTCTATGCCTTCTCCGTGAATCATCAGCGGAATGTTGATCATGTCGGATGTGACGTACTCCCGCCCATAGATTTCCTTCATCAGTTCATGGTCGTCATTGTCCAGTGAGTAAATCGGCAGACCGAGATGATCTCCATACAAGATCACAAGGCTGTTGTCCCAGATACCGTCTGCCTTGAGCTGATCGATAAACTGGCCCAGCGCGTAATCCGCATAGTTCTGCGAACGAATATAATCACCTACAAAAGTGCCTTCATAGCGCTCCGGCAGGGTCATTTTATACTTATTCTCCGGAATCGTGAACGGGTGATGCGCAGTCATGGATATCACCTGGGCATAGAACGGCTTATCCGAATCGTTCAACTTCTTCAGCTCAACCGCCGTCTTGTTATATAGGGTTTCATCCGAAGCGCCGAAGAACACCTGATCTTCTTCTCCGAAAAATGTCTTGTCAAAATACTGGTCAAAACCCAGTGCCTTGTACAGCTCTCCGCGGTTCCAGAACTCCACCACATTCGTGTGGAAGGTTGCAGACTGATAGCCTTCCTCTTTCAGCATTTTAGGCAGGCTAGGGAGCTGTTTATCTGCATAGTGCTGGGTAGCGGCCCCGCGCGGCGGGATGTAAAAGGAGGTATTGACGACGAACTCTGCATCGGAGGTGTTGCCCTGACCCACATTTTGATAGAAATTAGGGAAATACAGGCTGTCCGCTGCAATCTTGTTCATGGTCGGCGTTACTTCCTGGCCGTCAATCTTCAGATTCATCAGAAATTCCTGAAACGATTCCATCTGGATAATGATCACATTCTTGCCTTCTGCAATCCCGTGATATTCCGATGCAGCGGCTGGTGTAATCTGCTTCAGTTCATTGATGCGGTCCTGGGTAATGGATTTTGCATCGACCAAAACGGTCTCTTCCTGTTTCAGAATCGTATAGATTTCATAATTCAGAATACCCATACCCTGTGCCTGAACGATCTCATTCATTGCTGACCGGTTCGGAACAATCTGGAAGATGCAGACCATCAGAGAGAAGACGAAGACGATGGACGCTAGAGAACGCTTGGTCTTGCGAGCGTGCTTCTGCTTCCATGCCTTGACCTTATCATTTCTCCAGAAAAGGAAGAACAAAATTACAATATCTGTGAATATCAGCAGGAAGTATGGATCCATGAGAGAAAATACACTGTTGCTGACAGCGGTAACCTGGTTGACCTGCTCCAGCGCATGATAATTGACCATAACCCCGTAGTACTTGTAATACATAATCGCAGCGAAAAAGATTGCGGTAAGCAGCAGATTAACGGTCATGTAGGCCATCATTTTGCGTTTGGAAGCAAACGCCTCGATAAGGCTGAAGATAAGCCATACAAAGGGGATTTCCGCCAGCAGCGGGCGCCAGGGCATCACGTCGTCGAAGATGACGGCCCAGGCCAGGTAACTTTTAAGCACCATAAGGACGGAAAAAAATATAAAGGGCTTCGTCAGGGATATGCGAAGCCGGTTTTTTGCAAACACGGGAAACCGCCATCCTTTCGTCCATAAGCAGCAGACCGCGTCCCACGCGTTCTGTGCTATTTTATTGTCGATTTTTTTGTAAGGGATTAACAAATGTATTATGCATCGTTTTAAGAGTGAAGTCAAAAATCAAAAAGAACCCGCCATTTGACCGGTTCTTTTTGAGGCTGCTGCAGCTATAGGAGATAGGACATGAGCCATGGCGCAATACCGAGGGTGAGCAGGGCGGCGAGAATCATGGAAATACTGGAAATGGTGCCTGTAAGGGCGCTGAATTCAAACGCTTTGGACGTTCCTGTACCGTGTGCTCCGGTCCCGAACAGGACCCCGCGGGCAATATCGCCCCTGATCCGAAACACCTTGACGATCGAAGGCCCGAGGATGGAGCCTAAAATACCGGTCATGATGACAAATACAGCCGTCATATTCGGCACGCCGCCGATGACCTGGGAGACATTCATGGCAATCGGTGTCGTGATGGAGCGCGGGACGAGGCTGCTGGTGAGCGAGCTGCTCAGATGCAGCCATTTGGCCAGCAGCGCGGACGACAAGATAGCGATGGCGGATCCCATCGTTACGCTGACCATGATTTCAGCGGCGTGCTTTTTCAGAGTTTTGAAGTTTTTATACAGAGGTACGGCAAAAGCGACCGTCGCCGGCTGCAGCAGCTTGCTGAGCCATTCCGCTCCTTCGTTATAAGCTTCGTACGAGATACCTGTCTGCGTCAGCATCACGACGAGAATGATCGGCGTGATCAGGAGCGGGGACAGGTAGACGCGGTTTTTACGCAGATACAGCTTTTTGGAAGCCGCATAGACTAACAGGGTCAGAGGCAGGCCGAACAAGGCGATCCATGCTGTCATCATGAGGGTGTCCGCTCCTTTCGTTTTTTGGATATGAACGTCGCAATGAGTCCTGAACTGGTCATGACCACAACGGTACTGATACATACAACAAGTAGTATTGAAATGCCGTCGCTTTCAAACAGCGAGAAATATTTCATAATGCTTACAGCGGCAGGAATAAAGAACAACAGCAGCTCAGCGAGCAGCCAGCTGGCGCCAAGCTCGATCCACTGCAGGCGCAGTATACCGGTCTCCAGCAGGATAAACAGCACGGCAATGCCCAGGATACTGCCTGGCACGGGGATTTGGAGCCACTGGGCCGCTTGATCCATACCCAGCGAGAACAGCATCAGTCCGGCCACCTGGAGCAGACCTTTCAATATGTTTTTCATGACAGGTCTCTCCTTTTCGATAATGTTTCGTTATATGAAAATTTTACATCGGTTTCTTTCATAGGTAAAATGCATATATCGAATGCGTATCATTCCGTTTGGCTATAGTGCAGAGGGAAGGGGAGTGAGTCATGGATATTCGGCACATGCAGTATTTTTTGGAGGTAGCCCGCCACCGGAGCTTTACCAAAGCAGCGGAGACACTGTATATTACACAGCCCACGATCAGCAAGACCATCCGGAACATGGAAGATGAATGGGGTGTCACGCTGTTTTACCGTCAGGGGAAAAAGGTGGAGCTGACCGATGCCGGGCGCATCATGTATCAGCAGGCCCAGCAGATGGTGGAGGCGTTCCAGCAGATGTCTTACGAGCTGGAGGATTTGATGGAGCTGCGGCGCGGTCATCTGGTCATCGGACTTCCGCCGATGATCGGGTCAAGCTTTTTCCCGGTGGTCATTGGCCAGTTTCACCAGAAATACCCGCAGATTACGATTCAGCTGATTGAAGACGGAGCGAAGAAAGTAGAGATGGATGTGGAAAGCGGTTTGATCGATATCGGTGTGGCGGTGCTTCCTGTGCGGGAGGAGCTCTTTCATTATTACTCCTTTATTGAGGAGAATCTGAAGCTGCTGCTTCATCCGTCGCATTCTTTCGCGGCAAGGGATAGCGTGTCTCTAAAGGAACTGGCGGAGGAGCCCTTCGTCTTGTTCCGCGAAGATTTCACACTGCATGACCGGATTATTCGGGAGTGTGTTCAGGCCGGATTTGAGCCGAAGGTGGTTTACGAAAGCTCGCAGTGGGATTTGATCAGCGGTATGGTGGCCGCCAATCTCGGCATCGCACTGCTGCCAGAAACGATCTGCCAGGAGATCGATGCGTCGCGGGTGGCCATTGTGCCGCTGGATCATCCTTCGATCCCGTGGCAGCTCGGCATGATTTGGAGGAAGGACCGGTACATGTCGTTTGCCGCTCGTGAATGGATCTCGTTTACGAGGAATCTGCTGGCAGAGAAGCCGGAATCCGTATAATGCTGAACATAGAAAACAGGCGCTTTTCGGGAGACATGCTCTCGAACAGCGCCTGTTTGTTGTTATAAATTCTACTCCTGTACAGCTGCAGGCGGGACGACGACCGCTATGGTGCGGCGGGCGGACCAGGCCATGCACAGGAACACACCGCAGATCAGAATCACGGCACCGAACAGGTACGGGATGTTGATCTGGATATCGAACAGGTTGCCGGCAATGGCCGGTCCGACGATATTACCAACACTCATATAGGCATTGTTCATACCGGCGACGAAGCCCTGTTCGTTGCCGGCCATTTTGGACAGCAGTGTGTTGATCGCCGGCCGCATAATCGCTGTGAAGATGAAGAACAGCACCGAAATGCCGAGCACGTACCAGAAGTTGCTGGAGAGCAGCAGGAGGACCATGCAGACAGCGGCAGCCAGGAAGCTGGCGGAGATCAGTTTAATCTCTCCGAAACGGCGCAGCACCTTATCGATCAGCAGCGCCTGGATCAAGGTTCCGACAAGGGCACCAATGGTGATGACGACCGAGATCTCTTTTGTGGAGAAGGTGTAGCTCTCTTTGGCATAGAGCGGGAAGATGGCTTCAAAGTTCATCAATCCCAGGGTCAGCGTGAAGACCAGAATTAACGGTACGAAATAGGGTGCTTTCGCAGAGAGGGCGAACTGTTTGAGAATGTTCTGCCTCTTCGCGGTCATCGACCGTGCGGCAAGCTGTCTCTCTTTCGTCAGAGTTTCCGGCAGAACGATCAGAGACAGGACGAGGGCTGCGCCTGCCACAGCAGCCGAGACGTAAAGCGGTGTGCGCAGGCTGACTTCAGCGAGGAATCCGCCAACACCGGGCCCGACGACAAAACCGAGCGACATGGCGGCGCCCAGCATGCCCATACCTTTGCCGCGGTCTTCGTCGGTAGTGATATCCGCCACAAAAGCCATCATCGGCGGGATCAAGGCTGCGCCGCCGATGCCCCCGAGCAGACGGGATACATACAGCAGCCACACATCCCCGGCAATCGCAAACAGCAGCTGGGAGATGGTGAACAGCGCGAGGCCGGTGACAATCATGATTTTCCGGCCGTATTTATCGGACAGCTCGCCAACGATCGGCGAGAAAATAAACTGCGTAAGACCAGATGCTGCGATAAGATAGCCTGCGGTCTGACCGCCTGCGCCGAACTCTTTCAGGAAATCGGGCAGGATCGGGATAATCAAACCGATACCCAGCATGGCGATAAACATATTAACCATCAGCAGAAGGAGCGGACCGGTTTTTTTGGACGGCACTGACATTGAACGTTCTCCTTATATCTTCATCGTATTTTTAAGGCTACTGGCTTATATTAGCAGGATTACCGGATGTCAGGCAATAGAAACTATAAAAATTTTACATTCATTTCAGAAAATTTACATAAAGACAAGCATTCATGTGAAAAGTTCCTGTTTTAAGCCCTCTTGTACAGCAGAAATGAGTAGACGGTTGGAGCCAGTGCAAGCAGCAGGATCACGGGGAGAATGACGTAAACGGCATGAACCTCCAGGAAAGACATGATGATCATCAATACGCCGCCTGCCATCCAGAGGTAGCCTGCAAAGCGGTGCGTTTTATTCCAGTTGTCAGGGCTGTGAAGCGTCCAGGGAAGCTTGATCCCAATCGTATAGTTTTGTCTGCTCTTCGGCAGATAATTACCGACTACAACAAGAATCATTCCGACGAGGGCGGGTGCAATGATTTCAATAGGCAGATCAGCACCCATCGCTTTAAATAAAGTGACAGGCGTAATGATCAGGCTCAGTACTGGAATGAACCACAGCCCCATCGTCCTCATAACTGGCGCGGCGTTCATTTTCTTGGGGTCATTGTGCAGGACGATATGAACTATGATGTTCAGTACAGCCAAGGATGCCGGAAGCAGGTAAGCGGCGACCGCTTTGGAAGCATATCCATCCGGATTGCCTGCAGCATCCCAGTGGATGGCGATCTGTCCAGGTAACTCAGGGTACAGCACAGCAGATAAAATCATCGGCAGCAAGCAGACCAGTGTGGCAGCAATAAACGTCGTTCTGTATTTACTCATTTTTCTTCCCCCCATTAAATTGTGACAGCCAGAGCATAATTTCTTCAACAACGGATACATTGATTTCATAGTAAATATAGTTCTTGTACTTCGTCTCAAAAATAAGTCCGGCTTTTTTCAGCTGAGACAGATGATAGGAGATGGTGGCCCCCGTCATGTCAAAATGCTGGCCGATCTCTCCGGCAGACATCCTGCCTTGTCTTAGCAGGACCAGAATTTCCCGCCTGATCGGGTCCGATAACGCCTTAAATGTTTCGGGAAATCCCAATGTGTATCCCTCGCATTCTATTTAGAATTTTATCTAAATACATTATCTGATGAATCCTTTCAAAAGGCAAGACCTATTTAGAGGAATTTCTAAATGATTTGAATGACTTATTTTAAAATCATGTTTCAGCAAGTAAAAAAAGCCTGTACATGATAATATAAATCATACAGTTATTAGGAGCGGAACCAAGAAAAGAGACATAGGGGGACAAGACATTGACAATACAGACAGGGATTATCGGGTTCGGGCTTTCGGGATCCACGTTTCACGCGCCACTCTTAAGCAGCATTCCGGATTATGCGATCCGGGCTGTTGTATCTTCGAATCCAGAAAAAGTACACAAAGATCTTCCTGGTGCGGCTGTCTATCAGGAGGTAGACGAGCTGCTCACCGATCAGGACATTGACGTCGTCGTTGTGGCCAGCCCGAATGCAACCCATTACGATTATGCACGGAAGGCTATGGAAGCCGGAAAGCATGTTGTTGTGGAAAAGCCGTTCACGGTCACCGCGAGCGAAGCGGAGGATCTCATTCAGCTGGCGAAGGACAAGGGAGTGCTGCTGACCGTTTATCAAAACCGCCGCTGGGATAACGACTTCCTGACGGTACGCAATCTGCTGGAGACGGGTGCGCTGGGCAAGCTTTCACTATATCAGGCACATTTTAACCGTTATCGTCCTGTTGTTAAAAAACGCTGGAAAGAGCAGGAGGGGCCGGGAGCGGGACAGCTGTACGATCTCGGCTCTCACCTGATCGATCAGGCGCTGCTGTTATTCGGCAAGCCCCAAACCTTGTGGGCGGATCTTCGCGCCGAGCGGCCGGGCTCTCAGGTGATTGATTACTTTCACCTCGTGCTGGGCTATGAATTTCACCGGGTCATTCTGCATTCAGGATCACTCGTCCGCCACGCAGGACCGAAGTTCGAACTGCATGGCGATAAAGGCAGCTTCCTGAAGTATGGCCAGGATCCGCAGGAGAGCCAGCTGAAGCAGGGTCTTCGGCCCGGGGATTCGGGCTGGGGAGAAGATCAGCCTGATCAATACGGAGAGCTGGCCACAGAATTCAGCGGCCTTGCCGTACAAGGGGAGATCGACACGCTGCCAGGCCGGTATCAGGCCTTTTACCAGGGCTTGGCGGATGCCATTCTGGAAGGCTCTCCGGTCCCTGTCCAGCCAGAAGATGCCCGGGACACCATCCGGATCATTGAATATGCGATGGAAAGCCATGAAAAAGGCTGCACGATTCAGGTGAAATAGCCTCCGGATGATTGCGTGTTCTGGCAGCGCGGCGGTTTACAGTATGAGATAGACAACAAAGTCCGGCACTTCGGTGCCGGACTTTGTTGTGTTCACAGAACTTTGTCGATGCAAGGCATTCAGGGCAGCTGGATTCTGGGGTTCGGTAACACATCTTTATGAGTGCGCCCCCAATCCCGCATCAGATAAATAATCGGTTTGAGTGACTCGCCCAACGGAGTCAATGAATAATGGACAGGCGGGGGAGAACCATCAAGAACCTCCCTTAAAATGAGCCCGTCCCGCTCCATTTCCCGCAGCTGCACAGTCAGCACCCGCTGCGTAATATTTGGCAGAAGTCTCCGTAGTTCATTGAAGCGGCGGTCCCCGGTACACAAATGGTACAGAATAACCCCCTTCCACTTTCCTCCCATAATGTCGTTCGTAATTGCGATGGGACACCCGTAATTGATGATGCCTGAATAGTAAGTCTCGCTGCTCATAATGAGGCCCCCTCTTGTAAAATGATGCCTTGCTAAGTATCCATTTGGTCCCTTAGTGACAAATAAGTGCCTTCTTGTAAGCTGGATAATGAACTAGTATGATTCTCTTATGTTAGATTATATAACATGAAACGCAAAAAGAATCGAGGTGTTTTCATCAAAATGAACTATTTTTCATCTCGCGTAAAATAAAATAACATATTATAGGAGGTAAGTATGAATAAAACTGGAATTTCACGTATCGGAAAAAGAATGTTCGCAGCAATGTTAGCGTCAGGGCTGCTGTTTACCGCGTCTCCTTGGACCTCCTATGCAGATGTAGAGACAGCTTCCACAGTGACAGCAGCTAATCAAGCTGCGGCTGTTTCTCTATCGTCGACGGATGAAACCCTGCGATTTACTGAAACGAAAAAAGTAATGAAAGGCACTCCTTACAAAGTAAGCATCAGCAGCGCCACAGATTTGGACAGCGCAGCAGGGAAGTTTGTAGTCGATTATGACGCTTCCTTATTCGATTTTGATTCAGCCGAACCAGTGGACCCGTCAATCCGAGTTGTGGGTACCCGGGAACAAAACGGTAAATTGACTCTGGTAACCATGCAGTCAAACGGAGCTGTAAAAGCGGGTCAGCCGGTCTTCACGCTGACATTTAATCCGAAGCGGGCCGCAGCGGGATCTCAATTTAAAGCTGCAGCAGAAATGGCTCTACCATCTGGTGGAACTATTGAGCCGTCTCAAGGAACCGTACTGGGCATCAAAGGAGATTTGACAGGCGACAACATCGTTGATATTCAGGACTTGTCCCTTCTCAGTGCACATAATGGCGCTACCTCTGCCAGCGGCGACTGGGAACAGATCAAGGCAGCTGATTTCAATGGTGATGGTGCAATCCGGCTGTACGATTTGACAGCAATGGGTAACATTATTGCCTTTCAATCCGGAAGCTCGGTTGATCTCGCAGAGTTAAGCGTGCGGGAGATTCAAAACACGATGGA
Source organism: Paenibacillus lemnae (assembly GCF_012933385.1). Taxonomy (GTDB): domain Bacteria; phylum Bacillota; class Bacilli; order Paenibacillales; family Paenibacillaceae; genus Paenibacillus_AQ; species Paenibacillus_AQ lemnae. The sequence goes on from NZ_JABBPN010000001.1 coordinate 352,997, forward strand.
AGCCGGGACACTGACGGCGGTAGAGCTTGTAACAGGATATCTTGAGCGGATCGCCAAGTATGACAAGCAGGGACCATCCATCAATTCCATGATCACAATCAATTCAGATGCGCTTAGAATTGCGTCCCTGCTGGATGCGGAGCGCATGCACTCAGGCTCCCGGGGTTTGATGCATGGCATTCCTGTCATTGTGAAAGATAACTATAACACGATCGGGATGCCCACCAGTGCGGGATGCACATGTCTCAAGGATAACTACACGCTGACAGATGCCCAAATGGTAGAGCAATTAAGGGATGGGGGAGCCATCATTCTGGGTAAAGCCAATCTGCATGAATTTGCCCTTGGATTATCGACAGTCAGTTCCCTGGGAGGACAAACGTTAAACCCTTATGATCTGACTAAAAATCCAGGAGGATCTTCTGGCGGCACGGGAGCTGCAATAGCAGCCAACTTCGCCGTGCTGGGATTGGGTACAGACACCGGCGGATCGATCCGCATTCCTTCCTCTTATAACAATCTGGTAGGTTTGCGCCCAACTATCGGCTTAACAAGCCGTGAAGGGATTGTTCCTTTGGCTCTTTCACAGGATACCGGAGGGCCGATGGCCAGAACAGTGGAAGATATCGCGATCTCAATGGATTATTTAAAAGGCTATGATCCGGATGATGCAGCAACTTTGTACAGCATGGGCCGGACTCCGAAGACCTATACGGATTCTTTGGACAAAGACGGGCTGAACGGGGCTCGAATCGGGGTTATCCGCGACCCGCTTGTGATGGGAACGAATGAAGGTGTCATCGGTCTGACCAATCAGGCGATTGACGATATGAAGGCAGCGGGTGCAACAGTCGTGGATGTGGAGGTTCCGAATCTTTCGGATATCCTGGCTTACCCGAGCTTAAGTTCATTTGAGTTCAAATCAGACCTGAACACCTATTTTGAAACGTATATCAACAACAACCCGGATACGAAGGTTCCATACCGCTCGTTATCGGATATTGTGGACTCCGTTACCGACATGCTGCCACATATGCTGAATGTATACAAGGGCCGCGACAGCGTAACCGATTTGAGTGAGAATCAGGATTATCGGGACATTATCCTTAAGCGTCCAAAGCTTACCCGGGAGGCACTGCTTCAAACGATGACGGACAATCAACTGGATGCACTGCTCTATCCTTCTACGGCAAATCCGCCTGCAAACTTGAGAGACAGCAATGCTGGAAGTGCGAACCGGTTGAGCCCTTATTCCGGATTCCCGGCCATCAGTATTCCTGCAGGTTTTGTTACCGGTGGAACTGAAGAGAAGCTGCCTCAGAACATCGAATTGCTGGGCAGACCGTTTGATGAAGCTGCACTGATTAAATTAGCTTATTCCTATGAACAGCATACGCAGCACCGTGAAGCGCCTGTACATGTACCGGCGGTTAAGAAGCCAGTTGAACTGCCGCAATTTACCGATGTGCCTTCCACGCACTGGGCCTATGATACGATCAGAACCCTTGCGGCACAACAGATCGTCCAAGGAACGGGAGGATCGCTCTTCATGCCGAAGCGTACGGTGACCCGTGCTGAATTTACATCCATGCTGGTAAGAGCATTGAAGCTGGAAGCTGCCGGTTCGGCTGATTTCTCGGATGTTCCTGCGGGAGCATGGTATGCCGGCGACGTGAGCAAAGCTGCCGGAGCGGGAATCGTCAACGGCCGGAGCGCCACAAGCTTCGCTCCTAACGACAGTATTACGAGAGAAGAAGTAGTCATTATGCTTGTTAAGGCATACGAACTGCATTATCAAACGACATTAAGCCCGGCTGCCCCGTCGTTTAAGGATCAGGCGGCGATCAGTTCCTGGGCATCAGAGTTTGTAGGCAAGGCACAGAAATCCGGCCTGGTACAGGGAACTCCTTCCGGATTGTTCAGCCCTAAGAGCGAGGCAAACCGGGCGGAAGCTGCTCAATTTATTGCCAATCTGCTGGATTGAGAAACAGAGTGACCGTATAAGCATCTATTGACTTCTGTTTTGTGCACATAACTTTCCTCCCCTCGTGGAAAAGTAGAAAGACATGTCCTTAAAGCTGCAAGTTTGCAGACTGGGGCCATCTACGACAGAGGGGAGCAACATGTAACGTGAGAATTATCAAGATCGTCCGGCTTTTGCCGGTCGTGGTGCTCTGCGCCGCATTGCTGGCTGCCGTGCTGCCGGACAGTGTTCATGCTGATGGGCGTACCTTTCATTTTGGTTTCAAGAAAAGTGTAGGCGGCAAGCTGCCCTCGATTGATGAAGAAGGCTTTAAAGAGCTGTTGAAGAAACACGGTGCCGTATTCATGGGCGACCCGGCGAAAAAAGATCTGTATCTGACGTTCGATAACGGCTATGAGAACGGATTTACACCGGCGATTCTGGATACGTTAAAGGCCAAGAAGGTTCCGGCAGCCTTTTTCGTGACCGGACATTATGTGAAGACGCAAGCTGATCTACTGAAACGCATGACGGCAGAGGGGCACATTATCGGCAATCATTCGTGGAGCCACCCTGATGTTTCCGCCATTTCAGCGGACAAGCTAAAAGAAGAGCTGAGCCGGGTCAAGCAGGAAGTGAGCAATGTCACAGGCCAGCAGGAGATGAAGTATCTCCGGACACCGCGTGGAATCTTTAATGAAAGATCTCTCGCAGTCAGCAGGGAAATGGGTTATACGAATGTCTTCTGGTCGCTGGCCTATATGGACTGGGATGTGAATGCCCAAAAAGGAGCATCTTATGCCCTGCAAAAGGTGACCGCACAGCTGCACCCCGGTGCCGTGCTGCTGCTTCACTCCATTTCCCGTGATAATACGGAAGCGCTTGGTGCCATCATTGATGAAGCCCGCAGACAGGGCTACGAGTTCAAGAGTCTGGATCAGATGGAGACACGCCTGCCGTAGTCTTCGGGTTAAAGCGCACAAGGACTGTGTGAATGGCCTAGCAATAGAGCGAGTGCTTGAGACTTAACGGGTCTTAAGAGCTCGCTCTTTTTGCTGCTGCTTTCAAAGCGGGGGGAGTCGATGTTTGGTATAATACGAGTCAGAGATTTTAATAAAAGGAGTCTGCCCGTAATGCCTCAAACCATTGAAATATCCGTCAGGCCGCTGGTCGAGTATGTGTTCCGGAGCGGCAGCATTGTGTCGGGTTTCCGTACAACAACCGCATTGACCGAAGGGACCAAAGCGCATCAGCAGATTCAGAAGGATTATGGGGAGCAGGATCACAAGGAAGTGCACCTGACCGCTGAAGTGGTATGCGGGGATCTTACCTTTGTGATTGAAGGCCGCTGTGACGGACTGATTTTAAGCGACGGCGTGCCGATGATCGATGAAATCAAATCGACTTCCGGCAGCCTTGAAGATATTGGTGAAGATACCTATCCCGTACACTGGGCCCAGGCCAAAATGTATGCCTATATGTATATCCGCAAACATGCGGTCCAGCAGATGTCTGTTCAGCTGACATATGTGGGGATCAAGACCGATGAGGTGAAGCGGTTCCGCCGCAGCTTTAGCGCTTCCGAGCTGGAAGCCTTTGCTCTGGAAGCTGCGGAGGCCTACGCGCCGTATGCCCGGCTGCTGCTGGAGCATGCGCGGCGGCGGGATGAGAGCATCCGCAGCTTGTCATTCCCGTTTCCGGATTACCGGAAGGGCCAGCGCAGGCTGATGGGCGCCGTATACAAAACCATTAGCGACGGCCTCAGGCTGTTTGCGAAGGCGCCGACCGGGATCGGCAAGACGATTTCCACGCTGTTTCCTTCTATTAAAGCGATGGGGGAAGGGAGCATCAAGCGGATCTTTTATCTAACCGCGAAGACGATTACCCGCACTGCTGCGGAAGAGGCGCTGGAAAACATGTCAGCCGGGGGACTGCACCTGCATGCGGTGACCCTGACCGCGAAGGACAAAATCTGTTTTCGTGAGGGGGACGGCTGCACCAAGGAAGCCTGTGTGTTCTCGGAAGGCTACTACGACCGGATTAACGGAGCGATTCTGGATCTTTTGCAGCATGAGACATCGATGACCCGCCCGGTGATTGAGGAATATGCCCGCAAGCATCAGGTATGTCCCTTTGAGTTCTCGCTGGATGCTGCTTATGCCGCAGATGTGGTGATCTGTGATTATAATTATATTTTTGACCCCAGGGTGTCGCTGAAGCGAATGCCGGAAGAGATGAAGAAGTCGTCCGTGCTGCTGGTGGATGAAGGCCATAACCTGGTGGACCGGGCCCGCAGCATGTTCTCGGCAGAGCTTCGGAAGTCGATGTTTCTGGAGGTGCAGCGAGCCTATAAGGAGAGGAATCCGGGCATTTATCAGGCCGCCAAAACCGTGAACAACCGCTTTATTGTCCTGCGCAAAGTCAGCGGGGAGGAAGAACGCGTGGTCGGCTCCAGCCAGCCGGAGATGATGGATGAGCTGCTGGAAGCTTTTGTGATTCAGGCGGAAGCGGAGCTGGTTACGGGACGCGGAGGTGAAGAGGCAGAACTGCTGCTGGAGTGTTATTTTGCGTCACAAGGGTACCTGCGTATTTCGAGGCTGTATGATGAGCGTTATGTGACGTATGCGGAGCTTGACCGGAATGAGGTATTCCTCAAGCTGTTCTGTCTGGACCCTTCCCATCTGCTGAGACAGGCCGGCAAAAACTTCCGCTCCACCATACTGTTCTCCGCTACGCTGACCCCTTTGATGTATTACCGGGATATGCTGGGTGCAGAAGAAGAGGACTACAGTCTGTCGATTCCTTCGCCGTTCTCGCCGGACCAGCTGGATGTGAGGCTGCTGCCTGTGTCCACTCGGTACAAGGACCGGGAGCGCAGCAAGGAGGCTATTCTGGACATGATGGACAAGCTGGTGATGGAGAAGCCTGTGAATACGCTGGTGTTCCTGCCGTCTTATCCTTACATGCAGGAGATTTATGAGGGCTTTACCCTCCGAAATCCCGGAATGCGGACCTTACTTCAGGGCCATGCCATGAGCGAGGAGGACCGGGAAGGGTTCCTGAACGCTTTTCAAAAAGATGCCAGCGAGCCGCTGATCGGCTTTGCGGTCATGGGCGGGATATTTTCCGAAGGCATTGACCTGAAAGGGGAGCGGCTGTCATCGGTCGTTGTGGTCGGGGTGGGCCTGCCGCAGCTGTCGTTTGAAAATGATATTATCCGCACGTACTTCGGCCGCAGTGACAAGAACGGCTATGACTACGCCTATGTCTACCCGGGCATGAACAAAGTGCTCCAAGCCGGCGGCCGCCTGATCCGTTCGGAAACCGACCGGGGCACACTGGTGCTGGTGGACGACCGGTTCCAGAACCGGCAGTACCACCATCTCCTGCCCGAGGAGTGGCGGAATTTTAGACGAGTCTAGACCGCAGCGTTGTGGTATGAGCCGCGAATGGGGGCGATGTGTGTGGAAAACCACATACAAGCCCGCAAGAGACCTATGTGGTCTTTTGCGGGCTTGTATCGTAAAACGCCATCCGCCGCAGACGCGCTGCTACTGGATCGACTTCATCAAGTCATGGAAGTAACGGGGTTCATGCGTGTAATTGAGCTGGTACCACGCCTCCAAGGTGTCAGGCTCAAACACATCCAGCAGCCGCAATATATGCTTCGCAAACAGCAGCGGTGCGGTTCCGGATGATGTGACGACATGTCCGTCGGTGACGGCAGGATTGGTGTCGTAATAAGCTTCCCCGACATAATGCGGACACATCATTTTGAGGTAGCCCAGGTCATTGCTTGTGTGTCTGATAGAATCCAGTATGCCTATTTTGGCAAGCCCAAACGTAGCCCCGCAAATTGCCGCAACAACAGTCCCTTTTACTAAGGCGTCAGAAGCTTTTTGCAAGATAGGCTCATGCGCCGCGTCCATCCAAGTGTCGCCCCCCGGAAGAATCAAGACGTCTGTACGATCCAAAACACATGCGTCAACAGAAATATGCGGGGCAATATTTAACCCTCCCATTGTCGTTATCGAGCGGTGGTCCCGGCCAACGGTCACAACTTCAAGTGGTACAACCCCTTTTTTAAAATATCTCCCGGTGCGGAGTTCAGCCATAATATAGCCAACCTCCCAGTCTGACATGGAATCCAATACATACAGATACACTTTTTTATACATTTGACCACTCCTTAGGCGTTCATCAATTGGTATATCCCCATTATAAAAAAACTTCACTGACATCCCCCGTCAGTGAAGTGATCAAGCCTGATAATGATTCATCATCTCCTGCAAAACTTCCAGCATTCTCTGTTTCATACGCTCAGGTTCTACAACTTGAATTGATGTGCCATATGGAAAAAATAAATACGGTACAGCATTGTGCATATCGGTTTCTTGCAGTTCAAACGTCACTGTGTCTGGTGACCGATCCTTGACATGATGTCCTAAAAACCAATGCTGACATAAATGGTCCAGAGAACTTGCCTGACCGGTAAGCGTGAGCAGCTTAAGTGACTGGGGATGCTCCGCACTGGAAAGGATGTGATTCATAAAAAAATCAGCCGCCGAAAACGACGGAGGACGATCAAAGGTGTGTTCGGTTGCAGTCCAGTTTAAAATACGATCCACTCTAAAGCTGCGGATTTCCTCTCTAAAATGACAATAACCAATGACATACCAGTTGTGATTCCAATAAAGAATGCCATACGGGTCCAGCATCCTTTGACGGGGCTTTCCTTGAAGACGGGTGTCGTATTCGATAAGTACGGCGTTTTTGCTCACAATACTTTGTGCTAGCAGGTCTAATGCCGGTTCAACCCGTGGTCTTCCTGCGGTTTGAATGACTTCAAACCCTTCTAAACGCTGATTGATCATGGTTATCTGCTCTGGATTGGAATATTGTTTGAGTTTGGCCGCAGCCCTGTCCAGGGCTTTCCCGCCATAATAACCGGCCTGTTCCGCAAAATCAGCTGCATGCAGCAGTGCGGCCTGCTCGTCCACATGAAACAGAAGCGGGCTTTCAATAAAACGATGCAGCAGCGTATATCCTCCATGATGCCCGGCGTCCGATATGATCGGAACACCACTGGCTGAAAGCGTATCGATATACCGGTAGACTGTTCTGATATTCATCTCCAGCCGTTCAGAGATTTGCTGGGCTGTCATTTTTCTGCCGGAGTTCAGCATCCAAAGAATCGCAAGCATACTGTCGATCTTGGACATGCAAGTATCACCTCATGACTCTAGTGTTCCGTGTTCCTCGTTTTCATAGCTTAACACATGCGCCAGGAGGAAAAGCATAAAATTCCGCATGTCACGTTGTCGCAAGCCGTGCATGAGCGCACCACTGCAATTGACATGACAACTTTTTCGAGTATATAGTTAGGTTACCTAATTAATTAGTAAGCTATCTAAATGACACATACAAAAAATGAGGTGGTTCCATGACTGATTCTGATAAGGAGCCGTCCTTTAACTGCGGTGGAGCAAGCGATGCGTCTTCCCCGGAAGATGTGCTTGGTGAGGCTTCACGCCGGCTTATGAGAACCTTCGGGCTGTTTCGCAAAAGGCAGTGGGAGCAGATGAGCATCTCCGGTTTCACTGCCGGGGAGATCAAGGTGCTGATGGCTTTAAAATTCCATCCGCCTGCTGAAGGAACCGACGGTTTGAAGGTGTCCGAGATCAGCGGCCATATGGGTGTAACGTCTCCTACGATCACCCAGTTTATAAACGGCCTGGAAAGCCGGGATCTGGTGACACGCTTTATGGACGCCAATGACCGGAGAGCGGTCAGAGTGAAGCTGACAGCGCAAGGACATCACATTGCGGACAAGGCGCATGAAGCGTTTAATGTCCATTTCAAAGGTTTGGTAGAGTACTTGGGAGAAGAGGAGAGCATGGAGCTCGCCCGTCTACTCACAAAGGTGTACACCTATCTGATCGAGCATGAAATTGATCTCAATCCGGCAGATGTGAAAGGAGAGTCGTAAAACATGTTGAAGTTGTTTCGGTATATTAAGCCATATCGTGGAGCTGTGCTGCTGGTGCTAATATTTACGTTCCTTCAGACACTGTCCGAGCTGTTTCTGCCTACGCTGATGGCGGGCATTGTGGATGACGGGGTATCCCAGGGCAATATTCCACTCATCTGGCGCATCGGAGGCATCATGGTTGCGGTTGCTGCTGGCGGTGTGATCTGCTCCATCGTGGCAAGCTATATGGCGGCGAAATCGGCCACGGGACTCGGACGGATTTTGCGGCAAAAGGTGTTCTCCCATGTGGAAAAGTTCTCGCTGCAGGAGTTTGACCGGATCGGCACGGCGTCGCTCATTACGCGTACGACCAATGACATTACGCAGGTGCAGCAGGTGACGATTATGATTCTGCGCATGCTGGTGCTGGCACCGCTCATGTGTATCGGGGGGATCCTGATGGCAGTTACCCGCGATCCCGGCCTGGCCACCGTGCTGCTTGTGGTCATTCCCGTGCTGGCACTGGCGATCTTTCTGATTGCATATAAAGGTATTCCGCTGTTCAAGGTCATTCAGACGAAAATTGATACGTTGAGCCGCGTGACACGCGAAGGCTTGACGGGTATGCGGGTTATCCGTTCATTCAACCGGACGACCTATGAAGAAAGCCGCTTCCAGGAAGCGAATGAGGATCTGACGCAGACTTCTATACGGGTTAACCAGATCATGGGTGCGATGATGCCGGTCATGATGCTGGTCATGAACCTGGCGACGATTGCGATTGTATGGTTTGGAGGAGACCGGATTCAAAATGGTCATATCCAGGTGGGCGATCTGATGGCATTTTTGCAGTATGCGATGATGATTATGTTCTCCCTGATCATGCTGTCCGTCATGTTCGTGATGATTCCGCGGGCGCAGGCCTCGGCAGTGCGGATTAACGAAGTGCTTCAGATGAAGCCGGACATCGTGGATCCTGATCAGACTGGCAGAGCTGTGCACGGAAAAGGTCATGTGGTGTTTGATGATGTGACGTTCTACTATCCGGGTGCGGAAGAGCCTGCGTTGACGGAGATTTCTTTTGAAGCGGGCCCGGGTGAAGTGACGGCCGTCATCGGAGGCACAGGATCCGGTAAGTCCACATTGATCAGTCTGATTCCCCGTTTTTATGATGTGACTTCGGGAAACGTAAAAATTGACGGGCTGGATATCCGGGAAATGAGCCAGGAGGACCTGAGATCCAAAATCGGCTTTGTTCCGCAGCAAGCACTGCTCTTTACCGGCAGCATTGCGGACAATATCCGCTATGGCAAAGAAGATGCGACGGATGAAGAAATCCGGCATGCTGCTGTCGTGGCGCAGGCGGATGAATTTATATCCGGGATGGAGGGCGGTTATGAAGCGCCAATATCCCAAGGTGGGGGCAACGTGTCAGGCGGCCAGAAGCAGCGGCTCTCCATTGCGCGGGCTCTTGTCCGCAGGCCGGAAGTCTATGTGTTTGATGACAGCTTCTCGGCGCTGGATTTCAAGACCGATGCGAAGCTGGGTGCCGCGCTGAAAAGTGAAACGACCGCCTCCACGGTTCTGATCGTGGCCCAGCGGGTCAGCACAGTCATGGATGCAGACCGCATCATCGTGCTGGAAGAAGGCAAGGTGGCAGGAATTGGCAGCCATGCCGAACTGATGGAAAGCTGCAGTGTCTACCAAGAGATTGTGTCTTCCCAGCTGTCAGAGGAGGAGATCGCATGAGTGAGCAGCAACGTGGCGGCGGACACCGCGGCGGAGGCGGAGGCCATCCTCGTGGTGGTCCCTTCGGCGGAGGACCGCATGGACCAGGTATGCCAGTCGAGAAACCGAAAGATTTTAAAGGCACCTTCCGGCGTTTAGCCGGTTATCTCAAGCCGCACCGGGGCAGACTGCTGCTGGTGCTGGCTGCGGCACTGCTGAGTACAATATTCGGAATTGTCAGTCCGAAAATTCTCGGAGATGCTACCGACGTATTATACGATGGATGGAGGAATATGCAGAGAACTCCTGGAGCTAGCATTGATTTTGCGGCCCTTCAGGAAATCCTGCTCTGGCTGGGCGGACTGTACCTGTTGAGCTCGGTATTTGGCTATGTCCAGCAGTATGTGATGGCCAGCGTAGCCCAGCGGACGGTTTACGATCTGCGTGAAGAGGTGGACCAGAAGTTGAGCCGGCTGCCGCTGAAATATTTTGATGCACGTTCGCATGGCGAAACGCTGAGCCGGGTTACGAATGATATGGACAACATCAGCAGCACGCTTCAGCAGAGCTTGACCCAGATGATTACGTCTGTTGTAACGCTGCTCGGGGTTATTGTCATGATGCTGTGGATCAGCCCGCTGATGACCCTGGTGGTCATCCTCACGCTGCCTTTAAGCGTGATTGTAACCATCGGAGTCGCCAAGGGTTCCCAGAAGCAGTTTGCAGATCAGCAAAAATATCTGGGACAGCTGAACGGGCACGTCGAGGAAATGTATACTGGCCACCGTGTCGTGAAGGCGTTCGGCCGCGAGCAGCAGAGTATCGCGCAATTCGATGAGGTGAACAACAAGCTGTATGAAGCGGGCTGGCGCGCCCAGTTTATCTCCGGGGTTATTATGCCGCTGATGATGTTTATCGGAAATATCGGGTATGTGATCGTCAGCATTATGGGGGGTATTTTGGTAACACAGAACTCCATTTCGGTAGGTGAAATCCTGGCGTTTATCCAGTACTCGCGTCAATTTACCCAGCCGATCACACAGCTGGCTAACATTGCGAACGTCATTCAATCGACCATTGCTTCGGCGGAACGCGTGTTTGAGGTGCTGGACGCAGAGGAAGAGATTCCGGAAGCCTCGTCGCCCCGGGATCTCAAGCAGGCACAGGGCAGTGTGGTGTTTGACCAGGTGGCCTTCGGATACAAGCCGGATCAGCGCTTGATTGATGATTTGAATGTGGATGTGAAGCCGGGTCAAATGGTTGCGATTGTAGGACCAACCGGTGCCGGAAAAACAACGCTGGTCAACCTGCTCATGCGGTTTTATGAGCTGGATGATGGGCAGATCCGTATCGATGGCGTGAATATCGCCGATATGAAGCGCAGCGAGCTGCGCGGCCTGTTCGGCATGGTGCTGCAGGATACGTGGTTGTTTAACGGGACGATCCGGGACAATATCGGTTACGGCAGGGAAGGGGTGTCTGAGGAGGAGATCGTACAGGCAGCTGAAGCTGCGCATGCCGATCATTTCATTCGGACGCTGCCGAATGGGTATGACACGGTACTGAATGAAGAAGCGTCGAACATTTCCCAGGGACAGAAGCAGCTGCTGACCATTGCCCGGGCTATTTTGTCCGATCCTGCCATTCTGATTCTGGATGAGGCGACTAGCAGTGTGGATACACGTACCGAGCTCTATATCCAAAAAGCCATGAACCGCCTGATGCAGGACCGAACGAGCTTTGTCATCGCCCACCGTCTTTCCACCATCCGGAATGCGGATTTAATTCTGGTCATGAACAAGGGCCGCATTGTGGAGCAGGGCACACATGATGAACTGCTTGCGCAGGACGGTTTTTACGCTGATTTGTACAACAGCCAGTTCAGCGAGGAACAGCAGGCGGTTTAATATTTTATATCGCATACAGCATCGCCCCGGGGGCAGGAGACCCCGGGGCGATGCTGTATTTAGGCGATGCTGCAGGTTGGGTCGTTTAAGAGGGCTGCATAACCAAGTCGGAAAAGGCGCCGTACAGACCGCCGCTGTAGCGGTACTTTTCCTTCAAGGGCAATACGGCTCCTTGATACCGGACATGACCTGTATCCAGAAAAATAACCTCGTCAGCAGCTTGTTCGGCAACATCCAGCTGATGTGTCGAGAAGATGACGGCCTGACCTGCCTGAGCACACTGCTGCACCAGAGTGACAAACGATCGCATCCAGTACGGATCCAGGCCATTGGTAGGCTCATCCAGAATGAGCAGCGGAGGCGCTGCAAGGAGGGCTTGGGCGAACAGCAGGCGCTGGCGCATACCTTTTGAGAAGGCGGTCAGCTTCTTGCTTCTTACGGCATCAAGTCCCACAAGCTCCAGCAGCTCCTTTACGCGCTGCTTAGAAACATTACGCAGTGAAGCGTAGAACATGATGGTTTCCTGAGCAGTCAGCGCATCACCGAAGTGAAAATCATCTGGCATATAACCGATACCATCCGCACATTTCTTCCGATGCTGCTTCCAGTTCAGGCCTTGAATTGTTAGCTCACCGCTGCTTGGACGGATGATGCCGGCCGTGATTCGGAGCAGTGTGCTTTTTCCTGCGCCGTTACCTCCGCACAGAGCCAGAACCTTACCGGGCTGCAGGGAGAAGCTTAGCGGCTGAAGAAGGGTTTGCGATTTGACGATTTTGGACACTTCTCTTACTTGGAGCAGCATAGAATTAGGCATGGGTTCTCCTCCTTTGCAGTATCCATGAAGCTGCGGTCAACAGCAGTACAATCCAAAGCAAGCCTGCAGCCAGGAACGTAAGCGTGCCTTCCGGCTGATGCATCCAGTTCACCCAGCGGTAATATTCAGGTCCCAGCACAGAGCCGCCACCAAGCTTGATGACCAGAAAGAGTCTGGACAGCTCTGCGGGATTCAGAAAGACCATGATCATAAGCATAGGCTTGATCAATGGGTAGGCTAGTACACCCAGAAGAGCAATGAGAAGTGTAGGCCAGCCCAGAACGAGAAAGAACCAGACCGAGACGGAAACCGTCAGCGCCTGCCATCGGTTCCTGCACAACACACCGATGAGCAGAGATAGTGCAAGAAAGAACAGTACCAGACAGCAAGAGAATACGATAAACAGACTGTATGTTTTCCAGGTGTAAGATTGTGACGTAAAGGCACTGATCAGTCCGGATATACCAAAGCCGGCTGCAACAATAATGAGCAGTACATACAGCGTCCCGATGTATTTGCCGAGCACATATCCCGCAGCACGTATGGGGTAGGTAGACAGCAGCTGCCAGCCGCCTTCCTCCTTTTCTGCAGCGATTGAAAAAGAACCCAGCAGCAAGGTCATCAGAGGCAGCAGATATAATATGAGGTTAATCATGGCGCTGGTCGTACCGGAGTAATCCTGAAGGCCCTGCTGCTGCTGAATGAGAAGCAGGGCAAGGCTGAACAAGATAAATAAACCCATAAATGAATAAGACCAGGGATTGCGGAATCCGAGCTTGATCTCACGTCCGGCGATCGTCTGGATCGCCCGTAAGCTCAGAAAGTCCTCACCGCTTGTATTATTCATGTCCCGAATTGCCGCCATGCTCATCGCTTTCTGACGTGTCATGCGCCTCGGATCCATGTCCATGCTCGCCATCACCATGCATGTCATCCATCATATCCATTCCAGATTTCCATTCATGATTCTCAAGTTCTGCGCTGGTCATAAGCGTACCCATACCATGCTCCTGCACAAATTTGTCTGCACTTGCTTGATCTTTAAAGGAGAGAACGCCAAAAGCCATCGGAGTACGGATGTTCTCATCATAAACATAGACAGCATCTTTTAAGTGAAGCCATTCTTTCGTGTAATAATCCCGGACAAATTTTGCACCGATGTTATCCTCGCCATGCTCTTTTGTCCACACATACATGTCACCCAGATCATCGAATTTCAACGTTTTATAATCCTTTAGCTGCAGCTGTACGGCGTATTGGTCATCCTTGATCTGCATGTTGCAGACAACACATTTGTCCACATTTTCATCAATCGGAACGGCCGCATATTCCTCTTTACCGCAGCCGGCGGTTAATACGACAACAATACTGATCAGCATGAGCTTCAACATGGTTTTCATTGTGCTTTCCCCCTGAAATTAAAAATTGAGATGAGTGTAATGCCAAGCAGTATTAACGAAGCCGGAAGCACCCCTTTATGAGCTTCGGGGCTGTTTGCATCTGCCGGCAATTCCGGCGGTTTCAGCAAGGGTGAGGCATCGGACAGGCCACGCTCCTGATCGACAGGAAACAACTGCTCCAGCAAAGGCAGCCCGGGTGAATGAAACAGGAGCTGCAGCTGCGGAGTGGACCTGGTGATCTGAAGAAAAAACGGATTGACGATATAGGGAAGGTCGCTGAGACCAGATCCGTCCAAATCCAGCACCTGTGCAGAATCCCAATAATTTTGGTCCGCCGCATTGTCGCTGCTGTCTATAGCTTGGGCGGGTACGACGTTGGCAGAGAAGAGATTCTGGCGCAGCATATTCCCCTCAGCATTCAGCATTTGAATACCGATGAAGTTACTGCTGATTTCGTTAGAGAGAAGCTGATTATCCGAAGATTGTTGAACGAAGATGCCAACCCGATTTCCCTGAATAGAATTCCGGGCGACATACGACGCCGATACATCATACAGCAGCAGCCCCTGTGCGTTAACGCTGCTGTTCTGCTCTTCAAACCGATTGTCTGTAATTTCTGCTTCGCGCACACTCATAATCATGGCCCCCGTCACGTTCGACATACTGCGGTTGCGACTCAGGTCCAAATTCTTAGTGAACATAAAGTGAAATCCGTAGCGTGACCAGGATACGTCATTATCTTGTACGGTAAAGGAGTTTCCGCCTTCTACATACACACCATCCTGAAGTCGTGCTATGGAATTGCCGGTTATCGTGATGTTACTGGAATCCAGCAGATCCAAGGCATTGCCTCTGGTAGACCCGCTTTTCTGACTGCCTACAATGGTGTTGCTGTCCAGCGTAATGTCATCTGCTTCCCGAAGATAGATACCCGCCCCATACGTCTTGATACTCAGAGAGGACAAGCTGCTTCCCGGTGAAGTGATATGTATGGCGGGAACTAAAGGGTCCCGGTGCAGTTGAAGGACGGTAAAGCCGTCAAGCTGAGTCTGACCGGCTGTCAGCGATAACGCCGGCTGAGCCGAACGATTCACGATTTTGCCATCATTTCCGAGGATCTTTAACGGCTTGTCAATGACGGCAGGCCCGCTGTAGGACCTCTGCTCCAGGATGAGGGTATCACCGGGAGCTGCTGCATCAATCAGCGGCTGAAGTGGAACAGGCTGTTCTTCTGCTGCTGCCGGAACACCGATAGGGAATAAGACAGTAATCGTTATCATGAACACAAAAAAAGCACGGAATACCGTGCCTGATCGGAGAATATGCATGCCACGCCTCCTTTCCTCCGGCCGGTGTTCATTTATCCTAGAGGAAGGAGAAGGGATTGGGTATAGCTCTAAAGAGTCATTTCACCCAGCCCTGGTCATAGGCGTATCGGGTGAGCTGGACACGATTGTCCAGATGGAGCTTTTGCATAATATTTTTGAGATGGTTCTTGACCGTGTGCTCGGATATCACAAGCTCGCAGGAAATATCCCGATTGGTTTTTCCTTTGGCCACCTGCTCCAGAATTTCCTGCTCCCGCGGGGTGAGTGGCGAGCGTTCTGGCTCCAGCGGTTTGGTGGAGAATTCCTTTAACAGCTGGACTGCCAGCTCGCGGGTGAGCGGGGCCTCGTCCAGGGCAACGGCCCTGACATACTCCAGCCACGATACGGGGGAAATGTTCTTCAGCAAATACCCTTGAGCACCCTGTTTAATAGCTTCAAAGAGGTCTGTGATGTCATCAGAGACGGTGACCATAATAATCTTGACATACGGATAATTATTTTTAATCTGGCGGGTTGCCTCCAGCCCGGATTGCCCGGGCATGTTAATATCCATCAGGATCACGTCAGGCATATATACGGCGGTCATTTTCAGAGCCTCCAGGCCGTCCTCAGCCTCCGCAACGACCTCAAAGCTGGGATCTTCTTTCAAAATCTCCCGAATACCTTCCCTCGCATGGGCATGATCGTCAGCAATCAGAATGCGAATGGGCTGCATGATGCATCATCCTTTCTGTATTCTCAGAATCGTGTGTTTTTCACTGCGGGACAAGCTTAGCTTCCAGCCCAGCGCCTCGGCCCGCTCACGAATGATCCTTAGCCCGAACCGGTTAGGATCATTCAGCTGTTCCTCATCAAGACCCTGTCCATTATCTTTAATGCTTACCTGCCAGCCTCCCGGAGTCGTGCACCCTTGAACGGAGACCTGACTAGCCCCGGCGTGCTTGCTGATGTTAAGCAGTCCTTCTCGTACAGAGGAATAAAGTTCTACCTTTTCTTTGATGCTCAGTGAGGCTTCGGGAATGTTCCAATCTATGGTAACCGGAATGCCGTGCTCCTGCCCAAACTGCGATATCAAATGAAATATCGCATCCTCCCAGCCGGCAGCAGACTCTCCTTTGGGCTGTGCCCTAAGGCTGCTGATCGCTTGTCTGACATAGGCATTCAGCTCCTGAGTCACTTTGTGGAGGCCGGCATACGCAGGAGAGGTGTTCGGCGCACACGTATCCGCCGCTTTTAATTGTTCGACCTTGACACTGATCAAAAAGAGGGATTGAGCAATGCCGTCATGCAGCTCTCTCGCCAAAGCCTCCCGTTCCTCAAGAACAGCTTTAGCTGCCTGTTCTTCCCGGAGCTGAGCCTGCAGCTGTTCCATTCTTCCAAACAATTTGAGAAGCAGCGTAATACTGACCAGGAAGACAAGCACAGGAGCAAGCCAGTTCCCCAGTTCCATCGAAATATAGGGCAGAAGATACTCATGTCGGACAAACTCCCATACCGCGATCGTTAATGTAGGGATAATCAGAATAAGAATTTTAATGTTTTTGTAGCTCATAAACAGCCGCCTTTTGTTTTATTATCGTGCGAATACTTCATTTCTATATAGATTGAAAATAAGAATTACACGTTTAACGGAGAGTGAGAATCGATCTGGAGAAGCGAAGCGGTCGCCTTTATCCCCGGATTTCACCCTAAAAGTATGTAAATTCGAAAAAAATCCGGGGATAACAGCGATCGGAAGATGGTTCTCAATCGCAGTGGACTGTATGTTATTTTAAGTTCATCCTATATAGGATAATGCAATACGCTATATTTTCAACTGTTCTATGGATCGTGCTCTGATGATTTGATTAAAACAAGGGGCGCTCAGGGTAATAATATAGGCAGTACGAATGTTGGAATCTTGACACATAAAGAGGAGGAAGAATGATGTACGACCGGGCGATGCTGATTTATAACGGGAAGGCGGGGCAGCAGGAAGCAGCAACGCTGCTGGGCAGCGTCACGGCTGTGATCGCTCCCGAGGTTCGGGAGCTTGTCCTGTTTCAAACACAGGAGCCCGGCGATGGGGAACGAGCCTGCCGCGAGCGGGGATCTTCTTTTGATCTCGTTCTGATCATGGGAGGGGACGGAACGGTTCATGAGTGCATCAACGGACTGGCCGCGTTAAGTGAACCTCCGCTGGTCGGTATTCTACCGGCAGGCACTTGCAATGATTTTGCGAGATCCCTTAATTTGCCTGTCGACCTTGTGCAGGCGGCGCAGCAGCTAATGCAGGGAAACCGCAGGATGATCGATTTGGGTGCGGCAGGCGACCGGGTGTTTACTAACTTTTTCGGGATCGGTCTCATCACAGATGCTTCCGAAAATATTAATACGGGACTGAAAGGTACACTGGGGCGAATCAGTTATTTTATCAGCACGCTCCAGACGGTGAGATCGGCGGAACCGTTCAGCTACCGTCTGGATTGGGATAAAGGCACCTTGGAGGGTGAGGCCGTTATGATCTATGTGTCGAACGGGCGCTTCCTGGGAACACAGTCTCTTCCTTTTCCAGAAGAGGCTTTAGAGGATGGAGTAATGGACGTTATGATCATCCGGGAAGCTGGAATCCCGCTGTTAAAAGAAATGCTCAGCCGCAAAAATAAAGGGGCATGGGAGCCCAAAGATGACAGTATCCATTATTTTCAGACGGCATCGCTTAACTTGTCTACGGCAGAGCCGATGAAAGCAGACACAGATGGAGAGAAGTACATGGAAACACCCTCTGCTCTCGAGGTTAGAAAAGGTGCGCTGGAGTTCTTGACAGGTGAAGTTTAGAGTCTTGCAGACGGTTGATCGGTAATAGCGGTAAGCAGCAGCTGGAGATCAACGCTAGCATCGCTGAGGCAGTGTGAGGATGGACAGAAACCAAACGGCATGCTGCTGCTCATCGGCGGCGATTCTACGGAGCATATCCCGGGTGGCCTGATCGGGTGCTTGGTCTGACAGCGTTAAGTAGGCGTCGACCGTCTCCTGTTCATCGCGAAAGGCGGCAAGTACTCCGGTTCTATAGTCCTCTGGACAAGGCTCCGACATCTGAGGCATGCTCTGTCTGCCTGTGAGCCTGACATAGAGATCGGTAAAATAGCGATAGTGCCGAATTTCATCCTTGCGGATTTCAAGAATCAAATCCCGCTGTTCTTGGACAGGCGCCATGGCGGCAAGCTTTTCATAACAAATGATGGCGCTGTATTCGCCGTTGATCGCTTTTTCGAGACCGCGGATAAAATCCGGGTTGATTCCTGTCTGGGGATGAGGATAACCAGTATTTGCATACATAATTCAAAAGCCTCCCATTGATCCTTCTTCTCTATCGTATGCAGGGCGAATGCCTGCGTTACTAAAGAAAGTAATGAATGTGGGAGGCATGGCGCGGCCCAGACCTTGACGCTCGCGTGCACCAGCCCTAGCGCACGAGCTGACCGCCTGCACACCGAGGCCGAGGCAGCTCGCGCGGCGCCTGCAAACGCCAACGGACTGGAGTCTTACTTCTCCAGCCCGTGCCAGAACAGATCTACAATCTCGCGGGCAAGCTTTTCGGCTGTCTTTCCCTTAGCGATTTCACGGTTGCCAACCATCAGCACGGCGGAGAGCGCATAAGCGGTCAGGAGCGGATCTGTCTGCCGGATTTCTCCCTGCTCAATCGATCGGGCTAGATGCCCGGCAATGATCTCATGGATGCCTTCCTCCGCGCGCCGGATGTCATCCAGCTGCTCTTCGGAGAGCGAAGAACGCGCTTCCCGCATAATGGTCTCAAAATCCGCATGCTGCCGGCCCAGCTTGGTTTCCGAAACAAGGATTAAACGTTCGCGAAGCGGCATATCTTCCTCAAGCAGGGCTGCGGTTCGTTCACTGGCACGGCGCATGACGGCGGTAAGCGCAGCTGTAAACAGCTCAGGTTTACCTTTGTAGTAATAATATATGGAAGCCTTCGTGACACCACAGGCCTTGGCAATCTGCTGCAGCGATACAGCTTCATAACCCAGCTCCATAAACAGCATGGAGGCTTTGAAAAGTACGGTTTCCTGAACCGATGGCTCCTGCTCCTTGCGCTTGGGTCTGCCGGGCGTTCGAAGATTGGATTTCATGATGGATTCCTTCTTTCTTTCGATCTGCAAAAAGAACCATTTGATAATTAACCTTCCGGTATATATAATTAATTGCGGACCAAATGGACATCGCTAAAGAGACGTGATGGTCTGCTGTATAAAAAGTTTAAACCGGAATCATGATTCTGAACTAGATTTTGACAAAAGGCTATACCTTTTGCAAGTGTACACCGATTCTTACATGGATGAAAGAAGGAGGACAGGTTCCCAATGAAAGAACATACCGGATTTGGCCGTTTTGTCGCAGGCCCGAAAACCAAGTGGGTCACGCTGGCTGTGTGGGTTGTGCTTGTCGCTGTGTTAAGTGTGGCATGGCCAATGGTAAATGAGAAAGAAACCAATAATGCGCCAAACCTTCCGGAAGACAGTCCGTCTGTCCAGGCCGATCTGGTGGCGGCCCGTGAGTTTCCGAGCGGAGAAGGACTGCCCGCGCTTCTGGTGTGGCAGAGAACGGGAGGCCTCAGCGATGAGGATCTGGGCAATATCCAGAAGCTGTATGCCAAGCTGACGGAAGATCCGGTACCGTATCAGGCGGGTGAAGTGATCCCTTTTGATAAGCTCCCGCTTCCCGCTTTGAAGCAGCAGCTCTCAGAGGATGGAGAATCTCTTGTCACGCCGGTGTTTTTTGAAGCATCGGCAGGTGCAGAGGGAACAGAGGAAGGGCTGAACCGGGTCAAGGAAATGACGACAGAAGCTTTCGGTGCCAATCCTTTTGACCAGGACCTGAACGGCACGGAGCTCGCCGCACGCATCACAGGTCCGGCAGGCATATCGGTAGACGCTACCGGCCTGTTCCAGGATGCAGACGTCTCGCTCTTGATAGCTACCGTAGTGCTGGTCCTCGTTATTTTGCTGCTGATCTATCGGTCACCGGTGCTGGCCCTGATTCCGCTGGTTGCTGTCGGCTTTGCCTATGGTGTGATCAGTCCGGTGCTCGGCTACATGGCCGGAGAGGGATGGATTACGGTAGACAGCCAGGCGATTGCCATCATGACGGTGCTGTTGTTCGGTGCAGGCACGGATTACTGCCTGTTCCTGATCTCGCGCTTCCGCCAGGATCTATATGAGGAGAAGAGCAGGAAAAAAGCTTTGTTTAAAGCTTTGACGCAAACCTCAGGCGCTATTGCGATGAGCGGTATTACCGTTATTGCGGCTATGCTGGCACTGCTGTTTGCGGAATACGGTGCTTATTACCGGTTTGCCATTCCGTTTAGCGTAGCCATTCTCGTCATGTTTATTGCAAGCCTGACCCTCGTTCCCGCCATGCTGGCGATTCTCGGCAGAGGCTCATTCTTCCCGTTTGTACCTCGTACACCGGAGATGGAAGAAGAACGTGCACGCCGAAAGAACAAGCCTGTTAAGCATCGGAAAAAACAAAAGGACGATGCCATCGGCCGTCTGGCTACCCGCAAGCCTTGGACCATTACGCTGGTCGGTCTGGTGCTGCTGGGATCGCTGGCCGCGGTAACCCCGCAGCTCCGGTTTACGTATGACCTGCTGTCTTCCTTCCCGGAAGATATGCCTTCCCGTGAAGGCTTTAATATCATTGGCGACAAATTCTCGCCGGGTGATCTTGCTCCGGTGAAGGTCATGGTTGATTCAACGGGTCAAGAGGTCAATCTGCAGGAGTCGCTGTCTGGCCTGTCATTCATAAGCGATACTGGGGAGCCGGCTCAGGGAGCTGTGAATCCGAACATTGCTGCCTATGACGTGAAGCTGGCCGTAAATCCTTACGACCAGGAGGCGATGGACCGCATTCCTGAGATTCGTTCGGCAGCAGAGCAGGCACTGGGTGATGCCGGCGTTTCAGATCCTGCTTCCAAGGTGTGGATTGCCGGACAGACGGCGACCCAGTACGATACAGAGGTAGTCGGTGAGCGCGATATTATGGTGGTCATCCCGTTCATCATCGGGTTTATTACCCTGCTGCTGCTCCTATATCTCCGTTCGATCATCAGTACCTTGTACCTGATGCTTACGCTTATCCTGTCTTATTTCTCAACACTGGGGCTGGGATGGCTTATCCTGCATTACGGTCTGGGTGCAGAAGCGATTCAGGGAACCATTCCACTGTATTCCTTCGTATTTTTGGCTGCGCTCGGTGAAGATTACAACATCTTCCTGATCTCTAGCATCTGGAAGAAGAGCCGCAGTATGCCGCTGAAGCAGGCGATCCGCGAAGGTGTGCATGAAACGGGACCTGTTATCACTTCGGCGGGATTGATCCTGGCAGCTACCTTTGCAGTGCTGGCCACGCTGCCGATCCAGGTATTAGTGCAGTTCGGTGTGATTACGGCGGTCGGAGTTCTGCTGGATACCTTTATCGTTCGGCCGCTTCTGGTCCCTGCAATTACGACACTGCTGGGGAAATGGGCGTTCTGGCCGGGTAAAGCTCCGGAGCAGGTTGATGATATAGAGCCTGAGCCGGTGCCGGCAAAAGGCTGATTAAGAATACAAAACAATGAAAGAATAAAAGCGGATCCCGTGTTTTGGGATTCCGCTTTCTTTTGTGATAAGGGTATACAAAAGATGGAAGCTATTGTAGAGGGCATATCGATTGCACTACAATGGAACCATTACAGCCGAAGGGATGTTACCATGCTCAACAACAGGTTCAGACTTAAAGAACGAAACACCACGATGAAAACCGAAATCCTGGCAGGCTTGACCGTTTTTTTAACGGTAGCTTACATCATTATCGTCAATCCGATGATTCTCAAGGATGCGGGCGTGCCGTTCGACCAGAGCTTTACTGCCACCATTGCCGCCGCCGTCATCGGAACGTTGTTTATGGCTTTCTTCGCCAATTATCCTGTCGTGATTGCACCGGCGATGGGTTTGAACGCTTATTTCACGTATTCCGTGGTGGGAGGCCACGATATTCCCTATATGGTCGGATTTTCGGCTGTTTTTATATCGGGGATTATTTTTCTGCTTATCTCGCTGACCTCACTGCGTACCCGGCTGATTCAGGCGATCCCGGATAATCTGAAGCATGCGATTGCAGCAGGGATCGGCCTCTTTATCGCCTTTATCGGCATGCGTTTGTCCGGTATTATCACCGATCATGAAACCAATCTGGTTACCTTGGGAGATTTCACCGAGCCTGGCGTTGCGCTGACTCTGGTGGGTATTGCCGTGACCATTGCGCTGTTTGCTCTGAACGTTCAAGGCGCATTATTTATCGGTATGCTGATCACCGGGGTGTTTGCCTGGATCACCGGGCAGCTTCACTTTGATCAGGGGGTGATGTCTCTGCCCAGACTGCCGGAAGGGATCCTCGTGTATAATCCGCTGACCTCCATTCAGGATGTGGTGGAGTATGGATTGTACAGTGTCGTATTCTCCTTCCTGCTGGTCATGCTGTTTGATACGACAGGCGCCATGCTGGCCATCCTGAAGCAGGCCGGTTTGCTCAAGAACGGCAGGCTGGAGCGGGCAGGCAGTGCATTTGCCGCAGACTCTGTCGGCACGATCGTCGGCTCCATGCTCGGTACCAGTCCGACTGCGGCCACGGTGGAATCTGCAGCCGGCGTAGGAGCTGGCGGCAAGACCGGCATCGCCGGCATCACGGTCGCTGTACTTTTTGCTGCCGCCGCTTTCTTCAGTCCGCTCATTGGTTCACTGTCCGGCGTAGCTGCCATTACAGCACCAAGCCTGATTATTGTAGGCTGTATGATGATTCGAAGCGTCTCCGAGATCCAGTGGAACGATTTCGAAGAGGCTTTTCCCGCTTTTCTGGTGATCATCAGCATGCCGCTGACTTCCAGCATTGCCAACGGGATTGCGCTCGGATTCATCTCTTATCCTGTGATGAAAATAGCCAGGCGCAAATTCAAAGAAGTGCATCCCTTTGTCTATATTTTTGCGCTGCTGTTTCTCGTCCAGCTGATCTTTTTCGCCCATTGATTTGCAGCGAAGGAGGCAGCAGGAAAGCAGGAATAACAGACGGCAAGCTTCATACAATAGTCAAATGATGTGAACACGAATATGCCCTTAAACGTTGCAACTTTAGGAAAATCTTCTATAATGATGTGTATATTTATAAAGGGAGCCATGATATTTTTGAAAAAATCCGTACTCAACCGATTGGTTTCGGAATTGATTCGCCGGTCGGGCAGCGGAGTTTCGGTCAAGCTTGAATCCCATTTTCCGGGGGGCCGGTTAATCGGCGGGAAATACGGGATGGAAACGCACGCCGTTACGATGTATACCGAAGTCATTAAGCAGCAGTGTCTGCAGGTGTTTGGCTCACTGGATGCGGTTTATGATTATTTTGCGGTTGTTCTGGCCCATGAGCTGGGACATGCAGCAGATCAGCACTTGGCGGCGCTCTGTGACAGATTGGATGCCGCGATGGATGAACGCACCCGGACCGAGATCCTACTGCAGATTGAAGAGAATGCATGGAATCATGCCATGCCATGGTTGTTGGATGTCGATCCGGCATTCACAGACATGATTGTTGAACAGTCACTGGCGCCCTACCGTGAAGAGCTTGCCCCGGTCATCGCTTGAACCAAGCGCCTGGACAGGAACACGAAGACGTCAACCTATGCCAAAAAGGCAGGATCATCCCGCATGGGACAGCATCCTGCCTTTTTTTATTTAGTCTTCCTCTGGATCCAGCTTATTGAGTGGCTCTACAGCAGGACCCTCGAGCACGCTGCCGTCATACCCAAAACGGGAGCCGTGGCACGGGCAGTCCCATGATCGCTCGCCTTCATTCCAGTGCGTTTCACATCCCATATGTGTACAGGTCGTGTCCACCAGAAAAAGCTTGCCCTGTTCATCCTTGTACGCCCCGGCCCGCTGGCCATTATGACGAACTACCCCTGCTTCACCCGGACCGATGTCTGAAATTTTATCATGGGTCATGTCGAATTTGCCGGAGATCAGTTCTTTCGCTACACCTGCATTTTCAACGACTAGTGTCTTCAGGCTAGGATCACTTTTGAAACGGGATGGGGAGAACAGCTCGCTGTACCGGTTATCCTGTCCCAGAAGCTGGTCTCTGAGAATCAGGGCGGCCGCTGTTCCGTTGGTCATCCCCCATTTCCGGTATCCGGTAGCGACGTAGACGCGGTCTTCCTTGGAGGTCAACTGGCCAATGTAAGGCAGGTTGTCGAGCGTAATGAGATCCTGTGTGGACCAGCGGTAAGGAATGCTGCGCGCACCGAGGAGTTCCCCGCCGAACACTTCCAGATTCTCGTAATGCCTGTGGGTACAGTCGCTCTTGCCCGTAGGATGATCTTCACCGCCCACCAGAACCAGTTCTTCGCCCTGGTATGTTACAGACCGCAGGGAACGAGCAGGCTGATCGACGCTCAGGTACATACCGCCCGGATAGGCAGTTTCCGGCTTGATGGCCACCACGTACGAGCGGTCAACATGCAGCCGGGCAAAATACATGCCTTTTCCGTCGTAAAACGGAAAATGGGATGCGGAGACAGCCTGTTGACAAGTGATCTTATGCTGTCCGCGCTCGGTGTACAGGATGACCGGTCCGTCTGTATCCGCCTTCTCGTCTATCGTGGTATTTTCGTAGATGGTTCCGCCCAGCTTCAAGAACTCCTGCACCATAGCCTTCAAATAGGCGAGCGGGTGGAAGCGGAACTGTCCCGGCATCTTGATCGCGCCGGTAACTTGAATCGGCAGGGGAAGTCGGTCTGTCCACTCTCCCGGAATACCCAGCTTCTTATAGGCCTCATATTCATCTTCCAGCTGCGATTTTGTTTTGTCATCTTCTGTGGTGTATATATACGCATCCTCTGTCACCAGATCACACTCGGCACCCAGCTCTGCCGTCAAATTCCGAATAAAGTCCATCGCCTCGGCTCCGGCTTCGTAATACAGACGCGCATTCTCCTCGCCAAAGTGATGCATGAGCTCATTATAAATCATGCCATGCTGGGTTGTGACCTTCGCTGTCGTAAATCCGGTCGCCCCGTCCAGTATCCGTCCGGCATCCAGCAGCGTTACCCTGCGGCCTGCTTTAGCCAGCAGATAAGCTGTCGTGATCCCTGTAATGCCTGCGCCAACGATTGCAATATCGGTTTCGATATCTTCTGCCAGCCGCGGGAAAGCCTTAAGATCCGTTGTCGCTCTCCACAAGGATTCCGGGAATTTCGGCAAGCCGCTGCTTCGTTTCATGTCCTGTTCCATTCACATCAGCCTCCTTATTGTATACATGTTATTGATCCGTGTCCCTTCTGGGCTCGTCAACCATTATTACCACCATGAGGTAAAAAGAAACCGATATCATCCCCGCGGCCGAGGGTGTTTCCCCTACTGCAGGTTTCTTTGGATACATAATGTGGAGTCTTTTTGAAGAAAATACCTTGAAGATCAATATACGGACTCCACTTCACGGAATGAGGGAATGTAACATGTCATCACACAAAAGTCATGCGCAGCAGACCCGGGAATGGCTGCTGAAGCAGCTGGAAAATGTCGGGGACAAGGAAGAGTGCACGCTTTCGATCGGACAGGATCAGGCTGTTCTGATCTATCTGAAAACCATGACCGACCCGATAACCGTTCAGGAACAGCTGGTGAACCGGTTTTATGAACTGAATGACCTGGACCAGTACCATAACTTTGTGTCATCCTTTCCTTCTGTTAAAGAAGCGAAGGACCAGGACGAACTGCTGGGAAGCTTGCTGAAAGGCCAAGTGATTGTATGTATTGGGGATCAAATGTATATGTTTGATGCGCTTCTGGTGCAAGGGGCCACCGTGTCCGATGCCAAGACCGAGAATGTCATTCAAGGCCCGACAGATTCGTTTACAGAAAGCCTGGATACGAATATGAACATGATTCGGCGCCGCTATCAGAGTGCGAATCTGAAAGCTGAATATATGGCCATCGGGAAGCTGTCACAGACCCGGATTGCGATACTGTACGACGATTTAAGGGTGGATAAAGCAGTGCTTAAAGAATTAAAGGAACGGCTGGACAACCTGGAGGCGGATGTCATTCAATCGGCATCGGAGATCGAGCGGTTTACGATGACTCCGAAATGGCGGCTGTTTCCTACGATGATGCTCAGTGAACGGCCGGATCGGACCGTGCTGAACCTGTCACAGGGAAAAGTTGTAGTTGTGATCGATACCACGGGGTATGTCATTCTGCTACCCGCTATTTTCAATGATTTCTTTACTGCCATGGATGATCAGATCCAGCTTCCGCCCATTGGCTGGTTTCTGAAGGCCGTGCGATATATAGGACTGGTGGCTACTTTGCTGCTGCCCGCGCTGTACGTAGCGTTTACTTCCTACAATCCCGAGATTTTAAAGATGCAGATTGCGCTGCTGATCGCCGGCAGCCGGGCAACAGTTCCCTATCCTTCCTTTGTCGAAGTGATATTCATGCTGCTGGCCATGGAGTTTCTGACCGAGGCCAGTGTCCGGCTTCCGAAAGCGATCGGTCCGACAGCGACCACGGTAGGTGGTCTGATTCTGGGAACGGCAGCTACGGATGCGGGCCTGGTCAGCAATATTATGATCATTCTGGTCGCAGCTGTTGCAATTACCAACTTTGTCATCCCCATGTCCATGATGAGCTTCGGGATCCGATTAGCCAAATACGGATTTATCATGCTGGCAACCTTCTTCGGACTTGTCGGCATCGTACTTGGCATCATCAGCATGATTCTGTATCTGGCCAGCCTGAGGAGCTTTGGAAAACCTTATTTGAAAATGTTCGCCATTCGAAAGTTAACGGAGGAGGGGAAGTAGGTGGTCAGAAGTGTCTATTTCTACTATCTTTTTCTGCTCAATGCGCTGATGAACCTGGTCAATTTTGTGCCCAGGATTCTAATTGGAGACCGTTTCGATGGAGCCGTGATGGGGGTGATGCTGGCCATTCCGATCGGCATGCTGTTCATGTATCTTTTTGTACGAATGATCACCAAATTTCCCGGACAGGGTTTTCCTGAAATTTTTGCTAAATACCTGCCCGGTTGGCTGGGAAAGTTGATCCTTTTCCTGCTGGCCTTTGTCTGGTTCTCGGCAAGCTCGGTCACTTTGGTGGGATTTATGGATGTGACAGGCAGATATATTAGCCCGGATGTATCACCTTATACCATTCTTATAGGTTTTTTGGCTGTTGTCTGCCTGGGGGCAAGGCGAAGCTCGGAATCCATTTTGTATGCGCTGGAAATTATTTTGTTCATTATGGTGCCGCTGATTGTTTACATGACATACCGCGCGATCAGCAGTCCGTATTTCCAGTGGGATGCCGTCAAGCAGGTACTGACTTATTTCTGGACCGCACCGACGCTGACTTCTGTCGCTGCAGCTACATATATCTTCAGCGGGTATGCCAATGTGGTTATCTTCAATCGTGTCTTTCAAAAGCTGCGCGTCCGCCACTATTGGGCCATTGCTTTGATAGGGGGAATGACCGCTGTCATGGCTATGCTTGCTCCTGTCGGTTTTCTGGGTGCGGAAGGGGCCGGGTTCCATGTATACCCTGCGTTCTCGACGGTAGACTCACTTCGCATCCGTTACTTCATTATTGAACGAATGATTTATATATTCTATGTCGTCTATCTCTGCCTTTCGCTGGTGAACTCTATTATCCACTGGCATGTGGCTAAAGAGATGGTCCTGGGTGCAATCGAGAAGCCCGTTTCCCGTTCTCAGGATCGAGGTCCTTCCCAGAAAAAAAGGGATACCAAAGAGTGGTGGATCCTGGCGTTCTTTTCTGCTGCGGTGATGGTTGGCGCATCTCTTATGGATCAGTTTTCAAATAATCTCATTGGGATCTGGTTTCTCAATATGCGGTTGTGGGCGGAGCTGCTGTTGTTAATTCTGCTGGCATTTTGTGTGCTGCGGAGGAGGTCAAGGGCATGAACAGAATAAAACAAGGCATCCTGCTGCTGTGTTTCCTCACTCAGATGCTGCTGGTCAGCGGATGTGAGTTTCGGGATATAGATCTGCGCTTGTTTATTGTGGCTATGGGTGTCGATACCGTCGAAGACAACCCCGATGTATTGAAATACACGTTTAAAGTGGCCGTTCCCATGGGAGATCCGAAATCCGGTGAAATCAAATCGCTTATTCTGACACAGGTCTCCTCCTCCATCGCCAAGGCAGCTAGGGAAATCAAGTCCAAAGTCGATAAAGAGCTGGATTTTGGTCACTGCAAGACAGTGCTGTTCGGGGAGAGCTACGCCCGCAGAAGTATTCGCGAAATGCAGGAGTGGACGGTCCGGCGGCGGGATACCCAGCTCATAATGTATCCGGCTGTGGCTGTGCCTGATGCGGAGACCGTATTGAATATAAGTCCTGCCACCGAGCGCATTGCCGGCAATGCCAAAGCTTTGGCATTGAGTGAGGAAGGAACCGAGTCCCCGTATATTGTGAAGACGTATATGTTTGATGTTGACCGCCGGATCCGGGACGAGGGAATAGACCCTTTCCTGCCGGTGATCGGCATTGTTGAGGGCGGCAGTCCCATGCTGAATATTAACAAGGTCGCACTGCTCGATAAGGAAAAAGTCAGAGATATACTTGCCCCTGAGGATACCAAGATCTTTAATCTGCTTCATGTCCGCAACCTGCGTACCGATCTGGAGACGATGATGCACGGCAATCACTATAATCTGAATGTAGACCGGAGCAGAGCAGTGTACCAGATCATAACGACAGAGCCAGGTAAGGGAGAAATTCACTATAAGATAACCATCGGTGGAAACCTGGAAGAGAAAGATGACTATAACAAGCTGTCTCATGGGGAATTAATCGAACTGGAGAAATCATTTAATGAAAGTGTCGCCAAAGATGTGGAGACATTGCTGTTGAAAATCCGTGATACGGGAACGGACCCGACCGGCTTCGGACTAAGATATTTCGGCACGCACTGGAATAATGCCACAGAGAAGCAGCAGTGGAAGGACATGTATCCGGGGATAACGTTTAAAGTAGATGTCCAGGTTGACATTAAAGGAACAGGATACAGCCGTTAACCTGTGCGTGCTTCAACTACCTTCTGAGTGGTAGAATAAAAGAGTGTACCTATCTTGGTGAAGGAGGAAATCGGATATGGAATTCAGAAGACTTGGAGGCAGCGGGCTCAAGGTAAGCGAAATCAGCCTGGGCAGCTGGCTGACCTACGGGGGCTACGTAGAACGGGAAAATGCGGTGAAATCCATCCAGACCGCATACGGGCTCGGCGTCAATTTTTTTGACACGGCCAATGTGTACGAGCAGGGTGCAGCAGAAGTGGTCGTCGGAGAAACGCTGCAGGGATTTCCGAGGGAATCCTATGTACTGGCAACCAAGGTGTTCGGCAAAATGGGCGATGGCCCCAATGACCAGGGTTTATCCCGCAAGCACATTATCGAGCAGTGCGATGCCAGCCTGAAGCGGCTGGGCATGGATTATATTGATCTCTACTACTGCCACCGGTTTCATCCCGAGACTCCTGTAGAGGAAACATTGCGGGCACTGGATGATTTGGTGCGAGGCGGCAAGGTTCTCTATGTCGGAGTAAGCATGTGGACAGCAGCCCAGATGGAGGAAGCGCTGGCCATTGCTGACCGTTACCTGCTGGACCGGATTGTCGTTAACCAGCCGCTGTACAACATGTTTGAACGTGGAATCGAGAAAGAGGTCATTCCGCTTGGAGAAAGAAAAGGCATCGGACAGGTTGTGTATTCTCCACTGGCGCAAGGACTGCTGACCGGTAAGTACGCTTCCCGGGAGAGTATGCCGGAGAACAGCCGGGCCGCGAAGCTGGGTGCTGACCGATTGAAGATCAGCGGCGAGCGCATCGAGAAGGTTCAGCAGCTTGGAGCGATTGCCGGAGATCTTGGCATCTCGGTCGGCCAGCTTGCTCTGGCCTGGGTGCTCCGGCAGCAAAATGTCAGCAGTGCTCTTGTCGGTGCAAGCCGGCCGGAACAGGTGGAAGAGAATGTGAATGCTTCCGGGATCAAGCTGTCTCCGGAGACGATCTCTGCCATCGAGGATATTTTGCAGCCTTAAAAAGATTCATTAGGTTATGTATTCTCATCAGGCGCCTCTGCCATGCATACCCGGTTTCGTCCGCTGTTCTTCGCGCGGTACAGTGCCTTGTCCGCCTGAAGCAGCAGCTCACGGGCGTTATCCGTCATCACGGTATCCGGGTACACGGCGGCACCAAGGGATATGGTGACATTCAGCACGATACCGTCCTGCAGCTCAAACATGTGCTGCTCCACTGCCTTGCGGATCTTCTCTCCCAATGCTGCGGTTTCGAGCAGCGAAGCTTTGGGAGCGAGAATCGTGAACTCTTCTCCGCCGTTACGGGACACCTCGTCCATCGGACGGGCATGCTTCTTCAGCAGCTGACTGAGCTGCTGCAAAACGACATCTCCAGCCGCATGGCCGTAGGTGTCGTTTATTTTTTTGAACCCGTCGATGTCGACCAGGAGCACACCCAGCTTCTCACGGTTTTGAATCGCCTCATCATATCGTCTGTCCAGCAGCTGCTCAAACTGCCGAAGGTTGTTCAGGCTGGTTAAATGATCGGTTTCGGCATGTTTTTTCATTTGCAGAAACATCTGGATGGAGCCCAGTACATCTTCGGTCAGGATGTAAATGACCAGGGTTGCGGCGATGGAAAGCACGAGGTAAATCAACAACACCCAGAATAGCGGCTCTGTTGTATTCAGTGTAATGACGAGCGATATGATCGTCATCGCTGCCAGATTCATCGTCAGCATGTTGTACAGCCGCTTTCCAGGCAAGCGGGAGATCAGTGCGCAAAGAACCGCGGTAAGCATCATCCCGGTGCCTGCTATCATTGAAGCTGTGCTCATGCCTAACAGAACCATGCGTCCAGCACCAATAACGACACCTGTAATGAGCGTCGGGAACCAGCCCAGATAGCTGGCAATGATAACGAGAGCAAGATGTCTGAAATCCGCAATGACCAACTGGTTGATAGAGAACGAATAAGACATCAGAATATTGCCGTAGAGGCCAAAGAGAAGTCCGGCTACCATTTGAACTTTCAAAGACGGCATTTTCAGATCATTATTATATTTTTTAGCCAGGATCCCTGAGAGATATACAAAGGTAACCAGTACGCAAAAATTGGTGAACAGCATATTAAACAAAAGGTATCTCATTCCCTTCATTCATTGAAGCGATATCTTCATCTTATCGGAATCAGGAATAAATTGTCGACAAGTATTGTTAATTTTCGTCCATTTATACATAGATATTGACCTTATCTG
Source organism: Paenibacillus lemnae (assembly GCF_012933385.1). Classification (GTDB taxonomy): domain Bacteria; phylum Bacillota; class Bacilli; order Paenibacillales; family Paenibacillaceae; genus Paenibacillus_AQ; species Paenibacillus_AQ lemnae. Next base: position 384,482 of record NZ_JABBPN010000001.1, read on the forward strand.
CATTAAGATTTATACTTGGTCTAAAAACAAGTAAAGGGTGAATCTCTTGAGATCATTAAATCTGACCACCCAGCGTCAGGCTGTCTATGATGTCGTGCGCCAGTCGGAAGATCATCCCACCGCATCGGACATTATGAACCGCCTGGTGGAAAAGGGATACAATCTGGCTTACGGTACAGTATATAATTCGTTGCGTTATTTAACAGATAAGCAGTTAATCCGGGAATTGAAACTCGGTGAAAGTTCGAGCCGGTATGATGCCCGCACCGATGAGCATCAGCATATTATGTGTGAGGTCTGCGGAAAAGTGGATGAGGTGATGACCGGCATTCCGGAGGAGTGGAACCGGGTCGTCTCCGAAGAAACAGGATATGCTATTAATCATGCGCATGTGGTATTCGGGGGGGTGTGTCCTGAATGTCAAATCAAGCGAACCCGATAATGGAGACCGGACCAATGACAGGATATCCATTCTTTACGAGCTCCGGCTGGCAGTCGAAGTCTGAACAGTCCTTTCAGCAGCCGCAAGAACAGGAAGAGATTGCTTGTCCGGTATCGCTTTATCAAGCAGCGATGCTGAGCCGCAATCCGGCACGTGTCCATGACCTCGCAGGCATGCTGTCCGAGCAGTGTTTTGATGTCATGATGATGAGAAGATGGGAACCGCGGCTGACATCTGCGCTGACGACAGGCCTTATTATCGCAGATATGACGGAGTGTGCCTCACCGGAAGCTTTTCATGAGGAACGAAGTCTGCTGCTGCTGGACGGGATCAGCATCCCCGTGATGTATCTGGTCGGGGAAGCGCTGATGAACCGGGCCAGCGGTTCCATGCTGGACGAAGAGCTGATGGTGTGGCCTGCCCGTTCCCCGCAGAGTCTGATGTATCAGATCCGGCGCAGCATTCGTGTTCATGCGTCTTCATCACCGATGATGAGTGAAGAGGCAGGAAACCGGAGCATATATAAAGACCTGTTCATCGATCGGGACAAAATGACGGTCATGCGGGGCAGCACTACAGTGCATCTGACAAAAACGGAGTACAGCCTGCTGATTCTGCTGCTGGATAGCGAAGGGGCAGTACGTACAAGGGAAGATCTGATGAGCCGGATTTGGGATACCGATTTTGTCGGGGGAAGCAATGTAGTCGATGTTCATATCAAAAGCCTGCGGAAAAAGCTCGGCGATCATGCCGGAGCACCGCGATATATTGCCACAGTAAGAGGAGTCGGATACCGCCTGGCGGACTGACTCTTCTTTTTTTGGTGCGGTGTTCCCGCTTCATATATTCTTCATAAAAGGATCATTTAAGACTCACTCAAGGCTCACCGATATATCATGAACAGCTCAATTGGCGATGGTACAATCAGTATATAAATTTAGATTCAGTCTAAAATCAATTACTGATGGAGGTCATCATATGAATAATCGTTTAACAACCAACCAGGGGACTCCTGTTGCTGATAACCAGCATTCCAAAACAGCGGGCCGCCGCGGCCCTGCGCTGCTGGAGGACTATCATCTGCTGGAGAAGCTGGCTCACTTCGACCGTGAACGTATACCGGAGCGTGTCGTTCATGCCCGCGGTGCGGGCGCACACGGGGTGTTTGTGACAGAGAACAGTATGCGTCACTTTACCTCTGCGGCTTTTCTGCAGGAGGCGGGTAAAGAAACGCCGGTATTTGTCCGGTTCTCCACTGTCATTCACGGGACAGGCTCGCCGGAAACTGCCCGTGATCCGAGAGGTTTTGCGGTGAAATTTTATACCGAAGAAGGAAATTATGATCTTGTAGGCAATCATCTTCCTGTATTTTTTATCCGCGACGCGATCAAATTTCCTGATATGGTGCATTCCCTGAAGCCTTCACCGGCTGCCAATGTCCAGGAACCGGGACGGTACTGGGATTTTATGACGCTGACGCCGGAATCAACGCATATGATGACCTGGCTGTTCTCCGATCATGGTACACCCGCGAATTACCGGCAGATGGACGGCTTTGGTGTTCATGCATTCAAATGGGTCAATAACGAAGGCCGCGTCCTGTATGTGAAATACAAATGGGAATCTATGCAGGGTGTGAACACGCTGAGTGCCGATGAAGTCAGAGAGGTGCAGGGCGGCGATTTCAATCATGCTACACGTGACCTTCATGATCATATTGCGAAGGGTCATTTTCCCAAATGGAGGCTGCTTGTGCAGATGATGCTGCCGGAGGAAGTGGATGGTCTGGCCTTCGATCCGCTGGACCCGACCAAGACCTGGCCGGAAGACCGTTTTCCATTTCAAACAGTCGGGACCCTGACACTGAACCGCAACCCGGACAATTTTTTCGCGGAGGTGGAACAGTCTGCCTTTTCGCCAAGTGCGCTGGTTCCCGGCATTGAACCTTCCGAGGACAAGCTGCTGCAGGGGCGTCTGTTCTCTTATCCGGACACACAGCGTCATCGTCTGGGTGCTAATTATTTGCAGATTCCGGTCAACTGCCCGTATGCACCGGTACGGAATCACCAGCGTGACGGCCAGATGAATGTAAATCAGGATCCTTCGCCTGTAAATTATGAGCCGAACAGCTATAATGAAGGCCCCGTAGAAGATAGGGCGTATCTGGAAAGCGAGACACCCCTAATTGGCCGAACGGTCCGCCAGCGTATTGAGAAGACGGATGATTACACTCAGGCGGGTGAGCTGTACCGGTCCTTTACGGAGGAAGAGCAGCAGCATCTGCTGAACAATCTGGTGCATGATCTGAGTCAGGTGAAGCCTGACATTCAAATGCGTGCCATCTGTCATTTTTTCCGGGCCGACCGTGAGCTTGGAAGCCGGCTTTCCCAGGACCTGGGTGTTGATATCAGCGCCTATTTGACCGGCATTCCGCAAGCCTGACAAGTCCGGCAATACAGCAAGCGAAAGCAGAACCGTGATGTTCTGTTTTCGCTTTTTTTCATGCTGAATTTGTGGGGAAACGGCTTTCTATTCTTGGAAAGGGCAAGTATACTGGACTAATACTGATCAGGTCGGGGGAGGAAAAAGCATGGCTCAACATATGAAGGGAAAGGTAATTGCCTTGACAGGACCGCGCAAATCATCGGATATGGCCAAACTGGTCGAGAACATGGGAGGCACGCCGCTGATTCGCCCGGCTCAGGGCACCGTGTTTCTGGATGATGAGGCACTGCGTGCCTCGATTCTGGCATGGGTGCAGGATCCGCCGGCATGGAGCATCTTCACGACAGGCATCGGCTTTGAAGCGATTATGGATATGGCTCAGCAAATGGGTGTGCAGGATGAACTGCAGGCGATTTTGGAACAGACCCAAATTGCGGCGAGAGGCTATAAAACCGTCAATGCGCTGAAGAAGCGAGGCTTGAAGCCGCTGGTCCGTGATGATGACGGGAGTACAGAAGGGCTGATCCGGGCTTTTGGCGACCCGCTGTTAAAGGGTGAAAAGGTGACGCTGCAGCTGCACGGAGAGTCTGCACCTAAACTGGTCGCATGGCTTGCAGATCATGGCGCCCAAACGGTCCAGATTCTTCCTTATAAGCATATTCCCCCAGAAGAGCAGGATCTGCGGCTGCTGCTCTCGGAAATTTTGGACGGGAAGGTTGATGCCGTAGCCTTTACGAGTGCGCCCCAGTTTCGGTTTTTGGCAGAATATGCACGAGGCCAAGGGCTTTTTGAACCGCTGGTTCAAGCGTTCGAGGGACCCGTGGCTGCATGTGCTGTAGGCAAAGTGACCGCACAAGGTCTGGTGGAGGAGGGTATTGAAGCCCGGGTTGTTCCTCAGGAAGAACGGATGGGAAGCATGCTGGTGGCACTGGGACGTTACTTTGCAAGCAGCGGTAATTGAGGACAGAATTGGCTGCCTGAAGATTAAGTTCCTGAAATACGCGGCAAAATAAACATATATCGGAGGGAAAACGTAATGCTGACTGCATGTGTAACCGGAGCGGACCATGGTCTTGGTCTTGCTCTGGTACGGAAGCTGCTGCTGGAAGGTTACCGGGTGATCGCGGGCAGATACGCGGATCACTCACCGGGTCTGGAACAGCTTGAAGCGGCTTATGCCGACAGGCTGCTCGTGACCACCTTGGACATCGGCAGTGACGAGAGTGTGAAGCAGGCGGTACAAGCCGCGAAGGAGTTCACTCCCTTTGTGGATATTCTGATCAACAACGCAGGAGTGCTGGGCGACATCGACACTGGGCTGGGAGAGTCGCTGGATTTTAACGATATGCAGCAGGTGTACAATATTAATGCGCTCGGACCGCTGCGGGTAGTGAACGGTTTGCTTGGACTTCTTCAGGAGGGTGACGCGCCGCTCGTTATCAACATCTCGTCCGAGGCCGGAAGTATCAGTCAGGCGGCACGCGACCGCTGGTTTGCTTACGGCATGTCGAAAGCAGCCTTAAACATGCAGTCCAAGCTGGTATATAACGCGCTTCACGGAGATGTGGATGTGTGGGTCATACATCCCGGCTGGATGAAGACGATGATGCGGGGGAAAGTGGATGATGCCGCTGACTTGACTCCGGAACAGTCTGCTGAGGCGATATTTTGTTTTATAGACAACAGAACGCATGAGACGCTTGAACAGAAAGGCGGCGAAATTCGATATTTTGATATAGAAGGCCAGGATCTGCCCTGGTAATCTCTTAAGGAGGTATATGATGGATAAGAGAAAAGCACTTTTAGTGGGCAGCTATACACACCCCAAGTTTCATCCGCTGCAGGGTATTGATGCGCAGGTTTCGCACCTGCTGAATGATATGTTTACCGTGCAGTGCACAGAAAATCACAAGATGCTCAGAGAGAGCAATTTGTATCCTTACGATCTTTGTATCGCTTACAGCGATTTATGGGATGAGAAAGTATCCCCGCGCCAAACCGCAGGGCTGATCTCGTATGTCAGCGGAGGCGGAGGACTGGTTGTGCTGCACAATGGCGTTTCACTGGCAAACCGCTATGAACTCGCCCAGATGATTGGAGGCCGTTTCAATGGACATCCGCCGATGTGTAAATTAACCTTCACACCGGCAGCGGAGGGGCATGATATCATACAGGGCATCGAACCGTTCGAGATGGAGGAAGAGCCTTACCGTTTCGAGTTTGATTCCTTTACAGACAAAACGGTGCTGCTCCAATATGAACATGAAGACAAGACGTGGCCTGCCGCATGGTGCCATCAATACGGACTCGGACGTGTTGTGGTCTTAATGCCGGGCCATCATGAGCCGTCTTTCCTGCACGAGCCATTCCGGCAGATCATCGTTCAGGCCGCGAAATGGGCTTCGCGCTTTCCTGGCTGAGTTAGGGCAGCCGAGCTAACCAACAGACTTAAATCCGGCGTTTGACCGGGAAAACTACTAAATGAGGTGGAATTTTTGCCGAACTTTCAACAATTGGGCATTGACGAACAAATGGTACGCAGACTAAAAGAAAAAGGAATTACCGTACCGACTCCGGTGCAGCAGGAGAGCATACCGCTTCTGCTGGACGGCAAGGATGTCATTGCCCGTGCACGTACAGGAACCGGCAAAACACTCGCTTTCCTGCTTCCTATTCTGCGGAAGATCGACCCTGCGCGTTCTTACCCACAGGCGCTTATTGTCGCGCCTACGCGTGAATTGGCGCTGCAGATCACAGAGGAAGCCCGAAAGCTTGCCGAAGGCATACCGGACGGAGCGAAGGTCCTGGCTGTCTATGGCGGACAGGATGTGGAGAAGCAGCTGCGCAAGCTGGAGGGCGGACGCCATCTGATCATCGGTACACCGGGAAGGCTGCTGGATCACCTGCGCCGGGGGACCCTGGAGCTGGGCGGGGTAAAAACGCTGGTTCTGGACGAAGCCGACCAGATGCTGCATATGGGATTTCTGGATGAGGTAGAAGCTGTTATTGCTGCCCTTCCGTACAAACGGCAGACCATGCTGTTTTCAGCCACCATGCCGGACCGAGTCAAGCAGCTGGCCAGTAATTATATGAACAAACCGGTGGATATTGTGGTGAAAGACGGCGGCGGCAGCTCGCTGATTCCGCTCGAAAGCATCAAGCAGGTCGTGGTGGAGTGTACGGATCGTACGAAGCAGGACGCCCTGCGCAGTATGCTAAAAGAGCATCAGCCTTATTTGGCGATGATTTTCTGCCGGACCAAGCGGCGTGCACAGACGCTGAATGAAGCGCTGCTGTCCTTTGGCTATGCCAGCGACGAGCTGCATGGTGATCTGTCACAGGCCAAACGCGAAGCGGTGATGAAGCGATTCCGTGATGCCAAGCTTCAGCTGCTGGTTGCCACCGATGTAGCAGCACGGGGACTGGATGTAGAGGGCGTTACCCATGTCTACAATTACGACATGCCTCACGATGTGGAGAGCTACATTCACCGGATCGGAAGAACAGGCCGTGCTGGCGGTACAGGTCTCGCGGTAACCTTTGCGGCGCCGAAAGACAGCTTTGATCTGGAGAAGATCGAGCGCTCCATCTCGGTAAAGCTTAAGCGGATGACGTGGGATGGCCGAAGCAGTGAAGCCCGCGAGAGTTCGCGCCCGAAGGGCTCCGGACAGGAGAGCTCCAGAAGAGGAGCAGCTGCAGGGTCCCGAGGAAACCGCGGTGAAGCAGGCAGAGGCGGACGAAATGCGGAAGCCGGCGGAGGCCGCCGTGAACGGAGCAGCGGTAAAGCCCGCGACATCTCTGCCTTCAAGGACACTGAACGCGGTGAAGGACGGCGGCGCGGAGAGACAGGCAGCCGCAGTCAGGGAAGCAGCGGACGTTCCGCCAAAGCCGGTTCAGGAACCAGCCGTCAGGGCCGGGAGGCATACACTTCCAGTGCAGGACGAGCCGGCGGCAGCAGCAGCGGCAGCGGTACCCGGAACAGCAGAGGTACGTCGGGTCCGCGCGGTCAAAATACAGGACGCCGGGGAAGAAAATCGTAGTTATCATGCCTTTTTGTACACTTTATGTATAAGTTCTGTATGATTTTTGTCTTGGCTGCAGATTATGATTCATGACGAAGACCCCTGTTTAAGTAAAGGATGTTACTAAAAATAGTAAAAAATTACTGAGGAGGCGTTTTACATGTCTGAACATAATCATGTGGTGAAAAAAGACGGCGAACTCGATATGAACAAAGTGGATAATGCCATCAACAAGATTGATCAAGGCGAGAAGGATCGAATCCTCTCCGATTTCGATAGTTTTAAAACGTATCTTCACAAGCGCATCAAACTCGCGGAAAGCATTGGTCTCGGTGAAGAGCAGCTGGCTAAAGGTGCCGAGAAAATTGCAAGCTATCTTGCTGAGAATGAAGAGCCGCGCAATAGTGAGGAGAAGCTGCTGCAGGAGCTGTGGAAAGTTGGTACTCAGGAAGAGCAGCACAAATTGGCTCATCTCCTGGTAAAGCTTGCACAGAGCGAGTAATTCGCAAAGGGCATTTGAAATCCTTCTCCGGTCACAACCGGAGGGGGGTTTTTGCTATATACATAAAGACAACATCACCTTATACACAAAGGAGTGGCCTCCATGTCAACGGCTATTCATGAACAGCGGCAGCCCAAAATGCAGCCCTTTTACTGGATCTTAACATTTGAAAGCATAATCATCGCCATGGTGATCGGACTTGCACTCATCATTGGACCCTTTATACTGCTCTCTCTCTGGCCCTCCCCATGGATGTGGCTTACACTGCTGGCCATCCCTGTGGGACTGTTGATGTCATTCATGTTATTCAGAAACCTGAGGCAACGGATCTGGCTCAACCGTCACAATGACCGGTTTGCCATCTATGATGATCATGTGGAGTACACGGTATGGGACAAGGAAACCAAAGAATCGAGACAGGAAAGCGTCCCGATTCGCGATATTAAGGAAATGTATTATGGACGGCATGTGATGATGTACAGCTATGCCTATAAGGAGACCAAGTTCAGGGAACGTGCGCCGATGGCGGAACTTTGGCCTGTCCTTCATCTGGTCTATCGAGGGGGCGCGGGTGACCGGTTGCTGACCGTTCCTTTTGGCCAGCCGGACGAAGCCAATCAATGGCTGAATGTGCTGTTTCCGAAAGGAATTCAGATGTGGCTGTCCAATATCGTCATTCAAAATCCGGATGATCCATATGCCATTGATATTCTCCGTGAGGAGGAGAACCGCGTTTCTGCCGAATTTGATGGGAATGTGGAACGTCAATTCCGTCCTTACATGGATGCTCAGATTGAACAAGAAAGAGCCCAGGAGCATAGCCGGGAACTGACGCCTGAAGAAGAGGAAATCCTGGACGATGAGATTCGGCAGATCGAAGAGATGGAGAAGACCCGCCGGGAGAAGGCGGTATTCGTCAATATCGGCTCCCTGGCATGGATGGTGTTTCTTCTGCAGTTCGGTCTGGGCTGGTGGATCATCCGTCTGGCTGCAGAGTGCAGCATCGAGCTGGACAGCTTTGTAATCCCGGGGCTTATTCTTCTCGGGATAAGCATGCTGTTCTTCCTGCTTGTGAAACGTCTAAGATGGCAGCATATGCTTGTGTTTTGGGGTGCTTCGTTCCTCACCTGGCTTGTTCTGGATATTGCTGCAGGCTCAGAAGAGGAAGGCAGTGTACTGTATGAGGCGGGCGGGGCCTTAATGGGCACATCCATGCTGGCACCGCTGGGAATATGGCTGACTTTTCTGCTTGGGAGCTTCATCCGGCGCCGGAAGGATGCAGACAGGCAGGAAGAAGCGCGCTCAAAGTCTCAAGCTGAAGGTTCAGCTGCAGAAGAGACCCGAAACCTGTAATACATGTATAATATAAGCTGGCGAAAAAAGGGCGGGCCCTCAAGATCTTCGATCTTGAGGGCCCGCCCTTGTGCTGCCTGAGTGACATTAAGAGAGGCTGCGAAACGTTAAGTGACGCTGCGAGAGGTTGTGAAATGCTGCGAAATGCTGCGAAATGCTGCGGCTATCGGGTGCGCTGGAAATAAGCTTGAATTCCAATCTTATTTCTCTCATTTTTCAGCGAAGTGGCAGTTTAAGCTTGAAAATCAATCTTAAAATAGCCGAAAGTCTCATTACAGGCCGAAAATATGGGTAAATCAAAAAAATAAGCCTGAAAATCAGGCTTATTGAGATAATAAATTGATTTTTCATAGATATAAGCTTGAAAATCAGTCTTATTGAGGATGCCAGCGATGCCAGCGGTGCCGGTGATACCAGGTCAGCTCGGCTGAGGAAGATGCATCACCGTTAGAATCTGGCTGGCTTCCACCACCATCCCTATATCGCTATGGTGAATCCGGGATGGCTTCAAAGGTATGCCAGTATTGTTCGATATCCTTTGAGGTGAAGACCGAATCGATCTCCTTCTTTTCGCCAGGCTCAAGACTCACATCGCGGTAGGTTTTCTCCAGCAGTTCCTGTTTGTCCTCATCTGTTACCACAATTTCCAGCGTGCCGGTAAAAGGCTGGCTGCTGTAGTTTCCGGCATATATGACCCATTTTGTGCCTCCGTCCTCATCACTAAACGCACCGACATGGGCAAGAACCCCCGGGGCTTCACTGTATTGAAGCTTGTCTTTAATTTCCTCATAGCGTTCATCGATGGCTGTCGTCATTTTTTCTTCAACATACTTCCCTTCCTGGGAGATGACGACAACCATAAATGTGACGATGCCGTAAAAGGCCAAGAGCGACATGCCCGTACTTTTAAGAACGGTTTTACGATCATACCCTCCGACCATCATCGCAATCCATGCAATCAGGCCAAGTATAATGACAGCGCTGTGCCAGGGGGAAAGAAACATTTCTGGATATAATTTCATGATAGAACCTCTCTTATATGTATTGTAGGCTGGAAGAATTTATTAAACCATGTACCCTAACTTCAAGTGAGTTAAACACCTCTGCCGAAGTGTGCGGGAACCTTGTCCATTAAGGATTTGTCTATCCATTGTAGTGCACAAATGCGTAATGCTTCAACCGGGAACATCTGCTGGAAAGAGTGTCCTTTTAGGCTTAAACGTGCAAAAGAGGACCGAAATACGTTATAATGGGAGAAGTCCATAAAAACATTTCCTTATTTTTCATGATAGATGATGTCTTAAACAGGAGGTCTTTTGTGTATATAGTTCAGTCTATTGTAGAGGTCCCGGAGCATAAAGCGGAGGACTTAATACATTTGTATACCAACCGCAGCCGGTCCGTTGATAAACAGCCCGGCTTTATTTCATTTCAGCTCCTGCAAAACGAACATAAGCCGGGTGAACTGACCGTTCACATGACCTGGTCCGAGAAGGAGCATTACTTGGCCTGGGTAACCAGCGATGATTTTAAACGCATTCATGAGCTTGAGAAGAAGTATCCGGATCAGGAACTGGCCGGGATCAAGCCGACCGTAAGGCGGTATCATGTGCGTGCTGACTAAATGCTATAAACTCTAGCAAGAAGGAGGGATGACCATGGGAACCCCGGGAAATACCGCCGGTGATGTTTTATTGAAGGAAGCGGGCGATCTGGCGGAGTGGATTACCGAGCAGCAGTATGCGAAACAGCCAGACTTGAATGAACGCTTTGGTCCTTCCGGCAGAGTCCGTACCAAGATGGATTCCTTATATACCCTCAATTATCTCGCAGAAAGCGTGCTGGTCAACAGCCCGGCCTTGTTTTTACATTATATCTCCTGGCTGAAAGTGCTGCTGGAGGGATACAAAGTCACAGGTGAAGATTTGAAAGTGAACCTGGAGGCGATGCGGGAAGCCGTGGAGTCACAATTCCATCACCCGCAAAAAGATAAAATTTTGGATTTTATGGACATGGGGATGATGCAGTCTCTCAAGACCACCACCATGGATTCCTATATTACGGACAGCAATCCACTGGCACGCGAAGCCCGGGACTATCTGGAGTTTTTGCTGCAGGGCCAGCGTATGAAAGCATCCAAGTTAATTCACAAGCTGATGGATCGTGAAATTTCTATCCAGGCATTATATAAACATATCTTTCAATCGACACAGTACGAGATCGGCCGTCTGTGGCATACGGGCACGATGAATGTGTCTCAAGAGCATTATTGTACAGCGGTGACGCAATCGATTATTTCCAGCCTGTATCCGCACTGGATTACGATGGGTACGAAGGGTCTGACCCTGGTGGCTGCCTGTGTGGGCAGCGAAACGCACGAAATTGGGCTGCGAATGGTCGCAGACACCTTTGAGATGGAAGGCTGGGATACCTACTATCTGGGCGCTAACGTTCCGGACAGCAGCCTGATTCACGCTATAGATGAACATCAAGCAGATGTCGTTGCTGTATCGGTGACGATGACGTATCATATACATCTGGTTCGGGATCTGATTGCAAAGATCCGTGCAGATCAAAGATTTGAGCATGTAAAAATAATGGTAGGCGGATTGCCGTTTAATCTGGATCAGAATCTTTGGAAAGAGGTAGGCGCAGACGGGTATGCCCCGGATGCGGAAAGTACAGTAGCGGTGGCAGAACAGCTTGTCTCTTCCCATAAGAATAAGGTTACATGAACAGCTAAAGAGGGCACCGTACACAGGAAGGGGGCAGGCAGGGATGCATGACCCGCAGACAGAAGCAGCGATGCTGCGCAGAACCATTGAACAGCTGTCGGATCAGATCGTAAGAGCGCGGGAAAGTGAAGAACAAGTGCTCAGCGAATTTTCCGCCATGAATAATGAACTGGTTACGCTGCAGCGGCAGCTCTCCAAGAGCAATGCGCAGCTCAAGAAAGCGAGAATGGAAGCAGAGCAGGCCGTTGAAGTCAAAAGCTCGCTCCTCGCATTGATGAGCCATGAGATCCGGACTCCGATCAATGCCATCATGGGTTTGGCAGAGATGATCGAACAGCCGGATTTGACCGAAGAGAACCAGGCTTCCCTTACGATCATCCGGGAGTCGGCTTCTCATCTGGTCAATATGATTAACGATCTGCTGGATTTATCCAAGGTGGACGCCGGCAAAATGGAACTGAAACCTGAACCCTTCGAGCTGAAGTCTGTTTTGGATCATGTGTCGGGACTGCTGGAAGGGAAGATCAGGGGCCGAGGAAATTCACTTTCCATTTATGTAGATCCGAAGGTCAACCTTAATCTGATTGGCGATCCCGGTCGAATTACACAAATCCTCCTGAATCTCGTCGGCAATGCTAATAAATTTACGGACAAAGGCCAACTATCCATCCGTGTAATGCTGATCGGGGATCAGGATGTGCAGCAGGAGCTTCGCTTTGAAATACAGGACACCGGTATGGGCATATCTTCAGAGGATCAGGCCATGCTGTTCAAGCCCTATACGCAGACCGGCAAGGGAAGCTCGCAGGAATTTGGAGGCACAGGTCTTGGGCTGTCCATTTCGAAATCTTTTGTTGAGCTCATGAAGGGGGAAATCGGTGTTCACAGTGAAGAAGGCCAGGGTGCCTTGTTCTGGTTCCAGATCATCCTTCCCAAAGTCAGGGAGGCGACCCCCAAACGTATGGTTAAAGAAACTTCGGGCGTCCAGCTTTCTCGCAACAAGCTGGACCTCTCAGCACCAGTACTGCTGGTTGAAGACAATTCCATCAATCGTCAGGTCGTCCTGATGCAGCTGCGAAAACTCGGCCTCACTTCCATAGATTCCGCACAGGATGGGGTTGAAGCATTCAAGAAAGCAGAAGCCAAGGCTTATCGTCTTGTCATTATGGATCATATGATGCCCCGAATGAGCGGAATTGAAGCGGCAGCAAAGATCCGGGCAGCTGAGCTGGAACTGGGGAGGAAGAGAGCCCCGATCATCGCCCTTACAGGAAGTACTGATGAATCGGACCGCCAGCGGTGTACAGAGGCAGGTATGGATCAGGTTCTGGCCAAGCCGGTGAATCTGGAGTCTCTTGCAGCCATGCTTGAACAGTATCTGCCAAAGGCGGTGAAGCCATTGGAGGAAAAGGTGCTTGATCAAGAGGTGATCCGCGATATTATCGACATCAACGAGGATGGGAGCCACGAGCTGCTGAATCTTTTAACCGATATGTATCAACAAGAAATGCCGGGCAAGATGGAGCAGCTGCAGAAGCTGCTGGACAATGAAGATGCTGCCGGTGCTGCAGCCTCAGCCCACGACATGAAGTCAGGCAGTCTCAGCCTGGGCATATACAGTCTTTCTGTATTATTATCAGATATCGAATCGGCGGCTAAAGCTGGGCGCCTTGATGACTGCAGAGACATGTTCAGTCAGCTGCAGCCTGCTTATGAGAAAGCCTGTGACAGTCTGAACAGGATTTTGAATAACGAAGAATAATCAAGGAGCACGAAAGAGAAAATAAGAACCACCGGATGAGGCGAAAGCAGCCTGCCTTCTGGTGGTTCTTTTCTTATTCGGGAACATCCTCTTTCTCTACGAGCTGTATCAGCGCTTCTTTCAGCGGGGTGTCGCCGCCTGCGAGATCGAAAGTGATATTCTCAGTCTGGGGCAGCTCCAGCGAAAGTACAGCAGCATGTGCAGCATCGGCTTTGGATAATATCCGAGGGTCTTCCAGGCTGTGTCCAGCTGCTGCCATGCCGGCAGGCTCTTCATCGCTTAACTCTCCAAGACGGATGATCGTGTAGGTCAGGCCGCTTTCCTCGAGCTGATGTTCAGCTGTAGACTGGGCGAGGAGAAATGGCTTCGCTGCAGGCTGCCGTTCAGGCTGGCGGGTGTCCATAGAGCTGATCAGGATAAAACGCGGGATGCCCTGCAGTACAGCTTGTTCAATCAGACGGATGATACCGGCCTGGTCGGCTTCCTCATGCTGCTGTTCCATCCCGGTTCCGGCAGCGCAGATGATCGCGTCAGCATCTTTCCAATGATCGGAGAGGGCATTGGACAAATCACCAACAATGCACTTTACATTATTTGAGGGCAGTGTATTGATCTGGTCTTCCTGTTTCACCAATGCGATCGTGAAGCATCCTTTACGATTTAATTGTTCTACAATATATCGTCCGGTATCGCCGTGGGCGCCGGCTATGAACACTGTTTTCATAAATAAACACCTCCATAGGTACCTTTACCCTGAATAATATGGTTCAAAAAGTGTTCAGTCTGGTATTAATAAGGAAAAGGTAAAGCACAGCAGGTATCCACGATCCGAACTTATCAGATCTAAAAATATGTGAAAATGTGAACAAATTGTGAGACGTACAATGACACCCTTGATATGTGAAATCAATCACAATATAATAAGGATATTAATAAGGTGAATGTTTTCACAAACCAAACTAAAGTATTCCTGAGGAGGAACTTCATTATGAAAGTAGCAGTCATCGGATGCACCCATGCCGGAACGGCAGCCATCGTTAATACCGCCAAGCTGTACCCTGAAGCCCAAATTACTGTATATGAGCGGAATGATAATATTTCTTTCTTGTCCTGCGGGATTGCCCTGTACGTCGGCGGTGTGGTGAAAGATCCGCACGGTCTGTTCTACTCCTCGCCGGAGAAGCTCGCTGAACTCGGTGTAACCACCAAGATGCGGCATGAAGTGGTCTCTGTGGATACGGAAGGCAAGAAGCTGACGGCACGTTGTCTGGAAAGCGGGGAAACGATGGAAGATCATTTTGACAAGCTGATTGTGACTACGGGATCGTGGCCGATCGTTCCGAAGCTGGATGGCATTGATCTGGACAATGTGCTGCTGTCGAAGAACTATAACCATTCCAATACAATTATTGAAAAAGCGAAAGATGCCAAGCATATCACCGTAGTTGGAGCCGGATATATCGGGGTCGAACTGGTGGAGGCTTTTGAAAATAACGGCAAGAAAGTGACACTCGTGGATAGTGTAGAGCGTATTCTGAACAAATACCTGGACCCTGAATTCAGCGGTAAAATCGAAGATTCGTTCCGCGAGAAGGGCATTGAGCTCGCATTAGGCCAGACCGTACAATCATTCGAAGGCGAAGACGGAAAAGTGAAACGGGTCATCACAGACAAAGGCGCGATTGATACCGACCTCGTCATCCTGTGCATCGGATTCCGTCCGAACACCGAACTGCTGAAAGATCAGGTCGACATGCTGGAGAATGGTGCGATTGTGGTGAACTCCTATATGGAAACGAGCAAAAAAGATATTTTTGCAGCCGGTGACAGCTGTGCTGTAAAATACAACCCGACAGGCAAGGCCATGTACATTCCACTGGCCACCAATGCGGTGCGTATGGGCACCCTTGTTGCCCGCAACCTGGTACGTCCAACGACGGAGTATATGGGTACACAAGGAACGTCGGGCTTGAAAATTTATAACCACAACATCGCCTCCACCGGATTAACAGAAGGAGCTGCGGCCGACGAAGAGCTGAATGTGGATTCTATCACCATTAAGGACCACTACCGTCCGGAATTTATGCCGACCTCTGAGTCCGTTATGGTCAAGGTAGTCTTTGAGAAGGAGACACGCCGGATTCTGGGTGCACAGGTCATGTCGGAGGCGGATTTGACGCAATCGGTTAATACGCTGTCGGTATGCATACAGAATAATATGACGATCGACCAGCTTGCCTTTATCGACTTCTTCTTCCAGCCGCATTTTAACAAGCCGTGGAACTTCCTGAACAGTGCTGGACTTGAGGCACTGCCGGAAATCACACCGGACCCGGTGCAGGTGTAGGGATAGAAACACTTCCGCCATCTAAATAATCGTATGATCTTGGGACCCTCATGTTTATGACATGGGGGTTTTTTATTTGAAAATTGACAGGAATCTGGAAAGTTTCGGCGAATGACATACAGGGTAGAAAGAGACAGTACACCGGGAGAGGAAGGATGAATGAAGATGACAATGAAAAAATGGATGCTGTCCGCAGCTGTGATCTCCACACTGCTGCTGAGCACGGCCTGTGCTGCAGATCAAGAGGATCAGGCACCGTCTGATCCGGCTGTCACGGAGCCAGTGGGTGATGATAACACAGAGAGCGGAGAACAGGAGCAGGAAGACGAGAAAGAACAAGAGACAGGTGAGAGTGAGAATGAGAGTGAGAATGAGAGTGAGAATGAAACGGAGACAGAAGGCTCTCCGGATGACAGTCTGAATGAAGCCGGCGATGATGTTGGAAAGGCAGCGCCTGCATCGGATCAGCCGGCTGCTGTAGGGGAATCTCTGGATTATCATGGATTTATCATCACGGTAAACGGGGTTAGAGAATCGGAAGGAGACGATTTTCTAAAACCTCAAGCCGGGAATACCATGCTGGTCATGGATGTTACCGTAGAGAACGGGAGTGAAGAGGAGAAGTCGATTTCCTCGGCGCTGTCCTTCAGTCTGAAGGATGAAGGCGGCACAGCTTATCTGCCTGCGATCAACTCGGATGTCAAAGAGGGCCTGGATACCAATCTGGCACCGGGAGCACAGGCACAGGGCGAAGTCGCTTATGAAGTACCTGAGAGCGCGAAGGGCTTGATTTTGTCCTTTGTAATTCCGCTGCTGGAGGGAGAGGCACTCTGGGAGATTAGATAAGAGGCAGGGTGCTGGACCCTGCCTCGGATAATAGACGAGAACTTCACATGAAATAAAAAAATAAGCCTGAAAAACAGGCTTATTCATAACACCAGCACAACACAAAATTCGCCACGCCGTGTTTCGGGGGAAGAAACACGCTGTGGCGAATTTTTTTGGGAGTGGTCCATGATACGGCAAGGAGAGAAAGGGTCTGGGTTCCTCCTCTTGCTGCTGATACAAATTTACCCGTGATCCGGAGAAGTGAAACACCGGTCACGGAATTTTTTAGAAAATGATGAGGGGGGCCTACTTTTCTTTACGGCAGCGATTCTTCGTTCTAAGATAAAGGGAGGCATTCACGTTGGAGCCAGATTCATCACGCATGGGATATGAAAGGATGAACGTATAGATGATTCATGAAACAGAGGGTGTGTTTCCGGCAGTATGTCCGCTGGATTGTCCGGATACCTGTGGGCTGCTGCTGCATAAAAAAGAAGGAAAGATCGTGAAGGTAACCGGCGATCCGGACCATCCTGTCACGCAAGGAGCGATCTGTAATAAAGTAAGGAACATGGCGGAGCGTGTATATCATCCGGAACGGCTGCTGTATCCGCTGCGCCGGACCGGCGCGAAAGGCGAAGGGCGTTTTGAGCGGATCAGCTGGGACGAAGCGATATCGGAAATTACTTCACGATACCGGAGTCTGGTCGAGGAGTTCGGACCGGAAAGCATCCTGCCTTACAGCTTTTACGGAAATATGGGTGTGCTGAGTGTGGACGGCATGGATCGGCGTTTCTTTCATGCCTTGGGTGCCAGCAAGCTGAAGCAGAGCATATGCAATTCCGCCGGAAATGCAGGCTGGACATCAGTCATGGGCATGAACGGCGGCACAATTCCGGAAGAGACGGTGCATGCAGATGTGATTCTTGTCTGGGGCGGAAATATCGTCAGTACGAATATGCATCAGGTCATTCTGGCGGAAAAGGCCCGGAAAAACGGGGCCCAGGTTATCGTGATCGATGTGCACCGGAATCAGACAGGACAGTGGGCAGACTGGTTCATTCCGCTGCATCCCGGAACGGATGCGGCTCTGGCGGTCGGTATGATGCACATCCTGTTCCGCGACAATCTCGTCAATGAGATGTTTATGGAGCAGTATACGCTGGGGTATAAGGAGCTGAGGGAGCATGTGCAGACGTATACACCGGCCTATGTCTCGTCCATTACCGGTATACCGGAGTCCGATATTGAGAAGCTGGCCTCTGTCTACGGCCGTGCGAAGGCTGCCTACATTCATATCGGCAACGGCCTGCAGCATCATGATAATGGCGGTATGGCTGTCCGCAGCATCGCCTGCCTTCCCGGACTGACGGGTCACTGGCTGCAGCGCGGCGGAGGTGCGTCGAAGTCGAATGGCGGGTATAACAGTATGAACAGCGAGGCGCTTGAGCGCCCGGATCTGCGTCCCAACCCGGATGCGCGAACCATCAATATGAACCGGATTGGCGAAGCGCTGGCCATGACAGACAAGCCGGTCAAGTCCCTCTTCGTCTACTGCAGCAATCCGGTGGTAGTGGCTCCGGATGCCGAACGGGTCAAGGCCGGTTTTGCGAGAGAAGACCTGTTTACCGTCGTGCATGACCTGTTTATGACAGACACCGCCAAATATGCTGATATTGTGCTGCCGGCAACGTCTTCTTTTGAGAATACTGATGTGTTCGGATCATACTGGCACCAGTACATTCAGCTGCAGGAGCCGGTCATTGAGAAGCTTGGGGAAAGCAAGAGCAATGTTGAACTCTTCTCCCTGTTGGGGCAGGCGATGGGATTCGATCAGGCCGTCTTCGCGGAAACTGAAGAAGAAATGATCGTAAAAGCGCTGGACAACCCGGCTAATCCGTACCTGAACGGAGTGACCTTGAGCGGTCTGAAGGAACATCGTCATGTAAAGCTCGATATGACACCTTTTGAAACCTATCTGGACCGCCTCCCGACATCATCCGGGCGCATCGAGCTGTACTCGGCTAAACTTGCGGAAGGCGGTCTGCCGCCGCTGCCGTCGTATGTGCCGCTCAAGGAAGGATATGACGGTGTACGCCGCGGCCGGGGACACAAGTATCCGCTGATGTTCATCTCGCCGCCGAATCATAACTTCTTAAATTCCACCTTCGCCAATGTGCCGAAACATCAGAAGCTGGAGAAGGAGCCTGTACTGCAAATCCATCCTGAGGATGCGGCAGAGCGGGGCGTGGCTGATGGAGATGAGGTTACCGTGTATAACGACCGCGGGGTATTCGAGGTCAAGGCGAAGGTGACAGACAAAATGCTGCCGGGTACAGTCGTCAGCCAGGGTTTGTGGTGGGATCGAGAGGGCCGCAGACAGCGTGCGAACGCCCTGACGCCAGACCGGCTGTCCGATCTGGGCGAAGGAGCGGTATTTTTCTCTACTGTGGTTGAGGTTAAGAGGTTAAGCGTTATGAAATGAGCCAGGAAAAGAGGGGTGCTTATGGATACGTGTCAACGACTCATCACGATCCGGTTCTCCGAGTTAAAAGATGCCGCCAGGCTAATGGAACTGGATCATCTTGTATGGGACCGGAATACAGCGCCGGAACCGCTGAACTGGGAATCCAGAGAGCACTATCTGCTCCACTGTCCCCCCGGATCCCAGCTTGTAGCTGTCACGGACAGTGAAGAGATTGCCGGTTATCTCGGCTTCAGGCCGCCCACGGGACTGGATAGCAGCGCACATGTCTATGAGCTGTGGATTGCGGTAGATCCGGCGTTTCAGCGCCAGGGCATCGGAAGCCGGCTGATGCATGCTTTTCAGAAGGCTGCACGGCAGGAAGGCAAGTCAAAGCTCCGGCTGCGTGTGCTCTCCAGCAACCCCCGAGCGATCGCCTTCTACCGCTCCTGCGGCTTCAAGGAAGAGGGCCGGCTTGTGCGCGAATACTGCGTGCAGGGCCGTTATCTTGATGATATTCTCATGAGCTGTTTTTTGAGCGATTGAATATAGAAGAGAAGAAGAACAGTCCTGTGCTTGCGGGGCTGTTCTTTTTCGCTTCACAAACGTTACCAGCTGCGGTCTCTTTCGGCCGCCGGAAGCCTGGACAGGCCAGAGCCCTCTGAATTATAGTTAAAAACAAAACAGGGTGGAGGGATAAAGGTGGCGATGGCAGCCATTCAGTCATTAAATGTAGGCAGGCCGGTGACCGTACAGTATAGGGGGAAGCCGCTGTTAACGGGGATCTATAAGCAGCCGGTGAAGGGTCCGCTGTATTTAAGTAAAGAGCAGTTCGAGGGCGACGGCCAAGCCGATCTTGTTCATCATGGAGGCCCGGACAAGGCCGTGTGTGTGTATCCCTTTGAACACTATTCGTATTGGGAAAGCGAGCTTGGAAAAGTCATGGATCCGGCATCGTTTGGCGAGAATTTTACAGTGACAGGCATGCTGGAGGATGAGGTCTGTATTGGAGATACCTTCCGCGTTGGGGAAGCTGTCGTACAAGTGAGCCAGCCGCGCTATCCGTGCTTCAAGCTGTCCCAAAAGCATGGGGTGGCCGATTTGCCCGCCAGGGTGCTGTCGACAGGCTGCAGTGGATTTTATTTCCGGGTGCTGGAGGAAGGATATGTGTCCTCCGGAGACGATGTAGTACAGCTGGAGACTCACCCGGACCGGGTGACGGTGCGGGAAGTGCTGGCAGAGCTGGCGGACAGAACGGGCAGAGAAGCCGTTATACGGCGACTGGCCGGGGTAGATGCCTTGGCGGAAGGAATCCGTGAACAGCTGCTCCGCCGCCTGGATTCACAAGAATAAAGACTTATTGACGCAGGCAGGGCGTGTTCTCCTATGAGAGCACGCCCTGTCTTTATATGTCGCTGCTGATTTAACGCATCCGTTTCCAATCACTGCGGATCATTCCGTACACCGCATGATTCACATAGCCCTGAGGCAGCTTCTCGGCTTCCCGCACAATGCCTTCCAGCACATATCCCAGACGCTCCGGAATGGCCCGGCTGCGGCGGTTCGCTGTCGCGCACCGGATTTCAACCCGGTTCAATCCCATTCGCATCAGCGCATGATCGGTGAACGCGCGGCAGGCGCTGCTCATCAGGCCCTGCCCTTGATAGGGTTTGCCAAGCCAATAGCCGATACCGACGGTACGGTTGTTCCAGTCGATCTCATGATAGGAGATCGTGCCGGCCAGCTCCTCGCGCACCCAAATGCCGGCTGAGAAACCGCCATTCTCGGCGTTCTGCTTCAGCGTTCCCTTAATATAATTGGCACTGTCGCCAACTTCCGTCACGGAGTCAACCCAAGGCAGCCACGGCCGAAGCCATTCCCGGGACCGGTCGGTCAGCTCGAACAGCGCCCGTGCATGCTCCGGAGCAAACGGCCGCAGCTCTACATGATCGTCCAAAACATAGGTAAACATGATGACGTCTCCTTTTTAGTTGAAATACATTTCAGCGTGAGCTTGATTTCTGCTCCAGAGCATAGATGTCCTCTTCCAGTGACACCATATGCCGGACAGCCAGACCTCTGCAGTCCTCCAGAGCCTGGTTGTATATGTAGGGGCTGGCGGTTTTCATGAAAAAATCCAGCATGCCGTCTGCGGCCAGATGCCCGATCTCCTCGCCCCGTTCTTTTTCGAAATAATCCTGAATCTCGCGGATCAGAGCCTCGCGCTGTTCCTTGGGAAGTTTAAGCGGCTTCACGGGTGCTTCACGCCTCCTGTTTCTCTATTTTCTTCCATGCTAACCTAATAAAAAGCCTCCGTCAAAGGCCTTTTTTCCAAAACCAGGTTATGTTGATCAGATCATGCGGATCCACTCAAGGGAGGCGGCCCAGCCTGGCTTTCCGGTGTCCAATGTGCCTCATTCCTTGAACAATGCGGCTTAAGCAGGTATATTTAAGAGAAACAAGCTCATACAGGAAATAGAGAGAATTCAAAGGATGAAAGGTTGATTAACGTGGAGAACCAACCGGCAACACCCTCCAATTTTATCAAGAATGTTATGGCTGAAGACCTGAAGTCCGGAAAAGTCAAAGAGATCGTGACCCGTTTTCCTCCTGAACCGAACGGTTACCTTCATATCGGACATGCAAAGGCAATCTGGATTAATTTTGCCCTCGCGGACGAGTTTGGCGGGAGAACACACCTCCGGCTTGATGATACAAACCCTGTAAAGGAAGACGTGGAATACGTCAATTCCATCAAAGAAGATGTGAAATGGTTAGGTTATGAGTGGGAAGAGCTTCGGTTTGCGTCCGATTATTTTGAAGAAATGTACCGCCGTGCGGTCCTCTTGATTCAAAAGGGCAAGGCGTACGTCGACGACCAGACGGCAGACGAAATCCGCCAGAACCGCGGAACCTTGACCGCTCCGGGACAGGACAGCCCGTACCGTGACCGCAGTGTGGAAGAGAATATGGATCTGTTTGAGCGGATGCGTGCAGGAGAATTCAGCAACGGGGAGAAAGTGCTTCGTGCGAAGATCGACATGGCATCCCCCAATATCAATCTGCGGGATCCTGTAATTTACCGTATTGCCCATGCGCACCATCATAATACCGGAGACACGTGGTGCATCTACCCGATGTACGCTTTCGCCCATCCGCTGGAGGATGCGATCGAAGCCGTGACCCATTCCCTCTGTTCACTGGAATTCGAAGATCAGCGGCCGTTTTATGACTGGGTAATATCACAATGCGAAATGTCTGCAGCACCGCATCAATATGAGTTTGGACGGCTGAACCTGCAGCATACGGTAACAAGCAAGCGCAAGCTGAAGCAGCTGGTGGACGAGAAATATGTGGACGGCTGGGACGATCCGCGGATGCCGACGATATCGGGTCTGCGCCGTCTTGGGTATACGCCGGAGGCGATTCGAAATTTCGTCTTTGAGACCGGCATCTCCAAAGCTTACGGAACAGTAGACCGGCAGATGCTGGAGCATTTTATCAGAGAAGATCTGAAGCTGAAAGCACCGCGCACCATGGCTGTCCTGGATCCGCTCAAGGTTGTGATCACCAACTACCCGGAAGGGCAGGTGGAGCAGCTGGAAGCCGAGAACAACACGGAGAATCCCGAGATGGGCTCCCGGCAGATCCCGTTCTCGCGTGAGATTTACATTGAGCAGGAAGACTTTATGGAGAACCCGCCGAACAAGTATTTCCGGCTGTTTCCCGGTAATGAAGTGCGCCTGAAGCATGCTTATTTCATTAAATGCAACGATGTGATCAAGGATGAGAACGGCAATGTGGTCGAGCTGCACTGCACCTATGACCCGGAAACGAAGAGCGGTACCGGCTTTACCGGCCGTAAAGTGAAGGGCACCATTCACTGGGTTGAGGCGACTCAGGCGGTACCGGCAGAATTCCGTCTGTATGAGCCGCTGATCAAGGATGAGGCTCCGGAAGAAGAGGCGGAGGTTCAGCCTGAAGTGGCTGGAGACGTAACGGAAGCTGAAGAGAGCGGTTCTGCGGAGAAATCCTTCCTGGACTTCGTGAACCCGGACTCGCTGCAGATTGTGCACGGGTATGTGGAGCCTAACATGAAGGACGCCGCGGCGCAGGATAAGTTCCAATTTTTCCGTCATGGCTACTTCAATGTGGATTCCCGATATTCATCTCCGGGACAGCCTGTGTTTAACCGGGTGGTTTCCCTGAAAAGCTCATTCCAGATGCCAAAAGCATAAAAAAGTATACGCGCAATGAGATGACAAAAAAGGCTCGGAAAGCTCCCTGCAGGGCAGCTTACCGGGCCTTTTATTTAGCTGTGTTTCCATGTTTTATAGATCATTACCGTTCCGACGCCGGATCCGGTTCTTCCTCATCTTCCCATTCGTCCATACTCTGAGGACGGTATCCCTGTTTGCGGATCACAAACCAAATCCAGGCGAAGCCGAAAGCACCAACCAAGGCGAGCATCATGCCTGTCCGGTACATCGTCTGTGCGCCGAAGTTTTGAAACAGCCATCCGCCGGCAATCCCGCCGATGACGCCGGAAATGCCGCTCCAGGATAAAGTATAGAGCGCTTGTCCGGTAGCTCGGAACGGCCTCGGTACGAACAGCATCGTCAGCTGGGTGCCGACATAGAAATAGCCGCCGAACGTTACACAGTGCAGAAGCTGAATCAAGGCGACCTCCATCGGAGAGGAGGCTTCAGCCATAAGCAGCCAGCGCAGGGCAAAGAGCAGGCTGACGACTGCCAAACAGGCGACCAGGACGCTGATTTTACGTTTCAGATACCGATCACATAACAAAAAGACGGCAACCTCAAATATAGAAGACATAAATATAGCGAAGCCGACGATCTTCGTACTGCCCCCGAGTTCCAGAATGTACAGGGACATAAAGGTGTTGTTGGCCGTGCTCGGTATGGATACGATAATGCCCAGCAGCAGAAATCCCGTGAAATACGGGTTCAGGAACAGCCGGGTTACACCGCGCAGATTGACCGTGGCGGTATAGGCGGTTTTCTGGATATTGGGGAGCGAGAGCATAAAGAACGCCGCAATGACCAGCATGATCGAAAAGACGATCGATATCTGGCCCGAACCCAGACGATCGATGACAGGACCGGCCGCGATGGCGGTAAGCGCCCATCCCAGAGATCCCCACAGCCGAAATGAGCCGAATTTATGGTTTGTTCCCTCAATATAGCTTAAAATCAGAGTATTACTTTGAGAAAACATCGGCGTCTGAAAGAAATAAAAGAACATCATAGCTGTATAAATCAAGACATATGTGTGAGCTTGAAACACAAACTGAACAAAAATCAGGGTGCCTGTCATCATCACCAGCAGTACACGCTTCAAGTTATTGCTCCTGTCACCCCAGTATCCCCAAAAAGGATTAGCCAGGATCGAGACAAATGGAGCAATCGCCATCAGGCTGCCAATCTCGACTTTGTCCATGCCGATGTCCTGCAGGTACAGTTGAAAGAAACCGGTGAAGATAACCATCGTTCCGTAGATGAAAAAGTTAAACAGCTTCAGCGATCGAAGTGAAGGCTGGTTATTATCTTGGTCCCGCAAGTGGGTCATTCCTTTCACTGAAGGTACACATCAACAGCCCGGAATGCCGGGTATCTTCTTCAATGTATCATGCATTGTAAAGGGATACAAACCATATTGTAATTAATTTAACAATAATTAGTAATCTAAAATGCAAGCTAGCATTCGCTGGTGGAAAGAGCTGGGACGGGATTTTCTCATAAGAAAGGAATGGCGTGCATGACTGAACAAAAAAACATCGTTCATCGTGGGAAATCCGCAGAGGAAATAACCGGCATACCGAAAATCACCAGTACACCGGAGATCACCGATGCATTGGAAATCACGGATACACCGGAGATCGCCCATACTCCGGAAATAACGGATATACCGAAGATCACGGGTATCCTCCTTGCCGGCGGACTTTCCCGAAGAATGGGTCAGAATAAAGCACTCATGCCCGTTGGAAAACGGATTTCGATCGAGCAGGTTCTGCATGCACTCTCGCCCGTGTGCCGAAATCTGCTGATTTCGGCCAATGATCCTGGCAGGTATGCATTCCTCGGTATGTCGGTCATTCCGGATGTATACCCGGGGAAGGGACCTTTGGCGGGTATACATGCGTGTCTTCGGGCTTCCGCTACAAGCTGGAGTCTGGTGGCAGCATGTGATATGCCCCTGGTGACGGCAGACATGGCACAAGATCTGGTGCGGCTGATCTTGGAGGAGTCTGTTGGTACGGTGCAGGCAGATGTGCCTGACCATGAGGTCATTGAGCAGGGAGAAGAGGAGCGGATAGGCAGGGTACAGGCGGTGATCCCGGTAGTAGAGGGCCGGCCGCAGCCTTTGTTTGCCCTCTACCACCGTAGTGTGATGACCTCTCTGGAGGCCCGACTGCAGCTGGATGAGCTGCGCCTGATGGACTGGCTTCAGGAGCTGGCGGTAACCTATGTGCCTGTTGAGCATCTTCAGGCTGGCGCATGGGGACAGGGACTGTTCAATATGAACCGGCCGCAGGATTATGAGGAAGTCATAGTGAAGTACAGGGACAACCAGCCGTAGCTGGTTTACAGCATAAAAAAGCCGCTATCAACGGTGATTTGTTACCGTGAATAGCGGCTTTATATTACAACATGAGAAATCTGGGCGCGGCCTATCAGGCTGCCGGCGGCGCTAGCCCCCGATCTGGGACATGCGCCGCTGGGTCGGGGTATGGCTTTGGTCTTTTTTCTCCAGCGCCAGCGCCATTTCATGATTCTTAGGTTTGGCGCCGAGCGCTTTGCGGAACAGGTCTTCGATCGCTGCCGGATCATGGGCGACCCGGCGGACATTGAGCTCGTCGGACCAATAGAGACAGGCCTTGATATTGCCATCCGCGGTAAGCCGCAGTCGGTTGCAGGAATCACAGAAGTGATCGCTGACCGGATGGATCAGTCCGAACGTACCCTGAGCACCCTCCACTTTCATATTGCGGGACGGGCCGTTGCCGGACGGTCCTTCATGCTCCAGCACGTTCCAGCCTGCCTCGCGGCAGACATCGGTGACATGGCTGAGGGGCAGGTACGAGCGGCGCCATTCATCCGAGGACTGTCCGATCGGCATGTACTCGATAAAGCGAACATGGATCGGGCGCTCCAGCGTCATGGCGACAAAATCCCGGATTTCGTCCTGGTTGAAGTCTTTCATCAGAACCACGTTAAGCTTGATTGGATCGAGTCCAGCTTGATACGCGGCTTGTATGCCTTCCAGTACGCGGTGGACATCACCGCCCCGGGTAATGGATGCATAGCGCTCCTGCTGGAGCGAGTCCAGGCTGATATTGATACGGGTTAAACCCGCTTCTTTTAGTAAAGCGGCCTTGGCCGGTAGAAACATCCCGTTGGTCGTCAGGGAAATATCGGTAATGCCATCAATCGCGGACAGCATGGCAACCAGCTTCTCTAGATCCTTACGGACGAGCGGCTCTCCGCCAGTCAGACGGACCTTGGATACACCCATAGGAGCCAATACCCGGAGAACGGCAGCGATTTCTTCATATGTCATGATCTCGTCATGCGGCTGAAATTCCATCCCTTCTGCAGGCATGCAGTATACGCAGCGCAGGTTGCAGCGGTCGGTTACGGATATACGAATATAATCGTGAACACGGCCAAAGGAGTCAGTTAACGGCTTCATGATATGCAATCCTCCTTTGCAGGCTTGGACATAACCAGCCCTGAATGTATGGATATCCTCTATATTAACAAACAGAGCACGGGTATGCCTCAAAAACTTCAACAATTCTTGGTTTTCTAAGCCAGACCAAGTTGAAACGGGAGCAAGTAATCCTCGAATGACTCTTTTTGAACGAGCACATTTAGAGTACAAGGAGGTATACACTATGGCTAAAGAACAAAAGGATGTGACGGCCATGGAATGGAGACGCGGACGCGTATCGGGTAAGCGTCAAATTACGATACCGCAAAAGTATTTTGAGTAGATTGGAATTAAAGATGAAGTGGAGTTTTCGGTGAAGGATCAATATATTTTGATCCGGCCAGTTCGTGAAGAAGCAGGTGGTGATCATTTTGCCGATCTGATTCTGGCGGACCTGATTAAAGATGGATATGAGGGTGACGAATTACTGGCTAAGTTCCGCGAGCAGCAAGCTGCACTGCGTGGAGCAGTTAAGAACGAAATGATCCTGCTGTAGGATCTCCTAAGACCGGAGATTTACAAGGTATGTATGGATATGATGTGTTTTATAAGGGCAGCAATTATGAAATCGCCTATCGGCTTGAAGAAAACGACGAGGGAGAAATCGTGGTAGTCATCTTGGCTGGTTCTCGGGAAAACTTTTATGAGCAACTAGTGTATCTCCATATGACATCTTGAAGAAACAGCACGATTTCAAGTGTTCAGCTCGGATTCATATTTTTCAAGCTTTTTAAAAACATGATCAACCCATTGTTGGTCGTCCCATAATTCGGGATTGTCAAGCTTTCTAACTGCGGGGTGACCTGTAGCAGCAGTATCTACACCATCTTTGTTCCCAAAGTACCAATCAACAATTTTTAATGCTTTGTCTTCAGATTGCACTAACAATTTGCAACTCATTCCAGACCCTTGATTTGAAAACGTTAAACTTAAATAGTAAAGATTCTCATCAAGTTTCTTGAACTCCGTTTTGTTGAACGTATTATCTGATCCGAAAGTTACACCAGTGCCACCTTTTAGATTCTGCTTTTGTTCTACATCCAGCACTTTATCTGTGAATTTTAGAAGGTTTTTATTTGAGATATAATTCTCGAATGTTACTCTTTCTTGTTCCGCAACAGCTCCGGTATAAAGGTTCACAAAAGCCTTTCCGAATGTAACGATTGAATCGTGATTACCAGCACTAATTTGATTCTCTTTGATTGAAAATTCCTGATTAGCCAAATCACTTAAAAGGGTGGGACTTGATGTTTCTGCTGCTGATTTCTCTGATGATTCAACATTAACTAAGTCATTTTCCTTTTGTGAACAACCTACAAGGGTAAGGAACACCAACATAATTAAGGCAATTTTTTTCAAATTCACACCTCTTCTCCTAACAAATTCACTTTCCATATAGAGAAACGCAACGAATTCCCAGAAGGTTTCTAAAAAATTGAAAATTATAGAAATCGGCTTCACCGTAAGCATAAAATGAACAGCCCCCACCCTTCGTGCATCCAAGGGCATTATTCGGATGAAATCATTATGGGGATGCTGAAAAAAGATTACGACCTTTTTAAACGCATAAGTAGCAAAAGTTAACGACTGCAAAGCAAAAAAAGTCCCGGATCACATGATCCGGGACTTTTTATATCATTCAAAGCATCAAACGTTAGTCCTCGATCCGCTTTTTGCGGAACTTCATCAGGAATTCGTACACGATTGGCACGACGACCAGTGTCAGCAGTGTGGAACTGATCAAGCCGCCGATGACCGTGATACCCAGGCCGCGCGAGATAATACCGGCACTGTTCTCCCAGCCGAATACGAGCGGGAGCAGGGCGCCGATGGTGGCCAGGGCTGTCATCAGAATCGGACGCAGACGCGTGGCCCCTGCTTCCAGCAGTGCTTCACGTGTGGACAGGCCTTCGTTCTCCTTGTGAATAACACGGTCGATCAGCACGATCGCATTCGTGACAACGATACCGATCAGCATCAGTACGCCCATAAGAGCGGATACGCTGAGCGTTTCTCCCGTCACGAGCAGTGCGACAATCGCACCGATGACGATGAACGGCAGGGAGAACAGGATCGCGAACGGAGCGAGTGCGCCGCCAAACGTGACGACAAGCACGAAGTACACGATGGCAATCGCCGCCAGCATCGCAAGTCCCAACTGGCCGAAGGTATCGTTAATCTGCTCTGTAGCTCCGCCGAAGGTTACGGTTACGCCGTCGGGCAGCTCCATTTTGTCAACTTCTGCCTGAAGGTTCGTGGACGCGTTGCCGATGTCACTGGTGACAAAGTCAGCATTGACGGATACGACCATTTTACCATCGGTTCTGGTAATCGTATCCGGAGAAGTTCCTTCTTCTACCGTCGCCACATCTTTAATCGGCACTTCCATGCCGAGCGGAGACGTCACGGTTTCATTCTCAATATCTTTAATGCTCTTGTACGTTTCGTTATCGGCCTCAATAAAGACCTCATACGATTTGCCTTCGATCTGAATCTCCGTCAGCACCGGACGTTCGCGGACCGGGCTCAGCTTCATCGCCAGCTGTCCGGCTGTCAGACCAAGCGAACTCAGCTTCTCTTGATCAGCAACGAGCGTGTATTGGTCATAGGCTTCGGAGAGTGAGGATTCTGCATTCTCGAAGTTTTCGGTATCCTTTTGGGTCAGCTCCAGAATATCGTCAGCTACCGGCTTGATCTGCTCCAGCGAGTCGCCGAATACATTCACCGTCAGCTGGGAAGCTCCAAAGCCGCCCATGTCCATATTGCTCCATTCGCCTTCCGGAACCTGCTTCGCCAAGTCTTCAATGAGCTTGGTTTTGACATCCTCGAAGTTCTTGGTATCCGGATCATACAGGATGTAGAACAGGCCGGAGTTTGAAGAACCCATGCCGAGCGGATTGCTGCCGCCGACAGAGTACTGCATGTTCTGCACGCCTTCTTGCGCCAGAATCAGCTTCTCGGCTTCCAGCGCTCTTTGTTCTACGTCTTCCAGGCGATCGCCCGGCTGCGGGCTGTACGTTACCATTGCGTACTTGTCTTCCTGCTCCGGCAGGAAGCTGACACCGACGAAGCGGGTCAGGAACAAGCTGCCGACCAGCAGCAGAATCGCGATACTGAAGGTAATCAGCTTATGATTCAGCGTCCATCTCAGGACCGACTGGTAGGCACGTGCCAGACCGCCCGGCTTCTCATCATGGTTGTGTTTGTTCTTTAGTCCTTTACGGAACAAGGTGTGCGCCAGTGCAGGCACCAGTGTAACCGCGACGACGAGAGACGCCAGAAGGGCGAATACCATCGTGAGTGCAAAAGGAATGAATAATTCGCCGACCATTCCGCTTACGAGTACCAGCGGCAGGAATACCGCGATGGTAACAATGGTTGAAGACATGATCGGTGCGAACATTTCGCGCGTTGCGGCACTGATCAGCTCGCGGCCCTTTAGCTTCTCGCTGGAAAGCGACAAGCGGCGGTAGATGTTCTCGATGACGACAATGGAATCATCGACGACCCGACCGATCGCGACCGTCATGGCGCCGAGTGACATCATGTTGAGCGTGATATCCATCTGCTGCAGACATAGAATCGCAATCAGCAGCGACAGCGGGATCGAAATAATGGATATAATGGTGGAACGGATATTTCTCAGGAAGATCATGATAATAATGATCGCAAACAGGGCGCCGTAGACCGCTTTAAACAGCATCGTATGGACAGAATCCTCGATCGGCTTACCCTGGTCGAGCATGATCGTCATTTCTGTTCCCGGATAGAGCTTCTGTAACTCTTTGATCTCATCTTTGACCGCGTTCACGACATCTACAGTGTTGGCGTCATTAGCCTTAACCACCTGGATGCCGATGGATTCCTTCCCGTTCGTCCGGGAAATGGATTCCGCCTTGCCGGTCACTTTGATATCGGCAATCTCACTCAGCTTGACCGTAGGAATACCAGCTGCGGCCGGGTTCGCTGCCGCCTCGCCGCCAGCACCCGTTGACCCTTCTGCCGGGGCTTGGGCCGCGGGATTGCCTCCTTCTGTAGAGGCGGATGGTGCCTGCTGACCTGCAGCACCTTGGCCTGCAGCGCCTTCAGCGCCAGGGGCAGGGCCTTCTGCAGCAGGATTGCCGCCAGCACCCGGGCTGCCGCCTGGAGCACCGGCACTGCCGCCGGGGATGACCGGAATGGCGAGGTTATTGAGATCATCGATGCCGATGATGCCGCCGTCCACAGCGACCGCTTTTTGCGACTGGTCCATTTCAAACAAGCCTAGCGGTGCATACAGGGCGGAACCCTGCACGATGCCTCTGACCGTATCTTCGGTCAGCCCGAGCTCTGCCATTTTGTCCTGGTCAAAGGTCAGCTGAACTTCATTGACGAACTGTCCGGACACCTGCAGGGAAGCAACGCCGTCCAGATCTTCCAGTGCGGGAATGATGTCATTCTCCACGGTGCGCGTCAGTTCATCCAGGTCTGTGCCTTCCTTGTTCGTAATACTGACCGAAGTGACCGGGAAGGAGTTCAAGCTAAAGCGCATAATCTGCGGCTTCTGAACTTCATCCGGAAGATTGACATCATTGAGGGCTTCCCGGACGGCCGCTGTCGCGTTGTCCAGATTGGCGCCATAATCAAACTCAATCGTAATGTTGGCCGCATTCTCCATCGAAGTGGAGGTAATGGTTTTAACACCGTCCACATTCCGAAGCCGGGTTTCGAGCGGCTTGCTTACATCCTGAACGACGCCTTCCGGCGCAGCCCCCGGATAAATGGCTGTTACATTAAGAAAAGGAACGTTGATGTTCGGGATGGTTTCCTGTTTCATCGTCAGCCCGCTGTACAATCCGCCGAAAATAATAATGACTGTAAGCAGCCAAATGGCAAATTTGTTGCGAAGCGAGAAATTAATAATACCTTTCATAGGGCGTTGTTTCTCTCCTCTCCTGATTCCATGCTATTTACTGTTTGTGTGATCTGCCCGATCCTGGGCCGGAAGATAAACCTCCACCACATTGTGAATGATCCCCTGCAGCTCGATCAGGACATCGCCGCCCTGACCAATCTCCATAAGATTCGCCAGCATTCCTTTCAAAATCGCCCTGCGCGGCTGCAAGCCCAGCAGTTCCCTCTCCATCACATCCAGGGAATCCAGCGCGTCGCTTCGCTGAGCGTGGTCCATCGGTATCCCCTTCAGATCTGCTCTCAATGCCTTGATCACAACCAGAGGATGGCGGGAATAATAAGCTTCCTCTGGAGCTACAAAACCGAGGCTTTCCCATGCGGATATGGGAACAAGCGGTTCCGGTGATCTCCGCAGCAGGCTTGCGGTCACATCGTCCAGCATCGTGATGAGATGGACAGCAAGGGTGCCGACATTCAGCGGCAGGCCGGGTACGAACAGGAAGCGTATGTAAGATCCCAGCATCCCCGCGACAAACATGGCGATTTCCATCGTATAAGGTTCAATATCCAGGCCGTACACCGCACGCAGCTTGTTTTTGAACCAGATCAGCGCCTGACTTAAGTCCCCGTGAAAGCATTCCAGATCTACCGGGTTTTTGCCAGGATGGGCCTCAAAGGACTGCTTCAGCAAAAACTCCCGGACCTCCAGAAAGTGCACCAGCAAAATCTCTGCCTGTTTCAGCAGCTGCTCCCTGGGAGCGAGACCGGACTCCTGATCCACCTGGACAATTTCATCCCGGATGCGGTAGGCAATGAACTCGTAGATGCTTCGCTCCAGTTCTTCCTTCGACTTGAAATGCAGATACAGGCTGCCTTTGGACATCCCGCATACTTCTGCAATCTCCTGCATGGAAGTCCCGGCAGAGCCTTTTGTGGAGAACAGCTGCAGGGCGGTAACCAGAATCTGTTTGCGTTTCTCCGCCGTCTTGTCAGCCAATCTTTCATCCCTCCAAGAACTATGCAGTTCTAAAATTGACCCGTGGGTCAAACTTATTATATAAAAAAGAAACGGCCAGCACAAATGATGCCGTGTGTCCGTTTCTTGAACGTTTATAAGGCAGGTGTCAGGTCAGGACTTTAAGCCCGACGGCTGAGCACAAAATCATGGAAATGAATAATATTCTGCGCCACTCTTTCGGTTCTCCGAACAGCAGCATGCCGGTGACGGTGGAGCCGACAGTTCCGATACCGGTCCAGACCGCATACGCGGTTCCCATCGGCAGGGTTGTCATGGCAAAAGACAGCAGAGAAAAGCTGCAGGCGAACGAGAACGCCATCAGGCCCATGAACTTCCATCCTTTACGCTGGGACACGCCTTTGATGCCGATGACACCCAGCACTTCAAATGCTCCGGCTAAGACGAGTGCGAACCATGCCATCAGCTTCTCACCTCCCGGCCGGAAGGTGCATCCGATGCATCATCGGAATCCGCGGTCACCAGCTTGAGGCCGACCACGCCGGCCAGCAGAACCCCGATCAGCAGCACTTTGGTCACTTGAAAAGGTTCGCCAAACAGGATCATTTCTGCAGCGACCGTGCCTCCTGTCCCGATCCCTGTAAATACGGCATACACCGTGCCGACGGGAAGCCGTTTTGAAGCTTCAACAATGAGATAAAAGCTGGCCGCGATCGCGATCACGGTTCCTGTCCACTGCAGGGCAGTGTCCGAATGCTTCAATCCGGAGACCCATACAATCTCAATCAGTCCTCCCAAAAACACATACATCCAATTGCGGTTCATAACCAAACATTACTCCTTTATTCATGCTGTGGCTGCTTCCAGCGGTTTACTTGCCCTTAGAAGTTACACCCGCCCAATAGACAGGAAAGGCCTGTTCAATACGCTTTGCAGATCTCGCTTCGCCTCCATATAGAATCTCTACATGAATGCCGTCCATCAGCGTTAGAAAAGCAGAGGCCGCCTGACGGGGCCTGCGGATGATTCGTCCATGCACCGGACACCCTGCAGCTAATAAAGACGAGAGCCGGAGCTCTTGAGCATCCAGAAAAGGGTACACCATATCCATCACTTCCTCATACAGTGTACGCGGCGGAAAAAAGGATACACGCAAGAAAAATCTCGCCTCATCATCCCGCTGATACTCCTGCTGCCTGCTGTTCAAAAAGCCCTTTAAGCGCTCTTCCAGCGGAGCATGCCGGTTTTCTTCAAAATACTGCAAAATCTGTTCTTCCTGACGCTGAAAAACACTTCGAAGTGCCTGTAAAAACAGATCATCTTTACTGCTGTAGTGAGCATAGATAGACGGCTTGCGGATCCCGCAGTCATCTGCGATGTTCTTTAACGAAGCTCCTTCATAACCGTCACGGGCAAAATGCGCAAGCGCCGCCTGCAGAATAAGCTGGGAACTGTTCAATACTACCACCACCTACCTAACGATCGTTAGGAAGTATCTTTTCAAAAAAGGACTGTGATGTCAAGTGTTGCGTTCGGTCGCCTAGCGCCTGGATTCAAAACGTTGTAAAGCCGAGAATTTTCTGTACACGGAAAGCAATGTCCTTCAGCCAGGTCGTTTCTTCCTGATAGGCACTGACATCCAGCGTAAATTCCGCTCCGCGGTTAAACCACTGGCGTTCAAAATATTCGTCCAACTGAGACGTCAGCGGGTGCTCCGGTCCAGCTTCCACCCACAAGTTATTCTCCAGGTTATAGTCCTTGAGATTGCGGGGCGTGAAGTTTGTAGACCCTCCGATAATGACAGAGGGCTTGGAAGGTTTGGCTACATACATCAGCTTGGTGTGATACTGTTCTTCACCGGTGTTATACCACCGAACGGTGATGCCTTTCTCTGAGCGGTCCATGAGGCTGGCTGCAGCGGGCCGGTTAGGAATGCCGATCTTGTCCCGGCCAAAGGCATTCTGGTTCGGATCCAGAATCAGCCTGACATCCACCCCGCGTTCAGCCGCTGCAACGAGGCCGTTCATGACCTTGTCTTCAGCAAGATAAAACATGCCCATCCACAGCACATCACCTGCTTCTGCTTCTGAAATCGCCTGTAGGACATACTTGTATACCTTGCCCTCGGTCAGATAACGGATGTTTACGGGTTCCGCTTCAGCTGAAGCGGCATGGTTATCCTCTGACCCTGATGACGGAGCCGGTTCCTCTGAAGGCACATACTTCGGCAGCTGCACAGACCCGCTTAAATTTACGGCAGCTTGCTCGGCAGCCAGTACATCTGCAATGACTTCACCGCCTGCCTCGATGGCAATATTGGAATGATAGGCACTGGCTGCATGCACATTGGCAGAGGCTACCAGGGCCGTCTTCTCGCTCACCACGACCTTGCGGTGGTTAGCTTTAACATTCAGCAGCTTTAAGTATGAACGAGCTGTCATGGAAGGTGCCTCTTCGGCCATCAAATTCGGCAGTTCACCCTTGCCTGATTGTCCAAACCACTGGATAAATGTCCGCCACACCGCGGAATAGACAGGGGTGGAGTCCCGCAGGCGATTCACGTCCGTAATAACGACCTGGATGCCAGCGTCTCTCATTTCTTCAAAAAGCGGATGAGTGGAAGAGCCATAATTGGTGTTCACCTCATCCGAAACAAACACCATTTCCATATCCGGATATTTAGCTTTATGTGCAATGATGCGTTCAGTCATCTCCTGACTGACAGGAGGATATGATTGGTCCTCATGGGTGTAATCATTAAAC
This sequence comes from Paenibacillus lemnae, assembly GCF_012933385.1. Classification (GTDB taxonomy): domain Bacteria; phylum Bacillota; class Bacilli; order Paenibacillales; family Paenibacillaceae; genus Paenibacillus_AQ; species Paenibacillus_AQ lemnae. Next base: position 419,748 of record NZ_JABBPN010000001.1, read on the forward strand.
AAAAACATGTCAATCACTAAAAACTCCCGGGATTCATCAATGATTTCACCCATTCGTTTATAGATCTGCTGCTCATGCACTGCACTGCCGTCCGGTCCCGGATAGGTCAGATCGCTCCAGAAGGCGATTTGATCCGTCGTGTACATCGGGCTCTCATGAGAGATGCCGGGCGGCAGCGGTTTCTGGGTATGGTACACCATGACGGCGACCAGCCATGCAAGCAGGAATACAACCGCTGTGCGGACCCAGAACAGACGCGAAGGACGTCCCCGGCGTGCAGTTTTTTTGTCAGTTTCAGAAACGGGTGAGTGATCATCACCTTCGGGGGTTAACGTGAATAAAGGAAGGAAAAGCATAACAGGACCTTCTTTCTGTAGGGTCGGATACAAGCTATATACCAACAAGTCTGACGATTTGAAGCAAGGGAGCAAAGAATCTGCTGCGGATCGCAAAAGTTAGAATCAGTCGACACAAGCAAGGAAAGTATGTATAATCGGTGTACTGGATTTGTATAAAGTAGATACGGGATCAGAAAGTCTAATTCCATTCCGGGCGAAAGGCAGGGAAGCACGTGTACTCCATTAAACAGGTATCCAACATGCTGGATATGCCAACAGTGACGATTCGGGCGTGGGAAAATCGTTACGGAGCCGTGAAACCGCTGCGGACGGAATCCGGCTATCGTATGTACAGCCCGGATGATATAGAAGATTTAAGATGGTTAAAAGAGCAGGTCGAAGAAAAGGGGATGAACATCTCCCAGGCAGTTCTGGTGCTTAAAGCTGAGAAAAACTCGCTCGTGCGAAAGGGCTCTTTCCTGAATCACAGCGGCGAACCTGTCAATGCGCAGCCGTATGAGGACCTCAGCAGTGATATTTATGAAGCGTTGTTCGCATTTCAGGGAGAGCGGGCGAACAAACTGATTGACTACGGTTTTTCGATTTACGGTTATGATGCGATGTTTTACCAGGTGCTGGTCCCTGTTTTAGTTCGTGTGGGCGATGCCTGGGAAACCGGAGAGGCCTCCGTGGCTCAAGAGCATTTTATGACCGAGCTCATAACCCGCCGGTTCTTTCAGTTTTATCATTTATTTCCCGTTCATTCCTATTTGCCAAAAGTCTTGTCGCTATGTCCTTCAGGTGAGCATCATCAGGTAGGTCTCATGCTGTTCTCCCTGCTGCTGCGGCGCAATGGGCTGGATGTATCTTATCTGGGGCCGAATACTCCCAAAGACGGGCTGCTGGACATTATTAAAGCACAGGGAATCGGCATCATCTGCATGTCGATCACCAGTCCCGGACTGGTGTCAGCGGCAGAGGAGTACGTGGATTATATTTTACAGGCGTTTCCAGACGTCAAATTCTTTCTCGGCGGCAAAGGCTTTGAAGGTGAAACGAAGACAAAGTACAGCGAATGGGTGATGGACGAGCCGACGGAAAATTGGCAGGAATGGCTGAGTCAATTTATCGGACCGGAGCATTTTGGGCGAAACTAGGCAGTATCCGATCTGAACGGAGGGACAATATGAATGACAAGAACAAGCATGAGGCAGTGTCTCCAGAAGAGCAGTCGCCGGCAGCAGGGTCAAGAGGTATGCTGCTTCCTGAGGTTCCTACAGGTGAACGCAAAATAGAGCATGTCAGGCTGTGCCTGGAAGAAGAAGTAGGCAGCCGGGGAATCACATCCGGTCTGGAGCGGTACCGCTTTCGCCATATGGCACTGCCGGAAGTGGATTTTGACGATATCAGCCTGGCGTTTTCATTCCTGTCCCATACGGTGCGGACACCGCTGCTGATCAGCTCCATGACCGGCGGCAGCAAATCGACAGGGGAGATTAATCTTCGTCTTGCTGCTGCAGCGGAGCGCAGAGGCTGGATGCTCGGCGTAGGCTCGGTCCGTGCGGCAGTGGAGAAGGAGGAGCTGGCGCCTACCTTCCGGGTGAGGGAAGCCGCGCCAAGCATTCCGGTCATTGCCAATCTAGGGGCGGTGCAGTTGAACTACGGATTCGGTGTGGACAACTGCCGCAGAGCGGTGGACATTGCTGGTGCCGATATGCTGGTCCTTCACCTGAACAGCCTGCAGGAAGTATTCCAGCCGGAGGGAAATACCCGGTTTGGCGGATTATTATCGAAGATTGAGGAGCTGTGCGCACGCATTGGTGTGCCTGTCGGCATCAAGGAAGTGGGCTGGGGGATGGATGCTGATACATCTGTCAGGCTGGTTCAAGCGGGAGCTTCCTTTATTGATGCAGCAGGTGCGGGCGGTACGTCCTGGAGCCAGGTGGAGAAATTCCGGAGCCCGGATCCTGTACGCAAGGCCGCCGCAGAAGCTTTTGCGAACTGGGGCAACCCGACCGCCGAGTGCATCGCCGAGCTGCGGGAGGCACTCCCTTCCACGGCGCTGATCGGCAGCGGCGGATTAAATAGCGGCGTCGATGCGGCCAAGGCGATTGCGCTGGGGGCTGATATCGCCGGCTTTGGCCGGAGCCTGCTCGGTTCTGCGGTGACTTCGGAGGAAGAGTTGGACCGCAGGCTTGCCCAGGTAGAACTGGAACTGCGAACGGCCATGTTCGGAATCGGAGCTGCAAGCGTCCGCGAGCTTCAGGGCAGTGACCGGCTGATTTGGTTGGGATAAGACCGATTTTTCGCAGCGGTGTAAGACAGGCTGAAAGTCAGTCAGGAAGCAATGTCAGAAGCAGATCAGAAGTAGAATGAAAGCTTACCGGCAAAGCCGGGCTCCGTACATTCAGGGCCTGGCTTTTTTGTGCCTGCAAACTTGGGTTTGAACAACGGGCATCATCTGCTATAATTATTAGGATTGTTTAGCGTTAGATGATTTCATAACGAATATTGATATCCATAAGGAGTTGTCCTATACATGGCTTTGAAAGCAGGAATCGTCGGTTTGCCGAATGTCGGCAAATCCACATTATTTAATGCAATTACGCAAGCGGGTGCCGAGTCGGCAAACTATCCGTTCTGCACCATTGACCCGAACGTCGGTATTGTCGAGGTGCCGGACGAGCGTCTCGATAAGCTCACGGAGATGGTGGAGCCCAAGAAAACCGTTCCGACTGCTTTTGAATTTGTAGATATTGCGGGTCTGGTGCGCGGAGCAAGCAAAGGGGAGGGCCTTGGAAACAAATTTTTGGCCCATATCCGTGAAGTGGATGCGATCGTGCATGTGGTTCGCTGTTTTGAAGATGAGAATATTACGCATGTGGACGGCAAGATCGATCCGATCAGCGATATCCAGACCATTAATCTGGAACTGATCCTGGCGGATATTGAGAGTGTAGAGAAGAAGATCGAGCGCTCGAAGAAGAACATGAAGGGCGGCAACAAACAGTCGCTTCAGGAAGTCGAAGTGCTGGAGAAGGTCAAGGAAGTATTGTACGAAGACAAACCGGCGCGCAGTATGGACCTGAGTGACGAGGAGCGGCTGATCGTCCGCGATCTTCACCTGCTTACCTTGAAGCCGGTGTTATATGCGGCCAACGTAGCGGAGAATGAAATTGCTGATGTCGCGAACAACGTCTATGTTCAGAAGGTGCGCGAATTCGCGGCCGGAGAGAATGCCGAAGTTGTGCCAATCAGTGCCAAGGTGGAAGAAGAAATCTGTGAGCTGGAAGGCGAAGACAAGCAGATGTTCCTGGACGAGCTCGGCATTCAGGAATCCGGGCTGAACCTGCTGATCAAGGCAGCATACAAGCTGCTGGGGCTGTACACGTATTTCACAGCAGGCGTGCAGGAAGTACGGGCATGGACCATCCGCAAAGGAACCAAAGCGCCAGGGGCGGCAGGCGTCATCCACACAGATTTCGAGCGCGGCTTTATCCGGGCTGAAGTGGTCTCCTATGACCATCTGGTATCGGCAGGCTCCATGAACGGTGCGAAGGAGCGCGGTCAGCTGCGTCTGGAAGGCAAGGAGTATATCGTGCAGGACGGCGATGTCATGCACTTCCGCTTCAACGTATAACCTACGGCTGTGAGCAGCGCGGTATATCGCGTGTGACATAAAAGTGGTTCACCACAGGTTTTGTTTGGACACGGCGGGTTTCCTTAGCGGGAAACCTGCCGTGTTTTTTTGAATACCAGCGATTGTCTAGATAGTTGTCGCGATCTTCCAAAAAGTAGGATGGTTCAGCAGATTTATTTCCTCAGCCTGAAAAGCTGAGGAATTTTAAAAACAGGCAAATGGCAATCTCAGGCTGCGTGGCTGGTATCTAGCCAAGGGGCAGGCTGCGTGGTATAATAAAAAGTCGATAAAAAGACGTTGATTTCTTGTTTAACCATACACGATAGCACGATCACATAAATTTAAGATGAAGAGGTGAATTCTCTTGCTGGACCGACTGCAATCCCTTGCGGACCGTTATGAGAAATTAAGTGAGCTGCTGTGTGACCCGGATGTCGCAAGCGACTCCAAGAAACTGAGAGATTACTCCAAGGAGCAATCTGATCTTCAGCCGGCATATGAAGCTTTTGTAGAATACAAGAATGTCATGGAAGAGCTTGACGCTGCGAAGACGATGCAGGGTGAGAAGCTTGATGACGAGATGCGCGAAATGGTCAAGATGGAGATTGATGAACTCTCCTCACGCCAGCAGGAGCTGGAAGAGAAGATCCACATTCTGCTGCTGCCGAAGGACCCGAATGACGACAAGAACGTCATCGTGGAAATTCGCGGTGCAGCCGGCGGCGACGAAGCAGCTCTGTTTGCCTCTGACCTGTACCGGATGTATACCCGGTTTGCAGATAACCAGGGCTGGAAGGTCGAAGTGATGGACGCCAACACGAACGATCTCGGCGGCTTTAAAGAGGTGATCTTCCAGATCATCGGCAAGGGCGCTTACAGCAAAATGAAGTTCGAGAGCGGTGCACACCGTGTTCAGCGTATCCCGTCTACTGAATCTGGCGGCCGGATTCATACGTCAACCTCGACGGTAGCGGTTCTGCCGGAGGCAGAAGAAGTGGATATTGAAATCCATGACAAGGACATTCGTGTCGATACCTTCTGCTCCAGCGGTGCAGGCGGCCAGTCTGTTAACACGACCAAGTCTGCGGTGCGCGTAACCCATGTCCCTACCGGGATTGTAGCAACCTGTCAGGACGGCAAATCGCAAAACTCCAACAAGGAGAAAGCTCTCCAGGTGCTGCGTACCCGTATCTACGATATGATGCGCCAGGAGGAAGAGGCGAAATATGCCGGTGAGCGTAAGAGCAAGGTTGGCACGGGTGACCGCAGTGAGCGGATCCGTACGTACAATTTCCCGCAAAGCCGGGTGACTGATCACCGGATCGGGCTGACCGTGCACAAGCTGGACCAGATTATGAACGGCGAAATTGAGGAAATCGTTTCGGCCCTGACCCTTGCGGAGCAGGCGGATATGATGGATAAAGGAGAATAACGCTTTGGAGCGGAAGAAGTTTTGTCAGACGCCGGAGCGCAGCATACGGGAAGCCTTCGCGGAGGCTTCTTCTTTTTTAAATGACCATGGGGTGATGGAGCCGCAGCGGAATGCGCAGCTGCTGCTGGAGCATATCCTCGGCCTTTCCGGCACCTCCTATTACATGGCGCTGCCGGAGCCGTTTCCGCAGGAGCTGCGGGCAGCATGGGAGCATGCCGTAACCCGCAAGGCGACCGGAGAGCCAGCCCAGTACATTACAGGGGAGCAGGAGTTTTATGGCCGGATGTTTAAAGTGACACCGGAAGTGCTGATCCCGCGCCCGGAAACGGAGCTGCTGGTGGAAGCGGTGCTGAAGGCGGCGCAGAGCTTGAGCGGCAGTAATGCCGGCGGGCCAGGACGGGGACTGAAACAGGACGGCCGGGGCGATTTAACCGATTCCGGTGCAGGCAGCGTGCCGCCTGTACAGAGCTTAAGCCTGCGGGAAGGATCAGCGCATCAGATGGGATCTGCCAGCTTCACCGTCGCCGATATCGGCACGGGCAGCGGGGCGATCGCGGTCACCTTGGCGCTGGAATCCCCATCCTGGTGCGTCCTGGGCAGTGACATCTCGCCGGGGGCGCTAGAAGTGGCCAGGCAAAACGCCGGGCGGCTGGGCGCCGAAATTCAGTTTCGACAGGGGAATCTGCTGGAACCTTTTGCCGGGATGGTGCTGGATGTTCTCGTCTCCAATCCGCCTTATATTCCGGCATGTGATATACAGGGGCTTCAGCCGGAGGTGCGCGACCATGAGCCTCGTACCGCACTGGATGGCGGCGCTGACGGGCTGTATCCGTACCGCATCATGATGGAACAGATCTCCCTGCTGGCGGCTCCGCCCCGGCTGATCGCGTTTGAGCTTGGTATGGGACAGGCGGGTGATGTCGCAGAGCTGCTGCGCAAAGCGGGTTACTGGAGTCAAATCGAGACGGTGAAGGATCTGGCCGGAATTGAGCGCCATGTGCTGGGAATTTCGCAAAAATTGTGATTTGACCGGATTTTTTTTACAATAGAATGAGTTCCTGATCACAGGGCACCTTCTTTTTGCGGGTACGGAGGGATCATATGCTTCACAAGTTTAAAAAAATTGACTATGCCATCGTAACGGTGCTGGTTCTGCTGATGATCATCAGCATCACATCCATATACAGCGTGACCAAGGGTACGGTGGATCTGGATGGAAGCCATGTCACGATGATGGCGTATTATGTTGTCGGGTTTATCGCTTTTTTTGGAATGAGTCTGCTGGACTATCGTCTTCTGAATAAATATGCGGTGTACATTTACCTGGGCGGATTGGCTGTCCTGATCTTCACCCTGCTGTTCGGCAAGACGATCAATGGTGCACAGGGGTGGCTTGATCTGGGGATCGTCAATCTTCAGCCGGCCGAAATGTTCAAGCTGATTCTCATTGTGTTCGTGACCCATGTGCTGATTCGAAAAAACAAAAGCCAGCTGTCGTTTATCCGGGATGTCTTTCCGGTGGGCCTGTTGACCTTTATTCCGTTTCTGCTCGTTATGGTTCAGAATGATCTAGGGAACGCGCTGGCGTATGTCATTATTTTGCTGGGACTGTTCTGGATCGGGAATGTGAAATTCACGCATGCCCTGATTGGTCTGCTGCTGGTGGGCGGAACGGCCTTTGCAGGTGCCCAGGCCTATATTCATTATCATGATGAAATTACAGAGTTTATGTCCAAGAGTGAACGTGCTCACTGGATGGAGCGCATCGATCCTTGGCTTGTTCCGGATAAAGCAACAGCCAAGGCGAACTGGCATACACATAATGCCAAGCTTGCGATTGCATCGGGAGGTATGGATGGAGAGGGGTATATGCAGGGCACCTCTGTTCAGTCAGGGCGGGTGCCTTATACTTATTCGGATTCGATTTTCGTACAGATTGCGGAAGAGTTCGGATTTATCGGCTCTTCTGTTTTGCTGCTGCTGTATTTCATTCTTATTCACCGCCTCATTCTGATTGCGCTGGAAAGCCGGGAGCGGGCAGGCCCGTTTATGATTGTTGGGATTGTATCCATGCTGCTGTATCAGATTTTTGAAAATATCGGCATGTTTATCGGCCTGATGCCTCTTACCGGGATCACACTTCCGCTGATCAGTTATGGCGGAACCTCGCTCGTGATTACCATGGCTTCGCTGGGTGTAGCGATGAGTGTGAGGATTCACGGGCAGGAGATCGACGAGGATCTTCCGGAGCCCAAGACCTATCGTACGCAGGCGGCCAAGGCGCGTTAATGAGAGCATGCCGGACCGCCGTAACAATCTGCCTTTAATGGCATTCAAGGAGCTGCATGGCTCCGGCATGGGGGGATAACATGCTTCAAAAACTTAAAAAAGTCGATTATATCATCGTAACCGTGCTGCTCATGCTGATGGTGATCAGTATTACGTCGATCTTCAGTGTGACCAGCGGGACATCGCTGGATGGCATTCACATCCGGATGATGGCTTATTATGCTGTAGGATTTATTGCGTTTATCGGCATGAGTCTGCTGGATTTTCGTCTGCTGAACAAGTATGCCTTTTACATCTATCTCGGCGGACTTGGTGTGCTGGTCTTCACGTTTTTCTTCGGCAAAACAGTCAACGGAGCCCAGGGGTGGCTCAGTCTCGGCATTGTGGATCTGCAGCCGGCTGAGCTGTTCAAGCTGATTCTTATTATTTTTCTAACCCATGTCCTGATGCGGATCAATAAACCTCAGCTGTCTTTCCTGAAGCACATCACCCTGGTGGGCGTGCTCACCTTTATCCCTTTTGCCATTATCATCATTCAGAATGATTTGGGGAATGCTCTGGCCTATGTGGTTATTATGCTCGGCCTGCTGTGGATCGGGAACGTCAAAATCACGCACGCACTCATCGGCCTGGTGCTGGTGGGAGGTACCGCATTCGGGGCTATACAAGGGTATATTCACTATCATGACAACATTGTCGATTTCCTGAAAGAAAATAACCGAGCTCACTTCACCGATCGCCTGGACGCCTGGCTGCTGCCGGATGTCGATCCCTCCGGGGCAGGGTATCATACGCATAATGCCAAGCTGGCGATTGCATCAGGCGGGATGAGCGGAAAGGGATATATGGAGGGGACCTCCGTTCAGTCGGGGCGTGTGCCGTACACGTATTCGGAGTCGATTTTTGCGCAGATTGCTGAAGAGTACGGTTTCATCGGATCGTCTGTGCTGCTGCTTCTGTATTTTATACTCATCCACCGCATGATTCTCATCTCACTGGAAAGCCGGGAACGGGCAGGGCCGTTTATGATTGTTGGCATCGTGTCGATGCTGCTCTATCAAATTTTCGAGAACATCGGGATGTTTATCGGGCTGATGCCGCTGACGGGGATTAACCTTCCTTTTGTCAGCTACGGCGGTACCTCGCTGTTAATCAGCATGGCCTCGATGGGAGTCGCGATGAGTGTGAAAATTCACGGACAGGAAACCGATGATGATCTCCCGCAGCCAGTACCATCACGTCCTTTGGCCCGTACATCTGGGGCACAGAAACGGTAGATTTGCTGGCCTGCAATCCCCTTTCACGCGGTTGGCGGCGTTCAGTCAGCTGCAGGGGGATGCGGCGGATGTGCAACAGCAAAAGGTCGTCTCACCAAGATCTAGGATCTAATGAGACCGGCCTTTTTTGATTCTCTTAAAAAATCATAGACCGTCACGTTTATCTCTCAATCTTCCGGACATACTGGTAGATATCATAAAGGATTTGAGAGAGGCGGTTATCTTATGAAGGTTTCGCATGCCGTATATAACGAATCACCGAATGAAGCACTTCGCACTGTTTTCAAACAAATTGTAACGCTATTATCCATATTGTTTATGGTTGTTATGTCTTGGGAAGGCCAGCGGATTGATGCAGCGGTGACAGGTGGTGTGATTCCGCAGGAATCCATTCGGCTGCGCATCCTGGCTAACTCCGACCGTCCCCAGGACCAGCTCGTCAAACGTGAAATCCGGGATGCCGTGGTGGCGCAGATGACCGAGTGGGTGAGCGGGCTTCAGGATCCGCAAAGCCTGGAACAGGCGCGGGCGCTGACCGCAAGTCACCTGCCGGAAATTGAAGCATTAGTAGGACGTGAACTGGCTGCACGCGGCATGACCTACAGCTATCATGTGGAGCTGGGAACGGTGCCTTTTCCAACGAAGCTGTACGGCAGTGTCGTGTATCCGGCCGGAGATTATGAGGCAGTTCGCATTACCCTTGGGGATGGAGCCGGGCAAAACTGGTGGTGTGTGCTGTTTCCTCCGCTGTGCTTCATAGACGGGGGCACTGGAGATGCTGCAGCACAGACGGCAGACCAGTCCGAGGTGAAGACCGTATCTGCGGCCGCTGCCAGTTCAGATGAAACTCAAGAGAGAGCAGCGGGGGGGACGCCTGAAGTCCGGTTCTTCCTGTGGGACATGCTTCTCTCGCTGTGGAGCTGGGTGACCGGACTGTTTTAGAATGACGGAATATGATACAATTTCTAGCAAAAGAGTGCTTGTTCTCTTCCGCGCAACCCGGCCGTTCAGGCGGGACGCTTGAGATGTGGGCGCTCTTTGTTTTGGAATCACATGACGGGCATAGAAAGCTTGGGATATAGATGAAACGATATGAGATGGATAGATTAGGTGAGTCGCAAGGGGAGCAGGGGCAGGTCGGGGAGAAAAGTAAGGCAGATGACCAAGAGCAGTATGGCGAGCGAGCTGAGCGAGAACAGCACATGACGAGTGGACAGTCTGGGGAACAAGGGATTAATGCTCGGAAGGTAACACGGGTATGGAAGTTGGACCCTCTGCATTATAGTAACCTGTCAAGTGCTGGAGCTGTGGTGGATGCTGCCGGTTTGGCAGACGATGCTGCTGCACTGCAGGAAGCGGGGGGCCTGCTTGCCGGAGGAGGCACCGTTGCATTTCCGACAGAAACGGTCTATGGGCTGGGGGCGGATGCGCGAAACCATGCGGCGGTGGAACAGATTTTTGCTGCCAAGGGCCGGCCATCGGACAACCCGCTGATCGTGCATATTTCAAACGAAGATCAGCTGGATGAGCTGGTGCTGGAGGTGAACGAAACGGAGCGGAAGCTGATGCAGGCTTTCTGGCCCGGACCGCTGACGCTGGTGCTGCCGGTCCGGCCAGGGAAGGTATCGCCGCGAGTGACCGCGGGCCTGGATACCGTTGCGGTCCGGATGCCGGATCATCCGGTTGCCCTGGCGCTGATCTCGGCCTCGGGCTGTCCGCTGGCGGCTCCGAGTGCGAACCGCTCCGGCCGGCCCAGCCCGACGGTGGCTGCGCACGTGCTGGAGGATCTGTCCGGCGTCATTGACGGCGTGCTCGACGGCGGTCCCGCAGGGGTCGGTGTCGAGTCGACGGTCGTGCAGGCCGGACGTGACGGCGCCGTGACGGTGCTTCGCCCGGGCGGCGTCACCGAGGAGCAGCTTGCCCGCGTGGCGGCAAGCGTGACGCGCGACCCGGCGCTGCTGCGCGCCGGGCACGCAGACAGCCCGGCGCCGCGCTCGCCGGGCATGAAGTACACGCACTATGCGCCCAAAGGGGCGCTGTGCGTGGTGAAGGGGCGGACGGCTGCGACCGTGTCCGCCAAGATCCAGGCCGAGCTGGACGCGGCCCAGGACCGCGGGGAGATCACCGGTGTGCTGTCGTACGACGAGCACATCGGGATCTACCGCGCGGACGTGGCCGTCTCGCTCGGCAGCCTGGCCGCGCCGGAGGAAGCGGCGCGGCGGCTGTACGCCGGCCTGCGGCAATTCGACGAGGCCGGCGCGACCTTTCTCCTGGCGGAAGCCTGCCCGGAGAAAGGTCTTGGCGAGGCGGTGATGAACCGGCTCCTCAAGGCGGCGGGGCATCACATCATCGATGCCGACGCCTGACCAGGTCTAGTCGGGTTCCCGTAAACGGATGAACCTGAACCGGACTCCCAGACCACACCGGCATCACAAGCCAGATTGCAAGCCGTACCACACCCTAGATCTCAAACCAGAGCGCAAGCCAGCTCACAAGTCAATCGCAAGCCACTCGCAACCCAGCTTTCGATCCAGGCTACAAGCCAGCCCGCATGCTAGCCGACATCCTGGCACACAAGCCTACCTCCCGCGCCGGTGACGTCTGGCGGAATGATTTCCTTCTTGTCCGCATATCGTGTACAAGACTATAGGACTTGGAGGAAACCGCATGTTGGAAATGTCTGTCCAATCGGGGCAGCTTGCGGCCATTTTAATGATGGCTTTTGCGCTGGGCCTGGACGCCTTTTCACTGGGCATTGGAGTGGGGATGAGGGGGATCCGCCTGCGGCATGTGCTCAATATCGGCCTGCTGACCGCTTTATTTCACATGCTGATGCCGCTGCTCGGTCTGCTGGCCGGTCACTATGTCGGGGCTTTGCTGGGAAAAGTCACGGGACTTGCAGCCGGGGGACTTTTGGTGCTGCTGGGCGGGCATATGATCGTGAACTCTTTTCAAAAAGAGGAAGGGCGACCGGTCAATCACACCACGCTGCTCGGTATGCTGATGTTTTCTATAGGTGTCAGTATCGATTCCTTCTCCGTAGGTGTTTCGCTTGGGATGTTTGCCCATGATGCGGTACTGATTATCACTTCGTTTGGCGCGGTAGGCGGTCTGTTGTCCATCTGCGGGCTGATGATTGGCCGAAAAGCGGGCAGCCGCCTGGGGAATTATGGTGAAATGGCGGGCGGCGCTATTTTGCTGCTGTTTGGATTGATGTTTATCTTTTGATACAATAATGGCAGTGATGTTTACAATGACAGGAGGCGAAAGCCGTGAAACATATATTGTTTGTATGCACCGGAAACACCTGCCGCAGCCCAATGGCTGAAGGCATGCTGCGTAAGCTTGCTGCGGGCAGAAACATCGATGTTGAAGTCCGTTCGGCGGGTGTGGCAGCGGTGGATGGCATGTCCATTTCGCGCCATGCAGAATCGGTGCTGCGTGACCAGATGGTTGATGGATCTTTTGCATCCAAACCGCTGAGCCGGGAGCTCGTGCAGTGGGCTGATCTCGTGCTGGCGCTGACCCAGTCCCATAAACAGTATGCGATCCGCCAATTTCCAGAGGCTGCTGATAAAGTCCATACCCTGAAAGAATATGTGGAAAATGATGAACAGGTCATCCGTGATGTGCAGGAGCTGGATCGTTTGTATGTGGCAATGGAGCTGGCTCGCTCACTAGGCAGTGATGTGGAACATGGGGACCGTGAACGCTTGATTGAGCTCAGACAGCGTATGCCAAGCTACGATATCTCGGATCCGTTCGGCGGCTCGCTGGAGGATTACGAAGCGACGGCCGCTGAAATCCGGACAGCCCTGTTCCGCCTGCTGGACAAGCTGGAGGGAGACGGAAACGCAGAAAAACGCAATTAGGAAACGTATGAGTGTAGTGAAGTAACTATCGGCTCTTATATGTAACGATGTGCGGGTTAGCATAAAGACCGGACATGATGGTTACTTTGAAAAAAATGATTGGTGCAGAGATATCATTAGACGATGGAAGCCAAGTGAGCAGCTTAAAGCTACCATCCGAAAGACGCGCTAACGGACCCTGAGTCCGTTAGCGCGTAAAAAAACCAATATTAATAACTCTAACGGACCCTGAGTCCGTTAGAGTACCAAACATGAAGAAATATGTAGGCAAAACCCTGTTTAACGGACTGAGTGTCCGTTAGATAGGGTTTTTGTTCGGAAATCAGTCTTTAACGGACTGTATGTCCGTTAGAGCTGTACCGCACGCGCCCACGACCACACGCCAGCGATCCGCGCCATACGCCATGCCCGCCAAACATTCTGCGCCCACGCTCGCACTCATCGCGCCCACGCTCGCATTTAACGCACTCCGCCCACCTCGCACCCAACCTCTCCCTTGCTTTTCCCCTCATTTTGTTTTAAGATGGAGGGGAAAAACACGGATTCCGGTGTAACTGGCGACGAAGTGGATGAAACCACGGTGGAGCATCGGAAACATACGGCCGGTCGCCTGGGCAAAGAGCATTTGTACACGTTATGCGTGTGCGGACTGCTCTTTTTTTCGTCTTTTGGCCACAGGATGCGTTATAATGGAACAAGTTGTGAACCAAAAGATGAAAACTAATTAGGGGGTTTTTCATATGAAAATTGCACTGGGCACGGATCATGCGGGCATTCGCCTGAAAGAGGACATCATCAAGCTGATCACAGACCTCGGACATGAAGTGGAGGATCTGAGCTGTAACTGTGAGACATCGGTGGATTATCCTGACTATGCACTTCCGGTGTGCGAGAAGGTGATTTCCGGTGAAGTGGACCGCGGCATTCTGATCTGTGGTACGGGCATCGGCATGAGCATTGCTGCAAACAAGGTACCCGGCATTCGCTGCGCGCTGACACATGATGTTTTCTCCGCAAAAGCCACCCGTGAACATAATGACAGCAACGTGCTGGCGATGGGTGAGCGAGTTGTAGGACCGGGACTGGCTGCAGAGATCGTGACAGCTTGGCTGACCACGGATTTCAGTCAGGGTGAGCGTCATATCGGACGTGTGAGCAAGATTAAGGCGATCGAAGACCGGTATCTGAAGGTTTAAGCTTAAAGCAAGAGAAGAGATGCTAAAAGCAAACCCGAAAAGGCGGTGCATGAGATGGATAACGGAACAGTTGAACCTGAAAAAGTAAACTTGAAGGAGCAGACGGAATCCATTGTCAGAGAATTGGCGCAGACAGCGGGCCTCAACCGAGGCAAGGTGCTTGTGGTCGGCACGAGTACCAGTGAAGTGGCAGGACGCCGCATCGGGACCGGTGGTGCACTGGAGACGGCGGGTCAAGTGCTGGAAGGCATTGCCCAGGTACAGCGAGAGTTCGGTTTTGATACCGCTTTTCAATGCTGTGAGCATCTCAACCGTGCGCTGGTCGTGGAGCGTGAGGTCCTGGAACGTCTGGGACTGACCGAGGTTGCGGCCGTTCCGGTACCGAAGGCTGGCGGATCCATGGCGGCGGCAGCCTACCGCAGCTTGGACAACCCGTGTCTGGCTGAGTTTATTACCGCGGATGCGGGCGTGGATATTGGTGAAACCTTGATCGGTATGCATCTGAAACATGTTGCGGTTCCGTTCAGGCCATCCATCCGCTATATCGGCGAAGCCAGAGTGAATGCAGCCTACACCCGTCCGAAGCTGATTGGCGGCGAACGCGCCGTCTACCGGCCGGAGCAGGAGAATGATTCGACCTTGTGTGATTAACATGTGAATGTAGACAACCGAAAAACCCGCTTGCTGCACAAGCTTGTTGACAAAGACTTTACCACATATACCAATAGGAATTTAGGGAGGATATCAAAATGATGGAACATTTGCGCAAGGCAGACCCTGCTGTAATGGAAGCGATGGATCTGGAGCTGAAGCGTCAGCGCAGCAACATCGAGCTGATCGCATCGGAGAACATTGTAAGTGAAGCGGTTATGGAGGCTATGGGCTCCGTATTGACGAACAAATATGCGGAAGGCCTGCCTGGCAAAAGATATTATGGCGGCTGTGAGCGCGTAGATATCGTGGAAGACCTGGCACGCGACCGTGCGAAGGAACTGTTTGGTGCAGAACATGCGAACGTGCAGCCTCACTCCGGTGCTCAGGCCAACATGGCCGTTTATCTGGCTGTGCTGAAGCCTGGTGATACCGTCCTTGGTATGAACCTGGCGCATGGCGGTCATTTGACTCACGGCAGCCCGGTGAATGCGTCTGGTCTTTTGTACAATTTTGTAGCGTACGGTGTACAGGAAGACACGTTCCTGATCGACTATGATGAAGTCCGTAAAGCGGCATTCAAGCATCGTCCTCGTCTGATCGTTGCCGGTGCGAGTGCGTATCCGCGTACGATTGATTTCGAAAAGCTGGCTTCTATTGCTAATGACGTAGGTGCTCTGCTGATGGTGGATATGGCTCATATCGCCGGTCTGGTAGCAGCAGGTCTGCATCCGAACCCGGTTCCACATGCTCATTTTGTAACAACAACGACGCACAAGACACTGCGCGGACCGCGCGGAGGATTGATCCTCTGCAAAAAACCTTGGGCAGCAGCCGTCGACAAAGCTGTATTCCCGGGTTCCCAGGGTGGACCGCTGATGCACGTTATCGCATCCAAAGCGGTAGCTTTCGGTGAGGCACTGCAGCCTTCTTTTAAAGAATACAGCCAAAAAGTGGTTAACAACGCTCGTGTGCTGGCTGAAACGCTCGTAGCTGAAGGCCTGAATATCGTGTCCGGCGGTACTGACAATCACCTGATGCTTGTGGATACACGCAGCATGGACATTACCGGTAAAGATGCTGAAAAAGTACTGGATTCCATCGGCATTACTGTAAACAAAAACGCGATTCCGTTTGATCCGACGAGCCCGTTTGTTACTAGCGGTATCCGGATCGGTACACCAGCGGTTACTTCCCGCGGTATGGATGAGGAAGCGATGAAAGAGATCGGTAGAATCATCGCCATGACGCTTCGCCAGCCGAAGGATGAAGAGACACTGGCCAAAGCAGCACGCCAGGTGGCCGAGCTGACAGATCAATATCCGCTGTACCCTGAACTTAAGTACTAGTACTAGTACTAGTACTAGTATTCGGCAGGAAACTCTTGCTGGATCTTGAAATACAGGCGGGGCTGTCTCTCGTAAGTGGCGGCTGCCCTTGCTTCTGGGTGATACGTATCAGATGCAGCAAAGTTGGGCGAACTATCCCAGCTTCCTTCAATAAGACTGTTTTTCAAGCTTATATTTACAAAAATAGAGGCAATAGTCTAAATAAGCCCGATTTTCGGGCTTATTTTTTCATATCACACGCATTTCTGATCTATACTGAGACTTTCAGGCAGAATAAGATTGTTTTTCAATCTTATTTTGCTCGCAGCGAGAAAAAGGAGAAAAATAAGCTTGAAAATCAAGCTTATCTTCAGCGATGAGATCTTTTGGGACGGTCCTGGAACGGCCCAGCTTTAAGACAGCAAGAAACATGACCTGTGCAGGTGTAAAATCCACCCCGGGAGTGATATAATAGACAGGATTTATGGAGCCCGCTTAAATATACAGCCCATATTGAATAACATATTGTAATCAACCGGAGGGACCTAACATGGGAAAATTGGTGATTTGTGATCACCCCTTGATTCAACACAAACTGACATTCATACGCGATAAGCAGACCAACACGAAAGACTTCCGCGAGCTGGTGGATGAGGTGGCTACCTTGATGGCGTATGAAATCACCCGCAACATCTCCTTGGAGTCACTCACGGTGCAAACCCCTGTAGCGCAGACCGAAGGCAAAGTCATTTCGGGACGCATGCTGGGACTAATTCCGATTCTTCGTGCAGGGCTTGGCATGCTGGATGGTGTCGTGAAGCTGCTTCCGGCAGCGAAGGTAGGTCATGTCGGCCTGTTCCGGGATCCGGAAACCTTGATGCCGGTAGAGTATTACACCAAGCTGCCTACGGATGTGACCGAGCGTGAGCTCATCGTCATTGATCCGATGCTGGCAACCGGCGGTTCAGCCATTGCAGCCATTGATGTCCTGAAGAAACGCGGCTGTACCCAGATCAAGATGATGAACCTCGTTGCTGCACCGGAAGGTGTACAAGCCGTACACGAAGCGCATCCGGATGTAGATATCTATGTAGCCGCACTCGATGAGGGACTGGATGACCACGGGTACATCGTACCTGGACTTGGCGATGCGGGAGACCGGCTGTACGGCACCAAATAAATGCGTTTTATATTCGTGGATATGAAACACAGTGGAAAAAGAGGGGTTAGACCAAATGTCCAAAGTTAAAGTGATGACCATCTTCGGTGTTCGTCCGGAAGCGATCAAAATGGCACCGCTCATTCTGGAACTTCAGCGTCACCCGGAGCAGATTGAGTCCATCGTCTGCGTAACGGCGCAGCATCGCCAGATGCTGGACCAGGTGCTGGATGTATTCAATATAGAGCCGGATTATGACCTGAACGTGATGAAAGACCGCCAGACATTGAACGAAATTACAGTACGAGTCCTGGAAGGACTGGAGCCCGTACTGCGTGAGGCCAAGCCGGATATCGTGCTGGTTCACGGGGATACGCTGACGACCTTCCTTGCCAGCTATGCCGCCTTCCTGCAGCAAATTCAGGTAGGGCATGTGGAAGCCGGACTGCGTACATGGAACAAGCTGTCTCCATATCCGGAAGAGATGAACCGTCAGCTCACAGGCGTGCTGTCTGACATTCACTTTGCGCCGACAGCACTGTCCGCAGGCAATCTGCGCAGTGAGAACAAGAAAGAGTCTTCCATCTATGTAACCGGCAATACCGTAACGGATGTGTTCCAATATACGGTGAAGCCGGATTACACCCATCCGGTATTGGACTGGGCCCAAGGCAAGCGGCTGGTTCTGATGACAGCTCATCGCCGTGAATCCCAGGGAGAGCCGCACCGCAACATATTCCGTGCCGTGAAACGGCTGGCCGATGAGTTTGAGGATATCGCGATTGTGTATCCGGTTCATCCTAGCCCGGCCGTATTGGAACCGGCATATGAGATTTTAGGCGGCCATCCCCGCATTCAGCTGATCGACCCGCTGGATGTTGTGGATCTGCACAACTTCTATGGACATACCCACCTCATTCTGACAGACTCCGGAGGCCTGCAGGAAGAGGCGCCGTCGTTCGGAGTGCCGGTGCTGGTGCTGAGGGATACGACAGAGCGTCCTGAAGGTGTGGATGCCGGAACGCTTGAGTTAGTAGGGACCCATGAAGAAAATGTTTACAATCGGGCCAAGAGCCTGCTCAGCGACCATGAGCTGTATGAGTCGATGAGCAAGGCGGCGAATCCGTACGGAGACGGTCATGCTTCTGAACGGATTGTAAGCGCGATTTTGCATCATTTTGGCCTGCAAACTGAGCGCCCTTCCGAATTTCACACAATGTTCACAAAGGAATAAAAAAAATCAGGCTGGGACCAATCAATACAGCATACAGTTGAACTGTACGGTTGACGCGGTGTTCCGGGCATTCCAAGTGCCCGAAACGCCGATTTAATAAGGAAATTCACTGATATGCATTCATTGACAAACTCTTCTATTATTCAGTAAAATGAGTTGGGATTAGAGAGGTATGTATGAAAAATCCGAATAGTCAAGATAACCCTTGGATGATTGCGCTTTATATTGGCGGGGCCGGAGGAATGCTGGCTGCTTACATCGTTATTGGTTTTTTTGCAGGGAGATGGCTTATGGGGGTTCTGGACGGGCCCAAATACTGGCTGGCGATTGGAACCTTGACAGGGCTTTTCCTAGGAATTTTGAATATATCACTTCTCATTAAAAAGTTTCTGGGGGCGCAACGTGAATGATTTAACGACATCCATAGTGAACGTTGTTACGAGAGTGACGCTGCTCCTGTTATCCCTTCTCTTTATGGGTTGGGCAGTGTACGACGATAACCGTGACATCTTTGCCGGACTCATTATGGGAGTTATGGGCGGTTTGATCAATGTCCGTTTTCTTTCCATCAAGGTGAGGCAGCTGGCAGAGCTTGCGGTGAGCCAGGAGAACAAACGATTCAGCTTTGGATTTGTTACAAGACTTTGCATCGCGTTTCTGATTGTAATGATTGCGGCGAGGTTCGAGCAGATTTCGCTTGGTGCTACCATTGCCGGATTATTCATCCCCCAGCTGTTGACCATTCCAGTCAGCATTATGGTTAGCTTGAGGAAGCAGTAGAATTAATGACAGCTAATTGGAAAGGGGTGAAAACTAATTCATGCATGAATCACCGATTATTAATGTAGGCGGATTCAATATCGATCTTTCCGCAGTGCTGATGCTCGTGGTGACCTCGGCGATCGTATTTATCCTGTGTCGCCTGGCCGTCCGTAATCTGTCGGTCGAAAACCCTTCCAAACTGCAAAACTTTATGGAATGGGTGGTCGAGTTCGTCCAGGGCATTGTTGCAAGCGCGATGGATTTGAAGAAAGGCAAAGCGTACATATCGCTTGGACTGACACTGATTCTGTTCATTTTCGTAGCGAATGTTCTAGGCCTGCCGTTTGCAGTTATTACGGATCTTTCCGAGAACTTTACCGTCTTCGGACAGACCATTGAGGCTACCCGAGGCATTGGACCTGATCATTATGCTCATGTACTCTGGTGGAAATCGCCAACAGCGGATGTGAACATTACTGCAGGTCTTGCACTTATCGTCTTCTTCCTCATGAATTATCTCGGGTTGAAGCTGAACCGCAAGCATTACCTGAAGCACTATCTGGAACCGTTCCCGGTATTTCTGCCGCTGAACATTATCGAGAACCTGGCGAAGCCAATCGCGCTTGCAATCCGTTTGTTCGCGAACATTTTTGCAGGTGAGGTGCTGATCGTCGTTATTCTCAAAATGGGGATCTTGGGTATTCCGTTCCTCGCCATTTGGCAGGGCTTCAGTATTTTTGTCGGTGCACTCCAGGCGTTTATCTTTACTATTTTGACCATGGTGTACATCAGTCAAACCACGATTCACGAAGAACATTAATAACCTCTGAGGATGCTGTCCGCTAGAGGATGGGTGTCTGAGGAGATCTATTATACGAACATCAAATTTGAACCAATTTTAAGGAGGATATTTATCAATGGAATTCTTGGCAGCAGCTATTGCAGTAGGTCTTGGCGCTTTGGGCGCAGGTTTGGGTAACGGTATGATCGTAAGCAGAACGGTGGAATCCATCGCTCGTCAACCGGAAGCTCGTGGTCCGCTTCAAACAACGATGTTTATCGGTGTAGGTATCGTTGAGGTTGTTCCTTTGGCTGCAACAGTTATCGCGTTCCTGATCATGTTTTCTTAATATCAATACAACGGTTTGGCGGGGAGGGCCGATGCCATCCGCGCCTTCGTTTTGTTAAGCGTGGCAACTCGCAATAGTGGAAAGGAGTGACCTCAATGAAGATAATCTGGGAAAATATATTTCTGGCCATGGCTGCATTCGCTATTCTGTATTTTCTTCTTCATAAATTTGCATTCAGCAAGCTGTTTGCGATCATGGAGCAGCGCCGCGAGCTGGTGATGAGCCAGATGAATGAAGCGGCTCAGACCCGTCAGCAGGCAGCAGCCTATGTTGAAGATCAGAAGAAAGCGCTGGAGCAGGCCCGTCAGGACGCACAGGAAATTATCGAACGTTCCAGACAGACCAGCACCAAACAAGCGGAACAGCTTATGGAGCAGGCCAAAGAAGAGGCAATTCGCCTGAAAACCGAAGCTGTGCGTGATATCGAGAACGAGAAGAACAAGGCTGTCGAAGAGCTCCGCGGCGAGCTGGGCACCGTATCCGTTCAGATTGCGTCCAAGCTGATTGGCCGTGAGGTAAAGAAAGATCAGGCACAGGAAGAACTGGTAGATCAATACCTTAAAGAGGTAGGGGGCAGAGCATGAGCCAGGAGACAGTAGCAGCGAAGCGGTATGCGCGGGCGCTGTTCGAAGTGGCGGCTCAGCAGCAGAAGGGTCTGGAAGTGGAGGAAGAATTGAGAGCGGTTGTGACGGCACTGGATAGTGACCCTGATATCCGCAAATTCATCGCCACTCCGAACATTCCCCAATCCGTGAAGATGGATGTGCTTAGTAAGACATTAAAAGGCAGAGTGTCAGAGCCTGTAATAAATACCATGGAACTTCTTCTGAACAGAGGTCGCGCTGAACTGCTCGGTGAAGTGCTGAACAGCTATGTGAAAATTCAAGGTGAAAGCCAGGGAATGGCTGACGCTACTGTATATTCGACCTACCTGCTGAATGAACAGGAGAAGCAGCAGGTTGCTTCCGAGTTCGGGCAGCTGTCCCATAAGAAAATCCGCGTGAACAATGTGGTAGACGAGAGTCTGCTGGGAGGACTGAAAGTTGTGATCGGCGACAAGCTGTACGACGGCAGTCTGGCCGGCAAGCTGGAGCGTCTTGAGAAATCTTTCAGAGTTTAGAAGATAGGGGTGAAAACGTTGAGTATCAGACCTGAAGAAATCAGTACTTTAATTAAAAGTCAAATCGAAGAATACAAATCCGATATCGCTGTCTCGGAAGTAGGAACGGTTATTCAAGTAAGTGACGGTATTGCTCGCGTGTACGGCCTTGAGAATGCCATGTCCGGTGAATTGCTTGAATTCCAGAGCGGCGTATTCGGATTGGCGCTCAACCTTGAGGAGAGCAACGTGGGTGTCGTTATCCTCGGTCCTTTCTCCGACATCAAGGAAGGCGATCAGGTAAAACGTACAGGACGGATCATGGAGGTTCCTGTAGGCGAAGCGCTTCTGGGCCGTGTCGTAAATCCGCTGGGACAGCCGCTTGACGGCAAAGGTCCTATCGCAGCAGCAGCTTTCCGTCCGGTAGAGAGCAGTGCACCTGGTGTTATCGACCGTAAATCGGTTCATGAGCCAATGCAGACAGGTATTAAAGCGATTGACGCGATGGTTCCAATCGGCCGCGGTCAGCGTGAGCTCATCATCGGTGACCGTCAGACTGGTAAAACATCCATTGCAATTGATACCATCCTGAACCAAAAAGGCAATGGCGTGAAATGTATCTACGTAGCGATCGGTCAGAAGCAATCGACTGTAGCACAAGTAGTAGAAACCCTGCGCCGTCATGGTGCGCTGGAATATACCATTATCGTAACTGCATCGGCTTCCGAGCCGGCTCCACTGCAGTACATCGCTCCTTATGCGGGCTGTGCAATGGGCGAGTACTTCATGTACAAAGGTGAGCATGCACTCATCATCTATGATGACCTGTCCAAACAGGCAGCAGCTTACCGTGAATTGTCCCTCCTGCTTCGTCGTCCTCCGGGCCGGGAAGCTTATCCGGGTGACGTGTTCTATCTGCATTCCCGTTTGCTGGAACGTGCAGCGAAACTGAGCGACGAATTGGGCGGCGGTTCTTTGACTGCTCTGCCATTCATCGAGACTCAAGCTTCCGACGTATCGGCTTACATCCCGACGAACGTGATCTCGATCACGGACGGTCAGATCTTCCTGGAGTCCGAATTGTTCTACTCGGGTCAGCGTCCGGCGATTAACGTTGGTATCTCTGTATCCCGTGTCGGCGGCTCGGCACAGATTAAAGCCATGAAAAAGGTTGCCGGCGGTCTGAAACTTGACCTGGCCCAATATCGTGAGCTTCAAGCGTTCTCCCAGTTCGGTTCCGATCTGGACAAATCCACACTGGCCCGTCTGAACCGCGGTGCGAGACTGATGGAAATCCTGAAGCAGGGCGTCAACCAGCCGCTGTCCGTTGAACAGCAGGTAGTCAGCCTGTATACGGCCGTTAAAGGTCATCTGGATGACATCCAGGTTGCCGACGTTCGCCGCTTCGAGAAGGAATTCCTGGCGTTTGTGGGAAGCAACAAGGCAGAAATCATTCAATCCATAACGGATACGAAGGATCTGACCGCAGACAACGAAAATGCGCTGAAGAGTGCAATCGAGCAGTTTAAGAAAGGCTTTGCCGCTTCGGTATAACTCTCGGCTTTTGGTATGAAAGGGGAGCCGGGTGAAGTAAGCGCCGGGGTTCCTCTTTCATCATAATAGGATATGACTTTGGTTTATGCTTACAAAGTCAAGGCTTGTGCTTACGAAGTAACTTTGGCTTCGCCAAAGTTAAGCTTATGCTTTCGATGTTAGCTTTAGCTTCGCTAAAGCTAGGTTCATGCTTACGAAGTAACTTTGGCTTCGCCAAAGTTTTGAGGTGGTGAAAACATGGCAAGAGGATTACGCGACATTAAACGGCAGATCAAAAGTATCCAGAACACCAAGCAGATCACCAAGGCGATGGAGATGGTTGCCGCAGCCAAGCTCAGAAGAGCCCAGGAAAAGGCGACCTCCGCACTTCCGTACTCGGAGAAACTGAAAGAAGTGGTTGGCAGCATTGCAGCCGGCACACAGGGCATCAGCCATCCCATGCTGGAGAAACGCGAGGTCAAGAAGACCGGTTACCTGGTCATCACTTCTGACCGCGGACTCGCGGGTGCATCCAACTCCAACATTTTGCGGAGAGTCTCCACGTTTTTGGCCGAACGCCATCAGTCCAAAGATGAATATTCACTTTTCGTCATCGGACGTAAAGGCCGTGATTACTTCCGCCGCCGTGAGCTTCCGATTGTGGAAGAGCTGACGGATTTGTCTGACAGCCCTACATACGGGGATATCAAGTCCATCGCGAATGCAGCGGTACGGCAGTATGAGCTCGGACAAATTGATGAGCTTTATATTTGCTATAACCTGTTCCTTAATGCTTTGACTCAGACGCCTGAGGTTGATCAGCTTCTTCCGATGGAAAATATCGGTGAAGGTGCTAGTGTATCTGGTCATGAGTACGAGCCTTCGCCGGAAGCGGTTTTGGAAGCTCTGCTGCCAAAATATGCAGAAACACTGATCTTCAGTGCAATGCTGAACGCTAAAGCGAGTGAACTCGGTGCGAAGATGACGGCAATGGGAGCGGCGACGAAGAATGCCAGCAAGCTGATCGGCGAGCTGAAGCTTACGTACAACCGTGCCCGTCAGGCAGCAATCACGCAGGAAATTTCGGAGATCGTTGCTGGTGCCGACGCTCAGTAAGCAGAACTTATAGATATGAACTCGATAGATTGAACGCATATGCGGCACTAGGGTGCCGCTTTACGATGATCGTTCGCCGGATAACGGCGGGCGGGTAGGAGGGAAAACAAAAAGATGAACAAAGGACGCGTTGTCAGCATTACAGGCGCTGTGGTTGACATTGAATTTGAACGCGGTCAGCTTCCTGAAATCTTCAATGCCATCAAGATTGAAGGTGTTCTCGAGGGAAACCGCTCGATCGATCTGACTTTGGAAGTATCCAACCATCTGGGTGACAACCTGGTTCGTTGTATCGCGATGTCGTCGACAGACGGCCTGATCCGCGGTATCGAAGCAATTGACCTGGGCGTACCAATTACGGTACCTGTAGGTTCTGCTACACTGGGCCGCGTATTTAACGTATTGGGTCAGCCAATCGATAATGCCGGAGTTGTTGCAGCTGAAGTGAGTAATCCGATTCACCGTGAAGCTCCGGCTTATGATGAGCTTTCCACACAAGCAGAGATGCTGGAAACAGGAATCAAGGTTATCGACCTGCTCGCTCCATACCAAAAAGGTGGTAAAATCGGTCTTTTCGGAGGCGCGGGTGTAGGTAAAACCGTAGCAATCCAGGAGCTGATCAACAACATCGCACAGGAGCACGGCGGTATCTCCGTATTCGCAGGTGTTGGTGAGCGTACACGTGAAGGTAATGACCTTTATCATGAGATGAGCGATTCTGGCGTTATTAACAAAACAGCAATGGTGTTCGGACAGATGAACGAGCCTCCGGGTGCGCGTCTGCGTGTAGCCTTGACCGGCTTGACCATGGCTGAGTACTTCCGTGATCAGGAAGGCAAAGACGTTCTGCTCTTCGTCGATAACATTTTCCGCTTTACTCAAGCAGGTTCTGAAGTATCCGCCCTCCTCGGCCGTATGCCGTCCGCGGTAGGTTACCAGCCTACGCTGGCTTCCGAGATGGGACGTCTGCAGGAGCGGATTACGTCTACGAAAAAAGGTTCGGTTACATCCATCCAGGCGATCTATGTACCTGCGGATGACTACACGGATCCGGCTCCAGCAACAACGTTTGCTCACCTTGATGCAACGACGAACCTGGAGCGTAAAATTTCCGAGATGGGTATCTACCCAGCGGTGGATCCACTCGCATCAAGCTCCCGTATTCTTGCACCAGAAGTTGTGGGCGAAGAGCACTACAATGTAGCTCAAGGCGTAAAGCAGATTCTGGCTCGCTACAATGAGCTTCAAGATATCATCGCCATCCTTGGTATGGATGAGCTGAGTGAGGAAGACAAAGCGATCGTTGCCCGTGCACGCCGCGTACAGCGTTTCCTTTCCCAGCCGTTCCACGTTGCCGAGCAGTTCAACGGCATGCCGGGTAAATATGTACCTGTTAAAGAAACGGTACGCAGCTTCAAGGAAATTCTGGAAGGTAAGTACGACAGCCTGCCGGAAGCGGCTTTCCTGTTCGTCGGCACAATCGAAGAAGCCGTGGAAAAAGCCAAATCTATGTAAGCTGACGCTCCGTGATTGGCAGGCTGTCCGCCTTGATGCGGGCAGCCTTTGCCGCACGAGTTTTCTGCGGAAAACGGTGAGGAGGGATGGAAGTGAGCACCTTTTTGTTAGAAATCGTAACCCCGGACCGCCTGGTTTACTCAGAGCAGGTGAACAGTATTACGGTACGCGGGATCGAAGGCGAACTGGGCATTTTGCCAGGCCATATCCCATTTGTGACACCGCTCCAGGTTGCACCGGTTAACGTAAAAATCGGCAGCCAGGTCACACCGTTTGCGGTGCAGGGCGGGTTTGTGGAAGTACGTAAGGACAAAGTGGTCATCTTGGCCGAAAGCGCCGAGAGACCCGAAGAGATCGACTTCGAGCGTGCTGAAGCAGCAAAAGAACGGGCAGAAACCCGTTTGAACGCCGGCCGTCAGGACGAAGTTGACCATCGCCGTGCCGAGCTGTCACTGCAGCGCGCGATGAACCGGATTAAAGTATCCGGCGGCATCAAACATTAATTTTAATTAAAGGCGGTTCAGCTGCAGTTGCGGCGGAGCCGCTTTTTTTTGCTGTTTCAGGACACCACTTTCAAGGTATATACGTAAAATTGGATAAACCAGCATATGTTTTGCTAACTCAGAGGAAATGTAAATGTGTGAAAACCATCATTTTCAAACAGGGCAAGGGGCTTAAAACACAGTATGAACTGGTTTTCAGTCTTTTTTAGTCAAAAAGTTCATGAAAATGACCGCTATTGATCAAATATTTTTATTTCCATGAAAATGGGACCAGAAAGTACTGGATTGTTGTGCCACTGACAAGTATTATAGAAGGGTCGGTCCTTTTTGGTCGATATCATCTGTTGCTTGGAGGAGGGAGTATGAATCATCAAGACATTTCGAACACTGTCACCAGTGCGGTCGGCGTAAATGGATTTATATCGATCGTAGTTACTCTGATCTGTATTGCACTGGCATGGTGGGCTTTGCAAACATTAAAGCTGGATTTGGTCATCCGTAATCCGAAAAGTCCCCAGGGCAGACTGCTGCATGTGCTGCTTGCCGTGGTGTTAGGACGTTTTGTCGCCGATTTTCTAATCGACTATTTGATATGGAGCCAAATGATCCGATATATATTCTAGAATTGTTGCTAACTATGTTTTAAACAGACCTCGTTTGGTTATATGTCTGTTAGGCTGTTTGAGACAAATGTCGAATAAACGCTTTTTTTTATGTTAACACTGACAATAAGTATTTTAACCGGGCGAACCGTTATGACTTCCGGACTACAACGTTCACCCGCTGATGATCTGTATTGTCTGTATATGTATCATGCGTGGTTAACCTTTCGGAGCCGAACTTGTTAAAAAGATGAAGTGGCCGCTTGTTTCAAGAAACGTGCAAGCGTGGTAACAGGGTACCAGTGATGCGAGCTGCCGCGAGGCGCGAGTGCTGCTTTAAATAGTGCCTGGTAACCTTGTACAGCCGAAAACTTCAATGCTATGATGTAAGTTGGTCATTCAGTAATGATGAACCATAGAAGCAATCAATTATTTATAATACGGAAATTATGGACGCGGAGGGAAACCATGATGAGCAAATTTATCGTCCGCGGTGGCAAAAGACTGACCGGAAGCGTCAAAGTCAGCGGAGCAAAAAATTCAGTACTTCCGATCATCGCTGCCTCTCTTCTTGGGGAAGAAGGAGAAAGCGTCATTATTGACGCGCCTCCACTTGACGATGTGATGACAATCAGTAAGGTATTAGAGTCTTTAGGTGCAGAGGTTACATACAAAGACGATGTGATTACCGTTAACGCGGCGAACATCGCCACATGTGAAGCGCCTTATGAATGGGTGCGGAAAATGCGCGCCTCGTTCCTGGTGATGGGTCCCTTGCTGGCCCGCTGCGGAAGTACTCGTATCTCGCTTCCCGGCGGCTGTGCCATCGGAACTAGACCCATTGATCAGCATTTAAAGGGATTTGAAGCCCTGGGTGCTGAAATCAGTTTGGGCCAGGGCTTTATTGAGGCTAAAAGTAACGGCAGACTGCGCGGAGCAAAGATCTATCTGGATGTTGCCAGCGTTGGGGCTACCGAAAACATAATGATGGCCGCCACTTTGGCGGAAGGCGTGACCACGCTTGAGAATGCGGCAAAAGAGCCGGAAATTGTCGATTTGGCGAACTATCTGAACGGGATGGGTGCCAAAATTCGCGGTGCGGGTACAGGCGAGATCCGGATCGAAGGTGTGGAGAAGCTTCACGGCGTGAAGCACCATGTCATTCCAGACCGCATTGAAGCCGGCACATTTATGGCTGCTGCCGCGATTACAGGCGGAGACGTATATGTGGAAGGCGCAATCGCAGACCATCTGGGTCCGGTTATTGCCAAGATGGAAGAGATGGGTGTAACGATCCAGCCTGACGAGAACGGTATTCGCGTAATTTCGGATAAGCCGCTGAAAGCGGTAGATATCAAGACCCTGCCTTATCCGGGATTTCCAACCGATATGCAGTCCCAGATGATGGCGCTGCAGCTTGTGTCGCAAGGAACCAGCGTGATCACCGAGACGGTTTTTGAGAACCGCTTCATGCATGTAGAACAATTTCAGCTGATGAATGCGGATATCAAAGTGGAAGGCCGGGCTTCGATTATATCAGGCGAAGCGAAGCTGACTGGTGCAAAGGTATGTGCAACAGACCTTCGTGCAGGCGCTGCGTTGATTCTGACAGGTCTGGTTGCAGACGGTACGACCGAGGTTACTGGTACACACCATATTGACCGCGGTTATGTCCATCTGGCCGAGAAGCTGACAGGCCTGGGTGCCGACATCTGGCGCATCTCCACAGAAGATACCGAAACGGAGAAAGTTTCCAAACCAGCAGTGGAAGAAACCGAGGACACCAAATTGTTCAAGGTTCAGCCAAGCTGGGCATAAATATCAGAAGGGCTCTGCCGATAGGCAGGGCTCTTTTTTTGTTTGGCGTGCTGTTTACGTCGCCCTATCCTATGTGCTTCTGTTTTGAGAAAAATTCAAATCTATATAGGTCCATTCTCCGCGTACTTTCCCTAACGTAATGACCGTGGCATCAACGGCAGCCTGTCTGCCCAGACGCTTCAAGGGGCACGGCAGCTGGCATACTTCTGCTTACTCCGCCACGAGATCCATATATACCGCCTGCAGCATCTCGGTCGGCAAGTCGGCCCGCTCAAGCGGCGATTAAGCGCCGAGGGGTCGATGGACTTTGCGTTCACTAACTTTTGCACCCAAGGTGTGCTTTGCACATGCTCGCGACGGAGCGGCACTCTTGCAAGATTTTTGCTAACCCCCGCCGGCATGACGCAATGTATGTGGTTTTCCACACACATTGGTCCTAAACCGGCTGGTATGGCGCAATGTATGTGGTTTTCCACACACAATGGCCCAAACCCCGCTCGCACGCCGCGTCATACAACAATAAAATGGGTCGCCCCACTAAAATCTAAGATCTTAGGAGACAGCCCTTTTTTTCTTTGCAAGATTTCTGTGATTTCGTAGTGGTTCTGATTTAAAATGATGCGCTTAAGGGATCTGGTGTCCGTTAGAATTGAAAAGGTTCAGGTTCTCTCTCAAATGAGTTCTATCATTTGGCGGACTCTCATAAATATAAATCAGTATCCGCTGGCAACTAGCAGAACTGAAAAGATGAAGAGAGTCACAGGAGGGAGAATACATGAAAGACTCCAAGTTTCAAATTCATATACCTATGACGAGCAAGGCCCCGAAAAAGTTGAATCCTGCCTTAGAGAAGCAAACTCAGGCTGAACCTGAAAAAGCCAATGTTATCGCATGGACATTTCCTGCAGTGCAGGATGCAGTCAGGCCAAGCGCTCGCCGGGTGCGAGCTGAAGCTAGCAGTGTGCAGCCTGAGGCAGGCGGGCCAGCGGCGGGCGTGATGCAGCCTTTGGCGGACAGCCGCCAGCGGCGGGGCGATGCAAGCTCGGCGGCAAGCGCGACACCGGCGGGAGACGGGGAGGCGCCGGCGGACGCCGGTCCGCGGCCTCGCGGCACGCAGCCAGCGGCGGGAGCTGCACAGGCACCGGC
>NZ_JABBPN010000020.1 GCF_012933385.1 Paenibacillus lemnae
GCCGCTCGTTTTTTCTTTATTGTACACAAAAAAACCTACAAGATGACTTTTTTCAAAGTGTCCATCTTGTAGGGTACAGTTTAAAATCCCGGAAGCCTTTTCTTGTGCTGCTGAGCGCTGACAGGCAGAACATGACCACCTGCATCAGATCCAGCTGCCCAATAGGCTCTGGACCTGCATGCAGTCAAGATTTCTCTCCCCAATTCCAATAAACATCTTGAAGGGTCAGTCTTTTATGGCAGCTGATTCAACAGATTCAATACCGCCTGAGCGCTTTCTGCGCGGGTGGTTGATGCTTTTGGCGCGAAGTTTCCATTGGTATGACCTTTCATCAAACCGAGGGAAACCGCAGTTTGAACCTCTTTCAGCGCCCATGCGGAAATCTGATTTTTATCCTTCATGGTCAGCGTTTTCGCTGCAGCTGCTGACTCATCCTTCATCCGGTATGCACGAACGAGCATGAGAGCCATCTCTTCACGGGTGATCGCCGCGTTCGGTTCAAACGTATCTTTGCCCTTGCCGCTTACGAGTCCGTGATGATGCGCCGTGTTCACCGCTTGTGCATACCATGCTCGCTCATGAACGTCTTTAAACGTGCTGCTGTTTTTGATGGTTTCCAGATTCAATCCCAATGCACGCACAAGCATTGTTGCGAACTGGGCACGCGTCAGTTTCTGAGCCGGGCTGAACTTGATGTCGCTTATACCGTTGATAACATGCTTCGCCGCAAGCTCTTTGACCGCTCCTTCTGCCCAATGTCCGGCCAGATCTGCAAAGGATTTATTGTATTCCAGCACAGCGTACTTGCTGAAATGATTGACAGCTGCAGACATCTGTCCGTCAGCCAGCTTGCCGCCCAGATATTCCAGGTCGGCCCCATCGGAGATAAAGTACACGCCTGCCCATTTCCCGTTGATGGCCTCCAAGGATTCAAAGGTCAAGGTCACCGGTGCAGCAAGTGGACCTGACTTCACCTCTGTTCCATCCTTCAGTTTGACACTCAGATGAAGATCGTACACACTGCTTCCGAGCTTCAGGCTTACCTTCCCTGCATCACCCGCTTTATCAACCAATGAAGATGCTGCTGCTGAAGATACTTCCTCTACCATGAAGGAAATTACCGCATCCTTCATCTGGTCTGCCGTTACGAGCTGCGACAGCGATCTCAGCAGTGCTGCCGGCAGTTCTACAGCCAGACCGTCCTTTTTGAGTTCCAGCGGTTTGGATCCCAGGATGTCTCCCGCTCCAATTGGGATCAGAACTTCTTTGTCCTGTGCCCCGAGCTGAATGGTCACTTTATTCTGTCCGCTCTTTAAAGAGTTTTCATTGACTACGAGTGTGCCCTCGGCTGCCGGGTTACCTGAACCCGGTGTTCCTCCTGTTCCACCGCTATAGCCGCCGCCTGGGTTGCCACCCGGATCGCCGCCGCCTGTCGACACAACGCCATCTAAAATTACGGTTCCGCCATCCTTCATAGCTGGAAGAACAATGCTGACATTTTGATTACTGCTAACGGCATATGATTTGCCGCTGTAAAGGTCTTTAACTGTGCTGCCTGCAGCAAACGGAACCTTAAAGGTCGCCGTCTTGGCTTCAGTTCCTACATGAATCGCGGTTACAAGATGCTTACCTTGATACTGCTTATCAAATGCCAGGTACTGCTGGGCATCCGATGCAGCAATGGAAGTGCGAGTACCTTTGGAGAACACACCGGAGTACTGCGCCCGGATCTGCAGCAGCTTCTGGTAATGCTTCAGCAGCTTCTGCTCATTCTCCACTTGATCCCACGGCATATCACGGCGGTTTTCATTGAACTGGCCTTCGCTCAGATCGCCTCCAGTTTTACCGGAACGCCCGAGCTCTTCACCGTAGTAGATGACCGGCTGGCCCTTCGACGTGATCTGCATTGCTGCAGCTGCCATCAGCTTGCCTTTGTCTCCGCCGACATACTCGGACAGGAAGCCGTTCTCATCATGGCTGCTCAGGAACTGACCCATCATGCGGGTATTATCCAGCTTCGATTCGCGGTCAGCCAGATACTGCTCTGCTGCCACTACGCTGCCATTCACAAAATTCTTCGCACTGTCCTTAAAGCCGAAGTCCAGCAGACTGTCCATCTGTCCGCTTTGCAGGCTTCCTCCGTCACTATCTACGGTAGCACCGAAGTATTCGCCGATCATTTTAAACTCTGGATTGATAGTTGTCAGATCGTTCTTGAATGCCTTCCAGGTTGCTTCGTCCACGTGCTTCACCGTATCGACACGGAAATAATCAATTGTGTTACCGCGATCGGTTCTTGCACGCTCCAGCCATTCTGTCTGCCAGTCGATAACCTGCTGTCGTACCTCCGGACTCTCCGTAATGAAATCCGGCAGTCCGGCGACTTCACCTTGAATATCGTCTTGAGCGGTGCTAAGACCATCGGTACGAAGCATACCGGCAAACCGGTCCTTATCCTCCGGAGCAACGGGCGCGGTGTCTCCAGGCTTCAGGCCATATCCCGTGTGATTCAGCACCACATCGACCATGATCTTGATGCCCCGGTCATGTGCTTTGTCGATCAGCTCTTTAAAGGTATCCAGATCTCCCAGGTGTTCATCGATTTTTGTGAAATCCTTGGCCCAATATCCATGATATCCATATTGGGTGCCATTGAAATCGGCGCCTTTGTTGTGATCGATATTATCGACAATTGGTGTAATCCACAATGTGTTGACACCTAAATCCTCGATATAATCCAGTTTGTCGATCAGCCCTCTGAAATCTCCGCCGTGATAGGCTTCCAGATGGTTTTTGTCGACATTAAAATTGTTAGTTTCGTCTCCATCCATAAAGCGGTCGGTCAGCACAAAATAAATTCGCGCCTCATCCCAGTCAAAGTCTGTCTTGCCGGAAGAAGGTCTTGCTGCATTTACCGAGATTTCCGTGCTATCCTTGTGCTTATTTCCATACTCATCCACTAGCGTTATTTCAATGGACTTAACCCCAGCAGATACACCCTCCTTCACGGCAATGCTCTGTTCCAGTAGCTCGGTGTCAAACTTCACATTCGACGGGCCGCCCAGCTGGCTCAGGTTCAAATATCCCTCCCGGAATGAAACCGGTTCGGACACTTTCGTCAGTACTTTAAGAATTGCACTTTCTTTGTACGATACGCTGCCTGAATTTACGGATGACGTCAGTGTCACTTCCGGCTGTTTGTAGGTGACTTCTGACTTGCCGTTCATCGCATTTTTCGGATCTGGAACTTCCTCAGTTTTTCCATTTCTGGTGACCTCAAAGCTGTATTCGTAGGTACCGACCTCGACGTCCTGCCAAGTATAGCTGTACCATTCTTTCTCAGCATCATAGGTCATTACCTCTTCCCGGCCTTCGAATTTCACCTTAACGCCGGAAATCGTATCCATAGCATTATTGCGGAACAGCTCTGCATCCCTGTAAATGAAGGTGATGTTGCCATCCTCCAGCCAAGGGCCTGTGCAGCTCGGAACAATATCCAGCTCGCGCTGCATACTGATGACATCTACTTTCGTTAATGCCTCATCCGGTGCCAGCGGGATGAACCGGTCGTTCGGATAGTCATTCTTTTTCTCCCAATTCGGTCCTTGTCGAAGAACAAAGCCGAGTCTCTTAGCTGATGGGCTCACTTCAATGAGAATAGAGGCAACCCCGTTATCAAACGAATCAAAATCGTATTGCTGACCGCCGTCCTTCAGACCTGTATTCCATATCCATAAGTTCCAGTCTGTGTAGTCCTTATCCGGACGGATGTAACTTAGCTGAACATAACGCTTGCCGTCCGCCTTAGTTACTGTCACGGTTATATCTTTCTGCAGTCCCTGATAAGTGACGGTAATCACGGCAGTGCCTTCTGACACACCCGTAACAAGACCCGACGCACTTACCTTGGCAACCGCCTTATTACTAGAAGCATAAGCTGCTTGTTTTGTAATCGTTCTGCGGCTGTTGTCATCATAAACTGCATAGACTGCGGTTTGATGGGTCTTACCTACTGGCAGTGAATAGCTGTCTTTATCTACAGCCAAATTTGTTAATTGAGCTGCGGCTCCTTCTGTCTTAATCACTACGGCAGTCAATGGCTCCAGTGTGATGCTGTTTGCCGTTAATGCAAATCCTGACGGAGCAGATACCGCTGTCGTACCAGCCTCATCATTGTCCACTACGACCGTACCTGCCGTAAGATCTTCGGTCAATGTCAGCGTTCTGGACTGTTTGTCAGCATTAAAAAATACATAATAGCTGCCGGTACCATCTGTGGCCTTGTTCTTGTACGCGATGACCAGATCCTGTGACTGAACTTCCGGAATGGACAGCAGTGTTACATTGCTGTTCACCATCTCCTGATCGCCCAGACGGAAGGCATCACTGGATTTTCTCAGCTCAATCAGACCCGCTGTGTATTCTTTCGTTATATGATTCTCCGGGTAAGCCTGCTCATTTGTCGCCTTCTGCCAATCAAATTTGTTGATGGCATCGGAAGAGTCATAGGAATCGTGAACGAAATACCCGAACGGATTGCCCGCTTCATCCTTCAGCTCATGAAACTTCTGTTGCGGCTTTCCTGGCGCTAACCACTGCTTTGTGCGCCCGTACTCCTGTCCTGCATGCAGGAATGCGGTACCCTGTGAAGTCAGGACCATCAAGTTGCCAAGCCGGATGCGCTTATGAATCTCCTGATCGTTCTCAGCCTTAGAAGGATCTTTCTTGATCGATTGTGCAATGATGTCGTAAAGCGGCAGATTATCATGGGCCTCAATATACTGCACGACATCTCCAGGGTCATCTTCTTTGATATTGTCAGGCTGTGCTTTAACATTGTTAAATATTTTTTGGATATTCTGCTTGCCTCCGGTAATAAAACTAGGTGCGCCCTCATTACCATATCCGGATTTCAATGCATTGCGGAATTCATCAGAGAACACGCCGACATCATCGGTTTTGTCCATCCATTTCTGGTCCGCCCCTTGCCCCGCCAGCGTCGGGTCAGCATCTTGACCTTTAAAAGTAATCCAGCCTTCACCAATAAACAGCGCGTTCGGGTTGATGGCCGCAGCAGCGTTGTACGCATTCTGCACAGCGCCCTGTGTGGCATCCCCCATCATATCCCAGCGCATACCATCGATTTTGTACTCATCAAACCAATACTTCACAGAATCAACCATCAGCTTCTCAGCCATCTTGCGGTTGGTCGCCAGGTTGTTCCCGAAATCACCCAGGAAGCCTCCCGTTTTCATATCTTGAAATGCATAGTAATTCGGTACGATATCATTCAGGAAATCAGATTTGGCCATATGGGTGTACACCACGTCGAGTATGACGCCCATATCCGCCTCATGAATGGCGTCGATCATCGCTTTCAACTCTTTAATCCGCAGCTCCGGATCTTTCGGATTCTCGGAATATGCACCGTCCGGTGAGAAATAACTATGAGGGTCATATCCCCAGTTGTATTCGTTATCTTGCGCTGAATAATTAGTTTCCCGGTTCTTCATGGCAGATTCATCACCATAGTACCAGGCCATAACCGGCAGCAGCTGCACATGTGTCACACCCAGGGATTTGATGTATTCCAGCTTGTGCTTGAAAGCATCATAAGAGCCCCATGTCGCGTTGTGCAGGTCACCTTCAATGGAAGGATCCGACGTGAAATCACGTACATGGATCTCCCAGATGACGGCATCTTCGCGCTTCTCGTAGCCTGGAATGTCGGCATAGCCGAAGCCTTCCGGATCCGTTGCGCTGAGATCGACGATGGCTGCTTTACCCACCGTATCGCCGTCCGGTCCTGCTTCACCCTTCGTGTTTACAAGGAACTCCGCCATAGATTTGGCATAAGGATCCAATACTTTCTTGGTCACACCGTTATTCGTTACTTCATACTGGTAGTAATACCCTTTGAAGTCCTGGACATTGAATTGTCCTTTCGTCAAACGGACCGACCAGACACCTTTATCGCCCTTTGCCAGCTCCACGCTGCCAATGAGCTGGCTGCTGTTATTCTTATCGTATACATTGACTTTAACAAGGCTGGCTGTCGGCGCCCACAGCTTCAGCTCAGCTTCGCCGTTATCATACACAGCACCGAGATCGTCGCCGTCGTAGGCATACAGTTCATCCAGATACCGCCATCCCTTGTTCGCAGATACTGTAGTTCCAAAATAGGAAACCTCCATCGGCACATCTTCCATCGTGAATGGAGCCATAACCTCTACAAGTCGAGGCCCCGCAACATTCGCCTTCAGAATGCCAACTTCTTTTCCATCTTTCTTTTTGAGCTTAATGTTTTCTTTAAGTGATGAGGCATCCAGGCCGTCTGTCGCGGTATAGCCCAGCAGCAGTTTGCCAGGTTTTACGACATCCGCCCATTCCAGGCCGGTTGCCAATTGACCATAAGGCGTGATAAAGACTTTGTCATCTGCCTCTTTCACAAACAGGTGATTGTAGCGGTCTAACAGTGCGAATTTTTTATTTCCTCCGTCTTTACCGCCGTCTCCTTTCGAAGGATCAAGGACGATAAAATTGATTTCCTTCGCATCCGGCTTTAACGCAATGTCCACGTAAGCACCATGGCTGTCGACTTGGCCTTCAGGGAACACGGTAGCTCCAAACGGCCAGCCCTCGGAAGGCGCTGTAACATCTCCCCATACCCATAATCCGTAAGCGGCATAATTGCCATCCTCTCGCTGATAATGAATCCGGACCGTATTGGCAGGCAGATCCACCGGCTCAAAGGTATGCACCTTGTCCGAACCTTCCTTCAGCCAGACTTCATTCATTGCCAAGGATGTGATTATTAATTCTTTGTTGTTGCCGTCCTTAACCTGAGTGCTGCGATTTACAATGACCATACCGACATTCTTCGCTCCATCTTTAAGCGGAATATCCACGAACGCTCCGTAGCCGTCACGCCCTCCTTCGGAAAACGGCGTGGCTCCTCCTGGCCAGCCTACGGAAGGCGTTACAACGTCATTGAAATTCCATACTCCCCAGTCATCGTAATTGTCGTCTGCCCGGTCATAGTGCACGCGCAGATGTCCATCCGGAATCGGTGTTCCGGGCTCTACAGGCTTCGGCAGCGCTCTAACATCTGCCGTTACACTGTGATCCACCGCATTGTATTTGAACGTTACTCTGCTGTCGTCGGTAAACTGCAGCGGAACTTTGGAGCCGTCAGACGGATAAATTTCACTCTCCACGTCTCCGCCCAAGGCGATCTGATATTCATGCTCGCCAGCATATACATCCGTCGTCACAGAATAGACGGAGTTCAAACCAATGTCGCTCATGATCAAGCCCGATGCTGCAGGCGACCAGTTTTCGCTTTCTCCGATTCCCGTCTGGAAGCTGCCGATCACTCTTGGAAGCTTATCCTCTTCCAGAGGTATGTAATAGGTGGAATCAGCAATCTTGCGTGTTTGATGATTATAATAAAATGTCACTTCGGTTTCTTCATCTAACTCGATTTGGATATTGCCGCCCGAATCGACACCTGCTGGATTCGTATAGCTTGAAAATCCATAGTTTTCAGCCCAATCAAGGTGCAATGCTACCTTATACTGGTATGTGCCCGCAGGCAGCGTTCCTGTAAAGCGATATTCATCGCCGTTTGAATGCGTCATCGCTGTTGCTGTGTCGGCAGGGGTCCAGTTATTCGCACCGCCCAGCGCTGTCTGCAGGTCACCTACCAGTGTTACTTGAAGTGACTGCGAGTCCGCTGACACCACCGGCTGAACGCCGAGCAGGGACAGCAAAAGCGTGAAGATCAGCATGATAGAGCACGCTCTTTTGCTTGTAACCGTTAACATCTCAAAACCTCCTTAGGATAAACAAAGATAGTCTTCATTACTGCTTGTTTGAGCAAACGATTGCACAAAGATATGTTTCCTCCTCTCTTTATTATTAACAATTGACAGTGTTCGACAACAAAAACGAAGCGCTTACAATTCTATATCATGGAAACGTTTGCATCAATATTTTATAGTCGAGTAGCCAAGTTAGTCAACCCATATTTTCCCGAAATCAACAATAATCACATGAATAAATGTCTAATTCACCGTGTATAAAGCGCTTTCGTTTTACGATATGATAACATGGGAGTATTTTAGCAGCGCTTACAATGAACTAACATTTATTACGAAACGAGGTACAACGTATGAATTATCCTTTTCAAAACCCCGATCTGCCGCTTGAGGAGCGCGTGAATGACCTCATATCCCGCTTTAATCTGGATGAAAAAATTGAACTCATGTGTCAATATCAGGCCGAGGTCGAGCGGCTAGGAGTTGCACCATATAAGCACGGAACCGAAGGCGCACATGGTGTAGCCTGGCTTGGTGAAGGTACGGTATTCCCACAAAATACGGGCCTTGCCTGTACATGGGATGCCGAGCTGATGCATAAAATCGGTTCCGTCATTGCGGATGAAATCCGTGTATATTACCAGCGCAATCCGGCGGTAAACGGGCTCACGGTGTGGGCGCCGACTGTCGATATGGAACGCGATCCCCGCTGGGGCAGGACTGAAGAAGCTTATGGAGAAGACCCCTGCCTGACAGGTAAGCTCTCGGTTTCTCTTGTAAAAGGCATGCAGGGCGACCATCCCTTCTACTATAAGACGGTGGCCAGTCTTAAGCATTTCTACGGTAACAATAACGAAGTCGACCGTGGCAGTGCATCAGTCAGTATCGATCCCCGCAACAAGCGAGAATATTATTTAAAAGCATTTGAGCCTGCGTTCCGCGAGGGCGGTGCCGCTTCCATGATGACCGCGTACAACGGTGTGAATGGCGTTCCTGCCAATCTCAATAATGAGGTTAACG
This sequence comes from Paenibacillus lemnae, assembly GCF_012933385.1. GTDB lineage: Bacteria > Bacillota > Bacilli > Paenibacillales > Paenibacillaceae > Paenibacillus_AQ > Paenibacillus_AQ lemnae. Next base: position 8,841 of record NZ_JABBPN010000020.1, read on the forward strand.
AAATCGTTAAAAAAGAGTGGGGAATGGACGGCTTCGTTGTAGGTGACGCCGGTGATGTCCTGGGTACGGTGATGGACCATCATTATGTAGATTCTTATGCCGAAGCCGTTGCCGGCACTGTGAAAGCGGGTATCGACAGCATCACTGACGAGCAGGATATTTCGTTCCGCGCGCTCCGCGATGCCTTGGAACAGGGTCTCCTCGCTGAGAGCGATCTGGACCACGCACTGCGCAATACGTTCCGTGTCCGCTTCCGTCTCGGCGAATTTGATCCCGCTGACCGTAACCCGTACAGTCATGTGCCGGAAAGCAAGCTGTGCGCACCAGAGCATGCGGCCCTTTCTCTCGAAGCTGCGCGCAAGTCCGTTGTGCTGCTGAAGAACGACGGACTGCTTCCCCTGTCGCATGAGCTGAAATCGGCGGCTGTGCTGGGACCGCTGGCAAATGTTGCCTACACCGACTGGTACAGCGGTACACCTCCTTACCGGATAACCCCTCTGGAAGGTATTCAGAAGGAAATGGCTGATCGTCCTGTGCACTTCCATACCGGTCTGGACCGCGTGCGCCTGCGTCTGGCAGATGGTGCGTATATTGCTCTTCAAACAGAGGGAGAGCACGCTGTATTAACAGCTGCTGCAGATGCCTCGGAAGCCGAACTGTTTGAGCGCAATGATTGGGGCTGGGGCAGTGTTACGCTGCGCGCCGTCAGCAGCGGGAAATATGTAACGGAGACGGACACCGGGCTGCATGCATCTGCTGATGAGGCGCGAGGCTGGTTCGTCAAAGAAGCCTTCTGCTTCGAGCCGCTGGCTGATAACCAGTATGCAATGAAATCCTGGGAAGGCAAGCCCGTCGTACTCAATGAACAAGGTCAGCTGATCGTGAACCACAATTCAGATGCTGGACAAGGAACCCCGTTTGTCGTGGAAATCGTACAGGATGGTATCCAGGAAGCGGTCCGGGCTGCACAGGAAGCCGAAACTGCTGTTATATTCGTCGGCAACAGCCCGTTCATTAACGGTAAAGAGACGATTGACCGTCCGGATATCGTACTGCCGCCGGCACAGCAGGATTTGATCCGGGCTGTTCATGCTGCGAATCCTAACACCGTGGTCGTCATTGTCGGCAGCTATCCGTATGCCGTGAACTGGGAAGATGAGCATGTTCCTGCGATTCTCTTCACATCGCATTCCGCCCAGGAGCTGGGGCATGCCGTAGCAGATGTGTTATACGGGAAGTATAACCCCGCCGGACGACTCAATATGACTTGGTACAGATCGGTCGATCAACTTCCTGATCTGATGGATTACGATATTATTAAGGGAAAACGGACGTATCAGTATTTTGACGGAGATGTGCTGTATCCCTTCGGTCACGGCTTAAGCTACACCACCTTCGCTTATGGCGAAATTCAGCTTAGCAGCAAAGAGATTTCTGCAGGCGGAACGGTACAGGTTCAGGTTGAAATCCGTAACACAGGAGAAGCTGCCGGGGAAGAAGTCGTACAGCTGTACGTCAAGGCGAATGAATCCCGAGTGATCCGGCCGCTGAAAACGCTCCGCGGCTTTCACCGGATTCACTTGAACGCCGGTGAATCGCAGACAGTCACCTTCGAGTTGAAGGCAGACGATCTCGCAATCTGGGACGTTACCCGGGAGCGCTATTGTATAGAGAGCGGTACTTACACACTGATGGCCGGTCCATCCTCTGCCACAGCGGCACAGACAACAGAGCTGCAGGTGCTCGGGGAAACCATTCCGCCGCGCTTATTATCGGGTCCGGTTCGCGCCGTCAATTACGATGATTACAGCGGTGTGTTTGTGGATGAATGCCGTGAAGGCGGCGAGAGCATCCGGCTTGCCGGTGACAGCGGCTGGATATCATTCCATGACGCCGAACTGGGTGACCTTGTTTCAACATTCGAGGCCAGAGTGTCCGGACATACTAAAGGCGGTGAAATCACAATTACGCAAGACGCTCCAGACGGTCCAGTTGTCGGCACCTGCAAAGTCCTTGCAACAGGCGGACGCCAAGCCTGGACAACGGTAACCGCACCGGTAGAAGGACTGTCCGGCCGCCGTAAGGTATATGTACATCTGAAAGGTGAGGCCCAGATCAGCTGGTTCAAGCTCGTATAACACAATAAACTAGGCTGATAAAAAATACCCCTGCTGCAAGCTCTGTCGACCACCCACGGGTGCTGTCAGGTTTGCTTCAGGGGTATTTTATTTGTTAAGGGCTTATATTCTCTTCTTTTTCCTGTTCCGCATCCCCGAGATTTTGATCCCGCTCGTTCCTGGATTCCTCAATGATCTTGTCTTTCTCATCTCTGGACTCCTGGATGATAGCGTCATTTTCCTCCCGAATCCGCTTTACGACATCGTCGCCAATATCCTTGGCTTCCTGGTCACCATCATTTTTCCGCTTCCTTACTTCGTTAGAGATTTTGTTCTTCTGCTGAGTCAGTTCCAGCCAGGTACAGTTATTCTCCTGTGTTTCCTTCAGCCAGACCGCATTGTTTCGCTGTGTTTCTTCCAGCCATACACAGTTGTAGTACCGAGTCCACTCCACCCAGTTAAAATTGTCTTCAAAAATCTGACGCAGCTCTCTTTCGTTACCGGCATCGAAATATTTCCCTTTACCGCTCTGTGCAATCTCTTTCAGGCTTTCTGTGCTTTCGCTGACATCAAATCCGATGACGTTTACGACACCCTCGATACCGGATTCAGCAAGCTCTGCCGCCGCCGCTGCCGGATCGCCGCCGCAGGTCTCCAGTCCGTCAGTCACCAGATAGATGATATTGGTGTTGTTCTCACCGTTATAGTCGGCAAAATCATCTTTCGCGGCTTCCAGGGCACCTGCAATCGGCGTCCAGCCGGCCGGCTCTGTGCCGTCCAGCATCTGCTTAAACTCACCGCGATTCAGCTCCTGAAACGGATATACTGCTTCTGTGGCGCGGCAGGAGGCTTCTTTTTGCTCCAGGTCGTTAGCGCCTTCATGTCCATAAACTCTAAGAGATACCTGCGTTTTCTTCGGGAAGTTTCGCACGAACCGATTGATCTGATCCTGCGCGATTTCCATTTTGGTCTTTCCGTTCAGTTCCTGGTCCATGCTCTTGGATGCATCCAGAATGATCTGAATATTAATATTTTCTTTAAGATCGCCGTCCAGGGATTTTGGCTTCTCACACACGTCCTTGGCCGCCACATCATCCTGCTGACAGCCTGCAACATCTGCAGGATAAAGCTCTTTGAGCTCCTGATACAGTGCTTCTTTGCGATCTTCTGTCGTTGGTGCTGCTGGTTCCACTACCGGTTCTGGCGGCGTTGTCTGCTCTTCCCCAACCGGTTCCGGATCCGAGCTTCCGCAGCCCGCTATAACCATCATGACCAATATCACCACTATACTCACTAACCATTTTTTCATCGCTGCAGCTCCTTTGTAGCTTTGTAGTCCTTTAGTCCCCATCTCCAAATTTTCCCTAACCATTACCACGAGGCTTTCCTTTTGAACCGACTTACCAGGCTTTTTCTGATGGTTACAAAGCTTTCCTCCCATCGCTTGTGGGCTCGTGATGAGGAAGTCGCTAGGATTAAGCTTGAATTCCAAGCTTATATCTCACATTTTGCTTACAACCTACAGCTTAAGCCTGAAAATCAGTCTAAAACTAGCTAAATCAATCCATACGAGCAGATAAACCGTGTGATGTGAAAAAATAAGCCTGAAAAACAAGTTTATGGGACAATAGTTTCTTTTTTGAAAGAGATAAGCTTGAAAAACAGTCTTATTAAAGAATGCTAGGACAGTTCACACTGACAAAAGCGATCAACTAGGGATCTCCGTACCGGATGACCTTCATGATTAAAAAACAGCCATGTAAGCTGTATACGAATGTTTGAAGTGTTCGTTTCGATAAATGTCGAGGCACATGCAAAAAATCCCAACACAAATAGACTGCCCCCGCCAAATGGACATTGGGGAGGTGCAGTCTATTGAGGTTATACTGTATCCACTCTCAACTTACACAGTGATAGCCTTGTGCGGCTTGCTGTAATGACTGATTCCGCCGCCGCCCACCAGCACGTAACCGCCTTTATTAAAGATCAATATTTTACTGGAGCCATCCGCGAGCAGCACATCAATCCGGGCATGATCCGCAGTTGCGGTGTATTTAACAAAGTTGCCACGTAATACGGTCGTAACCCAGTTCCGGTCAAATTCTGAACGCAGCACCCGGTTGGAATACACCTGGTTTTCGATGCGGCCGCTTCCTGGTCTGACGATGTTTTTTCTTCCACTCGTTTTCTTCAAAACTTCCACCTCCTGCATGGGATACTATACAATATGCAAGAGTTACAAAGCTGCTTGTTTATTAACCTAGTAAACCAAGTCTGATTGGGAGAATGGCCAGCTTTGCCTTTTCATAGAGACGCCGCACTGTACCATCTCGCATGGAAGCTCACTGTGCCCTGTCCAGCCGTTTAGATCAGCTTGTGGGCATACCATTTCTTGCCCCTCAGGCGCCACAGGAAGATGGCTCCCCGTACGCCCCATTCACAGTTCATAGCAAGCCATACGCCCAGGATGCCCATGCCAAACGTAATCCCCATCAAGTAGCCCAGCACGACCCGGAACAGCCACATGGTCAGCATAGAGGTGACCGAGGTGAAGCGAGAATCCCCTGCCGCCCGCAGGGCAGATGGCAGAATAAAGCTGCTGGCCCACAGCGGAACCTGCATAATCGTATTAATCAGCAGGATGAGGAAGAGATCATCCACAATTTCTGGCGGCGGGTTGAACAGGCTGACCAGCGGTCCGAACAGCGGCAGGACAATAAGTCCGGTCAGCAGCAGACAGCCTGAGCCCAGCCACAGAAAGGATCTAATAAACTTCCGGGCATCCGCAATATTGCCGCTCCCGATACACTGGCCAACAACGGTCACAATAGTCAGGGACAGCGCAGCAGCCGGGATCTGAATGACCCCTGCCAGCGAACCGCCGATCGCATTGGTCGCGATGGCATACGTGCCCAGGCTCACGATGAACACCTGGGTCAGCAGCTTGCCCCCATTAAAGAACATCTGCTCTGCGGCAAAAGGCAGTCCGATAAACATAATTTTCTTCAGCATCGCGATCGGGAAATGAAACAGATCCCGTATCCGCAGATGAAGTGCTGCGTCCAGCTTGAACAAATAATACAGCGCACAGGCTGCACCGACATACCGCGCAATATTGACGGCAATGCTCAGCCCCAGCACACCCATATCCATCAGCTGCACGAACACGATATTCAGGGCTACATATAAAAGATTGGTAATGAGCGACAGTGCCAGGGATGCCCTCGTCCGCCCCACGCCTCTCAACGCGCCGCACACGGCCTGTACAACAGCAATCCCCAAATAAGATACACTGCTGCCGATGAGATAGGTCCGGGCATTGTCCAGAACTTCCGGTGAGGCCGTTCCGAACAGCAGGTTCAACAGAGGCGCATGCAGCGCCACCAGCAGCAAGCCGATGCCAAACGCGATCATACCCACAGAGGCAACGGTTGCTGCGGAAGCACGGGATACCATCAGATCATTCTTACTGCCTTTGTACTGCGCCACTACAACGGTCCCTCCCGTGGCGACAGCAACAAACACATTGATCAGAAAGATATTGAGGGCGTCCACCATATTCACCGCACTGATCGCCGCCACACCGGAGGAGCTGATCATGGCAGTATTGACGAGGTTCAGGCCGATGATAAAGGCCTGGTCTACGAGAATCGGCAGGAACAGCGCAAATATCTGCCGATAATCCATGGACTCGCCGCTGAAATATTTTTCAAGCCATCCGTTCATCTGCCATCTTGAAGACCGCTTCACGTGATCACATTCTTTTCTGTTATTATTGTCCGTCTCTTTTGACTAGGAGGATAGCACTCTGCCCTCTATCTGTCAATGAAACCTGACATGATAACCCCTGTGATGAAAAGAGCAGCTGCCGCTCAAAACAGAGGATTCCGTCCTGAGAGACAGCTGCTCGTATGGAGGCGGGAAGCAAATCAACCAACCATCAATTCCCTTACTTGCCCTGCTTCAGCTGGACCTTAAGCGTATCGTCCGGCTTCTCTGTCATGTAGCGCCAGACATACACGTCCAGATCGCTTCCTTTAAAGTCTTCATACACATCCATATGCCTGTTCCGGCCGTCGCCTCGCAATCCGGTCATCGCAGGCTTGCCGTAACTGCGATCCTTATCGTCTGCTATATAGTAGGTTTGATTCACACCGCCAAACTGCTTATCCGTACTAGAAGATTCCACATACAGATGGCCGTCTTTCATATAGTAGGTGAATGTAACCGGATGGCCTCCGATGGTCATGTTGATGCTCTGCCGCTCATTCGTAATCCCTCTTAACGGAATTGGCGTCCCATCCCCTTCATGATCATCAATCCGGTGCTCTGCGATCAGGGTCACAGGCTGAGCCAGAGCAGCAGCGGCATCCAGTCCATTCATTTCAAACCGCAGTTCTGTAGCATTCGGGTTCTCTACATACCAATTTCCGCCCTCTAACAGTGTGCCGCCCACCTTCAGCTTATAGCGATTGTAGGGAACCTGCGTATACTTCTCTTCATGCTTCAGAATGAGGCGGACCTGGGTCGGCGTGACAATCATCTCATGAATTGTTGTCCCCCCCGGAACCTCAGGAACAGGGATGTTCAACTCGTCCTGGAATGAGCTGTTCTCCATCTGCTTCTTCGACAGATTCATACCCACATCCCATGTTCCTTCCTCGGATGCAGCCGTTCGGGTGTAGCCCAGCTTGAATTCCGTACCCTCTGCTTTCAAATCACTTTCTTTAAACACCTGCTGGTTGATGATCTCATTCTCGCCGCCCGGTGTGCCGAAGATGCCGGATTCTGCTTCTTTCATCGGCTGGCCCTGGCTATCCTTTACCAGCATCCGCACCCAGCTTCTCTGCTGCACCCCAGTCTGCGAGAACGTAACCGCTGAACTAATCATTACCTTGCCATCTGACTGCGGGAAGGATTGAAGTGCCACCCGGCCGATGCCGTCCCGTCCAATCTCAAACTCCTGCTTTTCCCCCTTCTTCGGATCATAAGAAACTACAAGCTCGGCGTCCTCGGTAAATTGAAGGTTCTCCAACTGAAAAGACACCTCGCTGCTGCGCCCATCCATCACCCATTCACTTTCAAAATATCCCTTGAAAACCCCCAGCTGTTCATCATATTGCTGGCTATGGTTTCCTTCAATCCACTTCCCGTCCGCATTGAGCAGCCCCATCCGGTCATAGCTGATATATGCTCCCTGCATCGACTCACCGGGGTCCAGTGTATACAGAAGAATCGTGCGGTTCTCATCCGTAAATGCAGTATGGACGGTAAGCGTAATGCCATTTCTCGTTACGGATTGCTCGATCTTCTGACCAAGACCCTGATGCAGAGCCGCTTGAATACCAGGCCTTTGTGATAGAAGATTCGACCAGTCATATTGGATCGCCGCATAAACCGGAGTCGCGATTAATGCCACCGATAACCCCATGAGCACCGCTGCTCGTTTTCGGGTTCGTGGGCGCACGGGAGAGACGCCAGCAGCATGATCCGACGCACGCAGTTCATTCTGCTGAATGCTATCCCACATTTTTTCAAAATCCGGGTACTGTACTGTGTTGTTATCCTTCATCAGATTTCTCATGTTCTTTTCAAGATGTTCCATACCGCTTCTCCCCCTTCAACCATCCCAAATTCGAACCTTCCAGTTCTTTTTTCATACATTTCAGAGCTTTATGCAGCCTCGATTTCACCGTTCCTTGCGGAATGTGCAGCACCTCTGAGATTTCCGCCGTGGACAGCTCACCGATAAACCTCAGTGTCACCACCGCCATCAGCTTCTCGGGCAGCCGGCTCAGCAGCTTCTCCCATTCAGCCGATGCTTCCTGCCTCAGCACATGGGCATCCGCAGACTGAACCGAGGCCTCTTTCTGTTGATGAAGCCACTGAAGCTGGGGCTGCTTCTCTCTGTGGGTCTGTCGCTTGCGAAGCAGGTTCAGACATTGATTCATCGCAATCCGCATGATCCAGGCCCGCAGCTGTTCCACCTGCCTCCAGTCCTGGCGAAATACGGTCACAAACACGTCATGGCAGAGATCTTCCGCATCCTGTACATTTCGCAGCATAAGATAGCATGTGCGGTATACATCCTTGTTATAGGTGTCAAACAGCTCTCGTTCACTCAATCCTGGCCCTCCTCTCTTTCAGTTCTGCTATATAAACAAATGACCCGGCAAAAGGGTTCACTTTTTCTCAAGACGGAAGGGTCGTTTATTTTGAAACGGGTACGGTCTTCAAGTCGTATATAGTAAAATCCAACATTTGTAAGGAGGTTTGGCTATGCTGCCGTCAGATCACTTCAGCGAGGGTCCTGGTCCCGCTTTTGGTTTTATGTTTACCCTGGTTCCCATATTTATCGGGATTGTGTTTATCATTGTTATTGGAGGAATCGTTTTTAACGGCGTACGTTATATGAAAAATGCAAAATCACCCCGTTCGTCCGAATACGCCAGAATTATCTCCAAGCGGACAGAGGTCCGCGGCTCCGGTCATCACCATCACGGTTCAGATCACACCGGAGGCTCAGCCCGAACGCATTACTACATCACCCTGGAATTTGATAATGGAGAGCGCAAGGAATATCTCGATGTGAAAAAGCTGTATGGTCTCGTCGCGGAGGGGGATACCGGTTATGCCTCTATACAAGGCGACTGGATCGTCGCCTTTGAACGGGAAGTTTCCGGAGCATTATAAAATAAAACAGCCGCTGGCCCGGACTTAGCATCAAGTCCAAACCAGCGGCTGTTGTTATGTTGTCATTCCATATCGTATGGCGCTTAGCGCTTGCCTGAATCGAACGGCTCCCCAACCGCCTTCGGCGCATTGGAGGATTTCGAGAAAATCACCAGGGCAATGAGGGTCACCACATAAGGGAATACCTTCAGCACGACCGGCGGAATCACGGCCAGGGAAGGAATAACCTGAGATACGTTGGCGACCGTACTGGCAAACCCGAAGAAGAAGGTGGCGGCCAGGACGCCCAGCGGTCTCCACTGACCGAAGATCAGGGAGGCCAGCGCCAGGAACCCGAGCCCGGATACATTCCCGTTAAACTCACCGGAGTAGGTCATCAGGATGGCGGCACCGCCAAGACCGGAGAAGGCACCGGAGATCATCACACCGACATAGCGCATCGACTGCACCCGTACCCCGGCGGCTTCTGCGGCATGCGGATGCTCCCCGCAGGCACGCAGACGCATGCCAAACGGCGTCTTGTAGAGCGCGATCGTGCTGATCACCAGGATCAGCAGCACGAACCAGGTCACCGCATAGGTTCGGGTAAAGAACAGATCGCCGATAATCGGAATGGACGATAGCAGCGGCACCTCAAAGGGTGCAAACGTAGAGATACGGATGTTCCCGCTGCCTGTCATATTCCGCGCCAGAAAAATGGTCAGTGCACCGGCAATCAGATTGATCGCCGTACCGCTGATAATCTGGTTGGCACTGAGATTAATGCTGGCGAAGGCATGCAGCAGCGAGAACAGCATGCCTGCGGCCATGGCCGCAAGCAATCCTACCCACAGCACCCAGGCGTCATTCGGATACTGCTCCTGCAGTCTGGAGGCCACGAAGGCCCCCATAAAGGAACCGACAATCATCAGGCCGTCGAGACCAATATTGACGACCCCGCTTCGTTCACTGAACAGTGCGCCCAGGGCGGTAATCAGCAGCGGAATCGTGAAGACGATGGCATACGGAAAAATTTGCTCAAGTGTCGTCCACATCTGTTCAGCCCCCCTGCTTCTTATTCGCCGCACGGCGCGATTTGTATTTACGATACAGGCGGTCGATCAATATGCTGGTCGCCGCAAAATAAATGATAATGGCAATAATCGAGTCCGCAATCTCCGGCGGAATCTCGGTCATCGCGTTCATGAAACCGCGCCCGGAATAGAGCAGTCCGAAGAAAATCGCGGACACCAGCACACCCAGCGGCGCGTTGGCTCCCAGCAGGGCGACCGCAATGCCGTCAAAGCCCTGGGTCGGCAAAATGCCGATCTGAATGCTGGATGCATTCCCCGCATACTGTGCCACACCAGCCAGGCCGGCGATGCCGCCCGAAATGAACATGGACATGACGATACTGCGCTTCACAGCAATCCCTGCATATTCAGCAGCATGCCGGTTGAAACCGACCGCCTTCAGTTCATAACCGAGCGTGGTCCTGTTAATCAGAAACCCGGTGATCAGAACACTAATGATCGCGATGAAAAAGCCCAGGTTGACGTAAGAGCCCTGGAACAGTTCACTGAGCCAGTTTTCGTGAAACAGTGCATTGGCAGGAAGCTGCCTGGACTCCGTTTCACTTCCGCCTTTAAAGTACGAAGGAATGGCATAAAATACCGTCCAGTACGCAATCCAGTTCATCATGATCGTGGACACGACCTCGTGTACATTGTATCTGGCTTTCAAAATCCCGGGAATCAGCGCCCACAGTGCGCCGCCGAGGAATCCGACCAGCACCATGAGCAGCAGCAGCACCGCACGGGGCAGGTCAACCAAATGGCCGACCGCCGTCGCACAGAAGCCGCCGAACAGCATCTGTCCTGCTGCTCCGATGTTAAACAGCCCTGTACGGAATGCAAAAGCAACGGACAGACCGGTCAAGATTAGCGGTGTGGCTGTAGCCAGCGTATTCCCGATCCGTTCCGGATTTTTGAGTCCTCCTTCGAAGAGGAACTTATAGCCTTCTGCCGGATTATGTCCGGTCAGGGCCATGAGCAGAGCGCCTGCTGCCAGTCCGAGCAGGACGGCAGCCAGCGATTTTATCATATTCATGCGCTGCCCTCCTCTTTTCCATAACCGGCCATCATCAGGCCCAGCTCCTGTTCGTTTGTTTCGGCAGCGTGGACAATGCCGACCAGTTCCCCATTGTTAATGACCGCAATGCGGTCTGACAAATTCAGAATCTCGTCGAGCTCCAGCGACACGAGCAGGACCGCTTTTCCTTTATCGCGCTGCTCTACGAGACGGCGGTGTATATATTCAATGGACCCGACGTCCAGTCCCCGGGTCGGCTGGACCGCGATCAGCAGATCCGGATCCCGCTCCACTTCCCGTCCAATAATCGCTTTCTGCTGATTTCCTCCGGACAAGGAGCGGACAACCGACCGGCCGCCGCTGCCAGAGCGCACATCAAAACTCTCGATGATATGCTCCGCATGCTTGCGCATAACGCCCGGCTTCAGCAGCCCGTTCTTGGAATAAGGCGGACGATTGTAAACTTCCAGAATCATATTCTCTTCCAGCGTGTAATCCAGCACCAGTCCCCGCTTGTGCCGGTCCTCCGGAATGTGCCCAATGCCGCTCTCATTCCGCTGGCGGATCGACAAATCCTCGATCGGCTTACCGTTCAGAAGCACGGAGCCGCTTTCCGCTTTATGGAGGCCAGTGATCGCCTCGATCAGCTCGGTCTGGCCATTGCCATCCACACCGGCAATGCCGACAATCTCGCCAGCACAGATATTCAGGTTGAACGATTTCACCGCATCGACCTTCTTGCTGTTCTTCACGGTCAGCGAGGAAACCTCCAGCACGGTTTCACCCGGATGGCTCTCTTTCTTGTCTACTTTGAACGATACGCTGCGTCCCACCATCATTTCGGCCATCGTCTCGCGACTGGTCTCTGCCACTTGGACGGTGCCGATCGTTTTCCCGCGGCGGATGACCGTACAGCGGTCTGCCACAGCTTTAATCTCTTTCAGCTTATGGGTAATCAGAATGATGGACTTGCCTTCATTCGTCAGATTTTTCATAATGCCCTGCAAATCCAGAATTTCCTGAGGGGTCAGTACCGCTGTCGGTTCGTCGAAGATCAGAACCTCCGCATCACGGTACAGCATTTTCAATATTTCCACCCTCTGCTGCATGCCCACCGAGATCTCCTCGATTTTGGCATAGGGATCGACATTCAGACCGTACTGCTTGGACAGCTCGCCTACCCGCTTGGCCGCCCTCTTCACATCCAGAAACAGTCCGAATTTACGGGTTTCACTGCCCAGAATAATATTCTCTGTAACAGTAAAGGGCTCAACCAGCTTGAAATGCTGATGCACCATCCCGATGCCCAGCTTATTGGCAACATTCGGATTGGCAATCCGAACCTCCTTGCCTTTCACTCTAATTCGGCCGCGGTCAGGCTGATACATCCCGAATAAAATACTCATCAGGGTTGATTTACCCGCCCCGTTCTCGCCGAGCAGGGCATGAATCTCCCCTTTCTGCAGCTGGAGCGTGATATCGTCATTGGCAACGATGCCCGGAAATTCCTTGCGGATGCCCTCCATCTCGACAACGTAGTCCATGGGTTCGGCTCTCTCCTTTTTGTGTCCCGGCAGCGGGGAATCTTCAATCTCATAAAAAAAGACGGAATGTGCTCCGTCTTTTTTTTGTGCTTTACATAAAGTTAAAAGTTACCCTTCTGGATGGCTGCGATGGCAAGTGTTCTTACGACCGCTATTGAAAGGTAATCTTTTGTTCAAATTACGGAAGCAAGTCGCCTTGCTCCGCTGAAACAGTGATTTCACCGGATTTGATTTTCTCCAGCACCTCATCAACCTGCTTCAGAACCTCTTCGCTCAGGTTCGGGTTCTCAGCCGGAAGGCCGACACCGTCACTCTTGGCATCCAGGGTAAGGGTTTGTCCACCCGGGAATTTCCCTTCCGTTTCTGCTTTGATCATGTCATAGGCTGCTTGGTCGATCTTCTTCACGGCCGAAGTCAGGACAACCGACTTGTCGCCATAGACACCGTCATTGTACTGGTCTACGTCAACGCCGACGATCCATACCTCGTCTCCGCCCTTCGCGCGGGTTACAGCTTCCTGGATCGCACCGACACCGACGCCGCCTGCTGCTGCGAAGATAACCTTCACGCCATTGCTGTACATTTGGGAAGCCAGCTGGCCGCCTGCTGCTACGTTATCAAACGTGCCTTGATAAACCACATTGTCTTTCTTGATCTCCACTTTGGTATCGAGATTCTCGTTCGCATAGTTCAGGCCCTGCTGGAATCCCCAGTTAAACTTCTGTACCGGTGGAATTTGAATACCTCCGATGAAGCCGGCTTCGCCTTCCTTCAATTGCAGGGCTGTTGCTACACCTGCGAGGAAACCGGACTCCTGCTCGGCAAAGAAGATGGAAACGGTGTTGTCTGCAACGACCGGCTTAGCATCCGGTTCGCCAGAGTTTGGTGCTCCGTCAATCAGAACAAATTTAGCGTCTTTATACTTTTCTTGTGCTTTAAAGATCGCCGTTTCGAACTTAAAGCCCGGTGTGACGATGAATTTGTACCCGGCATCATACAGATTGCCGATTTCCTTCGTGTATTCCGCTTCTGTCGTTCCGGCTGGCTTCTGATACTTTAATCCTGTACCGAAATCCTTGTTCGCTCTCTCAATACCTTCGTATGTTCCCTGATTAAAAGACTTATCGTCAATGGTACCTGCATCTGTAACCATACCTACTGTAAAGCTGGCTTTCGGTGCTTCCCCCCCGGCTCCGCCGGTTGCACCTTCTTCTGGTTTGCTTCCACAGCCGGCAAGCATGCTGACCGACAGTGCAAGACTGAGTAAAGACATAACCCCTTTTTTCATCTGGGTAGACCCTCCTAATGTGTTTGCTGACAAACCAGCGAGTTTGTACTATTACAATATATTAATAAAAGCGACGCATTTCAACAAAAATGTTCGGTTTTTAACCAAAATGCATCTTTAACGCGGTAAAACGTTTCAGGAATAAACACCAAAAGCCGAACAGCAAGCAAGCTGCTATTCGGCTCTTGAAACTAGGCTTCAGAAGTCTTCTTCATACGTAAAAACACCTTGATGATCTCATTCAGGAACAGTGGAATCAGCGCGAGCCCGATCACCAGTCCCCAGTCCGGCAGGCTCAGATTCTGAACCTTGAATGCCGCCGCCAGGAAAGGCACACTGATCGAAATGTACTGGAGTACAAGTCCGGCAATCACGGCAAAGACCAGGAACTTGTTGGAGAAGACGCCCACCTGAAAGATCGACTTGGTCGCACTTCGTTTAGTGAAAGCATAAAAAAGCTGCGACGCGGCCAGCACAACGAAGGACATCGTGCGGGCATAAGTCATCGCTTCTTCCGAGATGTTGCTGTCACGAAGGCCATATCCGAATTCCCGCAGCCCCAGATAGAAGGCCAGCAGTGTCAACGATCCGATCAGCACACCGCCCAGAACCGCTTGAAAAGCGGCTCCTCCGGCAAAGAAGCTTTCCTTCGGATTCCTCGGTTTTTTCTTCATGACATCCTTCTCACCAGGATCTACGCCGAGCGCGATGGCCGGCAGTGTATCTGTCACCAGATTGATCCACAGGATCTGCGTCGCCAGCAGGGGCAGCGGCCAGAAGAACAGGATGGATGCCAGGATGGCAACGACCTCCCCGAAGTTACAGGAGAGCAGGAATGTCACGGTCTTGCGGATGTTGGCATAGATATTCCGGCCTTCCCGAATCGCATGCACGATCGTGGTGAAATTATCATCTGTCAAAATCATATCGCTGGCACCCTTGGATACATCGGTTCCTGTAATCCCCATGGCCACGCCGATATCCGCATTCTTCAGCGAAGGCGCATCATTCACGCCATCCCCGGTCATAGAAACAATGTTCCCCTGTGCCCGGAACGCCTTGACAATCTTGACCTTATGCTCCGGAGATACCCGCGCAAATACTCGCATATCACGGATCTTCGTGGAGAACTCCTCATCGGACAGCTCATCAATCTCGGCACCTGTCATGCTCTGCTCCAATGAACTCGCAATCTCAAGCTCTTTGGCGATCGCAACGGCCGTATTCTTGTGGTCTCCGGTAATCATGATCGGCGTAATGCCGGCCATTTTGGCTTCCCGGATGGAATCCTTGACCTCGATTCGTGGAGGATCGATCATGCCGACAAAACCAAGGAACGTCAGATCGGACTCCATCTCTTCCGGAGATATCTGCGATGCCGTGTTCTTGTACGCGGCAGCCAGCACCCGAAGCGCATCATCCGACATCTGTTCGGCCGCCTGCAGGTACTGTGCCTTCAGCTCCTCTGTTAAAGGCACGACTTCATGGTTCACGACCGCGGTGGTGGAGATCTCCATGATCTGATCGATGGCGCCTTTGGTATGCACACGGAACCCATCTGGCGTCCGGTTCAGTGTAGACATCAGCTTCCGGTCTGAATCAAACGGTCGTTCCGATACTCGTTTGTACTCCGCATCCATGGACTTCTTGGACAAGCCGTTCTCTTCTCCGTAACGGACCAGAGCCACCTCTGTCGGATCTCCTGTGCCTTCTCCATTCTCATAGGTCGCATCCGAACACAGCACAAAAGCTTTTATCATTTCCACCGGAGGGTCTTCCCCTGCCCCCTGTTCAGACTCAGACAGCACGTAGTTCTTCACCACGGTCATCTTGTTCTGGGTCAGCGTTCCTGTCTTATCCGAACAAATGATATTCACTGAACCCAACGTCTCTACAGCAGGCAGCTTTTTGACGATCGCATGGATCTTCGACATTCGAGTGACGCCCAGCGAGAGCACGATGGCTACAATAGCTGGCAAACCTTCCGGAATCGCAGCTACAGCCAGACTGATGGCTGTTAAGAACAGCTCGAACAGATCCCGGCCCTGGATCAGTCCAATGACGAAGATCAGCACACAGACGCCGATCGCAATGTAGCCCAGCGTTTTTCCAAGCTCCTCCAGCTTCTTCTGAAGCGGCGTCAGCTTCTGGTCGTCGACATCCAGCGCCTGTGCGATTTTGCCCATTTCGGTGTCCATTGCAGTTCCTACAGCAATTCCTTCCCCGCGGCCGTAAGTGACCAGTGTGGACATAAACGCCATGTTAGAACGGTCACCCACCGGGGTTTTCGGATCCTGATGTATATCTTCCGCCTTCTTGTCTGAAGGCACCGATTCACCGGTCAGGGCGGATTCTTCAATCTGCAGATTAGCACTTTCAATCAGCCTTAAATCGGCAGGTATGTATCTTCCAGCATCCAGGATAACGATATCGCCCGGCACGATATCTACCGAATCAATCTCCCTTACCTCGGCGTCGCGCCTGACGAGCGATTTCGGTGTGGTCATCTGCTGCAGAGCCTCAATAGCCTTCTCTGCCTTCTGCTCCTGAAATACGCCGATGGCCGCATTCAGCAGCACCACCGCCAGAATGATGACAGCGTCCATGTACTCCCCGACAATGAGGGTCACGACTGCCGCTCCAAGCAGAACATAGATCAGCATATCCTTCAGCTGGGAGAAGAACAGTACAGCCAAACTTTTCTTCGGCTTCCCTTTCAGTTGATTACGTCCGTATTTCTCCCGTCTGCTCCGGGCCTCTTCTGCACTCAGCCCTGAAGCCGGATCACTGCCAAGCTCCCGGACAACCTCTTCCCGGGATTTGGAATACCACATATCATGCACCCCTCGTCTTCGTGATAAAATCCAACTATAGGTATTGTAAACCTAATGATGTGAAAATAATCCCGAAGCCGGTACAACCATCCAAAAAGGAGGTTCATGTCTTCCATGTGAAGGTAACTGCCGAACGTGAAGGCAGCTGGTAAGTGAACTGCCCATCAGGGCTCTCTACCTTAAAATGTGTATCCTCCGAACCAGTATTGGCTGCAATCAGCACAAAAGAACCATCTTTGTTGCGGAAAGCGACCGACTCGATCCTGCCTTCCTGCTGGGTGGATAGTACTCTTACAGCCCCCGGGCGAACGAACCGGCTGTAATGGCCAAGTACGTAATATTCCACATTCCGTGTGACTTCCCCGCTCTGCGGATCAATGGTGACCACCCCCCTGCAGTCGGAGCATCCTCCGCTGGATGGTCCTCCCTGCGGATTCAGTGCCATATTCCACATCAAGACATTTTTGGCCCAGTTCCGCGGAGCTCCGATAATCAGATTGGACATCTGCCAGCTTAAATTGTCGCCAAAACCTTCACTCCATTCGCCCCCGCTGCATTCGGTAAAATAAACCGACTTATCCGGGAAAGCCTCATGCACCTCGGACATCGCGGAGGGATCACCTTCATAACAGTGAAAAGCCGTTCCATCCACATAGGGATTTGCCCCCTCATCGTCAAGCACTTTCTCGGCATACTCTAAGCCCTGCTCCCAATTATGGTCATAAGCAATGATTTTTGCAGAAAGACCGGCCTTATGAAACATCGGGCCTACATAATCGGAAATGAACAGTGCCTGCTCCTCCGCCCCCATGCTCATGCTGGGATAATCGGGCGTTGTGAACAAAGGCTCGTTTTGAAGGGTGATGCCGTAGATCGGAATCCCCTTTGCTGCATAAGCTTCAATATATTTTACAAAATAGCGCGCATAAGCCTCATAGTTCTTCCTGTCTGTATAATCCAGATACCAGCCGGTTAATGTGTCCTCTCCAAACTTCATCCAACCCGGCGCCGTCCAAGGTGTTCCAAGCACTTTGATATCTTTCTTTTTAGACACAATATCCTGAAGCACCTGAATGACAGCGGCGTCCTGACGTATCGAAAATTGTTCCATATGATCATCCCGCACCCCGTTATTATCGTTATACGTGTAGCGGGCAGGCCGGCCAGACTCATCAACAGAGAAGTCCGATGCTCCAATCGTATGGCGAATAAAATCCAGGTTGATTCCTTCCGCAGTAAACAGGTCGTTCAGCAGTGCTTCCCGGCGCTCGGGAGACAGCTGGTTCATCAGATATGCGGATGAACCGGTAATCGCTGCTCCGACTCCGTCCATCGTCTGATATGAGGTATCCGGATCCACCTTCACGGTGACAGGTTCTTGATCTCGATCTTGCTGTGTGCTTCCAGCATTTGCTGGCGCCCCATCGGTGAACATAACCGGCTGCTGCTCTGTCAGCAGCTGGGTCTGGTCAGCGGTAGTCAGCCAAACCTGCGCCTCCAGGGGCTTTACAGATTTTACCGCTGACGGTGACGGCACATCCTCTGAAGGTGACTGCGGCTTCATAATCACCGTAAGCACCAGGGCTGTCAAACTCAGAATCGTCCCGATCCCTAATCCCTTTCCCCATCTTCTCATCTGGTATTCCTCCTTCTCGCCGTGACACCCAGCATCTACGGCACCTTGATTTAAAAAAGAGCCGCAGCACGGGGCTGCGGCTCTTCACCTCACTTTAATAGATCAAAACTTTTATTTGCCGGATGGGCTTCCGACTTTCACGCTGCCGCTCAGACGGATATCATCAGATGCGCTGCCCACATAGATAGGCACATCACCTTTTGGCATTACCCACTCATTGTCCTGCTCATCCCAGTAGGACAAGGCTTTGCGGTCAAGTTCGATGTTGACACGCTGCTGCTTGCCAGCTTTCAGATCAATCTTGGCCCAGCCAGCGAGCTGCTTCTCTGGCGTTTCTACCGCAGTTGGCAGACTACCTACATATACCTGCACGACTTCGGATCCAGCTACTTTACCGGTATTCCGGACGTTCAGTGAAACCTCAATCGTGGCCTTCTTGTTCTTCCCTTTACCGCCCTTGGTCTTCACTTTAAGGTTGCGATAGCTAAAGTCTGTGTAAGACAAACCATGACCAAATGCAAAGGCCGGTTTCAGGTTCAGCTTGTCGTAACCTTTGTAACCTACAAAGATACCGTCGGAATAATCACCGATTCCGTTTACACCAGGGAATTGAGCTTCCTTGGATACCGGCGTTTGCGTTTCATCCACAGGGAATGTTACAGGAAGCTTACCGGATGGGTTCACTTCCCCAAACAGAATACGCGCTACGGCATTACCCTGTTCTTGTCCGCCGTACCATGCCTGAACAATACCCTCTACATCATCTTTCCAGGAATCCATTTCGACCGCACGTCCACTCATTTGAACAACGATCGTTTTAGGATTTACCTTCGCTACCTCGCGGATCAGCTGCTCCTGATTGTTTGGCAGCTCCAGATCGGAACGATCCACATATCCTTCACTGTCATAGGTGCGGGTTACGACCACTGCCACGTCGGACTTCTTGGCCAGCTCGATGGCTTTTTTCATTTTTGCGTCTACGGCTTCTTCCGGTGCTTCCCATCCGAAACGAATCTGAGGACCCATGTCGCGTCCTTTGAACGGAGGGTTGTCCGAACGGTATTCAATACGCACATTGTGAGCTTCGCCTTCGGTCAGCTCGATTTCTTTCTTCGTTGTTGACAGTGTTGTCCCTTTGTTCTCAAACAGCAGCTCATCATCCAGATACAGCTGGCTTGAACCCAGGCTGGTCAGGGACAATGTGTACTTGCCTGTAGCCGGTGCTTTGATCGAACCGGTCCAGCGTGCCGACATTTTCTTGTTGAATGAAAGCGGCGTAAGTGGAAGCTTCGGTGACTGGGCATTAAAGCCTTCATAGTTATAGAAACCGAAGTTTACATTAACCTGTCCATCTGTGCGTTCCAGAGACGGGTCGCCTTCCATATCAATGTTCGTCCAGTATTGAGCTTTCAAACCTGTTTTATTCTCTCCATAGCTGTTTTCCGCAGGTGACGGAGTCAGAATGGCAGAAGGTACAGCAGAAGGACCATTAAAGGCATCTCCGCCGGAAATAGGATCGGTACCCGGTTCGTATTGAACCTTCACCTTTTTACCTGCGATCTTCTGAATGCCTTCCAGCGGGCTTACTGTGTAAGTCGGGTTAACGAGACTGCTGCCGCCGCCGGCTGCTGAAGCGTTATCTGCATCCGGACCAATCACAGCAATTGACTTCATATTTTTCTTGGACAATGGCAGCACATTGTCATTGTTTTGCAGCAGCACCATGCTTTGTTCTGCAAATTCACGGGCTTTTTTGCCATTGGCTTTCGCGTTGATCTTCACATTTTGAACCGGATTGTCAAACAATCCTTTCTCAAACATCTGCAGCAGAATTCGGCTGACCATATCGTCCAGCTTCTCCTGACTGACTTCGCCATTCTTCACAGCGGTCAGCAGCTGATCTCCCCATTTGCCAAAAGGCTCGCCTGGCGTCTCAAGATCAAGACCCGCATTGGCCGATTTGGCGGTGCTGAGGTTCGCACCATAGTCACTCATAATAAAGCCTTTAAAGCCAAATTGTTTTTTCAGTATATCGGTCATCATCTCTTGATTTTCACAAGCGTATGTACCGTTCACCTGGTTAAATGAGCACATGGCCGAAGCCAGTCCAGCTTTTTCTACCACTTCTGCAAATGGCCGTGCATATACTTCCTGAATCGTACGCTCACTCGCTACAGCATTCGTAGAGAAGCGCTCTGTCTCCTGATTGTTCAGAATATAATGCTTCGCTGTAGCCAGGACCGGATTACTCTGGATCCCGTTCACATAAGCTGTTCCCATGGAAGATGTCAACAGCGGATCTTCCCCGAACGATTCAAAGTTCCGTGAGCCCCAGGGGGTACGGGCGATATCGAGCCCGGGTCCGAGCAGCACATTATGTGTTGTATTGTAAGCTTCCTTACCGATCAGATCGCCGTACTTCTTGGCAAGATCAAGATCCCAGGAAGCCGCAAGCGCAATCGGAGCCGGAAGCGCCGTGGATTTCTTATCCTGTACATCCGGGTTGGCGATCCGCACACCTGCCGGCCCGTCCGCCATCTGCAGCGCCGGAATGCCGAGACGCTCCAAGCCATCGTTATAAAATCCGTAATAATTGTTCACCTTGCCTGTTACAAATCCGACCTTTTCCTCCAGTGTCATCGCCTGAAGCAGCAATTCCGTCCGCTCTTCAGCTGACAGGGAAGTGTTCATCCAAGGCCGGTCATTGTCTGCTGCAGCATACGCCTGAAGCGGCGAAACTGCTACTGTTGCGATTAAGAGCAGCATGAACCATACTCGGATTGAAAATCTCTTAGAAGTCATGTTCATTTCTCCTTCTCGTTGTTTCTTGTATACGTGTATACAAGGATTCAAATGCATCATCCAGCTGCCTGACCTCATGATGCCAGGAAACATGGGATGATTCATTTCGCTTACAACGATAAAGGAGTGTCTCCCTGATTACATCCCCTTAAATATGGAAAACAGGATGTGCTTCATGCCACTAGTTCTTAAGTATCAGTTCGATCTCACAGCACATAACAGGTTAAGTAAGCGAATCAATGACAGATTTGTCATCATATTTGGAAGGTTTCAAAAACCTTAAAATTCGCTTAAAAACAGTCATTCCTACCTAGGCGTATCTTTTCAACAAATATCCTAAATGATCCTCTGATGTTAAAGTAAGCATTTTATTTTTATCTTTATCTGATAGCCAGCCTGCTGTTCTGAACGACTGCAAGCCACTGATCCGCAAGAATCTGATGGCCTGCCGTGGTCGGATGGATACCATCCCAAACCCAATAAGACGCTTCCGCCACCTGACAGGCTTCATCCAGTGCTGCCTGCAGCGGTACCCATACGGCGTCAAATTCATGGGCCAGCTGTTTGACGATGTGCTGATACTCTGTCACTTTGGCTATTAAGCCTTCCCAGTTTCTATCCTGAGCTCCTGCTTGTACTACAAACGGTTCACATAAAATCAAGCCCGTCCCCGGCAGCACCTCTCGCGTTTCCTCCAGCAGATGGCGGTAAACCCGCTCGAACCGGTCTGTAGCCCCTGCGGGCAGGCCTTCCGCAATTTTAGCTGCATCATTTACACCCGCCAGTATACTAAGTACATCCGGCTGCAGGGAGATGGCGTCTTCATTCCACCTTGCGTAAAGATCGGAGACCCGGTTGCCGCTGATTCCCCGGTTTATAAATTCCGGCGTAGTGGCAGCCAGGTCACGGCCCAGCCGTGCAGCGATGATATACGGATATCCATGCCCCAGGATATGGTTCGGATCATCATTTCTTCCCCGGCTCCCGTCGGTTATGGAGTCCCCTTGAAACAAAATTTTTAAAGACTGGCTTCTCATATTAAACACCCCTTCATGATGCACCTGTTCCAGTGCTCGCTTATTACGGTTTCGATAACCTGATGACCAGCACCTGCTGTAATCTCTCATTTCACACAAAAAAAAAGGAACCCGTAAGGCTCCTTTCCTTTTGTACAAACGTCTATTTCGCTTCAAAAGTTCGGCAATCGGTTTCGGCAGGTTTTCTGGCTTCTCTCGGATTGTGACTCGCAACAAAAATGGAAGAAGCACTGCATTTGTTATCTTGGGCCCAATAACGACAAGAATTCACTTCACACATTACATCTTTAGCCATGGTTGCTCACCTCCTCAGAAGATTCATCATTCCTAACATTTGCTTATCCTTTATTAACCACGATCTCAGCTTTTGAGACGCCAATCTCAAAAAAATCAAATCTTTTCTGCTGCCGCTTACAGCCGGTGTCTACGGAAGAATTTCACGAATACACATGCCAGGATCAGAATAAGGACCGCTATTCCGGCAGTCATTGCCTCCGCAGCGCTGCCTTGGCTGCTCGGCTCACCCATGCCGCCGTTCATGCCGGGCATACCGCCCCGCTCACCGCCCATATCCGGGCGGTTCATGCCTCCAGGCATTTGTCCATTGCCCCGGCCCGGGAATTGGCCCATTTGTCCGCCGTTTTGGACATCCTGTACACCAGTGCCATCCTGTCCGTTCTGCGTCTGACCATTCTGAGCTTCGGGCGGCATCTGTCCATTGAATGCCGCAGGAGCATCGCCGTTAGCTGCGTTGTTGCCACCTGCATCGCCGCCGGGTGCAAAACCGCCGGGTGCACCATCAGGCACACCGCCCGCTGCACCGCCGCCTGCGTTACCGCCCGCGCCTCCCCCATCTCCAGGCATGCCCATGCCTCCTCCACTGCCGGAGCCATCACCCGAGGAAGGGATCGTGCCGTCCAGCTGCTGGGATATCTGTTCTACCTGGGTGCTGTT
Source organism: Paenibacillus lemnae (assembly GCF_012933385.1). Classification (GTDB taxonomy): domain Bacteria; phylum Bacillota; class Bacilli; order Paenibacillales; family Paenibacillaceae; genus Paenibacillus_AQ; species Paenibacillus_AQ lemnae. The sequence continues at coordinate 31,816 of NZ_JABBPN010000020.1, forward strand.
CGTCGTTTTCAGAGCTTCCACACTCTGCTTGAACTCGTCAAATGTATAAAAAGCGTTGGGGTCCTTCTCCACATCCTCGGAGATGAGTGCATACAGCTCCTGCACACGTGCGTGGAATATATCCTCTTGCAAAAATACGTCGATCGTTTCCTGAAGAATGGCATGATACTTCTCCTTATACTCTTCCTGCTCCAGAAGTTTGGCCACAAGCGGCCGCTCAGCTAAAGCACCTTGGGTGGGCTCATCAATCAGAAGAGAAGAAGATCCCAGGCCTCCAAATGCCATGTTGTAATCCCATGGCAGTACGGAGAACACCCCTTTTTGTTCATATAAATAGTAGTTTTGCTTATTTTGTCCGATATAGCTGTCTGTGTTTTGAGTGGCGACATTGAGGGCGATATATTTCAACACTTCTTCTACATCCAGCACACTTTCGTAATCTGATCCGTTGTTGAGCTCATCGATCATATTCACCAGCGCTGTATCGTCATTTCCCTTCGATTTCTTGGCGAGTGCGGAATAGTCGTCTGCATTATCACTGATCCACTGCAGATCTCCTCCATTCCCGGTCATCTCCGCTTTGTACAGCGCTCCCGTGCTGTTATCAAAATATCGCTCCAGATAAGCACTGCCAATCTGCTCCACTGCCAGATACGTGCCATACCGCTCTCCGTTAATGTATATATTGACATAAGAATGTTTAGGAACAGGCAGCCCCATCTTCTCCGCAAGCTCATACGTCAGAAATTCACGCATGGAGGATGCATCGCTGTAATTGTTGTTCAGGTTGATTTTGGAGATGCCGAACAGGTTCTGACTCGATATAAATTCGTCAAACGACAGTTTAAAGCTGTACCGGTCTGAATCCGGCATGCTCACCACGGATCTAAGGCTCAGATTCCCTTTGGTCCGGATTCCGATGTTGTCGATTCTTACGCCATTATAATCCACAGAAGCTGTCTTCATCTCCTCATTCGATGCGTTGTCCAGCATGTCCTGGAAATCGTCCGCATCCAGTGTAATCTTCACATCGACCACCTTGTCTTCGGCAAAGATGGTGCTGTCCAGATTTTGTTCATCCTCACTTTTGGCTGAGCTCTCCGCATCTGCATCTCCCTGTGGCTGTGCCTCCGCCTGTGGCATGATCTGGGATGCCGGATTTTCATAGCCGTTCCATATCACACCGATCAGCAGCAGGATGCCGAAAAGACAGGCCAAAAACGGTACGCCGGCTTTATTGTTCATTTGCATATTCTCACCACCATTATTTTAAGATACATAATCGCCGTTATAGCTGATCAGCACCGCATTCTTCACCCCGTTCAAAGCGGAGAGCTGGTTCACAAAAGTCCCTTCCTTATCTCTCAGACGAACTTCCAGCGTCATTTCAATGTTATTGGCCGAAACGGTTTTTTGCTTCACATTGTAACGTTTCACGATGGAACCCAGTTTCTTGTGGATCTCCTGCTCGCTGTGCTGACTATCACAGTTGACGACCAGAAGATACGGCGTATCCACGATCGGATTTTTGATGAAGACCAGCATGATGATTCCTACAATGACAGAGCCAATCACAGCCAGCGTATAGAATCCCGCCCCGGTTACGATCCCGGCTGCAGCAGACCAGAACAGAAAAATCAGATCTGTCGGATCCTTAATCGGCGTACGAAAACGGACAATACTGAGCGCACCAACCATACCGAGCGAGAGGATCAGGTTGGAGTTTATCGCCATAATGACCAGCGCAGTGACCATCGTCATGCCGATCAGAGACACATTGAAGCTTTTGGAATAAAGAACGCCGCTGAAAATCCGCTTGTAGAGCAAATACACGAAGAAACCGATGGCAAAAGCGATGGCAAAGGTAATGAGCATCTTGGAAATGGTAATATCTGATTCGAAATTGGTGATGAATGAACTTTTAATGATATCCGTAAACGTCGTCGTATCCTGATTTGTGGTGGTGTTTGTTGTATCCATACTTAATAATCCTCCCAAGTGTTTGATTTCAAATATTTGCGGCAGATGACGTATTTCGAAGCGGACTGCTTCTGCAGTCCCTCCATCTGAACCGCGGCACGAATATATTCCGGCAGGTAATCGTCATATTTGACCTCCAGAATCATCAGGTCTTCATCCAGAGCCCGGATAGACGTCAGGTCCTTGTTGAAGATATCTGTCTGATGAAGGCCCGTGCGAAGCTCCTTGTCGAACGTTATCCGGACATTTCCGTGTGTGTACACATACGGCTCCCGGACATAGTCCACAATGACTTTCGGAGCAAGGCGTCGATGCTTCATCTGGTGATACATCTCCATCAGCAGCGGCTTGTCCGGCACATACAGAACCTCGAGATTTCCCTGCAGGATTTGTTCGTACATCTCCCGAGTAATCGGTTCTTTCACTTTGGCAATGTAGTCGCGCATCTTTATTTTTTTCTCCAGATGAATCACGTTATCGCTGATGTTGTAGATCCGGATGCGGTACTTCGCGCGTCTTGCAATCCCCCCCAGCTTCTCGTGAAGTGCCGTGTTGTCCATGTCATCGAAATACAGGCTGCGGATATGATACTCCCCCGTGCTTCCAACATGCTGATCCTGAGCAATCAATGATCTCAGCCTGGTCGACATGACGTGATGCTGATGGCGATTGATGAAAAACTTCAGCTCATTGCGGTATTTCAATGTCTGATTCATCCGTCAGGCTCCCCCTATAATTCCATATTCCCGTCCGTTGTTCGGGTACATTTCGAATTATAGGCGCTGAATCTGATATCTATCTGAAAAAGGGCTGAATGTTAGCTGAAGGTTTCCTGCACAAAAAAAAGCAGATATCCGCTGCAAACGGCATACCTGCTTTACTCTCTGACACTATATTCAAATTCGTTGTCGACCCTCGGGCCGATTCCCATGAAAATACCTGCCTTTATTTGCGGCGATGCTTGGTGATCCGGGTGTACATGATAAGTGCAGTAATCATCATCGCTATAAAACCAAGGCTTTCTGCATTTTCTCGATTCATTCCGAACAGCATACACAGATTTGTAACCAGGCTGTTCGTTAAAACCGCCGTCAAGATCAGCATGATCGGCCGCCACACGTTATACCTTTTCATCTTCTTAAGACCCACTCCCGACTGAAACCTTCTAGCATGGTTTGAATTCAGTGCCATTATATCATAAAAAGGGTGCGCTTACATTGCAGGGCCACCTCATGCTGGTGGCTTTCAGTGAAAATCAGATTGACTATGGATCGATACTCAGCCCAATTTCTGGCCGCAGTTCGGACAGAAATTGGCCCCTTCATTTCGGGCACCGCAGTTCGGGCAGAAATTCGGCTTCTTGGAGCCTTCACCGGCATCGGATGAGGCAGAAGACCCTCCAGATGATCCCTGCTGTCCCTGCCCGCCTGCAGAGGACCCTTCTTGCTGTCCTTGTCCGCTCGGAGATTGGCCCTGCTGCTGTTGATTCTGCTGCTGACCCTGGTTCATGTTCTTCATCATTTCTTGAGCCATATTCATGCCCATCATCATACCAGCCATGTCGGAAGCTGCACCGCCACCCTGTACCTTGCCGGAGGCAATCCCGTCGGTCATGCTGACCTGCTGGTATTTCTGCAGATTGCCGATCATCTCATGGGAAGCAGTCTTGGTGATCATGTCCTGGATTTCCTTCGGATAATTAAAGCTCATGACCTGGAAGCCTGTAATGGTAATCCCGTTATCCATAAGCTCCATATCCAGATCCTCGCGGATTCCCCGGGCAATATCGGATGCATTGGCCTGGAGATTGAACATATCCTTACCCTCACGGCTGATCCACTTCATGAGCAGCTGATCCAGTACCGAGGTAATGCGGATTTTGACATCCTCCACCAGATAGCTGTTCTTCACGCCAGCAATTTTATCAATCAGGGTTACATAATCGCTGACTTTAAAGTTAAATGTGCCGTTGGCACGGATTGGCATACCGCCTGGAAGCTGCGGAGTCGGAATCAGCACCGGATTCTGTGTTCCCCAGCGGACCGTGAATTCCTTCGTGTTCACAAACAGCACTTCTACACGCATTCCGCTATTGAACCCGAACTTGAACCCCTTCAGAGTAGACAGAAACGGGATAATATCCGATTCGATATTGAAGGTGCCGTCCTCTTCAAACACGCCTTCAATCTTGCCGTTATTTATGAAGATAGCATCCTGTCCCGGACGTATAACCAGCTTACTCCCTTTCTTGATTTCCCGATTGCTCCACTTCCAGAAGATCATATCATCTCTAAATTCTTCCCATTCCACCACATTAGCAAATTGATTCCTGAAAAATCCCATGATTGTATTACCCCTTTCTATGCTTGCTAGAATGAACCCCGGCTGCCGCTGTGCGAATGACCACCTCTTGTGGTACCGCCTCCGCCGCCCGAGCCGCCATTGTTCTTTGGAATTTTCGTTTTCGTTACGGTCGTCCGTAAATATTGGTCCCGGCGGTCCACAACACTGCTCGTACTCTGATCTTCGTAAGTACGTCCATTGACCGTGACACGTCCGCCTGACCGGTAGGCCATAAATCCGACGACGGCTGCCCCGATGGCTGCCGAAATCCCCAGCTGGAACCATACGTTAAACAATATATTGTCCGGGTTCACATTGGAATTGCTGCCGCCTGAGTAATTACCATTTCCGGTTCCAGGGTTCGAGCTGTAGCCCGTGCCGTTACCAGAGTCCCGGTTCTCATTAGGATCGATGTCGAGATAACGATGCGCTTCCCGGATATATGTTTCAAACGCATCTGCGTAATTACCCTCTGACAAGTCGGGCGTAATCGTGCTGCGAATCTGGTCCAGGCGGCTGTCGTCCAAATACTCCATCGCTTTATAAAATCCGATCAAATCCACCTCGCGGTTTCGCATATCCATCGTTAGAATAACGGTGTTCCCATGAGGCTTATCGTAACCCGGTGCCTGTTCATCATAGAAATCCTGCGTGTACCTCCTCACATCCTGATTCTCCGGGTTATCCGTCGTCAGAATCATAATGTCCGTTTCCCGTTCAGCCCCCAGCTCATTGGCAAGGGTACTTAAGCGCTCATATTCGCTGAAATCCAGCAAACCCGCTTCATCAAAAATGAGCTGCTTATTCTGTACCGGATCAGCCGGCTCTGCCATGACGGCAGCAGGCAGCGCCAAAACAAGCACCATCAGCAGCAGGGTTACAATTTTTCGCATACGTATCACCAGAATCCACCCCCCATACTCCAGGAAACCAGCTTCAGGGAGAAGAAGGAGACTCCGGCTATTCCCGTAAACCAGGCTGCGACCTTGGCTTTGCTGATCGGCGGCTTCCCGACCACCTTGCCGGTCTGGCCGTTCATGGCAAAGGTGTGTTCCTTGTCTTTGAAATCATAATAAACCATCCATACCGGAAGAAGCACATAATCCGCCTGTTTCATGGTTGTATCGATCTGTTTGCCGCTGTAGCTGACACTGGTATATCCTGATACCGTTGAGGCAATATAGGAATCAATATAGCCGCTGATCTTGTCTTTCGCCCTCGGGAGCAGCTCCCGTTCGTCATAGCTGTATTTTTCCGCGATGTAGCCGGCAAGATAAGGTGTTTTGAATCCTTTAAGCTCTTCATAAGGAAAAGGTTCTAACTTATCCATCAGCTCATCGTCCATTTTCTTCGCTGCATCTACCGGCAGCTTGACATAGTTCAGCCGGATTTTGCGGTACACATCATAATGCTGGGTTTCCGTATACCGGTAATCGCCACGGGTATAGGTTCTCACCTTTGTGGCCCGGGCATGAACCTCGACCCGGTTATGTAAATCGTAGAGCCAGAAAGGCACGTACATCCCGGTGATGCTCTTGATCCGGTCTGCCGTCATAAATCCGCGCGGCGTCAGGAGGCCTTTGCGGCACCATTTTTGAAATGCAGTCTCCGCCTCCTGCTTGCTGATGGCAAAAGGTATGACCTGCGCAGGTGCCAGCTTCCCGGAAATCCGGTCGCCAAGCACGACCGCCGAGCCGCAAAAGCTGCAGTTCGTCGCACTCGTCTGGCTGTCTGTGATCAGCACCGCTCCACAGCTGGTGCACTGATATTCCTTCGCTTCATCCTCCGTAAATACCTGCTGGGTAAGGGGATCCTGAATCGTCTCAATATTGTCTTGTCTTCCGCAGCTGGGGCAGGACAGCATCCCTGAGGTGCTGTCAAAATTCATACTGCTGCCGCAGTTAGGACATTTATATTCAATAACGGGCATGACTTCACCTCAATTGCTCTGTACTGTTATGGGTCTGCTTCTTCAATTCTTCGAACAACTCATCCAGATCCGGCTCCTGGCTTCCGGCTCTCAGTTCTGCCATCGCTTCAGCTTCATACAAGGCGAGATCCGCTTTCTCCTCCATCGCGTCAAAAGCCGAGCTTGCGGCTCCTGTGGAGCCGGCTGCACTCTTCTGCTGCAGCTTGGCCGCAGCCATCCTGCTCTTTACTCTGGCATGGCGTGCCTCCAGATCGCGGACATCAGCTACCAGCTTTTCCTGAAGCTTTCTCATGTTTTCGGCATTAGCAGAAGCCTTATTGTAAGCCTCCTGAAGCTGTGCCAACTTCTGCTCCTGCTCTGCTTTCCGATCCAGAAACCTCAGCGCATTCTGCTCATTGCCTCCCTGTACAGACTTCTCGGCATAATTCTGAAGCTTCATGATCTCGGCTCTGCAATCGTCCAAGGCTCTCTTGGCCCTGCGCTCTTGTGCAAGCACCGCAGCCGCCACGGCTTTAATCTGGCCCAAATCGCTGCTCAATCTCTGCATATATTCCCGGACAGCCTTCTCCGGATCCTCCGCCTTGTCCATGACAGCATGAAAATTGCTTGCCATCAAATCTCTGAATCGTGATAAGATTCCCATGATGATGAACTCCCTTCCTTCCCGATCAAACGACATACTTTTATAATACTTGAAAACCACGCCCGAGGTTTCACTTCAATTCAAACCCGGCTTCCCTGAACCACTTCTTCGCCTGTCTATGCTGTGTTCACCCGGTGCCTTGTGAGCCAGAGATAAATCAGCAGACCGACAATCGGCAGCATTCCAAGACAGGCGATCATCGCCGAATAAGGCTGCCGCTTGGGATCCCGATAGATCCCGTACACCGACAATAGAACCAGAATGATAAAATCAATACTCATGACATGCACAAACTGGGAGGAGGAAAAAGCTTCTCCATATGCCTGCAGGTCACCCATGAACAAACCATAACCGATCACAGCGAGGGTTCCGAGCATGAGCAGCACCAGGAACACTCCGGAACGTGCCAGCTTCAGCACCCAATGAGGCGCACGGCTTTGTCTGTAGGTCAGATCCTGGTCACGTTTCAAAATATAATACGGTATCAGCGCAAATGCGCCCAGCCCGAAGGCAGCCAAGGAGAACGGCCAAGCCGGAACATTGCCGTTGTCACTGCGCAGCAGCAGGCAGGCGAATGCCACCGGAAACAGACCAAGCAGTGAGAACATCGCCATCAGTGAAGCTTCATTAGATTGAAGGGTCACCAGATCCATAAACAACGGATCATCCCCGCTCCGTGCTCCCGGTGCCAGCCATAACGCATAACCAATAAAAGAAAACCACACGACAAGCCACAGTAAACGAGACATCTACAGCCCTCCTTTTCTTCTATTTTATATTTTATATAGGATACATGAAGATTCCACCCGCAGTGACTTCCCAGGTTTTTTAATCTTTTAAACCACACAGCCCTGTTCCAACCCGCCCATATATTTTCATAAAAATAAAAATCTGCTTTCAGCCTGAACAATTGCACGTATAATAAAACTCAGAATACTTGGTTAACGCTTACATAAGTGGAAGGGGGATTTGCTTATGAGCCGGTTCTCAAAGGTGTTTCGCCGATTCCTGACTTCATACTTGCTGATTCTGATGATTCCCAGTCTGGCCGGGCATTTGTCTTACCGGGCGGCGATGGATGTGTCTGTGTCCAGTTCTATTGAAAGCAGCCTCTCGACATTGAAGCAGAGCAAGGAGATTCTTGAGCGCAGACTCATCGAAGTAGAAGGCTTCACCAAGCAGCTTGCCATAAACCAGGATTTGAACAAACTGATGATCGGCAAGGAGGCAGAACGGCCAGCCCAGGTGTATGATTTGTGGAAAATGGCCCGTGACCTCAGTACATACAGCCAGACCAACGATTATCTTCAAAATTTTTACGTCTACTTTCATCAAAGTGATGTCATTCTTACCCCAGGCAGTGTGTACTATCGGCCTCATCATTTTTACCAGATTCACCACTTTGACGGTTTGACCTATGAAGATTGGAAACAGGATGTTTTGATAACCAGTCATACCAGTGATATTTTACCGATGCGTTCCTTCACCCGCAACAAGGTGCCTTATAAAGCACTGGCCCTTGTTCAGTCCCTCCCTCTCAACAGCTTCAATAAACCCAAAGCTACCGTGGTCGTTCTCATTGAGGAGAACAAAATCGCCAGTCAGCTCCAGGTGATGTCGAACCAGTACGGCGGTTGGGCATTCATCAAAGACAACGAAGGCCGCACCCTGGTCAACAGCGGGATCGAAATGTCTGCCATTTCCGAGCTCAAGGGTATTCCGACCGGTGAAGATGGTGACATCAGCCGGATGGAAGACGGCACCCTGAAGCTGTCCATCGTCTCAGACCTGACAGGCTGGGTGTATACAGCAGGCATTCCGGAACAGGCGCTTTTGGTGAAAGCGAACCGCATCAAACATGTGACCTGGATCGTCACCTCCGCCGCTCTGGCCGCAGGTCTCCTGGCCGGGCTGCTGTTCGCGTACCGCAACAGCGTTCCGATCCATCGTCTTCTCCGCGTGGTGAAAGATCATGTGGGAGCGGATACGTCGAAGTCGCGCAACGAGTTTGACTTTCTGGCAGGCAATTTCACAACATTGATTACAGACAACAGGAAACTGGAACAGGAGCTGAATGAACAGCTGCCCCTGCTTCAGGATGCCTTTATCAAGCGTCTGCTGACAGGTGACTTCCAGTCTTCTCAAGAGATGGAGGCCGTATCGGCACAAACCGGCATCGAGCTGGACCATCAGCCAGGATATGCCTGCCTGCTTCGGCTGAGCGGCTATGGCGGTGTAAACAGCGAAGAGATCGTCCAGGAGCTTCGTGTCGGCCGCTATGTGATTAAACAGGCGCTAAAGAAACTGGATGACCGAATCTTGGCCACCGATTTCGGATCCGATAAACTTGCCCTGCTGCTTCCCGCAGGCATGACGGAAGAAGAAGGAACCGGCAGCAGTTTTGACCGCATCTGCAAGGAATTCCTGCACGATGCCTATGAGCGCTATCGTCTATCTATGGATGCCGGCATCGGGGGGCGTTTCACTTCCGTCCGGGATATCAGCCGTTCCTTTGAAGAAGCACAGCAGGCACTTGCCTATGCCGCGCCGCATAAGGAGAGCCGCATTATCTGGTTCTCGGAAGCAAACCGGGAAGCGGCGATGTATTATTACCCGCTAGATTCGGAACAGCGGATGATTAATGTGTTACGAGCCGGGGAGGCCGAAGAAGGCAAACGGCTGCTCAATCAGCTGCTGGAGCGGAACTTCACGGAACGGGAATTGTCGCTCGATATGAGGCAGCAGTTCGTTACAGAGCTGAAGGGAACACTGTTAAAGCTCATGGATCAGAAGGATTTCACCGATGCTTTCGCAGAGCAGGTACGTCATGCTGTAGGAAAAATTCAGCCGGCTGATGACATGACAATGTTAAAAAAATCCATTGAATCCGTAATCGATGAAATCTGCGGATATGTTGACTGCCGCAAAACGATCCGCGAACAGGAAACGGTGCAGGAGGTCATGGATGTTATCCATAAGCTGTACGGGATGCCGGACCTGTCGTTGTACATGATCGCAGAAGAGGTCGGCAAGCCGGAAAAGTACATCTCTTCCCTGTTCAAAGAACATCAGGGCGAGAATCTGTTTGATGTCGTCGAGCGGATCCGGATGAACCACGCTCAACACCTGCTTGGAGACAACCAGCTGACCATCGATGAAATCGCAGGGCTTGTCGGATATAACAGCGCCCATTCTTTCCGGCGCGCCTTCAAACGGGTGTGCGGCGTAACACCCAGTGTGTTTAGACAATCGTTACATTAGTCATCCTGTCCCCTGGTCAACACCGCCGATTCATGCGGTCTCCTGCCAGGGGATTTGCTTGTCCCTGTATAGGGGCAGACTCACATTTTTCGGGCAGCCGCAAAAAAATGAACACCTGAAAAAAACCAGTCATATCAAGCCTTCACACAAGATTGCATCATCCATTGTACGGTATCAGAAGAGGTGTACCTTTACGGTTCAGCCCCAAAAAATCTATGATAACGGCAATAAAGAAAGCGTTATCAATATGATGTGGCTCTACATGTATAAGGGGGGATTTTTCTGAAATCTGAAAGAGCATCGGTTCAATGGCTGCTTGCCCGCCGAAGCTTGAAAAGGCATTGGCAGCTGTACCTGCTGATCATTCCGCCAGTCCTTTATTTTCTCATTTTCAAGTACATTCCTATGGCAAACACGATTCTTGCATTCAAGTCGTACAACGTAACACAGGGCATCTGGGGAAGTCAATGGGCAGGAACGAAGTATTTTGAAATGTTCTTTAACAATCCTGCATTCTTCACCTTAATCAAAAACACGCTGGTCATCTCCTTCTACCAGTTGGCTGTCGGATTTCCGATTCCGATTCTGTTAGCACTCGCACTCCATGAAGTCCGCAATGCCAGGTTCAAAAAAACCGTACAGCTCATTACCTATGCACCTTATTTCATCTCGACCGTCGTTATGGTGTCTATGATCATTCTTTTCCTGTCGCCCCGGCTTGGCCTGGTCAATACCGTGACTGAGGCTCTCGGGCTGGAGGCTGTCAACTATTTAGGCAAGCCAGGCTGGTTCCGCTCGATCTATGTATTCTCGGACGTTTGGCAGACCGCCGGCTATTCCGCTGTCATTTATCTGGCCGCTCTGGCCGGGGTCGATCCTTCTCTGTATGAAGCAGCCAAGGTAGACGGGGCTTCCCGGCTCCAAAAGATCCGGAACGTAGACCTTCCGGGCATTATGCCTGCTGCGGTCATTATTCTCATACTCAGTGTCGGCAACATCATGGCGATCGGTTTCGAGAAAATGTATCTGCTGCAAAATCCGCTGAATCTGGCTACATCCGAGATCATTTCCACCTATGTGTACAAAATCGGGCTGCTGCAGTCCAATTACAGCTTTGCTACAGCGGTCGGCCTGTTCAATTCTGTCATCAATCTCATCCTGCTGCTGTTCGTGAACGCGATGGCCCGCCGGGTATCGGACACCAGTCTATGGTAAAAGCAGACCACAACGTGGAGGTGCATAAACGTATGCAGGTCGAACGAAGAACCATTCGCGAACCGCTTGGAGACAGGGTTTTTATGACGATTCTCTACATACTAATGACCCTGGTAACCCTGGCTGTCCTGTACCCGCTGATCTATATTGTCAGCTCTTCTTTCAGCAGCCCTTCTGCCGTCAGCTCCGGGCAGGTCTGGCTGTGGCCCGTAGACCCGTCGATCGACGGCTATCGTACCGTATTCCGGAACGATCAAGTGCTCACCGGCTACATGAACTCGGCATTTTATGCCATTGTCGGCACAGCTATAAGCGTTACACTTACGGTCATGATTGCATATCCGCTCTCTAAAAAAACCTTCTACGGCCGCGGTCCCATCATGATGTTCATCACATTTACCATGCTGTTTACGGGCGGGCTGATTCCGACCTATATGGTTGTGAAGGCGCTTGGGCTGATTGACACCCGATGGGCGCTGCTGCTGCCGAATGCTATTTTTGTGTGGCAGGTGATCATTGCCCGTACGTTCTTCCAGGCTTCCATTCCACAGGAGCTGAACGAGGCCGCAGAAATCGACGGCTGCAGCGACCTGAAGTTTATATCCAGTGTCATTATCCCGCTCTCCAAGCCCATCCTTGCGGTACTCGCGCTTGTGTATGCGGTGGCCCAGTGGAACGCCTATTTCGATGCCCTGATCTATCTGAAGAGCCAGTCCCTGTTTCCGCTGCAGCTGATTCTTCGTAGCATACTGATTATGGGCAATGCCACAGGCACAATCGACGCGTCAGAGATGGCCAGGCGCACCGAACTGGTAAACTTGATGAAATATTCCCTGATCGTCGTTGCCAGTCTTCCCGTCATCGCCATCTATCCGTTTGTACAGCGGTATTTCGTACAGGGAATGCTGATCGGTTCAGTCAAGGGATGATCTACTTCTCATATACTAATTCACGACAAGGGAGCGATTTGTGATGGTAAAGAAAAGCTTTCGAATGCTGACAGGGCTGCTGATTATAGCTATGCTCGCAGCTGGATGCAGCAGTGGAAATAATGATGCCAAGCAGCCTACAGAGGGTACAGGCTCGAACGGAACCACAAAGATTAGTGTGTTCGCGCATCAGGGGACCGATCAGGATCTGTCCACCAACCAGTTTACCAAGGCCCTGGAAGACAAGTTCAATATCCAGCTGAACTGGACGACCGTTCCTTTTGACGGCGCCGCCGAGAAGCGGCAGATTTCCTTGGCGAGCGGTGACTATCCCGATATGTATCTGCTTATTCCCTGGGTGGACCGGTTCTCGCAGACCGATCTGTTGAAGTTCGGGCAGCAGGGCGTTATTCTTCCGCTGAATGATCTGATCGACCAGCATGCACCGAACATTAAAAAAGCGCTGGACAGCAATGATTATTACAAAGCGATGAATACCGCACCGGATGGAAACATTTACGGCTTGACCCAGTTGAACGAATGCTACCACTGTTCCTATCAGAACAAGCTGTGGCTGAATACGACATGGTTGAAGAAGCTGGGACTTTCCGAGCCGACAACGACCGAAGAATTCAAAGAAGTCCTGAAAGCCTTCAAAACCCAGGATCCCAATGCCAACGGAAAAGCAGACGAGGTTCCGCTCAGCGGTTCCATCGAAACCTGGGGAACACACATCGTTCCTTTCCTGATGAACGGATTTATTTACAACGACGACAAAAGTTATCTGATGCTGAACGATGGCAAAGTCGATCTTGCTGCCAATAAGCCGGAATGGAAGGAAGGACTATCTTATATCAAGTCATTGTATGACGAAGGCCTGATTGATGAAGGAGCCTTCACCCAAAATGCAGAGGCGTTAAAAAAGATCGGTAACAATGCCGGCACTCAGCTGCTTGGCGCCGCCGCCGCAGGACACCCTGCCATTTTTGTAGATACCGGTGCGGATGCTCCTCAGGGTAAAGATTTCAACCCTATCGCTCCACTAAGCGGCCCGCATGCTTCCAATGCTACGTTTAACTTCCCGGTAGATCCCGGAGCCACATTCGTGCTGACCAACAAAGCCAGTGAAGAAGTGAAAGTCGCAGCGATCCAAATGCTCGATTACATTTACACCGAGGAAGGCCAGCTGCTTGGCAACTATGGTGAAGAAAATGTGGATTGGCGGAGACCCAAAGATGGCGACGTCCCGATCAATGAAAATGCAGCGCCGGTCTTCGCGACCATTCCAGGCAAACCGGGCGATCCGTCGCGCAACAGTGCCTGGGGCTCTCTCGCCCAGTACAATCACAACCGTGCCTTCCGCGATGGATGGATACAGGGAACCGAGATTTACACCGGTGAGGGGTATGAACGCCGGCTGCAGGAGGCGACGACGCTGTATGACGGCAAGGAACCGGAAGAGGTATTTCCGCTGTGGGCGATCTGGACTGACCCCGCTGCAGCAGACGAGATGGGCATGATGCAGACGAACATCAAGGACTATATTGATCAGAGCACACTGCAGTTCATTACAGGCGGCAAAAGCCTCGACAAGGACTGGGAGGATTATGTGGCCGGGCTGGAGGGACTGAATCTGCAGGGTTACCTTGATCAGCTGCAGAAAGCTTATGATGCCTCTTCGCTCAAAAAGTAAAAGGCTGCTCCAGCTTCAAGTGTGACCCGGAACATATGAAGAACCCCTCTATCTGCTGGCAGTGGAAGGACTGCCGGCAGATAGAGGGGTTCTTTACTCATACCCGTGATTCTTTAATTAAGACACCCGGTCTAAAATCCGGGACATGATAACAGCAGCCTGGGCACGGCTCGCCATCCCTTTCGGAGCGAGCTTCCCTTCTGCCACACCGCCAAGAATTCCGGCGCTGATCAGCTGGGCGAACGATACTTCAGCATAGGAAGTGATCTCGCCTCTATCGGCAAAACCTTTCAGCTCAACATCCTTGTCAATGGTGGACAGCACGTCTTTCCCCTGCAGAGCATTGGCTGCCATGATGGCCATTTCCTCACGGGTGATCTCACGGCCCGGTTCAAACCGGCCGTTCCCGCTGCCGTTCACCCATCCTGCGTTTGCTGCGATTGATACGGCCTCTGCGTACCAGCTGCCTGCTTCCACATCTTTAAACACGCTCGATGTCCCGCTGCCCGTCTCATTCAGCACACGCACCAGCATTGCCGCGAATTCGGCACGCGAAATGTTTCTTTCAGGCGCATACTGATCCTTGCTGACTCCCTTAATGAACCCTTGGGAGAACAGTTTCTGGATCGCCGGTTGTGCCCACACGACCCCGTCCAGGTCCGTGAATACGGCCTCAGGCTGAGGCTGCGGGTTCGGGCCCGGATTCGGCTGCTCCGGTGCTGCAGGGTTGTTCGTAATCCGCCCTTCAATACCCGCCTTGATCTCGCCGCCCTTGAATGTATTCACGATGTAGTCATAGAATACATCCAGATCAATCGGTCCGGGCACCGATTCTTTGGCTTCTGTCAGCACTTTATAGTTATCGCCGCCGGCAGCCATGAAGTTATTGACCACCGCTGTATATTCCTGCTTCGGAGAGATCGGTGTACCGTCCGCCTTGGCCAGGCTAATAATTCGCTGTTCGATCGGCAGGGACAGGTTTGCCGTATATTTCATTCCTGAAATCTGCAGGGTTTTGGTATCCGCCGTGCCATCCGCCTTCACGCCCCACTGCTGCTTCAGCAGGGTCCTGATCTGCTCGCCCGTCAGGGTCAGCTTCACCAGCGTATTGCCGAACGGCTGGATCTTGGCAATATCTCCAAACGTTACGTCCCCTTTCGGAAGATCTGCACGGATACCGCCGGGATTCATGAAAGCAAAATCTGCCGGGCCCTCACCGTCTTCAAAATCAGCACTGCGCATGGCGTCAGCGATCAGGTTGCCCAGTGCGGATTCTTGATTATACGCATCCGTCCGGGTGATGCTGCCGTCCGTCGTTCCGATCGGCTGTGTCAGTTCCGGGTGTTTCTCCAGATATTTGTTCACCAATGCCACGGTGTCTGCATCCGGGGTAACCCCTTCATGGAACGTGGTGGTGACGACAGCCGACTTGCTCTTGACATCATGGGTTACAGGATCAATAACCAGCTTGATGTCTTCAAAAGCCGTTCCGTAGGAGTAAGCCTGAACGACCAGCTTGCCGTTCACTTCTCCATTCGCGTAGCCGTGATTGTCGCCGGCAACAATCACGTCAATCGGGGAATTCGCCGGAAGCGCTCTGGCCAGATCTGCTGCCTCGCCTGTCGTTTCCCCTTCCCGGGTAGTGGCCGGGTCATGGGCAAGCACAATGATACTCTCCACGCCCTGCTGCTGAAGCTCTTTCGCATAGCCTTCCACCGCTTGCACTTCCTCCTCCGCGGTCAGGAATCGTACGCCCGCGGTTCCGGCAGGTGAAACCTTACTTGGGGTGGACTTGGTGACCAGACCGATAAATCCGATCTTGATACCGCCAACTTCTTTAATGGTATAAGGATCAATGATGGGCTTGCCTGTCTTTTCGTCCACGACGTTGGCATTGACATAATTAAAATCGACACCGTCATGAGTCACTTTCTCATTCTTCGGATCAACGCCGCCTTTCAACTGGGCCATCAGCGCTTCAACACCCTGATCAAACTCGTGGTTGCCCAGCGAGCCTACATCAAAGCCCATCATATTCATCCATTCCAGTGTAGGCTTATCCCGTTCGAGAGAGGAGATCGGTGCCGATGCGCCCACAGCGTCTCCGTTATGAAAGAGCAGGCTGTGCTTGTATTTGGCACGCGCCTCTTTCAGATATGCTGCCAGAATGGCTGCCGTGCCGGCTGGCTTGTCGCTGACCGTCGATATAGTATCCAGCTGGCCGTGAAGGTCGTTGATGCCCAGCAGATGAACCTCAATATCCTCTGCCGAATTCGCCGCTGCGGGTGCCGCTGCTGCCGTTCCACCCAAAGCTCCTCCTAGCACCTGCACAGAGAGTAAAGCTGATGTCAGCAAGGAAGCCACCGGCTTTTTCCAATCCAATTTCCATCCCATAAATGAGTAGATACCTCCTGAGCATTGGTCATTTCGCTGAGAGTATAGCACAGCTCACGGCACGAAAATCTTTCGTTTTATCAACACAATGCTAGATTTGTGTAAAATACTAACTTATGGTCGTATGAAGGAACAAGCTTCTTTCCGACTATAGTTCATGGGCAGCAAGGTTCATTCTTTCCTGGTTAAAGTCGGCAGATAACAGCAATACTACCCAAAACAGGAAAGGATGGAGACACTGCTGTGGAGATGATGAAGGACTACGGACTTATATTGGGCAGGATCGTCACAATTTTCCCTTTGATGCTCATCATTACCTTGTTTATGGGAAGACGTTCGATCGGAGAGCTGCCTGTTTTTGACTATCTGATCATATTGGCGCTCGGAGCCGTTGTAGGTGCTGACATTGCAGACCCCCAGATTCATCATCTTCCCACGGCTTTTGCCATTATCATGATCGGAATCTTCCAGAAAATATTCTCTTATGCCGTGATTCGTTTCCGCAAGTTCGGCAAACGGGTAACCTTTGAACCGATCATTGTCATCCATAATGGAAAGCTGATCTACCGCAATATTAAAAAAGCCAGATACACCATCGAAAATATCCTGCAGATGCTGCGTCAAAGTCAGGTATTCAACCTGTCCATCGTCGATTTAGCCGTGATCGAACCAAACGGTGAGCTGAGCATTTTGGAGAAATCAAACGCAGCCAGCTCCTCCTCCGTTGTATATCCCGTCATTCGGGAGGGCCAGATACAAAGCCATGTCCTGCCCTTCTTCCACCTGAAAGAGCAGTGGATCCACGACCAGCTGCGGCATAAAGATGTAAAGCTGAACGAAATTTTTCTCGCCACGTTGGATGATCAGCTTCATCTGCACATCACCCGCTATACCGAGCAGGGACATGGTCATCTGCCGCCGCTCTATCAGTAAGCATCATGAGAACAAGCTGCAATCTTTTCCCGATAATCCTGTGGTGTCATGCCAAACTGTTCTTTGAACACCTTAATAAAATATTGAGAATTGGCATACCCAAGCTGCTCGGATATCTCATACACTTTCGCATCCGAATCTTTCAACTGGATCAGAGCCTGCTCCATTTTAACTTGATAAATATATTCGCTGATGCTGACCCCGATCACTTGCTTGAACAGCTTGGATACATAGGATGGATGAAGAGAAACATGATCTGCAGCAGACTGAAGACTGGTATTGGCATAGCTGTGATCTATAAAATTGCGGATTTCCTCGACCACTTTCTGCTGGTTCGACCGCGTATCGGTTTCAAGCTTGTCTCTTAACATGTCAGCGAGCTCTTCTCCCCACCCGATTAGCTGGTCCAGCGAGCGGAATGAGGATTTCTGCATCCGTTCATATCCAACTAAATCAGACAAAAGCTTTTGATTCTTATGAGCAATATAATGAAAGGAAGCCAGGAACAAACTTCGAATCTCCTCGAAATATTCTGCATTGTAACCGGATAAGCTGTCGCATTCCTCCTGAATACGATGAAGCCGTTCCTTGTAGGCGTGCCATTGCCCAGTCTCCAGCAGATGAATAAGCGAAGGCGACTCATACAATATTCTCAAGGGCTGCACAGAGGTTTTGTGAGGCTTGCCGGCAACAGATAAAAAATAACCTTGGCGATTGCCCACCTGCTGCCTTAGAGCGTACACTGCATCTTCATACATGACCCGAACTTCCTGAGGAAATACGCCCGGATACGATAAAACGACAGAAATGCCTCCCTTTAAATATTCATTGACATTATAATGCAGCTGCTCGGCCTTTTGGTTCAGCCTCTTCATCACGCTGTCCTTATCCAGGACCTCCTCTTCCTCCTTATGTTTGAGAACAAACACTAAATATTCATAAGGATCACGGCACTGCCAGATTTCAAAGCTATCCCTGAATATCTCTTCTGCAATATTAATGACAGCGTATTCAAACAGCGTCTGGCTATCTGATCCATAACTCGTAAAACGTTCTTCCAAACGAACCAGAATCAAATAAATGCCTTCCTGCTCACGAATCGAAATCTGATAGCTCGACAGTTTTTCCATCAATTCACCAGCAGCATACTTTTTTCCCTGGATTAACTCACATAGCAGCTTGTCCTTCAACAGGGGCAGATGCTCACGGAAGGCAAGCTTGGCACGATCTAATGATGCAGACAAGCTCAGCTCTTCCTGGATTTTCAGTATCGTGGATTGTAGTGCGGACCGCAGCTTACTCTGGTCCAGAGGTTTAAGCAGGTACTCCAGCACTCCATTTTTAAGTGCTTCTACCGCATATTCAAAGTCAGAGTAACCCGTAAGTAAGATGAACTTCGTTTTGGGATAATTTTCTTTTGTGAAATTAACCAGTTCCAGTCCACTCATGCCCGGCATCGCAATATCTGTAATCAGGATATCCACAGGAACCTTTTGAAGGATCTGCATGGCCTGATATCCGGAATAAGCTTTATGAACGGTACCGATTCCAAACTCCGTCCACGGAAAAGCCACTTGAAGATCGTCCACAACATAATGTTCATCATCAACCAGCAGGATTTGCAGCATGTACCATCTCTCCTTTCTCAATATGAATCCGGTAGCAGGTTCCTTTTGACGGTACGGATTCAATAAGGAGTCCTGAATTATTCCCATAGTACAGGCGAAGCCGCTGATGTACGTTACGGACCCCGGTTCCGTTCATTCCCTCTTTGGGCACAACATCGTCCATATGCCTCTGAACTTCCAGCTGCTTTTCTTCTGACATCCCCACACCGTTATCTGCAATCATAATTTGAAAGCCAGTCTGGGTATGTTCAGCTCTTATAGAGACGATACCCGGCTGAATGCCAGGCTCAATGCCATGTTTCACACAGTTCTCAACAAGAGGCTGCAGAATCATCCTCGGCACCTGCTGACTATAGAGGCTCTTCGGAATATCGATTTCAAAAGCGATCTCCCGCTTGCGCAGCTGCACGATCGACAGAAAGTGCTCTACAAATGTCACTTCGTCCAGCAGCGTAGAATCAATCAGCTCAATCTTGTGAATGTACCGGCAGTATGAGCCCAGATGAAGCGTCATGGCGGTGACCGAACGATAATCCATCACGCTGGCCTTGCTTTGTATATAATTCAGACAGTTGAATAAAAAGTGCGGATTGATCTGTGCCTGATACTGCTTCAGTTTGGCCTCCTTCACCTCGATTTCCGACACCAGTACCTGCTCGATCAGCCTCTGGGTATTCTCGGCCATCTGGTTAAATGAGTTGCCGAGCATCAGGAACTCATTAGAGTCCAGGCTGACGACACGGCTGGACAAGTCACCCCGGTCAAAGCGGTTGATGGCTTTCCGCAGTGCATGAATGGGCTTCTGAACCTGTTTTCGCAGCAGCAGCGTATAAAAGGACAAACCGACCAATACAATCAATACTGCATAGATGAAATATTGATTGTTGCGGAAGATCAGCCGGGTGTACTGGCTCTTTGGGTGATAATCGAGAAAATAAAGATCCATCATTTCCGATTTCATATAATTGACTAGATAATCCGTTCCTTGATCTGTAAGTTCAAAGGAGCCGCTCTCACCGGTGATTCTAGCTGCAATCTCCTGGTATGAATGTTGATCCAGATGAGGTTCTTTATCGATAAAGGTTTGTCCCTCAGCATCGTAAAGTAATGGAATGCCGGAGTTGTACTGCCGCAGCATTTTTTTCAAGTTTTCCACAGAAATTCGAACTTCGATCAGCAGTGCACTGAGATGGCTGGGCATAATGTAAGAATAATATCCGCTTCCATCGTCTTCCATATGAATCGTCCACTCATTGTACTTGGAGTCTGGAAGCTTAAATGTGCTGAACGAAAAGGAATTCGCAGAAGAGACCATTTGTTTTTCCTCAAGATAGTATAGAATCACCGTGTTGTTCCATGATGTAGAGGCTGTGTTTAAAGACAGCTTGTCCATAATCGAGAGCTTCATTTTATAACGCGAATATTTATCTCCCGACTTTAAGATGAACGGATATTCACGGACCGATGAATCTTGGGAAATGGTCATGGTGTTCATAAGCACCTGTTCAAATTGAGTGGACAGCTGGGAGGTCATAAAACGCACATCATTCATTTTATTTTTATTAATTTCGGACTGAATCGCCTTGGTGTTCAAATGATAAATGAACCAGAAAGCGATAACAAAAACCGCCACAATAAGAAGGAGAAAGAACAGAAGTTTCTGAAAAATGGACAGTTTTGTAATCATGATTATTCCTCCTGGCTTTACTTTTGAACCGATTGATACCAGGCGTTAACTTCTTCCGTCATTTGATCCCCACCTGTGGATTTCCATTTTTCCACAAAGGTATCGAATTCGTCGATCGAAGCCTGACCATAGATAATTTTGTTCAACACTTCTTTCTCCAGCCTGGTGAGCATATCTCCGCGTGCCAGCTGGGTTTTGGTAGGTGCTCCTGTAAACATTTCAGGCATGACCGTATCTTTCTGATCAATAACAATCTTGGCGGCTCGAAGCTGTTCAGGAATCCGCTTTGCCAAATTTTTCTCATACTGGTTGGCCGGCTCTGCGCCTTCAGCGAGCTTAGCTAATGTATTCATTGCCAAATTCGGTATAATGGCACCGTCAAAGGTCAGTGAATACCGAATGGCATCGACCCAACCCCCCGGAATTTTATCGCTCTGCGCTTCTTGATATATCTCCCCGCTTGGTCCAATATCATAATCGTACCCTTTGGCAAAACCATGGGGAAACGTCGTGCTTTCCGGATTAGCCCAATGATCAAACAGGTAGTTCTGATACACAAAAAACGCATCTTTATGCTTCATATCCTTGTTAATCAATATGGCACCGCTGCTGATCGAGGTACCGTGGCGTCCGATGGTCCCATCCGGACCAGCAGGAAGAGGATATGCTCTATATTTGGCGTCCGGCACGTTTCTCTGCAGATCAGGAAGCGGCCAGCCTGTCATCCAGTACGGACCGACAATGATGCCCGATTTCCCTGCTGTGAAGGCCTCCGTCGCTTTCGTTTCATCATACAGCCCAGCTTCGCTGGAAATGTACCCCTTTTCCATCCACTCCTGCATTTTCAGAAGCGCAGGTTTCATCTCTGGTTGAACAGAACCATAGACAAGCTGATTGTCCTCCGTCTTGTTCCATTGATTTGGCATAGCTCCGTACATTCCAAAGATCCAGCCCGATTCTGACATCCACGTGTTCAAATCATTCTTGAAGCCAACGGACAGTCCTGTCGTATCGTTCTCGCCGTTACCATCAGGATCCTGATGGGTGAAAGCGTCCATGACCGTCTCGAGTTCTGTCATATTCGTGGGGGCGTTCAAGTTCAGCTTCCTCAGCCAATCTTCTCTAATATACATCACCGGATCATTATTGAAGGCGTTTTCCAAAATCGGAAGGCCCATTCTTTTATCGTCTCTCATCAAAGGATTCCAGACTGTAGGATCTTCTGCCACTGCACTCTTATAGATGTCAGATGCATACTTGTCAAACAATACTCCGGCATCGGTAAACTGACCGGTGTCAATCAAATCGGATATCAGTGCAGCATCGCCTCGAAAGGCCACAATATCAGGCATTTTCTCACCAGCCGTCAGCATCAGCCGCAGCTTGGTTTCATAGGCGTTGTTCTGTTCGCTTACCGTCCACAAGTATTCGATATCGATACCCAGTGTTTCTTTTGCCCACCGGGTGTGCACGTTGTCTTCGATATTTTCTCCATTCTTGAACTTCATGTTGCTGGAAACGGGGAACACCGTTGATATCGTGACCGGCTCCGTATATTTACCGTCTTCGAAAGGAGCCGAGTAAAAACTCTCTTCCTCCACATCCTTCTCTTTCGGGGGATCTTCACTGTCTCCGGTACAGCCGGTCAAGGCGCTTGACAGCATCAATGAACTCAATAATGCCAGCAGCGTGCTTCTTATGTTTATTGCCATGTTTTTCACCCCCTCATAAAACAAGTTATTCTTTTACAGCTCCAAGCACAATCCCTTTTACGAAAAATCTTTGCAGGAACGGATACAGAAGTAAAATCGGAGCCATGCCTATGAAAATCTGGGCCGCTTTCACCGTTCGTTGAGAAATGTTCTCCAGATCCTCCGGCCGGACCGAAACTTTACTGAAATCCTGCTGCACAATAACGGTCTGCAGGTACGTGGCCAGCGGGTAATTCTCGTGATTTGTCATGAACAGCAGGCCGTCAAACCATGAGTTCCAATGTCCGACCAAAGTGAACAAGGAGAGCGTGGCCAGTGCCGGAGTAGAAATGGGCAGATACACACGAATCAGTGTTCGGATGTGACCTGCACCGTCGATCAGAGACGCTTCTTCCATCTCCTTGGGAATCCCCCTGAAGAAGTTAAGGAGAAGAATCATATTCCATACCGAAACCGCGCCAGGGAGAATCAACACCCAAAGCGTATTCAGCATGTCCAAATTCCGAAGCAATATATAATACGGGACTAAGCCGCCGCTAAACAGCATCGTGAACACAAAGTACCAAATGTACATATTTCGTCGTTTGAAGCTGCTGGTTTCCTTGGATAAGGGATATGCTGCAAAAACAACCACCAGCATTCCGAACACCGTGCCTATGACCGTCCGCTGCAGGGTCACCCAGATGGACCTCAGGAAATTACCATTAGCGATGGTTGTAACATAAGCGTCCAGCGTAAAGTCGATTGGCCACAGTTTGACCAGGTTCGCACTTGCTGCCGCCTTGCCGCTGAACGAAACGGCCAGAATATGAATGAAGGGAAGATACATACCAGCGATACTGCAATCATAAACACATAGTTCAATACCGTAAATGCTTTGTAAGAAGTTGTTTTATGATACACACCCCGTTGGCCTCCTTCTAGAAGATGCGGTAATTCGCCAATTTATAGGCCATACGGTAAGCCATAACGATAAGAACAAGGCTGACGATCGATTTAAACAGACCTACAGCTGTAGAGAAACTGAACTTCCCGCCTATAATTCCATACCGGTAAACAAACGTATCAATAATATCGCCTTTATCAAAGACGAGAGCATTGTACAAATTGAAGATTTGATCAAAGCCTCCGTTCAAAATACTGCCGAGAGCAAGAGTGCCGACCACGATCGTAATCGGGAGCATGGAGGGCATGGTGATGGCCCAGGTCTGCTGCCACCTGCCAGCTCCGTCTGCTTCTGCCGCCTCATAGAGCGAAGGATTGATGCCTGCGAGTGCTGCCAGAAAGACGATGGTGTTAAAGCCAAATTCCTTCCATACATCACTGACCACGACGACAAAACGAAACCAGTCTCCGTCCCCCATGAAGAAGATCGGCTTCATTCCAAAGACGCTGGTCAACGTTTGATTTACAAGTCCTCCATTCTGGGCAAGGAGATCGATCAGGATCCCTCCCACAAGAACCCAGGACAGAAAATGCGGCATATATACGATCGTTTGAACCATTCTTCTAAAAAATATCCTTCTGATTTCATTCAAAAGAAGTGCAAATATAAAGGGAACGATCAGATTGGCGGCCATCTTCATTCCCGCAATGATAAGCGTATTCCAGATAAGCTGAATGTTCTCCGGGATGCTGAACAAAAACTCAAAATGGTCCAGTCCGATCCACTGAGATCCTGTCATTCCCAATGCCGGCTTGTAATTTTGAAAAGCCATAACCAGACCGGCCATTGGAATGTAAGAAAAGATGAGTGTCAAAATCAGGGCTGGCGCCAGCATGATATCGAGGATGATCGTCTTTTTCCACTTCGAAACTTTCATTCTCATGTATCCCTTCTGGCAGCTAACCCTTGTTATCTCTTCTGTAAACCTATCTTACCGCTGTCCTGAAGGACGATACACGACAAAATGAAAGCATAGATAACAATTCTATAGCATGGAGAACGGTTAAAGCGCCGGCTCCTTAGTCATACTAACGGTTGAATAACTCGAACTACAGCAAAGGAGCACGGAAATGATGCATGAAAGCTTCTCTTATATGTCCCGCACCCTGGTGACTGAACCGTTTCATGACAAAAAACTGTTGGAATCGATCTGGGGCAAAACCTGGGGGATTACCAATCCGGTTGGTAAAGTCAAACAAATCCTGATGCACCGCCCCGGCAGCGAAGTAAATAGGCTGGAGAAATACAGTGCTCAAATTGAATCCGGTCCGATGCTCCTGAATCAGATCAAGGGTAATTTCAGCATCAACAGCATGCCGCAATCCCCTGATCTGGAGCGATTACAGCAGCAGCATGATGCGCTGGCCGATGCGCTTCGAAAGGAAGGCGCAGAAATCATATACCTGGAGGATCATGAAAATGCCTGGCCTGAAATGATGTTCACAAGGGATTTAGGCATGGTCGTGCCGGGAGGAGTCATATTATCCAGGTTCGCGCTTTATATCCGTTATGGAGAGACACGGCTGGCGGCTCAGAAAATCAGTGAAGCCGGAATGCCTATACTCGGCATGGTTCAGGGTATGGGATTTGCAGAGGGAGGCAGCTTCACAATGCTCGACCCCCAGACGGCTGTCGTGGGTACATCGGAGCGTGTGAACGCAGCAGGTGTAGATCAAATCCGGCAAATCCTGTCCTTTCAAGGAATCAGGCTGATCGCGGTCGATCTTCCTGCATCCATCATCCATCTGGATGAGGCATTCCTCATGGTCGATCAACAGAAAGCACTCGTTAACATATCCTTGCTGCCGTTCTGGTTCATTGATGAGCTGCACAGCCGGGACATCGAATTACTGCATGTCGATCCGCGGGACCCGGTACTTACGATTAACGGCATTGCTGCATCACCGGGAAGAGTAATATGTGCGAGCGGCGGGTCTTATACCATCGACCTGCTGTCGAAGAATGGCGTGGAAGTGATTCCTGTAGACATTTCCGAAATCGTGAAAATGGGCGGAGGCATTCACTGCTGTACGCTGCCACTGGAACGCAAGGGTTAAAGCCTGCATTGCCGTACAGCGTGCTGTTGAGCGCATCTACTTTAAACATCCCTTGAGCTGGCGCTGGATAGGCCGGCTTTAAGGGATGTTTTCTGTTTTCTGTGTACTGGCATTATCAGCATCGCCTATGAAATCCTTCAGTGTCACATCTAGGCAAACACACATAAGCTGGGTTAAGTTTAAATTTGCCGATGAAGGAGTTCGTCACGATGAGCCATGCGAAAATAAAAGCCCGCGCCAAGCAGGCCCCTTTGAAGAAGCTTCCCCCTCTCGCCCGGATTAAAGAGTTTCCTGCTGCACAGCTTCATCATGCATCATCGCTGCATCAAGCCAGCAGATCATCCGCCGTAAAACCAACAAGTGCTGCTTATGATGAATGCATCGACCGTGCCTTTCGGATTCCGATCTTCCTGAGCACCGCGAATTCCCTGAACACGCTGCAGCAGCAATTTTTTGACCGGCTGGTTCAGGAAATTGAAGATGCGCTGCTGTTTCCGCGCACCCTGCCGCAAAGCGAGCAGTATCCCGAAACGGTGCTGACCAACATCCGGCGTCTGGTGATCTCCAGCTATGGCATGCTGGCCATTAACTTTCGGAGATTTTTCGTCCAGATTCTCGAAGCGAATGTCGGACAGCCGCCGACCACGACGCCATTCTGGCAGGGATCGACCTTCTCCCAGATCGAACCGTCGATGGCATTTCAATTCGGCCTTCCCATCCTGCTGGTACGGGAAAGCGGCACAGATACCAACAATGGCGTCTGGGCCGGCGGTATTGCGCCGCTGAACATTTTCGTAGAGTGGAACTCTGACAGCCAAACGGTGGATGAATTTTTCAGCTCTGTGCAGTGGAGAGAAGTGTTTGCCAATTGGACGGCCGAAGTGCGGAACAACTACTATCTACGAACAGAACCTCAATTCAGCCTGCAGATGCAGTAATACGTATCATCTACAGACAGAAGGAATAACCTTACCACAGCCGGTACATAATACAATTCACAACCAATTCCAGCCGTGAGGGGGACTTCCATTTGGACAATAATCATCCCGACAAAAATTTGGTCAACACTGTTAAAGACCTGGAGACTGAACCTGTGAACAGCCTCGATGCCCAACAGCAGCAGCAAGCCCATAATGACCGACGAAAGCAATCCCAGCATGACAGCAACGGCAAGTACAAAGAGAGTGAAAAAGATAACTATAAGTAGGGAAGTAAGCCCGCTTTCGGGCTTATTTTTTTTATTTTCTCAGTCATATAGGTCCCAGGTATCGTTTCATGAAATTTATTCCTATTGACCCTGTTTCAAAACCCGGAATTCGTATAAGTTCTTACTATAGCGATTTTCAGTTCTTAAATGCTGATTATAAGGAGGAAATATGAAAACAGAGACACTGAAGGGAAACACAAGCTTTATCCGTCTAGCCGTTGGTATGGTCTTACTGCTTATGCTCGGCGCCATTCTGGCCTCCCATAATGCCGGTGCTGCCAGCGCTAAACCGATCGAGGTCAAGTATGATGAGAAAAAACTGAGTTTCACGCCGGATCCGATACTCGATAAGGGGACGACACTGGTTCCATTTCGCCCGCTGTTTGAGGGCATGGGCATGTCCGTAAAGTGGGATAAAACAAAACAGACCGTGACCGGCACCAAGGATGGGCTGAACATCGTCCTGAGGATCAACAGCAAGCAAGCTACAGTCAACGGAAAGACGATTCAATTAAGTCTCGCTCCGGAGATTCGTAATGGGAGTACGCTGGTTCCATTGCGCTTTGTCGGCGAATCCACAGGTGCGTACGTCGCCTGGAATCCGTACGCACCCGAGATTTTGATCTATTCGGATCACTTTTTCAAATCAAACGGTGTAACGAAAGAACAAGTCCGAAAAGCCTTCGAGGACCATCTGGCAAAAATCAAAGCACAAGTCGAAGCAGAAAAGGCAGCTAATACAACGGTCAAAGTACCCGCCGCCCCCAAAGGAAGCGGTGTTTACAAGCCAGCGTCTTCTAACTCGGTAGATCTTAACAATCTTCAAGGGATGTACTATGGATTTCGCCCGGACTACGACGGCTCCGAGTGCGGGGGCATGTGCTGGGATATATACACCTTCCTCCCTGGCAAGAAAATTGTAACAGGCCAACCTGCCAATGGCGGTCCCGAGACTATAAACTGCACCAAGGACACCTGCCGCAGCTACACCATCAGCGGAAATAAGCTATCCATTCAGGGCGGCTCCACCCATACTATTAAAAAAGTGAATGGCAGGCTGGTTATCGATGACATCGAGCTGGAAGCCGTCAAACCGGTGAAGAACGATCAGAAGTTGTCGGGAACCTACACCTACAGAGGCTTCTCGGGTCTGATCGGTATCTCGGGAGGCGCCACCTCATGGAGCACAACGATCACATTCAAAGCGGACGGCACCTTTGAGAGCGATCATATGATGATTGGCTCGGTTAACGGCGGCGCGCCGACAACCGGAGCTTCAGGCTCCTCCACCAGCGGCTCCTACAGAATTACCGGCAACACCATTGTCCTGGCCTACCGGGACAAGACCGTAGAGAATGAGCTGTTCTTCATCCAGGATGGAGCTTCAGCGAGCGAGATCCAGATCGGCGAGAACTACTTCAGAACAGAGTGAAAGCTAAGCGACCAGCAGTGGTCGCTTTTTTTTTCGCGACAATATACCCCTGATTACAGTACAAAAACAGACAACTTTTGTCACCATTTCTACAAGATTAACGACATGGACTAGCTCCTTAGAGTCATGCTGAGGCGAGAGATTGTAGTCTATGATACAAACGTTAAAAAAATCGTGGGGTGAATTTATTATGAAAAAATGGTCAGTGTTGTTTACCAGTCTAAGCTTACTCGCTGTTCTTGCCGCGTGCGGCGGGACAGCTTCTGAAGGAGAAGGAAGTTCATCGAACAGCGCATCAGACAAAGCTCTGTCTGATGCGGCCGGCAGCAGCGAGACTGCTGCCAACGAAACGCCATACGCAGAGATCGTTGACGATACCGGCCGGACTGTCGTTTTGGATAAGAAGCCTGAGAAGGTACTTCCACTCCTTCCGAATCTTCTAGACTTATTCTACGCATCGGGCGGCTCCCCTATCGGCAAGCCGACAATTCCACCGCACATTACCTTGCAGCATCTTCCCGAAGAAGCGAACAGTCTCCCTGATGTAGGGCATCTGGGCGGGAATGTCGAAGCGATCGTTGCTTTACAGCCGGATCTGGTTATCGGCGGTCAGCCGCATCATGACAGTCTGGTCGATACTCTAAGTCAAAGCGGTATTCCCGTCATCCTGCTTAATTTGGATAATTACGAGGATTCACTGGCCAAAGCCGACATATTCGCTAAAATCACGGGCCAACAAGAGATTGTCAGTAACAAAGTTGCCGATATGCAAAAGAGGATTGAAGCTGTGCAGGCTAAAATGCCGTCTGACAAAACAAAGATCGCTATTGTTCATATTAATCCTCGGGATGTAGCGCTTGAGCTCGAAGATTCAATTGCGGGCAGCACCGCCAAGCTGCTTGGCTTGGAGAATGTAGCCGCCGGGAGCTCGCCGCTTAAGGGCCGCCCGGATAAGACGCCTTACAGTATCGAAAAGCTTGTAGAAGACAATCCGGATAAAATTCTGCTGACAACGATGGGCGGTGAGGACGTGGTTCAGTCTCGCATTCGTCAGGATATCGAAAATAATCCCGCCTGGAGCAGCCTGGACGCAGTCAAACAAGGAGAAATTTATTTCCTGCCTCAAGACCTGTTTCTGGTGCACCCTGGCCTACACTTTGCTGATGCTGTAGAATACATGGCCTCCACGCTATATCCGGAGAATTTCGCTGATGGAAATCAATAATGCTGACTTGACCGCTGTTGTCTCTAATGAGGGCCTCACCAAACTCAGAGAACGCAAGATATGGCGTATCTGGATAACCTTCGCCTTCCTCACCCTCGCACTGATCAGTGTGACAGTAAGCATCAGCAAGGGAGCGATGACGATTCCTTGGCGTGAGGTATGGAGTCATCTGCTGCTTGGCGGAGAAGGACCGGCGAGGGAGGTCATTTGGAATATCCGTTTCCCACGGACGCTGATTGGTGCGATGGTTGGCATCAACCTCGCTCTTGCGGGTGCGATCCTTCAAGGTATTATGAAAAATCCTCTCGCTGATCCCCAGATTATTGGAGTTAATGCGGGAGCTGGGTTTTTCGCTATCATTCTGTTGATTTTATACCCTCAATATAATCATTTACTGACACCTGTCGCTTTTGCGGGTGCCGTGCTTGCTTGTCTGATCATTTATATTCTG
Organism: Paenibacillus lemnae; assembly: GCF_012933385.1. Taxonomy (GTDB): domain Bacteria; phylum Bacillota; class Bacilli; order Paenibacillales; family Paenibacillaceae; genus Paenibacillus_AQ; species Paenibacillus_AQ lemnae. The sequence continues at coordinate 61,482 of NZ_JABBPN010000020.1, forward strand.
AGCTGGAAAGATGGAATCAGACCTATCCGGGTCATTCTTGCAGGTGTGGCGGTCTCCGCTTTTTTCGGAGCTGGTATAACGGGACTTCTGGTCTTCTACAGTGATCGTGTTCATGGTGCCATGATGTTCATGGCTGGCAGCTTGTCTACTCGAAGCTGGCCTCAGTTCGAGACCCTGCTTCCATACACTGTAATTGGTGTTGTATTGGCTCTTTGCTTTGCAAGAAAGCTGAACATTCTGCTCCTTGGTGATGAAAATGCACGCAGCCTGGGATTACATGTGGAATGGACGCGCCTGCTTCTTACAGCAGTGGCAGCACTTCTGGCGGCAAGCGCTGTGGCCATCGTAGGACTGCTCGGTTTTGTAGGCCTCATTGTGCCTCACGCAGCCAGACTGCTGGTAGGCAATGATTATCGCATTTTGCTCCCGGCATCTGCCTTGCTGGGCATCGGCGTAGTCACGCTTAGTGATACGCTGGCAAGAGTCACATTCGCACCAACCGAAGTGCCTGTGGGTGTAGTTATGGCCGTGATCGGTGCACCATTTTTTCTCTACCTGCTGCGCAGGGAAGCACGATGATCGGGAGGATACAGAGATGACGTTGTTAAAATTGGATGAGGTCACTTTAGGCTATCGCCAAAACTTGATCATTGACGGCATGAGCCTGGATGTGGAAGCAGGCAAGATCTATACCATTATAGGGCCCAACGGATCGGGCAAAAGCACAGTATTGAAAACGCTCAGCCGCAATCTGAAGCCGTTGAAAGGTACAGCTTATCTGCAGCAGCGCAACCTCTTCACCATCCCTGGTAAAGAGTTGGCGACCCGGATGGCCGTATTAAACCAGAAGCCAAGAGCCCCCGAGGACCTCACCGTACTGGATCTGGTAGAGCATGGTCGCTTTCCTCACCGTAAAAGGTGGCGTAAAGGCGCAGCCGATGACAAAAAAATCGTCGATTGGGCAATGTCACAGACCGGTGTGTCGCCTATGGCTGAACGGAAGCTGGACAGCCTGTCTGGTGGAGAGGGACAGCGAGCCTGGCTGGCCATGGCCCTGGCACAGCAGCCGTCTATACTCCTGTTAGATGAACCGACTACCTACCTGGATATTAATCATCAGTTAGAAATGATGGAATTAGTGAAACAACTGAACGCTGATTTGGGATTAACCGTCGTGATGATCCTTCACGATATTCAGCATGCCATTCAATATTCCGATTATATCGTCGTTATTAAAAACGGCCGGATCTACAGCAGTGGTCGTCCGCAGCAGGTCATTAACGAAAAGATGTTCGAAGAGGTATTTACAGTAACCGCAGCAGTAGGTCAAAGTGAACGAACGGGCAATGTCGCTTTTGAAATCACAGGATTGATACGGAGGTAAGATGATGGACAAACATAAAGCTGTACCGAAAGTACTGACGGAAGAGGAACGGCAAAAAAAGCGTGCGCTGTCCAAGCGTTTGATGAGCAGCATGAAGCAGCATGTTCTGGTCTGCAATGGCGGATGCTGTACCATTAGAGGAGACAGCGAGGCGGTGCTGCAATCCTTTAAAGAAGCCGTGGAGCTTTACGATACCGAGAACTCTATTCGAGTTACCGCTACCCAATGTCTGTCGCGCTGCGGTGATGCCTGCTCTGTTGTCGTGTACCCTGAGGGGGCCTGGTACAAGCATCTGAAACCGGAGGATATTGCAGCATTTGTCCAAGAGCATCTATTAAAGCAAAACCTCAAAGAGAGCCATTTGAGTTATCTGTACGAACAGGGACAATTTGTTTCCCGAGAAGCAACCTGAATTACCCTCGGATAATAATAAAAGTCATATACCCTGCAAACAGGGCTGTCAGGAATAAACCTTCCAATCTGCTGATCTTGCTGCCGGTCCTGGCCATGACGAACAAAATCACGGTAATTGCAATTAAAATAAGCATGTCCAAGGTCATGCTGCCCTCGACACGAAGGGGTGAAATTACTGCTGACAAACCCAAAACAAAAAGAATATTAAAAATGTTGCTGCCGACAATGTTCCCGACCGCAATCTCATTTTCCCCTTTTAAAGCTGCTGCAACAGAAGTCACAAGCTCTGGGAGGGATGTACCGGCAGCCACAATCGTCAGACCCACCAGCGTTTCACTCATTCCCCACTGCAGAGCGATCATGGTGCTGTTTTGAACGACAAGATGACCACCGTAAATAATAGCACCTAGACCCGCCAGTCCAAAAATCAGATTCCTGCCCAAGGGCGGCCGGTCAGCGGGGTTGTGTTCCGCAGCACTGCTCTCTCTGCTGTTCCTTGCGACTTCTATTAGGTAATACAGAAAAATGACCAAGAACGACAACAGAATCAAGCCATCCCCTCTTGTCACTGTGTTCGTATCCATCCCCTGCAGGGATACATCGCTGACCAGGATGAGCAGAACGACACTTGCCAGAAGTGTAAACGGGATTTCCTTTTTGATCGTTTCACTCTGCACCTTAATGACGATAACTAACGCAGTCAGTCCAAGGATCAGCGTGGTGTTAAATACATTGCTGCCGACAACGTTTCCCAGCGCTACTCCTTCACTGCCGTTGAGAGCAGCAATAATACTAACTGTGGCTTCAGGTGAACTGGTGCCGAAAGCCACAATGGTCAAACCGATCAGCATGGGGGATACGCGGAGCAGTGTCGCTATTTTGGAAGCTCCTTCTACAAAATAGTTAGCTCCGACAATTAACAAACCGAACCCCACAAGCAGCAATAGATAAGTCATCCTTCACGCTCCTTCTTCTAATGTAGAACCTATCCTCAGTTTGAACATTTAAGAATGTATTAAACCAATAGCCGGGTAACGTGTCGATTTTTGTGCATAAAAAAAAGCCCAACCCGTTAAGGTTGGACGAAATGTGAACAAATGGGCATCAAATAGCTGAACCCCATGCCACATAGACTTTTTTTATTTAGCGCTTCGTCTGATTAGGACTTGTATTCGCTACAATTGTAAGCATTTTCTCGCCTTTTTCCATTAAAGAATTACACTGACCGCATACCGGTTGAACTGAAAACACAAAGTTATCTCTCATCCATCCGTTGCACAATTCATTGGTGCATGACCACAACGACGTCATTTCCTCTGGAAGATCCACCATCAATCGTTTCCGTGAAAAGTACAAGCAGCATCCTTCTTTCTCTTAGGGGAATTATGAGCGAAAAAAAAGTCCCAACACAAGGTTTGGGACTTTCTAAAACTAATTTACAGTTTTACAACGTTCTCGGCTTGTGGACCGCGGTTGCCTTGTACTACGTTGAACTCAACGCGTTGTCCTTCGTCCAGCGATTTGAAGCCTTCGCCAGTGATTGCACTGAAATGTACAAATACGTCGTCTCCACCTTCAACCTCGATAAAACCAAAACCTTTGTCTGCGTTAAACCATTTTACTGTACCTTGTTCCATGTTCAATTACCTCCATATTTTTCATTTTACATGATCATTCGATTTCCCGAAAAAAAATCACATATTGCACAAGGTTATATCATCAAAATTATAACCCTCTGCAATATGTGAGATCAGGTATAACTTATAACTACTTAAGTATAGCACGGTCTAATATTATTATCAAGTGTTACTTGAATTATGAGCGATAAAGATTTCTCTCCATCGCTCATGTTTTGTTTACTTCGCCGGAGGCAGCAGTACCTTATCAATAACATGGATAACCCCATTTGATGCGGGAATATCCGCTTTTACCACCTTAGCGTCGTTGATCATGACAGGATTGGTGGAGATGCTCACTTCGCTGCCTTCAAGCGTCTTGACCTTCATACCATCCTTCAAATCAGTGGATAATACTTTGCCGGGAACGACATGGTAGAGCAAAATATTTTTCAAATCCGGACGTTCAAGCAGCTGCTCCGGCGTTACGTTCAGCTGCTTCAGCAGTGCGGTAAAAGCTTCATCGGTCGGGGCAAAAACGGTAAAAGGACCGTTTCCTTTCAATGTGTCTACCAAGCCCGCTTTCTCAAGCGCTTTGACAAGGATCGTAAATTGGCCTGCTTCTACCGCCGTATCCACGACATCCTTCTTCTCCGAGGCATTCACCATGCCTCCGAATGGTACAATCAGCAAGCTCAATGTGAGAATAAACAGCAGCAATTTGTTTTTCACTTGATGTTCCTCCTTCATAAGATGGGTACAGGTTTGTCCCTTATCTATGAATCATTACCAAGCAGGGAAATAATTATGTATGAAATTACGTTGCTGCTAAAGCACCTTTGACAGTTTACGGTATTCTGAAGCCGATATCCCTTCCACTCTGCGAAACAGCCGGCTGAAATAGTGGATGCCCGCGTAACCGACCTGTTCCGCAATTTGTTCGATGGTCAGATCACTTTCCCGCAGGAGCCGGCGTGCTTCCCGGTGGCGGACGGCCTGGATAAACTCATTCGGCGGCAGCCCGGCAAACCCTTTGAATACTCTCGCCGCATGATCGGTGCTCAGATTCAGCCTCTCGGCGATCAGGGCATTAGACCAGGCAAGCGCAGGCCTGCGTTCGATTTGTTCAATCAGCTCCAGCAGTCTGATGTCATGTGGCGAAGACAAAGGCCGTGATCGCTCGTGCTGAAGACGCATCAGCTGCAGCAGAATATTCATCATTAACGCTTTGCAGGCCAGCTCATAACCGAGCGGCCTCATTGTAAACTCATGCACCAGCTGCTCCATCCACTGCACGCATTCCAGTGTCGGCGTATACACGAGATGGTTAGAGAGCGGACGAAAATCATCCGTGACAGCCTCATGTGCAAATCGTTCCGGGTGCAAGTAGGCTTCATTCACAATCACATCGGCCTCTGTCTGAATCTCCAGCTCATCAAAAAAGTCAAAATGTATTCCCAAAAATATGGTTTCCGGCTTGGACACCGCTTCATTCTGGTGAACCACCCCGGCAGGTAAAAAAATCAATTGACCCGCAGGTAGGGATAAGCGCTCCCCACGGATCGTTGTGGCCGCCTCGCCTTGAACGACGAACAACAGCTCAAAATCATAAATGCGCCTTGCTGCCAGCTTACCTGCAGGCATGCGTTGAATCTGTGCGTAATGGATGCTGGGTGACCAGTCCCTAAACAGAGCTTTACGCTGCCTCGGAAACTCATTGCTCTTCGTGGACATCCAGCTATTCGCCTCCTTCTCACTCTTCGTTCCATTTTAACGGAATCGTACAAAGAATAACGATTTCCTCTAAAGAAACATGCACCATTCTCCATTATCATATAGATATTATCTCAACTCATGTTCATGCACAATAGAACGGAATCAGACAATGTATATGAAAGCGAGGTGTCTCACTGTGAAAAAAGGCATCAATATCTGGTCATTTAAAAAAGAAAGCACCACTGCCTCATGTATCGAGCTTGCGAGCAGGGCTGGCTTTGACGGGATTGAGCTGTCGCTGAATACCGAAGGTGAGCTGGGACTGCAGGCTAGTGACAAAGATATTTATTGTATCCAATCTCAGCTGGATGCTGCCGGCATGGAAATTGCCGGGCTGGCAACCGGTCTATATTGGAACTACTCCATGACCTGCGCGGAACCATCCAAACGGCAGAAAGCCATTGACATCTGCAAGAAACAGCTGGAGCTCGCCTCCGCATTCGGCGTTGATGCCATTCTGGTTATACCGGGTGCCGTTCATGTAAGTTTTATCGCGGGATCCGAGGTGGTTCCATACGACATCGCTTACGAACGGGCGGCTGAAGCTATTGCTGAACTGGTACCCTATGCTGCCAGCGCGGGCGTGTCCATCGCGATTGAAAATGTGTGGAATGATTTCCTGCTGTCCCCGCTGGAGCTGCGGCAGTTCATTGACGAACAGGGCTCTGATTATGTCGGCTCCTATTTCGACGTAGGCAATGTGGTCAGTCACGGCTTTCCAGAGCAGTGGATTTCCATTCTAGGCTCCCGGATCAAAAAAGTACATGTGAAGGACTACCGCCGCAAAGCTGGAGGCCTGCATGGCTTCGTGGATTTGCTGGCCGGTGATGTGAATTATCCGGCTGTTGTTCAAGCCCTGCGGGACATCGGTTACGACGGATACCTCACCGCGGAAATGCTTCCTTCGTATACCCATCATACCGAGCAGCTTATCTATAACACGTCAGCAGCCTTGGATGTTATTTTAGGACGCAGCCAGCAGTAAACATATTCATATTTAACAGGAGGGTTCAACCATGTTAAAGGTAGGTCTGATCGGATTTGGTTTTATGGGACGTATGCATATGGATAACTATATTAGATTAATGAAGGAAGGCGCGGACATTCAGCTTATCGCTGTGTGCGACACCCGGATTCATGAGATGGAGAATGACACGGCTGCAGGCAATATCGCAACCGAACGACAGGTGTATGATCTTACGCCTTACCGGCTGTATGAGGATATCGACACCATGCTGAGTCATGAAGAGCTGGATGTGGTGGACATTACCCTGCCTACGTATCTTCATGCCGAGGTGGCCATCTCGCTGCTCAAACGCGGCATCCATGTCTTATGTGAAAAGCCGATTGCGCGGACTTCCGAGGAAGCTTACCGGATGGCAGAGACGGCACAACAGACCGGAAAAACACTGATGATCGCCCAGTGCCTGCGTTTCTGGCCCGCTTATGAATTTTTAAAAGAGTGTGTGGTCGACGAGCGATACGGAAAGGTTACCTCCGGTTATTTATTCCGAGGGGGTACCACGCCGCCCGGCTGGTACAGAGACGCTGAGCTTAGCGGCGGCTGTATGCTGGACATGCATATTCATGATACCGACATGATCAACTGGCTGTTCGGCAAACCGCATGCCGTATCCTCACTCGCCCAAAACGTCGTTCCCGGCAGCGCCTACGACATCGTATCCACACACTATATGTATCCTGACGGCAAAGTGCTGAATGCACAGGCAGATTGGACGCTTAAGGGTGACTTTGGCTTTTCGATGACGTTTCGTGTCAATTTCGAAAGGGGGAATCTGACTTTTCAGAATAACCAGCTGAAGGTGAATCCGAACGAAGGCCCCGGCTTTGTCGCTGACTTACCTAAGGATTCGGGCTATTACCGGGAAATCCGTTATTTTCTTGAAGCCGTCCGAAATGGGGAGCCCATCTCCATCTGCACACCTGAGAGTGCAGCAGAATCGCTCGAAATCGTGGAAGCGGAGATGCGTTCCGCAAGCAGGCAGAGCGCGCTAGAGCTTTTGTAGAAGAAAATTGAAGAAGCGCATAGACAGGAGCCTTCATATATGAAGGCTGGTCAGCCGCGTCCAATCGTATCGTTCAATTTCCGGCGGTACTTATCAATCCAGCTCGGCTCATCCTTCACCAGGTCATCGCAGAAGGCCGCTACATCGTCTCCGGTAAGATCAGTCACTGTCCTGCCTGCGGCTGCTCCTTCTTCGAAGAGCTCGAGCAAGCCAGTAAAGATCCGGTTCGTACCCTCCCAGTCGGCGGGAGCACCACCGGCAGTCCATATATATTTTTGGATCGCCTTGTAAGCACTACGGTATTCGCTTGGAAGCTGCTTTGCACGCGCCTCCAATGCCTTCCATTCCCGTTTGTCGTTCAGGCTGCCGATCATTTTTTCAATAAAGCTCATGCTTCTTCTCCCCTTTTAAGTTGGTAAAGTTTGTTCGATATGAAATCCCATTTTTCCCAAAACAAAATGAGATGCTCTTGACCCGCCGCATTCAGTGTATAGAATTTTCTTGGCGGACCCAGGTTGGACGGCTTCTTCTCGATATTCACCAGATTATTCTTCTCAAGCCGCATCGTGATCGTGTAGACCGTGCCCTCAACAACATCAGCGAAGCCAAGGTTTCGCAGCTGCTGCGTAATTTCATAGCCATACGTTTCGCCGCGGCTGATGATTTCAAGCACACAACCCTCGAGCACTCCTTTCAGCATTTCTGTAATATTGTCCAAAATTTTCTCTCCATTCATATGAATTCATAAGGTACTCTGTATTACAGGTAATAAGTAATAACGACTACTGGTATATAGTATTACATACTAGTGAAGTTTGTGTCAAGACTATCTTAAAAAGCGCAAGTTTTTCTTCTCAGCTGCTCCTCTGGATTTTCCCTTCCTTCTCTTGTTTAAAAAGGATTACTACATGCGCTTTATACAATCGAAAACCCCTGTTTTTCCCATAGCTATAAGGTTTTTAGTGCCAACATAGATAAATGCATGGTATAAGGAATCATGTATATTGACCCTTAATAGGATGCTCAACTATGCTCAAAGGGCAACAGGATGCATACAACCTGAACCAAATGACACAGGGAGGTCAAGAAATGAAAACGCTTAAAAGAGTGGGTTACCCGGTATTTATTCTCGTGCTGTGCATGGCCATCGTCGCAGGATGCGGCAATTCGGGTGGCGGCAATGGAGCTGCTCCGGCCGAGGGCAGTGACAAGAAAGACAGCGGTAACAACAAAGACAGAGTTACGCTGAAGGTTGAGGTTTTTGATCGCGGTAATTCACCCGAAGGTGTGACGGTAACCAACAATGAAATGACAAAGTATGTTCAGGAGAATTTCGGTGACCCCAACAACATCGATGTTGAATTTGTTGCCATTCCCCGCAGTGAAGAAATCAACAATCTTAATGTACTGATGGCCGCAGGAACGGCGCCGGATGTTATTTTCACCTATAATCAGGGCGCTGCCTACAGCTGGGCGAAGCAAGGCGGTCTGACTGATCTTGCAAGCGCGATTGACGAGCACGGCCCGCAATTAAAGGAGTATTTGAAGGATTCGCTCCAGTACGGTGTGTTTGACGGATCGCAATTTGCGGTTGTGGCTAGACGGGTACACCTTCAGAAGTATTCCAGCATCATCCGCCAGGACTGGCTGGATCAGTTGAATATGCCGGTTCCGACTACAACAGAGGAAACCTATGAAACACTGAAAGCATTTAAAGATAACAAATTGGGCGGTGACCGCACGATACCGTTTGCTTTCGCTTTAGCACCAGATTCCTATGAGCCTGTCATCTGGTCCTTTATTAAAGAACAATCGGATGAAGCACGTTATCTGCGCTCGGTTACGATCGGCTCCCGTGAATATCCGATTCTGATGGATGGTCACAAGGAAGGGGTTCAGTTCCTTAATAAGCTGTACAACGAAGGCCTGCTTGATCCTGACTTTGCATTAGATAAAGACAAGAAGAAAAAGACAGAAAACTTTGTAAATGGTCACTCCGGCCTGTTTACCTTTGATACAGGCACGGCATTCGGCGGGGAATCATCAACCGTCGCTATGCTGGAGAAGAACGTTCCTGATGCTTCTGTTGTTCCTTTATTGCCATTCACAGACTTTGAAGGCAAAAGCAGACAGCCGGCTTATACGCCAGCTGGGATGTATATCATGGTTCCTTCCTTCAGTGAACGGTCGGCGGAAGCCATCAAATATTTGAACTGGATGGCTCAGGATGAAGTGATTCAATTTATGGCCTTCGGTGAAGAAGGCGTGCACTTTGATATGGTCGACGGTTTCCCTGTCGGCAAAGATGGTGATGTAGGCGCTAAACTGCTGTATAACTCCGGAGATATGCTGATCGTTACCAATGGCATCGACTTTGGCTCTGCTGAGAAGAACAGAGAATACATGGCGCGGATGGTACAGGAAAAGCATCGTGAGATGGCTAAGCAGTCTATGGAGTTCTCGGACAAGGATGCCGTACAGCAGCCGATCGCCTTCGATAAGCCGCTGGATAGCGAAGCGAAATACTCGGTTGTCATGCTGGAGAAATATGAAGAATTGCTCGTTAAATCCATCATGAGCTCCGAAGCTAATTTTGATAAAACCTATGATGCGGCGATCAAGGACTTCATGGACACTGCTGGCAACGAGGTTTTTGCAGAACGTAAAGCTGCATACGAAGCAATGAAATAAAACAGGTGAACTATCGACGGGCGGGATGCAGGAAATGCCGATCCCGCCTGTCTTTTATTCAACAAGCAACTGAGAAGGAGTGAGAAGAGAATGTCCCGTTCATTTTTGTTCCGACGCTGGCAGCTCTATGTCATGCTTATTCTTCCGATGACATTTTTTATTGTTTTTAAATACCTGCCTATTTACGGAATCACAATCGCTTTCAAGGAATTCAATGTGTTCAAGGGCATTGCCGGCAGCGAATGGGTGGGGCTTGATGTGTTTAAGAGCATTTTTTCACAGCAAGGCTTCTATACCGCACTGCGCAATACGTTTCTGCTGAATGGACTTGATTTGGTATTTGGCTTTCCAGCTCCGATTATATTGGCGATCTGTCTCAATGAGCTGCGGATGAAAATGTTTAAGAAGGTATCGCAGACACTCCTGTATCTGCCGCATTTTATCTCCTGGGTCATCATCGGCGGTATGGTATATCAGGTGTTCTCTACGAATTATGGCATTGTAAACTTGGTGTTGAAGGAAATAGGACTGGGTCCATTCCCGTTCTTGTCTGATAAATTTCACTGGCTGGCCACCTACACCAGTGTGGGTATTTGGCAAGGGGTCGGCTGGGGAAGCATTATCTATCTGGCAGCCATTACAGGCATTAACAAGGAATTATACGAAGCTGCCGACGTAGATGGAGCGAGTCGTTTAAGAAAAATCTGGCACATTACACTTCCTGGTATACGTACGACCATTATCGTGCTGCTCATTCTGAAGATCGGCGATATGGTAGACATTGGTTTCGATCGGCCTTATATCATCGGTAATGTAATGGTGCGCGATTTCTCCGATGTGCTGAGCACCTACATCTATCGAATCGGTCTGGAGAGTGGTCAATTCTCCATTGCTACAGCGGTCGGCCTGTTTCAGGCAATCGTAGGGCTTGTGTTTATTTTGGGGGCCAATTACTTATCTAAGAAAACGACCGATGAAGGCATATTCTAGCTTGGCGGTTGACGGAAGGGAGTGCTGAGAATGGAAAAAAAGATGAAATTTTCTACTTTTGATGTGATTAATACCATGATTATATTGCTGGGTGTTGTCATTTGCCTGGCACCATTTCTGCATATTTTATCGATTTCCCTGAGTGGTACCGGGCCGATCATGTCCGGTAAGGTAACCATATTTCCGGTCGAATTGAATTTCGAGGCGTATGCCCGCGTTCTATCCGACAATAGTATGATCCGTTCCATGCTGTTCACCATTATGCTGACGGCAGTCTTTACTGCATCTGCGATGATTATGACCACGATGGCAGCTTATGCTCTGTCCTACGCGAACCTGAAGGGACGCAACCTGTTTATGTTTATTATCGTGTTCACGATGTTTTTCGGCGGCGGTCTTATTCCTGAATATTTGCTTATTAAATCGCTGAACATTCTGGATACGATGTCCGTTCTGATCCTGCCGGGCTTGATAAGTCCGTTCTATATGATTATTATGATTACATTCTTCCGTTCCACCATTCCTGAAAGCTTGAATGAAGCTGCGGAGATTGACGGCTGCAGTGATTTCGGCAAGCTGTTCCGGATTATACTGCCGCTCTCCCTCCCCGTTCTGGCTACGCTTAGCCTGTTCTATGCGGTCGGACGGTGGAACGGATTCCGCGACGCCCTGTTCTTTATTACCGATCAGGATTTATATCCGCTCCAGCTCAAGCTCTACCAAATGGTTATGAACAACATGATATCAGAAGTTACCTTGTCTGAAGGCACCAATGCAGCAGCAGTTAAATATTTACCCGAAAGTCTGAAGGCGGCGAGCATTATGTTTGCTACGGTTCCAATCCTTATCGTTTATCCATGGCTGCAGAGGTACTTCGTCAGTGGTTTAACACTAGGTTCAGTCAAGGGATAATTGAAGGGATGATGGCATGTCTCTGAAGAAAAAGTGGTATAAAAAGACGATCCTCTCGTATTTGCCGACACTCTATTTGACGATCGCGGTCATCGTGCTGGCGGCCATTTTCGTCGTGAGCGAAATTTCACTGGAGGAAGCCAAGCGCACAAACCATTATTCCACCAAATCTATCGTGGATTCGCTGGAGACGCCGCTCAAGTCTGTAGAGCGCCGTATACTGGAGGAACTGCGCTTCGGAGACGCCTTATATTATTTCTTTGAATGGAAAGGTACCGGAACGAACCGACTAATTAACTTTGAAGCGAATAAGAGTCTTAGACAGCTAGTGACCGAATATCCCGTCATCCACTCAATCTATTTGTACCGGATCAAGGATGGTATGGTGCTGTCTATGAATGCTTTTGAGCCGTTAAAAGATTTCGGCGACCAGGCCTATATTATGAGTCTGGCGCAGCAGCCCAGTGTGGGCCGCAGCTGGTCCCTGCCGAGAATATACAAGGACAGCACAGGTACAGAGCAGCAAAATGTTCCCGTCATCTCTCTGCATAAGCGGACACAGCTGCCCATGGGCAACGAGGGCTTAATCGTCATTAATGTGTCAATGAATGTCCTTCTGAAAAATATTGGCCAGATGATCGATCCCAACACGACGTATCTTCATATCACGGCCGGCGAGGATCAGGTGGTGTATACTTCGCCAACCCCAGATCGGCAAGCTGTCATGAATACGATCTCTTCCCGGTATTTACAATGGAAATTTGAGAGCGGTATTCAAAGTCGCGTGTCTTTCGACTCCCTGCAGGCGATCTCCCGGATCTGGATTGGCCTGGGTGTACTGTGCATCGTGATTAGTTTCTTCTACACCTTGTTTATCACGAAGCGTAATTATCGTCCTATTGAAAATATTATTCAGCAGATTCAATCGTTTCCCGACAAGCGCGTGGCGGAGAAAGGGCTTCCTACCGACGAGTTCTCGTTTATTCAGAAGGCAATCGAACGATTGAACGATGAAAATATGCAGTATGAGGCTGAAGTGCAGGAAGCAAATCAGCAGAAGCGCAAGCAGTGGTTCCTTGACATTTTAGAGCATCCGGACAGCTTTGACGAGGACAAGTGGCAGGAAATATCGGATCGCTTTGGTTATCCTGCGAGCTTTCCGTTTGCTGCGGTCACCATTATCGAGATCGATCATTATGCTGCTTTCGAGGAGAAGTATAAGAAGGCTTACGATCAAGGCCTCATTAAGTTTGCGATGAGCAATGTACTGCATGAATATTTTCATGAGTTATCTTCACTGTGGCCCGAGTGGACCCGGCTTAACCGGATGTCGGTCATTCACTTTGCCGCTTCGGCTGAGCAGCACGAGGAGTGGCTGGCGCGTCTGGAGAAATTCAGAGTATGGGTAGCGGTCAACCTGCGCCTGACCGTGACGATTGGTCTTGGCGAACAGGCGGAACGATGGAATGAGCTGCACCGTTCCTATAATGAAGCGGTGGAGGCTCTGCACTTCAAGATGTCCCGCGGTTCTAACCGCACGCTGTCCTACAGCGAGACAATTTCACAGAGGAGCAGCAATATTCACCTGTACTATCAGGAGATGAATGCACTCGTGCATGATTTCCGCCTCGGTCATGCCGATTGGAAAGAGCGCCTGCAACAGCTGCTGTCATCCCTGCAGCACGAGGTGCTGACCAATGAGGAGAATCTCCATCTGCTGCACTATTTCAAGAGCTTACTGGAGCAGGTGCTGGACCAGCTGCCGCAGCCGCTGCAGGAGCAGTGGAAGCAGCAGCTCCTGCCGGAATGGGACAGCCTGATGAGCTTAGAATACATGGGCGATATTGTTCCGCGCCTGCTGGAGCTGCTGCTGGGTGCCTACGACAGCTACCTGGCGCATGTCCAGTCCAAGGATACTTCCTTGACGATTCACAGCATTCGGGCGTTTATCGAGGATAACTATAACGATCCTGAGTTGTCCCTCCATCTCATTAGCGAACGGTTCAAGCTTAACAGCAAATATGTCAGTCAGCTGTTCAAGGAACAGCTGGGCATTAATTTTGCCGACTTCGTGATGGATCTGCGCATCCAGCATGCAAAGGAGCTGCTCCTCTCTACCAATTGCTCCATTAACGAAATAGCCGCCCGCGTAGGTTATGATATTCCGCTGTCATTCGGCCGGGCGTTCAAAAAGCAAGTCGGTGTAAGCCCCAGCGACTACCGTAAAAACATGGCCGCCGATACACCCAGGGAGACATAACGATACACCACAGCGTTAAACAAGCCCCCCGTTAACTTACTTCTCCACAGGAGAGGCAAGTTAACGGGGGCTTTTGTTATCATCAGGGGTTTCCTATATTCCTCATTTTTCGGGGTTTAAATGGGTAGACACAGGGTGTGAGCAAGGGGACAGATTAACTACTAAAAATTGGTTGAATCAAGTATGTAAAATTGTATAATTGTTCTAACCATTGAATATGATGTACAACGGATTCGAGTAATTCAGGTTCTTTGACACCTATATGTTCACCTGGACAATATCGTTGTATCATAGCTATATTAACAGCTATTACTTCATGTAAGGTTAAATAGCGACCGGAGGTCATCTGTCTTTAAGCCCTCGCAGCGTATGATCGTATTTCTCCATGACTTCTGTCAATGTATCCGTAAAGTCTGCGCTGACTCCTTCAGACAATGCAACCTTGGTTGACTTTTTTATTATGATTTCTTTCGTATCCTGGCAGACGTCTATACTGACGATATCGCCTTGATCCAACCCAATTTGCTTCAAAGCATTCGTCATCGTTATCCCTAGACTGTTTCCGAATTTAGTGACCTTTCGTTCCATCGCTCTTCTCCTGTCCATTAAGGGTACTTTCTATCATACGAAAAAGGCAGAGAATTTCACCGTGGATATGGTCAATCATCAATTTGACCGTCAACAAGCAGCGTCGATCATCAAAACTCACTGCATCACGATATCTGAAATATAGAATACAGCAATCCACTACCTAACGAAAAAGCGATGAGAACCTGCTCTCTCGTTGCTTTTTGTATTTGCATTTTTAAATTAGACTGTCTTAGCAAATCCTTTGGCTTAATGCGAAGTAATAATACATCTGATCAGCTATTTTTGATACTTTTAATCGCTAATCCATATGAAATCATGTAATGAATGAGACCCGCCAATGAAGTTAGAGAGATACATAGTAATCTCACATTGACGCTCCAAATATCATCAAACATAGCATACAACGAAAGATAAGAAAGACAGTACATTACTGCACTGATGCAAAACTTAATTGTCACCTTGCTCACGAGCCATTGATTCATCAAGAATGACAATATTGAAAAAAACAAAATAAAGAAGCTCGGTAAAAACACTAAAATCATAGAGATATCAGAAAACAAAGGGAATTCATTGTCTGCATATCTTGGCCAGAACATCGTAATACCAAAGATCGAGAGCAGGGAAGTGAGAATGATCCAAGTCTTAAATATCTTTTTCAATCTTGCACCTCCTCTTATACCTTCTTTCAAATAAGAATCACCGAGCTCCAATCTTCTTAACTCGCTTCAAAATCAAGGTTCACCGGTTCCTTCGGCAGTTCCTCTTCGGCATTGTTTCCTGTCACAGGCGTTTTGTCATCTACGATTTCAATTTTGAAATTATCCACCCACGCTTTACCCCGGCCGCAAAGCAGCACCCCAAATGCAACGGCATGGCTGGACTCGGGAACGTCTAGTACGACGGCATATAGGTTCCAGTCACGGGTTCCTGTTATCGATCTGTCCTGCATATTATCAAACTTCAGCATATCGCCGCTTTTGCGATCTATTCGCATCCACAGACCCGCCCACCCTTTGACCTCTTCTGACTTAACGAAGGCGGTAAGTCGAATTCTCCTGCCTATATATGGATCCGCGCTGCACATCTGCATCAAGGTGACAAAGGCATCTTGTTTTGCTTTTCCAACCGATTCAAGACGTACAGAGCATTTACCCAGGTGAGCCTCTTCCTTATCGGTCGAAACTACATATTCCTCAATACGGGAGCCTGTAATGCTCCACCCTTTTGGTGCTGTATTATTCATAGGGATACCCTCTCTCTTTTGGATTAGTGTCCGTGAATAGGTTCTATAGTTTCCCGGAGTAATTCCGTAAACCTTCTTAAACGCTCTCGTGAATGCCTCCTGCGACTGGAAATGATACTTAAGCGCAATATCCAGCACTCTGCTATTCGAGTGTGCAAGCTCTGCGGCCGCTTTTGCTAGTCTTCTGCTGCGAATATAACTGCCTGCTGTAATTCCAATGACAGTTTGAAAGATGCGATAAAAATGAGCCTTGGAGAATCTCCCTTCCTTCGCCAGATCCTCATGTTCTATAGATTGTGTGAGTTTTCGCTCAATTAACAGCAGCGATTTATTGATTGCACTTCTGTATTCACGATCATTCGCCCCCATGCTGCACCTCCCTTGTAAATAAATTACCATGTTTTGATATAATGCTTTTGATTTTTTTCATCAACTTTTGGGTGACCTGCATGCAAGCATACAGCAATGAGTAAAAGCCCCATCCACTTGCGGATAGGGGCGGTTATGATGAGAAAGATTTTAATCAAACGCTCAGTGATTCAAAAACCTCAATTTTTCCGCCATATTGAAGCTCCGGCCAGTTCTTCGTCAGTGTGAGAGCCGCTTCCATGGAGTCAGCCTCGATAATGGAAATCCCGAATACATCACCAGAGTTGTCGGTCACCCCTTCCGAAGTTACAGTGTGCCGTCCATAACCTGCGAATCCCTGTGTCTCATAACCCTGTGATTTCAGATCACCGATCCATTTCCATAAATGCTCGACATTCTCCTGGGTTTTCTCCGGAGGCACGTCCCCTCCACGATAAATGAACATGAATTTCATCAGCTGATTCTCCTCTCTTCAATTCCAATTTCAGTTGCATTTCGCAACTGACTGCAGTATAATTTAACCAAATTTAATAGTCAAGGGGATTTGTTATGACTGAAATTTCGAAAGTACTTCGCTCCGATTGTCCCATCAATTATTCCCTTCAAGTGTTTGGCGACTCGTGGTCGCTGCTGATTATCCGGGATATTCTGTTTGCAGGCAAAAAAACATTCGGTGAATTTCTCGCATCAGATGAAGGAATCGCGCGCAATATCCTGACCAGCAGGCTTGCTCATTTGACCGAAAATGGAGTTATTGTGAAAGGACCTCATCCAACGGATATGCGAAAAGATCTGTACTCGTTATCGGAGAAGGGATTGGAGCTCATTCCCATCTTGCTTGAACTGTCTGCTTGGGGTGCAAGAAATGAACCAAAGACTGCGGCTAACTATGCGTGGGTTCGTGATATGCAAATGGATCAAGAAGCCTTGATCGCTCATATCCGTCAAAGCGTGACCGAGGGCAACTCTATTTTTGGGGAATCGAACGAAGATCGAATTTAGCCTTAGTTATAGTTTGAGGACTAGGAAAAAAGCCAAGTGTTTTTGCAGATCCAGCGGATCCAGCTAGTGTTAAAGGAGGGTCGTCTCTACTAAATATGAATAAATCTAAAGTCACAATTATTGGGATATCAATTGTCTCTATATTTATTTTATTGTTTTTTATTAATGATAAGTATATTCAAGAGTACAAGTATGCCAGCTCATATTTTTTAAATCAATCCATGAATTCAATGAATGATGCTGCGTTAAATATCATCAACCACGTCGATGGTTCTCACGAATTCACCGTAAGAGAATTACTGGATATTTATGAAGAAGAAGCTAAGTTAATTGAGACTTATGCTGATATCTCCTACTCATTAAAATTGGAAGAGAATTCAAAGATTCTTAACCCTTCAAAATTGTATATGCTGGTTCCACTTAACAATACTGAGTGGTGGAGTAAAAAGGAAGACAAAGAACTGGTTGTTCTAAATGAGACGGAGTACAATTCAATCAACAATCTACTAAATTTAAGTAAGATCGTTAGTATCACATTTAAGGATCTGGATATCACATATGTTGAAGAAACGACGCCATCCATAGCGACAAAATTATTATCAGCTATTACAAAGGAATATCCGTACTAACATCGGTCATCCCACATTGTAGTCCCAGTATCATTTATAACAAGCTGACGCATCATCGTTTAATATACATTTGATTACATGAAGCGGTGTCAGCGTGTTGCCTTTTGTATCACTTGTAATAGTGACGATCATGTCTCTCGACGGCATCACACAAATATATTGTCCGCCCATACCCATGGCAAAATAAAATTTTTCATCCTTAGAAGCAGCCGAAGACCACCAATGACGGCCATAGTGACCAAAATACTCATACGTTAGAAAGGCAGGCTTCGTTGTTAATTCAACCCATTCGCCTCGAATTAACTGCTTTCCCGCCCACCTGCCATTATTCAGAAACAATTGACCCATTTTATGCATGTCATGGATGGTAAGATGAATCCCAAAGCCGCCTATATGAATCCCCTGCGGGTCCTTATGCCAAATATAATCACGAAATTTTAGCTTTGAAAATAAGTGGTCATTAGCAAACTCCTGAGCACTTGTTCCTGTTGTTTTTTGGAGTATCGCCATTAATAAATGGCTGCAGCCCGAGTTATAATTCATTTGCTCGCCCGGGGCATGTGTTAATGGTCTTTCCAAAACATAATTGACCCAATTAGAGCTGTGAATCATTTGCGGCCAACCACCCCATTCTCCCATCTCTGGCCAATTAAAACCTGCACTCATCGTTAGCAGATGATCAATGGTAATCGTACTCTTTCTACGATCAGAATCGTTCGCCAGTGTTGGAAAATATTCAACAATCGGGGTTGAGAGATTTGAAATAAACCCCTTATCACAGGCAATGCCAATTAATGAAGAAGCTATGCTTTTGGTACAAGAATTGATTTTATGTAAATTGCTATGCTGCTTTTTATTTTTATAGTATTCAAAAATAATGTGACTGCCTCTGCTGATTAAGCAGCTGTGTATTTTTTCTTTTTTAAATACATCTGCTAAGTTTTGATTCTTGTCATTCCACAATATTTCCAAGTAAGATCCTCCATCCCTCGAGTTTATGAATTGGTTACCTTAGGAGATGGCGATACGGCTTGATTCATATTTGTGACCCCGAATGGTACGTGAGCTGAAGGAGAGACACTGGATACACCTTCAATGTGACTTACCTGGTCATCAAAGAATATATGGGGGCGAAGAACCTTCAACACCCTCCCTTTATCGATCCCTCCTGAGAAAAATGCCTCATCAACTCTGATCCCCAGCATAATTAGAGTTGTAACTACACGTTCATGAGCAGGTGTATTCCTTGCCGTGGCAATAGACAAATGAATTACCGCCTGCAACAAATGCTGCCCGCGAAATTGAAAGCCCATAATGTTCGATCGACTTGAACACGCGAAGGCCCGTATCCGGATCGTTCCTAGACATTAAGACAACCTCAACCGGCTGATCACTGGGATCGTGTCCGTTAATCATCAGTAAACGCTTAATCAACGGAAAGGCAACGCCAGGTTCAAGAACTAACGCCTCGTTTTCTCGTTGGTACTTTCGATACTCTTCTTCGCTTTTTTCTTTAAAGACTTTATCCGATTCCTCAAGATTAAACAGGGCACTAGAAGCAACTGCAACAACAAACTTTTCTTCAATTGGATATGGCATGATTTCCTCCATGTTGGTGTTCATTATAAATCACTCATCAGCTTGAACTTAGCTAGAAATAGCTGCTTGTTGGTTATGTCCGCCTATTTTATCTCTGCTTGCTCTGATATAATTTTAGTTAATGTATTATTAGGATCTTGATGGTAGGGTCGGTTTAAACGGATGACAGTTCTGAGGTGTTTTCAGCAGGGTGAGGGTTATTTGAGGTGTTTCATAATCCACTAAAAATCGGCATACACAGAGACACGGTCTCTTAATTTAAGGATACTTATTGAAGGGGATAATACCTTTAGTATGTATGGAGGCGACAGGAATCGAACTGGGTATAGTCACGGTTTTAATGTCACGCTTTCATTCGTACTTAACGAGAACAGGCTTACACCAAGCAGGTATCGAGTCGATGCGATAGATCAATTTATCCTGCGTGATTTCCGCAATAATTAGAGGTTTGTATGTATTATCAATTATGATAACTTGGTCTGCGATGGCTAAAGCAGGTTTAAGGTTCTGCAATGAATGACCATATCGATAACGAATGTCTTCTTCAGCAATCCAATGTCCCCCTTGCTGAACACGGGATGCTACACGGTCTATATGCATTTGGACATCTTGAAGGCCGATATAATACACAATAATTTTGTAACGGTTTTCTTTAGCAATTTGCATATGTTTCAGTACAAATGCCAGCAGAAAGGTCAGCACTACGCGGATACTCTGGCTTTAACTCCCTTGCAATCTGATCAGGATCAACCAGTTCACCAAGCCACTCTCTCATTTGCATGCTGAGTGTACTCTTTCCTGCTCCGTTAGTTCCAGCAAACACAGTCATAACTGATTCGCTTTCACTCATGGTACTCAAATTCCTGCCGCTTTCCTGAAGCATCAAAAATAATTTCAAATTTATTTCCTTCGGCATCTTCACGAACGCGTTTGTTATTTTTTATATAGTAAATAGAAGCTCCCGATTCTTTTGCTTGCTTCAGTGCATGTTGGTTCGCTTTTTTTAAAATTTCTTGGAGCTGTTCTCGATTATTCAACATTTTGAGTCCTCCAATCCAAATTTATGATTATTATATCACAAACAAAAAACCACCAACCAGAACGGGTTGGTGGTTTTTATGAACTTTAATGGAGGCGAGGGGAGTCGAACCCCTGTCCGAAGATAACGACAACACAAGCTTCTACGGGTGTAGTCACGGATTTGATGTCACCCGAGTATCGCCCCGTAACCGGCTATACGTTGGGTCAGCCTGATTGTCTTCTTCAGCTAGCCCCAGGCGGAGACTAGACAGCGTATCCCACTAAAGTTGAGCCCTCATCCCGGTACATGGGCGATACAGAGCGAGAGCACGCTCACAGGTTATTAAGCTGCGAAAGCGTAGTTGTTTTGTTGTTTGCCGTTTAATAGGCTTTAGCGTTGATGAAGTGGACGCGTCCCCACTACCCGCTACTCATGCCCGAACTATCCCCGTCGAATCCAAGAACGCCCCCTTAATATGGTGAGAACTGCGCAATTTAAGCGAAGTTTCACACAAAAAGGGATTGCAGGATTAGAGCTGAAGATGATCAAGCCAAGCAGACTGATCAATCTATTATGTCATTCTTTCCCTCCAAAGAAAGAATGACGAAGCACAAAGCTTGTTTTCAATGATCTTATTGCTCGTCTTACATCAAATAGTATATCACATTATCTATCAAAATGATATACATTTCGCAGGCAACACAGCTAAATGCTGCCACTGCCGGTGGTTATGTTTACACTCTATGATCATGTCTGAAACAAGATGACCACAAATCTTACCGCGCCACCTTCTGCTTCTCCCGCAGTGCACGCTGGATATCACGCTGGGCATCCCGCTTGGCGGCCGTCTCACGCTTGTCATACTGCTTCTTACCTCTGCCAAGACCTAGCAGCAGCTTAGCATAGCCGTTGCGGACATATATCTTCAGCGGCACAATTGAATACCCTTCCTGCTTGGATAAGCCGAGCAGCTTGTTAATCTGGGATTTGTGCAGCAGCAGCTTCCGTGTGCGTGTCGGGTCGAGCGGGTTGTTCCGGTTCCCCTGCTCAAACGGGCTAATGTGCATGTTGTGAACATGAATCTCGCCATTACGAATCGTAGCAAAAGCATCCCCGATATTCGCGCGTCCGTTACGAAGTGACTTGATCTCCGTACCGGTCAGCACCATGCCGGCTTCATATGTGTCTTCAATGAAGTAATCATGGGAAGCTTTTTTGTTCTGGGCCAGAACCTTCCCGTCACTTTTCTTACCCATGTTGATCACTCCTTAGCTCCAAAATATATCACCATCATGATGTAAAAAAGACTTCCAGTAAACGCAGCACCGAAGCGGTTTACCAGAAGTCCATTGTATCAACTGAAACCGCCAAAAGCAAGGCGGATCAAGCACTTCAAGCAGGTCAGCTGGCAAGATGGTTAAGGCCTCATCAGACATCTCTTGCAACGGATTCAAGGCTTCCGTAATTATATCACCCTGCTCCACTGAATCTGAAACGATATCTCTCACCAGCGTACAAAAAGCCTACTTCTTTTTCTTCCGGACAAAAGCCGCCGTGCCGCTGCCGCCCTTCTTCCGCTTGCGTCCGCCGCCGCCATTACCCGGGCCGGGAGCTGCGCCCTCACCGATAAAGACTCCGCTTCCGGACGTCTTCTTGCGCCGGCCGCCACCGCCGCCCTGACCGCCTTTGCCGTCAGACTTGCCGCCGCCATACCCGCGGCCGCCGTTGCGGTCAAAACCGGTCGAGCTCGCGCCCTGCGAGCTGTAGCCGCCTTTGCCGCTGCCAAAGGCAAAGCTGCGCGGCTGCTCACCGCCGCTGCCGCCGCCCAGGCTCACGCCGCCAGGCGCAGCCGCTGGCCCGCCAGCGCCTTCGCTGCGCGAACCGCGCCGCGCCGCG
>NZ_JABBPN010000021.1 GCF_012933385.1 Paenibacillus lemnae
GACCGCCGCTCGTTTTTTCTTTATTGTACACAAAAAAACCTACAAGATGACTTTTTTCAAAGTGTCCATCTTGTAGGGTACAGTTTAAGTAAAGGCTGCCTTTTTTATATTCACCTTTGCGATTGTAACGTTAATTCTGTGGCTTCCGAGCCGCAAATACGACCGTGTTCGCAGAAAATTCAGTAGGTTCTTCGTATTTTTCTTCCTTGATCGCTACCTCATCCTCATCCTCACGAATGATACGCCAATCCGAATAGGATTCCTCCAGCAGCGAAATGGCTTCTTGCTCGGATAAATTCAGCTCAATCTGTGCAGATTGTTCCTCTCCTGTTGTCAGCTTGGTTTCACTAACTTCGGTGTTCATGGTGATACAGTGAATGCCGCCGGGAGTCGTAGCATATTGCAGCCTGCTGATCACATCTCGCAGAGCCTCCTTGGACGATACATGCTCCAAGCAGCCGCAAGCCACAATGTAATCATATGTGTTGTGTTCATAGTCACCATGCTCCACATCGGCCTGCATTGCTTCAACGATCTCAGCTACACCGTACTTGTCTGCATTCTCTTTCAGCTTGCACACCGCTTCATCCAGCAGATCCGTCCCAACCAGACGTCCCTGTCCTGCCTTCTGAAGTTTCATCGCAATGGGAATCGCGTTCCGTCCAGGACCGCTGCCCAAGTCAAGCACGACGGGATTGGGATTTTGATCCAGTACGCTCTCCAGCAGTTCCATGACAATTGGCAGCGGCTTGGACATCCAGGTGCCTGGCTTTAAAATCTCTTCTTCTTCATACAGCTTGGCATGATAATGCTCTTCTGATTCTCTGGCTTTCTCGAATTCAGCCGATGACATTGCCTATCCCTCCTTATATCTAAACCCATCCTATTAGAAGTATCACTCCTACATACCCCTGACGGCAATGTCTGTAACAGTTACCCGAATGCCATGATGCGCTGCAATCGATTAAAATATACTATCTGAGACGTAATAGATCTTCTGCGTGTTTTTCTTGTTCACGGGGTCTGGCACAATGGTAAAGTAAACGTTGCCGTTTTTCGTCTGTACGCCTTCAATTTCCCGATTGCCTACATTTGTGATTTTGACTAGGCTTTTGTATGCGCCAGTGTTGGACATCATGGCTATCTGAGGGGTTTGGCCATCAGCACCGCCTGAGGTGAAAATTCTAGTGCTGCTCAGCATATCTGTACCCTGAAAAGAACCATTGGGTCTCACGATTGCGCTGCCGGACTGTGTAAAACTTCGAACAGCCGCGTTAACCGCTGCCGTACTGTCCATACGGACCTGATCATTGTTGTCGAGCAGCTGATTCAGAGTTGCTGTATCATAAATGGTCCAGGTTACCGTGCCCTGAGCGGTCTGCACCCGAAAGACCGTATGTGTGCTGTTTCCTCCTCCGTCAACACGGTAGGTATCGCCCAATCTTGTGCCTGTATCATTCGCGTAATTCATATAGGTGAAGCGCGGGAGATCTGTATAATCCAAAGTTACACCGGGTGAATACTGGAGCCTTGCTACCTGGAGGGACCAATAATAGTTAGTGGAGGGATCTGCTTTGGAACTGAAATAAAAATAGTTAACGCCATTGTAGGTGTACATATCGAGGGTTTGACAGTGACCTGTGTTCGTAACCGTCATTTCATCCACATAGTTGGCATCATTGCCGTCAATGAGCAGTCGGGAAAGATAACAGTTCCCCCCGGAACGCTGAGTCACATAAATGTATTTAGAAGCAATATAAGCTTTCTGGACAACCACATTGTGGTTCAATCCCTTGAGGTTATAAGCCAATTGAGCTGAAGCGTTGACTGTTTTTTCGGGCGTTGCGGCATATGCAGGCATACCTGACATACTAATCACAACAATGGCGAGCAGAAACGATGTGAACATTTTGAAATTCCTGAACATGTTCAGCAGACTCACGGGTTTCATTAAAAAACCTCCCATTTTAGATAGTGATATGAAATACTACATACACCCGGTTTATTTTAAAACATTTCATAAAAAAAGCCGCCATAAAAGGCGACTTGAATTAACGGTTCGTGACCGCGCAGTTATAGTAATTCCCATGATTTATGATGACGGACGCGATCAAAACCAGCATATCCGATCCATCCTCCTCTCTCAATCTTAAACCAAGTGTATGAATACTCCATACCCAATTTTAACAATTAGAAACATTATTTGAGAAGACGTTGAATCAGTTTTAACTTCTTATGATAAGGAGGGTATAGAATCTGCAGATTGATCCGAGTGCTCTTGCGCAGGATGCTTTTTTCGTGAGAGAAGGTATCGAAGCTGAATTTACCATGATATGCTCCGATGCCTGAATTCCCCACACCTCCAAAAGGCATGTTGGGATTGGCTACATGTGTAATCGTATCATTGATGCACCCGCCTCCAAAAGACACTTCGGACATTACCTTATCTTGAACTGCACGGTCCGAGGTGAAAAGGTACAGTGCCAGCGGTTTAGGCCGCTTCTGAATCTCATCGATTGCCTCTTCGAGATGATCATAGCTGATAATTGGCAGAATCGGGCCGAATATTTCATCTTCCATACTCGCAGCATCCCACGATTGAGCAAGAATCAGAGTCGGCTCGATGAATCGCTCATCCTCCACTGAACCTCCGCCATAGATGACCTGATCCTGGTCTCTTTCGATGAGATTCGTAAGCCGCTTGAAATGCGTATTGTTTACAATACGCCCATAGTCTGAATTATGACGAATATGGTCGCCGAAAAATGTATGGATGACCTTGATCATCTTCGATATCAGTGTATCCTTTACTTCTTCATGGACTAGCAGATAATCCGGCGCAATACAGGTCTGTCCGGTGTTCAGCAGCTTTCCCCAGATAATACGCTCCGCAGCGACTTGAAGATCTGCCTCACGGTCCACGATAACAGGACTCTTTCCTCCCAGCTCCAGTGTAACTGGAGTCAGGTTTTTGACGGCAGCCTCCATGACCACCTTCCCTACCGGAACACTCCCCGTGAAAAAGATATAGTCAAACTCTTCATGGATCAGAGCAGTCGTCGTTTCTTTCCCACCCTCTACTACCTGCACATATCCGGGATGAAACAGGCCTGAAATCATTTCCCGAATGACAGCGGAGACTGCTGGTGTATTCTCAGATGCTTTAAGTACGGCCGTATTGCCAGCCGCCAATGCTCCGACCAACGGCTCGATCAACAATTGAAACGGATAGTTAAACGGGCCAATAATTAAAACCGAACCATACGGTTCCGAGATTACGAAGCTCTTCGAAACCATAAGATGTAAAGGAGTTTTGACACGCCGCGGTCGTGCCCACTTTTTAAGGTGACGGATGGTATCGCGGATACTCTTCTGCATGAAGCCGATTTCTGTGGTATACGATTCGAATCTGCCCTTCCCCAAATCCTGATACAGCGCTTCAGTCAGTTTGCTGTCATACTGCTTGATCGCTTCTCCCAGCCGTTTTAAATGATAAATCCGTTCTTCTATTGGACGAGTTGCACCTGTAAGATAATATTGTCTCTGCTGTTGAAGTAACTGATGAATTTCACTTTGGTTCCACTCGAGATGATCTTTCAACATATTTCTCTCCTTTGATAGCCAATTACGATTAAGTGTTTAAACATTTAAACGAATAGGACAAAAATAACATTTATTTTAAAAGGCAGTCTTCTTCCAGCGCAGCGACTAGCTGTTTCAGCATGTCGATCGAGGATTCCAAAGAAATGGAATAATAACGCTGTGTCCCCTTTTGTTCGACGGTGATCAAACCTTTCTCCAGCAAAAGCTTGAGATGGTGTGAAATCGCTGGCCGTGAAAGCTTGGATTGTTCTGTAATTTCATTGACTGTCAATGTCCCCCGCTCATTCAGCAGCAGCAGGATGCCTTGGCGATGGCTGTCGCTTAGAACTTGAAACAACGGGATACAGGATTGAAAAATAGATATAGCGCGTTGACCCATCGTTACCCTCTTTTCAAACAATGTGTGCCTTTAATAGTACCTGATCTGGAGGTGTATTTCAATCATAAATAAGAACCCCTGTCATTGGCGAATGGCCATGAGTCAGGAGTTCTTATCGAAAGAAAGTGTTCATTATCCAAGATGATTATTGATTGGCGGCGGCGGTGGATCATACCAGCCAGACGTATCTTTGAACCATTGGAAAATATGCGTTACGCACACTTTAAGGACCGCATAACCAGGAACCGCCAGCAGAATGCCTACCACGCCGAACAAATTACCAGAAGTCAGAATGACAAAAATAATTGTAATCGGGTGAATTTTCAACGTCTTACCCATAATTTGAGGTGAAATGAACTTGCCTTCAATCAGCTGCACGATTGTCCAGACCGCTACCATTTTGAGGAGCATGATGGGCGAAGTAACCAGAGCTACAATCAGTGCAGGCGTAATGGCAATCGCAGGTCCCAGATATGGCACCACACTGGTGAATGAGGCAATAATGGCGAGAATCAGAGCATAGTCCAGGCCAATAATCATGTACCCGATGTAGAGCAGAATCCCTATACAAAAACTGACAATAATCTGTCCGCGTATGAATGAACTAATCTGATGGTTGATGTCCTGAAGGACATTCAGAATGCCCGCACGGCTTTGTGTAGGCAGAAATGACAAGATTCTGACGGGAAGTTTTTTACCATCTTTGAGCATATAAAACAGAATGAATGGCACCGTGATGATCGACACGACAGTTTCGGTAAAAGCACCCAGAAATCCGCCTACTCGTGACCAGGTTTGATTCAGAATATCCGTCGTTTTCGTCGTTACGGTCCCCCACCATTCTTCGGAGTTCAGGTTCGCCGCATCTTGAATCTGATTATACAGCTGGCTTCCTGTAAGGTCTTCAAACTGCTGTCTGATGTTCTCGCTGTATGTAGGAAAGTTGGTGATAAGCCCCATAATCTGGTTACGAAGCACGGGGATAACAGCAAGTACGACGACCGTGAGTATACCGGAAATGACCAGGTAGAGAATGAGGATCGACCATCCTCGCTGTATTTTCCACTTTTCCATCACATTAACGAGAGGATTCAGCAAATAGTACAAAATACCGGATAATATAATTGGTAAAATGACCGTTTTGATCAGCACTGCTATAGGGTGCAGCACAAATGTAATCTTGCTCATTACGAAAATATTAAGTCCAACCAGCAAGAGAACCAATAGCAAGATCACAACTTTGTTATTTAGAAAAAAACGTTTGAAACGATCCGGCCAAATGCGGGGTTGTTCCATATATGTCCTCCCTCGGATATACCTAACTAACTTATCCTTATTACTATAATGTTAATTACAGGCTCATGTCCAGTTGGACAATAAGGAAGTATTCATTAGATCAGCTGTTTTCTCTTCTTTAAAAATCTTAACAATACGATCCCGCTGCCCGTACAGATAGCAGCACACAGCCCAATGAATCCGTAACCGGCTTGAAGTCCGCGCAGCAGACCCAGGGAAGAATCAGCACCATAGTATCTTTTGACAAGTTCAATAATGCCGCCGATCATGTAGTTTCCAACCACACTTCCCAACCCCATCAGGGTTACGGTAAACGTAATGGCGGTATCACTTTCGTTAGGGTATCTTTGGGCGATAAAAGCCATCACCGTCGGATAAATCATCGCAATTCCAATCCCGGATAATGCAAACAGAAACGCAGCCTTTTCACCGCCCAAGAGCGCTAAAAATGTACAGACCGCTGAAAAACCCGAGAACAAGATCAGGGAACGAACAAAGCCGATACGATCGGTCAGCGGACCAAGCAGAATACGTGCCAGTGTAAAACATAAGAAAAATGTAGACAGCATGCCTGAAGCCGTGACCGTATCCCACTGATAAGCCTTCTCCAGAAAATTGACCAGCCACCCTCCGACCGCCAGTTCGGATACAACACCGGATGACAGGATGATAACCATAAACCACAGAACAGGGTCACGCACCAGATCTTTTAACGGTACCCTTACACTTTCGTTAAGATCATCTCCTGGAAACTTGCTGAACAGCGCCGAGATCATAGGCAGAAGAGACAATGACAGCACGATGACATACATCCCGCGCCAATCCAGGGTATAATCGCCAATCGTAACGTTCATCAGACCCGTTGCGACCAGCGGCGCTACCGTCGAGCTCAATCCATAAAACCCGTGACTCAAGTTCATCATGGTCCCGGTATTCTTCACAAAGATACGTGCTCCAAGAATCGCCAGTGCGATTTCGAGCATTCCGTTACCAATGTACATTAAAAAGTACGACGATGAAAACAGCGCATAGCTTTGAGAAAGAAAAATAAAAACGCCGGATAACATCATTAAAGCAAAAGATGCAATCGTGATGATCTTGATACCCCAGATTCGTGTAAGGTACGCCGTAAAGGAACATGCAATGAAGTAACCCAGCGCATTCAGTGACAACAGGGTCCCAAGCTGGGATTCACTTAACATAAAGTCAAACTGAATTCTCGGTATCGCAGGTCCTTTAATATTTTCTGAGAACCCGAAAATAACAAACCCTAAAAACACGGTGAATATCTGCATTATGTATGTCTTGTTGATTGTTCTGGTAGCTTTCTGTTTCTGCACGTTGAATTCTCCTTAAGATTTAAAACGTTTGATAGATTGGAGTGTACGCCCATCCGGAAAGCTGGTCAAGATAAATAATGAAGACTGCAGATTTCAATATTCAGGACTAAGGTATGATGCTTACAGGTCTCACGTCACTTGTTATCTGAACAACATTTGATCCAATACGTTGCATGTTACTGAGTATAATGATACAATTTGTATCATAAGACAGTGAATAGGAGCATGTTAATGAGTGCGATTGCCGGGATTTGGACACGCCATCCCTCTCCACTTCTAAATCAACATCTAGATACAATGATGCAGGTTCTGTCCCATTTTCCTGCTGACGATGCGGGGATATGGAGCAGCCCCGTAGTTGCACTAGGCTGTCATACAAGATGGATCACACCGGAATCTATTCTTGAATGTCTCCCGTATCATCACCCGACGTTTCGAAACAGCATTACCGCGGACGCAATACTGGACAACCGGGAAGAGCTGTTTTCCCTCCTCCACATTGATTACTTCAAGAGGCGTCATATGACCGACAGTGAACTCATTCTGCGCGCATATGCAAAATGGGGGATCAATTGCCCCCGCTATCTGCTAGGTGACTTTAGTTTTGTAATTTGGGATGAGTACAACAAGCGTCTTTTTGGAGCACGAGACCTGCTTGGAAACCGCACACTGTACTTTGAACATCACTGTGATCAATTTGCTTTTTGTACAACGATGAGCCCTCTGCTCGCTATATCTGACCAGAAACCCTCGATCAACGAGTCCTGGCTGGCAGAGTTCTTGGCGATCCCTGTCATTCTCGATACGATCGATGTGAAGAGTACAGTTTATCAAGGAATTCACCAGCTTCCCCCTGCTCACTTCTTTACTGTGGAAGATGGTCGATTGAAGATCGACCAATACGACGGGTTGAAAGAGCCTGCCGAGAAGCTGCGCTTACGTTCCAACGGAGAGTATGAAGAGGCTTTTAGAGATGTATTTCAGACTGCTGTAGCCAGCAAACTCCGGACATTCCGTCAGGTGGGTGTTAAATTGAGTGGAGGTCTGGACTCCGGATCGATTGCAGCTTTCGCTTCAAAGTTCCTTCATCAGGAAGGTAAGAGATTACATACATTCAGCTATATACCACCTTCAGATTTTGCAGACTGGACAAACCGGTATATGGTTGCTGACGAAACACCCTATATTCAATCGATCGCCCGGCATGCAGGTAATACCCGAAATCATTTCCTTCGATTTCCTGAGCGGAATTCAATAACTGTCGTGGATGAATTGCTAGATTCTATTGAAGCGCCGTACAAATTTCTGGAGAATTCTTTCTGGCTCACGGGGATTGCGGAACAGGCACAAATGGAATCGATAGGGGTCATGTTAACGGGTGGCAGAGGAAATTACACGGTGTCATGGGGACCTGCCTGCGACTACTACGCCCAGCTGATGCGGAAGGTGCAGTGGATTAAGCTTTATCGTGAAATGAAACAATACAGCCGGATTGAAGGCATCTCACGCTTTAAGCTGTTCCCCTTTGTCGGCTCTCACGCGTTCCCGCTTGCGGCACGATGGATGAACAAAAGTAGAGAAAAGGATTCCATGAGGCCGATGCTCATTCATCCTGAATTCGCCAAGCGGACAGAAGTCATGGAAAAGCTGCAGCCATATTATGGTCACGTTGATATGAACGGCATGCAAACCGATGATTTCTCCGAACGCCGTTTTCAATTTGAGCATCTGGCTACGTCGAACCATTATGGTACTTCTACCACCAAGCTGTCACTTCGTTACGGCATTGCCGATCGAGATCCTACAAACGATCCTCGCGTCATTCGCTTCTGCCTGTCCCTGCCCTATGATCAGTTTGTGCAGCACGGCAGGGACCGTTCCATCATTCGCCGTGCTGTATCAGGACTGCTTCCTGATGACGTCCGGATGAATCAGCGTGTACGGGGCGTTCAGGGAGCGGACTGGCTCTACCGGCTGCGGTCTTCCTGGGACACGTTAACAGATGAACTGCATCACATGTGCCTAGACCCGGTAGCCTCAGCATACTTGCATATCAATCAGGTGAAACAATCCTTGAATGTTGTCGGAGCTTCTCCCAAATCCGAGCTGGCGTTTGATCCTCATGCGAGACTGCTTATGCAGAGTTTGATTGTTTATCGGTTTTTGAAGCGCACGCATTCTCTGGAAAGGAGGTGATACATATGTCAGCAGAACAAAAGAAAGAATGGCAGCAGCTGTCGTTTGAAGTACTCGACGTTCAAGAGACCATGGGCGGTCCGAATGGCCGGGTGCCGGATTCCAACGGCAAGGGTGCCAATAACCGTCATGTTCCTCTTGATCCTTCTTAATACCCCTGCGCCCTTATACATTCGGCAGTATAAGGGCTTCTTTACACGTTAACACAGCACAAGTTAGTGAGGCGACGAGGATGACCCATGTCATGGAGTATATTAAGAAGCTGTATACTTTTTCAGGAAGGAAACTGATTCTGGGGATTGCGGGAATGATGCTGGTCAGCCTGCTGGAAGGAACGAGCATTTTGCTGTTAGCCCCGATGCTGAGCTTGACGGGACTGATCGGTCCAACATCGGACTCCCTGCCGTTCCTTGTAATTCTTACCGCTCCGATTATGTCCTGGAGCGATGAACAGAAGCTGACGCTCATGCTGGGTATATTTGTTTTCTTATTTGCCTTGCAAGGTGCAGTGCAGCGTCATCTGGTCAACATGAATGAGCAGATCGAACAAGGATTTATCCGGCATTTGAGACTGGACGTGTATGAATCGATGATATACGCGAATTGGTCTTTCTTTTTGCGTAAACGGCGCTCAGACCTGGTTCATCTAATGACCAGCGAATTACCGCGCGTCAGCTATGGCATTTCTCTGCTGCTCGGACTATGCACTACTGTGGTGTTTACAGCCGTTCAAATCGGCTTTGCGCTGTATCTTTCCTTCGAACTGACAGCAGCGGTATTAGTCTGCGGAATAGCGCTGGCCTTGTATTCAAGACAATTCATTCGCAGATCAAGAAAGATCGGTGCACAGGCGACGGAGCTTTCCCAACAGTGTTATGCCGGCATAACAGATCATTTGAACGGCATGAAAGACATAAAGGCCAATATGCTGGAAATACAGCATTTGAACTGGTTTCAGCAGCTATGTCATCGACTGGAGCATAATGTTGTCAGCTTTACCAAATTGCAAACGACCTCGCAATATTATTACAAGCTGGCTTCTGCTGTTCTGCTGGCCGTCTTTGCGTTCTTCTCATTTGTTGTTTTTCATGTTCAGCCGGAGCGGCTGATGATCATTGTGTTAATATTCTCACGGCTGTGGCCCAAATTTACAGGTCTGCAGACCAGTTGGGAGCACTTGGCTCAATCGGCACCGGCCTTTGGACATTTGTCAGCAATGCAGAAAGAGATTCAGAATGCGCGCGAGCTTGAACTCCCTGACATGAACAGCGGTAACTTTGAACATACCATACGTTTCGACGAAGCGATTGAATGTCGTCACGTCTGTTATCGATATCATCAAGAGCATCATGTGCATAAAGAGAATCAAGGGCATCAAGCTCATCATGGGCATGAGCATCATGTGCACCTAGGGAATCATAAGCATCTAGGGCACCCTTCGCCTTATGCACTGAAGGACATCCATCTGCGTATCCCGGTTCATACCTTGACAGCCATTGTCGGCAAGTCGGGTGCCGGAAAGAGTACTTTGGTTGATCTGCTGATCGGCCTGATTAAACCAGATCAAGGGGAGCTACTTATTGACGGCAAACCCCTTACAAATGAAGTAGTGTATCAGCTTCGCCAAAAGGTCAGTTACGTCTCCCAGGATCCGTTTCTTTTTCACGGCACTCTGCTTGATAATTTGCTCGCAGCCGCTCCGAACGCCACCGACAAGCAAATATGGGATGCCTTGCATTTTTCCGCTGCTGAAGCATTTGTCCGCAAGCTGCCCGAAGGTTTAGATACGATCGTCGGTGACCGGGGCATCCGATTGTCAGGGGGTGAACGTCAGCGTATTGTACTGGCCCGCGCCATTCTTCGCCAGCCTGCCATCCTCATTCTCGATGAAGCAACAAGTGCGCTGGACAGTGAGAATGAAGCCCTGATCCAGAATGCACTGATGCAATTAAGGGGCAAAATGACCATTATTGTGATCGCGCATCGTTTGTCGACAATCCGACATGCAGACCAGGTGTTTGTCCTTGACGGTGGCATGATCATTCAGCGAGGCGGGTATCAACAGCTTGCCAGTGAACGCGAAGGCCTCTTCGGCAAGCTGCTGCATGTACAGACCGGCACCAATTAAGCCCAGTGGACACCGCCCGCGCGCCGCAATACAGCGTCTTGCAACAACAAAATAGGGCCGCCCCACAAGATCTATAAAGATCTCAGGAGCAGCCCTTTATCTTGCGCGTTGCATTACAATACAGCTATTTTATCAAACTAGCTGCAGGTTCGTCCTTCCAGACAACCTGCTCACCGTAATTTTTACCCCAGTCGTACATCAGGTTCAAGATTGGCATTAAGCTCTCACCATAAGGTGTCAGCGAATATTCAACCCTCGGCGGAACTTCAGGGTAAACAACCCGTTGTACCAGTTGATCTTCTTCCAATTCACGCAGCTGGTTGGTCAGCATTTTTTGGGTGATATGAGGGATGAGTTTATCCAGCTCACCGAAACGCTTTACGCCCTCCAAACCGAGATGCCATAATATAATGAGCTTCCACTTTCCGCCGATCACAGCCAGTGTCAATTCCTTATGACAGTTAATTTCCTTCAATTTAATACGGTCCTTGACTTCGTGAGCCATTAAACGCCCCTCCCTTCTTTAGATAGTATACAACGATTGAAGTCTGATCATCAAAAAAAGAAGGGGTTGTTCGCACAGAAGTTCAAGTCTATTCCAGGTTCGCATGATTGCCGAACATGTTTCCTGAGGACAAGTCCTGCTGTGACATGAGCTTCAAAATCACCGCATCCAGTACAATAAGAAGGGTCTGTTCAAACAAGGAAGCCATCGGTTGAACCGTCTCCATGGTTATCCCGCTCTGGTCTTTCGTAGCACCAGGCAGCTGAACCACTGCATCAGCCAGTTGGCCAATGTTTGATGAAGGCTGAACGGTAAGCAGAGCAATACGAGCTCCGAATTGTTTGGCTTTCTGTGTCATAGACAGCAGGCCTTGCGTCTCTCCTGAACCAGAACCGATGATCAGCAGATCCTTTGGTCCGATCGCAGGCGTTACGGTCTCACCCACCACGTGAACCTGATACCCCATCTGCATGAGACGCATCGCGAAAGCGCGTGTCATGAGGCCTGATCTTCCTAATCCGGCCAGGAATATGGTTTTGGCGGAAGTGATGTGATTAATTAGCGTCTCGACCTCATCTTTATTAACGAATTGAATGGATTTTTTAACTTCTTCAGCAATCTGAATGGCTTCATGTAGAATAGATCCATTTTTCATAAATTTAGGCCTTGATCATTTCTTGCATACGGGATGCGGCTGCTTTCTTATCAGACTGACCTGTAATACCGCCGCCTACAATGACCAGATCCGGATTCGCCTGAATAACTTCCGGAAGTGTCTCCAGCTTAATTCCGCCTGCAACTGCAGTCTTGGCATGCTGGACGACACGTTTGATGGCAGCCAGCTCTTCAAACGAGTTTTTACCCTCTGCTTGATGATCGTATCCTGAATGAACACAAATGTAATCAACGCCCATGGCATCAATCTCACGTGCTCTTTCTTCAATGTTCTTCACATTAATCATATCCACCATAACCTGTTTGCCCTGTTTGGCTGCTTCTGCTACGGCTCCCTTGATGGTAGAATCGTCGGAAACACCCAGAATGGTAATGATGTCCGCTCCCGCTTCGGAAGCCTTCATGACTTCATACCCTCCAGCATCCATCACTTTCAAATCAGCCAGAACGCGCAGCTGAGGAAAAGCTTCCTTGATCGCTTTTACGGCATGCAGCCCTTCATTGATTACCACGGGAGTACCAATTTCTACGATATCAATATACTCTGCTACCTCAGCCACCACTTGTTTAGCTTCAGGGATGTTTACCAAATCCAATGCCAATTGAAGTTCCATTATATACAATCTCTCCTCTATCACTTAAAGTATGTTCCTTATGAACCTATTGTAGGGTCCTTGCTGAACTTTTTGGAAGTACGTACTTTAAAGTCAGATACTTACCTGGAGGTATGTAATGTGATGGATCAAGGGAATCTGGCTGTCAAAAATTATTCAGGCAAAATAAAATAACCTCACTTTTCATAAGAAAGTGAGGCCAATGTTCACTATTGAGCAGGTTACCGGTTCGCTTCACGAATTCGAGTCAACTGCTGAATATGACGAGTTTCGTGAATGGCGATGAAATGAGCCCATTGGTTCGCGTTCAATTCAAAACCCGAAGGATGCGGAAACTTAAGATCATTCGTATTGCGGTTTTCCAGCTGATCAATGACTTCTTTAGTTTGAAATCGAACCTGATTTAGCTGATCCATTGCTTCCTCGTAGGATAATCGGCCACTTGGAACAGATGGCTCAGGGGCATTAATCTTCTTGGTACCGATACCGCTTGTTTGCAATACGTCCTGCACATCGGTCACTTTTTGATCCAGGGGCTCCGATGCCATAACCGGTTCCTGGGCAAGCAATCGTTGAAGCTGATACTGAATCATGCCCTCCAGTTTTCCCAGGTGCTCAACTACTTCGGTCACGCTCCAGCCGCCGGCATGTTCTCTCAGGTCCTTCTCATCGGCTCCGAAGGAAGCCAGTACATTCAGCAGTTTCTGCCGAACCTGATCCATAAAAGGATGGATATCTTGAAATTTCACCATGTTTATATCGCCTCCAAGTGCTATCATTATATGTCTGATGTAACATAGTGCTTTTCGATTATACCATCTCTTAGATATCAAACTCCAACTTCACCCAGAGCGATGAGAGGGTCATAATCCTGAAGGTCAATGTCCAATTCCATTCCCAGGGCCAGTTTAGCAAGCTGATCTCCAATAAATGGACCCGTGGTCAAGCCTGATGCTCCCAGGCCATTCGCCGTAATCAGCCCTTCCCAGCCTGGAATATTGCCGATTACCGGAAGAAAACCTGGAGTAAATGGACGAAAACCCACTCTCATTTCCTGAAAGGTACTGTCTGCCAAGCCAGGAGCGATATTCAGGCCTTTATTCAAAATTTCCTGCATTCCTCCTGGCGTCACCTTGGTATCAAAGCCTTGAGGTTCATTTTCGTGTGTCGATCCGATCACGATTTTCTGCTGGTCAAAAGACAACAGGTACTGGTCCGTCGGCGGAATGACTACAGGCCAGGAGCCTGTGTCGAATGCGTCATCCACCTGTACATGCATGATCTGCGCTTTCTGAAAATGAACGTTAAAATGAATGCCTAGAGGCTTCAATAACGGACGAGCCCAAGCGCCCGCGCATACAATGACAGTATCTGCTGATAAGCTCTCTCCGTCTATCATCACTCCAGTTACACGATTATCCTGAAACTGAAGCTCAGCATCCCCGTGAATGACCTCTGCCCCACTTCGCTGGGCAGAGCGGACCAGCGCATCCCGCAGAGCACGGCCATCGATGCGGGCGGCCCCGCTTATATGCAAAGCTTGAACCCCCTCGGCCAAAAGGGGCCAAAGCAGTTGTGTTTCTGCCTCATGCAGTGGAGTAATATCCCCGATTTCGGGCGCGTCCTTTTTACGCAGCTCAGCCCGTTCCTTCATCTTCAGCATTTTGTCCGGATCATGGTGGAGACTGAGCGCACCCACTTGAGCATAACCGGTCTCACTTTCGCCATCCTGCTGAAGCTCCTTAATTAGCCCGGGATAAAAACGTGCGCCTTCCTTGGCAAGCCGATACCAGGCTTTGTTCCTTCTTTGAGATAACCAGGGGCAGATAATGCCGGCCGCGGCATCTGTCGCTTGTCCTGGGTCTTTGCGGTCCACGACGATCACTTCTGCGCCTCTCTTGGCTAACTGATATGCGGTAGATGCTCCAAGAATGCCTGATCCAACGACAATGACTTTTTTCATGTATACAATCCTCTCACCTTTCAACTATCCAGTAAATCTAGCTCAGTTGCAGCGACTTCTTGACCATTGACCAGCAGTACAATCCGGTGCAGGCCGGGATAGTGCCGCCTTGTCGTCAAGTTTGACCACCGATGTACCCTTGTACCATGCACCTTAGCGCCACCTGAAACCGTTTTGTCAGACAGCAAGAAAGCTTTGCGGGATACTTTGCCTCCCGATTTCACAAAATCAATGCCATATTCGATCCGAATCCGGGCAGCGTCACCTTCACGAAGATGAATTTCATAGTTTAATCGGCTTTCTCCCCCAATGGAAACTGAAGATGGATTCACCTCAAGTTGAGCATGTGTGATGAGCGCAGAATCAGCCGATGACTCGGAATACCCGAATAATGATAGCACCTCGGGATTTGCTTTACGAATCAATGTTCTGCAGCCGTGTCTGACAATCCAATCGGTATGCGGGTGACTGCCGAGCCATCTGCGGGCGATATCCAGCACAAGTTCCGGATGATCTTTGGCGATATCATTCAGATTGTTAGCCACACTCTTGCGCACATAAAGAGAAGGATCTGCTTTTAGCTGTTCCAGGATTTTGATAATTGGCTCGGGGTCTTTCTTAAACATCACAAGAGCTTGCCCCCAGGGAAGCCGGGGCCTGCATCCTTCACTGGATAAGCGTCGTACATGTTCGTTCTCGCTGTGGGACCAGACTGCCATCTGTTTCATCATGCTTTCTGAATCATCCATGATGAAAGGTCTGACGGCAAATTCTGCACTGGAATGGGTTGTGAATATCTCCAATGCCCGTATAGACAGGTCCCATTCCTTCTTCTCTCGTCCGTAAACCTCCACAAAATCCGGAAAGATCAAGTACGGAAATCCCTGACAGGACGGATGAATCTTAAGCAGGATCGAGATCGCTTCATTGTAAGACGATGGAAGACTTGCTCCCAGCGAGAGCGTAATGGTTCGCATACGCTCTTTCAGGCCTTTCTGTTCCCACTGAGGATCGAGAATATTGTCTATAAAAGACTCTACAGAAAATGCTGGAAATACACTTTGGATTTTCTGTGCAAGCTGGAGGAGAAATTCCTCATTATACATATCTTTAAGGGGCTCTGCCAAGAATAGTCACCTCCTATGCATGTTTAGATCCTTCTATCATAATCAAAATCATCCCATACATAAAGTCAGGTCAGATCACCATGCGGCGGGTATCAGATTTGTTCTTTCACCCATACCGCCATCTCGCGCTAATGCGATGATAAAAAAAACCTCCTGCAACCGTGCAGCACGGATACAGGAGGTTAGCTTTACATAATGTAAACATATTTACTTATCGTATAAGGTGAAAACTGTATTTTTCGTTTGTTCAGTCTGCCAGTTGATGACATCGTCATAACCCAAGCCTTGAGCTTTCTTAACCAACTCTTGCTTCAGCTTATCAAATTCTGCCTCATCTTTGGCAAACATCATCTTCCAGGAGTATTCTTTGATCGTCTTACCTACTTGGCTTCGTTTCAGTTTGATATCAGAAGGCTCATCCGCTGGCGGCTGTCCGTTAAAGAACGCTTTTGTTACTGCCACCTGATCGTTTTTAACGAACCATTCTTTATCTGTGAGCACGCCCATAGCTTCACGCCAGCTCTTCGTCACTGGATCTGGGTCACGAGTCAACTCAGAAGTCCAGCTTCTGAAATCATACGGTTCACCGTTATCCGGATTGATCTGGGATGTTGAGAGCGTTGTGTTATTCAGTTTCCCAAAATTACCGGCTCCGTCGTTCCAGATACCGCCGCCGTATTCATCCGGAACCGCTGTATCGCCATTGTACATTGCATTCTGTCCAAGCTCGGTTAACATCGGCTTTCCATCAGCATCCAGATCCCAAGCCAAACCTTTCGGACCGTTAAAGCCTTCCATCACGCCTTCGGGCGAGTACATCCAATCAAGAAAAGCCATAACGCGCTCGGGATGTTTTGTTTTGGAGCCGATGGACCAGATCCAGCCGCCGCCATAAGGGTTGAAGCCGGAAGAATAGATTTGCTGCTCCTGGAACGGTACCAGTGCAAAACCTTTGCCATCTGCTGTATTTTCCGGTGTGTTATACGTCGTGGTCAGCCAAGGAAACTGTGCGAACAGCACTTGGCCATCCTTGAATTTAGTCGACACATCACCGAATGTCTGGGTCAGAGAATCCGGATCCAGCAGACCCATCTGATTGGCATCAAAGTAGAACTTCAAGCCTTTCATGTAATAGCTGTTATCATCCAGCATCGGCTGAATATCAGGTTCGTCAGCTTTGACCAGAATCAGGCTGCCGGGGTTGAAACCATCACCTTCTGAATAACCGTGAAGCTGCGCATGTACTTTAGGCAGTGTAGCGAAATCACCATCCCAATCCGACCACAGAGAGAAGGCATACACTTTTTTACCGGATTCAGTTGTCGGCTGCTTTTCCTGCATCTGCTTCAACACCGGGAGATAGTCGTCCATTGTTTTGATTTCAGGACGTCCTAATTCCTCATACAGATCCCAGCGCAGATATGGACCGAAAGTCATCGTAGCGCCTTCACTTGGTCCGTCACCAGTTCCGACATTATGACCGATGCCATAAATTGCTGTTCCGCTGCCGTATTGCGTTTTGTTTGCTTCAAGAGCATCGGGAGCGTATTTCTGCATGTTTTTACCATAGTTGTCGAGCATGCCATTCTTGGTCCAGTCCAACAGCAAGCCAGCTTTGACTGCATCGGTATAATCCTTGCCGCCCATACCCACGATCAGATCACCCAGATCGCCGGAGGCCATCTGTGTAGCGAGCTTGCCCTCAAGTCCACCCTGAATAATATTTAATTTAATATTAAATTTGTCCTTTACTACCTTGGCAAACCAGCCTGGCTGTTCACCTGTAAAGTTAGCCAGCGTAGAAAATACATTTAACGTGACTTCTTCCTCTTGTGACCAATCTGTGATGACCTCTTTACTGCTTTCAGGTGTTTGTTTATCCCCATCGCTGTTATCTTTGTTTCCGCTGCATGCCGTTGTGAACACCAGCATCAGACATACAAACGCGATGAGTGCTGACCATTTTTTTTGTTTAACCATGCTTCTGGTAACCTCCCTTTAATAAATGAAAAGAATCAGCTTAATCCGCCCCTCCGTGCAGGCGTCTGCCCCACCTCCCTTCAAATATCAGAAAAAGAACAATTACACCTTATCCTTTAACGGCACCAATCATAATGCCTTTCACGAAGAACCGC
Organism: Paenibacillus lemnae; assembly: GCF_012933385.1. GTDB lineage: Bacteria > Bacillota > Bacilli > Paenibacillales > Paenibacillaceae > Paenibacillus_AQ > Paenibacillus_AQ lemnae. The sequence continues at coordinate 17,962 of NZ_JABBPN010000021.1, forward strand.
TGAAAGAACGGATAGACCATCAAAATCGGGATCACCACGATCATCGTGACGGTTGTCCGGATGGAGGTTGCTGTCGGCATCATGGAAGCATCCACCCTCATCGCCCCGCCGGATTGTTTCATAATTTCCGCCACCGATGTCGCCTCATTCAAATACCGCCACAAAATAAATTGAAGTGAGAACAGCTTCTGGTCTGTCATCAAGAACAACGTGTCATAGAACTGATTCCACTGTCCAACTGCAGAGAAAATAGCGATGGTAGCCAGAATGGGTGTAATCAGCGGCATAACGATCTTCAGGAAAATCGTGAAGTAACCTGCGCCGTCCATCTGCGCCGATTCCTGCAGAGCAATCGGTGTTGACTCCACATAGGTTTTGACCAAAATGATAAAGAACGGCGATACGATCGCTGGCAGGATATATGCCATGAAATTGTTGATCATACCGAGGTCTCGCATAATTAAATACCAAGGGATCAAACCTGCGTTGAAATACATCGTGACGACGAGAAACCGGTACCAGAATCTTCGGCCCCACATCTCCTGCTTAGTGAACAGGAATCCGAGCAGCCCCGAAGCCGCTACGGTCACCAGCGTACCGATCACTGTCCGTCCGACAGACACGACGGCAGCTTGAACCAAACCGGGAATCTTGAACACATGGACATAGTTTGAAAATTGGATATCTTTCGGGTAAAACATCACAAGGCCCTTACTGCTCAGGTCATTATTGCTGATTGTATTAATGAACAAATAATAGAAAGGAAAAAAGCATGCCACCGTAATTAAGGTCAGTACAATATAGTTGATCACATCGAACAAGCTGAATTTCTCTCGGATTGCCATATCTATGTTTTCCCTCCATTTCTCTATCCTTCTAGATGATTGTTTCGCCGCGGACCGCCTTCGACAAGCCGTTGGCCAAGAACAGAAGGAACAGGCTCACGATAGACTTCATGATACTGACCGCTGTTGCAAAACCGAAGTTAGAGCCGGTAAATCCGACATTGTACACGTACAAGTCCAGTACCTCGATATTCGCCATGTTCATCGCATTTGCGAATACAAAATACTGCTCCATGCCGTTGTTAATAAAGTTTGCGATGGACAAGATCAGCAGGACAAAAAACGTAGGAATAATACCAGGCACCGTCACGTGCCAAATCTGGTGAAAACGGCTCGCACCATCCACTTTGGCCGCTTCATACAGTTCGGGATCAATACCTGTGATAGCCGCAATGTACATGATTGCGCCCCAGCCAAGTCCTTTCCATACTCCCCATAATGTCATGGCCAGCCATGTATTGTTGCTGGAGGCAAGGATATTGGTTGGCGTATCGATGAGCCCTAAGCTCATTAACAAATTGTTGAGAAATCCGTTATCTACCGAAAACAACATAAAAGCAAAGGAGTATACTAACACCCAGCTGATGAAGTTCGGCAGTGTTGTAAGGGTTTGCACCATTCTCTTAAATTTTGAGTTTCGCACTTCTGTCAGCAGAATGGCAAAGATCACCGGCAGCACGGATGTCAGAATTCCTAAAGAGCTGATAGCAAATGTGTTACGAAGCACCCTGATCATTTCATCCCGCTGCACCTCATTGGAGAACATGGCGGTAAACCAGTGAAAACCGATAAATTCACTTTTCGACAATGGAATCCCGGGCCTGAAATCATAAAACGCATATACCCAGCCGAATAAAGGCAAATACGAAAATATAAATCCAAGCACCAGAAATGGAAAAGCCATCAAAAAGAGCTTATATTTGTTCTTGATTTGAAAACGCTCTTTTTTTCTGGGTGCATTAGAAGCTTCTGTTAGACTGGCACTCATTGAAATCCCCCTTTTTTCTGTAACTGGCAATTTATAGGCAATCACATCTATACTATTTTAGTTTCAGTTGCATTTCGAAAACCTTGATTATATAGTCGTAAAATAGCATTATATAGACATGCATGGATCCGCTTATAAGGAGGGGAACACGTTTTGCGCCGTGTTTATTTGGATTGGTTTACAAAAGATGAACAGTTTCCGTTCTATATTGAGTACGGTGGTCATGAGGAAGACATGTATGTTCATAAACATCACAATTTCACCGAGCTCGTTATCGTACTCCATGGAAATGCAGCACATGTGATCAATGAACAATCCTATTTTGTGAAAAAGGGCGATGTCTTTGTCATCAACGGTGACACCCTTCACGCATATAAAGAACCCCGGCATTTTAAAATCTGCAATATTATGTTCCGCCCGGAAATCCTAAAATCAGCAGGTTCAGATCTGAAAAAGGTGAATGGGTTTCAGGCACTGTTCGTTGTCGAGCCGCATTTCCGCAATTTTCATCACTATCAGAGCAAACTCAGTTTGCCGATCCCGAACCTGGAGCATGTCTCTTCACAGGTCGACATGATGATCGAGGAATACAATCATAAGCCGCAGGGTTATCAAACGATGTTAGTCTCGAAGTTTATGGAACTTGTGGTTTACTTATCAAGACAATACGGCAGCATGGAGGCTGGCAAAGAAAGCCATGTGGCGCATCTTGCTAGTGCGATCTCTTTCATGGAGGATCATTACCTTGAGGCAGTCTCTTTGGAAGATATTGCGCGTCAATCGGAGATTTCTGTACGGCATTTGAACCGGATCTTTCAAACTTATTATGAGACAACCCCCATCTCTTACCTGCACCATTTGCGCATGGAACACGCCTGCAAGCTGTTAATGATGACCAAGCTTCCAATAACAGAGGTTTCTTATAACAGCGGTTTTAATGATAGCAATTATTTCGCCCGGCAGTTTCGAAAGATGTATGGCATGAGTCCAAAATCGTTTCGGAACAATGGAGGACCCTGACCTTCTGAACGATAAAAAACCTTCATTCGGGCGTCTGATATCGACATCTGAACGAAGGCGGCTTATCATCGAGCATCTTTCTTGCTAAAGTTCTTCATACGCTTTTTTAAGAATCGAATAACTGACAGCTCCCTGATAGCGGTGCGTAATGACTCCTTCAGGGTTCACGACAAACGTGGTTGGGTATGCTGTAATTTTGTAATCCTTACTAACCTTACCTTGAGGATCAAACAGGACGGGAGCTTCAAATTCCATGTTCTCAATAAATTGCTTTACATCTGCGGTGGAAGATTCCGTATGTGTCAGGTTAATTGCGAGAACGACTACATTATCATCCTTGTATTGTTGATGGAATTTCTCAATATGAGGCATTTCGACCCGGCAGGGCGGACACCATGTGGCCCAGAAATTAAGAATAACGGTCTGTCCACGATAATCTGACAAGGTCACAGGGCTGCCATCGATTGAAGATAATGTGAACTCCCTCGCTGCATTTCCGATATCTATGCCTGGTACTGTATCATAGACAGTCTGCGCTTCATCCCACTTTTCCTGCTGATAATCCGCTATGGCCCAAGCTGCCATTCCAAGAAGCATCACAGCGACAGCTCCGTTTCGTATGCTCACGTCAAAAGTCCCGGGTGTTTTTTTCAAGAATAGCTGAAATCCCAGCATACTGAAGACGATTACACTAACTGTGATCGTGACAACGAATGACCCCTGACCAAAAAAATACATAAGCAGAGTAAATCCGCCGTAAGCCGCAGCCAGCCAGGTTATTACAGCATCAACATAGACAATGAATGGGATTCGCTGTTTACGGGAAGTTAGCCACAGACGGATCAAGACATAAATTGCCGCAAGTAGCAAGCCCGTGCTGCCCCCATCATAATAGAGTAGTGACATTGGCTGTTCCATAACAATCCGCGTTTCCGTAACAATCAGACTCAACTTCCAGATGAAAAAAGCCGTTACCGCATGACCCACCAGTTCATTGAGTATCGTGCTTCGATGTTCATAATGAGCCAGGGAAAGACGAAGCTTCAGCACGAAATAACCGACAATATGAGAAAGCATCAGCAGAACCAACGTCAGATTTAACGTCAGCGGTCCGAGAGAGAAGGTTTGCTGCACAAGATAATCCTCCTTTGTTAATGAAACGACCCAGTACTTCCTTCTCAAAGGTACTGTACGCCATATAAAAAAACAAGCCAACTCCTGTAAGGTGCCGGCTTGTTTTGCTAAGTTTACGATGGGACTTGCTTATGCCAGCGCCCCGGCTCCTTCCGATAAGCCAGTGCGATCAGGCTCGCAGCCATAAAAGCACATAACAGATACATACTGGAATACGACATAAGATCAGCCATCGGTCCCATGATGACTCCTCCCAACGAGACACCGAGATCCGCCATGGCAATGAACAAACCAATGAGGATATTGCGGTTCACCTCCGGGAGCACAAAGGTCAAATAGGTGGTGAGCGATGGGTAAATCAGTGCTTGTGCAATCCCCATCAAGAGAGCTCCGCAATAAAAAATGGCTGCTCCATAATGAACCGCCAAGCTGACGCACAGAGCTGCTGAAGTTAACAGCAGCATGTTCAGCATCATAAAGGATGCGTGCCATTTGCCGTCAGAAGGAATTCTCTTTCGCAGAACAAATCGGGACAGAACCACCGTGACCGCCTGCAGCATGAGGTAAATACCTGCACTGCCCTGCTCAAGCTCTGCAGCATACAACGGGATAAAAGTCGTGACCGCGCCAAATACGATCGAAGCGATCAGCATCAGGACACTGCATCGGAATAAATAAGGATTATGTATCAGCTGCCCAAAGGATCGGAATATCATGCTTCCTCCGGCTGCCTTGGGAGGTTCGGACCGTTTTTCCCCGTTGTTCATTTTGACCGTGAAGCCAAAGCATCCGGTGCCGATCGCAATCACGACCATCACAACGGTGAAGCCCGTCATATCTCCAGATTGCCAAAGTCCTAATGCCAGCAGAGGACCGAGAATCCCGGGAATATAAGAAAACAATGAGTATAACGATATTCCTTGCGAGCGATCCTTCTCCGGCAGCGCATCAATAATACCGATCTGCAGAGCCATGGAGAAAAAAGCTGTCGATACCCCCTGCAGCATACGGGCTGCAAAATAACCCGTTAATTCGGTGAACGTATACAAGATCAAAGCAAGACCGTTAATCAGTAGTATGATGCGCAGGACCTTGATCGGACCGTGTTTCTGAATCATCTGTCCTGCCCACGGACGAAAGAACATGGTGGTAAACAAATAAGCACCCATAATCAATCCGATCGTCGTGTTAGTGGCTCCCAGGGACTCACCGCGGAGCGGGATGATAACATTTAAAATCGAGTTCGCACTAAAATAAAACAGCGTAAGGATATACAATCGCATAAAAGGCCAGGATAATGCTCCACTAAACAATGTTTGTCTCCTTTTCTTTCTCTAATTCAAAATGGTCATCTGCAGCAGTTTTTTTGCATAGTGTGATTGGACATCTTTTAATTGATCGGTGCTGACCATCTCTTCAATGCTCCCGTTTCTGAATATCATAATCCGGTCACAAATGTACGCGGCTGCCTGAATGTCATGGGTGATGAAGATGTAAGCCGTATTGATTTTGGATCTTAGATCTTTCAGTAAATCAAGGATTTGAAGCTGGACAGAGCCGTCCAGTGAGCTGATGGCTTCATCCAGCACAATACACTTGGGCGAAGTCGAGATCGCTCTTGCGATACAGACCCGCTGCGTCTCTCCGCCGGAGAGCTCGTGCGGATACTTTTTGCGATAATCCGAATGCAGCCCCACCTGCAGCAGTAAATCATCAATCAGGTCTGAATGTGATTTCAAGCCAGACTTCAGATTGTTTAAAGGCTCTTGAATTGCCTGCTCCACGGTAAAGAATGGATTAATGGATGACGTATAATCTTGAAAGACTGCGCTGATATTTCCGGCACGAATCTTTGCATCGCCTAGCCGCTTCCCTTCAAAGAGGATCTCTCCTGTATCCGGCCTCTCAATCCCCAATATCAATCGCCCGAGCGTCGATTTTCCACTTCCGCTTTCTCCGATAATCCCCAGGCATTCTCCCTGCCCGCACTGAAAGCTTACATCCTCGAGAACTCTCTGCTTATCTTTCTGGAACCATCCGCTTTTGTTATAAGATTTCGAAACACCGTTAACGCTTAGCAACTCCTTGTCCTCCCATGACCGATTTAAAATGATCATTCAATGTCTGTTTGGTTGAGACGAGATATCTTGTGTATTCATGCTTAGCAGCGGTGAATATCGACTCCGTACTTCCCTGCTCGACAATGACGCCATTCTTCATCACAAGCACTTCATCTGCCAGCTTCCTCACCATCCCTAAATCATGGGATACAAAAATCATGGAACAGCCCAAACGTTCACGCAGCTGAAGGAATTGTTCCAGTACTTCATATTGGGAGATGGTGTCCAGCGCTGTTGTTGGTTCGTCAGCAATAATGAGGTCTGGTTCAAGCACCAAGGCAAGCGCGATCATGATCCGCTGCAGCATACCGCCTGACAGCTGATGGGGATACTTATTCATGATCTCCATCGGTTCCTTCAGCATCACACTTTTCATTGCGATACTCATATGACCTGCAGCCTCGTGCTTGTTCCAGCCAAAATGCTGCTTCAGCGTTTCATACAAATGAACACCGACAACGGTAGAAGGGTCGAAGGCGCTCATGCCATGCTGCATGATCAAATACATGGTTTTTCCGCGCTTCTGCCTCATTTCCTTGTCTGAGAGAAAACTCAAATTCTCCCCATGCAGCAGAATCTCCCCTGACTGAGATACCCAAGGCTTGTTTAACCTCATGATCGCTCTGCAGGTGACGGATTTCCCGCTTCCGCTTTCACCCACCACGGCCAGACAGCTCTCCGCATTCACCTTAAAGGAGCTGTCATGCAGGATCACTTCACCACTGCTTTTATCCCATACCTTCAAATGATTAACTTCCAGAAAATTGGGCAAAGACTACGCCACCTCCTTCTCCTGAAGCCTTGGAGTGGTTGTTCCAGCAAAGTCACCGGCCTTGTGTTTCGAGGTCCTTAATTTCGGGTTAAGCGCAACCTGTAAATAATCAGAAAAAAAATGGATGGCCGAAACAACAATCATAATACTCAGTGCCGGGGCCACCATAAATTCCGGTCTGGAGAACATGACCCCTCGTGCCTCATTCAGCATCATACCCCATTCGGCGTGCGGCGCCTGGATTCCAAGTCCTAGAAAAGAAAATCCGGAGATCTGCAAAATCATAGAGCCGAATGAGCTGCTGGCTGTGACCGCAATATCCGATAACGTGACTGGAACAATATGCCTGTATATAATCTTGAAAGGCTTAACACCGATCGCTTTGGAGAATTTCACATAATCCGACTCACTATACTGCAAGACGGCTGTTCGTATAACACGTGCAAACCAGGCCCATTTCATCAGAATGAAGGCTGTTAATATATTTTCCAGACCTACGCCTAGAATGCCGACAATGGCCAGTGTCATTACCGTTCCTGGAAATGACAGCATCACATCGCAAATTCGCATCAGCAGTGCATCGATCTTTCCTCTAAAGTATCCGGCGATGAAGCCCAGCATTGCTCCGATCCCGACGGAAACGGCCAAAGCTGCGAACACCCACAAAATACTGGGACGAATGCCGTAGATTAAACGGGATAATATACATCTGCCCAGATGATCATTGCCTAACCAATATGTCCAGGAGCTGCCTGCATACCGGAGGACCATATGGACCTCGTAAGGATCGTGAGGTGCAATGAATGGAGCGAACAATCCTGTGACCATAACAAGTGATATGATGGAGAACGACAACAGGGCCAGCTTATCCTGCAGCATATTTTTCCACATCTTCATCTACAAGCCTTCTCTCAATTTCGGGTTTATTGCTGCATTGATCATGTCCGATACAGTGTTGAACAGGACAAAGGCTGTGGCAAGCACAAGTACATACGCTTGAATCATTGGAAAATCCCGGCTTAGAATCGACTTCACACTAAGACTCCCAAGGCCCGGCCAAGCAAACATGTTCTCGACTACTACAGTGCTTCCCAGAATAATTGGAACCGCCATGCAGAATACAGAAACGGCGACCTGAAGTGAGTTCCTTAATATGGTCTTCGTAATTTTATGCTCAGGTAAACCGCATGCTCTGCCGTACATCACATAATTCTCATTCAGATTATTGAGCATGGAGCTTCGAATAATCCGGAAGTAGAGACCTGCATAACTGACTGCAATGACAATCACTGGCAAGATGTAGCTGGATAACGAGTTCATTCCGCTTGTCGGCAGGAGATCCAGCTTCACAGAGAACAGCCAGATCAGAATCGCCGCCAGCGCGTAAGAAGGCATTGCGGTCACAAAGAATGAAATTCCCCTTACGGTTTTATCTGTCATTTTACCTTCTCTTAATGCGCACACAACACCCAATACGATAGACAGCACAATGATCAACAGCGCTGAAACCATCGTCAACTTTACGGTATTAAGAAAGGCAGGGGCCAGGAGTGACCATACCGGCTGCCCTGTGACGTAAGAATCTCCGAAATCCAGCTGCAAGCAGGAAGCAAACCACGCCAGATAACGGATCAGGAAGGGCTGATCCAATCCCAGCTCCTGCTTGGTCTGGACCATAAGTTCCTCCGTAATGACTGGCACACCCTGAGCCTGCAGGACCACCTCAGCCGGATCCAAAGGAGACAAATGAATCAGCACAAAGGTCAGAAATGAGATGATCAGGAGCAGCGGAATGGATATTAAAAAACGTTTGATCATGTATTTATACATAGACATCTCCTCTGGTTAAGCAGCATTACTTAAAGCTCATACGCTCAAATGGCAGCTCGAACTGAGTTTGTTTAAAGGTAATGTCCTGCAGATCTGCTGGAGCTACAATCGTGACACTGCCGTTAGTCAAAGGGATAAAGACTGCTTCATCGTGTACCATCGTCAGAATATCCTTGTAAAGTGCTTCTCGTGATGGCTCATCCTTGGATACCATGACCTCTTCAATCTTTTGATACAGCTGGTCTGCGTTTGACATGCCCTTGGTGGTGTGCAGATATGAAGCATCGGATGTAAAGGCTGATATCGTGCTTTGTGGATCGTATGCGAGTCCCCAGGTCTGATTAAACAGCAGATCGTAATCCCCCGTTGATCTCCGGTTAGCAATCGATGAGGATTCCTCCCCGACCAGTTCCATCTGCACGCCGATCGTTTTTAAGGAGCTCTGAATAAACTCAGCCTGCGTCTTCTGCGAATTGGAATGAATATCGAAATAAACCTTCATAGCCAGCGGATTTCCATTTTTGCTCCGTACAGCTTGACCTTCTTCTACAATCCAGCCTGCTTCTTCAAGAAGTGTCTTTGCTTTCTCTGGATCATAAGCGCGCTTTTGCAAGTCAATATCAGCGTAGTTCACGTTGGATGAGAAAAGGGTTTCCGCAGGTGATTCAGAACCGTTCATAATCTGCTTGCTGATCGTCTCGCGGTCTACGGCATGCCAGATGGCTTCACGCACAGCCTTTTCACTCACGGGATGACCGGATTTGCTGCTGTTGACGACAATCATCTTAGTGTTCATCGGCTCACTCCGAACGATCTGATAATTACCGGAATCTGCTAATGTGTTCATCGCTTCCACATCCAGACTGTCAGTACCTCGGTCATCTGTGAAGACAAAATTCACTTCCCCTTTTTGCAGCGCCAAATACGTTGTTTCTCCGGCTGGAAGAACCTTGGATGTGATTTTTTTGATCGATGGTGCTCCCCCCCAATAGTTTTCATTGGCTTCGAAAGTAGCGTATTGATCAACCTGATGTTCCTTTAGGATGTATGGACCGGTGCCATTGAAGCTGCTGACCCCATCCTTGGTTTCGCCATTGATAAAACTTTTGGGCGAGATAAACACATAAGGTCTGGTCATGGACAACTCAACTAGTGCAGGATAATAAGCTTCCGACAATCTCAGCTCCACGGTATGTTCATCGATGACATTGCAGCTCTCGATCTTGGTAGACAGCTTGATCCAGGAATGCTTACTGGCATTGCTCTGCACAGCCTCAATATTTTGCTTCACGGCTTCAGCATTAAAGGGCGCTCCGTCGTGAAACGTTACATCCTTTCTCAGATGAAAGGTATATACTTTGCCGTCTTGCGAAATGTCCCAGGATTCGGCGAGCAGAGGCTTGATTCCTCCCTTGGTGTTTTCCACGAGTGATTCATAGACCTTCCCTTGTGCCGGCATTGAGCCTGGATACAAATGCGGGTTCATATCGTTAATATCTTTGGAAGAGGCATAGATGATTTCTTTCGGCGTGTTCTCGGACCCGCCTGCTGTAGATTTTTCGCTGCAGCCTGCAATCAGAACCAGGGCTGCGGTAATTAATGATGTGAACATTCTTTTTTTCACGTTAAAACTTCCTCCTAATGGGTGCAATTTATGATGTGCTTGCTTCCAGCAGTGTTTCAATTTCACGGCAAATCATCGTGACATCCTCTTCAAAGCTCTGAACGAGAAAGGCATTGGACAGCCGAACATCAGACTTGGCGGCAGCAGCTGTTTGAAGCTTATGCTCGTAGGCCGATATAAACTGGTCGATCATGGGACAGTCCACCTGCAGAAAGCGCGCGATCCCTTGTATGATTTTGATCCGGTAATAATCCTCTTTCGGCATTCTCGGGACTTCCAGCTCCCCATCTCTGTTGACAAACAACGTTCGGATTGGAACTGCTGAAAAATCAAAATACCTACCTTCAGCATCCGGCTCTGAGAATGGGTCTATCAATAAGGACGTATAACGGACATACAGCAAATACTGCTGATGGATGGAATCCAGTTCCGTGAAATGGTCAATGTCCTGCCTGGACAAGCTCTCTGGCCGTACCGGATAATTATCGTCGGTCATAAACTGAAGGAGATTTACACCTTTGAGACTCATCTTCTCTACAACGGACGTGATTTCTTTCCACAGGGCCAGCATAGTACTGATCAGTGTCTGAGTTATAGGTCCTTCGGGAAACATTTTGTATACATACTTCCGGACGCTGTTATCTCCAAAAATGGCGTTTAATGAAAACTCATTCATGAACAGCGGCGGATGAACATATAACGAAATGTTTCTTGTTTCTGCTTCTATCGGTGAGTCCATGACGCCAAGTGTTAAGCCTAACGATTGAAGCAGTTCACTCCAGCGGCTTATCGCTTGGGATGACTTATGCGTCGAACCGATGTACAATTTTTTCTTCACGCCTGTGGTGATCACCTGATGTCCCGGTTTGTCGTCTTTCCACCTTGTATCCCCTAAGTACGTGGAGAAGCTGATGACTTCGGCTTTACTTTCAAGAGTACTTAAATAATGTTTGACCAGGCTGTTTGAGCCAAGCGTAGGTGAGACTAATAGGAGAGTTTGTGCTTGCTTGAGAACATCTCGGTGTATCTTTTTTAACACTTCAATGTAAGCATCAGTCGTTACGGCGAGGATTAAAGTATCCCATGCCCCTGACACTTGCTCATACCCCTGAAAAATATGATCGATTACGCATTCACCTTTAAGCGGTAAATGTGCATCATTTTGCACCTCGGCTGAAATAAGATAGCCCTTTTTCTCAAGCGACTTGAACAGGGTCTCTGAGCGGACAGACACCCTCCCGGCGATTCCTACACAAGCCTTCCATTTCTGCTTCATCAAGACAGCCAATTGGAGTGAAGCGGGTCCGGTGCCTAAGATCAGCACGCTTTGAGTGTTATCTGCTCCCGGTGTGCAATCTGCCGGTAAATGTTCTCTATGTATGTTCATTGTTCGCTCTTCCGGTACAACGCAATGTCGAAGACCTGTTGAGGCTGTGAAACATTATGGACCATGGTCCATTGTGAAGAATCCACATCTTGTAGGGGATAATTAAACAGTGATTTCAGGCCGTCTCCGTATCGCATCGCGATGACGACATCTTCCCGAGATAAGGCATGAAGCTGGCTCAGCAGCTGAAATTTCTCTTTGATCGTCGAGGCAAATACGATATGAGTCGCTTCCCTCGTGAATGGCAGCTGATCCACTGTCACCTGTTCGATGCGTATGTCTAGAGAATCTCCTAGCAGCGTAATAACCTGTCTTGCCAGTTCATTTGCTTCCGGGTCAATATCGATACCTACCACTTCTGCACCTGTACGTTCAGCGATAAGCAGTGGTGTCATCGGGAAGGCACCTGATCCGATCATAAGCACCTTGGAATCCGATGAGATCTCAAAACTGCCAAATTCGGTTTCAATGCAGGATTCAATATTACTGAAATAGTCTGCAATCTCATTTCTGTTTTTCAGAAGTTCAGCAGCACGGTGCTTTTCCATTGCCCAAACGCAGTAAGCAGACTGCTCTCTTAGCTGAGAAACGATGCTGCTGAAACGAAGATCAGAATTTTGCTGTACAGACTCCCAGAGAATTTCGTAATCACGGTTCAATACAAATGAAGTAAACGCACCAATGACGTTTTCCATCTCCTCATAATTTTCTTTTCCTTGCTGAAACGACAAATTAAGTTCACGGAATTGCTGGAGAAAAGAATTCAGCTGCTGCAGCAAGACTTCTTCTGTTGTTATCAAACTTTTCTAACCCCCTGTCCTGTTCTTATACATAGGCGATGCCCGCAGCCGAAATGTCGACATGACCTTGGATTGATAAACCGAAAATTCTGCCATTATCGTATTGAGCCCATACCTCCATGCTTCCGCCCGGTTGTCGGATATGGATATGTAAACTGATTTCCGCTTCTGCTGCCAGAAAAGCTCCCAAGGCCGCTGCGCCGGAACCGCATCCCCGCTCCCAAACCAGGGAATCTGCTTCCGGGATGTAGATCAAGGGGGTCATCTCACGGGATTGACTTTGGTACAGCATGATGCCAACAGCGCTCTCTCCTTGCAGCAGATCTGGTGAAGTAATTAACTTCTGTGCCATGGCTTTGGTTCTTTCATCCACACAGGGAGGCTGCAAAATAACATGCACAATCCCCGAAAATCGAATCACTGCCGCTGGAACATGACATCCATCAATCAGAAACGATGTCTTTACAATTGAGGATGGGAGCGGCATATCCACTTTGCAGGTGAACCCACTCGGATCAGCTTTCACCTGGCAGAGCAGCAGCGAATGAGAGCCGGATACCTCAAGTGGAATTAACAACTGCTCACCGGGCAGCAGGTTTTGCTTCCATGCCATTACAACGGCCAGCGACATGGCAGCATTCCCGCAGAACTCTCCAGCCATCATATGCAGCCTGGCCCACGCACCATCACTTCGAGGAGCTTCAATGAATCCGACCTGCTCTGCAAAAACATGATCATATGCCATTAGGCGGGATGCGACTTCTTGATAGCAGTCTCGATGGTGATGACTCTCAACAAGAATTGTCATGTTTTGAGTCGGGTTGGTTTTGATAAACTTCACTTCCATTCCGCACGTCTCACCCCATAATCAATAAGATTGCGTGTTTAGTACTCCAAATCATGATGGACGAAGGTGACTCTTTGCACTTATTAGTAATAATTACGATTAAGATTAGAAATAACTATAATCCCAGCTATTTACATTGTCAACAATAAATTTGCTGTGCCTCGTGCTCGACTTATCAATACAAAACAAAAAAGCCGCGAAAATCGCGGCTTTTAGGCTAACTTAATTAAATGAATTTGTACTCGAACCATTCGAAATGAGCGGGACTCTGGGCTTTTTTCCCGTTCCCCGTGGCATACATTGCAAAATAAACACCTGTAAATCCGCCAGCCACCTCTGTTCCCAGAAACGCACACTCGCCTTCTCCAATCAGAGTCGTAACGGATGGATTGCTTTCTTTCGCATATCCGAATTTGTATGTTTTCTCATCTGCCTGAATACTTAAAATCACACGATCCTGATTCCATTCCTGCTCATGCTCAACCTTCCACAAGCTTCCGATCCGGCGTCTCTGAATCAGTTTCCGCTGACCGCCGTCATTTAATATGGCGATTTCATAATGGAACTTCTCATTTGCCCTTATCGTTAATCCAGCCTCTTCCCCTTCATTCTCGGGATTGAATTCCAGTAAAGCGGACACGCTGCAGTCAAAGTGACGCTGTCTCTGGCCGACAAAAGCTGGTGAATCCACATCATTTAACGTGACGGCTGAACCTCTCAATGTCAAAGATCCCGGCTTCTCAGTCAAGGACCAGTCTTGGGAATACGGATTGCGTAGGAAATTCCATGAGAGTGAAAGTTCCGGTGTATCAAAATCATCGCGGATGGTTTCGTTCGATGAGACAGCCTTAGGTGCATAGCCACCCGGCAAGCGGTTCGTACTCATCTCTTCTGATACCGTTCCTTGATCGCCTATAACTGGCCAGCCCTGCTCATTCCAAGTAACCGGAGCAAGATAGGTTTCCCGGCCCAAATGGTGACTTCTCGGATAACCGATCGGCCGAATGCCGAGAAACACAGCCCACCAGTCACCATGCTCTGTCTGTACGAAGTCGGCGTGACCTGTAGCCTGAATGAAATAAGATTGACTTCGATGCGTCAGAATCGGGTTGCCGGGGCAGGATTCATAAGGTCCTTCAGGCTGCTTGCTTCGGGCGATCGTAACCATGTGACCATACTCTGTACCGCCCTCGGCGATCATTAAATAATAATAATCACCGATCTTGTACATATGCGGAGCTTCGGGATACTGGCCCCCAGTTCCTGTCCAGATACGCTTGTAATCCGTCAAACGCTCCCCTGTATGTATATCAATCCGGCTTTGATATGCACCATCCCCGCCATAACTTGTCGTAAAGTAGACGGAACCGTCTTCGTCAAAGAACAGGTCCGGATCAATCCCCGGCTGATCCACCCAGATTGGATCCGACCACTCTCCCGCCGGATCTTCAGCTGTGACATAAAAATTACCGCGGTCTGAAACATTGGTTGTCACCATATAAAAGAGGTTGTTATGATATCGCAGTGTTGGTGCATAAATTCCGCCAGAGCTGCCTGTCTTATTCAGTTTTAACTGTGAAGGCCGGGTAAGGCAGTATCCGATCTGATTCCAGTCCACCAGGTTCTTGCTTTTGAAGATAGGCACTCCAGGAAAGTACTCAAACGTACTTGTGATCAGATAATACGTGTCCCCTACCCTGCAGATGCTTGGATCGGGATGAAAACCGCTCAAGATCGGGTTTTTGTATGTTACCGTTTTTAACTGTTCTTTAGTGTGCTGATGCGTGTTCATATTTGTATCTCTCCTCTCTGTTCGTGATTATAACACCGATAGTAAACGGTTTCTACATGAAAGAATTCATCAATTGATACCATGAAAGGCATAAGATAAACTAAATAAGAAAGGTGAAGTTACGAGAGAGGAGATCAGATTCTGTTAGCAAAACTGAATTCCTTTATGCGGGCTTGGCGGGATTACCCTGCTGAACCCCGAACACAGCTTGCAAGCCGATATACAGTACTGAAACTTATTGGAGAAGGAAGTTATGGATTAATCTATTTATGTGAGGATGCTATTTCCGGCGATTTTGTAGCCGTAAAGCAGGCCAGGTGCAGTAAAGGACGATTTGCCAGGCAGCTGCTTGATCGCGAAACGCACATCCTGAAATCATTGAAGCACACACAATTTCCTGCTTACCTGAATCACTTCACAGAGAAACTACACAGCTATTTGGTTATGTCTTATTTGAGCGGAGACACACTTGAGGATTTGATATTCGAACAAGGAAAAACCTATAACGAGAGGCAATGCCTTTCTGTGACCATACAGCTGCTTGAACTGGTCGTTCCATTGCATCAACAGGGGTGGGTACATCTCGACCTGCGTATTCCGAATGTCTTATTTCAGAAAAACAAACTGTATCTTATCGATTTTGGTCTGGCCAGACGCATCGGTGAAGCTCCCTGTCCATCCAGCTCTGCCGAAGACCACAAACCTCCCGAAGAACAATCGGACCTTGAAGATATCGGTCATTTTATGCTGTTTATGCTGTATTCATCCTTTACTCCGGACGTAAACACAGCAGCTGACGGAACAGCTAGCTGGCAGGAAGAATTGAATCTTTCCTTAAAAATAAAACATATCATTGAACGATTGCTCGCAGTCACAACACCCTACGCTAGTTCTGCTCATGCTTTGGAAGAAATACGAGCCTCGCATAACGTTTGAAGTTGAAGGCAGGATTCAGGTTGTGTTAGGATAATTTTGATGAAAGGAGGATGCGCACGATATGTTTAAGAAATTTATCAATAAATTTCTTCACTCCTCTTCCTCAAGTCATGGACGGCGGAGATACAGCAGTTCTGCCAAATTAGGGCGTAAAAGACATAGCAGCAGTCACGGGTATTCAAGACGTAAAAGCTCCTCATCAGATTACAAACGCAAGCACGGCCGTATGGGTCACGGATACTACAAGAATCGGAAATACAGCTCAAGCTAAATAACTATCACAAACAAAAGAAGTGCTCTGCAAGATCTGAACAAGATCTCAGGCACTTCTTTTATGCTCCATTGTTTCACGAGCTATTCCTCAGATAACAGCTTTAAAATATCTTCCTCTGTAAAAGAGAAACGAGCTTCCTCCCCTGGCTGAATGACTTCTTCCAGGAGCGTCTTTTTCTTCTGCTGCAGTTCATACATCTTGTCTTCCATCGTTCCGCGTGAAATGAGCCGGATCACCTGCACAACCTTTTTCTGACCCATTCGATGCGCCCGGTCTTCTGCTTGTCTTTCTACTGCAGGGTTCCACCATAAATCATACAACACGACCGTATCTGCCCCAGTCAGATTCAGACCGGTTCCTCCTGCTTTCATCGAAATCAGGAACAGGTCACGCTGCCCCTCATTGAATTTTGAACAAAGCTCTACCCGATCTGCTGCTGGTGTAGCGCCGTCCAAATAGAAAAACGGAATACCGCGTGTACCAAGCTCTCTCCCAATCAAATTCAGCATTTCAGTGAATTGTGAGAATACCAGCATCCGTCTTCCCGCATTCCTGCAATCATCAATCATTTCCAGCAGCTGCTGCATCTTGGCAGACGATCCCTTATACCCTTCCACAAATAGAGCCGGGTGGCAGCAAATTTGGCGTAGTCTGGTTAAGCCGGCCAATATTTGAATTCTGTGACTCTCAAAATCGTCCTGATCCAGATGCTTTAACGTTTCCTGGCGCAGTTTGGCAAGGTATGCCGTATACAGCTTTTTCTGCTCAGGAAGCAGCTCGGATATCTGAACGGATTCCACTTTATCAGGGAGTTCCCGCAAAACGTTCTTTTTTAATCTGCGCAGCAGGAAAGGCCGTGCCCTTCTGGATACAGCTTCGCGGGACATATCGGAGTAACTCTTTCGATCCGGGAACAATCCGGGAAACACCGCTTCAAAGATCGACCAGAGATCTTCCAGAGAGTTCTCGACAGGTGTACCCGTTAAAGCGAACCGAAAGTTTGCCCGAAGCGCCTTTACCGTGCGAGCCGTTTGCGTATAGTTATTTTTAAAAGCCTGGGCTTCATCCAGGATCAAGGTGTGAAACTCCGTTTCGGCATACTGATTAGAGTCTTTGCGAAGCAGTGGATAGGATACGATCACCACATCAGCAGCGCCGATGTTTTGAAGCACGGCATTTCTTTCTTTTTTTGAACCATCCGCAATAACGACCCGGATATCAGGCGCGAAATTATGCAGTTCATTCTGCCAGTTATACATGAGCGAAGCAGGAGAAACAATGAGTGCCGGCCGCGCCTGTGAACGGATCTCTGGCAGCACAGATAAGAGATAAGCGATGCTTTGGATGGTCTTGCCGAGTCCCATTTCATCAGCCAAAATACCTCCAAATCCATAGTGCGCCAAGGTCTTCAGCCAATGGTAACCATACTGCTGATATTCTCTCAGCATCGATGACATACTTGGCGGCAGCTCAAAATCCAGCAGGTCCGGATGCCTTAGATGCTCCAGCAGCCTGCGGATCGATTTGCCAAGCTTTATGGTCTGTTCACCGTTTCGATCACGGGCATCCAGAAGGTGAATTCCTCTGGCTGCTGGCAGCCGGAATTGCTGGCCGTTTACGTCTTCGCTCGCCATACCGGTCTCATTCATAAATGCAATGATTTTCTGGAACTCCTCCGTCTCGAGGGGAAGCAGTCCGCCTTTTTTTAGCCGATGATACTTTCGTTTCTCTTCCAAAGAACGCAGTACCGCTTGAATCTCAGATTCCTGGATACCTTCCATTTGAAAGCGAAATTCCAACCAATTACTGCGTTCGTCGATATTGACCGAAATATGGGGCGGCTCATGATTCGTCACTAAACGCTCTTTAACTGCTGATGTTGCATAAATCTGAGCAAGCTGTTCCAGCTGAGGAACGATGAAGTATAGAAAATCAAACTCATGATCTTCATCCTGCATATAAAAGCCGCTTTCCGTTTTAGTAAAAGCCTCCATTTCCAACAGCTGCAAAATACGAGACTCTTTCTCCCCTTCACGGATCAGGATACGGCGCTCTACCTGACGAGCTCTTTCTTCTTCAAGAGGGTTCAAGACAATATCCCCGTACTGAAACTCAACACTTACAAGCAGCTTGTCCCGCACACGGTCCAGGTAAATGCGAGCCTTCAAGGGAGTTTGCAGAATTCGATCAGAAACCGCCTTTTTCATGCGAACATCGCCGAGCTTCATCAGTCCAGGAACGACGCGTTCCATAAAAGGCTCCATTTGATTAGGAGGAATATGGATGGAATCCGAGTTCTGCTCCAGAAGCAGCCGCTGTAAACTGGACAATCGGGTACAATCCTCGGCTTTCAGCTTCATGAATTTCCCTTTCCAGAGTGCCATACGATAGACTTCCAGCAGAGTGATATCACGAAGGCCTTTAACAAGTAATCTAAACCCTTCTTGTTCGTTCTGATCAAATTCAAACTGCAGCGGGAGTGGTTCATGAACATAAGTTATTCTGTTATGCGTCTTGTTACTGTCATTCACCTGAACCCGCTTGGCCTCACTTAATGACTTAACCATTTCTTCCCAAGCAGATGGAGGAATCGGAAGTGTTCGAACATCGTGGATCTCACCTGTGTACAATGTCCCTATGGCTTCTCGCTGCAGCTTTTCATCTTTGCGTACATCCAGCAGCCGCTGGAGAATCTCTTGATCTGCCTCAGCGAAGCAGTGCTGGCTTGGATCGTAAGAGAAATATCGTGAAATGACACAATGCTCCCCCCGCTCGTAATGCGATAGAAATTCCCGAATATCTGGTACTTTATATCCTTTGCCAGGTCCGATCTTCAATTCGATACCAAGCAGATTGTCTCGGGGTCCGCCCTGATAAATGAATACCAGAAATTCCGCATATAATTCGGTGCGAAATTCCAGTAGTGCCCGGCTTCCGCTGCGTATTTTACTTGTCGGACCAAACAGCTGCAGTACCTCCTGTACCAGACTGCCGTTACTTCCGGCAGTATTTACGGAAACCTCCGAATCAACCCACTCTGTCTCATTTTCATACTGATGTTTCTGCATAATCAGATACAAGCTAGCCGCAACATGTTTGCAGTATTTGTCAAATGAAAACTGAGTTGAACATGCACATTTCGCTGCAATTTGACCATCCCTGCGGATCTCCACAGCCAAATGACAGCTGCCATGATCTCTAACAACTGCTTCGTAAAGCTGTGACTGTTCACTATTTTCGACCAGCACCGCCGTTACTTTTCCGGTCTGGCAGAATGCCTCACCCTTTTTGCTGGAGCTTATACCACATATGGACTGAATCATTTTTTTATTTATCGATTGAGCAAACCCTGGTTCTCTCATAATCTCCCTCAATTCAATGCATGTGTTTCGTGTGTCATCTCTTCCTTTCATTGTATCAAATACTCCAATGAAAAAAAGCCAGTCTCGTAAGACTGACTTGTTCCCGATATTTTTTAAAGAAGTACAAGATCTATTTCCTGGAACTGGCTCACTTTTGTTTTCCATTGTTCTTCGACATATGAGATATGTACGGGGTGCTCATTGTAAGCATCGTATGCTTTTTGATCCGCAAACACCATAGAAAATCCATAGTCATATTCATTCTTGGGACTGACCTGACGAAACACCTCAAATTGCTCTACTCCGGGAATAGCAGACAATTCCTCTCTGCTCATCCGTAAGAATGTTTCGGATTCATCATTATCTTTTCCAGCAAGCAGTGAGAATGTCACCATGTGCTTAATTTTACTCAACCTATTTCTCCTCCTTTGTCTGTTTTCCATATTATAACACCTTTTTTGTTCGAACGCAGACGCTTCTCTACGACCAGAATGGACAACTAATCTTCTTCTGAATGGATATTCAGAGTCCTTCTTGTCATCGATGACGGATCGATTCCTAATGCCTGGATGGCTAAATGGTTATGAAGCGGTTCATGATCACGAACATCCCATCGCAGATGTATTGGATGCATCTTCTGGCGCAGAGCAGGACACCAGCATAATTAATGATGAAATCATCACCATCCATATGTATTTTTTCAAGTTTATCTCTCCATTCGCTTAATCTGTGACTCACAGCCCATATAAAAAAAACAGCCCGCCACAATAAAGAACTTGTCGCGGGCTGCTGCAGCAGCTTATCTCGGTAGAAGATATTTAAATGTAATGTGATGTTCTACTGCCGTGGCAGTCGTTTAGGTGATCCAAAAAACATAGCAATCGCAAGACCAGCTAAAAAGGTGACCACACTGATCAACAATGACTCAACACCGCTATCGACTCCCGGAAATATTACAAACACTGAACCTCCAATGAGACCGATCATAACGGCATACATCATATTCGGATACGCAGATAACAAGAATCGGATGCCCTTGCTGCTGAAATAAAACCCGCCAATGACACCGGCACCAATGACCATAATGATCGGAAAATTCATGGAGGTCAGCGCGTTAATCGCCGTAGGGTATACACCCACCATCAGCAGCATAAAGGAACCGCTGACTCCGGGAAGCAGCATGGCCATGCTGGCCAGCCAACCGGCAAAGAACATACCAATACCCGTCATCCAATTCAGCGTGATCAGGTGTCCACTTTCTTTATCTGCTTGGATAAATGCGAGCAGTGACATCAATACGATGCACAGAATCAATGAAAAAATATGTATGCCTGAAAAGTTACGTCTGACATCCGCCTGCCTCACCAGCATCGGAAGAACACCAAGGATCAGTCCTGTGAAGAAAAATTGTGTTGGCGCATAATGATGTTCCAGCAAATATTCAATTAGCCGGCTGAGAGACCCGATTGCGATAACCATACCCAGCCCAAGAGGCACAATAAAGGCCCAGTGACGTTTCCAATCCTTGCTGAATAATCCGCTAATCGCTTCCAACAGCCGTTGATAGATGCCAAGCACAACAGCGAGCGTCCCGCCGCTGACACCCGGGATTAAGTCCGTCGTACCCATGGCAAACCCGCGAAAAATATTTTTCCACTCCATACTCTCTCTACTCCTTATCTGCGAAAAGATTACAAAAAAAGCCCAATCTAGCAACTAAGTCTACCATAACAGTGTAGTAAATACGAATTTATGCAGGTTACAAATCAGCAGTTATTGGATAATAAAAGCGCACCCGTTTGATGTTTCAGGTGCGCAATTCAGGCAGCATCAATCGTATATAACCTCCGTACCTGCGATGAAATCATGAAGAGCGCGTTTATCTTCACGAAAGATAACCATAAACGCACTGATGATTGCCCCAATACCTAATGTTAGTCCGTAGATCACACCGCTTACAACATTTCGAAGGAGCATAGTTCCAATGCCAGGAGCTTCCTCGGTATCGTATTTCTGAATACGGATCCCGCTTATCTTTTTCCCTACCGTTCGACCATTCCAAATGACAGGCAGCAGCAAAGTGTATAATGCAAGCAAAAACTTACTGATGGGTTCGTCTTCAAAGTTGCCTGTCATCAAGCCGGCAAGTATTGTAATTGGAAGAGCGATCAATACAGCATCCAATAAACTTGCCCATAAACGGATCATAAAACCTGCTTCTGACAAAATAATTCCCCCTCTTTGGTCTCTCTTTATCAAACTTTGAGCGAGTATCTTTTGGCCTTATCTTATTAACACCATTAACAAGTTAAAAGTTACAGATAAATTTGCACTAAAGCCTCTCACAACAGCAAAATGGCCGCCCCGCAAGATCAGAGATCTTGCAGGACGGCCTTCCGCTGAAAGTTAATCTACTGTGTTAAATATATTGAAGATGATCACTGCCGCTTCCGCTCTCGTCATATTGTGCTTTGGCAGGAATTTGTTCGCACCCGAGCCTTGAATGACACCTGCATCTTTCAGTGCCGTTACGGCTTTTAATGCATAGCTCGAAATCTGGGCTTTGTCGGAAAATCCATTCTCAGAACCTCTTACTGGTTCCAGTCCTGCCAGCATGGCTGCATTGTAAATCATGACTGCTGCATCCTGTCTGCTGATTTCATCGTTTACACCAAAGCTGCCGTCCGGGTTACCATGAACAATACCCAGTTTTTGTGCACTGGCTATTGGCGTGTACGCCCATGACTGTTGGTCAATATCACTGAAAGCAGCCGATGCCGATTCGTCTAACAGATCCAAAGCAGACAGCAGTATTTTTAAAAACTCCGCTCTTGTTACCGGGCCGCTCGGATTGAACAAGTCATTCCCCAATCCGCTGATCGCTCCCCTTGCGGCTAAGGCTTCCACACTGTTTCTCGCCCAAGAGGTTTGGCTTAAATCCTGGAACGAAACCTTTGCAAACATAGCGCTGAATTGTCCTGGATGTTTTGGCTTGAAGGAGAGTAATCCTGTTGAGATGTTGTATTTCCCGTTAGGTACGACCTCCAAAGTATTTCGGCTGCTAATCTGATAGACAACAACCTGATTTGGTGTCTCTCCTGCCAAAAGCTGGTATTTAAAATGAACCTGTACTTTATTCTTGAAATCGCTGATCGGGGTCTCGTCTATTTTCAGTGTCACTTCATAGACGTCTGCATTCCCCAATTTTTCTGAAGCGGGCTTCGGCAGTGAACTAGAATCAGTTTGAGCAACGGTAAGCTGCACCTTATCCGAGGCAGTTCCTGCATGGTTTATAAGCAGATCTACACCTACCGTAATCATCGCCAGCCCGGTATCCATTACGAATGTTTGAATGCCTGCGTTTTTAGCTTGTTTCAACGAGGATACCGGCAAAGAAACATCCACGGATTTTGTACTGGCTGAAGGCTGAATCGTAATCGTAACCAGCTTATCCTTCGCAGAGCTTATTGCACGCTGCAATGTGTCCTCGTTTATACGAATGACAGTTTTACCTGTGTTGTCTGCATCAGCCTTCACTTCGATTTTGCCCGAATTTACAGCCGCCCCGTTGTTAGACCCGGAGTTTCCGCCGTTATTCCCGCCAGCGTTACCGCCGGAGTTCCCACCAATGTTTCCACCGTTATTTCCACCCGTGTTTCCACCGGAGGTTCCACCGTTGTTCCCGCCATTATTCCCGCCGTTATTTCCGCCTGGCTCTTCACCGCTGTCTCCGCCGCCTGAATCTTCAGAGGTCACGGTTACAGCTGCAATGTCGCTGTTGGCAGATGCTGCGCTAGAACCATTATTCATATGGTGTTCTGTATTTGTGACAACGCAGTAATAGTAAGTGGTTCCTGCTGTCCCAGTTGGGACCTCAATCTCTGGGCCAGTTGCATTTTCAATCGCCGCGGCGCCATCTGTGCGGTTACTGCTGCTGCTGTACCACTGATAGCTCAGTGTTCCGCTGGCGGAAGCCGCCACAGAAAGCTTCACTGGATCGTTCACTTTAACCGATCTGCTCTGCGGCTGCTGGCTCAGCACGGGCACTGTTGCGTCATGATACACCCCTACCTCAGCAAGCTGCAGACGATATTGGTTGAAGTCTTTAGCGTTAATCTTCAGCTTGGCAGCCTCTACTTTAACGTATCGTGCACCGGTTTCCGAAAAATGAAAAGTCTGTGGTACAGCGCCCGGATCAGGATAGCCATTCTCCGACGCCACTGTCGTCCAGTTTTGCAGATCTGCAGACAGCTGGATGGAAAAATCAACAGGGAAACTGGCTCCTTCGTTGCCGCTGTCTGTTCTCGGGAACAAGGTTACAGTCGATATCGGCTGATCCTCACCCAAATCCACGATCGCATACTCCGTATGGTTTTCATCTTTCAGGAACATGCTGCTGGAATGGCCCATTGAAATACCTTTAATTGATTGATAGATTCCATCTGTCAGCTTCTGCATCCCCCAGCGATCACCATCGTGATCCACGCTGCTGGAAGCATACACTAGTTTTCCTAACGCAAGGTTACTGCTCTTGCTGAGGACTTCCAATTTGATAACGGTGTCATTGACATCCCAGGAATCGGAGTCATTCAGTTTGAGCGTCACGCCTTCCGCAGTCTGGCTCAGCGCAACTTCGTGACCGTTCGATAGCAGCGTTGCGCTGCTAAAGACTTTACCGTCTCGAGGAGACGGAAGCGTTAAGGTTTTACCGGTCGGCGGCTTAAGAACATGAATATATTCATAAGCATCATCTGTTGACCGGGTTGCTACTCCCCATTCGATACCTGCTATGGTTGACCTTGCGGGAGTCGGATATGAAGTGCTTGGGAATGTATTTTTGATCGATTCCTCAATCGGCTCAATAAAACTGCCTACTACAGACATGGTAGATACGACATCTTTTTCAAAACCGCCTCCAGCATATGGTCCAGCAGCCCATTGAACACCAAGGCCATCTGTGTTGGTTCCCGCTTGCAGTACTGTGTATCTAAACATGCTTTCCGGTGACCAGGTTATGACATCTTTCGTAATCGGTTGTTCCGCCCACCAGTTTCCTGCAAAGGTAGGACCCACACCTCGATTAAATGATGTCCACTGGGTACCGTCTGTTCCTTTCTCAAACGGGGCCCAGAAGAAGAATTCCTGGTCGCCAATGTCTGTCGTATAAATGTTGCCATAGTAGTTATTTTGGAACATCAGCACATCTGGATTAACGTCCTTTACTGTCTTCCGCAGCCTTACGTAATCCACGTAATCCAGGTTGTTACCACCTTCATCTAAATAGATACCGTCAATCTTGCTGCCATACCTGGCCATCATATCACCATACACATCGTTGAGAAAATTATTCCACATGGTTCGATCGAATTTCCCGTCCTTATTCCAGCCTGTCAGGGCCTGATCGGTCGGATTGAAGTCATGGCCGTCACGCGGATGGGTGTACAGCATCACACTGATCCCTTTCGCTTTGACAGCAGTAATCATGTCCTTCAGCATATCCCGTTCGGTGGTATGTCCAGTAGGAAGCCATTTCTTCATGGCTTCACTTGGCCATAGAGCTACCATGTTTTTATGCCATGCCGTGAAGATAACAAACTCAACATTCATAGCATCCAGATCTTCTGCAAACTGATAAGCATCAAAGTTATCTGCAAGCTCATCCGGATCATCAACGATTTCTCCGGAAGGATCTACAGTCAGTCCTGGAACGTAATGGACGAAGAAGCCATATTTCATAGCACGTGACTTATCAATGGACTGGCCATCTTCGTCACCCTCAGGCAGCACCTCGATGTCTACGATCTCACTCGATGCTGTCGCTTCCTTGTCCAGCGGCATATTGGGATCGGTGTTGGTTACTTCGGCATAATAATACATGGTTCCTACCGTGTCCGTCGGCACCTGAATCGTACTGCTTGTAGCTCCCTGGATCGGGGATGCCCCCTCTGCACTCGGCACCGTGCTGCTGTACCATTGATAACTGAGTGTTCCGGTCGCCGTCGCATTTACGGTGATTGCAGCATATCCATCCTCGTAAACCTTGCGGCTTGGCGGCTGTGTCACAACTGAGACTTCAGGAGGCATAGCATTCGATGCCACCGTCACGGCGACAATATCAGTCGTGATGGTTGCTGTAGTGTTCTCCGTCATGTGAGGATCTGTATTGGTCACCTCGGCAAAATAATAAGTAGTGCCTTCGGTGTCTGTCGGTACCTGTAAAGAAGATCCGATCGCATTATCAATGGCTGTGGCACCGCTGGTGCTGCCGGTATCGTTACGATACCATTGATAACTGAGTTCCCCGCTTGCCTCTGCGGCTGCTGAGAGATTCACCGTCTCGCCGGGAATTACAATTTTGCCTTTGGGCTGTTCGGTAATTTTAGGTGCTGGCGCATGTGTAACGTTGTAAACACCGATCTCGGCAAATTGTAATCTCCATTCTTTCCATGGATTCGTCAAGTTTTGAGTCAAGCTTGTCGCGTCAATCATCACGTATCGGGCATCCGCTGGCGCAAAATAAAATGTCTGAGGAGCCGATCCGGGATTCGAACCGTAAGTACTGTTTACGACAGTTGTCCAATTCTGATCATCACTCGATAATTGGATGGTAAATTCGGCAGGAAACCCTTCCCCTTTGGCGCCGCTGTCATCTCTAGGAAATAAGGTCACGGAATTCATGGTCTCAGACGTGCCAAGATCGACTTTTACCCATTCCGCATGATTATTGTTTAAATTGCTGTGACTTGAATATCCCATGGAAGAGGGACCGGAGCTGGTATTTCCATCTACAACTTTTGCCACGCCCCAATCTCCATTTTCAAGCGAACTGGAGGCGGTTATGGTTTTACGTAAGGCAAGATTCTCCTCCCCGGCGGCAAAAGCCTGATCGCTGTTCATCATTCCGAGCCCAAGCAGCGGGGTGATCATTAATACAGCTGCTGTTACCATAGAAACCGTCCGAAATAAACTCCTTTTGAGCATTTGTTACCCTCCCAAGATAAGAATAGAGTACTGTCCGCTTCTTTCTTATTGCTGATGACTGAGGATATCAAGGCGAACCGGTCCCATCATTCCTGATGTCAGATCTCCGCGGTAACGGGTTGGTATTGTAACATAATGATTGGCTAAGGTATTGAAAACCTTCACTTCGATGGTGTTCTTTCCTGGCTGCAGCCAAGGAGCAATATTTGCAGACCAAGGTGCATGCAGCAGCGTACAGACATGCTGATCATTCACGGAGATCTCTGCTGTTGCCGAGACCCTGCCTAAATCCAGTTTGGCAGTAACATTCTCAGAGCTTTCCTCCAGATCCCATTCGATCTCACGCCGATAAACAGCTCCTCCGGAATAACAGGTCAGACCGTCGATCTGAGACCAGTCTCCCGGAATGATAATTCCCTCACCGCATTCCAGGCGGATCGGTTCTGGAATAGCGCTGCCTTCATAAAATGACGGATGATCGTATTGAATGCGAACTGCCACAAGGCTGACAAATGCTTTCTTTTCCGCTCCTGCAACACGGTACACAACCGAACCGTCTGGTTTGTGACTCTCTGTGTGAACATCCCATTGCTCACCGTCTACCCATACCTGGACATTTCCGTGAGCATGGATTTGCATGGTATGGAGTCCTGGTGGAGCCGTAAACCGGTACCATCCGGCTGTTGGCCTGCACTCACCCGGAAACACATCATAAGCAAGTACACCAGGTTTGTTATGCCAGGACATAGCAAGCGGCATCGGCTGTACCCAGTCGGCTGGGGCATCCATGCGTTCAAAGATGACGTGTCCTCTGCCAGGACGTTCATAACACAGGAGTACCGTGTTACTACCTTCCTGAACGCTGACCTCTCCCGGCTCAACATCTATCAATTGACCGTTCAGCCATAAGCGCTCTGGAGCAATGCCTCCTATACGCAGACGAACCGACCGATCCCCGCCGGCATGAAATGTCGTCCAGAGGTAAACGACCTCACCCTCTGTCTCAGACACGTAATGTGTATCAGTCAGCGTGAACTGCTTCTGACCAATGGCGATGAAATCATCTGTAATCTCTCCCTTTAATCCGTGGTACCCTTGATGGCCCGGATCGCCTTCAATACCAAGTCTTGTGGAATAGGAATACGAGCCCCATTCATAGAGATTACCAGCCACGGTCTCTTGCCTTGTGTCAGGTGCATGTGAGAGCTGAGCTAAAGTCTCTTCCCATTGCTTCGGACAGCCATCCTTCGGCAGCGGTCCCAGCTTCCAAAAATGAGGGCCATATCCATAGGTCACTTGTCTCCATGAAGAATCATCCAGTGACGGATCATGACACATTATAGAGGTTTGATCCTCACCTTCCGACTCAACCCACTCGGCTGCATAACTGAATCTGCGGGCTTCTGCCCCAATAAACCCAGGCTCCGGCGGTTGGCGGAAATCGCCGAATCGGTTATCCATTGTCGGCTGCAGCTGGAACGACCACACTCCATCCAGCAGCAGAGTCTTCCTGATTCCGGAACCATATTCTCTTGGTTGGATCGCCTCTGCGCTCTCTTGGACAGAACGGGAATCTGAAGGCGAGAATACGATCAATCGAATATCCTTACTTGATAAAGGGAGTTTGACGTAAGTGCCCTGACTTGTGACACGTTCAGCCTGAATCGCCTTAACCGAACCATCCCACGGATTCCACAGCTCCATGTCGCCATGACACCGAAAGAAGCATTCAGCTTCATGGGTTTCGCCATAGACTGCGTAAATATCCCGTTGACCGATGCGGCGGTGCATAACGTATGGGTAGTCATGATCTTGAATTGCAGCCATGCAGTCGAAGTCTCGTGGGAAAGCGGAAGCGATAACTTCTTCTGCTTCCGAGAATGAACGGGCGGTCATGGCGATGCCTCCTGCCGGATTCTTGCAGATTCGCATACCGGCTTTTACATCAGCTTCAGATGCTGACCAGCCAAACATCTCCCGGACCATCCCGTCAAGCACTGGATCTGAAGCGCCCGCTCTTTCACTTGCTTCCGGCAGCCTGTCGAGCGCGATGACAACGCCCCCCGCTTCCTGGAACGCCTTCGCCTGCTGCAGTGTGGAATATCTAACAGACCGCATCGATGGCAAAATCAACACACGGTATCCTTCTCCGGAAACCCGAAGCTCCCGGTCTTGAATGGTTGCCCGCTCCAAAGACTGAAAGTCCATAAAGTCAAAATCGATGCCGCGCGAATATAAATGCTCACCGAATCTAAAGGCCGTCTCCACGGAGACATTTCCGTCCAGACCGCCTTCCATCGCCGCAACTGGGTATAGAATTGCCACATCGCACACATGAACGCCTTGGCTGAATAAATAGCTGAGCCGCTCTGTACATGCCAGCAAATGCTTCATATGCTCCCAATAAGGCATCCGAAAATGATTGCATGGCGGTGCCCATTCCCACCAGCCGCCATAGGTGGTGTAGTATAGACCGTGCAGAGTCAGCAGATTATGCCCGCTGACGAAATTCCGGAATATCGCATCGGTAACATCCTCTGTTGAGGTTCCCCATCCTGTGCCATAGAAGCCCTCGAGCCAGGTACGGGGGCGCTCATACAAGTGCGCGATAGAGCTGGCTACCTTGTTCTTGATCAGATCACTTTCAAAGGAAGGCTGATCACAGCCCGGCCCTTGATTCCAACGCTGAGTACGGAAATAATCACCGAATTCCGTTGCATCTTTTCCCCGGCCGCCATGGTCACATCCATATGTCATGCCTCTTTGCTCATGCCACTCAAATACAGGAATAAAGTAACCTTCCTCGGACAGCTCCACCATCACATCGTTATAATCGAGACGGATCTTAGGCGTACGCGGTCCAATATCCGTAAACAATGCCGCCAGCTCAGGCACCACATCATATCCTTTGCGGCGGAGAAATTCCTTTCTGAAATCACCATTCCACAACTGACCGCGAATGCCGAAATCCAGTTCGTCAGAGAAGAAGAAGCCGAGCTTTGCATTGTCGATCCCCGACAGCCGGTCTTCGAAGCGTTGAAAGAAATGTTCGATGACCATGGCTCCGCTTTCACGATGCATGGGATCAATCGATTTAGGCTTCGGTTCAGCATAGACCACCACCAAGCGCCATGATCCTGCAGGCTTTTGCCAATGCAATATAGCGCTTTCAATAAAAGGAGTGAGGTCGATCATACCCTCACGCTCCAGCTTTTCATCGTTCAATGGAAAGGCACATATGGAAAGGGTATTCTCCGGAAGCTTCAATTCTGTTACCTTCTCTTCAGCGTCCTGCTCGAAATGAGCCAGGTTCCATCCGGCAGCATCCGGTCTTTTAGCCAAAATTTCGTCCGTATACCAGCCCTGTCCCGGTGAGCAGAGTGTGTAGTCGCTAAGACTGACAGCGATGCCGTACGATCCGGCTTTCTCCGCAAACCAGGTGAACAATTCCCACCACGGTTCAGAAAACAGCGGTGGATCACTCTCATAAGTGAGGCCCCACAATTCTCCGCCTTCATCACTGTGAGCATAATTGATCTGTAGTCCCGTAATATGATGATCCTTTAACTGTTCCAGCTGCCAGGACAACCTTTCCTTGGTCAGCTTCTCTCCCACCCACCAATAGAAGGCCACTTCACCGTAACCCTCCGGGGGCGAAACAAATCCTGGGTAGACATCAAAATCTTTGTTCCGGCTGCTTAACTCCCTGCTAGTGCCGGTATGTGCTGTTTGCAAAATGGTCACTCCTTTCATATTTCTTACTTCTGAAGCTTCGTCATCTGTGTTCTATTACCGAAGCAAGAATCACCCTTTCACCGCCCCTCCCGTTATACCTTGTACGAAATACTTCTGAACAAATAAGAAGAATACAATCAGCGGGATCAAAATCAGACAAATCGCTGCGGACATCGGTCCCCAGTCCGTCCCGAACTGAGATTGGAAAGATATAATGCCGAACGGCAGTGTTCTCAGATCCGACATGGATAACGCGATCGAAGCCCAGAGCAGCTCACCCCAAAGTCCAACAAATCCGAATATAGCACATGTAGCCACGGCCGGCATCATGAGAGGGATAATAATTTTGCCGAATGCTTTCATTTCCGTACATCCATCCACCCTGGCCGCCTCCAGCAGTTCCGAAGGCAAAGACTTGAAGAATCCATAGAAAATATAAATCGTGATAGGAAGACCCCAGCCTGTATAAGGAATAATCAGACCCGCTGCCGTCCCAACCAAGTCCAATTTGCTCATCATAATATACAGCGGCATAATGACCGTTTCCGACGGCAGAAATGTGGTCGACAGCAGCAGAAATAGAATAGTCTTTGAGAAAGGCACTTCCAATCTGGCCAATGCGTAGCCCGCCAATGCGCCGAATAATAAGATGAGAAACAAGCTGATACTGACAACATAAAGGCTGGTAGCAAAATACTCGCCAATCCTAGCATCCACCCATGCTTCTTTAAAGTTCCCCCATGCCGTTTTTTCCGGGAGCCACCATATGTTCGTGTAAAACTCTTCGGTTTCTTTTAACGAGGTTAATACGACGAATAGAATCGGATAAATAGTAATCAGGATAAACGCTAACACAATGATACGATGAAAAGAAGCCGTTTTTCGTTCGGTGCTTATTGAATTAGTACTCATAGTATTCACCTCTTAACAACCTTGACGTGAGCAGGATGATGATGGCCACGATTACCGTCAATATGAATCCCATCGCTGCAGATACACCGAATTCATTATAAGTAAATGCCGTGTCGATCATATGCAGCGGAATCGTTTTGGAAGCACTCCCTGGTCCACCCTGCGTCATGACAAATACCAGGTCATACGTCTTGAACTGCATAACAAGTGTAAACACTGCAGATAACTGCACGATCGGTTTAATCAGCGGCAGCACCAGTTGAAAAAACTGTTTCATAAAGCCTGCTCCATCCAGCCGGGCCGATTCGAACAGGGATGCTGGTATGTTCTGTATAGCTGCAAAACATAACATCATCGTCAATCCGGCAATTCGCCAGATCCCTACAATGACGATGGACCAGAGCACGGTATCTTTATTCTCGAGCCATGCTTTGGCGAACGAGTCCATTCCAATCGCTCTCAGAAACGCATTGACAAGACCCATCTCGGGGTTATACATAAACGTGAAAAGCAAACCAATAATAGCAATCGGCAGCATGGAAGGCATAAACAGAATCAGTCTGTAGACCGCCCCTTCTTTTCTCCCCAAACGGTAGATCAGTGCCGCGAGCGCAATACCGATAACTACAGCAAAAAATGTAGATATTACAGCTATGAATATCGAATTGTATAAACTGTTTCTCGTCACACGGTCTTCAAACGCCTGCACATAATTGGCCATTCCAACCCATCGATACTGCTGGAAGCCGTCCCATTCCTGAAACGAAAGAAGAAAATTCCACACAGTTGGAATGAATATGGAAAAAAGAATGAATGTCAGCGCCGGAAGAAGAAATAAAAGACCCGTAAATGTTGTTTTTCGCTGCAATGATGATCGAGTATCGTTCATCCCGAGTTCCCTCCAAATCGGCAACAGAAAGGATAGGGTGAGCTGACGCTCACACCTATCTGCTACTTTGTATTTAGTTACTTCTTGGCATCCGAGATAAACTTCTCGAACTGCTTTTCAACCTCTTGATCTGTCGCGCCGCTGAGCACATAAGCAGGAATCGCTTCCTTTTCAATGTAATCATTTAATCTAGGGCTGAGCTGCGTGATTTCTTTCGGATAGATGTATACCGCGTTCTGCATCACGTTCGTAATGACAGGATCGGATACTTCAACATTCAGGTTTGCCGTAGCGTACCCTTCTGCTGCATGGATTTTTTGAATATCTTCGCTCAGGTACGTTTTCAGCACTTCAACGGAAGCATCAGGATTTTTCACATTTGCCGGGATAAACAGACCATCTGCGCCGCCCAGAAAAGCATTCTCTGTTCCCATGGAAGGCCACAGTACAACAGCAACTTCAAAGTTTCCGGCACCTTCAACGATCGATGTTGCATTGGTTGCTACTTCGCCCAGCATCGCTGCTTTTCCCTGGTAGAATGCAGCCTGTGCTTCATCCCGGGAAGTTGAAATCGCCCCTTCTCCCGGATACCACATTTTCTCATCATAAATTTGCTTGATATTTTGCAGCGGTTTGACATAGATCGGGTCATTGGCAGGAATGTTACCTGCAGCCAAATCCTCCAGCTTATCCTCTGTCTTCGCCAAGCTCAGCAGACCGTTACGATATAACCAGGCTTGAAGATCCTTGCCGATGGCGAAAGGATGCACACCTGTTTTCTCCTGAATCTGCTTTCCGGCTGCCATAAATTCTTCCCAAGTCCATTGATCTGGTACTTCAATGCCAGCATCGGCAAAGATATTTTTGTTGATGTACATAACGGAGAAATTAGAAGACAATGGAACGTTGTAGTATTTACCATCGTATTTCCCGATTTCCATCAGTGCTGGATTCAGTGTTTTCAGCCATTCACCGTCATTGGCTTCCAGATAAGGAGTCAAGTCCAGCGCTTGGTTGTTCTCGACAAAAGTCGTCATCTGCTGCGGCCAGAATTGATACACATCTGCCGGTTTTCCGGAGGCGATACCTGTCTTAACGACCTTTTCCAGATTCGCCCAGTCCACTTGAATACCGTTGATATTGTACTTATCTTTTAATTTGTCTTGTAACGCAGCCACCATCGGCTCTCCTGAAGTGAACTCAACGATCTTGCCGTAAAAATTAATATCTGACTTCTGTGCCGGCGGTTCGTTCTGCTCCTCTTTTGGAGTCTCTGTAGTATTGCCGCCGTTATTCCCTCCATTAGCGGTTTGGCTGCCATTGCCGCTGTCCCCTCCGCAAGCGGATAACAGCAAGATTGTGCAGAGCAGCAGCATGATGGATAATCCGACTCTTTTCATACTCATGATAACGACCCCTTTCAAATTGATTACGCTTTCATTATAAGTTCCTTCTGCCTGTTGGCAGGAGGCATGAAATCTACAATTTGTTCCTAATAAACTACAGTTCAATACAGGAATACTGCTTCCGATAATCCGTGGGCGACTGTCCTGAGTACTTTTTAAACACAGAAAGAAAGTATTTATAGTTCTGGAATCCGACCCTTTCGGGGATTTCATAAGCCATCAGATCCGTGGAGGATAACAGTTTTTTGGCCTCCTCTACACGCAAACGGTTCAAATATTCATTAAATGGCACACCGGTCTCTTTCTTAAACAGATGGCTGAAATAGTTCGGCGTAATGGCAAGAACATCGGCCAGCCGTTCAATCGTAAGCGATTCCTTATAATTTTTCTTGATGTACTGCACGGCTTTTATGATGATGGGACTGTGCTTTACATTTTGTACTGTTTTCAGATCTTCCAGCTTACTTTGATACAACTTCAGAACCCAGTCCATATATTCGTTCATCGTTTGAAAATGCTTGAAGGACTGCATCTCCAGTGCATCTATATAATGGAGCCCCTGCAGTGAGCGAATCAATATATTGACCAGATCGAGCGTCATATTTCTGACTTTATCAAGCGTTAAACCTGCCTCTTCTGAGAGCCTGGAAAATTCCTCATAAATGATTTCCTGCACAGGAGTAAAATGAAGCATGGATATGCTGTCACGCAGCTCCTTTTCCTTCCGTATCAGGACATGACGGTGCTCATCGATATTTTTCTTCTGATAGGTGTATATCCCGTTTCCTTTTATGATTCTAGACGCTAGAGCAGTGGCCGATTCCTCCACTAACTGCTTGAATTGTGATAGCTTTCCAGTCGAACTCAATCCCGCAGATAAAGAGATTCCACATTGCTGTCTCACTTTGTTTCTAACCTCATGCAGGAACTGATACGTCTCTTGCAGCGCATTTCCATGAAATTTAGGCTGAAGAATCAACTTGGTGTCTCCGTTAGTCTCCATTTGCACCGCAAAGATCATTGGTGAGCCTGTTTCTTTCATGACTTCTTCCAGACGTAAAACCGTGTGCTTCTCTTCAGCAGCAAACGTTGACAGCACGAAGATGCCCTTCGGGTCAAAGCCGAACAATTCAAACAGCTCTTTTCCAAGGAAGTTCAGGTTCTGGTAATCTTCCTGTTCCAGCATCTTCCAAAGTTTTAGTTTACGGTAGTGTATAACCTCCTGCTGCTGTTCCTGCTCTGCCTTAATCTCATTTTTTATGGATTTTACCAGTTGAATTAAATGTCTGAGCTTTACAGGCTTCAGCTCATAATAATGAATGCCAATGGTCAAAGCTGATCTGGCATATTCAAATTCGGAATACCCGCTGAGCAGAATAATCTGTGTAATTTTTGAGGCTTTGCGAATTCGCTCTGATAATTCCAGCCCGTCCATCCCCGGCATACGAATATCTGTAATGACCAGCTCCGGCTTGATTTGATGGAAAAGCTCCAGCGCTTCAATGCCGTTTTCTGCTACAACGACTTCTTCAAAACCGAGCGTATTCCAGTCTATGCCGTCTCGAATGCCTTCCCGGATATGCACTTCATCATCCACGATTAGCAGTTTCATTCGAACGCTCTCCCCTCCATGGAAGATTGATAACAATTTTGGTGCCAACATGTGGTTCGCTCTTGATATTTAATCCATATCCTTCACCGTAAGTTAATTGAATTCGTTCATGAATGTTTCTTATACCATAGCCTTCGGTATTCATATTTCCGAGACAGATATGATTCTCTGGCATCCCTACTCCGTCATCTTCAACGACTATTTGTATTTCATCTGCTTTCCTTGTGATCAACACATGAATTTTTCCCTGTCCCATTTTCGGCTCCAGGCCATGCTGCGTCGCATTCTCTACAAGCGGCTGCAGGATCAGCTTCGGAATTGCCACTTCCAGCAGCTCCGGGTCTACCGTACATTCAAATTCAATCTTGCTTCCGTGCCGAATATTTTGTATAAACATATAATCCTCCAGATGCTTCACTTCCTGCTGAATCGTCGTAAATGTATCTCCATGATTTAAGACATGCCGGAACAGGTCGGCCAGCACCTCAATTTGTTCGCTCACCGCGAAGTCTTTGTTCTTCACAGCGGTCCAGCGAATGGAATCCAGCGTATTGTATAAAAAATGGGGATTAATTTGAGCCTGCAGCGCTTTTAATTGAGACTCCTGTTCCCGTATCTGGCCTTTGTACACTCGCTCGATCAGTTCTTGTATTTGCTTGATCATATCGACAAATATAAAGCTGACTCTTCCGATTTCATCCTGCTTCGTGATCGGTAATTTTACGTTAAAGTCTCCTTTTCTTACTTTGTTCATCTCAATATAAAGCCGCTTTAACGGACTCACGATGCTTTTGTGCTGAATGAATGAGAAAATCAATCCGAATATCAAGCAAATGATAATCCCTGCAAATATAAATAAATTGATAATTCCGACCGGGCCTATCAATTGTTTTTCCGGGATGATCTGGACCACTTTCCAGTCTGTCGTTTGAACTTCGTAATGAAACAGAACCCAGTCCTTTGACTCCCCGGAAAACTTCAGGTACCCGCTCTTCTGCTTATTCAGTTGTGTATAATACTTTTGATCTGTAATGGATTGACCCAGCTGTGTTTTATCTGATGAAGAAATGATATTCCCGGATGCATCCACGATGAAGATCGTTCCCTCATCCCAATGATGGATATCGGAATACAGTTTGGACAGCGTGGATTCATTCACATTAATTTTAAGCACTGCCAGTGGTTTGGACGTATCCAGATCATTGATCACACGTACGAAGGAAATGACCTGCTTATTCTGATTCGCTTTAAAGCGGCTCTTGAAAGGATAGACAGAAGTCCAGAAGGGAATTCCTTTCAGAGAATAAGCCTGCTCATGAAACTCTTCATTCCCATCCTCCTCCATGTCACCATACTGAAAGAGCATCCTGCCATGTCGGTTCAAACTGATGGAATCAATGTAGGGCCTGGAATCCAGCAGGTATTGAAATGGCTCATTGAAAGCTGCATACAATCTGTTTTTATGGATCTCGATTTCAAGCGGCGACGTATGATCATAATTCCGCAGGAAATCCTGCATCGATTCGTCCGATAAAATGGACAAAGACATATATTCTATTTCTTTTGTCATGCTCTCAATGTTAAAACGGGTCTGCTTCAGCACCTCGATCGCATTCTCATAAGTTTTATTGTACAAAGCGCCTGTCGCTTTCGAATTGATTAGAACCGCTGCTGTAATGAGAGGGATGATAATAAACAACACAAGATACAGCAGCAGCTTTTTACCCAGAGACAAGTCCTGCAGTCTTTGCACATAATTCCCTCCATTACCGTCGTAAAGTAGTCTCATTCATTTAAAAAAGACCAGCTTCACACGAATTCAATTCGAGCTCAGCCGGTCCCTAAATTGATCAATAGATCATAAGGTCACATGGGCGCAGTTCAATAACTCTGCAGTTTTGCGATATATTGACGCATGATGCCCTACTGCCAATGCACAATGATGTGTAGGCGACTCTCCGAACCATTGCTGCATATAATCATCCGGATGCTTACGGAATTTCACCGGAGTCTGGGTGTTGCCAATTTGCATGATCGGCCCGTCAATGGAATCCCCTTCGCTTATGATCATTTTCAATTTCCCGTCAACTGTCTGTGTAACGTTCAATGTAGTTATAGGACCGGTAATAACTTTGGCTTCGACGGATACACCCGTACCCTGCTTCCCATGATACATGCCCATACCTCTCAGAATCGGTTTGCCGCTGGCCAGTGCAATATGGAATGGTCCGTCATGACCGAGCAGAATACTTTTGTTCTCGTAATCCGTGACCACGATCTCGGAGAAGCTTCCGCCGGTACCCAGCAGATCGCATATTTTCATCGCTACTGCTGTCTTCAGGTCGCCTTCACCTGAACAGGGAATTCCCTTCGCGGTAAGCAGTGAGTGGCCGACAATGAATCCACCCTGCAGCTTCTCATAGGCGCCTCCAGGGGCCCCATGGTAGTAGTAAGTTAGTGCATCCAGGTCATACTCCCGGACAAGACGCTCCTGCGCTGCAGCCACACGGCACGACCAGTCCATCTGTTCCTCCGTTGGCTTTCTCGCAATCGGATCTGATGGCGAATTACCGCTAATTTGAAAAAAATGCTGAATTTCTTCTTGCTTCATCTTGATCTCCGCAGCGGTAACTTCTTTCATCATTCGGTCCAGATCACACATCTCCAGTACTTCAATATGGAGTCCTGTTTGAGCCTGTACCATCGTAAAATCACTGTACATATCCAGCATTCCGCTGTATGTATTGCCCAAAAATCCGAATCTGCTGTGCTGCAAACTGCGCTTTACCGCAGCCGCCCGGATCCACTCTTCAATCTCATTCCATGCAGAAATGGCTTCTCTGCGCTGCGCCGTGTTCTCGTCTGTCAGAGAAATCGCCGGCGTATAGTTCAATCCAAGCAGCCCGTTAATCACGCGGAATACGATACCGCTCCGCTGAAATACATTTGAAATCTCCGGCACGGGACAAGCGCCGCAGTGTGCGAGCCACTCTCCTGTCGTAGATGCTTCATAATTAATTCGGGCTGTCGGCTGCAGGTTCAGAATGACAGCAGGAGCTTTACATAGCTGATGAACAGGCAGCACGGTGGAGCTGGTCGAATAGGTAGCCGAGTGACAAAATACGAGATCCACCTGTCGTGCAGCAAACCATTCACCTGCTCTCCGCCCTTCTCCTTCCTCATCAACCATCCCGTAGTAGTGAACCTCTGCCCATTGGCCCATACGTTCGGCCAAAAATTGTCCGTATTCTTCTAATCGCTCTTTCAGGCCTGGAAACTGACTCCAAT
Organism: Paenibacillus lemnae; assembly: GCF_012933385.1. Classification (GTDB taxonomy): domain Bacteria; phylum Bacillota; class Bacilli; order Paenibacillales; family Paenibacillaceae; genus Paenibacillus_AQ; species Paenibacillus_AQ lemnae. The sequence goes on from NZ_JABBPN010000021.1 coordinate 56,516, forward strand.
AAGCCTTAAGTCCAATGGAATATAGTCCGATTCTTGCCCGCTTTGCTGGCTTAATCATAGAAAGCTGATTAGTCTTTATCATGCCTATATCCTCCTGACTATTGCCTTTATAATGTCATTGTAATGGCTTACAATTGAAATAACATCCAAGGATATTGACAAAAAATCATAGGATCTTGATGAAGCAAAAGAAGAATTAGAGGAGGGAAGTAAGACATGGAATTTATAGAGAAAACCGTCTGTGCGTGGGATGAAGATTCGATTCGGCTGTTTGCCATGCCAAGCCATTTTGCCAAATCTCATTTTCTGTATGTTCAGGAGGTGGGTCATTTCCGTACACTTCCAGCTTACCGGACCGAACGAGCGTCGCTCCGTTCCTATCTCATCTGCTGCACCCTCTCCGGCCGAGGTTACTTGCAGTATGAAGGACAGCGGCATACCCTGGAGACAGGACAAGCCTTCTTCATTGATTGTATGCAGCATCATGAGTACGAAACGGACCCCAATGAACTGTGGGAAATATTGTGGATCCACTTTAATGGACCTATGTGTGCAGCCTATTATGAGTGCTTTCAACAGCAGAATCCGGTTGTGTTTCCAGCTGGAAATGATTCACCCATCCCTAATTTCATACGAGATATTCTGGACATTCAGCAGCGCAAAGATATCCGGACTGACATTCAGAGCTCCAAGATCATTATGGATATGATAACGGAAGTCCTGCAATCCACAATCACGAACACCCTTGGTTCATCAACCGTTCCCGAGTGGCTTGATATTGTTACAAGCTATCTGGACCGGCATTTCAGAGACAAGATTACCCTGCAGGAACTTGCCTCCATGGCCGCGTTAAACAAGTTTCAATTATCCAAGGATTTCAAGAAATACACCGGCATCACGCCGAATGAATATATCATTCGCAACCGGCTTTCCTATGCGAAAGAACTGCTCACTTACTCGGCATATTCAATAGCGGAAATCGCGCGTTTATCCGGAATCGACAATGCCACACACTTTATTAACCTGTTCAAGGCCAGGGAGAGCATGACGCCGTTATCTTATCGAAAGAAATGGAGGCAGCATAGTTAACATTGCTGTTCCAGCTCCAGTTTCTTGTAGTTCAATTTAATATAATTAAATCCCGAATATATAGTTAACGTTACAGCAATGAGCATTAGCAGCATATCTACCCGCAACCCCGTGAAAAGTGAGAAAGGATAATTCTGCAGCATAACAGCGGCAATTGCGATCACTTGAAACACCATTTTGATTTTTCCGTGCCGATCTGCTGCCAGCGCTATTTTTTTGGAAGATGCAATTAACCTGATGCCTGTGATAATGATTTCTCTGCCTATTATAATAACAGCCATCCAAGATGGAACGAGCTGTAGTAACACAAGCATGATCAATGCCGCGGAGATTAGCAATTTGTCAGCCAGAGGATCTAATAGTTTCCCGAGATTGGTGACCATTCTATATTTTCTAGCTATGTATCCATCCAGTTTATCCGTGGCAGCTGTTATCAGAAAAAGAGCAGCCGCGTAGTACATCCCCCACTGATTCAAGTGCTCAAACAATGCACTCTGGCTCTCCAGCCATTGCGGGTATGGCTGCAGCAGAAGGATCAAACAGGGGATGAGTGCAATTCTTATAACTGTGATTCTATTGGCAAGGTTCATATGCATGCTCCTTTTATATAAAGTGAAATGAAGAGTAACCTTGTATCTATCAATCATAATCGCTGAACAGCTTTTTTTTGCAGCTTCTTGTAACCTATACATTCAGACTATAATGAAAAAAATGTTCATCTTTGATAAATCCATAATGTTCATATAAGCTTTGGGCTCGTAGATTATCTGCGGCGGTTGCCAAATTCAAGCCTTTGGATTGGGTTTGTTCAGCATGTTCTTTTGCTTTATCTATCAATAATCTGCCCACCCCTGCTCCCCTGAAATCTTCCTCCACATAGAGATCGTTTAAAATCCAAGTTCTCTGCATCGAAATCGATGAAAAAGAGGGATATAACTGAGTAAATCCTACACATCGGTTGGATGAGCTTTCCTTTGCTATAAAAATGACTGAATCACGGTTGACCATTCGTTCTTGTATAAACGGTAATACATCTGCAGGTGTGGATTCCTGGCCATAGAATAATCTATATTGATTGAACAGTTCTGCCACATGATTTAAATCATCCCTGGTAGCTTGAATAGCGTGAATATAATTTTTCATATCATGCATCTCCTATCCATATCCGATATTGGTGAAATTGCTTATTGATTATCATTTATTGAGGTTTCTTTGTTCAATTTATCATTGATTTTTCTCAATAATGAAATTGAGTAAAACATATAAGTAACAAACATCCCACCTGCAATAATCAATCCATAAATGCCAGAAGCCAATAGCACATAGACTATAATTATGCTTAATACAAAAATCCCTAAAAATTTCATTTCATCACTCCGGTCTCAATCTTTCAAACATTCTGTCATTGCCTGTTCTCTATATTTCTTTGGTGCCCGGTTCATGTAGGCATCTTGTATGACTCACTCGGCGATAGTTGAAATGAATGTTCCATATCCAACAATGCTCCCCCCTATGCTCTAGTTTAAGCAAAATTATCTCAGCAGTTCCCTCTCAAAACGACCCTTGGCTGCATCCCACTCCGAATCGATCATACTGTAGATATTGGCGTCTCTAATGTAACCATCCTGCATGATACCGTATTTTCTAAGAATGCCCTCTTGCTGAGCACCAATGCGTAAAATCGCTTTATGAGATTGTACATTGCGGCTGTCCGCTCTGAAACCTTCCATGCATTTCTGCAAGTCAAGATAAATAAACCCTTTCATTCCACCTTGTTAAAATCGTCTTTGATGATCGCATGCATCTTTACGTCTTCATGAACTCCTCTAGCAAAAATATGTTTTCGTAGAATCCCTTCAAATAGTAATCCGTTTTTTTCCATAACTCGTGATGAGCCAATATTGTCCGGATGGCACCTTGCTTCAATTCTTACTAATTTCATGTGTTCAAAGCCAAATTTGATAATCTCTCTGATGGCTTCCGACATATAGCCTTGATTCCAGTATTGTTGAGATAACGCGTATCCTAGTTCAGCCTTTGAATTTTTAATATCCCATGCAACAAATCCAGCGGTTCCGACAATCTGTCCTGTCAAAGTATCTTCGATCCCCCACGGAGCAACCTTATGACTATTGTATTGGTTCAACACCATATCCAGATATATTCGGGTGTCCTCTATGGTTTGATGTTTATACCAGGTTGTATATCTGGCCACCGCATCATTGGAACAGTATGAAAAGAGATCCTGCTCATCCTCAAGCTTCAACTTTCTAAGTCTCAGCCTTTCCGTATTCAGGGTTGGCAGTTCTTTAAAGATATCTTCAACATTCATATGTTCACCTACTTATCATTTATTGGACGACAGAGTCTTTTGAATATTCATAAAAAAGTGCAGTTTATCATCGATAAAATCATCACCAAAATCAATGCTTCCGTGGATATGAGCGTCCTTAAAGCATAATCCCATCAGCCATACCTGTCTTACACCAACAAAGAGAGGGACGGCTTTTAAATCTTTTGCAGACAATTCCCTTACCGAAATATATCCCTTAACAAAGGCATCCCAGAGCTGTTCCAGCAACTCCTTGTCATGACCTAAACGAACTTCACGTGCTAATCGAAACTCAGCAATATCATAAGCTCTCCAGCCATTCAAGATCTTTGTTTCTATGATTCAGATGAGGCCTGATCCATGACATAGATTGATGCAAAAGATATTTTAGATCTAAGGGTTGTCTGGTAAATTCCGAAGTAAAGTCGTCGGCTGCCTTATGGATATCCGCCACTGCTTTACCAAACAGATAACTGATTTTTTCATCATTAACTGGCTTCTCCAATCCTTCCGCAAATGTAAAGAGAACTCCGTAACGATCACCCTCCGGGGCTTTCAAAATCTGAATGAACTGCCCGCTATGATCTGCGACTGCCAGAGACACCGGAATTCCTCGCTGATTCAAAAAATTTAACAGATCGATTTCAAAAGCGACTTCACCCACATCCATTCTTCGATCTGCTCTATATATTCTAAACACATATTTAGCACTCGATGTTTTAACCAGGTATGTATCGTTCATTCCTCGCAGTAAATAACTGAATTCTTCGATATTATTTAATCCGTAAGTTTCACTAACATATTTTCTTAGTGCTTCTTGAGATAGTGTAGAGTAAGAAACTGGAAAGTGAATTGTATAATCCCCTATTTTATAATTGTACAAACTCCAATATAAATTATTATGCTGAACTGCCGTTCTTCACAAAAAATCTTCTACGATGGACACTCCTTGTTCCAGTCTGTCCCGGCTCTCTTTAAGATACGTACTTGTCCAATCATTTAACTGAGAAAAATCAAAGCTTCGATGCATTCCGATATACACAATGAATTCCCGCAGTCTTAGGAACAAACTCAAATTACAAAGTGACACTTCACTCATGACAGTGTGTCGTTGATACCCTTTAAGGAAGTATTCCAAAAATCTCCGTGCCTGTTCTTCTCTCTCTGGGATCGAATCGTTAAGCACGACATAAACAATGTAGAATAATTGAACGGCAATATCTTCTTCATACCAGCTGTATTGACACTCATCAAAATCAAAAAGTGTTAGTTTTTGATCATCCACATGGAAGTTGCCTACATTAATGTCGCCATGGATGAGTCCGTATGTATGTTCTTTTTTCAGTAAATGAATTTCACTTACGAGCTGCTCATATTGCTCAATCACCCGCTCCTGATCCGAAGGAATAAATCTCTTTATATTTTTAAGATAAGAGTTTTCAGTCCACTCGTGACGCTTAAATTTCTGTCTGCTTGGTACATATCTTCTGGATAGCTCATGGATGCGACCGGTTATTTCCCCACACATCTCGGAAAGCGTATCATTATTCATACATTCTGGATAAAAAATCTTGCTTCCCGGCGCTTTCTCAAATGAAGCAATCACGAAATATGAGCCTTCAAGATTAACAATTTCAACATAGCTGCCTGAACAGGAAAGGATTGGTTTACTGACAGAAACACCATGCTGATCAAGATACAAAACCCATTCTAGCTCCCCGTTAACTTGATCTGCTGATCTGTGAGAGCTGTAGGTGATTCTTAAAATATACGGATTTCCCAGCTTGGTATATTCATAGACGAAATTCTGAAATCCACCCACATACTTTAAATCGGATAATTCTGTTCCAAAAGATTTTGCAGCCTTCTCAAGGATCTGCTCATTCATGAGCTCTTTGATCTGTTTCTCCAATCGTATCAATTCCAATCAATATGTAGTTTCGGCCACTTCTTACTCCACTCTTTGCCGGCCACTCTTTTTTGGTAATAAAGCTGATCCTTGAAAAGTGGGCTTCTGCGTACTCTTAGATTGAATAGATCCTCAAGACCATACGGGGCAATAATAGAGATAACGTCATCTTTCGAGAGCGTGATTCCTACAGCCGTAACGGTCTCTGGCCATCGGCTTATAGCGTCAGTAATTGAGTTATACGGTTTGTCATTGTTTTTCAAATGCATTCTAGCCTGATTCTTTACGGACCAGATCGATGAGTTGGTTTGTTGGTTCAGCCAATTTTCAAGCTCCTTCTCCTTATCCTCATCGATATGCTCGTGATCATAGAAGATGACATCAATATCATTTAGTGGAGTTAACATGGAATGTCCGTGCAGGTGATCCCATACCCGGTTTCGTACATAGCCTGCGGCAATGTACCAATGCGTCAGGTTTAATTGTCTGACGAGCTTAAGGTCTCTCATCACATATTCACTGTTCTTCATGATATCGATTAACTGTGTGTCCAGAATAATCTCAACTCCCGGGTTAAAAATTGAAAATTTAAACTATTCTACTGTTTAGTTTGTTAGCCATATAAAATGAAAAGCCTCATTAGATGAGGCTTTATAAAGCACTACTTAGACTGATCCAGGACAGGTACAAACATAAGAGCGATAATAGAATAAAGACCGTAAAAATCCGCACATTACTCTTGAACCTGAACCCGTACACACAAAAAAAGACAGCTGCCGCAATTTTGGATATGCTTTGATAATAATCATTGAAGTGCGAATTACTGAAGATTAAAGATGTTAACAAACATGAAATGATTAGAAACTTAAACCATAATGGCTCATTCAAAAACATTCTAAACATGATTTGAACCCGCTTCATATCCGGCGATCCCCTCTTCCCTTTCATCGTTGAATAATCTTTCCTGCCTTCCATGATTATACATCTAACAACCGGTAACCGATAGCCTAAGGTCAGATAAAATTTGGGATGGACAGCTGAATTATTTAAGAAATACACTATTATCTTGAAAATTATTATATCCCTAAATGCAATATGCATTTCGTTTCAATCTCAGCTCTCTCAATCAAGTGGACCAGCTTTCCTAACTTCTTTAGTAAATCTGATTTCAATATACAATAACTTCGATTCAAGATTATTTTTTGGGGGGCATATTTCAACATATCAGCCCATGATTGAATAATTCCTTTAAATGTTATCAGATTGCTTCCATCAATAAGCGTAACTCCTATATGGTTTAATCCCATACCGTTCTGTTCTGTGCTAGGATTCCATGTAGAAATCCAATTCAGTGAATCATTTATGTACTCAATGAATTCATCATCGATAGAGGTGTATTCAATTACAATTAAACCCTCCCTGTACAAATCACCATTAGAATCCCGGGTATATGTTAAATAAGAAGAGTTTTCGACGTCAGATCTGTTTTCAATTACAAACTCATGAACCGGCATGCTGTCCTCCCACTTTTAACGAGCCCGCGATGGCATGAGAATTGTTTGTTCTAAAATCTTCGCTTTCTTCATAAAAGAGTCCATACTATCATTCATAGCAATTCTCAACCCAAACTCTGCTTCACGAAGCGTCTGACGTAATAGTTCATAATCATGTTTGTCCTCTTCGCTTAAATCAACGAACTTGTACAATTCATCATGAGGGTAAAGCCTAAATTTACTATACAAAGCAGTAAGAATTTGTTTCTCAGATTGAGAAAGAACTCCTAATAGTTCACCCGTACGGATACTTTGTAAAATTCCATTCAACACATCGCCTAGTTTAGTTGTAACCAAATTAGGATCAGACCATTGGTGTCGGCTTTGATGAGCAATTAAACCTTCTAACTCCACTAGATGTTCTTGAACTTGATTGATAATAACTTGCTCTTTCACAAAATTTAATTTCATCATTCCCCAGATTGTAATTGCAATCAGTACTACATTCAGTCCTAAAGATACGAGAAGAATCAGTTTCGTTTTTCTTGTCAATTCAGTTCTCCTTTACGAAATACATTATTAAAAATATATCCCTGACCTTTCCAGAATTCCGTATCTACTTCTAATAATTCAAATGCACCATCTGTATATTCCTCAATGACTTTTTTCCAGAAAAACTTAGATCCCTCGTTATTGCCGTGTTGAAGCACTTCCCAATCACCTTGATGCATATCGAATATTTTCACAGCGGCTTTTTGGCCAACCCCTCTTCGGCGGTATTTACGCATCACGAAAAATTCAGCGATCGACTTAGCCTTTGCGCCTTGCTGTAGATAGCAGTAATTATTTATCAATATGAATCCGGCATACTTGTTCTCCACTTTGATAAAGTACGGATGTCTGTCTTGTTCTGTCCAGTAATAATCAAAATACTTATAATCATATAATCCGTAATCGTTTACATCACGGTCATTGAATTCACTAAAATCATACTCATAGAGCTCTATCAGTTGTCTTAAAACTGATTTTTGAGTTTCCTCAACTCTTACAATATCAACTGGCTGTATATTCATGTTTACGATGACTCCTCACTTCTCCACATACGTTTAAACCCGACACGGATCGCATAGTAAGTTATTGTTAGAAATGTAAACCAAGCAAATCCAATCATCCACATTTCCCAGCCACCTGCGTACACTGTTCCAAATGAAACCTTTGTCTGCAGATGGTCAACCGATTTATATTGGTTCAAGATATCGGGGACATGGTTTTTTGTTAACATCATTCCCTTAATGACATTCCAGCCAGTGTAAAAAAGCATCATTATCATCGAGACAATTACAGATTCGATCATCAACCGTTTATTCAACTTCATATGAGAACTCCTTATTCATTTATTTGTTCATGTGATCGGCTTAACACGATACCAATAATCATAAATCTCAGAGTATCCAAGACTCTTATAGAGTTTAATAGCCGTCATATTATTCTTCACGACCTGAAGATAACCATTGGAGATTCCTTGTCTTTGAGCCCACTGTAAAATATGTAAAATCATTTGTTTTCCGTACCCTTTTCTTCGATGATGCTCGCTTGTCACAATATCGTAAAGTCCAACATAATCTCCATTCACAACCCCTAACCCGCAAGCAGCGGGCAATCCTTCAATATACAAGATAACGAATACCTTTCTGGTAATGATGTTATTTATAATAGCCTTATGAATATAGGCTTTTTCATTATCGAGATTTGAAAATTTACAGTATGTATCCAACCACTCGCTCGTAACCTCTTCACTAATAGAAATTGAATGTATTGCAGGCTTCTCTAAATTCGTTAGTTTCTTCACTAGAACACTTGATGGTTCAATAACCTCATAGTTTCGTTTTTCTAGTTGTTCATCAAGAGAGATTGGAAATGTGTAGGGTGTTATTTTAAAAATAGTCCTAAGTCCTTTTTCGGCATACATTTCCTCACATAGATCAATTTTTCGGTTAAAATTTTCGGTGCCTGTATATATCGGTTGTATGGAATTGGCTCTCTTGGTATACCCATTTGCAAAACGGAGAAGCCACCCGTCTAACACCATGGTTTGCAAGGAAGGCCATGCGTTCAGCGTCATTTCTTCAATATTTTTGTACATTTAGCATCCTCCGTGGCATGAATAGCAGTTCACCTAAACTCTCTCGTTTTAACGCCCATGCCTGTAACATAGTATGTCTTATTTATTTTATAATCTTTTCTGTGATGTGCCTGTTCTGGATTACACACCTTCATCATTCGTCCACGTTGTTCTGATGTACCCAATCTTCATACCAACCCGCTCCATATTCCGGTGACTTTGGGATAAGAAACTGCACTGCCCGACAACGAGTCTGCAGTCGTTTCGTTTCGCTTCTTCAATTCTTCTTTTCAAAAGAAATTGGTGCAGCCCTATTCCTCTGAAGGCGGGTAATGTAGCTGCGAAGGTTAGAGAGGCTATAGCATGGTTTGAATACATCACAGCCACAGCTGCCGGCTCATCATGGACATAGGCCATAAAGAACTTCCAACCTGGTCGGTGTAAAAGAACCTTGTTATTTGCCGCCACAGGTGCTATCCCATCATCAGGTAAGCCTGTTCCTCTACAATGAATCATGGCATAGGTTTCAAATTGATCTTCATTCAATTCATGAATACATATATGTTCTGGGAGTTGTTCATCAAATATCCGTGGCTCCATCACGGTTGAGGTATGAACCCCGGTTTGATAAAAACCATGATCGGATAACATCTTAAGAAAACCAGCATCTACGATCGATGGAACAACCTCAAATTGTATTTTTCGTTGTCGCTCTTGGTAGAAATTGATGATCGGCTGAATATATTCTAAATCATGACTTGTAATACCTTTGACAGTATTAAATGTCCCCCATGGCATCGTCTTACTGTATAAGCAGAGCGCACTACCAAACTGGACGATTTCAATTCCTTCAGGGTTACCGATCCTATTCTGGATGGCGGTCATTCGATCATACATGTACTCACGTTCAGATAATTCTATGTCCCTGACCAGTGCACTGGATGGAATGAGTGCTTCCATGACATTTCTCCTCATAAAACAGTGATATTCAAATATTACCTATAAGTTTCGATCCCTTAAAATTTCTTTAATCTCTTGTAGTTCTTCTACTATTTCTTTCATTTGTTGGTTGTTCCTAGAGTTGTCTATTCCAATCTTGACACTAAAGATACCAATCGCTAAATAAACAGCCAGCATAATAATAATTCCCAATGTATCTATCCTTTCTCTTATCAACAAGACGCTGCGGATATATTTTCAAAAATACCTATCATATTTCATAAAATTTGATGTTCAGAACTTCGATCGATCTATTTCATTTAGCTTCTCGTTAAGATCATCTAATGAGTTTTGAATAGATTGCATCCTGCCGAGACTTGAATACTGATTGCTAATGACTCCGGCAAATCCAATCACAACCACAATAATTAAAAAGGTCATTTTACGTCCTCCTCGAGTGATATTTACTATGTTCTGTCTTTAGGCTCATTTAATTTATCAATTAATATATCAAGCCTATCCATGATTCTTTCATCAATTCCCGAACAATATATCTAATACAGTACTTACTGATCCGCTTTTCTTACGCAATAAAACATCTGGATTGTATACTTCAACATAACCACAGAACTCACATGTTACGAATAAGTAGTGGTTGTATTGAATATCAAGAATCTTGCTTAATCCAGTGCCGGTCATAGCAACTTCATTCACATCGCATTCTCTTTGGCCACATTTAGAACATTTAAATTTTTGTATTATGATTTCGCTGATATCTACATCCGTATATTCCTCTCCTGGCTGAGTTCCTTCAAAGTCCTCTTGAGTTTCAAAAATAACATTGCCCTCACGGTCGATAAGCACCTCGTGTTTACATTCCGGACATACATTCTCAAATAACTCTACTTTTGAGCTGCACCAAGGACATTCGATCATGTGCTGATCTCCTTTCCCAGGATCTCTTTTATTTTTTCTTTACACGTCGCTAGATCGTATTGGGAATTATCAATCTTTTGCTTATTTATTTTCAATAAATCATAGATTTCCAGTTCAATCTTCTTTCTTTCTTGCAGAACTTGAACAGTCCCGTCAAACCCGGAATACCCTTGCATCTGACCGAATCCTTGCCCGGTGTAATACTCCATGAATCCGTTGGCCCACTCTTGTGGCCTTTCATGTACTGCTTTCTCAAAAACAGATCGGATATCCTGCTTGTCAATATAAATCAACAAAGGATTCAATGGCTTGATGAGTTCTTCCAGCTGAAACACATAATCCATAACTTCGCTTTGCCGCACATTATATTTCACGGTACCTATCGTTAATGGATTTTGTATAAAACAGCATTCAAATATATGAATGGTATCATCTTGAAGAGCATCTTTCACAAAGCTTTTCCAGCGCTCTGTAATTAGCCTCACGTTTTCATAGAAGGGCAGCTCATAGATATCTTTTTTAAATAGTGCGTGCAGCAGCTCAACTGGAAAATCAGTTCCGAGTTCATGTTGTATCTTTCGATACGGGATCAAGTAGTCATTTCCGTAGCTTAAGGACGTATTCGCTAACATATCTCTGGATTCTTCAAGCTCTAACAACAACTGATGAAATTCTTCCTGCCTGTAAAAAGACACGCCTTCGTAATCAGCAGGGTGATCTACATTCCCTTCTTGAAATAACTGCGCCTCAACACCACGGTCTGCGAATATATCAAATACCATATGTGCGATCGTGGACTTACCTGATCCAGGTAAGCCCTCAATGAGAATTAATTTTGTGTTCATGATGTGATCATTTCGGTGATGTGAACCTTTTGTTTTTACTCGCCATCGGTTGACGACTTTTCCACCTTATATTCCATAAGCACCATTCCACTTGGGTATGTCTGCTGCCCGATCAACGATAACGGCCGGCGCACACCGTTAGGAGCAAGCAACGGGACCCCGCCGCCCAAAAGTATCGGTATGATCGCAGGTTCAACGGTATCCACCAGATTCCATTCCAGCAGTTGAGATAGCAGATGCCCTCCACCATACAGCCAGATATCCCTGCCGGGCTGTGAACGTAGCAGCATGATCCGTTCTTGAAGTCCTGTGCTTATTACCTCGACTTCGGGATGATCCTCCTGCCGAAGTGATTGCGATGCAACGATGACTTGTTTACCTGAAAAGTCACTTGCAGCATGTGCGATCTCATATGTCCGGCGTCCCATAAGAATCGTATCGAACTGATCATAAAGTGCTTTAAAATCAAACTCGGGCTCTGGTATAATCCAATCAAAATCATCTCCCGGACCTGCAATAAAGCCATCCAGACTGCACGCAACCTGGTATCTCACTCGTCTCATGACATCATCTCCTCTTTTGTATCTCCATGATAATTTGACTTAGTGACCATATCAGCAGCGAGAAACTAACAAACATAAAATATGTATTGGTGTTGAAAAATTGGTTGTTAATGTGAATGGAGAGACCTGCTGTGATGGAATGAATGTAATGCCAATCGATTTCGCCAAACTGCTGCTTGTATACTTCCGCCAGATAATCTCGATAGCTGCGATAACGGATGATCTGATAATACACACCCATCACTTGGTGAGCAATACAAATCACAGACAGTATAATCAATGTTCTCATGTGGAACTTTTTATGGTCCAGTACCTTACACCACTGCACAATCAAAACAATTAACATAATGAACAGAGGTAAGAATAACAGAATTGCAGGATTGCCATTACCGGATGGACGGCCAGGAGTTGTCGTCATGGAATGTCCGAGTTTAAAAATCAGGAACGTAATTGTCAATGAAACGAACAACTGCAGTTTTGATTTCATGATCCCTCCTCATTTAGCGGAGTCATTATTCATACAGACAATATTATTGCAGCGGCATGAATGATACCTTCCAGATACCACTTTCATCCTTTATCATTTGAAAACCTGAAGTCTCCCCAGGCTCAGCATCATATTCGATGTGTCCCTGATAATTGCTGGTTTCTACAAAGTGTCCATTTTCGATATGATTAAATTTGGCCGCAATGTCTTCTTTTGTTCCCCGGTCCTTTTCCGGAATCTGCTGATCCTCAGTCTTTGTCCACGCGACGTGATCTTCTCTTTGCGTGTATAAGAAGTAAGCAATATCATGCTCTGCCTCGTATCTTGCCGTAACATATAACTTGGCAACACTCATCGGATCAAGGTTCTGCAGTGCATTATCATCAAGCTGTTGTTTCAAGCTGTCGTAAGCTTTTTGTTCTGTTTCATTCAGTTGAAATGTTAAATCTGCACTTTCATCAGATTTGCTGCAACCGATTGTTACCAGCATTAAAGTAAAGCAAAGAAAGACAGCTACTATTTTCATTATCAAAACTCCTATCCTAAAGGTTTATTAAATTTGTGTATTTACCTCCCCTCTTCTATCTAAACGCGATCTAGTCAAAAAAGTTATGTGTTAAATGATCTTAGTTCAGTCTGATTGATGGTGATTCCATCAAATTCGTGCAAAACTACCTGGTTTCTTCCGATAGTGTTTTTATTCGCTCAAGCGCTCTTGGCAGCCGGTCATTAAATATTTCCTCAAGTTCTTGCGGAACTTCGGTTTTAACCGTTAACGTAGTGACTCCATTAATCTCGTTTAGATAATAACTTTCTGTACCGCCACTCCACTCTTTATCACGTTCAAGTTGTCCGCTTTCTTTTGTATCTGCTTTGTGCCTAAACTTAACATATTCATTTCGATTCAGTGTTTCGATCAGACTTGTCACACCATAACCACTTGAGGATGATATAAACTGAATTTCATTTCCTTCGATCAGGTCTCCGCTCATATATGTGCCTTCATCAATGAGGTCTGCCCAGTCCCGAAACGTTGCGTCCTCCCAAAGCGTACTCCATACTGCTTCTTTACGGGCAGCAATTTCGATCGAGAATTGAATTTCTTTCATTTGATTCCCCTCTTTCGCCTCATTATTATTGCACGAAGTCCTTCATCCAAATATAAATATATTAATGCACCGACAACACCTATGATGTAAAAACCGAGACTCCTCCTGATGTCTTCAACGTAACTTCCGCCAATCACAACAAACAAGAGAATCGTAATAACAATTAAACCACCAACTGCGTAAACAACTGTATAGACCAATACTCTGAGTAAGATATTCGTGATACTGATCTTCAGATATTTTATTATTTGATCAATTAATATTGAAAAAAACGTCCCGCCTATCAAAATGACAGGTAAAGAATAGATCAAATACACAAACAACAAGCTTTGAAAAGTCCAAGGTGAGACATCTTCATTTTGTCGTGAAATTGACATATAGAAGTTACTAGCTAACAACAGAGACAATAGTATCGAAGATAATATTGCAGCAGATAATTTTCTTAATACGTAATACTTTTCTTTCAATAAACATCCCCCTTTTGACTTTAATTATATACTTTTCGAAATCATATTTGTTAATTTTTACAAAAATACCCCTCCGGCCATCGGCCGAAGGGGCTCACATTTCTGCTAACCTTTCACACTTCCCAGCACAATGCCTTTTACGAAATAGCGCTGCAGGAAAGGATACACAAGCAGGATCGGCAGGGAGCCGATAAAGATCTGTGCGGCTTTGAAGGTCCGGTTGGACACATCAGCCATAGCTGCGGCTTGATCTGCGGTCATGTTGGACAGGTTCTCCTGGACGATGACAGTCTGCAGGTAGCTGGACAGCGGATATTTTTCCGGTGAATTCATAAGAATCAAACCGTCGAACCAGGAGTTCCAATGCCCCACAATGGTGAACAAGGTCACGGTAGCCATGGCTGGCAATGAAAGCGGTGCATAGATACGCCATAGGCTGGTCCAATATCCTCCCCCATCCATAAAGCAGGACTCCTCCACTTCTTTAGGCAACCCCCGGAAGAAATTCAGCAGAAGGATTACGTTAAATACAGGAAGCGCTCCAGGTATGACCAGTGCCCATAGGGTATCAATCAGTCCAGTATCCCGGACCGTCATGTACCAGGGGATCAGACCGCCTGAGAACAAGGTGGTGAACACAAAGATCCACGCGTAGGCGGTACGAAACTTCATCTGATGCGGTTCCTTGGAGAGCGGATAGGCTACGAGCAGGGTCAGCAGCATGCTGATGCCGGTTCCAAGAATGACTCGCTGAACGGTAACCCACATGGAGATCAGAAACTGCGGTTTATTAAGAACATACTCATAAGAGCTCCACGTAAAGTCCACCGGCCACAGCTTCACTAACCCGGCAGTTGCAGCCCCCTTGGAACTGAGGGAAACCGCTAAGATATGCACGATGGGCAGAAAGCAGAGCAGAGCTACAATGGTCAGCAGTGTATAGTTTATGAGTAAAAAAAGTCTGCGGCTGTTCGACACGTGATTCATTGACTCTCTCCTTTTCTAGAAAATGCGGTAGTTGGCCAGTTTGGAAGCTAATACGTAGGAGACGACGATAAAGATCAGGGAAACCACGGATTTAAAGAGTCCGATGGCTGTACCCACACTGTACTGCATGCCTTCCAGACCGATCCGGTAAATGAATGTATCCAGGATGTCCCCGCTCTCATAGACCATCGGGCTGTACAGGTTAAACACTTGATCAAATCCGGCGTTAAGCACATTCCCCAAACTTAGTACAGAAAGCAGAATAATAATCGGCACCATGCCCGGAAGCGTAACATGCCAGGTTTGTTTCCAGCGTCCTGCTCCATCTACGGTAGCGGCCTCGTACAGTGATGGGTCAATGGACGTCAGCGCTGCGAGATAAACAATCGTGCTGAAACCGAATTCCTTCCATATATCTGTGACGACCAGCGTGTAAGGAAACCAGGTGTTGCTTCCCAGGAAGAAGATTGGTTCAATCCCGAACAAGCCAAGCAGCTGATTCAGAATGCCGGTGGTCGGTGACAGGATGTCGATAAAGATACCTCCAAGAATGACCCAGGACAAAAAGTGAGGCAGATAGATTAAGGTCTGGATCCCTCTTTTCATCAGCGCATTACGAATCTCATTCAGCATGAGGGCAATCGTAATAGGGACAACCAGCCCTCCGATGATCTTCATAAAAGCGATAAATACGGTGTTCCATATCACGCGCCCAATATCCGGTAAAGCAAACACATATTCAAAATTATCAAGTCCGATCCACTTCGAGCCGAACAGGCCTTTAAACGGTACAAACTGTTGAAACGCCATCACAATCCCTGCCATTGGCCAGTAACTGTAGATCAGGACAATGATTAAACCCGGCAGTATCATAAGATGCAGGGGCCATTGGCGCCACAACCCTTTATTCATTTGGATTGCTTCCATTCATTGACTTCTTGGGTAATACTGTCACCGCCGAGTTTTTTCCAGTCCTCTACAAATTTATCAAAAGCGTCTACTGAAGATTCTCCAATAATAATCTTGGTGAACACTTCCTGCTCCATCGTATCCAGTGTGGCTTTACGCTGCCCCATCGTTTCTGTTGGAGCTCCGACAAATCCGTTGCTGATGACCTTGCCTTCATCGTTCAATATACGCAGCTGCTTCATCGAACCATCCGGGCCGCTCGCTTTATATCCGGACCATCCAGCCGGGTTGCTGCCATCCAGATAACGAACGAACTCTTCATACATAATTTTCGTTTCTGCGCTGCTGATGCCCTCATCGCTCTTGGTTTCCAGAGCGGTCTCCAGCTCTTCCTGGCGGATCAAATCCTTATTAGGATTCACGACTTCAACCAGGGAGTATTTATTTACACCAATCGAATCCTTGTCGGTAGTGACGGTACCGTACTTCTCGAATTCTGCGTTATCGCTGTACAATTTCTCATAATATAAATTGGCCATTTTAATAATTGCTTCCGGGTGCTCAAACCCTTTAGTCACGACATAATAGTGCGAAACCGAGAATGGCATTTGTACAGAAGCATTGCCGCCCTCTTGGGATGGAATCGGGTAAGACACCCAGTCGATCGAGCTGTCCTCTTTCACCATATCCCAGAATGGCCATGCCGGATACCAGCTTGGACCTGACAGCAGACCAATCTTGTTGCTGGTAATGGTCTCAAACACTTTGATCGTATCTTTAACGCCAAACTCAGGATCAATCAGCTTGTTTTTGTACATCTCCTGAAGGCTTGCAAGTGCCGTTTTCATTTCCGGCTGAATGCTGCCATAGACCAGTTCGCCATCGCCCTTGTCTACCCAAATCTGAGGGTAGGCCCCATAACCGTTCATAAACCCGATGGAGAAACCGCTTGTGCCCACATCTTTATTCAGTGCAAATCCATAGGTATCATCGACACCGTTCCCATCAGGATCCTGCGTGGCAAAAGCTTCGGCAATCTTGATCACATCTTCTATGGTAGACGGTGGATCGAGGTTTAGCTTCTCCATCCAGTCTGCCCGGACCCATAGCAGTGGAGCGGACCCGCCAATGACCGGCTGTGTGGAAGGCATGGCAAGCAGCTTTCCGTCAAATGTTGCAGACGGCAGGGCATTGGGATCAATATTCATCACCTTTTTGAGATCGTCACTGGCATAGTTCTCAAAAGCTGCAGTCAGATCTGCAAGCTGTCCGGCATCTGCCAGCTGTCTGAGCTGGGTAGCATTTACTTCAAGGATGTCGGGAAGATCATTCGATGCAATCGCGATGTTCACCTTGGAATCGTACTGCTCCTTACCGGTTACAATCCATTTGTAATTCAGGTTCATCCCGAGTTCTGTGTACAAGTCAGTCCATACATTGTTTTTGATATCCTGACCTTCAGGGAATTTCACTTCTTCACCCACATATCGGATGGCATCAATAGAGATCGCAGGTTCAAATGCTCCCATCGGCTCCACAGGACCTTCTATTATTTGTTCCGGTTCCTCGGACTTCGTCTCAGCCCCTTCATTTCCTCCTCCGCATGCACTCAGCAGCATGGTGAACAGCATACATCCAACTAATGAAACATAGGCCATTTTCTTGCTTCTCATGCCTTCATCACTCTCCCTTTTTGTAAGCGTTTACTATGTAGTTCATTATAAACAGCAAAGTAAACCCGCCTCTACTCAACGCTGTTTACTTTGCTATCTTCTGTTTACTTGTTTACCAATTCACGATATTGCTGTGGTGTGAGATGGGTAGCTTTTTTGAAAAACCGGTAAAAATATGGCGGCGAAATGAACCCAAGCGCCGTGGCAATCTCATGAACTTTGGTATCTGTTTCCTGCAGCAGCTGCTTAGCACGGTTTAACCGGGCCGCATGAATCGTCTCGGATAGTCCTTCTCCGCTGATTTGTTTGTACAGCCTGGATAAGTAGGAAGGATTATGTCCGACCGCCTCTCCGATTCTCGTTAAAGACAGATCCCCGCCCAGATTACGCTCGATATACCGGTTAACCTTGGCAACCACTTCGTGTTCTTCCTCGTACCTGCCCTGCTCCGCAGCCTGAAAGATCAGGTCTCCGGTCTCTATTAAATAATCGGCTGCCTGCTTCCAGGAATCGTGCAGTTCATATCGGGTGAGCTTCTCGAGATCCACTAATTTGTCAGACGTCTCTAGATGATGAGCGGTTAGATGAAGCCGGGTCAGGTAAGGCAGGTACATCGATACCACATCATAGTAAATCTCCATATTCAGGGCAGTATCAGCGTCATTCGAGTACAGGGTATCGCCCATCAATGCATGAAATACCGAATGAAATTCATCACGATTTCCCTGCTCAATGCAGAACCGAAGCAGCTCTGCTCCATTTCTTCTGGATGTTCCAGACCGCAGCAAGGGAGTATTTCCATTGCGAGCATGGATGTTTTGTTCCACTGCAGCTTCTTCGATTAACAACGTCTGTGCACCGATGCCTAAACCGCTTCCCAACAGCAGCTTAATGTCCTCCACTTTGTCTGCTAACTGGCTCCACGCCGACCACTGTGAAGAACAGGCAAGAGAAACTTGAAGCTGCAGCAGCGTCTCGGCCACCTGCTGAATTCGTTCCATGGTTCCGTGCACAAAACACATGACCTGTTCTCTGCGCTCCCTATCATTCAGGTCATCAGGCCCGATATGATCCCGGCACTGAATCACCCATATGATTCTGGAACGGTCATATTCGGCAGCGATAAGACAGACCATGGGGCTTAGCAGCTCCTGAACAATATTCTGAAGAGCATATAAATCCAGTGCGTGCGAAGAGGCATGCCCCTCTCTCCAGGTATCCACTCTGCCTATTAGCAAGAGACAAGGATCATAAGGATTCAATTCCATCTCCAGTTCGTGAAACCAGCGCTCAATCTCACTCAACGTATGGGAACGTCCCTTGAGCAAATCACTGATGTATTGTTTTTGCAGAAATGGTCTTGCACGAAGAAGCCGTTCCTGCGCCTGTGCAATCCAGTGCCTGGATTCCATCTCCTGGTCCAGTATCCGGACCGCCTTCTCTACGGCACGCAGTACTGCATCATTGCCTTCCGTCTTTAAAATATAATCCAGCGTACCTTGTCTCGTCGCCTCGTGGATGTATTGAAAATCATCATGCCCTGTTAAAAAAATCACTTTACAAGCAGGCCAGCGGTTCTTGATCTCCTTCTGCAGTGAAAGCCCGCTGGCTCCAGGCATATTGATATCAGTCAGCACGATATCCATTTTAGTCTGCTTTAATATCTCCAGCGCAGAGGATGACGAGTAAGAGCGGTGAACTTCGACATGCAGCTCATCCGCACTTTCAAGGGCGTGGACTAAGCCGTGAACGATAATAGGCTCATCATCAACTACAAGCAGCCGGTATATCATAGATGTTCCTCCTTTTCAGCCGGAAGGATCATCTCAACGCGCAGCCCTCCCAGCTCTCCTCTTGAAAAAGACAAGCCTCCGTCTTTCCCGTATTTCAAACGCAGCCGGTGATGCACATTAAACAGGCCCGTCATATCCTCCGTAAGATCACTGAATTGAAGGCGCTCCTGAAGCTGCTGCAGCTGTTCATCTGTCAGATGCTGTCCATTATCCTCTACACTGATTATCAGATGATCATTGACCAGCTTCATGCGGATTTCTATAATCCCGCCCTGTTCGATGTGATCCATACCATGTTCATAGGCATTTTCGAGCAGCGGCTGCAGGATAAGCAGAGGTACTTTTCGATTCTGCTGCCCATCCGGAATGGCGTCCCAGGAGGCAGTGATTCTGGGCTGGAACCGAATCGACTGAATCTGGGTATAGGCTTGGGCATGGCTGACCTCAGCGCACAGGCTGACCTCATCATGACCGCTCTTCGTAATAAATCTAAAGTATTCTCCTAGATGTTTGGTAAAGGGTAAAATGTTGTCTATGTCCCACATCTCAGCCATTTGATGCAGTGTAAAGAAACTGTTGTACAGGAAATGAGGATTGATCTGGGATTGCAGCTGTTTTAATTCGGATCTTTGCGAACGTATTTTTTGCTTGTAAGATTCATCAATCAATCCCTGCATTCTCTTCACCATGGCATTGTATTGTTCATACAGATACCGGAATTCATCGCTTGGTTTATGATTCAGCTCCAGCCTCTCCAGATTGTTCAGATCCATCTTGCGGAAGGAACGAACTAGCAGGTATAAGGGCCGATGGATTCTTTGATAAATCCAGGAGGAGAACAGGATCACCACCAGCAGTGAAATGCCGGACAACACGAAGAATATCGTTTTATACTTGCCAAGCGGGCCTTCAAAATCAGCCATGGGAGTATGTACAGCCAGCAGCAGATTAAGCTCTGCAGACTCCTCTATATATACATGGTAATCGATATCTTCATAACGAAGTGTCGTATCGAATGCCGTAAAATCGGTCGTGTCATTCTTCTTCATCTGAGCTAGCAGAGCCTTGTCAAAACCCTGCCTGCTGGTGTCCTGTAACACCCAGGATTGATTCAAGGAAATGATTGATGCCCCGCTGCCCTTGGTATTCAGCTGTTTTAAGGAGTCTTCTATCCGATTGATATCAAACTGAACGGCGATGACAAAATTGGGCTCCTGCCCGGTATGCATTGTCTCCGGATATACCATCCCCATCTGTAAGCTCTCGTTCCAGACATGCAGCTCGCTGTTCTGGGCTTCCATAATTGCTCCCCACCTGGTCTCCGGCATGGAAGGGTTGTAGGAAGACTCTCGAAGTGTCATTTGCAGCTGCGGAATATAGGTTTCAGCTGAGTTTATGTATGAATTCGAATTTTTGAGCAGCCGCATCTGATCCTGCACCCGGTTGACGGCTTGAAAGTATTCGGACCTGCTCATCGCCGGAGAGATCGTGCTGAGCTTCTGAATGTCCTTGTCCTGGGACAAATAATGTATCAGCCTCTGGGTCGCCGCCATCTCCTGTTCAAAAGTGTTCATAAACAGCCGGGATCTTGCGTGCAGAGACTGAGTCAAATCATGCCTCACGCTGTCCGATGCCGACTCGTTGAGGTATATCGCTGCGCCGTACATGGGAACCACTGCCAACAGGAAACCCAGCACCAGCTTAACAAAGATCGAAGAACGATCTTGAACGACCCGCCTCAGATTCATGCAGTATGACGCTCCTTTCTGTTTAACAGATCGGTTTGCAGACGGAAAATATATAGTGCCTGCCCAATGTTAACGCTCTCATATTAAATGATGTACTATATTTAATAAAGACCAAGTGTGCGAACACTCGGTCTTTACTATTTTTGCATGAAATTTTATTGTTATTAATTAGTTAAGTGTGTAACTCTAATATTTTCAGGTTTTCGTCATTACTGCGTCTCACTCTCATTAACGGGTCACGACGAAGACGTATCACAAACTCTTGATTTGAAGTATGATACACCAAGTTTCCTGGCTTTGCTTGAAAAAACTCTTTATTAGCATCTTGCTTAGAAATTGCACGAATAGGGGCGACTTCATCTACTATTTTTTTGTTGCCTTCTTCATGATAATTAAGTATGGACACTAGAACAAATTGGTCAGGAAATAACTCTCTTACTTCTTGCCATTTCATACGTTCTACCTCCTACAAATTCTTTCTCCTCAATTTTTTTTGCTATCTAGATTTTAGCATATTTGTAGTTTGTATTCTCAATATTTTCAGCCTATTGTCTGAATTCTTCAACACAGACAGCTTGTCAAACCTGTTTATTCATGAGATAATCATGGTTTTCCTACTAAGAATATGATGCAGCTGGAGGCGTAAGCGTGGAGCGATATCCTTTCTCCTATAATCCGTCAGAACCATTCGTCAAGCAGGTCGGCGATTGGGTTGCGGATGTGTTTTATGATGTACTGCCTGAACATGGATTTGATGTCCGGGATGAACAAATATTTATGGCATACCAACTGGAAAGAGCCTATGGAAATAAGAAAACTATCTTTGCAGAAGCCGGCGTTGGCACGGGAAAAACCCTTGTCTATCTGCTCTATGCCGTGAACTATGCAAGATATACACGAAAGCCTGCGGTCATCGCCTGTGCCGATGAGTCGCTCATTGAACAGCTTGTGAAACAGGAAGGAGATATTGCGAAGCTTGCCCGTTATCTGGATCTTCAAATCGACGCGCGGCTCGGTAAATCCCCTGATCAATACTTGTGTCTCAAAAAAATAGACGGCGTCCGTCTTCAGGATGAGGATGCGGCGGCCATTGAAGATGTGTATGAACATCTGCCTGACTTTGTACATTCTCCAGGAACGATGCAATCTTTTTACCCCTACGGCGATCGTAAGGATTACCCGCATCTGAATGATGAACAATGGAACAAGATCAACTGGGACGTATTTCAGGACTGTTTTGTATGTGACAAAAGACATCGCTGCGGCATGACCTTATCTCGGGATCATTATCGCAAATCGACAGACCTCATTATCTGCTCCCACGATTACTACATGGAACATGTGTGGACCTATGAGGGCAGAAAAAGAGAAGGTCAGCTTCCGCTGCTGCCGGAGCACAGCTCCGTCGTCTTCGATGAAGGACATTTACTCGAATCAGCCGCACAACAGGCGCTTAGTTATAAGCTGAAGCATAGTGCATATGAGGAGATTATTACTCGTCTTCTGGATGGTGAGATCAGGGAAACGCTGGCCGAGCGCATTGAAGATTCCATCGACCAGAGCCAGCTAGTATTCTCTCTGATCGCGGAACAAAGTACAGCCATACCGGGTTCAGATCGCAAACAAATTCAGATAGATGAGAGGCTGCGAATTGAACTGAATCGCTGGAAAAGCACTATTGAAGCCATTGATGAAGAACTGGTCTTTGAGAGTGGGTTGCATACGCTGGATGAGTACAAGCTGCGTATCGTGGAAGAACATCTCGAGATGATCCAGACTGCGCTTCATCTGTTCCGTGAGCCAGACACCTTCATCTGCTGGGCGGAAGAGAATGAAGATGGCGCATCAACGCTGGCCATTATGCCGCAAACGGTCAAGGAAGTGCTGGAGGAGCGGGTATTCGGACTCCAGATGCCGATTGTGTTCTCTTCAGCCACGTTGTCCGTGGATGGATCTTTTGATTACGTCGCAGGAAGCCTCGGAATCAGCGAATATCTATCTTTTTCCGTAGACTCTCCGTACGATTACGAAAAGCAGATGAAGCTAATCGCACCAAGTGAGCTTTTGGAGCAGCATGGGGAAATTGGGAGTGAGGCTGAGGCTGCGAAGAAGCTGGACTTGGCGATTGAACTGATTAAGGGGACCGAAGGGCGAGCTCTATTGTTATTTAAAACCATGAATGAGCTTCGTGAATTTAAGCAGGCGGCTTCGAAGCATTCAATGTTAACACCCTACACGATGCTGTATGAAGGAGACCGTGAGATTAGCAGTCTTATAGCGGAGTTCCAAAACACAGAAGAAAGCGTGCTCTGTGCGGCAAGCTTATGGGAGGGGCTGGATGTTCCCGGACCTTCATTGTCCAACGTTATCATTTGGTCACTGCCCTATCCACCGGAAGATCCAGTATTTATAGCTAAACGGGAAGCTTCTGATTCAGCCTTTGAAGAAGTAGACCTGCCCTATATGCTGCTTCGCTTACGGCAAGGATTAGGCCGGCTCATCCGTTCATCGACAGATCAAGGGATTGCTGCTATTCTGAATCCAGAGATACTGCTTAATCCCAATGTCCGGGGTCGCGTTGAAGCTGTGCTGCCGCCTGGAGCTGTACTGAAGGTAGAATCGTTGTAGTTTAACTGAACAGGCAGCCGATCATCTCGGCTGCCTGTTGTTCTATCCGTCTATACATGTGGAGGAGGAGAATCATGAAACGTTCGGATTTGTTCTACATTTGGGTTGCTATCACAGGCTACTTAGCCGGTGTATTTGCTTATCTAACATCCCTTAGGTCGCTTGAAGGCAGCGATTTTATACATACAGAGCAGCTGGTGGCCTGGACGCTCTTCCCTTTTTTCACAGTGGGTATATTGCTTTATCTTCTTTGTGTAATCGTTTTACGCTCCATCAACAGGTATTATTTGTGGCTGCAGACATTAGCTTTTATACTGGTCGGAATCGTTCCTATTACCATGATCCCTTTCCTTATGGGTTCGTTTAGTGCAGCAAACTTTCGTTTTGTGTTCTCGCCAGAAGGGTTTTTCTTTATGTTGTTTTTTACAACTACCGCTATAGTGTGTTCTTACGGCACTTGGGTAGCTCAGAAACGACTCGACAAAAAGCCTTTTCTAATACTTTTCGTGCTCATCGTACTCGCTTTTGCTATTGTGATTGCAGTTTGAATGTCCATGAGAGAACCGATGCGTTGTCACTGAAACATTACTACTCACTGGGACGTTGTTATAGGTGAGGTGATATTCATGAAAAAATACATGTTAACTTTAACCGTTGCTTTGGTGCTGCTATCTGGATGCAATAATAAATCAAGCAATCCTAGCGACAATTCAGAATCGCCGTTCCCCGCTGTGTCTGAACCCTACCGAGCTGAGCAAGCAGCGGAGAATGGCGATGTTGTGGGCTTACATGGGGTGACCTACAATCTTGACAAGTGGACAGCGTTTCTGGCGAATCTAGACACGGGCGTCCGAGATCAGGTGCGTATTACGCAATATACGGATGAAGGTGACCCAATTTTCTATGAGTTGGTTTATGATGGAACTGAGTCTATTCTTTATACGTTCGACAACTCAATGGACTCATTCGGCAGCGATGCAGGACGACCCAGTACAGTATGCCGGGATATTGAGCTCGAGGAAAACAAGGAAATCGGCTCTCATTACAAGCTTACCGGATGTGATTACGACACCAGTGAGACATTTTGGTTTATGAAGAACAGCAATTAACTGCTTTATTGTTGCAGTGCTTTGAAGGCATTAAACTGGGAGTGATTATTCAAATAAGTTTTGATTTTCTCTGCACACTCGAGGGCACTATTAAATTCTGTGTTGATTTCTAAATCACCAATGCCATGTGAATGCACCAGATTATACTGATAGCTTGCAAGGCCAATATTCCGATCTCCTCTCTCCGTTTCCCTGCGTTGAAGTTCTTCCAGCGAACAAACGACGGAGACAAACAACACTTTATAACCTGCTAGCAGACTCGCGCATTCTTCTAACCATTGTTTTTCTTGCATGACGTGGTCGACAATGATATTACTTCCGGCAGCAGCTAAGGCGGGTAGCGCATGATGCATACCTTTTACAGTTTGCATCATCGCATGGGTTGTAGTTTCCTCTGGTTTCCCACCGTTCAGATAGTCAGCTGGCAGCATATGTAGAAACTGATCTAGAGATATGTGTAAGTAGGGTTCATCTAAAATCCGCTGTAATTCTAATGAGATACTGGTTTTACCAGAACTCGAAGTTCCATTTAAAAAAATAACGGTTCCTTGTGCCATTAAACTTGTCCCACTTTCTGCTGAATTTATTCACAAGTTTGTTTCTATTCCTTGCAATATATAGCGACCGAAGTTCTTTTTCTCATACTGAATAAAGTACTCTTGTTCCTCTTGTATTAAGCCGCTTGTCGCTTTTGGTATGGTTACTGTCCTTGTGCGGCCAGACATATTAGCAATCGTCATTTTTCCTAAACGGACATCTTTCACTACAGCGACTTCTGCAGTATATTCACTCGAAAATGTCCACACTAATCCTACGTACAATAGTCCAGTTATTACTATTGAGATTCCTAATCTTTTTCTTTTCATTGCTTAGCCTCTCTTCGCATGTCGATAATGAAGCAATGTGATTACCAATTACAGATTTACGTTTCGGTGATATTACAATTATTATTTAACACTTTAATTTGTGCTTTTGATTTGAGATCGTTTGTTATCTTGATTACATTATCTAAGTTTTTTCCCAAGTCTATGAGTGTTGTTCTCAAAGTAGGTCTGCTTGTAATAACAACGTTGCATTTATGATCGGTTATTGCCTTTACCTCAAATTGTATTGAGTCTCCCCAAGTACGCCAATTGACCCCTACATTTACTGTAAGTAAGCCTTTATTCTTGTTAACAAGTCCCAATTCACTTTTTTTCACACTACGAATTGTTTCTATACATAATGCGATTACTTCTTCTTTATTACCTGTTGCTTCAATTTCGATAGAATTGACCACACTTAATCCTGTTTTATTTAATCCCGCTTTTCTCAGATAAGACGAATGAATATATATCATTATCAGTGTTATTAAAAGACCAAATAAAAACCCAATTGACATACCTAATATAATTACTGTTTCATAATTATTGAAGAGTCTCAACGCACCTAAAATGATTAGAGCACTGAACACCAATGAAGATACTAAAAAGAAAATTATTTTTTGTTTCAACTATCATTCCTCCCTTACTTAACTTCTGACGGACTACTATCCGAACGGGTTGAGTCGTGAACAAATTGTTAATGCTATCGATGAATTCGAGAGTCTATTTTTGTTTAATTCTTTTGTTTATACATAAACTCTTTAACGCTTCCCGAAAAAATCAATACAATACTTGTTACTAATGATATCACTTGCATCAACATTGTAACTGTGTTTAATAATATTGGGAATAGTGTTGCATTAGATGTTATTATTCCAGCAGTTAAGACGTATAGCATTGAAAAAATATTCAAAATATTTACAGTTATATAAACCCACTTGGCAATATTTCCTCCGTAATAAATCAGCATACTTAGAACAATCATTATTATAAGACTAATCATGTTGAAAAACATTCCATTAATAAAACTCAATAATAAAATTATTGTAAAACCCAATATATTCACAACAATAAGACTCTCTAAAATCCTACTACCTCTTTTCTCTTGCCTCTGAATATAATCTCCTTCTGGCATCTTAGGTAACAAATCCTTTCTTTAAGATTATCTTCTATGCCTAGGAATTCTCACGATGTATGTTGCAAAGTGAAAGTGCTCAGTTTTGCAGCCAAATTTGATTCAGCCTAGCAAAACTGGTTTTACATGGAGAGGTGGGCATGAATGTCAAACCTACGTATAAAATTACTTTTTGCTGTATTTTGATTCAAAACATCATTGCAAAACTCGGCACTTTTCGATTGCCAAATACATCACGAGAAGGTTGGGCGCCAGGCCTTTAACAGCAGCCATGCTATTTGCTGTTCGGCATGTTCATTCTGGCATTGCTCACCTACCACCGCAGCCAAGATCAACTATTTTCTTCTCATGAATATTTACATATTGTTGTATTGTTTGTATCCATTTTTTCTTCTGCATTTCTTGAAGCATAGGTCGAATGATTTTGTTGCTATTGTGAAAATCGATAGTCATTATTATTACCGCCCTTCAATGAAGTTCACCTAACGTTGTTGTTTTCACGTATACATTATGTGCATTGACCTAGCGCATGCTAGGTGTCCGTCGTATGCCGGACCGCGGGCGAACGTCTGATACGTAATATTTTGTTGGAGTCTTCGGCCCTCAGTCAATCATTCAAAACCCGATTAATTACTTCTTCATCCCATACCTGTTTTCTTTGTTCTTGTTCTGTGTATCTTTAGTATAACGTTCCTGTATTCACGACTCAGCGCATGCTGAGTGTCCGACGTATGTCGAATCAAGGGCGTATGATCGCAGCGTTAAATTGTTGTTAAATGAAGTTAATCTCTTCTTTGAATTACTTATTCAATCTCTCGAAATCCTCTGTCTTATGAACGAAGCAGTTTAAGTTCTTTAAGATCTACATTGAATTTCCCTTCTAGCAGTACATCCAGTCCCAAAAGTCCATTGATGTTCAGGTATTTAAATGAAGTGAAATTAAGCTATGACTGGCTCCTGTATCAATCACGATATCCGATATGACTTTCTTCTGCTTATTAAAATGGACCGTTATTTCCGTGAACAAAAGTCCATTTCTATATTCAATATTCATTTAAAGGTTTGTCCTTAACCCTATGTTTTTCCGTATCTTCACCACGACTTGATCTTTGGAAGTATGATAAACCAATGTTTATCTCGGCTGTTCAATAATTCTTTAGTTGCTTCTTCATCGCTGACAGGCCCAATCACGGCAACATCATTAATAATCTCTTGATTGTCCGTTTCTTCAGAATGAAGCACTTCGAACTTTACGAATTGATTCGGAAAAATCTGTTGAACTTCTTGCCATCTCATCATATTCCCTCCTGTCTTTGGATGATTATATTATACCATTTAACAAGCGTACAATTCTCACAGGAATTTCACTTAACGTTTTTGCATTCACGAACCCTCACTGGCTTAAGCCGTGCCAATAGCGGGTAAGACGGATTTAGTCAGTACAGTGTTGTCTGCTGCCTCCGCTTCCTTGGGAATCCCTCCGCAGACTAAGGACCGTATGGCCCGCTATGTGAATACGGTGTTAGCTGTTGTATCCGACTTCCTGTAAATACTGGGAAATTCAATTATTCTTTGTTTCTTGTATTGTAATAATATTGTCCTATCCCATAAGTGTTTTATCAAATACGCCCTTGAAGCTAAATTCAACGCCATACCCATTCCAAACTTCTCCGATAAATCTAAATCCTGAAATATAATGATTTACTAATTGCTTCAATGGCATGGAATCCAGCAATTTCTTATTAATAATATCTGACTTTATATTAACTTCTAAAATTTCAGATCCAACAGCACCAAAGATGCCAAACCAGCACTCATTTATCTCTAACAAAATCATGTTAATTTCTGGATCTACAATGTGTACTTTTATATTTAATATCTGTTTACCACAAAGTTCATCCAACATTATTCTGTTAGTAATGTGTATGTTCATTATTTAAGTTTGTACAATTTTGGAATGACAAAGATTACTTTATCGAAGACTTGACTTTGATTAGCTGGTTTATCGGATTTCGTGGCATCTACGAATTACCATCATAAGACCTTTAATATTTTATTTTCAATTTCGTATTCTTCTTTTTCGTTCTTTATATAAATTACTAAGACATTATGTGCGGTCATTATTATTGGTGTATTAGGTAGCGGAATACCATTAAGATTATTGTGGATTTTGATATTATCCGATTCTAAAGCCTCGTTATTAATATATTCATAGATATAAACCTTATCTCTACTATCTCGAATTTCATATCCTTTCTGTTTCTTGGCTTCTGTGCTGATTATTTGATTAGGAATATCGATGATAGAGATCGATAAATCTTGATCAAGTATATTTTTCTTTACCTCTTCTAATGTCATTAACTCGTGAGTAGATTTCTCATTCCCACATGTTGATATAATTAAAACTAAGCAGAGAAATAACAATATCTTTAAAGTCATTTGCTTTATGTTCATTTTTCATCCTTTCCACGATTTCCGATAACGTTTGTGCATTCACGAACCCCACCGATTGAAGCGACCAAAGGGAGCGACCGCGATGCGGTCAGTCGGTGCGGGGTTGTCCTCTAAATCCTCTTTCTCGAAATGCCTCTCGGGGACCGAGGGGCCGCCAGGAAAAGATGCGTGAATACGATGTTGGTATTCTCAGTTCATACCCGACTGGCTCGGGTCCTGTTCTAAATATTGACATTGCTAAAGGAAAAAGTGTTGCTGCTGCTCTTCTTTCCTACCAAGACTGTATGTATAAACCGTTTCCGTTTTACCATTCAGAAGAAGATCTTAAGCGCCTCTTGGTCATTCTGGAGGAAATGAAGTCCATCTCCGGTCTTGAACCAAAAGTGGTTCTCGAAGAGCCACTGGGAATTATTCAAAACCTCTTGCCTCTTTCTTTTCTTCCCATGGTTTTCAGTCATTCTTCTGAACCCGTTGTTAACTCACCAACTTAAGCAAAAGGCTGTACGCAAGGTGAAAACCGATCCTGTCGATGCGATACGCAGTGCTCAAGTGATTTACTTACAAGATCCTCAGCCTCAAGTACAGATGAACGATACCGTTCAGCAACTCCTTGTTATCTGCCGTAAATATCAGCATTGGACGGCCTTTTACGGCGAGACACAACTTCATTTCCGTGTGGTTCTAGATCTCCTTTTCCCGGGTTACGATAAAGCTTTTCAAAAGGTCTGTAACCGTACTTCTTTAGAGTTGTTATCTCGTTTCCCTACTCCGGCCAAGCTTGGAACGAAACAAAGCTGCAGCAGCTGCTCGAAATCGCAAGACAGAGCCTGCCAGATCTTCATGGAATCGAAGCTCAAAAGGTGGTTCTTAGACAGTATATTCACCTTCTTAGAACGTACCAGGATAGCATGAGTGACCTTTTACATTCTATGCAAACCTTCGCCGAATCAATGGAAACCTATCATCTTCTTCGTACGATTCCGGGCGCAGGGCCTTTAACAGCGGCCATGCTCATTGCTGAAATCGGAGACATAAAAAAGTTCCCTTCCGTGAAGCAGCTAACAGCTTTTGCAGGGCTAGACTCAGCTGTTCACGAATCGGGAACCTTCAAATCCAAGAAGAATCGAATATCGAAACGAGGCTCTTCGTACCTTCGAACCGCTCTGTATCAGGCTACTGTAGCAGCCATTTCCAAGCAGATTCATGGCCCCAAAAATTCGACTCTCTTTCAATTCTATCAGCAATAACGAGATGAAGGCAAACCCGCAAAAGTCGCAATTGTCGCTGCTTCTCATAAGATTTTACGCATTATTTATGGTATGTGGAACGCAGGATCGGCATTTCAGGCTAAATAAACCGTTGAATTGGATTCTAATTCCAGCTTCATCTGCTCTCATGGGTAGGTTTATTTAATTTTGGAATGACAAAGATTATTTTATCGAAGACTTGACTTTGATTAGCTGGTTTATCTAATGCCAGTGCCTTCCATGATTTAGCCCGCAAAATTAGCCCTTACTTCCTTCTCATTCTTTTGATTATGTCTGTATTCTGTTATAATGGTTATAATTATTGTTAGAAAGGGGTTGTTCATATTGGCAGTTAGTAAAGATCGTCTTAACGACCTCATCAATCACCTGTCTGATCACGACCTTGAATTAATTTCTGACTTGGTCGAACGACTTGCACTCCATAATGTAAGACACATTCCAGTAGATGACGAACCAACTACTCAAGATGATTTAGAGGCTATCCAAGCAGCCCACAAAGCAATGGAAAAAGGTGAACTAATCAGCCTTAAGGACATTGAACATGAATTACGAAATTAAATTTCATAAAGATGCATTAAAAAACATTCAAAAATTAGATAAACCAACTCGTAATCGAATTTTAGATCATATCCATATTCTTGCTGATGACCCTAAACATCCGGAATTGGACATTAAAAAAATGCAGGGAGTCAACAATCAATTCCGACTTCGTATTGGTTCTTATCGCGTTATCTACTCTCTCTTTAATGATATTCTTGTAATTGTGATTATTAAAGTTGGTTCTCGCGGTGATGTCTATAAAGCGTAAGACACTTGAATTTTCTAGTGGCTTACGTTTTTTATTTTGACAGATTGTCAAGCTAAGCGCGACACCTCGTCCATGAACGATTGGTGAGAAGACTTCCAGCCGAGGCATTTCCTAGGGCGGTTG
>NZ_JABBPN010000022.1 GCF_012933385.1 Paenibacillus lemnae
TCGCACAGCGGCTGCCGCGCCTCGGGCTGCTGCAGCCGCCGCAGCCCCGGACCGCCGCTGGCGGCGCAGCAGCGCCCGGCGGACAAGCCCTGCCGCCGCGCCACAGCCATACGGCGGCGGCGTACACGCGCCAGGACCCCTTCAAAGCGGTCATATATGACCGCACGGGGTCCCTGAGCGGCTATGCACTCCAGCGCGCGCTGGAGGAGCGCGGCTGTGTGCCGGAGATGAGCGACGAGCGGCGCGTCGTCCTGCTCTTTGCGATTGGCTCGACCGTGGAGAATGCCAATCACCTCTTGTGGGCACTTCAGCATATTCTGGAGCAGGAGGAGAAGACGGATGCTGCTAGAAGCACCTCTCATCCATTGCCTGAAGCAGACGCCATAAGCCACAACTCCACCCGAAATAGCGCAGAGATCACCGCATCGCAGCATGTTTCCACGTGGAACAATTGTAAGCTTTCACGTCCCTTTACAGATCCGGTCTCCTTTCATCTGACGCCGCCAGACCGGAGCCAGATGGAGTCCATCCCGCTGGAGCAATGTACACGAAGGATCGCCGGAGAGATGATCATTCCGTATCCTCCGGGCATTCCGCTGCTCTATCAGGGAGAGATCATCACATCACAGCAGGCTGAGCAGCTGGTTCTGTTAAGAGATGCAGGGGCCAAGTGTCAGGGTCCGGAAGATCCGGCTCTGGGTACCATACGCGTGTTTAAAAATTCAGGAAAGCAGGTCAGTCCATGAACCGCAAACCATTGTTTATAACCATCGAGGGAGGGGAGGGATCTGGAAAAACAACGATGATCGGCCGCTTGTCCGCCTATTTTCAGAATCATTCCATTCCCTATCTTCTCACCAGAGAACCTGGAGGCATCGAGATTGCGGAGAAAATACGATCTGTCATTCTGGATCCAAGTCACACAAGTATGGATGCACGTACGGAGGCACTCCTGTATGCAGCGGCCCGGCGGCAGCATCTTGTAGAGAAGGTCGAGCCCGCACTTGCTGAAGGGCTAACGGTAATCTGCGACCGTTTCATCGACAGCAGTCTCGTCTACCAGGGATTAGGCCGCGGCATCGGGATAGAGGAAGTATGGAATCTCAATCAGTTTGCTATCGGTTCACGCATGCCGGATCTGACGCTGCTGCTGGATATTGACCCGGAGATTGGACTTTCCCGGATTGCAGCCAATGGTGAGCGGGAGTTCAACAGGCTCGATATGGAAAGCCTGGCCTTTCACCGTAAAGTCCGGGAGGGTTACCGTCTGGTCGCTGAGAGGGATCCTGATCGTATTCAGATGATTGATGCTTCAAAATCGCCGGTTATGGTCGAACGGGAAATGATTTCCGTGTTAGAGCGTACGGTTTTAAAGGGTTTTTGATAGGCTATGTCTAATAATAGACATACGGCTTGTAGAAATGCCGATGATAACAAGGAGGGACATTGCATATGAAAATGATCGTTGCGATTGTACAAGATAAGGACAGCAACCGTCTTTCAGCAGGACTGGTCAAAGCGAATTTCCGGGCAACCAAACTGGCGAGTACTGGCGGATTTCTGAAAGCAGGCAATACTACATTTATGATCGGGGTGGACGATACTCAGGTGGAAAGCGTGATGAGTGTGATCCGCAACAGCTGTAAAGTACGTGAACAGCTGGTTACCCCGGTTACACCGATGAGCGGTACGACCGATTCCTACCTGCCGCTTCCGGTTGAAGTCCAGGTTGGCGGTGCAACGGTATTTGTGCTTCCTGTTGAGCGGTTTGAGCATTTCTAATATACGTGAAGTGGCAAAAACCTGCTGCTGAGCTGCTATAGTGGGGTCGTTTGCTGCAAGTGTACCCTAATGTCTCCACGAACCATGCTCAGCAGCTGTGGTATTATAATTAGAAACAAGGTGGTGAACGGGGTTGAAGATCAATCCGGGCTTCAGGCCCTTGAAGAGCGAGTTACCGGTTGCAGATAACAGCACCAAGCCTGTCCAGCAGAAATCCTTCTCTGATATTATGTATAAGCAGGGAGAACAGGCTACCAGTGAAGAGCTGGGCCGTCAAATGCGTGAAATTGCGATGCAGGGCGATCGTCTCGCCAGGGCGATGACCATTCGCGAGTTAAAAGCTTACCGCTTCATGGTCAAAAGATTTCTGGAAGAAACGGTACGGCGCGGCGTGAAGATGAAAGAAACAAGAGGATGGGACCGGCGGGGCCGGAGTAAGCGGTATAACGTCATTGATGCGATTGATTCCATGCTGCTCTCCATGGCGGATGAGCTGCTGGAAACAGAACAGGGAAAAATTGAACTATTGGGCAAAATCGGAGAAATTCGAGGCATGTTGATTAATATGGAATTTTAAAAGATAGAGATGATTTGGAAAGAGAGAGGACTTATGTCTTTTAATGATATATTGGGGCAGGAATCTGCCAAGCAGCTGCTGCAGAACGCATTAAGGCGTCAAGCGGTGAGCCATGCTTATGTGTTTAGCGGACCTGCAGGCGCGGGGCAGCTGGAGACAGCCGTCACCTTTGCCAAAGCGTTGTTCTGTACCGAAAGTGAAGATGATGCATGCGGTCATTGTCTGGAATGCCGCAAGGTCGATCATGGCAACCACCCGGACCTGACAAGAATTTCACCGGATGGTGCCAGTATAAAGATTGACCAGATCCGCGAGCTTCAGCGGATTTTTTCATACCGTTCGGAGAAGAACAATCCGAAAGTTTATATTATTGATGATGCAGATAAAATGACCGTTCAGGCGGCCAACAGTCTTCTGAAATTTCTGGAGGAACCGCAGATGCCTGCAGTGGCCATTCTGATTGCCGAGAACGGACAGGCGCTGCTTCCGACGATACAATCCCGGTCTCAGCAGGTTCCTTTCCGGCAGCTGGACCCCGGGATGATGGAAAAGATTCTTGTTCAGGAGGAATATCCTGCGGTATTGGTCCGCTGTGCCGTTCATCTGGCCTCCGGATTAGAGGGCTGCAGGGCGATTTTGAATGAGAATTGGTTTGCAGAAATCCGAAACGTAGTGTTACAATTAGGGAAGGAGTCTCTGAACCGCTCTGGCATGGCTATGATTACAGCGAGTCAGAAGGTGTTCAAATCCGGACTCTCAGAGCATTTGGACATGCTCTTCAATTTGTTCCATTTATGGTTCAAAGATATGATTTATGTCCAGTACGGCAGGCAGGATTGCCTCGTTTTCATAGATCAGAGTGAATTTATCTCCGGTCATGCGTCAGCCCGCAGCACATCACAATGGGTCTCCTGCATGGATTTGGCCGCAGAGTGTCAGAAGAAATTACGCTATAATGTCAACGGACAGCTCTGTCTCGAGCAATTGTTAATGGGTATGGGCGAGGCTCCGGAGTGAGACAACTTGTAGTACCCGCAAACGGCCAATAGGTAAGGCTAATCAAGGGGGTTTATTTTTTGTACAGCGTAGTGGGTGTCCGCTTTAAGAAAGCGGGCAAGATTTATTATTTCGATCCGCTGGATCTGCCCGTGGACAAAGAACATTTTGTCATTGTCGAAACGGCCCGGGGGATTGAGTACGGACAAGTGGTAATCGGGAAGAAAGAGGTTCAGGAATGTGATGTGGTGCTTCCTCTGAAGAAAGTGATCCGCATTGCCGGCGATAGTGACGCCCGAGTGGTGGACGAGAACAAGCTGGCGGCGAAGGATGCCTTCACAACCTGTTTAAATAAAATCCGTGATCACGGACTGAAGATGAAGCTGGTGGATGTGGAATTCACCTTTGACCGCAACAAGATCATTTTTTATTTTACTGCAGAGGGACGTGTCGATTTTCGTGAGCTGGTGAAGGATTTGGCGGGCATTTTCCGCACCCGGATCGAGCTTCGTCAGATCGGCGTTCGCGATGAAGCCAAGATGCTCGGCGGTTTGGGACCCTGCGGCCGGGTACTGTGCTGCTCCTCCTGGCTGGGTGATTTTGAACCCGTATCGATCAAGATGGCCAAGGATCAGAGCTTGTCACTGAATCCGACCAAAATTTCCGGTTTGTGCGGAAGATTGATGTGCTGCTTGAAATTTGAGCATGATAACTATGAGAGCGTTAAGGAAGAACTGCCTTCTACCGGCAAGATTGTCGTTACTTCTCTAGGTGATGGCAAGGTAGTCGGAATTAATGCGAACAAACGGACCGTACATGTACAATTATTTGATATCGGTAAGGTCAAGGAACTTCCACTGGATGACGTTGTCGTCAAGTAGACCAATAGAACGGTTACTTTCGGGGTGTAATCTTGGAGAAGAAAAACATTTTTATGCGCATTCAAGAGATGGAGTCTCAATTGGGACATATGAACAGTGAACTGGGTGAACTGAAACAGATCGTCAAGGAACTGCTGGAAGACAACCATCGTCTCAGCCTGGAAAATGAACAGCTCCGTAAAGTGTTGAAGAGAGAAGTTCAACCGGCAGACCATAAACCTTCCACATCCCGAAAGCAGCCTTCTCCCATCCCGATGCAGGGTAGCGGAGAAGACCTGGTCGGAGAAGGATATGATAATCTGGCCCGTTTATATCATGAGGGCTTCCATATCTGTAATGTCTACTATGGACATCTGCGGACAGAAGGCGATTGTCTATTCTGCTTGTCTTTCTTGAATAAGTGAATTTTAATATCACCTGATCTATAAAAAGCCGTAGGATATTCAGCGCCTACGGCTTTTTTTCGAATGCTGCCATCTATACATCAAGCTGTCAAAGGATAGGGATTACTATGAAAAAAGAAACAGAACTCCGCGCAACCGAGCGGGTGGATGACCTGCTGACCCATGAACTGGGCATCATACAAAGTGACGAAGTATTCAGCTTCTCTATGGATGCTGTGCTTCTTGCACAGTTTGCCCGCCTGCCCCGGCGCGGAAAGGTGCTGGATCTGTGCAGCGGCAATGGCGTGATTCCTCTGCTTCTGTCCACACGGACACAGGCTGTCATCGAAGGAATCGAGATTCAGCCTCGTTTAGCCGATATGGCCCAAAGAAGCATAGTGATGAACGGGCTGCAAGAGCGGATTACGATGAGGATGGGGGACCTGCGTGAGCTGCACCAGGAAGTGGGATATGGTGGGTATGACTACATTACCGTTAACCCACCTTATATGCCGCTCAATGGCAGTGATATGAAGCTGAACACTCATCAGGCTATAGCACGGCATGAAATTCACTGTACGCTGGAGGAGGTCATTCAGGCGGGAGCCCGGCTGCTGCGGTCCGGAGGAAAGCTGGCTATGGTGCATAAACCGAACCGTCTGGCTGAAATCATCGTGATGATGCATAAGTATCGGCTGGAACCGAAAGTGATCCGGTTTGTCCATCCCCGTGCCGGCCTTGAGGCCAACATGGTGCTAATCGAGTGCATCCGGGACGGAAAGCCGGAGGTGCGCCTGCAGCCGCCGCTGATTGTGTATGACGATCAAGGGACATACTGTCCGGAGTTGATGGAAATTTATTATGGAAAAGAGGAACCTTCATGAGTGCGACTTCTCAAAGCAGCTTCGCAGCTTCCCGGACAGATGGCTCGGGAGCCTTGTATCTGGTGGCGACACCGATCGGCAATCTGGAAGACATGACCTATCGTGCGATACGCATTCTGCGGGAGTGTCATATTATCGCTGCAGAGGATACCCGGCAGACCCGAAAACTGCTCACTCATTTTGACATACAGCCACAGCAGCTCTTCAGCTACCATGAGCATAATAAGGCAGCCAGCGGGCCTGAGATTATACGTTATATAATAGAAGGAAAAAATGCAGCGATCGTCAGCGATGCCGGTCTGCCGGCCATATCGGATCCTGGAAGCGACCTGGTGAGACTCGCTTTGGCCAAGGGAATTGCTGTCATTCCGATTCCGGGAGCGAATGCTGCTCTTTCGGCTCTGATTGCCTCCGGTTTATCTACCGAACGCTTCACGTTTATCGGATTTCTTCCCAGAGAAAAGAAAGACGCCATGGAACTGCTGCATGAGCTGCCAGCTTCAGCAGGCTCCCTGCTGTTTTATGAATCACCGCACCGGATCAAGAAGACGCTGTCGTTTATGTATGAAGCACTGGGTGAACGTCAGGTTGTACTGGCCCGTGAACTGACCAAGAGGTATGAAGAGTTTGTCAGGGGGACTCTGCCAGAGTGTATGGAGTGGCTGGATGAACATCCGCCTCTGGGTGAGTACTGCATAGTGGTAGAAGGAGGTAATCTGGAAGACGAGCAGCGAGAGCGGGATGCGTGGTGGCAGCAGCTGTCCATAGAAGATCATGTCGCTCATTACGAGAGCCGGGGAGAAACCCGTAAGGATGCGATGAAAAAAGCTGCAGCCGACCGGGGCGTATCAAAGCGGGATATTTACAACGCCCTTCTTTAAGTCCTGTAGAGCAGGACGCCAAAGAATACAAACAAAAAAATGCCTCTCAAATGCCGAAGCCGGCAAGTAGAGAGGCTCAAGGAGATATAAAAAAAGGTTCGAATTAACAAAATGTAAAATTGCCTATATAAGAGAGGATATTAGTTGGCTACAGGCGATGGAATTTCGGATACACATTCATGGCACACAATCTTGCCTTTAAAATAAGTGACATTCTCAGCGTTTCCGCAGAATATGCACGCAGGCTCATACTTCTTAAGCATGATACGCTCGCCGTCCACATAAATCTCCAAAGCGTCTTTCTCACCAATGCCCAAAGTACGGCGAAGTTCGATAGGAATAACAACCCGTCCTAGCTCGTCTACTTTTCTTACAATACCTGTTGATTTCATCATAACTGATTCAAGCCCCTCTCGCCATAATTTAAAAAAGTCATTATTCGACATAGTTCTATCTTTTATGTTATTAATAGTACCAACGATTCCCAAAACAGTCAACCTGTTTTTTGAGAATAAAACACTTATTAACAAAAATATAGTGAGTTCAAGCCTGTTTTTATCACAAAAGTGTCAAATGTCTGGTGTTTTTAAGCTTACATTAAGGTTTGTCGATTTGGAAGACGACAATTTACCTAATTCGACATAATGCGACAATATGCGTCAAAAGTAGTGGAAAGCTCTTTCAAAAGTCTGATTATGGAGATGATGAAGACGATGCATTTGCCAATTACAGAAGAAAAAGTGTTCAAGGATCCCGTTCATAACTATGTTCATGTCCAGGATGATTTAATTTGGCGTCTCATCAACACCCCGGAATTTCAGCGTCTGCGCCGTGTAAGGCAGCTGGGGACATCGTATTTGACCTTTCATGGGGCAGAGCACAGCCGGTTTTCACATTCGCTGGGTGTCTATGAAATCACACGGAAAATTATTTCACAGTTTGAACGAAGCGGCTATCCGGACTGGCCGAAGGAGGAGCGTCTGGTCGCACTATGTGCTGCACTTCTGCATGACGTAGGACACGGTCCTTTCTCCCATTCTATAGAAGAAGCTTTTCAAATGAATCACGAGGACTGGACCTGTAAAATTCTTCTGGGCGACACTTGTATCAATGAAATTTTGCGGAGCCATGATCCTAAGTTTCCGGATAAAGTAGCCGCTGTGATTGATAAAACCTATGAAAAGCCGATTGTTATGAATCTGGTTACCAGCCCTCTGGATGCAGACCGAATGGATTATTTGCTGCGTGATGCCTATTATACGGGTGTAAATTACGGGACAATCGACATTGACCGGATTCTTCGGATGCTGCGGCCCTACCGTGACCGCGTGGTGGTCAAGGAATCCGGCATGCATGCCGTAGAAGACTATCTGATGTCTCGTTACCAGATGTACTGGCAGGTTTATTTCCACCCTGTAACCCGCAGCTCGGAAATTATATTAAGGCAAATATTCCGCAGGGCAAAAGAACTGTTTGAGCAGAGCTTTGATTTTGCATTTATGGTGGATCCCCTCCCGTCTTTATTTGAAGGTAATCTTACGGTTAGTCAGTACCTTCGTTTGGATGAAGCGCTTATCCAGACGGCATTTTTGCAGTGGACCACAGAAGAGGATGAACTTCTCCGCGATTTATGCAGTCGTTTCATGCATCGCAGGCTTTATAAATATGCGGAAATCGACACGATAGACCTGCATACTATCGACTCCATCCGTCAAGCCTTTGAACATGCCGGACTGCATCCGGAATATGATCTCGAAATTGATTTTCCAACAGATCTTCCTTATGATGAATTTCATTCCGATTCACCGGCGAGTGATAAACAAATTTTACTGTTAGACCGGTATGACCGGCTGCGGGAAATCTCTGAAGTATCCGATATTGTGCGCTCGATCAGCGGGATTCAGCGTGGACGATATCATTTGTACTATCCGGAGGACAAGCTGAAGAAAGCCTGGACCAATCTGCCAAAGGAAGTGGCCGATCTGCTTGCCCCGGGTCTCCAGCACGATTAATACGATATTCGACAAAGAGAGGAGCAGATATTTTATGCTATTCGACACCCATACACATCTGGATGCACCGCAATTCGACGAGGACCGCGAGGAAGTGATTCAGCGGGCGGTAGATAACGGAGTGACACGAATGATCAATATCGGCTTTAACCGGGAAACCATTCCAACAACGATGAAGCTCGCAGAGTCCTATGATTTTATTTACGCGGCGGTGGGGTGGCACCCGGTGGACGCGATTACGATGAGAGATGATGATCTGGAATGGATTTCTTCGCTCTGCAGCCATGAAAAGGTCGTAGCGATCGGAGAAATCGGACTGGACTATCATTGGGATACTTCTCCCAAGGACGTACAGCAGCAGGTTTTTCGTAAACAGATCGGTTTGGCTCGTGAACTGAACATGCCCATTGTGATCCATAATCGGGATGCCCATGAGGATATTGTTAAAATATTGAAAGAGGAGAAGGCATCAGAAGTGGGAGGCGTGATGCATTCGTTTTCCGGAAGCTGGGAGACGGCCAAGTTATGTCTGGATATGGGCTTTCACATTTCCTTCGGCGGTCCCATCACGTTCAAAAATGCGAAACAGCCTAAAGAGGTGCTCGCGAAGGTGCCGCTTGACCGTCTGCTGATCGAAACGGATGCCCCCTACCTGACGCCTCATCCTTTCCGCGGGAAGAGAAATGAGTCAGCTCACGTGAAATTAGTAGCGGAGCAGGCGGCTGACATTAAAAACCTGTCTCTGGAAGAACTTGGTGAAATTACGACCCGAAATGCACTGGAACGATTTGGTATTTAAAGAAAACGGG
The DNA here is from genome assembly GCF_012933385.1 of Paenibacillus lemnae. GTDB lineage: Bacteria > Bacillota > Bacilli > Paenibacillales > Paenibacillaceae > Paenibacillus_AQ > Paenibacillus_AQ lemnae. The sequence continues at coordinate 9,206 of NZ_JABBPN010000022.1, forward strand.
AGCAAAAGCGGTGTAAAAGTGAGCATTTTCGATTAATTAAGATTTTATAACCAAAAACGTCACGATTATTACAATAATTTAACTATTTATCTGAAAAAATGTGGTTGAATGTTGCTTTACAACCTGCATGTAAAGGGAGTATCATCTTTTCAGTACTAAGAAGCTGTTGGAATTCAAAAACAGCCGATTGATTTTACAATCCGTCTCGCTTAATCTCCGGTATCGGAGAACGGGGGAACCGATACAAAGTTATCTGGCAGGGCTATACATAAGGCTGGAACGATGTATTTGATTTCTTTTTCGGGTCTTTGGGGTGAATTTGAGGGCAACCGCCATGAGCGGGTGACTCGAGATAGGGCGTCTCTCTTACGTCCGAACCCGACAGCTAACTCCGTAAGCGCTAGTAAGAGGGGCAAACTCGTGCATCCAATCCGTTTTTAGGAATGATGGAAAGCCACGGAAGAGTCTCTATCACTCTTTCACTGGCTTTTTTTTTATTTTTGAATATCGGAGAGTATGTCATCATACCCATGGTTAAACGGGAGGTGACAGCCTTATGCACGAACAGACGGGGAGTAACACAGGGTGCAGGTTCATCTTGAAGCACTCTGTGAGCCAAAATTGCTATAGTCGCGTCATATGCAATCATGCGTTACCTAGACGGCGGGACTATGAAGGAGGATGAAGCAGTGGGCGTTTTTCAACCAGAAGAGACCCATGATTCACAATCATCCAGCATGTCTTACGCAATACGATGGAAGCATGACTTTTTGCGTCACCTTATGCTGGCCGCCTTTGGCGCCATCGCGATTACATTGCTCGTACTGCTGATTATTCATAACAAGTCGGGCAAAGAGATTCAGCTAGTGGTCGACGGACGAGTGACTACAGTGGAAACACACGGAGCCTTGCTGCATGATGTGCTGGAGGAGCAGGCAATCTCCCTGAAACCGGAGGATGATGTTTCCATGCCGTTGAACGGAAGTCTCCAGAATGGCGATCGGATTGTTATTAACCGGGCGATTCCGGTAACAGTAACCGCAGACGGCAAAACCGACACCGTATTTACTACCCAGGGTACTGTAGAAAGTGTGCTTCAGGAAGCTGGAGTTACCATCCAGGGTGAAGATAAAGTAAGTCCTTCGCTGGATAGCAAATTATCCGCGCAAACCGATATTCGTATCATTCGTGTCACGAAACAAAAAGTTAAAGAAACCGAGGAGCGTTCCTTCCGGATTATCAAAACCGCAGATCCCTCTTTGGTAAAAGGGGATAACCGGGTCATTCAGGCCGGCGCACCAGGTATTATCGTTCATCATATCGAGAAGGTATACCAAGATGGGAAGCTCGTATCCAAAGAAGTGGTATCCAAGGAAGTACAGCGCAAGACCAAGGATAAAGTGATCGCTGTCGGCACCAAAAAAGTAGTTGTGCCTAAGCCTGAGCCTGTCATTGAGAAAGAAGAGCCTGTACTCGTTAAGAAGGAACAAGTGAAACAGAATACCGAGGCGCCTGCTGTTAAGAAACCGGCAGTGACTCGTACGGCTGCAAAGGCAGCACCTGTTAAGCCAAAGGCTGCTGTGAAGAAGGCACCTGCTGCCAAACCGAGCAATGTGGCTTCCAAGGCGGGCGTAGACTTTCAATATAAAAAAGTGCTGAACAATGTTTCCATGACAGCCTACTCATCGGAACAGCCTGGCATCGGTACCCGGACTGCTTCAGGAACACGGGTAACGGAAGGACGCACGATTGCTGTCGATCCAAATGTCATTCCGATTGGCTGGTGGGTATACATCGAGGGCATTGGCTTCCGACGTGCTGAAGATACCGGCGGTGCCATCAAGGGCAATAAAATCGATGTATATTACGATTCTCTCCGCGCAGCGCTGAATTTCGGACGCAAAAACGGAGGCAAAGTATATGTCATTGGTCCGGTAAAACCGGAGCTGAACTAGAGTATCATTTCTGTTTTACATTGCCATGCTAAATACGATACTATTTATATAACCATTTTTAGATGCTAAGAAGAGGATATTTATCCTCTTCTTTTGTTTTGGGAAGGAAAGATGTAACAAGATGATAAAGGAAGTCATTGTTGTGGAAGGACGAGACGATACGGTTGCCATCAAGCGGGCTGTGGAAGCCGATACGATTGAAACCGGAGGCTCGGCGGTGAATCGCGCTGTGATCTCTAAAATCCGGCTGGCTCAGGAACGCCGCGGGGTTATTATTCTGACCGATCCGGACCATGCGGGTGAGCGTATCCGCAAAATTATTGACGCCAAGGTGCCGGGTTGTAAGCATGCTTTCATTCCGGAAGCCGATGCAACAAGAAAAGGGGATATCGGGGTTGAGAATGCCAGGCCAGAGGCCATTCAGGCCGCCTTATCGCGTGTGCATACGTCTTTTGAGGGCGCGCCAAGTATGATCAGCCTTGAAGATGTGATGGATGCCGGCCTGATGGTGCATCCCCAGGCAGCGGCCCGGCGGATGGTCTTGGGTAATATACTTGGCATCGGGTATTGTAACGGTAAACAGCTTATGAAGAGGCTGGCTATGTTTCAGATTACACCAGAGGAATTTGCGGCTGCGCTGGCTGTGCTGGAAGCGGGAGGCGATGAATAATGCGTACAGAAGAGATTTCTACACCGAAACGGACCAAGGAAATTATTGCGAGACACGGATTTTCTTTCAAAAAGAGTCTGGGCCAAAATTTCCTGATCGACCAGAATATTTTGCACAATATTGTTGCAGCTGCTCATTTAACGCCAGATAAGGGTGCATTGGAAATAGGACCAGGTATCGGTGCCTTGACGGAAAAACTCGCCCAGACTGCAGGCAAAGTAACAGCCGTGGAAATTGACAGGCGTCTGATTCCAATTCTGGAGGAAGTTCTTTCTCCTTATCCTAATGTGTCTGTTGAGCAGGGTGATGTGCTGAAGGTCGATTTGAAGGATCTGTTTGCAAGACATTTTGAAGGGGTATCCGGCGTCAGTGTTGTGGCTAATCTTCCCTATTATGTGACGACTCCGATCCTGATGAAGCTGCTGGAAGAGAAGCTGCCGCTGGAGAACATCGTCGTCATGATCCAGAAAGAAGTGGCACAGCGGATGGCTGCTTCACCGGGAAGCAAGGACTATGGAAGTTTGAGTATTGCTGTCCAGTATTACTGTGAGCCCCAGCTGGTGTGTACAGTGCCGCATACCGTGTTTATTCCCCAGCCTAATGTAGAGTCAGCGGTCATCCGTTTAAAAGTACGGGACAAGCCTGCTGTGGAGGTAGAGGATGAAGACCACTTCTTTGAAATCATGCAGGCTTCATTCGTCCAAAGACGAAAAACGATTGCGAACAATCTGAAAAGCCGGTATTTTCCGAAAGAAGGCCGCGAACGGCTGGAAGAACTGCTTCAACAGGCAGAGATCGATCCGTCACGCCGGGGTGAGACGCTGAGTATGGAGGAGTACGCGGTTCTCAGCCGTGTGTTCCTGCAAGCAGGTATCCGGTAAACATCAAAATTTAATAAAATAAACCCAGCAGCCCCGTGCTTTGGGTTTATTTGACGTTCTCATGAACCAAACCCGGCATACGCCCATAGGATAGAGGCAGGGGGGATGCTGAGATGAATTTAGGAGACCTGGTCGTTCGTAGATCGTATGGCGGCGATATTACGTTCCGGGTGGAGGACGTGCGCACACATACGGCTGTGATCAAGGGAACGGATTTCCGGCTGCTGGCCGATGCGCCCCTTGCAGATCTCGTGCGTGCAGCGCATCCTGCAATGAGCGAACGTACCAAGCTGGCACAGATTAAAGCGAACGAGTCCTTGACCCGGCTTAAGCAGGAGCGGCAGCAGCAGAGTGAGCGCCGAATGGCTCATCTGCGGGACGAATGGGGACAGAACAGTGACAAGGGATACTTTGACGTGCCTGGCAAAGTGCTTCATCTTGATGGAGATCCCATGTATCTCAAAAAAAGTATGGCGCTCTATCAACAGCTGCGTGTACCGGCGGAGGGTCATCATGTCCATGAGTCCGCGATGGCGGATGCCCTGTTCCGGCTGCTCCCCAGAGTGCGCCCCGATATTGTAGTAATTACCGGCCATGACGGGGTGCTGAAACGGCCGCAGCCTTATGATTTATACAGTTTGGAGAGCTATAAAAATTCATACAGCTTCGTCAAGGCCATTCAGACGGCGAGACAATATGAACGCAATCTGGATGCCCTGATCGTGATTGCAGGAGCCTGTCAGTCGCATTTTGAAGCACTGGTGCAGTCCGGGGCCAATTTTGCCAGTTCACCGGGGCGGGTGCTTATTCATGCCCTGGATCCCGTGTATGTGGCTGCCAAGGCAGCGTATACCTCTGTCCGGGAAACCATCAATATGAATGATGTGCTGCATAACACCATCAGTGGAAGCCAGGGCGTCGGCGGAATTGAAACCCGCGGGAGCCACCGGATCGGATTGCCGGGCCTCCATGATCTATCCACTTTGAAGGTGACACCTTCTGTCAGTTAGGTTATTCCAAAATTGAAATCAAGATTAAAGCTGTCCTGTTCTGCTCATATAGAGTGGAGAAGGGCAGTTTTTTATGAGGACAAGCTGTTTGCTTTCATATTTTAGGAATAATTGGTGTCGATTCAGCGCATAATAACGATTCTCCGCTCATGATATGGAGGCTGCAAAAAAAATCGTTGACAACGAATTTTTGTTGCTGATATAATTAATGGTTTTGATTTGACATTGTTATTAAAGGGCGGTATAATGGACAAGGAAAGAGGTGGTCGTCGACAATGGCTAAAAATGCGCTGTTGGATATCAAACGCAGTCTGGATGCTCATCTTGGGCAAAAAATTTCGCTGCGGGCTAACGGTGGTCGCCGTAAGACCGTTGAGCGTACTGGTGTTTTGGAAGAAACCTACCCTTCTGTTTTCATCGTAAAGCTGGATCAGGACCAGCAAACCTTTAAACGTGTATCTTACAGTTATGCAGATATATTGACCGAGACGGTTGAAATCGTCGTTCTTGACGAAGAAGGCCAGATGCAGATCACCTATATCAAATCATAACTTTTGTCATGTCAGGCAGCCTCCGGTTACGGGGGCTGTTTTTAGGTCTGTATGAAGTTCCATGAATGGGGAGGAATGAGGGGACGTACCGGGAGCATACTAAGACAGGTACCCCCAACACCATTTCAAGGAGGCGGATTTGACGATGAGCCGGAGAAGAAGAAGCATGATGTCGGAAGAGCTGAAAACAGAACTGGCAAAAGAGTTGGGTTTTTACGATACTGTGCAAAAAGAAGGCTGGGGCGGTATTAAGGCCAGCGATGCCGGCAACATGGTCAAAAAAGCAATTGAGCTTGCAGAGCGGGCAGCACGTGGTTCACAGCAATAATTCATCAGGTCACACAAGGAAAGGGTCCTTCTATGCGGAGGGTCCTTTCGTTTTTTAGATATAAATGACTTCAGCGTCACGGTTTGCTAATATAAAGGCATTAGAAGTTTTTCTCCTGATGTGTTAAGTTGTGCTTAAGGGAAATGCTAAGGACAGGTGAACGGTGTTGAAAATATACGAAAAAGCTCCAGCCAAAATTAATCTGATGCTGGACGTACTGCATAAAAGACCGGACGGATTCCACGAGGTGGAGATGGTCATGACGATGATTGATCTGGCTGACAGGCTGGAGATGTCGGATCAGCCGCGGGATACGATCATGATTACAAGCCAGGCGGGCTATATACCGCTGGATGAGAAAAATCTTGCCTTTCAGGCCGCCAAGCTGGTCAAGGACCGGTACGGGGTGCGTAAAGGCGTGCATATCCACCTGGATAAAAAAATACCGGTCGCTGCCGGCCTTGCGGGCGGCAGCAGCGACGCTGCGGCCACCCTGCGCGGCCTGAACCGTTTATGGGGCCTCAATATGCCGCTTGAGGAAATGCTGTCCTTTGGGGCTGAGCTCGGCTCGGATGTGCCGTTCTGCATTACAGGCGGCACCGCGCTCGCAACAGGGCGGGGGGAAGTGCTGACAGAGATCCCCGATCCTCCCCAGTGTTGGGTTCTGGTGGCCAAGCCGCCGATTAATGTATCCACAGGCGAAGTGTACGGGAAGCTGCGAAGTGAACACATTGCATCCCATCCCTCGTCTAAAAATATGGTTGCAGCGCTTCAGGCAGGGAGCTTTACCGAAATGTGCAATAACCTGGGCAATGTGCTGGAAGAGGTTACGCTGAAGCTGCACCCGGAGGTACAGCAGCTGAAAAATGCAATGCTGAGACTGGGAGCGGATGGAGCACTCATGTCCGGCAGCGGCCCTACGGTTTTCGGGCTTGTGTCCAAGGAGTCCAAGGTGGCCCGCATTTATAACGGTTTGCGTGGTTTTTGCAAAGAGGTGTACGCCGTCAGGCTGCTCACATAAGTACGGCTCCAGCAGGTTCGTTACATAGGTCCTTGTAGAAAGACGTACGAAAGTGTTATATTGACTGTATAATATTCGGATTTAGTGAGGAACCTACGTGAAAAAATTAAAACGAAGTGAACGACTGGTTGATATGACCCAGTACTTATTGTCCAAGCCGCACACTCTGATTCCACTGACCACCTTTGCAGAACGCTATGGGGCAGCGAAATCATCGATCAGTGAGGATCTGGCCATCATCAAAGATGTGTTCGAGGATGAAGGATTGGGTGAACTGCAGACATTGGCAGGTGCAGCCGGAGGCGTACGGTATACACCGAAGCTGAGTCATGAGCGCGCCCTTGCTTTTGTCCAGGAGCTGTGCGGGAAGCTCCAGCAGTCTGACCGGATTCTTCCGGGCGGATACCTCTATATGTCCGACTTGCTGGGCCAGCCTTCCTTGATGAATGAAGCGGGCAAGCTGATTGCAACGGCCTATGCAGATCGTGAGATTGATGTCGTGATGACCGTTGAAACCAAAGGGATACCTCTTGCTTATGCGACGGCCGCCCAGCTTAATCTTCCGGTAGTCCTGGTTCGCAGGGATCATCAAGTGACAGAAGGGTCAGCCGTAAGTATCAATTACGTCTCAGGCTCCCATAAGAGCATACATACGATGTCGCTCTCCCGGCGGGCACTGCGGGAAAGGTCGCGTGTGCTCATTGTAGACGATTTTATGAAAGCAGGCGGTACCATCCAAGGCATGGTTGATCTGCTGGCAGAGTTTAATGCTGAGGTTGCCGGAGTAGGCGTATTGGTGGAATCCGGTGCTGTGGGATCTCAGGAGAGACTCCTGCAGGATTATGTATCACTGGCCTGTTTGACAGATGTAGATCCGAGAACCAAAATGATTACAGTGCAGCGCGGCAATTATTTTAAAGAGTAACCTGGGCAATTTTTGTCGATAAAATAGCGTTTTCAAACGAATAGGCACGAAGTCTGTCGAAAATATCACTTTCTAAAAAAAATTCCTGATTTTAGGACATTTTTATTCCAGGAAAAGAAGGAATTCGTATTTGCTGTGTGGAATTATACACCAAGTCTCTGATGGAAAAAGGTGGTGAACACACAATGCAAATTACGGATGTCAGACTCCGCCGCGTTAACTCTGAGGGGAGAATGAAAGCAATCGCATCCATTACCATCGATAATGAGTTTGTCGTTCACGACATTCGAGTCATCGACGGGAATAACGGTATGTTCGTTGCGATGCCGAGCAAGCGGACTCCAGATGGAGAATTCCGCGACATCGCTCATCCGATTTCCTCGGGTACCCGCGAGAAGATTCAGTCCGCTGTATTGGCTGAGTACGAGCGTGCAGCCACCGAAGAGGAAGTTATCGAGGAAGGCGCTTAAGTTTACTATTGGGGTTCGAGGAAAAGAGAGCCATACCCATGGCTCTCTTTTCTTTTTTTCTAGAATGATATATATTCAGTAGTGAGTTCAAGAGGAGGAGGCAGGACCCTTGAAAAGATTAGCGATCGTCTTAGCCGCTGGGCAGGGCAAACGAATGAAATCCAAATTATATAAAGTGCTGCACCCCGTCTGCGGGAAACCGATGGTGGGTCATGTGCTGCATACGGTTGAACAAGTGAAATCAGAACGTACCGTGGTCGTTGTTGGACACGGAGCTGAAGCTGTACAATCCTATCTGGGTGACTCAGCAGAGTATGTACTGCAGGAACAGCAGCTTGGAACTGGTCATGCCGTAAAGCAGGCGAAAGAGCTGCTCGGGCAGGAACAGGGGTCCACGATTGTAATCTGTGGAGATACACCTCTCGTAACAGCAGAAACGCTGGAGGGTTTGCTGGAGCTGCACGAAAGCAATCAGGCTGCAGCTACCATTCTGACGGCTGATATGGACAATCCTGCAGGCTATGGACGCGTGATTCGGGGAGACAAAGGCGCTGTGCTGCGCATTGTGGAGCAGAAGGACTGCAGTCCCGAAGAAGATGCGGTATGCGAAATTAATACAGGAACTTATTGTTTTGACAATGCAAAGCTGTTTGAGGCGTTGGAGAATGTAACCAATCAGAACGCACAGCAGGAATATTATCTGACCGATGTCATTGGCATTATGAAACAGGCCGGGGATAAGGTGCTGGCTTACCAAACCGCCGATGAAGCAGAATCGATTGGCGTAAATGACCGGTTTGCTCTTTCAGAAGCGGAAGACCATATGCGTAAGCGAATCGCAAAACGTCATATGCTGAATGGCGTAACCGTGATCGACCCTTCATCCACCTACATCGGTGCTGATGTGACCGTGGGAAGCGACACCACCCTGTACCCGGGCACCGTGCTGAAAGGCACGACTGTGATCGGCAGTGATTGTGTAATCGGCCCCAACAGTGAAATTGAAGATTCGACTTTGGCGGATGGGGTAATGGTGAAATATTCGGTGCTGTCCCAAGCATCTGTAGGTTCCGGTACATCCGTAGGGCCGTATGCATATCTTCGGCCAGGATCCAAGCTGGGAGAGAACGTGAAGGTCGGCGATTTCGTGGAAGTGAAGAATGCCACGATTGATGACGGCTCTAAAGTATCTCATCTGAGCTATATTGGTGACGCCAAAGTAGGCAAGAATGTGAATGTCGGCTGCGGCGCGATTACAGTCAACTACGATGGTTATAATAAATCGATGACCGAAATTGAAGATGATGCCTTCATCGGAAGCAATGTGAACCTGGTTGCACCGGTGAAAGTGGGCAAAGGCGCATTTGTTGTTGCCGGATCCACGATTACTCATTCCGTAGCGGAAAATGATCTGGCCATTGCCAGAGTTCGGCAGGAGAATAAGCCGGGTTATGCCGAGAAAATCCGCTCCCGCGCTCAGGCGAAAAAGAACAATTCATCATCGTCCAAGCCGCAGTGATCGGCAGCAGCACACATTGAACCAGCACGGAGGGTTTTTATTCTATGACTTATCTTGATTCCAAATTAAAAATTTTCACTTGTAACTCCAATCCCAAGCTGGCTCAACAGATTGCCGATTATATCGGTATTCCGATGGGTGAATCCCTGACAACCAGCTTCAGTGACGGCGAAATTCAAGTCAAGCTCTCCGAAAGTGTCCGCGGCTGCCATGTATATATCGTGCAGTCCACCTGCGGACCGGTCAACGACAACTTGATGGAACTGCTCGTCATGGTAGATGCATTGAAACGGGCATCTGCCAAAAGCATTAATGTTGTGATCCCTTATTACGGGTATGCACGACAGGATCGCAAGGCACGTTCCCGTGATCCGATTACAGCCAAGCTTGTGGCGAACCTCATTGAGAAAGCCGGAGCACACCGCGTAATCACGATGGACCTTCATGCCATGCAGATCCAGGGATTTTTTGATATCCCGGTCGATCATCTGCTGGGCGTTCCGATTATTGCCCAGTACTTCCGTTCCAAACAAATCGAGAACCCGGTGGTGGTATCCCCGGATCACGGCGGCGTGGTTCGCGCCCGCAAACTGGCAGATTTCCTCAATGCACCGCTGGCGATTATCGATAAGCGCCGTCCGGAGCCGAATGTCAGTGAAGTCATGAATATTATCGGTAACATTGAAGGCAAAACGGCCATCCTGATTGATGATATTATTGATACAGCTGGCACGATTGTTCTGGGTGCCAACGCTTTGATGGAAGGCGGCGTCAAGGAAGTGTACGCATGCTGTACACATCCGGTCCTGTCGGGACCCGCTATGGAGCGGCTGGAAAATTCGCCGCTTAAAGAAGTGATCGTCACAGATACCATTCCGATCGCTCATCCCAATCCAAGCAGCAAGCTGACCGTATTGTCTGTAGCTCCATTAATGGGCGAAGCCATCATTCGCGTACATGAAGAGCTGTCGATCAGCAAATTGTTCGAAATCGAATAATAACAAGCCGTGGGGTTACATTTCCAGTCCGGGAAATGTAACCCTTGTCGGCTATATAGCGATATCTTATTGAATGAATCCTCGCACGAGGAAACGCTTTCATATTATGCGGGAGCGGGTTAGTACCCGGGCCTCGAGATAAAGGTATACGAATTGCGGTTAAATAGCATGCCTTCGATCTCAACGAATTGCGGTTCAACGGCCGTAATGCAGCCCAGACTGATGTGTATCCCCTGCTCGTACACTTGTACCGGAATTTCATGCTTCATGTGATATTGAAAATGACTGTGGTGCGTTAACATCTGTTTGTCGTTATTCAATGGCGCTCCACCTTCTTATGTAAGGTTCGATGACTTTATTATGTCTTTGTTCATATTGTACTCAGAATACGTTCAAGAAGAAAGCGAAAATCCAGCAGATTCTGCATTCAGCACTATGGAAGAAAGGAATAATCTATTATGAAATGGATTGTCGGCCTTGGTAACCCGGGCCCAGCTTATGAAAAAACCCGCCATAACGTCGGATTTATGGCACTGGACGAACTTGCTTCCCGTCATGGTATGACATTCAACCAGAATAAATTCAAATCTGTCGTAGCTGAGGGACTGATTAACGGCACGAAGACGATACTGATCAAACCGATGACCTTTATGAATTTGTCCGGTGAAGCCGTCCGCGCCTATATGGATTATTATAAAGCGGAACTTTCGGACATGATCGTCGTCTATGATGACCTGGATACGGCGGTTGGCCGGATTCGGCTGCGTTATCAGGGAAGTGCCGGCGGACACAACGGAATCAAATCTATCATTCAGCACACGGGAACACAGACGTTTAACCGGGTGCGGATGGGTATCTCCAGGCCAGAACCGGGGTACGCCGTGGTGGATTACGTACTAGGAGCGTTCCCGAAGAAAGAGAAGGAGCTGCTTGGCCAAATGATTCAGTCGACCTGTGATTCGCTGGAGTACAGCCTGGATCATACGTTCGAACAGACGATGCAGAAATTTAATGGTTGATGACATGGTGATAACCAAGCGGTCCACAGCTGTCTGAAAGTGTCCCGAAACGGGCATACTGGGGGTATAAACGACCCTCAGGAGGCATAAGATGGCGATAAACTATATCTGCAGGCACTGTCGTTCCCATCAGGGAGTTATTGATTCGATAGGGATATCTGAAGCGCGTCTCGGTTTTGACGCCTTGACCCCCGAGGAACGCAGGGATATAATAGCGTATGATTTTAACGGAGAGGTTACGGTGAAGGTAACCTGTGAGCACTGCCGGGAGGCACTGGAAGCCCATCCCGAGCTGAGTCTGCTTGCCAGCCCGCTTCAGTAAGAGCGAGCCGGCGCGTTAAAACCTTGACCCATGACCGTCCGGAATTCCAAAAAAGGAAGACCGACCAGAGCCTTGGCAGTTTGCTGAGGCTTCTTTTCGATTACAAATGACCATAAGTATCTATTTCGTTTGCATAAAGAGAGGTGCCACTTTTGTTACAAGCACTTATTGATGTTTTTTCGGAGGATACGGATTTTAAATCCATTACTGCTGCACTGACAGCCGGAATGAAGGAACAGATGATTTCAGGGCTGGCCGGTTCCTCCCGGCAGGTCATGATTGCGGGTATCATGCAGCAGCAGGAGCGGCCGATGCTGGTCGTCACCCACAACATGTTCTCGGCCCAAAAAATAGCGGATGATCTTCAGGAGATTTTGTCTCCGGATCAAGTGCTGCTCTATCCGGCGAATGAGCTTGTGGCGGCCGAATCGGCCGTATCCAGCCCGGAGACCCTCGCCCAGCGGATTGATGTGCTTCACCGCTGTGCCCGCGGTTTCCGGGGCATTGTCGTGGCTCCACTTTCAGGTGTGCGCCGGCTGCTGCCTGCGCCCGAGGTTATGGCCGATGCCCGGATGGTGCTGCACGACGGCGGAACACTGTCACTGGACTCCTTCTTAAACCGGATGATTGAACTGGGCTACGAGCGTGTGGAACGGGTGGAATCCCGCGGCGAAATGAGCGTAAGAGGCGGAATTATCGACTTTTATCCTATGACAACAGATTATGCTTACCGGGTGGAGCTTTTTGATGAAGATATCGATTCCATTCGAACCTTCGATCCGGCAGATCAGCGCTCGATTGACAAGGTACGGGAGGTTACCATCACACCGTGCAAAGAGATCATAAGTGATAAAGAGCGGTTGAACCGCGCCGCAGACAGCATATTGAAAATGATGGACACCCAGCTGGAGCGGATGACGGACCGTCAGGCCAAGCAGCGTCTGCGGGAAGAACTCGGCCGGGAAGCCGAGATGATGCGGGAGCAGTTATACTTTCCTGAAATGTATAAGTATATTTCACTGCTGTATCCGGAGAAGACCCATCTCTATGACTATATGGCGGAAGACACCATTCTGGTGCTGGATGAGCCGGGCCGCCTGCTGGAGACAGCCAGGCAGCTGGAGCGGGATGAGGCCGAGTGGAATCTGCACCTGATGCAGCACGGAAAGTCACTGCCGAATCTGCCGCTGTCACTAGATAACGATGAAGTGGTGTATCAGCAGCGGTATCAGAGCTTGCTGATCTCCGTCTTTCTGCGCCAGGTGCCGAGAATGCAGCCGCAAAACATCGTGAATTTCATCACCCGGGGCATGCAGGATTTCCACGGCCAGATGAACGTGCTGAAAGCCGAGATGGAACGCTGGAAGAAAACCGGCGTCCATGTCATGATGCTGGGCGGCGGGCGGGACCGCATGGACCGGATGAAGCGGGTGCTTCTGGATTACGGCATTGAAGAGCCGGTTATGCTGGAGGGCAGTCTGCAGAACGGCTTCGAGCTGCCGTCCGTGCATGCTGCGGTGATTACAGAAGCGGAAATGTTCTCCCAAAAACAGCGGAAAACAAGAAAGACATCGCGAAACATGGACAACGCCGAACGGATCAAAAGCTATACGGAGCTGAAGGTCGGCGACTATGTTGTGCATCAAAATCATGGAATAGGTAAATATATGGGAATCGGGACACTGGAGATCAACGGAATTCATAAGGACTACATGCATATTTTGTATGCAGGCAGTGATAAGCTTTCCGTGCCGATCGAACAGATTGACCTGATTCAGAAATACGTCGGTTCCGAGGACAAGGAACCGAAAATCTACAAGCTGGGCGGCAATGAATGGACAAGAGTCAAGAATAAAGTCCGCTCTTCCGTACAGGATATTGCTGACGATCTCATCAAACTGTATGCAGAGCGCCAGTCGGCACCGGGATACGGATTTGAGAAGGATACGGCAGAGCAGCAGGAATTCGAGGACATCTTCCAGTATGATGAGACACCGGACCAGCTGCGGGCGATTACCGAGATTAAAAAAGACATGGAACAGAATCGTCCCATGGACCGCCTGCTGTGCGGTGATGTCGGTTACGGCAAGACCGAAGTGGCAGTCCGCGCCGCCTTTAAAGCGGCCATTGAGGGCAAGCAGGTTGCAGTCCTCGTACCGACCACAATCCTGGCGCAGCAGCATTATGAGACGTTCCGGGAACGCTTCTCAACCTATCCGATTAACATCCAGGTGTTGAGCCGCTTCCGCAGCCGCAAGGAACAGAATGAGACGATCAAGAAGGTGAAGCAGGGTACGGTAGACATCCTCATCGGAACACACCGTCTTCTGTCCCAGGATATCGTATTCAAGGATCTGGGCCTGCTGATCGTGGATGAGGAGCAGCGGTTTGGCGTAACACACAAGGAAAAGCTGAAACGTCTGAAAACTAACGTGGACGTCCTTACACTTACCGCCACACCAATCCCTCGTACGCTGCATATGTCGATGCTGGGCGTAAGGGATTTGTCGGTTATCGAAACCCCGCCGGAGAACCGTTTTCCGGTACAGACCTATGTGGTCGAGCACAGCCAGACGCTGGTCCGGGAAGCAATCGAGCGGGAACTTGCTCGCGGCGGCCAGGTGTATTACCTTTACAACCGCGTTCAGGGGATTCAGGAAATGGCAGCTCAAATATCCGAACTGGTGCCTGAAGCGAAGGTAGGTGTCGGACACGGACAGATGAGTGAAACGGAGCTTGAGAAGACCATTCTGGATTTTCTGGACGGCGAGCATGATGTGCTGGTCAGCACCAGCATTATCGAGACCGGTGTGGATATTCCGAATGTTAACACCCTGATCGTGCATGATGCGGATAAAATGGGCCTGTCCCAGCTGTATCAGCTTCGCGGACGGGTGGGGCGGTCGAACCGGATTGCCTATGCCTATTTCACATACCAGCGGGATAAGGTGCTGACCGAGGTCGCAGAGAAGCGTCTGCAGTCCATCAAGGAATTTACAGAGCTGGGCTCCGGTTTCAAAATCGCGATGCGTGACCTTTCCATCCGCGGAGCCGGTAATCTGCTGGGAGCGGAGCAGCATGGATTCATCGCATCCGTCGGATTTGATTTGTACTCTCAAATGCTTGCGGAAGAGATCCAGAAACGTAAAGTCAGCATGCTGGGCGAAGCACAGGAACCGTCGCGTGACTGGAACACATCGATTGATCTTGGTGTGGATGCCTATCTACCGTCTGATTACATTTACGACAGCATTCAAAAGATCGAAATCTATAAAAAAGTGGCCGCGGTGGCTTCGGCAGACGAAGCGGCAGAGCTTGAAGACGAACTGCTGGACCGCTTTGGCGAACTGCCGGAAGCTGTACGCAATTTGCTTGCTGTGTCCAGGCTGAAAGTGTATGGCAGAACGTACGGAATCGATTCCATCACCCAGCGTTCTGATGACGTGATTTTGCAGTTTTATGAAGGACAGGATAAACTAATTCATAGGACCAAACTTGCGCAAATTGGAAATCAGTTTGAAAGACGTGTACAATTTGAGCAGGGTCCGGGGATATCCATTCGTCTCAAGGGCAAGGGACTCTCCGATCAGGAGCTGCTCAAGCTGCTGGAAGAGTTTCTTGACGCTGCACAGGCGTCATTTCACGGGAAGGGAGATTTACAAGATGTCGTCAAGAAATAAAAAGTCATGGAAGACGTACATGGTGACGATGACTGCGGTATTGTCCATGTCGCTTCTCGCAGCTTGTGGTGATAAAACCGCAGGAAGCCAGGAGCCGGCCGAGGACGACAGCAAAGTCATTGTAAAATATACGGGCGGAGAATTTACGGAGAAGGAGTTCCAGCTGGAACAGAATGTTATGCAGTTCATGTCTCCGGAATATGCCCAGTTCATGCAGATGGACGAGTTCAAGCAGTACCTGGCCAGACAGGGTGTAGCTTATGAATATCTGTCTGAAAATGCCGGGGAAGAAGCCAAGAAAGCGGCTAAAACCCAGGCGGATGAACTCGTCAAGAAAAACAAAACGATGATGGGTGCAGAGCAGTTCACTAAAGCGCTGGAAGCTCAAAATCTGACAGAGCAGGATCTGAAGGATTACATGCAGCGTGTGATGACCGTGATGGAGGATCAGAAGAACAAAGTTACGGATGATGAGATCAAGAAGGACTTCGAGGATCATAAGCAGGACTTCACGACCGCCAGCGTCCGTCATGTACTGATCCGTTTTGTGGACAGCGAAGGCAAGGAGCGCAAGAAAGAAGACGCGCTAAAGCTTGCTAAAGAAGTAAAGGCCAAGCTGGACGGCGGCGAGGATTTTGCCAAAGTCGCCAAAGAGTATTCGGAGGATCCGGGCTCGAAGGACAATGGCGGCCTCTACGAGAAAACAGAAGTTGGCGGCTGGGCTGATGAGTTCAAACAGAAGGCGCTCAGTCTTCCGATCAATGAAATCAGTGAGCCGGTGGAGACCGTCCACGGTTATCATGTCATGAAAGTCGAAAAGCGTGAGGAAACGACGTATGACAAAATTACCGATGAACGCAAGGATGCAATCCGCAGCGAGCTGGCTTCAGCAAAGGTTGACGAGTTTATGAAGACAGACCTGGATAAGCTGATCGAGAAGATGGATCTGCCGAAAAGTGAGTCGCCAGCGGAGCCTTCCACCGACTCGGGTGAAGAAGCTCCTAAGGCCGAAGATACAAAAGATACAACCGGGAAGTAAAACAGCTTCAATCCATGACGTTCAAGGCGGCGTTATGGATTTTTTGCCCCTGATATCCGTCCGCGCCAGGTTCAACAGGCATGGTCGCGCAACCATTTCAGGGCAAAGATGTATAAGGTTATGGGAATGGATCAATACTAAGGTCAGACATTCACTTATATACCTGGCTGGGGACATCCTCTTCCCATACCGATCAGTAGTTGAAAAATCTTCTTAAGAAAGCGGGGCAGCATGTGTAATGAAAGCTACTGGAATCGTTCGCCGTATTGATGACCTCGGACGTGTGGTCATCCCCAAGGAAATAAGACGTACTCTTCGGATCCGTGAAGGTGATCCGCTGGAGATTTTTGTGGACCGGGATGGAGAAGTTATCCTGAAGAAATATTCTCCTATCGGAGAGCTTGGCGATTTTGCCAAAGAATATGCGGAATCACTGTTTGAAAGCACAGGCCACATTACGGTCATTTCCGACCGGGACACGTTTATTGCGATAGCCGGGGGCTCGAAGAAAGAGTACCTGGACAAGGCTGTCGGCAATCTGCTGGAAACCTGTATGGAAAACCGCAAAACCGTTTTGGAAGAAAACAAGGGGACTTATGAGATCAGCAAGGATCACCCGGAGGAATTCTCCTCTTTCGTAGCGGCACCGATCGTTACAGGCGGAGATCCGATCGGCACGGTCGTGCTGCTCAGCAAGGACGAGTCTATCACCATGAGCCAGATGGAAATCAAAATGGCCGAAACGGCCGCAGCATTCCTCGGCAAGCAGATGGAACAGTAAGAAACCTGATGTGATCATCTCCCAATTGACCCAATCTCCCGCTGACCGCCGGCCTGAACAGGCCGGGGGAACAGGCGGTTTTTTTTGTTTCTGTAGGTTTTGAGTCCAGCCCTTACTTCACGGTATAATGACCATGACATGCTCGGCATACCGGCAAACAGGGATTGGAGTTAAGCTTATGAATGCAAGTGAATCCGGATCCAGACTCGTGAAGGGAGCTCTGATCCTCAGTGCAGCAGCGATCGGTTCCAAGCTGATCGGAACGCTGCAAAAAATACCGCTCCAAAATCTGGGCGGGGATGCTGTATTCGGCATTTATAATACGGTGTACCCGCTGTATATGATGATCATTACGATAGCTGCTGCCGGATTTCCAGCTGCATTGTCCAAGTTCGTGGCGGAAGCGGAAGCGGCAGGGCGTCCGCAGGAGAGCCGACGGCTGCTCCGCATCTCCAGCTGGTTTCTGGTCATATTTGGACTGCTGCTGGGAGCTGTCCTGTATGTGACAGCTCCGCTGGCGGGTGAGTGGATCGGGAGCAGGCAGGTCGTACCCGCCCTCCGCGCCTCAGCCCTGGCCCTTGCGTTCGTTCCCTGGATGTCTCTGCTGCGGGGGTATTTCCAGGGGCTGCATAACATGGTGCCGACTGCGGTATCGCAAATCACAGAGCAGAGTGTTCGGGTCGCTGTGATGATAGGACTGCTGCTGTATATGATCCAGGGTGGCGCAGATGACCAGGACATCGCTGCCGGTGCTCTTATTGGCTCCGCTGCGGGAGGTGCGGCCGGGCTGCTGGTGATGGGTCTGTACTGGCGCAGAAACACCAGAGCCGCCGGAGACGCAGCAGTAGGCGTTTCTGGGGGGAAGACTTTCTCACAGAAGCACGATCACAGCGGGACGGGAGCGCTGAGCGCCGCCGCCATACTCCGGCGCATGAGCGCCTATGCCATTCCTGTATGCCTCAGTGCCCTTGCGGTTCCGCTGATTGGCATGGTGGATTCGCTCACTGTGCCGCGGCTGCTGCGAAACAGCGGCCTGCCGGAGGCCGGGATGCTTGCCCAGTTCGGGATCTACAACCGCGGCCTTCCGCTAGTGCAGCTGGTGACGATGCTGGCCGCTTCGCTGTCCGTGCTGTTTATTCCGGCGCTGGCGGAAGCCAGATATAAAGGCGAGTATGATCTGGCGGCGCGGCAGAGCCAGGTGGCACTGCGCTGGTTCTGGCTGCTCGGCCTGGCTGCGTCAGCTGGCCTTGCGGTTCTAGCGGAGCCGGTCAATATTATGCTGTACCAGGATGCCGAGGGCAGTGCAGTGCTCCGCTGGGTTGCTTCTACCGCTGCCTTCGGCACGGTCAGCGTCATTACGGCCGCTCTCCTGCAGGGAGCGGGCATCGTCCGGGCGCCGGCCGTGCATCTGCTGGCGGCCGCCCTGATCAAGCTGGGGCTGAACCTAGCGCTCGTGCCCCAGCTCGGCATTACCGGCGCCGCGATCGCAGGCGTCGCCGCACATGGCGCCGCCGCAGCGCTCAACACCGCGCTGCTGGTGCGCCATGCCGGTGTGCGGCTGTCCCCCGCACACCTGCTGCTGTGGCCCGCGCTGGTCACAGCGGGCCTGGCCATGGCCGCCTGGGCCGCGTCTACCGCGGCTGGCGGCCTTGTGGAGGCGGCCGCAGGGCCCGGCCGCCTGAGTGCCGCTGCCGCCAGCCTGGCCGGCGTGGCGGCGGGAGGCGGCGCCTTTGTGGCCGGCGCCGCCCTGACGAAGCTCCTCTCGGAGGAGGAGCTTCTGCTGCTGCCGAAGGCGGGCAGGCCGCTGGCTGCCCTGCTTCGGAAGATGCGCCTGCTGCGCTAAGGCAGGCGCAGGTTTCGCGGACTTACGTGAGATGTCCGCCTCATTGTGATATAGTAGACAACGAAACTACCGCTGTAAGCCAGGCGGAGAAAGAGCGGAGGTAGCCTCCATGAGCGCAGTTATTACGGTGGTCGGCTTGGGATCGGGCAATCCGGACCGTCTGACCCTGGGTATTATCAAGACCCTGCAGGGCGCGGCCAAGGCATATGTACGCACCTTATCGCACCCGGTTGTTGCTTATCTCCAGGAGACAGGCATACTTCTGGAATCATTTGATCATGTGTATGAGAGTCATGAGACCTTTTCGGAGGTATATGAATATATCGCTTCCTCGCTGACTGCAGCCGCATCTGCGCAGGAAGGCGAGATCGTCTATGCGGTTCCGGGCCATCCCATGGTCGCTGAAGCGACCGTCCGCCTGCTCCGTGAACGCTGCCCAGGACTGGGGATACAACTGAATGTACTCGGCGGAGAAAGCTTTTTGGATGAAGCCTTTGTCCGATTGGGATTTGATCCCATTGAAGGCTTTCAGCTGCTGGATGCATCCGGACTGTCCGGACATCTTGTTCAGCCTCAGCTCCATATCTTGATCGGCCAGGTGTATGACGGGTTTACCGCATCCGAGGTCAAGCTGGCCCTGATGGATGTCTATCCGGACGATTACAAAGTCATTGTCGGCCATGCGCTCGGGGTGGAGGGAGAAGAGACCATTCTTCGCATCCCGCTGTATGAGCTGGACCGGGTGGAGGGATACGGTAATTTATCCCTTATCTATGTTCCCCGCAGCGAGGAGGAATCTCTCCGCCGCCGCAGCTTTGCCAGACTGCATGAAATCGTGGGGGTCCTCCGCAGTCCCGAAGGCTGCCCATGGGACCGGGAACAGACCCATGAATCGATCCGCAAAAACCTCATTGAGGAAACGTATGAGGTGCTGGAGACGATTGATGAGGACGACCCGGAGCATATGCAGGAGGAGCTCGGTGATCTGCTGCTGCAGATTTTGCTGCACTCGCAGATGGAGGAAGAGCTGGGCACATTCACGGTGTATGATGTCATCGGTACGCTGAATGACAAGCTGATCTTCCGTCATCCGCACGTGTTCGGTGAGAACTCGGCTAAAGATGCTGAAGATGCCCTGCAGAACTGGGAGCAGATGAAAGCGGAGGAGAAGCGCAGGAAGGGACTGACCCCTGAGGCCTCCTCCGTACTGGACGGTGTGCCGCGGGACCTGCCTGCCTTGATGAAGGCATACAAGCTCCAGAAAAAAGCCGCCAAGGTCGGATTTGATTGGGAAGACCTGTCCGGCGTTTTCGACAAAATCGAAGAAGAGATCTCCGAGCTTAAAGATGCGGTGAAACAGAACCTGCCGCAGCAGGAGCAGGCGCTTGAACTCGGAGACCTTCTGTTTGCCGTCAGCAATGCAGCTCGTTTTATCGGAGCAGACCCGGAAGCAGCGCTGTCTGCGACCAACGCCAAGTTTGTCACCCGTTTCCGTTACATCGAGAACCAGCTGGCTGCAAGAGGAGCCGATATTCGTGAAGCTTCCCTAGAGGACATGGAAGCTTTATGGCAGGAAGCCAAACGCCACAATGGTTCTTCGGAGGTCTAAATGCCTCCGCTGTGACACTTTTTCTTGAAATTATTAAAAAATTAACGCGGCGGGGCAGGAATCTGGCGGCTTATCCAGAATTAGTCTTGATAGGCACGCCTGCAGCGCCTGCTCCAGGACATATGGTGCCAAGCCGCAGTACCTATTACTTTTCGAAACATTGGGAGGATTTTAACTCATGAACAAAACAGACCTGATCAACAACATTTCCAGCAAAAGCGGATTGGCTAAAAAAGACGTGGAGAACGTACTGAACGGTTTCCTCGGTGAAATTACAGACGCTCTCGCAAGCGGCGACAAAGTTCAATTGATCGGTTTTGGTACCTTCGAAACCCGCAAACGTGCAGGCCGTACGGGCCGTAACCCGCAAACCGGCAACACAATTGAAATTCCTGAATCCAACGTTCCTGCATTCAAAGCAGGTAACAAACTTAAAGAAGCCGTTAACTAATGCGTCTCGATAAATTCCTTAAGGTATCCAGACTGATCAAGCGCCGCACTGTGGCGAAGGATGTTTCGGAGCAGGGGCGGGTGCTGATTAACGGCCGTGAGTCGAAGCCAAGCAGTGCTGTTAAGATCGGAGATGAGATTACTGTCCAGTTCGGACAGAAGCTGGTCACGGTCCGGGTAGAGCGCTTGGCGGAGACGACCCGCAAGGATGAGGCTTCAAGCCTCTACACCCTGGTTAAGGAAGAACCGATCGCCAAAGATAATGGGTTAAGCTGGTAGCCGCACAGTCGGCATGAAGACATCCTCCCGCTGCGGGAGGATGTCTTTTTTTGCGCTGCAGCTTTCTCTGTCCTGCAAGTTCTAATTGGAGTCATGTCCCCATATGCTTTTGATATAAAGGAGGGGTACATGCCATGATCGACCCAGGGAAAGGCAAGCTGCACGATCTGCGGATGCATAATCGCAAGCTGCTTGATATCAGTGGTGTAAAAAATGTAGAAAGCTTCGACAGTGAAGAATTTCTGCTGCAGACCGAGCTTGGACATCTGACTATTCGCGGACAAAATTTACATATTAAAAACCTGAGTCTGGAGGAAGGGATCCTTTCCATTGAAGGATTGATTCATTCCCTTGCCTATCTGAATCCCGGAAATCAGGCCAAATCGAAAAGCCTGCTCGGCAAGCTCTTTAAATGAACCCTCATATACAGTGGATCACGCTGCTCTGGATGCTGTTTTCCGGAGCAGCCATGGGACTGGCCTATGACAGCTACCGGGTGCTGTCAGGCGAGCTCCGCTTCCCGCGGTGGTCGCAGCATGTCCTTGATTTTTTGTATTGGGTCGCCGCGGCATTATTTGTTTTTCGCATGCTGTACATTACGAATTACGGGCAGTTAAGATTTTATGTTTTTGTAGGATTGTTTTTAGGGGTTTGGATCTATTTTTTATTATGGAGTGTTATAACCAGGCGTTTTGTGGTAATGTTAATTCAGGCGGCAAAGGGATTGCTGTCCGTTTTGACGACTTTGTTAAACACCCTGCTGTGGAAACCCGTGAAAGGCATACTTCTTCTTCTCCAAGGAATGGTCAAGCTGTTATGGCGAATGATCATGTTCCTGCTTCGGCTGCTATGGACAATACTGACGCCGGTGCGGGGCTTGTTGAAATGGATAAGCTCACCTGTCACATCCCGGCTTAAGGTGCCGGCTTGGGCTGTGCGCCTGGGGAACAAGATGAAAGTCATCTGGAAACGCTGGTTTTAGGAGGAATAGGTCATGGGCAGAAGAGCCGAACAACGCAAAGATGATCCCTCGAAGACAGCAGCTAAGAGCAAGGGCGCGAAGCGGCGCAAAACCATGTACTCTGCCTTGATGGTGCTGTTTGTCGGGTGGGCTGGAATGACGCTATATCATCAGCACGATAACATTCAGAGCACCAGCAGAACCTTGGCACAGAAACAAAGCGAACAGAAGGCCGTGCAGACCTCGCTCAACGAGCTGAATCTCGAGGTAGAGAGACTGCAGGATCCGGAATACATAGGTCAGATCGCCCGTAAGAAATTCGGGTTGTATCCTCCTAATGAAGTTCCGATTATCCAGCCGCAGGAATAAGGTAAATAAAGTCTGTAACACCATGACATACGTCTGTTGACCTCTTTTAGGTCATTGGGTATAATCAAATCACCGCAGCGAGATTTAAAATCGGACTGTATATTTTTAAGGGAGGATCATTTTATTCTATGGCAATTGAAGTGGGCACCAAGTTAGAGGGCAAGGTGACAGGCATAACGCATTTTGGAGCATTTGTGGATCTGTCAGGAGGTGTCACGGGTCTCGTTCACATCTCGGAGATCGCCGACAACTACGTCAAGGATGTCAACGATCATTTGAAGATTGGTGATGTCGTTACCGTGAAGGTGATCAATGTCGATAAGGACGGCAAGATCGGTCTTTCGATCAAGCAGACTGTCGACAAGCCGGCTACGGAGAGTCGTCCCCCGCGTGCACCTAGACCGGAACGCAGCGGCGGCGGAGAACGATTCGGAGGCGGCGGTGGAGGAGGATTTAACCGTGAACGCGGTGGACGTTCGTTTAAGCCTGCGGCCAACAAGCCTTCATTTGAGGATAAAATGTCACGCTTCCTGAAAGACAGTGAGGAGCGGATATCTTCGCTAAAGAAGAATACGGAGGGCAAACGCGGCGGACGCGGTGCCAAACGTGTGTAGTTCGATCTCTTATATAGAAATATAACCGCAGAAGGAATTTTCCTTCTGCGGTTTTTTTGTCAGTTCGTCCAAGCGTCCGACAGGTTACAACGGGATAACCCTGAAATCGCTCTCTCTCGTTTCACATCTGCCGTGCAAAAGGAAGTACATATAACCAATTTCTAGTGAATTGAAACAGCGTAATGGAAATAACAGCAGGGATTTATCGTAGTGTGCAAGCTTTCGCGAAGGCGGGCTTTTTTGTCGGAAATTTCTTTAGGGCATGTCCGGTGTTCTGACAAACTTTCTGTATCCATGCTTTTATAATGGGACCTACAAACAAATTCGTGAAAGAATGAGGTGCCAGGATGATGGATAAAAGAAATGTGGTTATGTTTCCGGGGACAGGGTCGGCTAAAGGAGGAGCGGAAGCTTTGCGCGGCCGCTTGCGTGAGCGCATCGGGCAGTTGTCTTTTGTGAAACGGCCGATACATCTGCTGGCATCCAGAAAGTGGGTCATCCTGTTAACCTTTATGGGCTTTTTGCTTGGACGCGCGACAATCCTGGACGAGCTGTCACCGTTTGCTGCTGCTTTCTTTGCAGTCATCGCTTTTATGCGCAGAGATTATCTGATGCCAGTCGGTGCTGCGATCGTGGCCGGAAGCCTGTTTGCCCCGTATCCGAACATGCTGATGATCCCTGTGGAACTTGCTATTTTTTATCTGATACTGAGGGGGCTTGAAACGTACGAACGGGCCGAGCTCTCCTACGCGCCGATGATGGTGTTTGTATCTACCTTTGTCGTTAATCTGTTCGCCCTGCTGGTCGGGCCGTCAATGACCTGGTATTCCTTAATGATGCTGACGCTGGATGCGGTTCTCAGCTTCGTACTGACCCTGGTGTTCATCCAGGCCGTGCCGGTATTTACATTCCGCAAGAAAAATTACGCGCTGCGGAATGAAGAAATTTTGTGCCTGATCATTCTCCTGGCCTCGGTGATGACTGGGGCTGTAGGATGGACGGTGCACGATTTATCGGTAGAGCATGTACTTTCCAGATATCTGATTCTACTGTTTGCCATCGTTGGCGGTGCGCCGCTGGGGGCATCGGTTGGTGTGGTCACTGGCCTGATCCTCAGTCTGGCGGATATTTCCGCCTTTGCACAGATGAGCCTTCTTGCTTTCTCCGGGATGCTGGCCGGCATGCTCCGGGAGGGAAAAAAAGCCGGCGTGTCTCTCGGCATGCTCCTGGGGGCGACCATTTTGTCTATTTATTTCAACCGGCCTGAAGAGGTGCTGCTCTCCACCTGGGAAACCTGCGCAGCGATCGGTCTGTTTCTGATCACACCAAAAAGCTTCATGCAGGTGATCGGCAAATACGTGCCGGGCACCCAGGACCACACCCGGTCGCAGCATGAGTATGCCAAGCGCGTCCGGGACTTGACGGCAGACCGGGTCACACAGTTTTCTCAGGTGTTCCGCCAGCTCTCGCAGAGCTTTGGTCAAACGACCGAAAGCCTTCATCCCCCGGGCAAGCAGGCAGAGGAGATGAATCACTTTATGGATGCTGTGGCTCAAGGCACGTGTGCTTCCTGCTTTAAACAGAGCCACTGCTGGGACGCCAAATTTTATCAGACCTACAAGTATATGTCGGACATTATGACTTCTATAGAAGAACATCCGAAGATGGAGGCGCAGGATCTTCCACCGGAATGGGGCAAGTTCTGCACGAGGAAAGAAGAAGTGCTGGAGGTGCTCAAGCAGCAGTATCATCTCTATCAACATGATATGCAGTGGAAGCGCCAGATATTCGACAGCCGTCATCTGGTAGCAGAGCAGCTGTCCGGCGTATCACAGGTTATGGAGGATCTGGCCCGGGAAATCAAGCGGGAGAGCCAGACGATGCATATTCAGGAGGAACAGATCCGGGAAGCGCTTCTGCAGTTAGGGTTGTCCGTTCAAGGTATTGATATTATCAGTCTGGATTCAGGCCATGTGGAAATTGAGATTATTCATGCCTATACGAAAGGATATGATGAATGCCGCAAAATTATTGCACCGATGCTGTCTGATATTATCGGGGAACATATTGCTGTCGTGGGTGAATCCCTGACCCATCCGAGGGATGGCCTGGCCACCGTCCGGTTTGGCTCTGCCAAAACGTACGAGATTCTGACCGGTGTAGCCGCTGCGGCGAAAGGCGGAGATTTACTCTCGGGTGACAGCTTCAGTACGGTGGAGCTTGGAAATGGTACGTTTGCTGTTGCGCTGAGCGATGGCATGGGGAATGGCGAGCGGGCCCGGCTGGAGAGCAGCTCAGCCCTGAACATTCTGGAACAGCTGCTGCAGTCCGGCATGGATGAGCGGCTTGCGATCAAGTCGGTCAATTCCATTTTGATGCTGAGGTCTCCGGATGAGATTTATGCTACGGTGGATATGGCCTTGATTGATCAGTACACGGCACAGACGACCTTTATGAAGATCGGATCTACACCAAGCTTTATCAAGCGAGGAAATGAAGTTATTCCGGTAACCGCGAGCAATCTGCCGATCGGTATTATACAGGATATTGAAGTGGATTTTGTGTCTCTGCAGCTGCAGGCGGGGGATGTGCTGATTATGATGACAGATGGTATATATGATGCGCCGGGATATGCGGTTAACAAGGAGATTTGGATGAAGCGCATGATTCAGGAGGTCGACAGCAGCGACCCGCAGGAGATCGCAGATGTTCTGCTCGAAAAAGTGATCCGTTATCAGCAAAATCAGATTCATGATGATATGACGGTCGTGGTTGGACGGGTCGAGCATTTTCAGCCGGAGTGGGCTAATGTTCATGTGCCCGGATTTGCGCGGATGGAACGCCCGAGAACGGTAAGTTAGTTAGAGGAGGCCAGCAGATTGCTAAGGCAAGCATTGTAGAACGTGATTCATGCCGGCTCTTTTGTTACGCCATATTCTTGTAAGCTAGCGTTTGAACTCTCTGAAATCTGGAAATACTAGAGAGCAAACAAAGCTGCTGTTGCGCGGCGGGAGGAGAGTCGGTATGAAGCAAATATTACTGATTACGGACGGTTGCTCTAATATCGGGCCGAGTCCGGTGATGGCTGCAGCCCATGCGCTGCAGGAGGGAATTACGGTAAATGTCATTGGTGTGCTGGATTATGGCACGATCGGTGAGCTGGGAGAACTGGAAATCCGCGAGATTGCCAAAGCCGGCGGCGGCCTTCATCAAATTGTGGGCACTTCCCAGCTGGCCAGAACCATGCAGATGATGACCCGGAAGACGGTGGTTCAGACGATACAACAAGCGGTGAACAAGGAAATTCGTCAGATTCTTGGCGGGGGGTCACTGACGGAGCTTCCTCCGGAAAAGAGAGCACAGGTCGTTGAAGTGGTAGATGAACTCAGCGAAACGTCTCCCCTGCAGGTGGCCTTGGTTATCGACGCCAGTGCCAGCATGAAGCCCAAGCTTGCTGCAGTGGAGGAAGCTATCCGGGATTTGATGCTCAGCCTGAAAGCCCGAGCTGGAACCAGCCGGCTGTCTGTCTATCATTTTCCGGGACGGGGTCACGGCGAAGATCTTGTAAAAGACGTAGATTGGACGGAGAATCTGGACGGTGTGAGGGGCCTGTTCGGCCGGCTTCAGATGAAGGGTGCTACGCCTACAGGGCCTGCCCTTCTGAAGGTGATTGATGAATACCGTTGTGGTACACTGGAACATAATCAATCATGGCGGGAACTTCCCGGCCAAGAGGAAGGGATGCTCGGTGACTACGTCGTCTGAGACCGTCTGTCCGCCCGGCACCGTAATCACGGGTAAATGGCAGAAGAACCAGTACATTGTGGAACGGTTATTAGGCAGGGGAGCGAATGGAAGTGTCTATCTGGTTTACCGCCGTGGTCATCCGGATCGTTATGCCTTAAAGGTCGGCTACGATACGCTGGAGCTGCAATCAGAAGTGAATATCCTCCGTGCGCTGAATCGTCAGCTGCCAAGCTCGTATTTCATCGAAGCCGACGATTATAAAAGCGTCAGCGGAGAAGCCGCGTTTTATGTCATGCGATATGTTGAGGGGGTTCAGCTCCACCAGTTTATCCGGGCCCGGGGCCGGGAGTGGCTGGGTCTGGTCGGCCTGAAGCTGCTGGAGCGGCTCTCTTCGCTGCACAGCCTTGGTTATATTTTCGGAGATTTGAAGCCGGAGAATGTCATGGTATCGCCTTACGGCAGTGTAGAGCTGATCGACTATGGCGGTGTCAGTGCACCGGGGCGAAGCGTGAAGCAGTTCACGGAGTGGTATGACCGCGGTTACTGGAACGCCGGTTCTCGCACCGGGGATGAGGCGTATGATTTGTTCTCGTTTGCCGTGATGTGTATACAGCTGCTGGATGAAGAATCGCTTCGGGGAGCTTCGGCACAGCTCCCTCAGATCAGGAGCGTTCAGGATCTGGAGGCTGTACTGCGAAAAAGCTCGCAGTTAAAGCCTTACGCCGCCTGGCTGGGCCGTGCCCTTGGGGGCGGATTCGCAAATTCACGGGAAGCGCTGAACGCATGGAAGAAAGGGGTATATGCACGGGCTGTACCGCGAAAAAGGAATAAGACGCCCCGCTGGCTTCAGCGCTCTTTTTTTCTTTCAATCGTGTTTGCGGGTGCCGCATTATACTTGTTTTTGAAAACTTAGAAATCAATGAGGTCAAATCGGGTTAATATCTTCTTAAGGCCTTACGCACACAAAAGGGGAAATGAATGTTGGAGCGGTACGAATTGAGACGGATGAGTGAATATGTGGAACAGACGGCTGTAGAGAACAAGCTCTGGTCACCGGGGGACACGGTGGTAGTCGCCGTATCGGGCGGACCGGATTCTGTGGCCCTGCTTCATGTTCTCCATCATATCAGCAGTACCGCTGCGCCGCTTCAGCTTGTCTGTGCTCATGTTCACCATGGTTTCCGGCAGGAGTCAGACCAGGAAGCAGAAATGGTGAGGACGCTCGCCGAGAGCCTGTCCATTCCATTTGAGATGGCCAGGGTGAATGTGCCTGATTTTATGGAAAGCAGCGGCAGGGGCGCCCAGGATGCAGCGCGTGAGAAAAGGTATGCATTTTTATTCGCGACGGCGGAAAAATACAAAGCAGATGCCATCGCCCTGGCGCACCATGCTGACGATCAGGCCGAGACGGTCCTGATGCGGCTGCTGCGCGGAAGCGGACCTTCAGGCCTTGCCGGTATGAAAATGGAGCGGGTCCAAAAAAATGTGAAACTCATCCGTCCTTTCTTACGTATGAACAAGGCGGACTTGATCGCACTGTGCCATCAGTGCGGATTCATCTATGCGGTAGACGACAGCAATCTGCAGACCAAGTACCATCGTAACGCGATCCGTTTGGAAGTGCTGCCTTTTCTGGCGAAGTACAATCCGCAGATTTCCTCTTCGCTGATTCAATTGGCCGAAGTCAGCGGGGCGGAGGACAATTACATGGAACTTGCTGCAAAGGATGCGTATGCCTCCCTTGTTCGGGAGACAAGCCGAGGGAGCGCTGTGGACGCGCCTTCCTTTTTGGGTTTACATGTCGCTTTACAACGGCGTTTGATTAAACTAATATTAAATTACCTGTCGTCAGAGCGCGAGATCTCGGACTTTTCCAAGATCGAAAGTGTTCGTTTACGTATCGCGCAGGAGATCCACAGCTCCTGGAGTTTGGATCTGGGGGATGGCATCTGCTGTATTCGTGAATATGATAAGGTGCTCTTTACGTCCCAGCCCCCTGTGTTACGAAAGAACTACATATACGAGCTGCACACTCCGGAAGAACTGGATTTGACGCTGACGGAGATTGGGAAAGTGCTGATGCTGGAGTATGGGAATGCCCGGGAAATGAAGGGATACGCCCGGATTTTGGATACAGAGTGTTACTTTGACGCCGATGATCTGAAATTCCCTCTATGCATACGTTCCCGACAGCCGGGTGACAAGATGAAGGTAATGGGATTAAACGGAAGCAAAAAAGTCAAAGATATTCTCATTCATGAGAAAATCCCGCCGTCCGTCCGTGCCGATATTCCTATGGTGTGTGATGGTACCGGCCGCATTCTATGGATCCCGGGTGTAAGACGTTCTGTTCACGCTGCCGTTGGGCAGCATACTACCCGTATTCTGCGTATGAGACTACTGGATGCGGGGAAGGCGTAAAGGAGGGCTAGGTCCGTTTTTCGTCTTCATGATATAAACACGTAGGAGGTTGTCTCAGGTTGCAGAATGACATTCAAGAAATACTCATCAGTGAAGAAGAAATTCAGGCAAAAGTGAAGGAATTGGGCGAGAAGCTCAGCACAGCTTATAAAGACCGCGATCCTTTGGTAATATGTGTTCTCAAGGGCGCGTTTATCTTTATGGCGGATTTGGTTAAGAACATCACAGTACCGATCGAGCTGGACTTCATGGCTGTATCTAGTTACGGGGCTTCCACGAAATCGTCCGGTGTCGTCAAAATCATCAAAGATCTGGACCAGTCTGTAGAAGGTCGTGACGTGCTCATTGTCGAAGATATTATCGACAGCGGCCTCACGCTCAGTTATTTGATCAAACTGCTTGAAAACCGCAAGGCCAAATCGGTATCCGTGGTTACGCTGTTTGACAAGCCGACAGGACGTACGGTGGAGCTCGAAGCAGACTACAAAGGCTTTGTGATTCCGGATGCTTTTATTGTAGGATACGGCCTGGATTATACCGAGCATTACCGTAACCTCCCCTATATCGGGATCCTGAAGCCGGAGATTTACAGCAACTGAATGACTGCGGCGATTTCGCGGGTTCCGCGCCATCTTTACCTTTGTTGAGATGGCTATACTGGCTGTGTTAAAATATCTTATGTGTCTTTGAGAGGAGGTAGGGGATGAATCGGTTCATCCGGAATTCTGGTTTTTATTTGATTTTATTTTTAGTCGTGGTGGGCATCGTACAGTTTGTTACCAACGGTAATGAAGTAGCCGATACCCCTAGGTATGATCAGCTGCGGCAGGAAATCAAGGCCGATAACATTGAGGAAGTCACGGCTCAATTTGACGGTTACGCATACCTTGTGACCGGTAAATATAAACAGCCTAAAGGCGAGGAGAAGTTTGAAGACTTCTCGACGTATATTCCAGCAACAGACGCTGCAATGGAGGAACTGGTCACTGCGAGTGAACAGAACGGCATTGCATTCAGCATTGAGAAGATGGAAGGCCAAAGCATCTGGCTGACGCTGCTTTCCTCCTTCATTCCGCTCTTGATCATGTTCGCGCTGTTCTTCTTCCTGTTCAATCAGGCTCAAGGCGGCGGCGGCAAGGTTATGAACTTCGGCAAGAGCAAAGCCCGCCTGTACAACGAAGAGAAGAAGAAAATTACGTTCCAGGACGTGGCAGGTGCGGATGAAGAGAAACAGGAACTCGTCGAAGTGGTTGACTTCCTGAAAGATCCCCGCAAGTTTAACACGGTAGGTGCACGCATTCCGAAAGGTGTGCTGCTTGTGGGTCCTCCGGGTACCGGTAAAACCCTCCTGGCACGTGCAGTAGCCGGTGAGGCTGGCGTACCTTTCTTCAGCATCTCGGGTTCCGACTTCGTGGAAATGTTCGTGGGTGTCGGTGCTTCCCGTGTCCGGGATTTGTTCGAGAATGCGAAGAAAAATGCACCATGTATTATCTTTATTGATGAGATTGATGCGGTCGGACGTCAGCGCGGCGCCGGTCTTGGCGGCGGCCATGACGAGCGCGAGCAGACTTTGAACCAGCTTCTCGTTGAAATGGACGGCTTCGGAGCCAACGAAGGTATTATTATCGTCGCAGCGACCAACCGTCCGGATATTCTGGATCCGGCCCTGCTGCGTCCAGGACGTTTTGACCGTCAGATTACCGTGGACCGTCCGGATGTAAAAGGACGTGAAGAGGTTCTGAAAGTCCATGCACGCAACAAGCCGCTGACGAAAGACGTCAAGCTGGACGTCATTGCGAAGCGGACAACCGGATTTACCGGGGCGGACCTGGAAAATCTGTTGAACGAAGCGGCCTTGCTGGCTGCGCGCCGCAATCGTAAGGACATCTCCATGCGTGAGGTGGATGAAGCCATTGACCGCGTCATCGTGGGTACGGAGAAACGAAGCCGCGTGATCAGTGACCGTGAGAAGCGCATTGTCGCTTATCATGAGGCAGGTCATACCATTGTGGGATATTTCTTGGAACATGCCGATATGGTTCACAAAGTTACGATCATTCCGCGCGGACGTGCGGGCGGATATGTCATTATGCTGCCGAAGGAAGACCGGATGCTGGTTACGAAGCAGGAGCTTCTGGATCGTGTTACCGGATTGCTCGGCGGGCGTATGGCGGAAGAATTGTTCATCGGTGAGATTGGGACCGGTGCTTACAGCGACTTCCAGCAAGCAACAAGCATCATTCGCAGCATGGTTGTAGAGTACGGTATGAGTGAGAAGCTCGGCCCGATGCAGTTCGGCACTTCCCAGGGGCAGGTATTCCTGGGCCGGGACATCGGTCACGAGCAGAACTATAGTGATCAGATCGCATATCTGATTGATCAGGAGATGCAGCGTTTCATCAGTGAATGTTACGAGAAATGCCGTCAGGTCCTTACCGATCATGCGAAAGAGGTTCATCTGATCGCGAATACCCTGCTTGAGAAAGAAACGCTGGAACTGGATCAAATCAAGGAATTGATTGAAACAGGCACCATTGTTACTGAACCAGGCGAAGAGGGCGGATCATCCGAGAGCGGCGAACCAGTCATTGATAACATTGGAGATGTACGTGTGCGCATTCAAGGCAAAGATGATGAAGAGCGTGATCATGCACCGGGAGAAATTCCGAACAATCCGATGGATGACCAGGAACCGGACCGCAAGGATTCCGATGATACCAAGCCTCCAGGCGGATCAGACAACGGCGGCACCAAATTAACCTAAAAACAGGCAAAAAGGCCGCTATAAGCATATAAAAAGAAAGAACCGGAGAACATCGTTTGTTTTCCGGTTCTTTTTGTGCTTCTTATCACATTGACAGTCCATCGAACCTTGTGTACATTAAGTGTTAACTAACAGGTGTTTCTTTTCACAAGGTATTGAAATGCTTGTCAATAAGTTTACCGCGGCTGAATACGGCCGTAATACATAAAGGGAGAGGGTCGCTTGTGGAAGCTTTAGCGCTGGAGCGTAAAGCGGAACAAAACCGGGAACTGCGCGAACGTCTGAACCAACTGAAAAAGGAACGTAATGCAATTATTTTAGCTCATTATTATCAGCGGGACGAAATTCAGGAAGTGGCTGACTTTCGGGGGGATTCCTTTCTGCTGGCTCAAAAGGCCGTACAGACCGATGCCGATGTGATCGTGTTCTGCGGGGTGCATTTTATGGGAGAAAGCGCTAAAATACTGGCTCCCAATAAAACCGTTCTCATTCCGGATGAGCGTGCAGGGTGTCCCATGGCAGACATGGTCAATGTCGATGGACTGCGAAAATTAAAAGCTCAGCATCCGAATGCGAAAGTGGTTACTTATATTAACTCATCGGCCGAGATTAAAGCCGAAACCGATATATGCTGTACGTCATCAAATGCAGTAAAAGTTATTCAATCCGTAGATTCGGATGAAATTATATGGGTGCCTGATAAGAATCTCGGTCATTATGTCCAGCAGCATACGGACAAAAAACTGATCATTTGGGAAGGTTACTGCAACACGCATGATATGCTGACCGTCAAAGATGTCATGGAGATGAAAGCGAAATATCCGAATGCCGAGTTCGTGGTACATCCGGAGTGCCGGCCTGAGGTCGTTGAACTGGGCGATTTTGTGGGCAGCACGACCGCGATTCTGGAGTACTGCAAACAATCTTCGGTTAAGGAATTTATCGTGGGTACAGAAGACGGCACCGGATACCAGCTGCGGGTAGATAGTCCGGATAAAACCTTCCATTTTGCAACAAAGTTTCTGGTATGCCCGAATATGAAAGTAAACAATTTGAAGAAGCTGGTCAAATGCCTGGAGACGATGAAGCCCCAGATTTATGTCCCGCCGACCGTCGCTGAGAAGGCCCGCACTTCATTAGAGCGCATGCTGCAGGTAAAATAGCAGGCGGCGCTACTCTTTTGCTAAAAGACAGGGGAGACCACCGTGATACCGCAGTACCTGATTGATATCGACTGGACCCAGCTTCCCGTCGTTTCCACTGATGTCATTGTCATCGGTTCCGGAATTGCCGGTTTATATACAGCCATCGATGTGGCTGAGGATCGGCGTGTGCTGCTGATCACCAAAAAAACACTGCTTGAGAGCAATACCCGTTATGCACAGGGCGGGATCGCGGCCGTGACGGCAGAAGAGGATTCGCCGCTGTATCACCGTCAAGACACGCTGATGGCGGGTGCAGGATTATGCTCTTCGTCTGCCGTGGACGTACTTGTGCATGAAGGACCTCGGGGTGTGAGAGAATTAATGCGTTTGGGTACCCTATTTGATGAGGAAGACGGTGTACTTGCGCTGACGAAAGAAGGAGCCCATAGTCACCGGCGTATTCTTCATGCAAACGGGGATGCCACAGGCCATGAGATTGTCAGAGCGCTTGCTTCGCAAGTGGAACAGCATCCTCAGGTTGAGGTATGGGATGATCATTTCGTCATCGATCTAGTGACCTGGAATGAGGAGTGCCTTGGAGCTGTTGTTCAGATGCCGGATGGCAGCCGCGTGTTTGTACGCGGAGAGGCGACTGTGCTATGCTCAGGCGGAGCAGGACAGCTGTACCGATATACAACCAATCCGGAAGTAGCTACGGCAGATGGTGTGGCCATGGCTTACCGGGCGGGCGCGGAGATAAGGGATATGGAGTTTATTCAGTTTCATCCGACGGCGCTCAGTTATCCGGGTGCCCCCCGGTTTCTGATTTCGGAGGCGGTCCGCGGAGAAGGTGCTTATCTGCGCAATATTAAAGGTGAGCGCTTTATGCACCGGTACCATGAGCTTTTGGAGCTCGCACCGCGGGATATTGTAGCCCGAGCGATTGTCAGTGAGATGGAAGAGACCCGTTCTACGTTTGTCTATCTCGATATAACGCATGAGTCTTCAGATATGATCAAACACCGCTTTCCGACCATCTACCAAACCTGCATGCAGTTTGGCCTGGACCTGACCAGCGACTGGATTCCGGTATCTCCGGCTGCGCACTACATGATGGGCGGGGTAAAAACAAATCTGCAGGGAGAGAGCAGTATCTCCCGGCTGTTTGCCAGCGGTGAAGTTTCTTCAACCGGTGTGCATGGCGCGAATCGCCTCGCGAGCAACTCGCTGACTGAGGCACTCGTATACGGACGGCGTATCGCAGATAAAATTCGAGAGCTTCCGCCCGTGTCGAAAGCCCAAATGCCGACCGCCTTCAGCTGGGAACGAAAGGAAGTTCCGTCTCAGGCGATTGTAGAGCGAAGACTGAAGCTGCAAAAAGTTATGGTCCGGTATGCGGGTCTTAGACGCAGCCGAGGTACGCTCCTTCGCGCGCTGGAGGAACTGAACCGTCAGCTGCCGCTGTTTCAGTCGGTGCTGACCCGTCGGGAGGAGTATGAGTTTGCCAATCTGCTCACGGTCTCCCTGCTAGTTATTGAGGGAGCTCTTTATCGTGAGGAGAGCCGGGGAGCTCATTACCGGGAAGACTTCCCGCAGCGGGATGATGAAGTATGGCGCAAGCATATCGTTCATGTCCGCGATCAAGGGATGACGGAGGAAATTAGTGATGATGTTTAATGGATATAATGAAAATCTGGCGGTGGATATCCGGTCCTGGCTTTCAGAAGATGTCGGGTCCGGAGATATCACCACCTTGTATACGATCCCCCAGGGACACCAATCCAAAGCGGTCATTCACGCGAAGGAAGGCGGAATCGTGGCAGGTATGCCTGCCGCTGAACTCGTGTTTCAGATCGTGGATGCCGCGCTCTTGTTCAGGCCAATGGTGCAGGACGGAGAGCGGGTAGAAAAAGGAGATATTCTGGCCGAGGTCGAGGGAAGCACCCACCGGATCTTAACGGGTGAGCGGCTTGCCCTCAATTTGCTGCAGCGTATGTCCGGGATCGCAACCACAACCCGCACGTATGTGGATGTCCTTGAAGGCTTGCCGACACGGCTGGTCGATACCCGGAAGACGACGCCGGGCCACCGCATGCTGGAGAAATATGCAGTGACCGTCGGCGGCGGTGCAAACCACCGGTTTGGACTGTATGACGCTGTTATGATTAAAGACAATCATATCAAGGGAGCGGGGGGCATTACCGAGGCCGTAACCCGTGCTCGGAAGCAGATTCCTCATACAATGAAAATTGAAGTGGAAACCGAAAATTTTGAACAGGTGCAGGAAGCCATTAAAGCTGGTGCGGACATTATCATGCTGGATAACATGAAACCGCAGATGATGGCGGAAGCGGTAGCTATGATTAAATCTCAGGCGCCGCATGTAATCACTGAAGCTTCAGGCAATGTTAACCTGGACACCATACGCGGTATTGCCGAGAGCGGCGTCGATGTTATTTCGGTAGGGCGGCTGACGTATTCATTCAGCAGTCTGGATATCAGCCTGGATCTCAATGCCCAAAAAGGGAGCGTGGCAGGATGATTCTCGTTGTTGACGTGGGCAACACGAATATCGTGCTGGGTGTCTATAAAGGAAAAGAGCTGCTTCACGATTTCCGGATCAGCACCTCCCGCCAGTCTACGGTGGATGAATACGGTGTTTTGATCCATAATTTGTTTCAAATGTCCCAGATATCGGTAAACGACATTGAAGGTGTTATCGTTTCTTCCGTAGTTCCTCCGCTCGTTCGGGTGGTGGAGGAGATGTGCCTGAAATATTTGAAAAGAGATCCGCTAATTGTTGGCCCAGGCATTAAGACCGGTCTGAATCTGCGGAACGAGAACCCTCGCGAAGTGGGTGCAGACCGAATCGTCAATGCCGTGGCTGCTGTAGAAAAATATGGCGAGGGTCCGCTGATTGTGGTGGATTTCGGCACTGCGACGACATTCGACTGCATTGATGCCAGCGGCAGCTATCTCGGCGGAGCGATTGTGCCGGGGATCGGCATTGCAGCTGAGGCGCTCGTTCAGCGGGCTTCCAAGCTTCCCCGTATCGAATTGGAGAAGCCTAAAAAGGCAATCGGACGAAACACGGTGCACGCTATGCAGTCTGGCATTATTTTCGGATATGCCGGACAGGTAGAAGGCCTGGTGAAGCGCATTAAAGCAGAAATGGGAACAGATACAGTCAAGGTTGTGGCAACCGGCGGTCTGGCCGAGCTGATCTCGGGTGAGACTGGCTGCATTGATGAGATTGATCCGCTTTTGACACTGGAAGGCTTAAGAATTATTTATGAACGCAACTAACCATACACACTAGGAACAAAGGAGGCTGTAAGATGGATAACCACAAAGACCGCATCCTCCGGGGGACGGCAATGAACGGCAAGGTCCGTGCATTTGCTGTGCGCACCACGGATCTGGTGGAGGAACTGCGGAGCAGACATGACACATTTCCCGTCGTAACAGCCGCTTTGGGACGCACGGTCTCCGCTGCAGCCATGATGGGCGCCATGATGAAAGGGGAAGAGCGGTTGAGCATTCAGGTCCGTGGTGACGGCCCCATCGGCCTTATCTCGGCCGAAGCCGATGCTCATGGAGGAGTGCGAGGTTATGTGAATAACCCTCATGTGGAGATGACCAATATCCGGCCCGGCAAGATGAATGTCGCAGCTGCTGTCGGCAGCACGGGCTACATTCACGTTATCAAGGATCTTGGCCTGAAGGAACCGTATCGGGGGAGTGTGCCGATCATTTCCGGAGAGCTGGCAGAGGACTTTACGTACTATTTTGCCGTATCAGAGCAAACCAATTCTGCAGTAAGCCTGGGTGTGCTGGTCTCACCTGATTACTCGGTGGCGAATGCAGGAGGCTTTATCATCCAGCTGCTGCCTGGCATTACCGATGATGAGATCAGTGAGATTGAAAAAGCGATCGGTAACATACCACCGATCACTACACTGCTGGAAGAAGGCCTTGATCTGGAGGACATCCTGAAGCGTCTGCTGCCGGATGTGACGATTCTGGAAGAGACCGAGGTTCGGTTTTCTTGTGATTGTTCGCAGGAACGGGTGGAACGCGCGCTGATTAGCATGGGTGAAAGTGAACTGCAGCAGATGATTGATGAGGACCGCAAGGCAGAGGTAACCTGTCATTTTTGCAATGAAGTTTATACTTTTAACGAGCAGGATCTGAGAGCCGTTTTACAACGGGCCAAATCTTAAAGTATTGGAATGAACAGCCAATGACGAGACAAGAGAAGGCACTTTGGACGACCGTCATGGCCTTGTCAGTGGCACTGCTGTTTTTGGGGAGCTGGATGCTGTTCTCGGGCGCTTTGTTCAAAGAGCAGAGAGATCCACGCTCAAACGCCGACTCCCCAGCCGTTGCAACGGTGCAGGACAGAGCGATAACGGAAGAAGAATGGAATCAGGAACTTAAGAAGAGATACGGCAGTGAAGTGCTGATGACGATGATGAACCGTCAAGTGGTGGATCTGGAGGCACAAAAAGCCGGGATTGAAATGACCATGGATGAGGTTGACCTCGAGCTGAAGCGGATGGGGCAGGCATACGGCTCCATGGAGATTTTCCTGCAGGAAATGCAGCAGCAGCTGGGATTGTCAGAAGATGTGCTGCGGGCGGAAACGGAATACAGGCTGAAACTTGAAAAAATAGCGACGGCAGACATCCAGATCGAAGAGGCTGAAATCGACGATTATTTAGCCGAACACCCGGATCAGTTCCGTCCCAAGAAACAGCTGGATCTCTCTATCATCAAGGTGGCTGATGAGGCATTGGCGGATGACGTCATGGATCGGCTTGAGCGCGGTGAGCCGTTTGCTGACCTGGCTTCAGAATTATCGATTGA
Source organism: Paenibacillus lemnae (assembly GCF_012933385.1). Lineage (GTDB taxonomy): Bacteria > Bacillota > Bacilli > Paenibacillales > Paenibacillaceae > Paenibacillus_AQ > Paenibacillus_AQ lemnae. The sequence continues at coordinate 47,446 of NZ_JABBPN010000022.1, forward strand.
TGAGTACACAAAGGAAAACGGCGGCCGGCTGGGCTTGATTGAAGAAGACGATCCTTTTCAGCCGGAGGAACTGATGATGGCGGTAAGCGAGCTCAGTAAAGGCGATATCGCAGGTCCAATTGTCCTGGAAGACGGATACATCATCGTCTATGTCAGAAATATTCTGGTGCCGGAAAAAGAAGATGAGCAGCTTGTTCGTGAAACGGTGCGCAGGCAGATGGCGCTGGAACGCTCCGAGTCGCTGTCGGAACTGGAGCAGCGGCTGCGGGATAAGTATGCAGCCCGCATTGTAGCCGGTGTACTGGAAACGCCGGGAGCACGCCAATAAAGCAAGCCTTTGCAGCGAATGTTTCCCCGGCTGCCAAGGCTTGCTTTTTTATGCTGCACTTTTTTTGATTACATGCTGTGGTCCAGGATTAGCGTATTGACATGGGTCTGTAAGCTTGTTAAGATAGCAATATAAATCCCAGCGCTTTACTCGGATATTAAAAATGATAAAAGATCAATACAGAAACAGCCAGAATCAACAGATTATTCATAATGAACACGGCAGTTATTATTTATAAAGGGAGGCCTTTTAACATGGCTAAAGTCGTCAACAATGTAACTGAATTGATCGGAGGAACACCGCTGGTTCGCTTGAACCGTCTTGCTCAAGAGGACAGCGCAGAAATCTACCTGAAGCTGGAGTACCAGAACCCGGGTTCAAGCGTGAAGGACCGGATCGCGGTTAGTATTGTAGAAGAAGCGGAGAAGGAAGGCAAACTGAATCCTGGCGATACGATTGTAGAAGCGACGAGCGGGAATACCGGTATCGGCCTTGCGATGGTAGCCGCAGCGAAAGGTTATAAGGCTGTTATCGTAATGCCTGAAACCATGAGCTTGGAGCGCCGCAACCTGCTTCGTGCTTATGGAGCGGAGCTGGTGCTTACTCCAGGATCGGAAGGCATGAACGGTGCGGTGAAGAAAGCGGATGAACTGGTTCGTGAGAATCCGACCTACTTCATGGCTGAACAGTTCAGAAACCAGGCGAATGTTAAAATTCACCGTGAAACAACAGGACCTGAAATCGTGGAAGCGATCGAGTCTGTCGGAGGCTCGCTCGACGCGTTTATTGCAGGGATCGGTACAGGAGGAACGATCTCCGGAGCTGGTGAAGTACTGAAGCAGGCATTCCCGGATGTGAAGATCTATGCGGTTGAACCAGCAGCTTCGCCAATTCTCGCCGGCGGAAAACCAGGACCTCACAAAATCCAGGGGATTGGAGCTAACTTCATTCCTGAAATCCTGAACCAAGAGATTTATGACGAAATTATCCATGTCGAGAATGATGATGCATTTGAAACTGCGCGCCGTGTAGCGAAAGAAGAGGGCGTTCTGGCCGGTATTTCTTCAGGTGCTGCTGTATATGCTGCTCTGAAAGTTGCGAAAGAGCTCGGTAAAGGCAAGCGTGTCGTTGTGATCATCCCAAGCAACGGCGAACGTTATCTCAGCACACCGCTGTATAATTTTGAAGCTTAATTCACTGCGGTGGACATATTAGAATAAGCGGGCAAAGCCTCCAATGCAATTTGCACTGGAGGCTTTGCTGTTCTCAGAAAGCCACACTCTATAGGAAAAGTTTTTCATCGCTTTCACTGCGGGGTTTTCAAGATTCCCGGGATGCAGTATACTGACAGGCAACAGAGCGCATTTTACGGATAGGGAGGACAGGCATGGAAAATACAGTGATGTTAGATGATTGGCTGCATTGGGTGAAGGAAGGCTGGACCATGCTGCCGCTTTTGGCGAAGTCGTCCAAGGTTTACCCGGAACTGCCTGAAACATGGAAAAAGGCGTGGCAGACGTCCTCTCCCTATTCGTTTGTGCTGGAAAGCGGAAAAGGCGGCAGGTATACGTATCTTGGACTGGAACCCGTATCGGTCTTGACCGGCAAGGGGACGGCAGGGCAAGTACGAAATCTCATGACCGGGGACATTCAGAAGCTGCAGGGCAAACCGCTTCATTTGCTGAAAGAGTGGATGGAACCTTATCGTTCACCGCGTGTCCCGGGATGGCCGGACTTTCAAGGCGGCTGTGCCGGATTTCTCGGCTACGACGTGATCCGTACCTTGGAACAGCTCCCGGCTTTGGCCCGTGATGATGCAGGCTTTCCGGATTATCTATGGATGCGCATGGAGGAAGTCTGGATCTACGATCACCATGAACAGGCACTCTATTGCGCGGTACACAGTCCATGGGATCATGAACATCCATCTGACAGGGAAACACTGACCAGGCTCTATCATCAAGCGGAAGACAGATTGCACCATATGCTCTCCCGATGGGATGATTTTATGGACAGTGCGGTCAATGAAGGCAGAGACTCTTGTGATCAATCTTCCCGAAGATTGAAAGCACAGTCCCTGCTGGGACCGGATGTCGCGGGATGGGATGCGCTGGACAGCGATTTTTCCCAGGAAGCTTTTGAACAGGCAGTGAGATCCATTCAGGAATACATCCGGAACGGAGATGTGTTTCAGGTGAATTTATCGCTGCGGCGCAAACTCCGTCTGAAGTCAGATCCGGCGGATGTGTATGAATGGCTGCGGATTCTCAATCCTTCTCCCTATATGGGATATATCACGTCACCGGACTTCAAGCTTGCGAGCGGGTCGCCAGAGCTGCTGGTCAAGCTGGCTGGTGACCGTGTATCCGCCAGGCCGATTGCAGGAACACGCCGGCGGGGAGCGTCCCCGGAAGAGGATGCCGCCATGGAAACGGAGCTGCTGCATACGGAAAAAGAACGTGCGGAGCATATTATGCTGGTCGATCTGGAACGCAACGATATCGGACGCATTGCGGCTTACGGCTCGGTTCATGTACCTGAATTGATGACCATTGAACGGTATTCGCATGTGATGCATTTGGTATCTCAGGTGGAGGGCCGGCTCGCTTGCGGCAAGCAGGCTTATGATGTCATTGCTGCGACATTTCCTGGGGGGACCATTACCGGTGCACCGAAAATCCGGACCATGGAAATTATTGAAGAGCTGGAACCGGTCACCCGGGGACCTTACACAGGCTCTATGGGGTGGATCGACTATAATGGAGATATGGAATTAAACATCATCATCCGGACTTTGGCTGTGCAGGACGGCATTGGATATATACAGGCAGGCGCCGGTATCGTGATCGACTCTGATCCGTACCGGGAATACCGTGAATGCCACAACAAAGCCAAAGCATTGATTGCAGCTGTCATGTGCAGTGAAGAAGAGACCGCATCTGCGGCATTAACCTAGGGGGAGATCTACGATGATTCTGGTGATTGATAATTACGATTCATTTACGTACAACCTGGTTCAGTACCTTGGCGAGCTGGGAGAAGATATTCAAGTATTCCGTAACGACGAGATTGATACGGCCGGCATTGAAGCACTGGCACCGGATCATATTCTCATTTCCCCCGGTCCTTGTACGCCCAATGAAGCAGGGATCAGTCTTGAGATCATCGAGCGGTTTAAGGGAAGCATTCCGATTTTTGGCGTGTGTTTGGGACATCAGGCGATCGGACAGGTATTCGGCGGTAAAGTGATCCGCGCCGAACGCCTGATGCATGGTAAAACCTCACCGATTCACCATCATGGAACCTCAGTGTTTCAAGGGCTTCCTGATCCGTTTATCGCAACGCGCTATCACTCCCTGCTCGTGGAGAAGGAAAGTCTCCCTGAATGCCTGGAGATTACCGCTTGGACGGAAGAAGGCGAAATCATGGGCTTGAAACATAAAGAATATCTTATCGAAGGTGTCCAGTTTCATCCGGAATCCATCATTACAGACCACGGACATCAAATGCTTCGTAATTTCCTGAACAACAAGGCAGGCGCCAAAGCATGATTTATGCTGGTATCAACGGAGAAGTGATTCCGGCAGATCAGGTGACGGTATCCATTATGGATCATGGTCTGCTGTACGGCATGGGACTGTTTGAAACCTTCCGTACCTATGGCGGAACACCTTTTCTGCTGGACCGGCATGTCGAGCGGCTGATAGAGAGCTGCCGCCTGATTGGCATCCAGTACGAGCCGGACATAGCCCATCTCAGATCATGGATCAGCCGGCTGCTTGAAGCCAATGGCTGGCAAGAGGCATATATTCGGTTTACCGTGACAGCGGGGGCGGATGTACTGGGTCTGCCGGGTGGTGTATACAAAGAGCCGCAGCAGCTCATACTCGCAAAGCCGCTGCCGGAGATTCCGGACTCTGTATACCGCCAAGGTAAGGCCCTGCAGCTGCTCAAGACACCCCGCAACACGCCTGAGACACAATGGAGATTGAAGTCCCTGCATTACATGAACAATATTATGGCCAAAAGAGAGCTTCAATCCTATCCCGAAGCCTGTGCCCTGCAGGCTGAAGGCTGCATGCTGACCGGGAGCGGCGAACTGGCAGAAGGGATTGTAAGTAATCTGTTTTTTATAAAAGATGACATCTTGTGCACACCGGATCTGGGTACCGGGATTCTGCCTGGGATTACGCGTGCAGTCGTCATGGAACTGGCACGGGAACAAGGAATTACCGTATCAGAGGGACGTTACCGCTGGCAGGATCTGTTGGACGCACAAGAGGTATTTTCTACCGGTTCCGTGCAGGAGCTGATGCCAATCACCACCCTTCTTGCACCAGAAGCTAGTCCTGTAATTGTCGGGCACGGTTTAGCGGGACCTCTAACGGAACAATTACGGAATGCCTATCGCAGGCTGACCGGAAGAAAGCAGGATGAGTCATGAAGACAACGATCTATGAGCAGACCTACCAATGCGGGGATAGTGAGTTGAAGCTCGGTACATCCACCCTCATTATGGGCATCTTGAATGTAACGCCGGATTCGTTCTCGGACGGGGGACGCTTCAACGATACGGACCGTGCGGTCCAGCATGCACTTCAGCTCGCTGCCGAGGGTGCCGACCTGATCGATATTGGCGGTGAGTCTACTCGTCCCGGACATGTGAGTATCAGCGCGGACGAAGAACTGGAGCGTGTTCTTCCGGTTATACAGGCAATCCATCGTGAAGCGCCTCATATTCCACTCTCCATTGATACCTATAAAGCGGAGGTAGCGAGGCAGGCACTGATGGCCGGAGCCCATATCATCAATGATGTTTGGGGATGCAAGGCTGATCCGGGTATGGCGGCGGTAGCGGCTGAGCTGGACTGCCCCATTATTTTAATGCACAACCGGTCAAACCGCGATTATCGTAATCTAATGGAGGACGTTAAATCCGACTTGATGGAGAGCGTACATCTTGCCCGGAGTGCGGGCGTTAATGCAAACCGGATTATATTGGATCCAGGCATCGGCTTTGCCAAAGATTACACGGAGAACATGAAAGTCATGATGTCCCTGGATGAGCTGGCGGGTCTGGGATACCCTATTCTGCTCGCTACGTCCCGCAAAAAATTTATTCGCACGGCCCTTGATTTGCCGGTTGATGATGTTATAGAAGGTACGGCCGCGACGGTCGCCTTCGGTATTGCGCAGGGCTGTCAGCTGGTCCGTGTGCATGATGTCAAAGAAATCAAACGAACGGTCATGATGAGTGATGCGATGCTGTACGCTGCACCCGGGTTGAAGAGGGTAACCATTCAGGGATCGACAACATAACCACAACAGGAAAGGCGGCAGTGTGAAATGGATAAGATGATCATGCGCAGGATGGAGTATTATGGTTATATCGGGGTATTTGAAGAGGAGCGCAAGCTGGGACAGCGCTATTATGTTGACTTGGAAATGGAACTTGATCTAAGCGGTGCAGGTACAAGTGATGATCTGACGCAAACGGTAAATTATGCAGAAGTTCACGAACTGGTTCAGAACATTATGCATCATAAGCAGTTTAAGCTGATTGAGGCTTTAGCGGAGCATATTGCATCCGAAGTGCTGCACACTTATACTAGTATCGTTGCACTAACCGTGAAGGTAACCAAGCCGCATCCGCCATTTGATATACATTTCGAGGGTGTTACGATCGAGCTGCACCGGACCAGAAAGTGAGACCGAACATGAACACACACGCCACCTCTGACTTCTCAGAGGCTTATATTGCTTTAGGGGCTAATTTGGGCAACCGTGAAGCTACACTTATAGAAGCTTTAAAATCTCTGGATCAGCATAAGAACATTCATGTTCTGCGCTGTTCCGGTATATACGAGACAGAGCCGGTAGGTTATGTGGACCAGCCCATGTTCCTCAACATGGCAGCCGCCATATCGACAAGCCTGCCGCCGCTTGAGCTGCTGTCCGTCATGCAGACCATTGAGAACCGTCTGGGACGAAAACGAATGATTCATTGGGGTCCCCGGACGGTGGATCTGGATCTATTGTGGATGGAAGGCTGCACGATGAATACGGAAAAGCTTGTACTGCCCCATCCCCGAATGCTGGAGCGGGCATTTGTGCTCATGCCGCTGGCTGAAGTTGTACCCGGCAGTGAACCTTCAGGTCTGCATACTACGGTGAAGACAGCGCTTGAAAGACTGGAAGGAAAGGAAGGAATTCAGCTTTGGAAAACATGCAGCTGGCCCAGCGAATCCGCGCTTTCAGGAAATTAAAAGGCCTGACCCAGCAGGAGCTTGCCTCAAAAATCGGGGTGTCCCTGGCTGTGCTGGGAGCGGTCGAGCGGGGTAACCGCCGGGCGGACGAGACGCTTTTGAACCATATTGCAGACGTGTTGGGAATTACGATTGAAGAACTCGCCAAACGCGGCTGATGGTATAGATGATCGATCAACGAAACAGGAGTACCCATTCGAACGAACAAAGGAGTGATTTTACGGATGCTCAAAATCGGAAATATCGAGATGAAAAACCAGGTTGTCCTTGCCCCGATGGCGGGTGTGTGCAACCCGGCTTTTCGCTTGATTGCCAAAGAATTTGGCACCGGTCTGGTATGTGCGGAGATGGTGAGCGGGAAGGCGATTGTTCACGGCAACAAGCGTACACAGGAAATGCTGTTCGTGGATGAGCGTGAGAAACCGCTGAGCCTTCAGATTTTTGGAGGAGACCGGGACGCGCTGGTGGAAGCAGCCAAGGTTGTGGACCAGCAGACCAATGCAGATATTATTGATATTAACATGGGTTGTCCGGCTCCAAAGGTGACGAAGATGGATGCAGGTGCCCGCTGGCTGCTGGATTCGAGCAAAATTTACGAAATGGTCGCTGCGGTCGTGGATGCGGTCAACAAACCCGTAACGGTCAAGATGCGAACCGGATGGGACAGTGACCACATATATGCCGTGGAAAATGCCCAGGCGGTCGAGCGTGCTGGCGGTCAGGCTGTAAGTGTGCACGGGCGCACTCGTGAACAGCTGTATACCGGTCATGCAGACTGGGACATTATAAAGCAGGTGAAGGAAGCGGTATCCATTCCGGTCATTGGTAATGGTGATGTTGTTACTCCTGAAGATGCGCAGCGTATGCTGGAGCAGACAGGATGCGACGGCGTGATGATCGGACGCGGTGCATTGGGCAATCCATGGATGCTCTACCGCACGGTGGAGTATTTAAAGACAGGTAAGCTGCTGCCGGATCCGCCGGCTCATGAGAAAATCCGGATTGCCATTTTGCATATGGACCGTTTGATTGCCCTCAGGGGTGAGGGTGTGGCTGTACGTGAAATGAGAAAGCATCTGGCCTGGTATCTGAAAGGCCTAAAAGGATCTGCACGGATCAAGGATATCATTATGGAAGAAACCAAACGTGACGAAATGGTCAGTCTGCTGAATGATTTTATTCGCAATCTGGATCCAAGCGGAGTGGGAGTAGAAAGTGCGTACCCGCAGGCCATTTCTGCCATGTAATTTTATAGCGTGCGTGCACGGCCTGTGTGCTGTAACGTTTGGAATCTGTCTGACAGAGGAGAGCGTTTTCAGCCGGAGCCGTAACGCTCATTGACTTTTTTTAATGGTTCCCATATAATTTCTCAGTATAAATTCGCCTGGATATTGTACAGACATCAGGGGAGGGAAAGTTCTGATCCCCGGAGATTTGCATATAGTATGGTGGTATGGTGGTTTAAATTTTTTACATGACAGGAGAATCGGTTGAGATGAGCGATAAGGAAGTCATTCTTACACAGGATGGTCTGAAAAAGCTGGAAGACGAACTCGAGAACCTGAAGTCCGTTAAACGGCGTGAAGTCGCAGAGCGTATCAAGGTTGCTATTGGATACGGAGATATTAGTGAAAACTCCGAGTACGAGGATGCCAAGAACGAACAAGCTTTTATCGAAGGCCGTATCATTACGCTGGAAAAATTACTCCGCAATGCCCGCATTATCAATAATGATGATATTAATACAGACGCTGTAGGTGTCGGAAATACCGTTATTGTAGAGGATATGGAATTTGGCGACACGATGGAATATACGATCGTTGGTACCGCGGAGTCCGATCCGCTCAACAATAAAATCTCCAATGAGAGCCCTGTCGGCAAGGCCATTATCGGCAAAGCCAAAGGTTCAGTCGTTGATGTAAGCGTACCGGCCGGTGTTATTCAATATAAAATTGTGGATATTAAGAAGTAAGTTGGATCAGCGTGCGTGAAAGCTTCCTCCGGGGAGCTTTTTTCGCTATTGATGAGAATGAAGGAGATGAGCGTTACGATGACGGAAGAAAACAATCAACACGAGCAGGAACAGGAACTGAGCGAGCTTCTGCAGATCCGGCGTGCCAAGCTGGACGAGCTGCGCAAACTCGGTATCGATCCGTTTGGCGGAAAGTATGAGCGAAGCGACAATGCCGGGGAACTGCTGCAAACATACGAAGCCTTAAGCAAGGAAGAGCTGGAGGAGAAGCAGGTTGAGGTCAATCTGGCCGGCCGGATTATGGCCAAGCGCGGAATGGGAAAAGCTTCGTTTGCCCATATCCAGGACTTGAGCGGCCGTATTCAGATTTATGTGCGCCAGGATACCGTGCCTGCCGATAAGTATGAAGCATTCAGCATTCTCGATTTGGGTGACATTATCGGAGTGAAGGGTACGCTGTTTAAAACCAAAACCGGAGAAACGACGGTCAAGGTCAAGAACCTTGAAGTGCTCTCCAAGTCTCTTTATCCGCTGCCCGAGAAATTCCACGGCTTGAAGGATGTTGAACTCCGTTACCGTCAGCGTTATGTCGATCTGATCATCAATCCGGATGTTCAGAAAACGTTCATCACCCGTTCCCGGGTCATTCAGTCGATGCGCCGCTACCTGGATTCCCATGGTTATCTTGAAGTGGAGACGCCGACACTGCACGCTATTGCGGGCGGCGCTGCGGCACGTCCTTTTATTACCCATCACAATGCACTCGATATGGAACTGTATATGCGTATTGCCATTGAGCTTCACCTGAAGCGCCTGATTGTCGGCGGCCTGGAGAAGGTGTATGAAATCGGCCGGGTATACCGTAATGAAGGGATCTCAACGCGTCATAATCCGGAGTTTACGATGATTGAACTGTATGAAGCTTATGCGGATTACAAGGATATTATGGCATTGACGGAGAATTTGATTGCGCATATCGCCCAAGAAGTGCTGGGAACCCAGGTCATTGATTATCAGGGCCAGCAGGTTGATCTTACACCGCAATGGCGTCGTGTATCCATGGTGGATGCGGTAAAAGAAGTGACTGGAGTCGACTTCGGTGTGCAAATGTCTAATGAAGAAGCACATGCACTCGCCAAGGAGCATAAGGTTCCTGTTGAGAAGCATATGACTTTTGGACATATTTTGAATGCATTTTTCGAGCAGTTTGTAGAAGAGACGCTGATTCAGCCGACGTTTGTGACAGGGCACCCGGTAGAAATCTCTCCGCTCGCGAAGAAGAATGATCTGGATCCGCGCTTCACCGATCGCTTTGAACTGTTTATCGTAGCCCGTGAACATGCCAACGCGTTCTCGGAGCTGAATGATCCGATCGATCAGCGCCAGCGTTTTGAATCACAGATCAAAGAACGTGAGCAGGGGAACGATGAGGCCCATGAAATGGACGAGGACTTCCTACGCGCCTTGGAATACGGTATGCCGCCAACCGGCGGACTGGGCATCGGTGTCGATCGTCTGATCATGCTGCTGACCAACTCACCGTCCATCCGCGACGTGCTGCTGTTTCCGCATATGCGTAACCGTTCGCTGGACTAAGCTGGCAATAATACATGAAAGAAAGAGCCCCGCACCAAGTGCAGGGCTCTTTCTTGTTTAGGGGCTTTATGATGGATCAGGACCACGTACCTCTGATATGCACAACGAGTAGAGATGATGTCTAATCAACGCTTTAATCTTATCCGGTGGAAGAAGTTCTGGCCGCAAAATGGCGTGCATCGCCAGCCCGTCAACAAGCGCGTAAAAACGCTCAGCCTCAAAGTCTGCATTCAGATCGGGCTTGGCCAGGCTCTGATCGATCAGTCCTTGTACAATGGAGGTAAATATCACGCGCATATGACGATCTACTTCTTTACGGAGGGACTCCAGGGAAAGGTCGGATAAAGACTTGACGACAAAAGCGAACCATACCTCCATTTCCAGTCTCGTCTCCTGATCCAGCGGCAGGATCTCGTGAACAAGCAGAGGGCCGTCATGCAGCACATCGCCAGAAAATTTGATATTTTGAATGCGCTGGGCCACTCTTTCCGAAACCATATTCATGGAATAGGCATACAGATCAGACTGGGTGGCGAAGTAATGACGAAGGGAACCGACCGACAGACCTGCTTCATCCGCAATGTTTCGAACAGAGGCCTGCTCCATACCCTGCTTGAGAATGACTCTCCAGGCAGCTTCAGCGACTTTTTGTTTTTGGTGGTCATGATTTACGATTTTAGGCATGATTCTAGTATAGCACGGCATTGTTTATTTAGTACATATGTGCTATATTATTTTGGTACAGTTGTTTTAAATAAAACAGACATAAGAAATGGGGAAAAGAGACGGATGATTGCGGCATTAATCATAGGCTGTGAGATTGCATTCTGGGTTTTCGTATTAGCGGGCCTGGTTGCACGATATCTTATTGGATGGAAAAAGACAGGGGCGGTGCTGCTGGCAAGTACGCCGGTCGTAGATGTGGTGTTGATTGCTGTTACCATTATTGATTTGAGAAATGGAGCAACAGCTGAGCTGGTACATGGATTGGCAGCTGTATATATAGGAGTTACAGTAGCCTTTGGTCACCGGATCATCAAATGGGCGGATGGACATTTTGCCTATAGGTTTGCTAAAGGTACGAAGCCAGCGGCAAAACCCAAGCATGGCAAAGCTCATGCCCGAATGGAGCGTGAAGGATGGTATCGCCATCTTCTGGCATGGGGGCTGGGATCCCTGCTCCTTCTATTCATGATCTGGATTGTTGGGGACGCTGATCGAACACAGCAGCTGGCAGACATGGCTCTCTGGTGGGGAGCGGTTGTGGTTATCGATTTTGTCATCAGCTTCAGTTATACAATATGGCCCAAGAGATCTGGCCAACAGCAAGTTTGATGATGGAATATTTTACATTTATATTAAGTCTAGAAAAAGGTTGCGTTATCCGGTCGGAATATGATATATTTTATTTCCGGCCGCGAAATGCCGGATCATACGAGGGTTAGCGAGAGCACTTTTGAAGAAAAAACTTTCTGAAAAAAAGCTTGCAAAACCAAAGCGAGTGTGATAAGATATAAAAGTTGCTGAAGCGAGAGAATGCAAAGCGACACTGAATAAGTTGATCTTTGAAAACTGAACAACGAGTGAGTTAAACCGATCTTGCTTTTAGTGAGATCAAACATGAGATAGCAATATCTCGTCAG
>NZ_JABBPN010000023.1 GCF_012933385.1 Paenibacillus lemnae
GACCGCCGCTCGTTTTTTCTTTATTGTACACAAAAAAACCTACAAGATGACTTTTTTCAAAGTGTCCATCTTGTAGGGTACAGTTTAATGCCGGGTATGTCTTTTTTTTATGGAACAGTAATCAACCCTCATGTAATCCAAAGCGAACAATATGCTCATGCAGGCCTGCTTTTTCAAGCAGCTCGATCTGTTTGGAGCCCATGAGGTCAAAATGAGGATATGGCATACGCCGATGAATATAACGGGGGTCCAGTTCATTGGCCGTACACCACTGCCTCAACCTTACCAGATCGCTGCAGCCAACCTTGGTGACCGAAGAAACTGAAGGAAATCTGGGGTCATACCAGTAATGCGTGAGATATGCGATCTCACCTGCTGCTACTCTGGTCTGCCAAGCTCTTAATTCATTTCTTGAAATGCCAAATGCCATCGCTGCCTCATCCTTTAAATCTGTATATTTCCTCATTATAACAGCATAGATATAGCTATAGTACATGTTGGGCAAGAGAAACAGGCCAGTAAAGGGGGAGCATCATGATTTTGGAAACAGCGGTAATGCAGGTCAAACCGGGTACAGAAAATGATTTCGAAACGGCATTACGTGCAGCTTACGAGATGATTTCCCGCATGCGGGGATACCTCAATCATGAGCTGTATAAATGTATTGAATCACCACACGAGTATATTTTGATCATTCGCTGGAGTACTGTCAAGGATCACAGCATGGGATTCCGAAAACCACCGGAATATGTACACTGGATGGAAGTACTCCAGACTTTTATGGACTCCCCTCCGGTGGAAAAGCATTATGTTGATATTGTGGTCAGCGGCAGGAATGAAGCGGTCAACAGCACTCAGGAAGTAAGTCTGTCAGAATGATCTGAACCAAAATAATGGCTCATATAGAGGTAAACAGGTGTCTTTCGCTGCAGAAAGGCGCTTTTTTGCTCTAAAAACAGGAATACAGGCCGGGTGTGCCGAAAGGGGAAGGAGCTGAAGAAAATTTAAGGAGTGAGTCATCATCAATTATATAGAAGTTAAAGAACTGGCTGCACAAATTCGTTCAAACGTTAGCAAAGTCATTGTGGGCAAGGAGGACCTGATCGATAAATTGTTTATTGCCTTGATTACCTCGGGTCATGTACTTCTGGAAGATGCTCCTGGCACCGGGAAAACCATGCTGGCCAAGTCACTGGCAAAGTCTATTGAGTGCAGTTTTACCCGAGTGCAGTTTACCCCAGACCTGCTTCCTTCTGACCTGAGCGGGATCAACTACTTTAATCCCCAATCGGCCGAGTTTGTCTTTCGTTCTGGTCCATTATTTACAAATATCCTGCTGGCAGATGAGATCAACCGGGCCACGCCGCGCACGCAGTCCAGCCTGCTGGAATGCATGGAGGAGCGTCAAATCAGTATCGATGGGGTAACCCATATTCTGGATGAGCCTTTTATGGTCATGGCGACTCAAAATCCGCTGGAACAGCAGGGAACCTTCCCGCTTCCGGAAGCGCAGCTCGACCGATTCTTGTTCAAACTCAGTATGGGGTACCCGGACAGCCAGGAAAGTGTGCAGATTTTAAAACGTTTTACGAATAGAGAGCCGTTAACTGAGCTGAATGCCGCTGTTACTGCAGACAAGCTGCTGGCGGCTAAAAAAACGGCAGCAGCCATTCATGTGAGTGATGTAATGCTGGAATATATCGTTGCTCTGGCAGAGCAGACCCGAAAAGATGAAGCGGTAGCTTCCGGCGTGAGTCCCAGAGGATGTCAGGCATTGCTTAGAGCTGTTCAGGTTCAGGCCATACTGGAAGGCAGAGAGTTCGTGACTCCGGATGATATTAAAAAATTGGCTGCTCCTGCCTGGTCACACCGTCTTCTTCTTAAAGGAACACATCGGGCTAGAATGAGTCATGCTGGCGCGGAAGAGATCATGGAACGCATCCTCCGTCAGGTTCCTGTGCCTTCCGAAGACCCGGCTCTGTTGTAGGAGCTAAGTTATGGGAGCTTATTGGATTCTGCTCATGGCCGTGGTTATTGTCCAGCTGCAGGCGATATTGTTTCGCCGGTTTGCCTTGAAGAGGCTGCATTACAGCCGCACATTCGATGTTTCAGCTTGTTATGAGGGCGACCGTTTCGAACTGGTGGAAACCATAGAGAATCGCAAGCCTCTCCCTGTACCATGGCTTCGGGTAGAATCTCAATTCCGGAGTGGCATTCAGTTTAAAGGTCAATTGAATCTGGATATCAGTGAAGGGCAGTTCAATCAGAATCATAAAAGCTTTTTCAGTCTGATGCCTTGGACCAAGATTGTACGAAAACATCATGTAACCGCCGCACGCCGAGGCATTTACCGCCTGGGTACCGTATCGGTGACATCTGGTGATCTGGTTGGCATATCGACGGTCGTGGAGAGCCTGCCTCTGGAAGGGCACCTTACCATCTATCCTGATCCTGTCGATGTTACGGATATGGAACTTCCAGTGCAGACATGGATGGGGGATATGATCGTACAACGATGGATCGTTCCGGACCCCTTTCATTTATCCGGGGTTCGGGAATATCGGGAAGGCGATTCATTAAAGGATATTCACTGGAAAGCCAGCGCGAGAAGCGGAGAGATTCAAGTTCACCGGAAAGAGGCTACGGCAGACAGCAGGCTTATGATCTATTTGAATGTGGAAGATCATGAACATATGTGGAACCGGGCGACAAAACCGGAGACTATCGAATACGGAATCCGTCTTGCAGCAGGGATTTCCATTCATCTTTTATCCCAAGGCCAGGTCGTTGGCTTCGGCAGCAATGCCACCATGGATGAGCACATCTCACTTTCTCCATTTGTGCCCCCGGCTGCTGGTATGAGTCAGCAAACAGCCATTATGGAAGTACTCGCTGCATTGGAGCTGAGTCGTTCTGTCTCGTTTCATGATTATATGGAGTCAGAGCTGCGTAATCTGGAAGTCGATTATGACATGTTGGTCGTAACCTCATATATGAATGACAAGCTGGAACGAGTGATAGACCGTTTCCGTCAAGATGGCCATCGGGTGCAAATCCATCTGCTGGATGAATCCGGGGTCCGGAAGGAGGCGTCTGCATGAAAAACCAATTCGGAATGGTTCGAATTTTGGGACAGGCAACAACGGAATGCCTGATATTTTTTCCTTTGTTATATATTCCGTTCTCGTTTATGGGATCAGATATTGGTGACATATTAATAGTAGCATCCATCGTGTTGGCGGGTTACATAACTGGCTGGATGGCGGATAAATATATGAAGCTGAATACCCTGTTCAAGGCCGCCTCGATGGCGATAATCTTCTCAGTGTCCATGTCGCTGCTAATCTGGGGCTTGTCCTTGCAGACAGCCGCGGCTGGTCTGTTTTGGTTTATAGCTTTTTACAGAGGTGTCCGTATGGGCCAGGAGCACTGGTTCTCCCTATTTCCCGGTCGGGATTACCTGATAGGTTTGATTATCTACGCTGTCTCCAGTTTTATTTTGCAGTATATGCCGGAATTTGAGCCATACAGTAACGGATTAACGTGGCTTGGAGCAGCTGCTCTCATCGTTACATTGCTGCAGCTGAACCGCAGACATGTTGAGGATAGCACACTGCCGGGAAGTGAACCTCCAGCACTGGAAAAGAGGGTACGGCACCAGAACCAGGGCATGATCTGGTTTTTGATCACATGTATCGCTCTGCTTGTTCTTCTCCCCGTGCTGCGTAATGGGGCGGAGCAGGTATGGAACAGTATGGTAACCTGGATGTCAGGCCTGATTGACCGCTCTCCGGTTCAGGAGGATGACATGGTGCCGCCAAATCTCCAGGAGATGACACCCATGCTGCCTATAGAGGAAGAACCCCCGCCTCCGCCAGCGTGGCTGGTATGGCTTGAAAACATGGTCAAGTATATTGTTTATATTGCCATGGGAGGAGCGGTTCTGTTTCTTCTGTATTATATTTTCACCAAAATGCCATCATGGTTCTCTGCGCTGTCAGCCTGGCTCAACCGGCTGCGGTCCCGGCAATCACCATTGACAGAAGCAGGGGCATACGAGGATGAAGTTGAGAGAATCAAGCCTGCTCGCATGGGGAAACATCGCAAAAGACGCAGCGTATTACGAAAGAAATCAGAGGATGACGGCATGGAGCATGATCTAAAGACCTTGATCCGGATGTGGTACAGGTCCTTGCTGGAACGTAAAATCCGGGAAGGCTATGTGCTGCAAAAGCATCTGACGCCAAGAGAGACTGCAGATGATCTGGAGAGTAAAGATCAAACAAAAGCTGAACCGATACCTGAAGAACTTGTGGAATATTATGAACAAGCCCGGTATGGTAACAAGGAGCTGGATCCACGAACGATGAAAGAGATACAAAAAGCACTGAAAACAAGATAGGAGTGGACGGTATATGGCAGTACAGAAAGAAAACCATGCTTACGTAGATTATGGAGATATCAACGTGACCGGAGGCGTTTCTGTCTTTTCTTCTGAGTTTGATGAACAATTTTATTATGACGGGGATGATTTGGGGGCTGCCTATACATCTGAACAGACTAATTTTCGATTGTGGGCTCCTACGGCAAGTGAAGCCTTTGTATTGCTCTACTCGGAGTGGAACAGCGAAGACAGTACCAAAGTGCCAATGTTACGAGACATTCAGGGGACCTGGACAGCCAAGGTGGAAGAAGATTTGATGGGGAAATTTTATACGTACCTGGTCAGAATCGGAAGTCAGTGGAACGAAGCAGCAGACCCTTATGCCAAAGCGGTGGGGGTGAATGGAGACCGGGCAGCGATCCTTGATCTTTCTAAGACGAACCCGGATGGATGGAGCAGCAGTAAGCCTCTTCTTGATCATCACTTAGACAGTGTGATCTATGAGCTGCATATTCGGGATTTTAGTATTCATAAAGACAGCGGTATTCAGCATAAAGGAAAATTTCTGGGGCTGACGGAAGAGGGAACACATGGACCTGGAGGCATCCCGACCGGACTGGATCATATCAAAAAGCTTGGCGTCACCCATGTCGAACTTCTGCCCGTATTTGATTATGCAACAGAAAGCGTGGACGAGACGCATCTGAACGAGCCTCAGTACAATTGGGGATATGACCCCAAAAATTATAACGTACCAGAAGGCTCCTATGCTACAGATCCTTACTCACCGGAGGTTCGTATTCAAGAATTGAAAATGATGATTCAAAAGCTGCATGATGCCGGACTGCGTGTCATCATGGATGTTGTATACAATCATGTTTACGATGGGTATCTCATCAATTTATCGAAACTGGTTCCTGGATATTACCTTAGATATACAGAGGACAGAAAGCTCTCCAACGGATCGGGCTGCGGTAATGATGTGGCGACCGAGCGTCCGATGGTACGAAAATTCATTAAGGATTCGATTGTGCATTGGGTACACGAGTATCATATGGACGGTTTCCGTTTTGATCTGATGGGACTGATGGATATTGAGACGATGAATGAAATACGCCGTACACTGGATGACATCGATCCCACCATCATGACGATTGGTGAAGGGTGGATTATGGATACAGAGCTCCCTGCAGAGAAGCGAGCCAATCAGCAGCATACAGATAGACTGCCGGGGATCGGGCAGTTTAATGATGGTTTCCGGGATGCGGTCAAGGGAGATATTTTCATCCATGACCGTAAGGGATTTGTCAGTAAGGGATCTTCTTTTGAAGACCATGTGAAGCGGGGCATTGTTGGCGGAATAAGCTATGATGCAGCACTTACATCTTATGCGCTGGAGCCAGTGCAGACGGTTAATTATGCTGAATGCCATGATAACCATACCCTGTGGGATAAAATAGAGCTGTCAGCACCCGAAGAAAGCGAGGAGGTCCGCAGATCGATGCACCGGCTCGCTTCATCCTTGATTCTGACCAGTCAAGGTATTCCGTTTCTTCATGCCGGCCAGGAATTTTACCGTACGAAGGGCGGGATCGAAAATTCCTATAAATCGCCGGATGAAGTCAATCAGATGGACTGGGAGCAAGCTAACCGTCATCAGGACGGGGTTGAATATGTTCGCAGGCTGATCCAGCTCCGCAAAAATTACAGTGGCTTTCGCTTGAGAGATGCTGATCAGATTAAAAGACGCCTTACTTTCGTAGATGCACCGCCGAATGCGGTTGCTTATACGATTCAGGGTGTGGAAGAGAACGGCATGAGAGAAGACCTGTATGTCCTGCACTATGCCGCGCGTGACCAGATTCATCTTGACCTGCCGCATTCAGGTAAATGGAATGTTCTGTTTGGAGAGGAAATGCTCAGTGAGCTGTACGAAAGCCATATACTAGTTCAAGGGATTGGAACTGTAATTCTATCTCACAGCAGTAAAATACCATTAACTGTGTAATGTCCGGCTTCGACTCTATCTGATATCCTAGTAAGGATGAAATCAGATAGAGAATTGAGGCGTGATGTTGAAGAAGATTGTACAAATTTTACTGGCAGCAATACTATGTTTTTCGAGTGTAAGTACAGGTGCGGAAGCAAAATCCGTACTGTATAAGGACATATCTTCCAGTTATGCACGCGATGCCATTGAGACATTGACCCAGAGAGGCGTCTTGACCGGGGTCGGTGACGGTTTGTTTGTGCCGCGTAAACCTTTAAGCCGAGCAGAATTTACAGCCATGCTGATGCGTGTACTGAACATGGACGCTGTGAACAATGATATTAGTGCCTTTCGGGATGTTTCAAAATCTGCTTGGTATTATGGATGGATTCATGCCGCAGTCAACCTGTCCTTAGTAAGCGGTACGGGTGAACGTGTATTTGAGCCAAACGTTTTCATTACTAGACAGGAAGCTGCTGTTATGGCTGCGCGGGCCATGAAATTAGGAAATCATGCTGTGCAAGCAGGCAGGACCGTATATGCTGATGAATCTGTCATCTCATCCTGGGCCAAAAGCGATGTCCGGCTGGTAAGCAGTGCAGGCTGGATGAAGGGGGATCAGTATGGCTTTCGCCCACTGGATTTCATAACACGGCAGGAAGCGGCCGCTTTAATCGATCGCATTCTGAACGCAGGAAATGTGAAGCGAGTTGTCGATACCAAAGCGAAAACCAAAGGAATCCGAATGGGCTGGCTTTATAACGGAACGACATCTCAATATATTTCTTACGCCCAATCGGCAGGTCTGAACACCTTGGTTCCCAGATGGTATTATGTCGAGAAAGACGGATCGGTTTCCGATTATACTGACCAGAAGCTGTTAAACTGGAGCCGCCAAAGCGGAACTGCGGTATGGGGCATGCTGGGCAATCGTTCAGACATCGATGCTACACATTCCATGCTGCAGAGCGCATCAGCCCGCAGAACTGTCATACAGTCTGTGTCAGACTATGTGCGTATCTACAAACTGGATGGGATCAATATTGATTTTGAAAACGTGTCTGGAGCAGACCGGCAGCAGCTCACCCTGTTTGTAAGAGACATGGCAGCTGAGCTGCATCGTGTCGGTGCTGTGTTATCCATTGATGTGTCTCCGGATCTGCAAACAGATTGGACCGCCGCTTTTGACTACAAGGCGCTGGGAACTTATGCGGATTATGTAGTGTTCATGGGGTATGATCAGCACTGGGGCGGATCCCCAAAAGCTGGTTCTGTATCCTCATTGCCCTGGTTTACTTCAGCCATGGATACCATGCTGACAGTCGTACCTTCAACTAAAAGTATTGCCGCCATGCCGCTGTATACCCGGGATTGGAAGCTGGGATCGCCTCCTACTTCCGAGGACATCACGTTAATCGAACAAGGAAGGCGAGCCACTCACTACTCTACTAATCTGAAGTGGAAGCCGGATATTGGACAGTATACGTCAACTTATTGGTTACATGGTTTTGCCCACCGGATCTGGATGGAGGAAGCCAGGTCGCTTTCCCGTAAACATGCAGCAGCTGCTGCAAGGAATGTTGCAGGAACGGCGTACTGGTACTCCGGAAGTGAAACGCCGGAAGTCTGGCGTGCTGTGAATAACATCCAAAGGTATCAGCATTATCATTTTATTTATGCGGCTGTGGAGTGACCTTGGAAATCCACTCAAACATACGAGTAATGCATTCCAGATGAATTTGCAGGGGAAGATGATGGCCAAGGTCTTCATAAATGTGCATATCGGCTTTTTTACCATGTTCCTGCAGACGCTTGTACATAAGATAAGCATGCTGGATTGAAACCTGATGATCTTTACTGCCATGCACGATCAGAACCGGACAGTTCAGCAAGGGGACATAATGAACCGGGGATCTCTTCTCATAACGTTCGGGATATTTCGCAGGCGTCCCGCCTATGACCCGCTTCATCATCCGCCTGAGATCCACTCGTTCTTCATACGTTAAGGCCAGATCGGATACCCCGCCCCATAAAATGAGGCTTGCCGCCTTTTCAGCATGGACGGCAGCGTAAGCCGCGTTGATCGTACCGCGTGAGAAGCCCAGGAAATGAATGCGTTCAGGATTTATCCACTCCAGCCGTTTCAGCCAATGAAGGGCATTCAGGACATCCTGCATATCCGAACCGCCAAATTCATCTCGTCCTTCACTACCCTCATTCCCGCGGTATGCAGGAGCGAATACAATGCAGCCGTGACCGGCGAATTGCTGAAGCCAGTCCATTCGTACAGCACCTACCCGCCCGATTCCTCCACGGCAGTACACCAGCAGCGGCAGCTCAACAGGCAGTGGGTCGAGATTATCTGCAGGTGACTTTGGAGAGTCACAGTAACAAGCGATAAGTTCAGCATTTATTACCGAAGATTCCAGCTTTAGCTGAGTAAGCCAATATTCCGCGTGTATACCTGTTAACCTGCTGGGAAGTGCCAGGTAGCCTATGACCTTCAAGTCATCTGATAAATAGGTTACTTTAAAGATCATCTTTGATTCCTCCACTCTGGATCAAATCCAAATCAAGTTTTCATTTCACTATACTCTTCTGCCCCATATCTCTCAAGTTTCACTTGCCAAGCAGGCACACAATATGTTATATTAATAATCCAAGTTCATAATTTGTTCTTATGGCGGTCGTGGCGAAGGGGTTAACGCACCGGTCTGTGGCTCCGGCATTCGTGGGTTCAAGTCCCATCGATCGCCCTTATGGAAATGGAGAGCGTATGCTCTCCATTTTTCTATGTCCATTTGTTTAGTTATTTCCTGTATTTTCATATTTAGCGATCTCTGGTTATATAATATACGGCATACCTGCAAGATTTTCGGTAAAGGGGACAACGATCATGGTTTCAGCATTGATCGGCAGCTTTATTTCAGCAATGGCGACCGTTCTCGGAGCGGTCCCGCTGTTGTTCGTTAAAAGCCTGTCGGAAAAATGGAAGGATGTTCTGGTAGCATTCACGGCCGGAATTATGGTGTCCGCTTCTACATTTGGATTAATGCCTCAAGCTCTGGAAGAGGGCGGTATGCTGTCCTTGACGCTGGGTCTTCTCGCCGGCATTGTGGTCCTTGACCTGATCGGCAAAAACATCCCTGAACTGGATGAAGAGAATAGGCATCGCTTCGGTTCCTTTGATCCCTCATCGCTTTTGGTCATCATTGCTTTGTTCATTCACAATATTCCGGAAGGCTTGAGCACAGGATTCAGTTATGCGAGTCAGAATGAAGGATTGGGGTTAATGGTTGCCATTTCCATTGGTGCCCAAAACATGCCGGAAGGGCTTATCCTGGCTGTGTTTCTGATCAACAGCAATGTCAGCCGGTTGAAAGCACTCCTCATTGTTTTTTTAACAGGGATCATGGAATTGGTATCAGCTGTAGCGGGCTATTTTGCTGCAAGCTATATCGAGTGGATGATTGGATACGGTCTTGCTTTTGCCGCTGGTGCCATGATGTTTATCGTCTATAAGGAGCTGATCCCTGAGAGCCACGGTCATGGGTATGAACGCCCTTCAACGTATTCCTTTATCGCAGGCCTGCTGATCATGGTGTATATCAGTTATTTTTTCGGATAAGAGAAAGGGATGCAGTAACGAGAATGACCTGCTATAATGTGGGTTGAACGAGGTGATAAATATGGCAGCCAAGTCTAAAAGAGGCCGGAATCAGGCACCTGCAGCCCGAAATGAAGAGAAACCTGCAACATTGAAAGACCTGCTGAATCCGGATGTTCTAGAAAAACTGAAAGAGGCATCAGCCTCACTGAAAGCAGATGAAGCGGATAAGCGGGAGCAGGAGCGTCTGGCAAGGGAAGAAGCGAAGAAAGCTGAGCAAAAACGGCTGGATAATGATTTTGAGCATCTGCTGAATAACAGCGGAATGGATTGGCATAAATACAAGTAAAAGACGGCCTTCAGCAGCCGTCTTTTTTTGTTATTATGAGACCTCATCCTCAATACATGACAGAGAGAATATGAAATAGTAGAATAGATATTGAAATTTTAACATGAACTCAATTCCGACTATAAACCCTATGAAAGGAATGTCACCATGTCAGATCAGGGAATGAATCAGAATGAACCAGATGACCAGCTGGATGCCGGGTTACTGTTAAATGTGTTGGTGGCTTTCAAAAAAGGGGATTTCTCTCAAAGGCTGCCCTATGAATGGACAGGCACAGCAGGAAAGGTTGCCGATCTCGTTAATGAGATTATGGACATGCAGGAAAACCTTGTCAGCGATGTCAAAACAGTTGCCAAAGTCGTAGGCGAAGATGGGAAGTTGAACCGGAGATTCGTACATAAAAATAACGGCGGATCATGGGAAGAAATGGTGGACGCCTTAAACGGTCTAGTAACCAACCTGATCCAGCCAACCAGCGAAATGGTGAGAGTCATCAATGCAGTCGCTGAAGGAGATCTTTCCCGCAAAGTTGGGCTCGAGATCGAGGGACGTCCACTTACCGGAGAATTTTTAAGAACAGCCAACAATATTAATGAAATGGTTACTCAGCTCAGTACGTTCGCCTCTGAAGTGAACCGGGTTGCCAGAGAAGTTGGAACAGAAGGAATTCTGGGCGGTCAGGCGGATGTCAAAGGGGTGTCCGGGACATGGAAGAATCTTACCGACAGCGTGAATAACATGGCTAACAATTTGACAGAACAGGTCCGGAATATTGCGGCGGTTACTACAGCGGTAGCCAAAGGGGATTTGTCCAAAAAGATTACCGTTAATGCTAAGGGAGAAATTCTGGAGCTCAAAGAAACCGTCAATACGATGGTGGACCAGCTCAGTACCTTTTCCTCTGAAGTCACGCGAATGGCGCGGGAAGTGGGGACAGAAGGCAAGCTGGGCGGCCAGGCAAATGTTACAGGCGTTTCCGGCACCTGGCGTGACCTGACGGAAAGCGTTAACGATATGGCGAGCAATTTAACAGAACAGGTTCGTAATATTGCAGTTGTGACGACAGCGGTGGCCAATGGCGATCTGTCCAAAAAAATTACGGCCAATGTTCAGGGTGAAATTCTGGAACTGAAAAATACGATCAACACGATGGTCGATCAGCTCAGCAACTTTGCTTCAGAGGTAACCCGAGTGGCACGGGAAGTTGGCACTTTGGGGATGCTGGGAGGGCAAGCGCAGGTAACCGGCGTGGCCGGTACCTGGCGTGATTTGACGGAAAGCGTTAACTATATGGCTTCGAACCTGACGAATCAGGTTCGTAATATTGCAGTTGTGACAACAGCCGTTGCTAATGGCGATCTATCCAAAAAAATTACGGCCAATGTTCAGGGCGAAATTCTTGAGCTGAAAAATACAATCAATACCATGGTGGATCAGCTCAGCAACTTTGCTTCCGAAGTGACCCGTGTGGCCAGGGAGGTCGGAACGGAAGGCAAGCTTGGAGCCCAGGCCGACGTGAAAGACGTGTCTGGTACATGGAAAGACCTGACCGATACCGTGAACTACATGACCAGCAATTTGACCGTACAAATGCGGAATATTGCCGGGGTGACAACAGCGGTGGCCAACGGCGATTTGTCCAAAAAAATTACAGTGGATGTGAAGGGCGAACTGCTGGAACTCAAAAACACCATTAATACGATGGTCGATCAGCTCAGCTCCTTTGCTTCGGAAGTAACCCGGGTAGCCCGGGAGGTCGGAACGGACGGAAAGCTGGGCGGACAAGCTACGGTAGGCGGCGTGGCCGGTATCTGGAAAGACCTGACGGAAAATGTGAACACAATGGGTTCCAATCTGACCGATCAGGTCCGAGGCATCGCCAAAGTGGTCACTGCCGTAGCCAATGGCAATCTGCAGCAGAAGCTGAATGTGGAAGCCAAAGGCGAGATCGCGGATTTAACAGACACGATTAACAACATGATCGATACCCTGGCCACATTTGCAGACCAGGTGACGACCGTATCACGTGAGGTTGGCGCAGAAGGCAAGTTGGGCGGCCAGGCAAGCGTACCGGGGGCTGCAGGCACCTGGCGCGACCTGACAGACAATGTTAATTATATGGCGAGCACATTGACGACCCAGGTTCGTGCCATTACGGATGTAGCGACAGCGGTCACCAAGGGAGACTTGTCACGTACGATTGATGTTGCAGCCGCGGGAGAGGTTGCTGCGCTAAAAGATAATCTCAATGAAATGATCCGGAATCTGAAGGAAACGACACGCATTAACATGGAACAGGATTGGCTGAAAACCAATCTGGCCAAATTCTCCCGTATGCTTCAGGGACAGCGGAATTTAAATGCCGTCAGCCGTATGATTCTCTCCGAGCTGGCACCGCTCGTATCTGCACAGCACGGTGTGTTTTATTTGAACCAGACGGACAATGGCAGTGCCCTTCTCAAGCTCTATGCCAGCTACGGATACCAGCAGCGTAAAAACCTGTCTCATGAATTCCGTGCAGGAGAAGGTTTAGTAGGTCAGTGTCTTGTCGAGAAGCAGCGAATTCTATTGACGCATGTTCCGCCGGATTATGTGGTCATCTCGTCTGGGCTCGGTGAAGCTGCTCCGCTGAATATCGTGCTCCTTCCCATTACCTTCGAGGACCAGGTCCTTGCTGTATTGGAACTGGCATCATTCCGTACGTTCAGCGAGATCGATATTGCATTCCTGGACCAGCTCACGGAGTCGATCGGGATTGTTATCAATACGATGCAGGTAAACCGGAGAACGGAAGAGCTCTTGATGCAGTCCCAGTCGCTGACGGAAGAACTGCAGAACCAGCAGCAGGAGCTGCAGCATACCAATGAAGAACTGGAAGAGAAGGCCAGACTCCTTGTCGTTCAAAAAGCGGAAGTCGAGAGCAAGAACGATGAGATCGAGCTTGCCAAACGATTCCTGGAAGAAAAGGCGGAGCAGCTTGCTTTGACCTCTAAATACAAATCCGAGTTTTTAGCCAATATGTCCCATGAACTCCGGACACCGCTGAATTCGCTTCTGCTTCTTGCTGAGCAGCTGGCTGACAATCCTGACCGGAATTTGTCCAGTAATCAAGTGAAATTTGCAAAAACGATTCAAGATTCCGGCATGGAGCTGCTAAATTTAATCAACGATATTCTGGATTTATCCAAAATCGAGTCCGGAACAGTAACACCTGATTATAACGAACTCCAACTGACTGAATTGGTCGGCAGCCTGGATCGAACCTTCCGGCATATTGCGGAAGATAAAAAGGTTGGCTTTGACCTCATTCTTGATGAGAATCTTCCGGCAGCGATCGGAACAGATTCCAAGCGTTTGCAGCAAATCTTGAAAAATCTGCTGTCCAATGCATTCAAGTTCACAGAACGGGGTGAAGTGACTCTGCAGATCGCTCAGGCACATCAAGGGTGGCGGCAGGATAACGTGACGCTGAATGAGGCAGTTACTGTACTATCTTTTGCCGTACAGGATACCGGTATTGGTATTGCCCCGGAGAAGCAGCATATCATTTTTGAAGCATTCCAGCAGGCGGACGGCAGCACCAACCGCGAGTATGGGGGAACCGGATTGGGATTGGCCATTTCTCGCGAGATAGCAGCACTTCTGGGCGGAGAAATTACACTGTTCAGCAGAGAAGGAGAAGGAAGCACCTTTACGTTGTATTTGCCTCTGGACGAAGACATGGCTGGTCCGGAACCGAAACCTAAATATGAGCCTGAAGTGATTGATGTTGCGCCTCCTGTGCGCAGCCGTTCTTTTGGACGGAGTCAACCCTCGAAGATCGAGGACGATCGTCATTCGATACAACCGGGAGATCAAGTGTTTCTGATTGTGGAAGATGACTTGGTATTCAGCGAGATCCTGCTGGACATTTTCCGTAAAAAAGGAATCAAAGCCGTTATTTCATCCACAGGCCTGAACGCGCTGGAGCTGGCAAGAACGTATAAACCCGCTGCCATTACGCTTGATTTGAGACTTGAAGATACAGACGGTTGGCTTGTAATCGAGCATTTGAAAAACGATCTCGGAGTACGTCACATACCGGTATGCGTCATTACGATTGAGGAAGATGAAGCTGCACTGAAACAGAAAGGCGTATATGACTATATATGCAAACCGGTTTCTAATGAGGATCTGGAAAATGCTATTGATCATGTCAGAGCTTTTGCTGCGAAACAAACGAAAACACTCTTGATTGTGATGAAGGATGAGCAGCGTCTTTTACAGATGGCGGAGTTTCTTCAAAATGATGATGTGAAGATCATTACTGCTGCTTCGGCGCAGCAAGGTCTGAATGAACTGAAGTCGAACCAGGTCGACTGTCTGCTGACAGATAATGATCTGAGTGATATCCAAGTGATTTCTTTTATACGGGAGATTCAGAAGTATTCGGAGCTGAAGTATCTTCCGATCGTAATTCACCGAAGCCGGAAATGGAGTGCCGAAGAAGAAGAAGTTTTGGAAGAACTGCTGAAAGCCTCTGTGATCAAGACAGCAAAATCTCAGATCCAGGTGATGGATGACACGGCATTGTTTCTGCACCGCAAGTCAGAAAATCTACCGGAAGATTCCTGGGAGACGCTGGTTAAGCTGCATCAGTCGGATGAGCTCATTCAGCATAAGAATGTGCTTGTGGTGGACGATGATATCCGTAATATATTTGCACTTACGACCATTCTGGAACGTCACAATATGAAGGTGATTCCAGCCGAGAACGGACATGAAGCCCTGCATATTCTGGCACGTTCTCCGGAAGTCGATATCGTGCTTATGGACATTATGATGCCGGTGATGGATGGTTATGAAACGACCCGTGCTATTCGAAAACAGCCTCAGTTTAAGGATCTGCCGATTATTGCCCTGACAGCCAAAGCCATGAAAGGGGATCGGGAGCAGTGTCTGGAAGCAGGAGCTTCCGACTATATTACTAAGCCCGTGAACAGTGCGCAGCTGCTCTCGATGATGCGAAGCTGGATGTCGGAAAACGGAGCCGAAACAGCCTGGAACGAAGCCGCAGCAGATCGTGAGCAGGACAACGGTGAGAATCAGCGATCGTAATCATATCAGCCTCAGTCCATTTGAGGGATCAAATGGACTGAGGCTTTATAGTGATTCTGCAGATGCGATTGATATAAAATATTAAGCGTGTTACAATTAGTTAGTGATTATTTTGATCGTATGGAGGTTTTATTTATGAAAGTTGAAATTTGGTCGGACTTTATGTGTCCATTTTGCTATATTGGAAAACGTCATTTTGAGGAAGCGCTGGAGCGTTTTCCTCACAAAGATCAGGTGGAGGTTATATATCGCAGTTTTGAACTGAGTCCTGATGCGAATTATGAGCCTGGTGTATCGATGACCGAACTGCTGGCGAAGAAATATGGCATGACGATTCAGCAGGCTGAGGAGGCGAATGGTAACGTAACAGAGCAGGCAGCCAGAGCCGGACTAACCTATCATTTGGATCGAGTGGTTCCGGCGAACACGTTTCATGCCCATCGTCTGGTCCATTTTGCAGCACAGCACGGTAAAATGCAGGAGATAACGGAAACGCTGTTCCACGCTTATTTTACCGATGTTAAGGATTTGGGAGATGTGGAACTGCTGGCTGATCTTGCTCAGGAAGCAGGGCTGTCTCGTGAAGAAGCGGCTGCTGTCTTGGCTGGTAATCAATATGCAGATCATGTACGTGCTGATGAGGAAGCAGCCCACAAGATCGGTGTGCGAGGGGTTCCATTCTTCGTGTTCGGCGGGAAATATGCAGTTTCCGGAGCACAGCCTGCTGAGGTATTCAGCTCGGCACTCGACAAAGCACTAGAGTCCGAAGCATCTCTGATTATGGTGGATGAGAAGAACAATAAAGAAGGCGGCTCCTGCAGAGACGATTCATGCGGAATATAAGAAAATTGTGAAAAAACTTCTGCTTTTGCGTTACACTATAAGTATTGCAAAGTGTAAGAGGGTGAAACAGTTTTGACTGGAACGTCTGCTGATGGAATGATGTCCCTGCTGAACGAAGAAGCCTTGACATGGTTTCTCGAAACTTTTCGTTCGCTGGGGCCCTTGCCAGGTATTTTAATAACTTTTATGAAATCATTTGTACCACCGCTTCCGACCGCTTTCATCGTCGGGCTGAATGCTGCTGTGTACGGGTTCTGGCCCGGATTTTTATATTCCTGGTTCGGCATCATTACAGGCTGTATGGTCACTTTCTGGATCATACGCAAGGTAGGGGATGCGGGAATCTTGAATCGCTGGGCTTCCAAGCCTAAAGTGGTCAAAGGGATGCATTGGATCCGGAAAAACGGCTTCAGTTATGTATTTTTGTTAAGCATCCTGCCTGTGGGTCCTTTTGTGGCGGTGAATATTGCTGCAGGGCTGGGACGAATGCGAATGGCCTCTTATCTGGCTGCGATCATTCCGGGTAAGGGACTGATGGTACTGCTCGTATCTTTTGTGGGCGCGAACTTTTCCAGCTTTATTACCCAGCCACCGCTGCTTGCAGGATTAGTGTTCGGTATTTTCGCTTTAATGTGGATCAGCAAAAAAGTCGAGACGTACATTCTCGGCAAGCAGGCGATGTCAGAAACCAAAGCAGAAATGTGATCTTATGAAGATAAGGGACAATAAACAAAGAAATGGCGATATCAGGGGCTCAGCATCTGATATCGCCATTTCTTTGTGTCTCACAACAGATTGAGGATGCTCGTCAAGATAAAGGCACAGAAGCGCTGCGCTTTTCTCTGAACATGAAAAAGTACATCAGGGAAGAAGCGACGTACAAGATGCCTGTGATACAGAATGTGATGGCATAACCCCAATAGCTTCCATGTCTCATCACAAGCATAGCCTGAACAGGTCCCATCGTTGCCCACCCCATCATAAAGGCAGTTTGGGTAAAGGAGTTAGCAATACCCCGCCGGTGATCAGGCACACGGTCTACCAGAATAGAAGACTGGATCGGATTGGCAGCGTTCATTAAAGCTTGACGGAACAAAAATCCAACGGCAGCCACGCCAAACAGATTGGTAAATCCGGTCACAAGCAAGAAGGGCAAGGACAACAGCTGAAAGCAGAGGACTGCTTTAACCGCTCCCACACGCTGCACCAAAAACGGTCCGATCAGCATGGAAACAATCGTCATGATCTGTCCCAGCGAGATCAGGATGCCGACTGCTGAGAGAGAAACTGAGAAACGGTTCGTGAAATACAGGTTTAGATAAGGCACAACAAGCCCAGATCCCAAACCGACGAGCAGTTGTGCTAAAGCAAACTGTCCGATGATTTTGAATTCAGCACGCGATGGTTTCTTCTTCAGCGGCCCTTGGGGGGAAGAGGTACGTGCTGGTTGTTCGGTTTTTTCTGCAGGAGAGCTGTTCTCGCTTGTAAATAACAAGGGTATAAAAGCAGCGAGTGTACTTATTCCACCAATCATGAGCACGATCTTCATACTGCTAATTTGGGTGATTCCGAATAACTGTAAGATGTCTGCTAGAAAGCCGCCGCCCATCCCGCCCAGCACTTGAGCCGCCAGAACCAGGGAAGCATGGTAGCTGAAGATGGTCATCCGTGAAGACTTGTTACTGTTCTCAGCAAGGAAAGGAATGGCCAAAACTTGAAATATAGCCGAGAACAAGCCTGTAAAGACGGCTAAGCTTAACAAACCAGTGGATTGCTCTACCCATGACCTGAATATTAGAGCGATCCCGCTTAATAAAGCGCCTAGAATCAGCAGTTTTTTGCGGCTGCCCCGGTCACCAAGAAAGCCAATCGGTATAAACATAAGAGCGGTAGCCAAGGATTGAACACTGACCACCGTTCCATTCATGGAATCCGGATATCCGATATCCTTGATAAACAAATTGTATAGAACGCCAAACATACCGGTACCGATCTGGTACAGTACGTTGGCTAGAAAAAACAGCTTGATATTGTGCGGCAGTGTTCCAAAATCTCGTGTTGACTGAAAAATTCGTGACAAAAGGCAACCTCCTAGTATGTAAAGCAACTTATCTATTCTATCAGGTTAGCTGCATGCAAGGAAGCTTAAAAATGAATGAATTATGTGTATGTATGGTCATAACATGAAAAGAGCGGCCTTCCGCGGGTAGAACCCGGGAAAGCCGCTCTTTCATTTAGATTTAGGACTTACGGAAGCAGCGGAGAACGTGTTGTAGATGAACTGCTGCTCGCCAGCTGATTTCCTGTTGTGTTTGATGTCAAGTTAGGAGTTGAGGTTGTACTCTGTGAAGACGTATTATTGGACAAATATTTACCTTTCAGATCCTGAACCTGATTCATTAATTTCTGGCGTGCGTCCTTATTGCGAAGAAGATAAGCTGCACCAACACCGACTGCGGTCCACAATGCTTTACCCATAATAACTGCCTCCTTAGTAATTTTAATTTTTGTGTGTGTCTCTCATGTACTAGAATTTACCCGGTGACAGAAGAACGAAACAATAACTCAATATAAATACGTTTCCATTTGCACAGCAAGCAGGCTTCATATATTATTTTTATATCAGCACAAGTTCATATTCTAATCTTGTATAAGATGAAAGTGAGTTGTATACCAAAATCATGAGATCCATAGCGTGGGTAACGGACAGCACAAGTACATTAGATCCTGAATTTGCAGCGAGCCATCATATTTATATCGTACCGTTAAGATTAATTCTGGGCCAGGAAGAATATAAAGAAAGTGTGGACATATCTCCGGAAGATTTTTATGTGAAAATGCATAATGAAAGCAAGGTAAGCAGTTCACAGCCACCGATTGGCGAATTCATTGAACTGTATGAATCGTTAAAGGAACGATACGATGATATTATTGCCATTCACTGTTCCTCCGAGCTGAGCGGTACCTTGAATTCGTCGCTCCAGGCTGCAGAGATTGCAGATGTTCCCATTATCGGTATTGATTCAAAATTCGGGGCGTTTCCCCTTTGTGAGATGGTGAAGGCTGGGGTTGCATGGCATCAGGAAGGTCATACGGCGCAGGAGATCCGAGATAAAATTTTGTCTATGATTAACAACACTTCATTTTACTTGATTCCAGCCAGCTTGAATCGCCTTCATGCCAGCGGACGGGTATCGGGTACCCAGCTGCTGCTGAGTAATCTACTTAAAATCCATCTCCTTCTGCGTTTTGATGAAGGCAAAGTAGTTGTGGATGAGAAAATACGTACATTCAAAAAAGCCCGGCAAAAAATGATGGATTATTTATCTCTTGACATTTCCCGAATTGAAAAGGCTTGTATCATGCATGCTAACAATCTGGATGAAGCTAAAGTGATCCAACAGGAGCTGGCTCTTCTCCATCCCGGGCTGAAAACCGAGATTATGACGTTTATTCCGGTTGCAGGAATTCACGCAGGTGAGGGTACGGTCGCATTAGCCTGGATCAAAATATAAGATAGTCATAGTAAATCAGGATTGCTTCACGTATGGAGCAAAAATAAACAGCCTCAGCAAGGCGCTGAAGGCTGTTTTCCACATGCTGTAATGCACCGGCCATGTCTGTAAATACTTTAATATACCAACAATAGTTTCTAGAGGGTGTGATTGGTTGTATATGTTATATAGAACCATGAAGCTGGACTCCAACAGCAGATGACAAATGATGGGGGGACATGTCATGAAAATCATCATAACTCAGAAGGAAGCAATGGAAAAAAAGGTTTGGGATGAATTAGTCATGATGTTCGGTCTTCAAGATAAAGAAGATCAGGTATGGGAAAATGAACAGTTTATTTTAACAGAAGAACAAGCCAGGAAGCTTGCTTTAATATCATAACGATAAGTGATGCGAGAAAGGTGAAACATGAAAAGGCTTATACATATGTTTTGTTTGATTATAGTGTTTGTGCTTGGTTCATTTGGATGCGGACAGAGCCAGAGTGATGAGGGTGCAGATCAGCACCTTCCAGCAGAAACCAGCCTCGAGCAGGATCTCAAGCCAGAACCAGAACCTGAGGCGGTTCCTGAACAGGCACCCCCAGAGGATCCTGTTGTTCAGCAGATGAAGACACTTTCCGTGGCAGAAAAAATCGGACAGCTTGTCATTATTGGCATTGAAGGCAGTCAGATGGACGATACAGCCAGAAGACTGCTGGAAACCTATCATGTCGGCGGGTTTATCTTTTTTAAAGACAACATTCAAAATCCATCCCAAGCTGTCCGGCTGTTTAATGAGATAAAGGAAGCGAACGCTCAGCAGCCAATTCCATTATGGATGAGCATTGATGAAGAGGGCGGAAGAGTGACGCGTTTACCGGATGAGTTATCCAAGCTGCCAGCAAGCGGGAAGATTGGTAAAGAGAACAATTCTGATCTTGCTGCCGCTGTAGGAAAACAGATTGGAAAGCGTTTGGCAGCATTCGGATTGAATCTGGTATATGCCCCTGTATTGGATGTTAACAGCAATCCTGGTAATCCGGTCATCGGCGACCGGGCCTTCAGTGATCAAGCAGAAGTTGTGACGCAGCTGGGTATTGCTCAGATGAAGGGAATACAGGAAAGTGGTGTGGTTCCAGTTATAAAGCATTTTCCTGGCCACGGTGATACGTCTGTTGACTCTCATACCGGCCTGCCGATTGTGAACCACGGACTTGAGCGTTTAAATCAGCTTGAACTCCTGCCATTTCGGGAGGCGGTTACTGAAGGTGCTAATGTCGTGATGGTTAGTCATCTTTTGATTACAGAAGTAGACAGCAGTACTCCTGCATCCTTCTCCAAACCGGTTATAACCGGTCTGCTTCGAGAGAAGTTGGGCTTCCGTGGTGTAGTGATCACAGATGATATGACAATGGGTGCAATTACTGGTGGGGAATATGATATCGGAGAAGCGGCGGTGCAGTCGATTTTGGCGGGAAGCAATATCGTCATGGTGGGTCATGATTATGTATTGGAAGAAACCGTGATTCAATCATTGACAAATGCTGTACAAGAAGGAAGGATATCTGAAGAGGTACTGAATGATCGTGTGCAGACAGTACTTTCGTTAAAGCATAAGCATAATGTATCCGATAATAAAGTAGAGATTCCGGATATAGAGAGTCTTAATAACGAGACACTTCAAATCCTGAACAACAAATAATGAATTATATAGATTGAAGATACAATTTACATGCTTAACGTAGAGTGAGAACCAATCTGGAGAAGCGAAGCGGTCGCCTTTATCCCCGGATTTACCCTTATAAGCGTAATAATTCAAAAAATCAGGGGATAACAGCGATCGGAAGATGGTTCTCAATCGAAGTGGACCTGTGTGTAATTTAAATGTTCATGCTATATACGAAAAAATAAATAGAAATTTGGACTCAGTTCATGCGTGAAAGGCGGGTTACGATGTCAGAAATATCGATAGATCATTCATCTTTTTTTGATCCTATATATCAATTCTCTCCAGTGGGTACAGCGCTTGTTTCTCTTGAAGGGGAGTGGCGGAGTGCGAATCCAGCCCTTCTGGATCAGCTCGGGTATAGTGAAGCTGAGATTGCAGGCATGGCGTTCAGCGATTACATTCATCCAGAGGATGCAGGCAAGGCATTGACCAAGACCTTTGAGCTGCTGAGTCATCAGCAGCCTAAGCACGAATGTGAGCTGCGTTTTATAAAAAAAGATGGTGACTTCATATGGATGTCCTATTTTGCATCTGCAGCAAGAGATCAAGATCAAGAGCCGCTGTATTTTGTGGTGAATTTGATTCCTTTGCAGACTATACAAAAAAATAATCTTGATTTTGCTCAGGAGTCAGAAGAGATGTACAGGCTTGTTTGTGAGCATGCTCAAGAAATCATTTATTATTGTAATGACCACGGAGAATGGATGTACTGCTCTCCGGCTGTTTATGAACAGCTGGGGTATACTCCATCAGATATCATCGGCAAAGATAATATGGATTTATATCATCCTGAAGATAAGGAAAAAGTAAAGGAAGCCCATGAAATTGATAATGACAAAAATATATTGCAGTATCGGTTCAGACATAAAGATGGGGACTATATTTGGTTTGAAACGACATTTCAACGTGTGAAGTATAACGGATCATTGCGCAGATTATGTATCAGCCGGGATATTACAGACCGTAAAGATATGGAAACAAAGCTCACCGAGACGGTACAGCGCTATACATCATTAAAAAAGTATAACCATGATGCAGTCATTTCCCTGGATCTGAAAGGAAATATTATTCACGGGAATGTAATGGCAGAGAAACTGACGGGTTATGAGATGGCGCAGCTGGAAGGCATGAACTTCTCCAAGTTAATTGGAGCCGTTAATTTGAGAAAGATTTTGAAGGATTCGTTGAACGACATTTCAATAGAAAACAATATCAACGGATTGAAGCATAGAGATGGACATGACGTTGAAGTGATTACAACGATCGCACCCATCATTATTAATCAACGAAATGTTGGATTCTACGTTATCATCAAAGATATTACAGAGCAGAAGAAGCTGATCCTGGCAAAAGAAATGGCGGAAAATACTAACCAGGCCAAGAGTGCCTTTCTGGCAATGATGAGCCATGAAATTCGTACACCGATGAACGGTGTCATCGGTATGACTGATTTATTGCTGGAATCGACAGAGCTGGATTCAGAACAGGAAGAATACGTCCATATTATCCGCAAGAGCGGAGAATCGCTGCTCAACATTATCAATGATATCCTTGACTTTTCGAAGATCGAATCAGGAAAGACCAGCTTGGTACAGAAACCTTTTAAGGTACGTGATTTGACCTCGGAAGTGGTACAGCTTTTAAGGCCGAAAGCGATCAAGAAGAATTTGAACATCTCCGTTACCGTATCCAACAATGTACCTTTACACGTTGTGGGTGATGCCGAGCGTTTAAAACAAGTGCTGATCAATCTGGTCGATAACAGTTTGAAGTTTACGTCTCAGGGCAGCGTGGTTGTTGAAGTTGAAGCCTTGAACCCTTATGGGAAAACAATGGAGCTCCAATTCGTTGTACACGACACCGGGGTGGGTATACCAGAAGATAAACTCGAAAAATTGTTTGAACCATTTTACCAGCTGGATAACTTTATGATCCGTAAACAGGAAGGAACTGGCTTGGGTCTCGCGATCAGCAAAAAGCTTGTTGAACTGATGGGCGGACAGATTACCGCTCTGAAGAAAGAAGGTCCTGGTGCTGCTTTTCAATTCAGTGTCATAGTGATGTCCTCCGATCTTTCAGGTGGGTTCGATGCTCCAACCGATGAAGATCCCTTCTCAGAAGAAACAGGGAGACTGAATATATTAGTAGGCGAGGACAATATCACAAATCAGCTGGTTATACGAAAAATGCTGGAGAAGCTGGGACACCATGTATCCATGGCCTCTGATGGCAGAGAAGCTGTAGATATGGCACAAAATGGGTGTTACGATTTGATCTTTATGGATATCCAAATGCCTGAAATGAACGGTTTGGAAGCTGCACAGTGCATACGGAAATCCGGTCCGTCGACGGAGAACAGTCCGGTTATCATCGCGGTCACGGCCAATGCACTTAAAGGGGATCGTGAATATTATTTGTCCCAGGGGATGGATGATTATATAACCAAGCCTTTAAAAAGTTCAGTATTGTCTGAAGTGATTGAAAAGTATTTTAAAGTTGAAAAGTA
Source organism: Paenibacillus lemnae (assembly GCF_012933385.1). Classification (GTDB taxonomy): domain Bacteria; phylum Bacillota; class Bacilli; order Paenibacillales; family Paenibacillaceae; genus Paenibacillus_AQ; species Paenibacillus_AQ lemnae. The sequence goes on from NZ_JABBPN010000023.1 coordinate 24,003, forward strand.
AAAGAAAACATAAAAAACCGGCCTCATGAAGGGCCGGTTGGTTGTTTAAATGAGTGAAGTTGAAAAAACGTTCTTGATATGATAGAATGAGGGGTAACTATATAAGAAGAGTATCAATAATCATATAGTATTATATTAGCATTAATTATAAGAAATGTCAACAGGGGGGCATAGAATGGAAAACCGTAGCAGTGCGGATTTTGCACTGGAGCGTGAGGCCGTGGAGCCGGACAAAGCGGTAAATTCTCCAAGTGAGGATTTTACGGTCCGCGATGACCTTTCGCTTCCGCCAGGCATCAAGATTAGCGATCCAGTTCGTATGTACCTGAAAGAAATAGGAAGAGTTCCTCTTCTCTCGGCGGATGAAGAAGTGGAATTAGCTAAACGGATTAATGAAGGAGATGAAGAAGCCAAACGGCGTTTGGCTGAAGCCAATCTTCGGCTCGTAGTAAGTATAGCCCGGCGTTATGCCGGCCGAGGCATGCAGTTCCTGGATTTGATTCAGGAAGGTAATATGGGATTGATCAAAGCCGTAGAGAAATTCGATTATTCCAAGGGCTTTAAGTTCAGCACATATGCGACATGGTGGATTCGTCAAGCCATTACACGGTCGATTGCGGATCAGGCCAGAACCATCCGGATTCCTGTTCATATGGTAGAGACCATTAACAAGCTGGTCCGCATCTCAAGACAGCTTCTGCAGGAAATGGGAAGAGAACCGACTCCGGAAGAGATCGGTAAAGAAATGGATATTACTCCGGATAAAGTCCGTGAAATTCTGAAAGTAGCCCAGGAACCCGTTTCTTTGGAGACACCGGTTGGAGAGGAAAGTGATTCCAATCTGGGCGACTTTATCGAAGATCAGGATGCTTTGGCTCCTTCAGATGCTGCAGCATTTGAGCTGTTGAAGGAACAGCTGGAGGAAGTGCTGGATACGCTGACAGAGCGTGAAGAGAATGTTCTTCGTCTTCGTTTTGGCCTGGAGGATGGCAGAACCCGGACACTTGAGGAAGTGGGCCAGGTATTTGGTGTAACCCGGGAACGTATTCGCCAGATTGAAGCCAAAGCGCTGAGAAAATTACGTCACCCCAGCCGCAGCAAGCGTTTGAAAGATTTCTTGGAATAGAATCTCAACATAAACAGTCCTCGGAATGAGCATGAACATGCTTCTTTCCAGGGCTGTTTTTATTATGATATGATTAAAGTCATGGTAAGGTTATTGGAATAAGATGAATTTACAGGTATAATCGAAAAGAACGTATCGTACACAATGATGGAGGTTTTTAGGATGAGTAATATTTTGGTGTTTGGACACAAAAATCCGGATACGGATACAATCTGCTCCGCAATTGCTTATGCTGAATTGAAGAAAGAACTCGGCATTCAGGCAGAGGCAGTTCGTCTGGGAGAAGTAAACGGAGAGACACGTTTTGCTCTGGATACTTTTAAAGTAGAAGCCCCTCGATTGGTAGAAACCGTATCGAACGAAGTGACGGATGTTATTCTGGTTGACCACAACGAACGTCAGCAAAGTGCTGCCGATATCGATCAGGTTCGGGTCATTGAGGTTATTGACCACCACCGGATCGCCAACTTTGAGACAAGCCACCCTCTCTACTATCGTGCAGAACCAGTAGGGTGTACAGCAACGATCTTGAACAAGATGTATAAAGAAAAAGGGGTAGCCATCCGTAAAGAAATTGCCGGATTGATGCTCTCTGCGATTATTTCAGACTCTCTGCTGTTCAAATCTCCAACCTGTACAGAAGAAGATATTGCTGCAGCTAGAGAACTGGCTGAAATTGCAGGGGTCGATGCGGATCAGTACGGTTTGGACATGCTGAAAGCCGGCGCGGATCTAAGCGATAAGACGATTGCTCAGCTTATTTCACTGGATGCGAAGGAATTTCAAATGGGCGGAGCCAAAGTTGAAATCGCTCAGGTTAATGCTGTGGATACCGCTGAAGTCCTTGCACGTCAAACAGAAATTGAGCAGGCCATTTCCGGAATCATTTCCGATAAGAATCTTGATCTGTTCGTCTTTGTCGTCACTGATATTCTTAACAATGATTCCGTAGCTTTAGCACTGGGCAGCGAATCTCGCGCCGTTGAGAAAGCGTACAAAGTTTCCTTGGAGAACAACACAGCCCTTCTTAAGGGAGTTGTATCCCGCAAATCACAAATCGTACCGGTGCTGACTGAAGCATTTAGCCAATAATTTAATGAAAGACACAGGTTGAATAATTGTCATTATTTTGCGGAGATTTTGAAACCCTTTCGATCACCTTACACCTTATACTTATGACATGAAGACACAGGGATTTTGTATGCTGCGTTTAAATCTGCTGGATGGCGGGTAATGGAATATACATGTCGATCGTCTTCATTTCACAGCAAGGGAGAGGGCTAAGTGATGAAAAAGGTGTTTTTAAAATGGGCAGGCGTATTGGGACTTGTACTTATACTTACTACAACAGTAGGCGCAGCAGCTCCCGGGAATTCTGAATATACACCAGTCCAGAAATCCGATAATTTAAAGACAGTCTTTATTCAATCTCTTGAAATGAAGAATGGCGAAATGAAGCTCGTTGTTGACCCTATTCAGTGGTATGAAGGTGAAGAGGCTCACGAAATATTCCGCAAGCTTGAAGGTGACCCGGAAATGATGGAAGCACCGGACGGATATTATATTGTGAATGATGAAGAAGAAGCAATTGAGCTAACGGTCAAGAACAATGCACAGGTACTTCTGCAGCTTTATGACCATACAGGTTTATGGGAAGATGCGCAGATTATTTGGAATCAGGAAGTTACGTTGAACAAATTTAATTCCATTTTCAAAAACGATAATCTGATTGATATGAAATGGTTTCCTTACCATGTTACGGTGGAAGACGGTGTTGTCACTCAAATCATTCAGCAATACATCCCATAAATGACAAGAAGAGCTCCTCGCTGATTAGCGACGGAGCTCTTCTTATCTTTCAGATGCTGTCTTTCTTGCCGGGATTCTGTAAAGGTTGCTGACTTCTGCTGCGGTGATCGTGATGCTTACTATGTTTTCGATCCATCAGTCGTTCTGCAGCTTTATCAAAATTCAGAGAAGTGCCAAGCGGAACAGGTGCTAGGGAGGCCCTGGCTTTCATCAACTCGACCAACTTAGTTTTGAGATCTTGTCTCGAAATCCCCTGTTTTAAAGCAATCTCAGAGAGGGTTGATTGGGAAAGTGCCCTATGAAGCTCTCGAGGGTTCATATGGAGAAAGTCAGCTAATTCTTTAAACATGCCATGTTTATGAGGAGATTGACGCTTAGGCTCCACTTGGGACTTCACCTTTGGTTCCGGAGAGATTTCCGCTTGCGATGTAACCTCCTTATCCAAGGAGGCCGCATCTATGATAGGGCTTCCTGCAGTTATACTTAAGATTACGGCTATGATCGTGAGTTGTACAAGAAGCTGCATTCTACGCAATTTCATATTGTTTCCGCCTTTCTGTATAGATGATGGGTCATGTACAGTGTGTCCGACTGACCAAAAATCATCCCGAAATAGGACGGATAACGGAAAAATTGTTTAATTGGAGCGGCTTCTGTTAAACAGAGCATCCACAGACCATTTGCCAGCACCTGTGAAGATCAGGGAAACGGCCATAGCCATTAATGCAACATCAAGCTCGTATCCTCCCAGGAAACCAGCTGAACTTTTAGCTGTAAAGACCGCTACCAGCAAAATCACAGTCACGATGATGGAAACAACCCGGGTACCTGCTCCAGCAATCAGCAGAATGCCGGCTGCCGTCTCAATCACGGCGACCACGCCAGCCATATAACCTGGAATCCCGATACTTTCGAAAAATCCGCTAATATTACTAATCCCGCTTTGAAATTTGTCCAGACCATGGACTAGAAATATAATACCCAGCACCACCCGTAAAATGAGTACACCTAATGATACATTAGATTTCATGTTAAAAAGCCTCCTTCAGATCATTTAAGTTAATAACTAACTTTAATATAGTCAAAACTCATTTCTGAATAATAACTGTATTGCTTAAATAAGTCAAGTATCTATATTTTCAATAGTTAACATTATGAAGATAAATAGGCAGGTCTTGATCAGCGTTCGTGATATTTGCGGATGTCCCCTTTCTGCGAGGAAGAATAAGATGAAAAGAATTCAGAAGGGGAGGTGTATTTTAACTTGCACATGATCAGTCCTTTAAATGCGGACGGCTGCCGTCCTTACGTCGGTCAACATGTCTGCGCAGTGCTACATGATGGAACAGAGGTAGTTGGTACTTTACAAAGCGTGGACCAGAAAGGGCTGTTTTTTGAACCGGTCCAGGGAGAAGTGAACATTCTCTCTAAAGCGGGAGCAAAAGGCAAGAAAAACATGCCAAAAGGAAACAATGTTAAAACATCTTCATGGGGATACAACTATGGACCCGGGTACCCAAATCCTTATAGAGGTCTGTTAGCATGGGAAGCCGTTGCATTTCTGCTTCTTGTTCCGCTCTTGTTTATCTGAATACAGGTCAAATCAACAAGCCCCTGAAGCTGATGATCACAGACCAGGGGTTTATTTATGGCATGATATCATGTCAGGTAAAATGTAACTATACAGTAGAGGAGAGCTAGCCCTTTGTACCGAAACAATTAGAACAAAAGATTCATTGTGATGTAACCTTATTTAATTCTAGAATAGAAATATGTGGTATGTCCGATTTATTTCAGGGTAAATACATGGTGATCTCACATTGCTGTGCATGTTTTTATACCCTGATGATTCATTTCTACCAAAGGAGCGTTGTAGTGATGTCCAATCGAATTTTAATAACTCCAGAGCAATTAGATCAGGTCTCCTCCCAATTTTCTCAGTCTGGACAGCAGAGCAGGGAAATTGTCCGCCGACTGGAATCCAGTATGATGGGGATGGAAGGTCAATGGGAAGGTATGACCCGTGAGCGGTTTTATGGGGATTATCAGCAGGCACGGATGACAATGAATAAATTTGTAGAGTGCCTACATAGTGTGTCTACTGAATTGAAGCAGATCTCGGTGAAATTTCGTACGACGGATCAATCGTCCTCGGGTAACGTTATGGGACCTGGTATGATGGCAGCATCTGCAGCCGCGACCGCAGGGGGGATAGGCGGCATGGCAGCAGGCGCAGCAGCTGCTGCATCAGGCGGCACAGGAGCTTCCGCAGCAGCTATGCGCAGTACGTCAGCAGCGGCCTCAACCAGTGATGATAAGAGCATCATCGATAAAATGATTGATGGTGTGTCGGTTGAGGGCAGTGTCATCGAAGAGCGGGAAGGCGGCTGGTATGGAAAAGTACTTACCGGTAATGCAGAAGCAGGCCTTACAAGCGGAGCATCCGCAGGGGGTGCTGTGATTGAAGCCGGATATGAGAATGAGCATGTGCAGGGATCTGTAAGCCTGATTGATGCTGAACTTGGAGCTCAAGTCAAGGATGGTAACCTGGAGGTGGCTGCTGAAGCAACGCTGAACAAATACGAAGGCGGCGTGAACATTCCGCTCCCGTGGACTGACAAGGAGCTGCATCTTGGCGGATCAGCATCTCTTGGGGTTGCGGGCGGCTCTGCTGAAATTGGCAAGGACGGAGTCAAATTCCATCTGCCCCTTGGACCAGGTGTCAGCCTCTTTGGCTTAGGCGGCGGAGTCTCGGTTAAGTAGCATAAGGGAGGTTAGACCGTGCAAGGGAACAGCAAGAAGTTCAAACAGATTATGACCGCGATTGCGGTCATTGGAGTACTCGGTACGGTCATTCCTAACTTGATCGATTCCGATATGCCTCCATCAGAGAAAGCGGTAATATGTACAGCCTATTTGATATTCATACCTTTGGTTACAGCGGCCATTTACTGGGTCGGTAAAAAAATGATGAAGGGATGATATGATATGGAACAGATCCAAGAGGAACTGCTGCCTATCGGTTCCGTAGTGACATTTAAAGATTGGAATCAAACACTCATGATTTATGGCCGTATGCAGAATGACTCCAAGAACGGGAAACGCTGGGACTATGTAGCTTGTTTTTATCCCCACGGCAATATTAATGCGGAGTCCAATGTTTTTTTCAATCATAAGGATATCTCGAAGGTTGTATTTAAAGGGTATGTGAATGAAGAAGAACACAAGTTTCGGGAACTGCTTCTGGAGGGCATTGCAAAAGCAGACGAAGCTGCAGCTAATGTAAAATAATATTTGAACGAAACTGTTTTTGAGACGGTGTGGAGCCTCGAAAACAGTTTTTTTATTTTTCATATCATTAATTATATCAAAACAAAACCAAAACAAAACCGAAACAAAACCGAAACAAGTATAAATAAATGTTTTCAAACATAAACGGGCGTGTTATGATTTTAATAGACAGACAAATTGAGAGGAGATCATTACACATGGTTCAAAGCTTATGGGATCAATCTAAAGGGAATCAAGCAGAGCGTACATTAGATGAACTGGTATACCGTTCCAACATTATTGGGGCTGACCGCAGGGTGTGCAACTGGGGAGGCGGCAATACATCCAGCAAGACAGTTGTGAAAGACTTCCGCGGCAGAGACGTCGAAGTCATGTATGTGAAAGGCAGCGGATCTGACCTGGCCAGCATGAAGGCTTCTAATTTCACAGGCCTTCGGATGGAAGATATTCGCCCGCTGTTTGAACGTGAATCCATGCCTGACGAGGAAATGGTTGCCTATTTGGCACAGTGCATGATTGATGCCAAGGATCCGAGAGCTTCTATTGAAACCCTGCTTCATGCATTCCTTCCATTCAAACATGTGGATCATACTCACCCGGATGCAATCATCAGCTTATGTTGTGCTGACAACGGCAAAGAGCTGGCTAAAGAAATTTTCGGTGACCGCTTTGTATGGGTTCCTTATGTAAGACCTGGATTCACCCTGTCCAAAATGATTGCCGAGGGCGTCCTGAACAACCCTAAAGCGGAACTCGTGCTTATGGAGAAGCATGGACTTGTCACTTGGGGAGATACGTCGGAAGCATGTTATGCTCAGACCATCAAGATCATTAGTGAAGCCGAACGTTTCATTGAAGACAGAGTGAACGAAGAGTCACTGTTTGGAGGCGTTAAACATCAGGCACTGTCCTCTGAACAACGCCGCAGTATCGCATCTGCTGTTATGCCGGCCATTCGGGGAGCCGTTAGTGACTCCAAGAAAATGATCCTGTCCTTTGATGATCAGGATGATGTACTGGCATTTGTTGGCGGAAAAGACTCACCGGAGCTGTCTCAGGTCGGAGCGGCTTGCCCGGATCACCTGGTACATACCAAGATGGTTCCGCTGTTCATCGACTGGACACCGAATGCGGATGACATTGAAGGCCTGAAGGTCAAGCTGCAGGAAGGCATTGCCGCTTATAAAAAGCAGTATGCGTCCTATTTCGAGCGCAATCATCATGATGGAGACGTGATGTTTGAAGCAGCACCTCGCGTGATCCTCATCCCGGGTATCGGAATGATCAATTCCGGGAAGAGCTGGGCCATGTCTCAGGTTAGCGGCGCTCTTTATCACCGTGCCATTGCGGTAATGCGTGGAGCGACAGCACTTGGACAATTCGTGTCGTTGACCGAGAATGAATCCTACAATGTAGAATACTGGCCGCTGGAGCTTTATAAGCTGTCTCTTGCACCAGCCGAAGCGGAATTCTCGCGCAAAGTGGCTTTTATTACTGGCGGTGCCGGTGGCATTGGCAGTGAAACCGCTAGACGTTTTGTAGAAGAGGGTGCACATGTTGTCCTGGCAGATCTGAATTTGGAAGGTGCTCAGAAGGTAGCTGCCGAGATCAACACCAAATACGGCGAGAATCGTGCATTTGCAGTTAAAATGGATGTTACGGATGAGGAAGCTGTACGTCAGGCTTACAAAGACACTTCCCTTATGTACGGTGGCGTTGATATCATCGTCAATAATGCAGGCCTTGCTACTTCCAGTCCATTCGAAGAAACTTCGCTGAAAGAATGGAATTTGAATATGAATGTACTGGGTACCGGATATTTCCTCGTAGCCCGTGAAGCGTTCAAAATCATGAAGGAGCAGAGTGTGGGAGGCAGCATGGTGTTCGTAGGATCGAAAAACTCAGTATACGCTGGCAAGAATGCAAGTGCATACAGTTCGGCCAAAGCACTTGAAGCCCATCTCGCTCGTTGTATTGCTGCAGAGGGCGGACAGTATGGCATTCGCGTAAATACGGTTCTTCCTGACGCTATTCTTCAAGGCTCTGCAATCTGGAATTCGAATTGGCGTAATGAACGTGCTGCAGCATATGGTATTGAACCGGATCAGCTGGAAGATTACTACCGTAAACGTACAACCCTGCTGGTTAACATCTATCCTAGGGATATTGCTGAAGGCATTGCCTTTTTCGCTTCTTCGAAGGCGGAGAAAACAACCGGGTGCATGCTGACGATTGACGGTGGAGTTCCTGCGGCATTTACTCGTTAATAACCTTATCTGAGCATTGTCCTGAAAAATATACAAGAGACGCTGCGAACAGCTTTTACTGGTTTAAGGCGTCTCTTTTTAGGAGGAAAAAGTATGCAAAGTGAAGTTGCTCAAAGTTATGAAGAGGCCAAAAAGCTGTACGCCCGTCATGGGATCAACACCGACGATGTACTTCAGAAATTGGAACAGGTTAAAATCTCCATGCACTGCTGGCAGGGAGATGACGTGCAGGGCTTTTTGTTCAAAGATCAGGAATTAAGCGGAGGGATATCGGTAACCGGTCAGTACCCGGGTGCAGCCCGAACCGCAGATGAACTTCGATCCGATATTGAGAAAGCGTTCTCACTCATTCCGGGGAAACATAAAGTAAACCTGCATGCCATTTATGCAGATACAGAGGAAGATGTGGACCTGGATCAGCTGGAGCCGAAGCATTTTCAAAACTGGGTAGACTGGGCCAAGGAGCAGGGACTCGGGCTTGATTTTAATCCAACCTGCTTTTCTCATGAAAAAAGTAAGGATGGCTTCACGCTCAGTCACCCGGACCCGGAAGTCCGGCGTTTCTGGATTGATCATTGTAAGGCTTCCCGTAAAATCGGAGCCTATTTCGGAGAACAGCTGGGTCAGACCTGTGTGACCAATATTTGGGTGCCCGACGGTTATAAGGATGTGCCTGTGGATCGTCTTGCACCGCGGCGACGTCTTAAGGAAGCACTGGATGATATTTTTGCGGAAGAGATTAATCCGGCGTTTAATCTGGATGCCGTGGAAAGCAAGCTGTTCGGGATCGGTTCGGAAGCGTATGTGGTCGGCTCCCATGAATTTTATATGGGATACGGAATCACCAATAACAAGCTGATCTGCCTGGACGCAGGACATTTCCATCCAATGGAAGGTATTGCAGGCAAGCTGTCTTCCCTGGCTTTGTTCACAGATGGTATACTGCTGCATGTCAGCCGGCCAATGCGCTGGGACAGTGATCATGTCGTGACCATGGATGATGAATTGATTGAGATCGGACGGGAACTGGTTCGAAATGATCTGCTGGCAACGACCCATGTGGGCCTGGATTTCTTTGATGCCAGCATCAACCGGGTAGCTGCCTGGGTCATTGGCACACGCAATACCATCAAAGGCATTCTTAAAGCTATGCTGGAACCGACCGATTTATTAAAGTCTGCCGAGTTGGAAGGCGATTACACAACACGCCTGGCTCTATTGGAAGAATTCAAAAGCTATCCGTTCGGAGCGGTGTGGGATTATTATTGTGAGAAGAACGGGGTTCCCGTCCGTGAAGAGTGGCTTACGGAAGTGAAAGCGTATGAAAAAGAGGTACTGCTGGAGCGGCAGGCATAAATGGAGCATCTGATATGAGTACAGCCATCGCTTTCGATCTTGGTGCCAGCAGCGGAAGAGCTCTGCTGGGGCGTCTGGATCATGGAGTCATGTCGGTTGAGGAGATACATCGATTCTCAAATGACCCTGTGCGGGTATCAAACCGCCTGCACTGGGATGTTCTAAGGTTGTTTCACGAAATCAAGCAGGGGCTGTTATCCGGAAAACAGAAATTCGGTACACCGGGATCCATCGGTATTGATTCCTGGGCTGTTGATTTCGGGCTGATTGGACAGGATGGGGAACTGCAGCGAAATCCTTACCATTATCGGGATATTCATACCGATGGGATTATGGAAGAGGTGCTGGAGAGTATTCCGGCTGCTGAAATTTTCAGCAAAACAGGGATTCAGTTTTTACCATTCAACACCATTTACCAGCTGGCTGCGCTGCGTAAATATCAGCCCGAACTGCTGAACAGCGCAAGCCGGTTCTTGATGATACCCGACTTAATGCGTTATTTCCTGACTGGTGAACAGCTGGGTGAGTTCAGTAACGCGACGACCACACAGCTGTATAATCCGATTCAGGCACAGTGGGATCAGGACCTCCTCCAGCGCCTGAATCTTCCCTCCGGGATCTGTCCTCCTGTGCTTCATCCGGGAGAAGAGGCAGGCAGACTGCGCGCTTCCATAAGAGAGGAATTGGGACTGGATGATATTCCCTTCTATACAGTTACAGAGCATGACACAGGCTCTGCGGTTGTGGCTGTCCCGGCTTTAGAACGAGATTTCGCTTATTTGAGCTGCGGTACATGGTCCCTTATGGGAACGGAAGTGGAGCAGCCGGTCATGCATGATCAGGCACGAGAACTCAATTTTACGAACGAGGGCGGTGCATACGGTACATTTCGGCTGCTCAAGAACATTATGGGACTGTGGATTCTCCAGGAAAGCCGCCGAAGCTGGGAGAAGAAGGGCCTTTTGTATTCTTTCCCTGAATTGGTTAATATGGCTGAAGAGGCTGCAGCGTTCAGAACGCTGATTGATCCTGATGATGATCTGTTTCTGCCGCCAGGTGATATGCCGGCCCGGATTCAGGATTATGCAGCTAAAACATCTCAGCCTGTCCCTCAGACACCTGGTGAGATCACCCGCTGCATACTGGAAAGTCTGGCGTTAAAGTACCGGATGGTTCTCGGCCATACGGAAATGCTGTCAGGTCGGTCCTTCCGTGGTCTGCATATGGTAGGCGGCGGAATCCAGAATGAGGTCCTATGTCAGTGGACAGCGAATGCTATTGGCAAACCCGTCTGGGCTGGACCAGCGGAAGGCAGTGCGATCGGCAACCTGGCGGTTCAGTTTATTGCGAGGGGAGAGCTCTCGGGTATAACAGAAGCCCGTCAGGTGATACGACAGTCTTTCGGGGTAAAGGTATTTGAACCGGATATGTACAGTATATGGGATGAAGCCTATGGGGCTTTCTGCCGGCTGCTGTCTTCCGAAGGATAAAATTGAACAGTAAGGGATGAAAAATAAATGCTGGTTGCGGAACGTTACGAGAGGATTGTACAGTTGGTCAATGAACGGGGAAGCATTCGGGTAACCGAATTAAGCGAGATTTGCGGAGTTACGGAAGAAACGATCCGTCGCGATCTCGATCGGCTGGAGCACTCCGGACGTCTGCGCCGTTCGCACGGCGGTGCTGTCAGTATAAAGGATCAGCTGAGCCCCGGACGTTCCCAGCCGGAGACGCCTTTTACGGAGAGAGAAGTAGCGAATGCTGCTGAAAAGCAGAGGATCGCCGAGGAAGCGGTTAAGCTGATTGAGCCCCATCAAAAAATACTTTTGGATGCTAGCACTACGGCCTGGTATATGGCGCGGCTCATTCCGGATTTTCCGTTAACTGTACTGACCAACTCTATTAAAGCTGCGGCCGAACTTGGCGGCAAGGAGAAAATCGAAGTCATTTCGACGGGGGGGATCATGGCTCACCGCTCCCTGTCCTTTGTCGGACCTCTGGCAGAGCGCTCGCTGGAGTCGTACTATGTTGATCAAGCCTTTCTTTCATTTAAGGGTGTGCATCTTGAAAGAGGACTCAGCGAATCCAACGAGCTGCAGGCCAGAGTCAAGCATAAAATGGTTCATATCGCGGAACAGGTCGTTCTTCTCGCAGATGCCAGCAAGTTTGGTGTTCAGGCCTTCAAGCAGGTGGCTGATCTGAGCTGTGTCAACAAGCTCATCACCGATAACCGGTTGGAAGCCCATGAACATCAAATATACAGACAACTTGGAATTGAGGTTATCACGGTATAAGGAAAGATCAGGGGGGTGCAGCACATGAAAATATCCTTATTTGTTACCTGTTTAAGCGACACACTGTTTCCCCGCGTCACGGAATCGATGGTGCGGCTTCTTGCCCGTTACGGCCTGCAGCTGGAGTTCCCTGAACTTCAAACTTGCTGCGGTCAGCCCGCTTATAACAGCGGATACTGGGATGAGGCGCGAGCAAGTGCCAAAACGATCCTTGACGCATTTGATGACAGTGATTTTGTTGTATCGCCTTCAGGCTCATGCACTTATATGGTTCATCATTACAGCAGCTTGTTTAAGGACGATCCGGTTTATTTACAAAAAGCAGAGCTTTTACAGAAAAAAACGTATGAATTCAGTCAATTTTTAGTTCAAGTGTTAGGTGTTACCGATGTCGGTGCGACATTTAAGCATAAAGTGACCTACCATCCTTCCTGTCACGGAAGCCGCCTGCTTGGTGTCAAAGAAGAGCCGATGGAGCTGCTGCGCAGTGTTAAGGGGCTGGAACTTGTCCCGCTGCCTTTTGCAGATGACTGCTGTGGATTCGGAGGTACTTTCGCTGTAAAAATGGCAGATATATCAGGAGCCATGGTTACAGAGAAGGTGGATCATATCGTCGAAACCGAAGCCTCCGTTCTTGCCGGTCTGGATATGGCTTGTCTGATGAACATTGCTGGCAACCTCCGCTATCGCGGGGAAAAGGTACGTGTCATGCATCTGGCAGAACTATTGTACGAAGGTCTGGAAGAGAAAGAGGTGAAACAGGCATGAGTACAGAGGGCAAGATGAGTGTAAAGAACCGGGCACGCCTGGCGCTGAACAATGATTTTTTGCGCAGTGCGGTCCGGTTTACGACAGAACGTCTGAGAAGCGGCAAGATTCAGGCATCTGCGGATCATGGCAGCTGGGATGAGTGGCGGGAACGAGGCAGACAGATCCGGCTCCACACGATCGCCAATCTGGACTATTATTTAACCCAGTTTGCAGATAATGCGAGAGCTAATGGTGTACATGTACATTTTGCAGACACTGCAGAAGAAGCTGTACAGCTGTCTCTCAATATTGCCAAACAAAAGTCAGCCCAATCTGTCGTGAAGTCAAAATCGATGGTCTCCGAGGAACTTCATCTTAACAAAGCGCTGGAGTCGATCGGTGTGGAAGCGGTGGAAACGGATCTGGGTGAATACATCATTCAGCTGGCGGACGAAACACCGTCCCATATTATCATTCCTGCTATTCATAAAAACCGTTACCAGATTGCAGATCTGCTCTCCAAAGAAGCAGGCGAAACTCTTCCGCCGGACACATCGATCCTAGCAGGATTCGTTAGAAACAAGCTTCGGGAAAAATTTCTCGATGCAGAAATCGGGATGACGGGCTGCAACTTTGCGATCGCTGAGACAGGATCCATGGTGCTGTTCGAGAATGAAGGTAATGCAAGGATGGTAACAACCGTCCCGAAAACACAAATCACATTGATGGGCATGGAGCGGATCATTCCCTCATGGACTGATCTGGAAGTCATGGCTACCCTGCTGCCAAGGTCAGCAACGGGGCAGAAGCTCACCGTCTATATGTCTGGCATAACAGGACCCCGGCGGGATGAGGATGGGGACGGTCCGGATGAGATGCATATTATTATTTTGGACAACGGACGATCCCTCCAGCTGGGTGATCCCGAGTTTCAGGAACTGCTGAATTGTATCCGCTGCGGAGCCTGCCTGAATGCCTGCCCGGTATACCGGCAAATTGGCGGCCATGCCTATGGAGGTACGTACAGCGGACCGATCGGTGCGGTGCTGACTCCTGCTTTGAAAAAAAATGTTGCCGAATGGGATGATATTGCGAATGCGTCCAGCTTGTGCGGCGCTTGCTATGAAGCTTGTCCGGTTAAAATCCCGCTGCATGATATGCTGGTCTCTCTTCGCCGGCGCAAGGTAGAAGCTGGAAGAGGCAATAAGCTGGAAGGTTTGGGCATGAAAGGGTTTGCCGCGATTATGAACAATTCCAAACGGTACCGGGCCGTCATTCGTCTGGGCAAGATTGGACAAAAGCTGGTCGCCCGTTCGGGTGAAATTCGACTGAAGGCGGGTCCTCTGAAAGGATGGAATACTTACAGGGTTACCCCTACGCTTCCCAAACATTCCTTCAGGGATAAGTGGCCAACACTGGAACAGGAAATCCGAGGGGGCCTGCAGAACATGCCGAGCGGCATGGAACAACGGCTGCAGAACATCATGAAAGATCGAAACAAGGGAGGCGGTTCATAATGAGTTCTGATTCACATGAAGCATGGCTGGCAGAGCTGGAAGCGGCTTCGCGTCAGAAGCAGGAAACCTTTATGAACGGAATCGCTTCCAAGCTGAGAAGACCTCGGGTAACGAACAGGCCGGATCAGCCTTTCCGTGGTGCACCTGACTTTTGGGAATCCTTCCAATGGAGTTCTGAGGAGCGGATCAGCATGTTTACGCAGAATTTTCAAGCTGCCGGAGGTCATGTAATCCATGTTGCTGACGCTGTTCAGGCTGCTGATTTTATAACCAATAAAGCGGAGGAAATGAAAGCAGCGCGATTGCTCATGCAGAATCAGCCTTCTCTTCTGGCTCTTGATCTTCAACAGAGGCTTTCTCAGGCTGAAATTTCTGTCTGGAATGATCAACCGGAAACCGACTGGCGGGCGAAGGCCGCGGAAGCCGATTTCGGAATCGTGGAGGCAGATTATGCGGCAGCTTACACAGGCTCAATGACGGTAATGTCTTCCGCGAACAAAGGAAGGTCGGTGAGCCTTTTGCCAACAGTGCTCATCGCAATCATACCAGTAGACCGTCTTAAAACACGTCTTGGTGAAATCATGTCTGACTTTGACGCAGCAGGCCGTGAGGGTCTGCCGGCCGGCATTCATTTTATATCTGGACCCAGCCGCTCAGCAGACATTGAGAACGATTTGACGATTGGTGTTCATGGACCGGGGATTGTATATGCCGTTCTGGTCGACAGCTGGTGAATAAATTGAAGTTTTTTTGAAAAAGCCTTGTTCCCTTGAATTCAACCTAGGGGCAAGGCTTTTGTCTATTATTCATGAGGATGATGTTTCACGGGTTTGCGGTCCAGCGTTTTCCGATGTCCAAAGTGGTGTAAAAGGTACCATGAAGTGCAAAGCTTAATACCGCTTCAACGTACGGACACCGTGTACGAAAGACTTGCTTGGAAAAGGGAATAGGGGGAGCGGGAATGGGAAAACTTTTACGAAGACACATCATCTTGAGTGAGGACAAGCCATGAAACTAAACCAATTATTAAAGGGGATTTTATTTAAACAGATTACAGGAAATGAAGAGACGGAAATTAGCTGCATTCACACAGATTCAAGAAGTGTAAAGCCTGGCAGCTTGTTTATATGTCTGTCGGGATTTAAAGCGGATGGTCATCAATTTGCACAGCAAGCGATTCAAAATGGTGCGTCGGCAGTCATGGTTGAAAAGCCTCTGCCCGGCGTCCCTGATGGGGTGACGGTTATTACCGTGCCTGAAACGAAGCGCGTGCTGCCGATAGTCGCCAGCACTTTTTATGATCATCCTTCATGTAAACTCCGTATGATCGGAATCACGGGCACGAACGGAAAAACGACCACCTCGCACATGGTAGAACATATATTAAACAAGTCGGGATGCAGTACCGGGCTGATTGGAACCCTGTATATGAAACACGGAGAGCTGCAGGTACCAACTGTCAATACGACGCCGGATCCCATCAAGCTGCAGGGATTTCTAAGATTGATTGCTGACCGGGGAGGCCGCTGTGCGGTTCTGGAGGTTTCTTCTCACGGCCTGGACATGGGCAGGGTAACAGGGTGCGGCTTTCATACGGCAGTATTTACGAATTTATCTCATGATCATCTGGACTTTCACCACCATATGGACGATTATCGTCAATCCAAAGAGATCTTGTTCTCGAGACTGGGGAACAGCGCAGATGATATGCTTAAAACCGCCATTCTGAATGGAGATGACGAGTCCTCATCCTATTATGCTAACAGAACTTCAGCTCAGGTATTGTCTTATGGACTGAACTCAGGTAATCATATTCGGGGCTTGGATGTGAGATGCAGCGGATCTCATCAACAATTTCTAATCAAGACCTATGATGGTGAACATCATTCTGTAACATTAAGGATGCCGGGTATTCATAATGTATATAATGCACTCGCTGCGGCTGCAGTATGTTTTTGCGAGGGAATGTCATGGGAAGATATAGTCAGCGGACTAGAGACGTTTGAGGGAATTCCGGGGCGATTTGAAGATATCTCCTCCGCAAGTTCATTTCAAGTAACGGTGGATTATGCACATAATCCTGGAGGGTTAAGAGCTGCACTCATAACTGCACGCGACGTGACAAAAGGGAAAGTGATTTGTGT
Organism: Paenibacillus lemnae; assembly: GCF_012933385.1. Lineage (GTDB taxonomy): Bacteria > Bacillota > Bacilli > Paenibacillales > Paenibacillaceae > Paenibacillus_AQ > Paenibacillus_AQ lemnae. Next base: position 40,557 of record NZ_JABBPN010000023.1, read on the forward strand.
GATGGGCTGCCGTGGAGAGCGGGATAAGCTTAAACGTCCCATCATGGCGGGAATCGCCGCCGATTTGGCAGATCATGTAATTTTTACCTCGGATAATTCCTATGCCGAGGATATCGAGAACATTTTTAATGATATGAAACAGGGATTAGAACGGGCTAAAATGGACCACATCCAGTTTATTAAAGACCGGAAAGAAGCGATTCAGCAGGCAGTTTCGAGTGCAGCAGCAGGAGATCGTGTCGTGATCACAGGCAGAGGACATGAAAAAGAACTAGTTACAGGTTCTGCTGTACAAAAGGCAAGTGATGCTGATTTGGTTAAGGAATGCATGCATTGTAATACTTGAGAAGAAGCTGCCGATTAACGGCGGCTTCTTTGAGTGTTATTGAGGGTAATATTTCACAAACACATGCTCGGGAGGTTAGAATATGATGTTCAAAAAATGGGCTTTGGTCATGTCTGCCATCTTCTTGCTCAGTGCATGTTCATCGCCAAACGGAAACAACCAGTCCTTGGAATCACCTGCACCTGCGGCGCCATCACCACAGGAAGATGAAAATCTGTCTTACAGTGTTATCGCTGAACAGCTTCAAATTCCTTGGTCTATCCAGTTCAGCGGGGAAGAGGCGTATATTAGTGAAAGAGAGGGACATATTGTGTCCGTGATTGAAGAAGTGACAAAACGGCTGCCCGTCAACACGAAACAGGCTGTGAAGGCGGTTGGGGAAGGAGGATTTCTCGGGATTGTCCTGGACCCGGATTTCACAGACAACAGACAAGCCTATGCTTATCATTCTTACGACAAGGAAGGACAGACTTTCAATCGTGTTATTCTTATCAAGCAGCAGTTGGAGTCATGGGAAGAGGTGAAGGCATTGATTGAGGATATCCCCGGATCCAATGTTCATAATGGAGGCAGAATGGCGTGGGGACCAGACGGAAAGCTGTATATTACGACAGGAGATGCGGGTAAAGGGGAAATGGCTCAGGACCCCGGCAGCCTCGGCGGTAAAATTTTAAGAATGAATCCGGACGGTTCGATCCCTGAGGATAACCCCTCTGCGGATTCCTATGTTTATTCACTTGGTCACCGAAATTCCCAGGGGCTGGCTTGGAGTGAGGACGGCACGATGTATAATGCGGAACATGGTCCGTCAGGCACACCCGGAGGACATGATGAAATTAACGAAATCCGAAAGGGTGAAAATTACGGGTGGCCGACCGTTATTGGAGACGAAGAAGCTGAAGGTACAGTGAGGCCATTGTATCATACAGGGGAGAAGGCAATCGCTCCATCGGGTATCGCATTTGAACAGGATGACCAGCTGCTTGTCGCAGGTTTAAGGGGCGAGGCGTTATTCCGTTATCATGTGCAGGACAATCGGCTGGAGACTGTATTGGACGGCGTGGGCAGGATCCGTGACGTGCATTTACACAATGACAGCATCTATATCATTACGAATAATACCGATGGACGGGGCTCGCCGTCTGAACAGGATGACCGGCTGCTTTTGCTGAAATAAAAATTTGCCTCATCGAAATTCCAGTCTGATTAATTATGTTGTAAAGGTTTAATAGTATTAGATAGCCTCACATGAGGAGGCGCAATGACCAGAAGGGAGTGTTACTTTTATGTCAACGATCTCACCGGATAAAATGAAGCAGTGCATGGATGAATGTCTGCGATGTATGCAGGCTTGTAATCACTGTTACACCTCATGTCTTGAAGAAGAGAATCTGAAGATGATGAAAGAATGTATCCGACTGGACCGCGAATGTGCAGATCTTTGCGAATTTGCTGCTCATGCCATATCGATAAACAGCTCCTACATTTCTCAGATTTGTGAAGCTTGTGCCGAGATGTGCGAGAAGTGCGGCAATGAATGCAAAAAGCATGATCATGATCACTGCCAGCAGTGCGCCGAAGCCTGTTTCCGCTGTGCGGAAGCCTGCCGCGCGATGGTCGCATAATTATAACCTCTTTAAACTGTCCGGCATGCGATTCATCGCAGCCGGGCAGTTTTTTGTGTTTTATATAATGAAATTTAGATAATACCTTCTACAGCGGAGGTGACAAGTGATTCTGGAGAAGCGTCAGCGTTCGCATTTGTCTCCAAAATGTTACTACAGACTATAATTCAAGCGTTTTGGAGACAAGAGCGATCGGAGGAACACTTGCCATCGCAGCCACCACGAAAGGTAATTTTTAATTTCATTTTATGCATTACAGTTTTGTCACAAAAAAAGATTGACAGCTCGTCCTGGAATATACTACATTTATGAGAGAGTTACAAAAACTTAATCATTATGCCGAATTTCGACTTGAAAACGGGGGAACCACAACCGGGTGAATTATTCTTGTTACAGAGGGAATATAGGGGACCCTTAACCGAACCCTTAGCTAACTCCGTAGGCACCGAAGGGAGCACAACTTGTTGAAGAAGCTGCTATTATCCGTACTAGGTTCAGCACTCATCTTTTCTTCAGTATCGGCAACCGCATTTGCTGATCAACCCCGGCTTCAGGCTGAGGTTACAAAAGTAGTAGGAACTCCTTATAAATGGGGCGGCACCACGGTTAAAGGATTTGACTGCTCCGGTTTCATTTTGTACATATTCAGTAAATATAATTTAGAATTGCCCCGTACTTCAGCTGCACAGTCCAAAGCGGGTGAACATGTAGATCCTGACAATTTACGGACAGGTGATCTCGTCTTTTTTAATACCAGCGGCAAGGGAGTCTCCCATGCAGGTATTTATGTCGGAAACGGACAATTCGCTCATGCTTCTACGAGCAGAGGTGTCAGAATCAGCAAGTTGAGTGAGTCTTATTATGCGAGCCGTTTTGTCACAGCTCGTCGTGTCATCAGCCAAGAGGATTATGTTAAGATGGTCGGCGAGGTCAGCTAGTAAACAAAGTAAAAAACCTGCGATGAATTTCGCAGGTTTTTTGTGTATAGTGGACAACAGGAGGTGCATTAACCTTGTTCAAATTTTGGAAGAACCGCACCCTAAAACGAAGCTCTGCATTAAAACCGGATCATTACCGGCTTAAGACTGAAAAGAGAGAAGGAGAGCGAACACTGCTCCTTGTCAAAGGAGAACATCAGCGTTCCGTCGTTCCTGAAGCCGGAGTGACGATTCTGCAGCATGCCGAGAATAATGAAGTGGAATGGAACTCATTTTGCAAAAGAGGAACTTGTGCCAGATGCCGCTGTGAGATCACAGAAGGTATCGGTCTGCTGTCAGAACCGAATGAAGCAGAACAAGCCCGTTTGGATCCTGAAGAAATTGAAGAAGGATACCGTCTGGGATGCCAGACGACAGTTACCGAAAGTGGTGACATTACAATCAAGCATGCGCCCTATTTCTAACGAATACGGTTTGAAGGGATGCTTTTTTTAAGTTTATCAATATATTGTTTTCCCTCCAGTAGGGACAATCCTAACGCTTCTCGAGCTTCCTTGACCGCTTGGATTTCCTGATGGCCTTGAATCAGCTGAATCAGCCGCTGTTCCAGTTCATGGTCAGTGATGCCCAAATGAGAGGCAATCTGATCAAGCTTGCGGCGCTGGTAATTCAACTTTTGATCCACGTGAGTAAGGCGGTTTAATATCAAAAATCCGATGAGAAATGCTACCAGCCAGAACCATTCCATGTTAAACAACACATCCTTTCTGCAGTAAATTCCCGCTGAGACTAGTCTTCCAGGTTTCCGCCAGATTGAATGATTTCCCGGTGCCGGGTAGGGGTGATCCCCGTCATTTTCTTGAACAGCATGGAGAAGTACTTTTCATTCGTATACCCTACTTGAGATGCAATTTCATGGACAGGCCGATCAGTCTCACACAGTATCCGCTTTGCTTCTTCAATACGCCGGGAGATCATATAATTGATCGGGGAATGGCCCAGTTCCTTTTTGAACAAATGGGACATATAATGCGGGCTGACGTACAGTGTATCTGCAATATCTTTGAGAGTAAAGCTTTGAGTATAGTTTTTGTCTATAAAATGTTTCGTGCGCAGTGCGATTTCATGGATGCCTTTATAAGATTGATACTGGGATTTGGCATCGATAATTCGATAAATGACCGTGATTAGCGACATTAGCAAGTTCGAACAGATCGTTTCATAGCCGAGAACCTGGGACTCGCACTCCTGAAGAATTTCAGACAGATAGCTTTCCACTTTTCCCGCGTAGCTGTCGCAGGATATGACGGGTTCAATATGTGGAGGAAGCAGCATTCCTTGAGGAATGCCTTCGATATATAAATGTTCCAGACCACAGTATACGACTTTGAAGTTATCTGTTGACCGGGATCGCTCTTCATGTGTAACTCCCGGATTATAAATCGCTGCATCGCCTTGATGCAGTTCATATGTTTTTCCGCCAATATTGAACTCGCCCGAGCCTTCTGCTATATAGATGATTTCACAAAAACCATGAATTTGCGGCGGTGCGTAAAACGAGCTGTCCTCCATAACCTGTCCTGCGAACAGAAGCTGGGGAATTTGTTTGAAACGGAACTGGTCACTTTTGTGATGTGAAATTTCGATTTTTGGCATATGGCAACCTCCAGGTACAAATAAGCTGCAATTATCGTTCACTGTGATTATTGATCAGCTAGAACTATATTATATAACAAAGTTCACTCTATTGCTGGTTTAAGCGTACGTAATCCGCAAGAATGTGGGTTATCCCGCTCCTGTTTCTCTTCTACAATGAATGTAACTTATAAATCCTAGGAGGCATCAATTTATGGTTGCAAGCGATTACAGATGGAAAGACGGATTTCCCAAGATCGGAATCAGACCTACGATTGACGGCAGAAGGAAAGGTGTACGTGAATCGCTCGAAGATCAGACAATGAACCTGGCCAAGGCGGTTTCTTCCCTGCTGTCAGAACATTTGCGCTATCCTAACGGGGAGCCTGTTGAATGTGTGATTGCAGATACATGCATTGGAGGCGTAGCCGAGGCAGCAGCAGCAGCGAAAAAGTTTAAGAATAACGAAGTGGGGCTGACCATTACCGTTACGCCTTGCTGGTGTTATGGTACAGAAACGATGGATACTGACCCGTCCCTTCCTAAAGCGGTTTGGGGCTTTAACGGAACGGGCAGACCGGGTGCTGTATATTTGGCCGCTGTGCTGTCAGCACATGCTCAAAAAGGGCTTCCGGCGTTCGGTATTTATGGCGAAGATGTTCAGGACGAAGGTGACAGTGTCATTCCAGATGATGTTCAGGAGAAGCTGCTGCGCTTTACGCGGAGCGGTCTGGCTGCGGCGTATATCCGCGGGAAATCCTATCTGTCCATGGGTTCTGTGTCCATGGGTATTGCTGGCTCCATCGTTAACGATGCATTCTTCCAGGAATATTTGGGCATGCGGAACGAATATGTAGACATGAGTGAATTCACTCGCCGTTTGGAAGAAGGAATCTATGATCCGGAAGAATTTGAAGCTGCTCTGTCCTGGGTGAAAGATCATTGTAAAGAAGGAGCAGACAATAATCCGGAAAAACTCCAGTCCAGCCGGGAGCGCAAGGATCTGGAGTGGGAAACGGTTGTGAAAATGACCCTGATCACCCGTGATCTGATGATCGGTAATCCGCGTTTGGCTGAGCTTGGTTTTGTGGAAGAGTCTCAGGGACACCACGCCGTTGCCTCCGGGTTCCAGGGACAGCGTCAATGGACAGACCATGCGCCGAATGGAGATTTTCTGGAGACTATGCTTAACTCATCATTCGACTGGAACGGAAAACGCGCACCTTATATTGTAGCTACCGAGAATGACAGCTTGAACGGGGTCAATATGCTGTTTGGCCAGCTGCTGACAAATACGGCTCAAATCTTTGCAGATGTCAGAACTTACTGGAGCCCGGCATCGGTAGAGCGTGTAACCGGATATAAGCTGGAGGGGCACGCGGAAGGCGGTCTGCTGCATTTGATTAACTCCGGATCCGCTGCACTGGATGGAACAGGAGAGCAGGAGATTGACGGCAAGCCTGCATTAAAGCCATTTTGGGATATTACAGATGAGGAAGTTACCAACACGCTGCAGTCCACTGAATTTAGACCGGCAAACGTTGAATATTTCCGCGGCGGCGGCTTCTCAACAGATTATTTAACCCGCGGCGGCATGCCAATGACCATGCATCGTCTGAATCTTGTAAAAGGACTCGGACCGGTTCTTCAAATTGCAGAGGGCTATTCTGTAGATTTACCGGATCACGTTCACCAGACCCTGGATCAACGGACAGATCCGACTTGGCCTACTACCTGGTTTGTGCCGAAACTCACCGGTCAGGGAGCGTTCTCAAGTGTCTATGAAGTGATGAACAACTGGGGAGCCAATCACGGAGTGATCAGCTACGGACATATCGGAGCCGATTTGATTACACTGGCCTCCATCCTGCGTATTCCTGTGAACATGCACAATGTGCCTGCAGAGCAAGTGTTCCGTCCGAGAGCCTGGGGAATGTTCGGAACAGAGCAGGCTGAAAGCGCTGATTTCAGAGCCTGCCAAAATTTCGGACCACTATATAAATAAACAAGAGATGAAGAGGAGTCGAGAATCATGCTGAACATGGAAACGCGTCAAGAGTTGTGCAAATATGCTGCGAAAATCGTGAATGACGGTCTTGTCGTGGGCCCGGGCGGGAATATCAGTGCCAGAAGCGGGGATTACATGTACTTGTCTCCAAGTGGTTTCGCGCTCGAAGAGATTGAACCTGAACAGTGGATTGAAGTGGACATTGCTACCGGAGCGATCACAGATACCGGCATGCGTCCATCTTCGGAAGTTCTGATGCATCTTTACGGGTATCGGGTTAATCCGGATATGGGAGCGATGGTTCATACACATCCCGCACACTGTATCGCGTTTACCCTGATTGAGCAGGAGCTCCCAGTGATGTTTCCGGATCAGGCGGCACTTGTTGGCAGAACGGCATATGTTCCTTATATTATTCCTACAACAGATCTGCTGGCAGATGCTGTGGCGGCGAAGGTGAATGAAGCCAGTTCGATTCTGCTCGGCAATCATGGTCTGGTTACGACTGGACGAAATCTTCGGGAAGCTTACTACCGTACTCAGGTGGTTGAAGAAAGTGCGAAGATTTACCTTGCTGCCAAGGCAGCGGGTACGCCGAAGCCTCTGACTGATCAGGAAGTAGACGATATAGCGGCTCTCGAGAGTGAAGACTACCGGATTCAGCTGCTGCAAAAAATGAAATAATCAATTGTAATTGTAAAGGCGGTGTAACGTGTGAAGCAAAATTCTTCTGTGCTTGCCTTTGATCTGGGCGCCAGCAGCGGCAGAGCGCTCATCGGTAAAGTTATACCGGACGAGAACGGCAGGGCAGGCCGGCTGGAAATCACTGAAATTCACCGCTTTCCGAATATTCCAGTGCAGATGGGTAATCATCTGCACTGGAATTTTACTTCACTGCTGCAGGATGTGAAGTCAGGAATCAGGAAAGCATTTCAGAACGGTTTTCACCCTCAAAGTTATGGTATCGATACATGGGGCGTTGATTTCGGTCTGATTGACCGCAACGGGGCTTTGGCGGGCACTCCCTTTCATTACCGGGACCGTCAAACGGAAGGGATGGTAGAACAGACCTGTGAACAGGTGGGGAAAGAGCGGTTGTTTGCAGAGAGCGGTCTTGAATTTATGCCCTTTAATACGATTTATCAGCTGAACGCTATGGTGAAAAGTAATTCTCCACTGCTGGAGATCGCAGACACCTTATTGCTCACACCGGATCTGCTTCATTATTTTTTGACAGGCCGCAAGGTCTGTGAATTTACAATGGCGACAACCACGCAGCTTTATCAGGTTCAGGACCGTGAATGGAATGTGAAGCTGATGGAAGAGCTGGGGATACGTAAATCGATGTTCCTGGACCCGGTAAACCCTGGAACGGTCATTGGTCCGTTGACGAGTGAGGTTTGCATAGAGCTGGACACACCGGCCATTACAGGCATTGCAGTGGCTTCTCATGATACGGAATCTGCAGTCGTTGCAGTTCCAGCGGATGCTGAGCCATTTGCCTATCTTGTATGCGGTACCTGGTCCTTGCTGGGCACGGAATTAACAGCTCCTTTGCTTTCCCGGGAAGTGATGGAACTTGAGTTCTCAAATGAAGGCGGGGCGTACGATACATTCCAGCTGCTGAAAAACATCATGGGGCTCTGGATTTTGCAGGAATGCAAGCGTCAATGGGATGCGGAAGGGGAATCCTGTTCTTTTGCCGAACTGGTGAAACTCGCTGAACAGGCTCCTGCTTATACTGTCTGGATCGATCCAGACGATCTCCGGTTCATGAATCCTGGCAATATGACAGCAGCCATTGCAGAGTACTGCAGGCAGACCGGTCAGTGCATGCCGGAAGACAAAGGTGGTATTGTACGCTGTATTCTGGAAAGTCTAGCACTTCGTTACCGTGAAGTGGTAGAAAGAATGGAACGCCTAACCGGTCATACCTATTCAGGGCTTCATATGGTAGGAGGAGGCATTCAGAACCGCCTGCTTTGTCAATTGACCTCCAACGCGCTGGGCCGCCCTGTATGGGCAGGACCTGTGGAAGCGAGTGCAATCGGCAATATGCTGGTTCAGCTTACGGCAAACGGCATCATTTCCAGCAGAGCTGAAGGTGTAGAACTAGTGAAACGGTCATTTCCAATACATGTCTATCAACCGGAAGACGCCGATGCGTGGAATGCCGCTTATGACAAGTACAGGGAATTGATGATGGTCACACGCTCCAAAACATAAGAAGCTTCACCATATTTCTGCCAGGGAGGCGCTATTGATGTTAAAAGGAATCTCCAGTCTGCTTACACCGGATCTGCTTAAAATTCTAATGGAAATGGGACATGCAGATGAAATTGTGATCAGTGATGGCAATTTCCCCGCCGCCAGTCATGCTCAGCGTCTAGTCCGCTGTGACGGCCACGGGATCCCGGAGCTGTTGGAAGCCATCTTGGGACTGCTGCCGCTGGATGTATATGTAGATTCACCGGTTGCATTAATGGCAGTGACACCTGGTGACCCGGTAAAAACTCCGATATGGGAAGAATACCGTAGTATCGTTAAGAAACACCACAGCGTGGATATTCAGCTTGAAGAAGTGGAGCGCTTTGCGTTCTATGAACGGGCTAAGCAAGCTTATGCGATTGTTTCTACGGGTGAAACCGCGCTGTACGCTAATATCATTTTGAAAAAAGGTGTCGTGGTACCTGATTGATTCTACAATAAATTCAGAGGAAGGTCCCGTATTCGGGACCTTTTTTCATTGCACTTAGGCGGAATCCCGTGGCAGCAGTTTGGTCGACAGCATGACGGTTTCCTTAGGTGTGCCTGGCCGATCAATTCTGCGAGCAAGTGATTCAATAGCCCTGTGCCCCATTTCTTCCTTGCTTAGATGAATGGTGGAAAGAGGTGGGCTGGAGTTCGAAGAGGCCATGACATTATCCATACCCATGATGCGGCAGTCGTCGGGAATATCATAACCGTTATCCTGAAGCGTTCGCATCCATTCTAATGCAATATCGTCATTCGCGCCAATCCATGCGGTGGGTCGTTCATGTACCGGGATGCGGTTTAGACGTTCCAGCAGATCAGCACTCCAGGAGCCTCTTTCGTACGGAATTTCCCATTCTAGCAATTGAACCGGTTGAAATGAGGATTCATCTTCGGCAGCAAGTCGGATACCGATTCTTCTCTGGGTAAAGCTGGCGGAGCGTCCGTCATCCGTGATGAAACCGATGTGATGACACTGCCGGGATTGCAAATATCTCACTGCCGTCCTTCCGGCTTCAAGATTATCATGACCAATCGTATCGCAGTGGAGCAGAGGTTCTTGATGATCAACCAAGATCAGATGGTGTCCTGTTTGAGCGAGCATTTGAAGAACAGTATAAGGAAAAGATCCCATGACAATGATACCGACACACTGACTCCAATCCAGATAAGGAGCAATGGTCTCCTCAGGAGACATGCTGTCATTTCTGTGTTCTAAAGAGGGGGAGACGATAGCATGATGCCATTCTCTTTCACCAGCGGCGGTAATCACCCCGGACAGTACCCGCTGCCAATAATTGGTTTCGACCCGGTTTTGTTGATTCATACAGATTAGTACAAACTGTGAGAAAGCATTCGTGGATGCGCGGTTTAACGATACCTTGGGCTCTGCAGCCATCATTTTGCCATATCCCATCGAACGGGCCAATTCCAGCACACGGGTACGTGTGGCCTCGCTAACACCTGGTTTTCCGCTCAATGCGCGGGAGACAGCGTACTTGGACAATCCCAGCTGGTCTGCCAGCGATTGAATGGACACTTTTCGTGACATTTTGTACGCTCCTTTATTTCTTTTTTAATGTGTCGTTAAGGATCAATTGACGATGCAAGCATCACCAAGTACACTAGTAATTAATAACGTTATCATAATTCACAATAACAAAAATAACAATACATATGAAGAGGTTAACTAACATGAGACTTTTCATAATGTAATGGAGGAATGTGTCTGTGATCCGCATCGATCGATTTATTCAATTTCTTTCTCAAAATCAGTGGAGAGAGTCGCTGCCCATAGAGCAATGGCATATGCGTAAAGCGAAATATATCACCCCCGGCGTTTATGAATACGAAAGTGATTCATCGGAACTGGTGTCTGTTAATCCGCTGAACAGCAAGCATGGAATCACCTATTTCTTAAGTCGCCAACTTGAAATTCCAAGTCACTGGCATACTCAGGAGACGGCTTTGGTGTTCGAGGCGGGAGGAGAAGGACTGCTCAAGGTAAACGGAGAACCTTTTCATGGTCTTGACCGCAATCACTGGTTTGTGCCGCTTGCTGCAGAGCGAGTGGGACGACAGCCTTTGCTTGAAATTGAGCTGTACGACCCGATTCCCGAGCCAGTGGATCCACTTAATCAGCAGGCGGTTATACAACCGGTAATCTCCGGTATTGTCAGTAAGCTGGTATGGGTGAACGAGCCTATCCAAAGCCTGATGCATACTGTCAAAGTTGCGGCTGATGCGTGCAAGCTGCTCCCCGATGATGATCTGCGCCGCATTCGTGTGCGTTCAGAACTGATGAAGGTGATGGACCAGCTGTATGGCGCTCCAGAAGATGTGCTTCTAGATGGTGAATTCATTCAAGCCATTGAAGCCAAGCTTGCAGAAATCGTAAGGAAAGAAAAACCTGATCAGGGCATGAACGGTGTTATGCATATGGTCGGTCAATCCCATATCGATATTGCATGGCTGTGGCCGGTTCGTGAAACTGTGCGCAAGGTAAGCCGCACATTTTCGACCGTATGTACCTTGATGGAGAAATATCCGGATTTTAAATACAGTCAGAGCCAGCCGATATTGTATGCTTTTGTTAAAGAACACTATCCGGATCTTTATGAGAAGATCAAACCGAGAATTGCTGAGGGACGGTGGGAGCTGGTAGGCGGCATGTGGGTTGAACCTGATTTAAATATACCTAATGGTGAATCCCTTGTGCGTCAAATTTTGCATGGCCAGCTCTTTTACGAGAAGGAATTCGGCAAGCGTTCCGAGATTGAATGGCTGCCGGATACATTCGGATACTGCGCTTCACTGCCTCAGCTTTTGAAGCAGGCGAATGTGAAGTATTTCATGACGACCAAGCTGGGATGGAATGATACGAACAAATTTCCGTATGATCTGTTTAACTGGGTAGGGATTGACGGGACCTCGTTGTTGTCCTACCAGAATCATGGTGTGAACGAACATACCATACCTAAGGATATTCACGAACATTGGGAATCCTTCGGACATAAAGACCAGCAGGACGAGCTGATGCTGCTTTACGGACATGGCGACGGCGGCGGTGGCGTGACACATGAAATGGTAGAGTATGTGCGCCGCGGAGATCTGATGCCAGGCCAGCCGAAGGTACGTTTTGCCACCGCTGCGGATTTCTTCGCCAGCATTGAGCAGAACCAGCCCGAACTGCCAAAATGGCAGGGAGATCTCTATCTCGAGCTGCACAGAGGAACGTTTACTACGCATTCCAAAAACAAGCGGTATAACCGCCATTCAGAACGCCTTTATCGGGAAGCGGAAATCTGGGGCAGCTTTTCGAGCGCGGATCCATCCATCACGCATGTTGGATCAGATTTGGAAAAGGGCTGGAAGCTGATCCTGCTGAATCAATTCCATGACATTATTCCAGGCACATCGATCCCTGAGGCATATGTTACTTCAAATGCTGAATACGAACAGATTTTTGAAATCGGGGAACAGGCACTTGGATCTTCTCTTGAGGCGATCACATCAAATGTGGATACATCAGCAAGGCAGGGCCAGGCGTATGCTGTCTTTAACAGTCTGGGCTGGAAGCGTCAGGAGACGATTACCATCACAGGCGGAAGTGAGCTGCTGGGTGTCGAAGTTTATGATGAGCAGGGGCTTTTAAACAGTGATATCAGGCTGAATGCAGATGAGAAAACCTATGAGCTGTATGTGCAGGTCAAAGACATTCCCGGCTTTGGATACAAAACGATCTGGGTCTCCCCCAATCAAAATGATGTTCAAGAAATGGCTTCTGCAGCCGACAGCAAGTTCCCTGAAGTGCTGGACACGCCGTTCTATACCCTCACGTTCAATGATCTGGGTGAGATCACCAGCTGGGTGGACAAAGGAACAGGCCGGGAACTGATTCCCGCTGGTCAAAAGGCCAATGAACTGCAGCTGTTCCATGACAGACCTACCTATTGGGATGCATGGGATATCGATCCGCGTTATGAAGAGCAGCGTGCGGAACACGTTGAGCTCGTTAGCAGAGAGCTTGTCCTTGAAGGTCATACTAAGAAGGTGCTTACTTTCAGCTGGAAACTCAGCCAGTCCACCGTCCATCAAGAAATCACCTTGTATGAGGACCGGAGACGTGTGGATTTTGAAACCTTTGTAGACTGGAAAGAGGATCACAAGCTGCTGAAGGTGGCATTTCCTGTGGATATCGTTGCAGCTAAAGCAGCTTACGAGATTCCATTCGGGGCGCTGGAGCGGCCGACACACCGCAATACGAGCTGGGAGCAGGCACAGTTTGAAGTGTGCGGATACCGCTGGGCTGATTTGTCCGAAAATGGCTTTGGCGTCAGTCTGTTAAATGACTGCAAATACGGGTACGACATTAAAGATGGCATCATGCGTCTATCCCTGCTGCGGGCACCATCGTGGCCGGATGTGGCTGCTGATCGAGGCACGCATGTCTTTACTTACTCCTTATATCCGCATGAAGGAAACTGGGGGCAAGCCCATACCGTTCGTGAAGCAGCAGAGCTGAATACGCCGTCTCAGATCATTAAGATTGACAGCAGTGGAAGCCTTTCACTGCCGGCATCCCATTCCTGGCTGTCATTAAACAGCGATCATGTTGTCCTTGATACCATTAAACCAGCTGAGAACGGTGAAGGCACCATTATCCGTTTATACGAGTCAGCAGGCGGACGTGAGAAGATCACGATCACCTGGCCTCAAACAGCTGCTCAAGTGGTGAATGTAAATCTGCTGGAAGACGAGCTGGGGCAGGACGGCATTGAAATATTGTCCGATGGATCTTGGCAGCTGTCCTTTAAGCCATATGAAGTGAAGTCCTTGAAGATTAAATAAGAATTAACATTAACTTCAATATTGAGGGTTCTTCGACCGAATTAAACGGTTGAGGAACCCTTTTATGTTTTCTTTATATAATTTGGTCGTGATTTTATATAAGATAAACGGTTAAAACTTCCAAGTGAAGGTTAAAGAAGCAATAAGTTTGTAGAAAAAGTGATCCAAGCATGGCAAACTCACGTATCCTTCGTAACACGAAATGAAAATGCTGCATGGGAAGGGAGGTGAGACTTGCAAATGCGTGAACACTGCATGAGCCTCATCAGATGGAAGAAATGCACTGCAATATTAACTCTGATATTAGCCGGGTTCATAATTCAGTCATTGCTGCCATCGAAGGCCTCTGCACTGCTTAAAGAAATAGTGGAACCTGTTTTATCGACCAAACCTTTAAACAAAGAATCATCGGATCACAATGTAACTCAACAAAATGAAGAAAAATCCGGTTCGCTGTTAACGGTACCTTCCATTAAGGTAGACACTCCGGTTTTAAAAGTAGAAACACCAAATATATCTGTGAATCCTGATCTAAACCAAGGTTCATTAAATGTAGATGTCTCGTCTACTAAAGTTGAAGCCCCATTGGTTCAATCAGAAATTTCTGATATATCCGCTGGTGTTAAGGCTGATAAATCGGTGGTGCCTGAAGTCGAGGTTAAAGCACCATCAGTCAAAGCGGAAACACCGCTAGCGCGCGTGGAAACATCATCAGTCGAAGCTAAGACCGACAGCTCTAACGACGGAGTTATACCTAAAGTTCATGTCCAGGCACCTTCCGTATCTGTGCAAACACCGGTCGTCTCTGTTGAGACAAAGCCTGTACAGACGAAAGTAAGTCCTAGGCGAGATGCTTTGCCTGATGTTAAAGTAAGTGTGCCTGTGGCTGAAAACCCCAAAACTCAGGAGCCTGTGGAAGTTAAGAAACCAACGACAGCTGAATCTAATCCGAATGCTAATCTGGATCAGGTGGGAACGAATAAATCATTTGAAGACGCTTCCAATACGTCACAGCCTGTCATAGATTTAGTGACAGTAGAGCCCGTGAAGCCTTTGGAAGACGAAAAATCTTCAAAAGCAGATCTGACTCCAGTGAATGAACGTTCAGACGTAGAGGAGCAAGAGACTGACAAACCTGAACAGATTGCAAAGGACAATTTGGTGACTGAAGATAAGCTCGTCAATGATGAGATCTTGTCTGATAAAGCAGTGCTGTCAGATCAACTGAGTGTACGCTCCAACTTAGCAAACATAAGCAACCCTGCTGCCTCAGTTGAAAAGGGTGAACCAACCGCATCCCCTTCAACAACAAAACAGAGACTGCCAATGACTTCAACTTGGAGTTCGAATGGTATTGTCGCTGTTCCTGTAAATGTGATGAATGGGACATCTGCCCCGGGTTCTCCGAGCAGTGGTGTAAATGGTAATGCGGGATTGCATTCAGTTATATCCGATTTTTCCGATGTTAAAAGTTTAGGTTTTGATAAAAATATCATGATTCTCAGGTCCATGTATATTTTAGGCAGTGATCAGTGGTCTCAACCACCGCCGGGTCAACCGCCCATGCATACACTTCTCTCAACCGTTGAAAACAAAAAATTCAATTAAAAATGAGAAGGAGTGTATGTAAAATGAAAAAAGTTTCGCAATGGGCCAAGGTATCCGTATTGTCTGCTTCGTTTGTTCTGGGTGTTCTGGGTGTAAGTCAAGAAAGTTATGCTTCCTCTTATGAACAGAGCAATTCATCCGTATTGGGAATCGCATTAAATACTAAAATCGATCTCAATGCAGGTGCAATTTCAGACTCTAATTATGACAGAGATAGCAGATCAACAGGTCAGGGCAGTGCTTTAGATATTGGATTAGATGTTGATGCAGGTGTGAATTTGCAGTCTCAATCCAGTTCAAGCACAGAACATGATTATGATGAAGCATCCCGTAGTTCAGAACGTTCTAACAAGGCAGGGCTGGATGTCAACCTTGCGGCAGATGCGTCAACTCAAAGCCAATCCTGGAGTAAACATGATAATATCGGATCTCACGATGGAAATGCTTCAAGTTACGAGCAGCAGCATGCTTCTCAAAGCAAACTTGGTTTAGATGTGAATGCATCAAAAGAGCTGGAATCTGCTTCTAAACAGCATATTTCAAATCACAATGATCTTGATGTTTCAGAACATTCTAGAGAAACCATGAAACGTTCCAGCAGTGATTTAGGTTTGAATCTTAATGCTTCCAGAGAAACTGAGTCCTCATCCAAGTCGATGGAGTCGAGCAGCAACAACGGCCGTGACGGCGAGAGCAGCTACACTTCATCGAACGAGAAGCAGAGCGCATCAAAGCAAGACTTCGGTCTGGCGCTGAACTCTTCTAAGGAAGAGGAAACTGCCTCCAAGTCGATGGAGTCAAGCAGCAACAACGGCCGTGACGGCGAGAGCAGCTACGAGTCTTCGAAGGAGAAGCAAAGCGCTTCAAAGCAAGACTTCGGTCTGGCGCTGAACTCTTCTAAGGAGAAGGATACTGCCTCCAAGTCGATGGAGTCGAGCAGCCGCAATGACCGTGACGGTGAAAGCAACTACGAGTCTTCTGACGAGAAGCAAAGCGCTTCAAAGCAAGACTTCGGTCTGGCGCTGAACTCTTCTAAGGAGAAGGAAACTGCATCAAAATCGATGGAGTCAAGCAGCAACAACGACCGCGATGGTGAAAGCAGCTATGAGTCTTCGAACGAGAACTATACTCGTACCATGAAGGATTTCGATCTGGCTCTGAACAATGCAAAAGAGACGGAACGTATGAACTCTTGGATGGAGCGTAGCAACAACGACCGCGATGGTGAAAGCAGCTATGAGTCTTCGAACGAGAACTATACTCGTACCATGAAGGATTTCAATCTGGATCTGAACAATGCAAAAGAGACGGAACGTATGAACTCTTGGATGGAGCGTAGCAGCAACAACGACCGCGATGGTGAAAGCAGCTATGAGTCTTCGAACGAGAACTATACTCGTACCATGAAGGATTTCGATCTGGCTCTGAACAATGCAAAAGAGACGGAACGTATGAACTCTTGGATGGAGCGTAGCAGCAACAACGACCGCGATGGTGAGAGCAGCTACACTTCTTCGAACGAGAACTATACTCGTACCATGAAGGATTTCGATCTGGCTCTGAACAATGCAAAAGAGACGGAACGTATGAACTCTTGGA
>NZ_JABBPN010000024.1 GCF_012933385.1 Paenibacillus lemnae
CAACCGCCCTAGGAAATGCCTCGGCTGGAAGTCTTCTCACCAATCGTTCATGGACGAGGTGTCGCGCTTAGCTTGACAATCTGTCAAATATAAAAATGTGTTTCATTCCTCTCCTGTGTGGTAAATATAAAACAAGCGGGAAACGGTTGAAGATATTGCCTGAAGCGGAAGTTAAATGGATCTGAATGTGTTGAATCTCGAAAGGATTTGATTCCGATGGAGCAGTTGACGATCTGACGGTTAGAATACCGAAAGGGTTTGATTCCAATGGAGCAAGTTGAGAACTGACAGTCTTTTTATTCCGAAAGGATTTGATTCCGATGGACCAGACAGCTTTGGAGTGACTAACGTTACTTCAGCAAAGGACAAAGGTGAAAATCTTAAGCAAATTGATTGCCCGGTAAAACTATAGGCGTTTCCCGCTCAAGGGTCCCCTGCAATTCGCAGGGGGCTCTTTTAAATTTTGTTTGTGATTCAAGCTCTGAAGAAACTATAATGTTACAGCCTGAGTGCCCGTTAGAGTTGGCCTAAAACACTCGTCATTCAAGATGCTCTATGAAGGTGACCTTCAGCGGAGGTGACAAGTGATTCGGTAGATGCGGCAGCGGTCGTAAGATCACCTGCCTCGCAGCCATCCAGAACGGTAACTGTTAACTTTAGTCAATATAGAATGGGGGTGCCTGAATTATGGCTTTAGAAATTGAAAGAAAATACTTGTTAGAAGCAGATCCACTTTTACTGCTGCAGGATGGCACGTTACGTTTAAACAAGAAGCAGCTTATCGAACAAACCTATTTGGCTCTGGATGGAGATCAAGAACTTCGTGTTCGTAAATTAAAGAATGTACAGACTGGGGTGCTTGAATATACTCATACATTTAAGAAGGGATGGGGACTCGCCAGAGAGGAGGTAGAATATTCAATATCCGAAGGGCTATATGAACAAATGATCGAGGCTCACCAAGCGGTTCCGCTTATTAAAACAAGAATTACTGCCGAGTGGGAGGGGCGCATTGTGGAAATTGATGATTACACCCAGCTCAACCTGCTTGTTCTGGAGATTGAATTTTCATCTCTGGAAGAGGCTGAACACTTTTGCCCTCCTTCCTGGTTTGGACAGGATATCAGTCAATCCAAGGAATACAGCAATAAAAAAGTATGGCGGGATCTTCAATCACATGGATCTTAAGAAAGGTGAGAGGGAATATGAAACTATTAGTTTCCGGGTTTGAACCCTTTGGCGGAAGTCTAATAAACCCGACCGAAGGATTAATCCGTGATCTTCAAAAGATGGCGTTTGCGAATGCGGAGATTCGCATCATACTGCTGCCGGTACATTTTGATGAATGCGCAGACCTGCTGTTGAGCGAGATTCGCACTTGGCAGCCGGATGCTGTCATTGCCTGTGGGGTCGCGGCTGGACGAACGGCCATTACTCCCGAACGTATCGCGGTTAATCTGAAAGATATTGCTGCAGATGCGCCTTACCCGGATAATCGGGGAGCAAGGCCGCAGGATGAACCCATAGATCCGGAAGGACCAGACGGGTTATTTACAAAGCTGCCGGTTCGCCGTATGGTACAGCAGATGAAAGAGGCAGGAATCCCGGCCGCCATATCTTACTCGGCAGGAACTTTTATTTGTAATAATACAATGTATGCTGTTTTGAACGATATCCGTCAGTACGATCGTAAGATCCTTGGGGGGTTTGTTCATTTTCCAGCTTCCACAGATATGGCGGCTGACAAGCCGGGCATGCCTTCACTCAGTCATGAAACGATGCTGAAGGGTTTGGAGATCATCATCCAGACTACCATTGATGAAATAGAGAACCAACAGAAGAAGGAGGACAAGGTCAGTAACTGATCTCGTCCTCCTCTTTTTTTATTTCAAACGTACGACCAAAGCATTGCTGATCTGTCGGCCGGGCGTGGTAACATAAGCTCCATTGTAGTAAAGACCGCTGGATGCTCCGCCATCCAGATTCATCGCCTGATAAGCTCCTGCCTGACGCATCATTTCAGCAAGCTGGGCAATGGTTGCTCCTCCGGTGGTCATCAGGATCAGTTTATGGTCCTTAGTAATACCTAAGGCACTGCGTGCACCGCCGCCGGTCCGGATCTTCGGATCCCTGAAGCCGGTAAAATCAAGCGAGACTTTACCATTCACAACCAGCAGTGGCCCTGCCTGAAGAGCGCCAAGAACGTCATGATTATTGTAATGGTTTTTAAATTCCAGGCCGGGGATCAGCTGAGACAGATAGTTTTGGTTAAACGAAAATACGGTCCGCCGGTCAGCTGGACTGTTCTTCAGCATTTGACCACCGCTGAAGATATAACCATAAGGCGCTTTAAAAGAACCAGCTGTATAAGCATCAAAAAAGGTTCCGTTGATCGCTGCGACTGCTTGGTTGCGTCGGGCCATGCTTCTAAGGTCTTCAACCCGGCCGATCTTGTTATGTGCAAGCACCACATCGAGCTCTGTCTTGGGATGCAGGAGCGAAATTGTGACCATATTGGCACTGAGGCTGCGAGAACCGACCTTAAAAGATTTTCGAGTGCTTGTCACAGGCTTGGAAGAAGAAGCGCCTGCCTTACCGGAGACGACCGGTAAAACTATAGATTTTTGATCCCGGCTTATACGAATACCCGAAATTTCCTTCTCCCATTCGATATCAAAATTCAAATATTGTACGGCAATTTTAAGCGGAATATAAACGGCGCCGCTGGAATCCCGAAAAGGCGCTGCATCCAGAGACTTCTTTTCTTGATTAACCGAGAAACTTTTCTGACCGAGTATCATAATGATGGTCCTGTTGTCATCTTGTAGTTGAATCTTTTTTTGAGAGGCTGTAAAACTAGCCTTTACTCCCGTATAGCTTTTCACCAGCCCTACAGGTATAAACGACTGATTGTTTTCATCAACAATAACGGTCATTTTAGGCACCGCTGCATCCGCCTCATTCATCGGAATGCTGATGATCAGCAGGGTGAAAGCTAATATCAAACTCCATGTCTTCATACTTTTCTTCAAACCCAATAATCTCCTTTACCTATTTAATTCACCACGTGTATGTACTTTTTTTATATCGGATCATCCAGCAGAATATTGAAGTCATCATGCATGTAAAACGTGTGGAATTTGTTACTTTTTTCCTAATTATGGAGCTGCGGGTAACATCCATCATACAAATGGCCGATAAACAAATAGATAGAAGAATATAAAGAAGTTCGGATGGATGTAAAGGAGAGAAAACATGATGATGACCAGAAAGACGGCCAGCTTGCTGCTGAGCATCCTGCTCATGGCAGCTGTACTATTTCCGGCAGCTGTACGGGCAGCAGACGGAGATCTGACCTCTATATCCCTAGACGCGAGGAAGCGGAAATTGAATTGACAGTAGCTGAAAGCACGAAGCAGCTGCGGGTATTGGCATCATATGAAGGCTTGTCCACCAAAAAGGATATTACGAATGAAGCCAGCTGGACGTCATCCAGCAGTAAGATCGTGAAAGTTGAAGGCGGGCTGCTGACACCTTTAGATAAAGGAACAGTAACCATTACCGCTAAGTACAAAACATCGCTGACGACGATTAAAGTTACTTCTAAATTTGCTGCCGATAAGCTTGAGATCAATCAGCCATCACAAGTGGAATACAAGCTGGGATCAGCGGATGTGCCAATAAAGGCGCTTGCGGACGGAACAGTGGATGTCACTTCAGATGCAGCATGGAGTACATCGGATAACACAGTCGTGACGGTAACGGAGGGCACATTGAAACTGGTCGGTAAAGGTACTGCTGTGATTAAGGCGGCGTACAAAGGCCTGGAGGCTTCCTTCAAAGTTAAAGTTGTGTCCCCTTATGAGAAGCTGAGTATATCACCGGGTGAGAATCTGGAAATGCTCGTAGGCGACGATCCCCAGCAGCTGCAAGTGTACGCACAAGCAGGGGTAGACAGTCAGCCAGTCGAAGTGACGAACCTTGCTGAATTCAAATCTTCCCATAATTCAGTGATTGAGATCAAAGACGGTAAGCTTGTGCCTGTAGGTCTGGGTAAAGCAGTCATCACAGCCTCTTATTTGGGAACGAGCACATCGGTTGATGTCTATGTTCGTAATCCTTATGAAGCGCTGATTCTGAGTGAGCCGTCTTTTATAAAGAATCCTGTCCTGTTTATAAAGGATGAAGTGAAGATTGAAACAAGCGTCCGTAATGTGGCGACAGAATCAATTCCTGTAACTGCAGAGTGGAGTTCCTCCAATCCGCTGGCGGTTACGGTGGATCAAGGCATTCTCAAGGCACGTGCTGCTGGAACTTCGACCATTAAGGTGTCATACCGGGGCATTAGCAAAGAATTTAAAGTGACTGTGTACCCGACCGTAGCTAAATTTCAGATCGAGAAAGATATCCTTGAACTGCTGCGCGGAGAATCCGTGTCCGTACCCGTAGTTAAGGGAGTGCTGCTGGATGATGAAACTCACGATTTTAGCAGCCAAGTTACATGGGCAACCGGGAATGAGGAAGTCGTTGTCATCGAGAATGGCAAAATCAAGGCAAAAGGGGAAGGCGAAACGATAGTTACCGGAACAATTGGCAGCAGAGAAGCTGCACAAATATCGGTAAAGGTGCAGGAAAGAGTCCTGCTGCTGCTTCCTTCAGTTGAGGAATATCAGCTGATTACGGGTACGTCCGTGGAGCTTCCTGCTGTGAATGCTGTTTTTGAAAATGGCGCTGAAGAGGATATAACCTCAGAAATAATATGGACAATTTCCGGTAAGGCAGCGGTTATTAAAGATAATACGATGAAAGGCCTGATCGCAGGCACGGCGGTGTTAGAAGGAATCTATCTGAATGAAAAGATTAAAATCAAGGCTTCGGTTGAACAAGAGATCGTCAAATTCGTAGTAGAACCTGAAACCATTGAATTGAATATCAAGAAATCAAAAGCAATAAAAGTCAAAGGATACTACGCTAACGGTAAGTACGTAACCTTATCCTCCAAAATGAACTGGAGCTCTTCCAATCCTGAAGTTGCAGTGATCTCAGGCAGCTCATCCGTGAAGGCTGTCTCGGAAGGGACAGCTGAAGTCACAGGTACTTATCAAGGGAAAGAGGTCAAGGTTCGTGTCAGCGTTGTTCCCAAGCTTACCGGATTAACGGCCAGTGAGAAAAAGCTGAATTTGCAGCCAGGTGACACAAAGACAGTAACCCTTACAGCTGCATATGATACAGGCACCACGGGCATTGTTACGGACAGCGCGTTGTGGACCAGCAGCAACCCGTCGGTTGCAAAAGTGAATGCAGGTAAAATCGAAGTGTCAGGTAAAGGAACTGCCAGGATTAAAGCCAAGCTGGATTCCAAGACTGTAACGATAACCGTAAGTGTAAAATAACAGACAAAGTCCCGATTATGGCGGTAAGCCGGAGCGGGACTTTTTCTAATGAGGGTATGTCTCATTCAATTTAAAAAAGGACTATGTCCGGGTGTGGCGAATATAGCAGAAGCGTGCAGTCCGTGGATGCCTAATGAGTTCACAATAAAGCAGAAGGAGCGAAACAAACATGAATATAGATTTGAATGGGAAATTAGCGCTCGTCACAGGCGGGGCAGGTCAGCTTGGCAGAGTGATGGTAAGATCCTTGGCCGAGTGCGGCGCAGATGTCATCATCCATTACCGCAGCAGTGCAGCTAAAGCAGAAGAACTGAGGAATGAAGTGAAGCAGACGGGGAACAAGGTTATGATTGTTCAAGCGGATATTGCCAGCCTGGAATCGGTCATGCAAATGAAGGAGCAGATTCAATCGCATTTTGGCAGACTCCCTGAGATTACGGTAGCTAATGCTGTAGAGCAGTATGAGTGGACATCGGTACTGGAACAGGATCCTAAAGATTATCAAAGCCAGTTCGAAACCTGTGTCATGCAGAGCGTGTACCTTGCCAAGGCATTTGTACCGGCAATGGTCGAGCGAAAGTATGGACGGTTTATTGGCATCAATACCGAATGCTCAATGCAAAACCATCCGGGACAGTCCGCTTATGTAGCTGGAAAAAGGGGTATGGACGGTGTGTACCGTGTTCTGGCCAAGGAAGTTGGCGAGCATGGAATCACAGTCAACCAGGTTGCACCCGGATGGACGGTAAGCGACCGGGACCGGGATCAGGGCTCCGAGCACAATGCTTCCTATGAAGCGAGTGTGCCTTTAGGACGCCGAGGAACGGATCAGGAAATTGCTAATATGGTAGCGTTTCTGGCTTCAGATCTTGCTTCCTTTACGACCGGTGCGTACATTCCAGTCTGCGGCGGTAATATCATGCCTGCTATTTAAGTGCCTTTTCTCATCTTCAAGGAAATGTGATAGAATATTCATATTCGCATTTTATTACGATTTCATTGGATGAGCCGGAGGTTGAGCATGGAGATTATTAATTTATCGGAAGTACAGCAAATGCTGAACAAGCTGCAGGAACAAGAGCTGTATATCCATCTGGAACTGACCACAGGTGCTTATGCGTCTCATGTGGACAGCTCAAGACATCCTGCGGCTAATTTTATAACAAATGCCAAGGTTTGCTATACCAGTGGAAAGATTTCTGGTGCAGGACCTTATCGGGTTGGTTTGAAAACCGAGCAGGGCTGGGTCTATGCGGAAGGGCTCACGCACTACGAGGAGAGCGATAAAGAACGCCTGATTATGGCGGGTCATGATACCCAAGGCAAATTGGTTGTAGCTCTGCAGCTCAGCCGGGAGCCTTTTTAAGAACAGGAGATGACAGATATGTTGAAAAAAAGGGCGCTGGTTGTGTTTCCGCATCCGGACGACGAAGCATTCGGTACGTCTGGGACACTGGCGAAAATGATTGATGAAGGCTGGGAGGTTACTTATGCCTGCCTGACACTCGGTGAGATGGGCCGCAATATGGGTGTTCCACCGTTCGCCAATCGCATTACTCTTCCTGAAATCCGTAAGCTTGAGCTGGAGGAATCCTGCCGGTCCATAGGAATACAGGATGTTAGAATGCTTGGATTCCATGATAAAATGGTGGAGTTTGAAGAGCCAGAGGTCATTGATGAAGTAATGCAGAAGCTGCTGGATGAACTGCAGCCTTCCCTTGTCATTACATTCTATCCGGGCTACAGTGTGCACCCTGATCATGATGCTACCGGGGCTTCTGTTGTCCGTACGATACAAAGGATGCCGGTGGACCAGCGTCCAGTGGTTCACTGCCTGGCCTTCTCGAACGGATGCCGGGAATGGATCGGGGAACCGGATGTATTTCAAGACGTCACTGAATATTTGGATCAGAAGTTGAAGTCTATAACCGCTCATCGATCGCAGTTTCAGATTCCGGAATTGATCGGGGACAAGAAGGCGTCGAAGGATAAGATCCGTCAAAGGTTTGGTACGGAAAGCTTTTGGACCTATTCGTTTGATTGAGAAAACGTGCGAGTCTCACATGGAGACTTGCACGTTTTTTTGATGTTATGTCATATCATATCATGCTATTCTTCATCTTCGACAATCACGGGGAGCAGGTAGTGCAGCGAAATACAGTACTTTCCGCTGATGCTGGTGTTCAATGGTACTCCTTCACGGCAGTGAATCTCAAGAGAAACTAATTCCGCCGCGGTTACAGATAAGGTGTTTCCTGTTTTAAGTGGTAAAACAATGACATCGTGTGCCGTCGTCAGCACCGCTTCGCAATGGCTCATATTTCGGCTTGAGGTATAAATGCTGACGGTACCTGTATTAATGGTACCAGTCGACCAGAGGTTTGGTTAATCTCCAGAGGGCTACTGATCGCTCCTGAGGAGTTATCAAAAAATTGCCGCAGAATTCATCGCGTAATGCTGAACTCAAATTTCTGCCCTCCCTTCACCGGAGAATGTATCTAAATATTTATGTTCAGGAAGTATCAAACATTCTTAGCTTACAAAATTTACACATATAGGTTAAAAATGAATATAATTTTGCTAAGGGGGTGAAATGATGGGATGCTGTTGTTGCCCAGATACTAACCCGCAAGGGGATATTGTAACAGATGAGTTTTGTGGGAATTTTGCAATACTTTGTGGTTCTACAAACGTTCACCAGAGATGCCCGTAACTTTGCATACCGGAACTGCAATTCGGTTCGCACCTTCCAATACGATGGCAATATAATCGGAAACGGACTCAAAGTCAACGTTCTGCAGATTGCCTGACGTATTATCAACCGTTCCCAATGTTATTCTGGTACCGGCGGGAATTTGTTCGAGAATATTCTGCATCGGGGTGACACAGCAGTCGCATAGACTTCCATCACCGCCAACATCCGGACAGCATCCGCCTCTACATCCGCAAGCCATTATATTCACCTCAATAACATGTTTTTGATGTAATGTATGCAAAGTAAATCACATGGATTGGACAAAGAGGTAATTTTGTGAGCTTCAACATATTCAATGTCATTTTACGTTATGAAAATTAACACAAAAATTGAAATTACATTAAAAAAGTTTTACGAATGAAATTTGATGTTATATTATATTACATTACATATAAAATATTGCTATGGAACAGGGGAGGTTCAGACAACCATGAAAAAGAAGCTGCTGCTTGTCGGTAACGGTATGGCTGGCGTGTATTGCATTGAACAGCTCATGAAGCTGAACGCTGACATGTATGAAATAACGATCATAGGCAGTGATCCTCATCCCCCTTATAATCGGATACGAATGACTTCTTCAAACCTCGGGAAGCTTTCAGAACAAGAAAAGGAATGGAATCCTTATTCGTCCTACACCTGGTATCAGGAGCATGAAATCACACTATATGCAGGACACCAGGTAGTTCATATTGATTATGCTGCCAAAAAGGTGCAGACAGACAAAGGGGAGCATTTCGTCTACGATATTCTGATTCTTGCAACAGGCTCGCTGCCGTTTATGCTGCCTATGCCTGGAGTAGATAAGGTTGGCGTGATCGGGTTTCGAGATATTCGAAATTTGAAAACGATGCTGGAAACCTCACCGATCTTCCGTAAAGCGGTGGTCATTGGCGGCGGCATGCTGGGTTTGGAAGCGGCAAAAGAACTGATGGATCTTAAGCTGGATGTTACTGTAGTCCATGAACATTCACACTTGATGAATCGGCAGCTCGATGCGGCCGCAGGTGATTTGCTGCAGAAAGACTTGGAGGAACAGGGCATTACTTTTCAACTGAACAAAAAATGTGTATCGATTACCGGACGCAGAAGGGCTGAAGGAGTCCGATTTCATGACGGAGAAGAGCTCCAGGCTGATCTCGTGGTGATGGCTGTAGGAATCAAGCCGAATGTCGGCTTTGTCCGTAATAGTCCCTTGGCCGTACACCGGGGAATATTAATCAATGATTATATGGAAACCAGTATGCCTGATGTTTATGCTCTTGGAGAATGTGCAGAGCATCGAGGTACGACTTATGGGATGGAAGCCCCGCTGTTCGAACAGGGGATGCTGCTCGCCAGACGGCTGGCTGGAGTCGATTCTATTCCTTATACTGGATCGGTCACCTCGGCCAGAATCAATATATACGGGGTGGATATGTTTTCAGCAGGCGTCATCTCGGAAGCTCCAGGTATACGTGTCGTACAGAGACTGGATGAGAAGAACAGAGTTTATAAAAAGGTGCTCATTCAAGGCAGGCGCGTAATCGGAGCCGTACTGTACAAAGATATTGCAGATTCAACCCGCTTGTATCAATTGATTCTTACCGGAGAAGATATCGGGACTTGGGAAGATGATATGTTCTTCCGGGAATGTTATAATAGAATGAATCTGATATAGAAAGCGGGAGCATCATGGGTCGTAAATGGAATAATATCAAGGAAAAGAAAGCTTCTAAAGATGCAAACACAAGTAGAGTTTACGCTAAATTCGGCGTTGAGATTTATGTAGCTGCGAAGAAAGGCGAGCCGGATCCCGAATCCAACCGGGCATTAAAGGTCGTTCTGGAGCGTGCGAAAACGTTTAATGTGCCGAAAGCGATTATCGACCGTGCACTGGATAAAGCAAAAGGCAGTGCAGAAGAAACGTACAGTGAGCTTCGGTACGAAGGGTTCGGACCTAACGGAGCTATGGTGATCGTCGATACATTGACTAATAATGTGAATCGTACCGCCCCCGATGTTCGCTCTGCCTTTAACAAAAATGGCGGCAATATGGGTGTGAGTGGTTCTGTAGCGTACATGTTTGATGCAGCAGCTGTATTCGGTGTAACTGGCAAGAGTCTGGACGAGGTATTCGAACTGCTGATGGAAGCTGACGTGGAAGTGCGCGACATTGTTGAAGAAGATGATGCAATCATTGTATATGCTGAGCCTGACCAATATCATGAAGTTCAGGAAGCGTTCAAGAATGTGGGGATTACAGACTTTACGGTCGCTGAACTGACCATGCTTCCACAGACGTATGTCAGTCTTCCTGAAGATTCCGTTGCTCAGTTCGAGAAGCTGATCGATGCGCTGGAAGACCTGGAAGATGTGCAGCAGGTGTATCACAACGTAGAGTTCGAAGAGTAGACCAATGTTGTCTTGCGATACCGGCAGCAATTCAGTATGATAGGGTAGACAAGTTAATGCTGTGGTGTGACTGGCGTAGCATGGGGAACCATGGTGGAGCACCGGAGCAGGAATCGGCCGTACGCCTGGGCAGAGGTAAGGAGTTTTTTTCTCCTTGCCTCTTTTTTATATCTCATCTATTTCATACAAAGTGAGGGAATGTGTATGCTGCATACTGCAAAAATGCTGCTATTGGGATCTGGAGAGCTGGGGAAAGAAGTTATTATCGAAGCACAGCGGCTTGGGATTGAAACCATTGCGGTCGATCGTTATGAAGATGCTCCTGCCATGCAGGTGGCTCACCGGCATTATGTGATCGATATGATGGATGCAGCAAAATTAAGGGAAGTCATTGAATCCGAAAAACCGGATCTGATTGTTCCGGAAATCGAAGCTTTGGCCACGGCGGAGCTTGAAAAGCTGGAATCGGAGGGTCATCGTGTCATCCCTACTGCTCGTGCTGCAAGGCTGACCATGGATCGGGAAGGCATTCGGCGCCTCGCATCCGAACAGCTGGGTCTGCCGACAGCGGGATACCGTTTTGCTGAAGATTATGAACAATTTAAAGCAGCTGTCCAGGAAACCGGATATCCTTGTGTCATTAAACCGCTGATGAGTTCATCTGGTAAGGGACAAAGTGTATGCCGAAGCAAAGATGATATTGCCGGATGCTGGGAAACAGCGATGGCTGGCGGCCGGGTGAAGAACGGCAGGGTAATTATCGAAGAGTTCATTTCTTTTCAATCAGAAATTACGCTGCTCACCGTTCGTTCGGTAAGCGGAACGAGTTTTTGTCCTCCAATCGGGCACATGCAGGAGAATGGAGACTATATCGAATCCTGGCAGCCGCATTACATGAGTGAAGCCCAGCTGGAAGAAGCCAAATTTATAGCCAAAACCATTACTGATGAGCTTGGCGGATACGGGTTGTTCGGCGTTGAGCTGTTCCTGGCGGAAGATCGTGTTTATTTCAGCGAGGTGTCCCCACGGCCGCATGATACCGGACTCGTTACCCTTGTGACACAGCAGTTGTCAGAGTTTGCTCTTCATGTCCGGGCTATTCTTGGATATCCGATACCGGAGATTGAACTTCTTTCACCGGGTGCAAGCCGTCCCCTTAAGGCCGTACAGGAGATGGACCACTACCGAATCACGGGAGCAGAGGAGGCCCTTTCTCTGCCGCGCACACAGCTGAGAATTTTCCGCAAGCCTGTTACGAAAACAGGAAGAAGAATGGCCGTTGCTTTATCCGCAGCTGAAACTGTAGAGCAAGCCAGAGCGACAGCCAGCAAGGCACTGCATGTGCTGAATGTGGAAATCGTCAACAGTCAAAATTCATAGGATGCAAATAAAGAAGCGGTTCTTGGCAGATCGTCTGCCAAGAACCGCTTCTTTGCATTCTTACTATATCAACACACCTGTGCTGATGATTTCGACATCTATCGTTGTATTGAACTGCAGTGTTCTGTATTCCTCATCCCAGTTTTTTGTCTGCCACAGCTTGTTGTGATAAGCAATTAAATGTCTGCCGACACCAAATAGATCACAGTTGGATTGTTTTAATGTGCTGATGATGGAATCGGCTTCTTCCGTGAGCATTTCCGAAAGTCTTTTTTGAATATCAGGCAGAATTTCAACTTTTAATTGCTGGTCACCTGTGAACTCTTCTATAACTGCATATGTCTTTAAATGGAGATCTACCGATACTTCTCCGTTACGATGAACATGAATTTTGAATTTTCGTTTCGGTTTCTTTTTAGCCAGGTTAAAACTGATATCTCCTTGGACTAGATATGGTTCAGTGATATGCAGTTTACGAGTCATCCGGGCATTATCTCCCATCTCTCCACTCATGAGAACGAGCAGGGTCGATTGGTTTGTATCCAAGGTCCCCGTAAAATACTCATCATCAAATAAAGCGACCCCCTTGGCAACCACTTCTTCATTTTCGATTCCTAAATAAGGCAGAACAAAGTCTTTGCCAGGATTTGTGGTAGCGAGAAAGACAGAATTGATCGTTTCGGGTGGATAAAAGATCCCCATTCGCTCGAGGCTTCGTATCTTTTGTTGAAGAAACTCTCCGATTTTGATCTCACCCACCAGTTTTTTAGAAATGATATCTGAAGCGAGCCCGTCTGCAACGACAAAACGGGGGTCTGCTGTCGGATTGGAAGGATCTCTGAAATTCACATCCAGAACGGTTTTTAAACCTTTTTTGGCCAGTTCTGTGCCGACCATTTGAACGCCAAACTTAATGAATCTCATATTTCCACGAATAATGTTTCTCATATTGGTGCTCGCATTTCGTGGAGTCAATCCTGTGCTGTGATGAATTTCGTTCTTGGGAGAGGATTGCTCACTCTCTGCCGGAACGATGATCTCAACCGTTTCAAGAATGTTCCCGTCTTCACTCAAGTCAAATGCTACGCTGTATGCGAGATTGATATCCTTCAAATACTCGTGATCCCAACAGCCCGATACGGTAAACAGCATGACCATGAGCATACCCAGTTGTGCAAATTTTAGTTTGTTCATGCTTACCGTCCTTCTTTCTTCTTTAAGCTGATGAGTGAAATCAACAACAAGACGAGTGGTATCAATGCGATAAATACATAGGCCATATACTCGGCTATCTTATCCAGTTTTTCCATGGCTGATGGAGTAACGGGCACGAATGCAATGGCAAAAGATATGGTGACGGATAACGCGGAAAAGAGGTGGTGATTGCTTTTTTTAAAGATATCACTGAAACCCAAGGCCGCGCTGTAAACATAACTGACTAGCGAACATATTGTTGTGATCGACCAGATGGGCACAAACACAATGTCAGCACGGTCGAATATGTAAAAATTCATAGATTTCATCAAGTAGATCACAGGTTCTGGCATCAGTTTAAGCTGATCATGGCTGAATGCCAGGAGACAGACTTCGACGACAAATAAATAAAAAAAGGTTGTAAAGCTGTTTGCTGCCGTCATGGACCATAGTATTTGTTTATTGTCAGCTTTGATAAAGGGATACACAACCAATAATATTTCGAATCCGTATATGGCGAGGGTCACATCTTTAGCCCCTGTAAATATTTTAAAGTATCCCTGTTCTAACAATGGCAGCATATTCTCGATGTGTGCTTCATTTAAACCATATCCGACGAACAGCACAAGCGGTATAAATAACAGACAGGCGAGCGTATCAAATCGAGCCAGTACGCTTAGTTTTTCTCTAGCTAAAAAATAAGCGAGATATGAAAAGAGGGCGAGCAGTACCCATTTTGGGGTAGAGACAAGCAGCCAACGATGAATGATATCCGTTGCACTGATCATGATATTGGCCCCAAGCAGAATGAAATGTGCCGCGTAACTTACAATAAGAATCCTGCCGAAAATCGGACCTGCCATGCCGAGCAGAATCTGATACAGATTTTTGCCGGGATATTTTTTTAACAGCAGCCACATCATTAGGATCAGCGCTTGGGTGATTAGCCCGGCAATGATGATGGAGATCCCTGAGCCCCCTCTAGCAATCTCATTCACTTTGTGCGGGATTTTTAACACACTGACACCGATTTGGGTCTGAATGACTAAGAAGAAGAGCTGTCTGGCTGTTATTGTTTTTTCCATCTTGGCCATGATGCGTCACCCTTTACTGCTGTAATTACCTCGTTTCGTTATTCACGCCTGGTATTGGATCTCTTTGTTTTTTGCCGGAGTGTCCACACAGGAAAACGCACAAAAGTATCTTTCCATCCTTTTAACGTTAGGGGTGCAAGTGGTTCAAAGTATGGTTTTCCGTACGATTCCAGCTTGCACAAATGCATGAACAGAATGGCAAGGCCGAATGATATGCCCAAAAAACCGAATAAGGAAGCCGCAATCATCAATGGAAAGCGCAGAAGACGCACAGCGGATCCCATTTCATATGATGGAATCAGAAAAGATGAGATGGCGGTTAGTGCTACGACGATAATCATCGGATAGGATACCAGTCCCGCCTTGACAATGGCATCTCCAATTACCAAACCGCCAACGATTCCTATCGTCTGACCAACCCTGCTCGGAAGGCGAAGGCCTGCTTCACGCAGGAGTTCGAAAATGAGTTCCAGCAGCAAAGCTTCTATTAATGGGGGAAATGGAACTCGGGTTAATGAGCCTTGTACCGTGAAAAATAGTTTAAGCGGCAGAATGCTGGAATGAAATGACACAGTAGCGATATATATAGCCGGCAGCTGAAATGCCAGAATAAAACTGAGCATTCTGGTAAGCCGTGTAAAGGATGCAACCATCCAGCGGTTATTATAGTCATCAGGTGTTTTGTAAAAAGCAAAAAAACTGACGGGCAGGATTAAAGCGGTCGGATCTCCGTCCAGCATAATGGCAACATGTCCATTCATGAGATAGGCGTTGGTGTGATCCGGGCGTTCTGTCATCAAATGCTGCGGAAAAAGAGAATATGGATTGTCCTCAATCATTTCCTGAACGAATCCGGTAAACATGATATGGTCCAGCGTAATGCGCTGAATTCGTGAAATGACCTTTCGAACAACCTCTTCTTCTGCCTGGTTATGCATGTAAATGACTGCGGCTTTTCGAGTTGTGGTCTTGCCAAGTTCATAATATCGAACGGTTAGTTCCGGCGAATTGACCTGCTTCCGGATGAGATGCAGATTGACACTCAGGCTCTCAATGAAGCCGTTATGTGTTCCGCGGATGATGCTCTCATTCTCAGGCTCAGTAATGCTCCGCTCGTAATGGGACGGAGTTTCAAGTAGATAGAACCGGCGTATACCGTCTTCAAAGTACAGCGTATACCCGTTTAACAAAGATTTGATGCCCTGCTGCAGGTCGATACTCTCCTTGGCCTGGATCGTTGTAAACAAGGTGCTTAGCTCGGTTGGATTACTCTGAGATAAAGGATCGAGTACGTGCTTCTCCAACTGACTGGCATCGGTGAGCGATTCGATATAGACCAGTACGCCAGCATTCCCATCACGGGTGATCTCACGGACGAGCAGATCGTCTGAATGCTGAAGAGCTTGCTGGAGAAAGGATACGTTCTGCTTGTTGGTATCAAACATTTCTTGACTGGATGCATTCACCTGTATCACCTGCTTTCGCCAGGTTGTTCTTAGTAGTAAGGTCTCCAAACTTATGCAGATTATTCCGGTATGTGGCATGACGCTTAACCATCGCCTATGTGGCCCAATGTATGTGGTTTTCCACATACCACAGTACAACACAAACAGGCGGTGATGGGATGATATCCCATACACCGCCTGTTTGTGTTATTAACGAATCTTGCTGGGTGTAACTTTACTTAATGGACAAAGGTACTTCCTCCACACCCCGGACAATCATGCCGGGTCTCCACTTCAATTCACTCCATTCCCCTCGAAGTTTTAGATTTGGATAACGCTGAAGCAGTGATAGAATGGCGATCTCACCCTCCAATCGAGCCAGTGGAGCACCAAGACAATGATGGATGCCTTGACCGAAAGCGAGGTGAGGGCTTTTTTCTCTCGTTATGTCAAAAAGATCGGGATCTTTAAACTGGCTTTCATCACGATTGGCGGAGTTCAGGGCCACCACGACGAGTTCACCTTTGTGAATGGTTTGACCGTTTAGTTCAATGTCTTCGCTTGCCCAGCGTGAGGTGCTGAACTCGACCGGTCCGTTATAACGGAGCATTTCCTCAATAGTATTGTGAATTAGAGACGGATTCTCCATAAGCAGAGAAAGCTGATCACGGTGACTCAGCAGAGCGAGCAGGCCATTGCCGATCAGGTTCACGGTGGTTTCATGCCCTGCAATGATCATGAGCGTTACTACACCGTATAGTTCCTGTTCACTCAGCCGGTCGCCTTGTTCCTCGGACTGAACCAGCTGACTGATCATGTCATCACCCGGGTGTTCCCGAACGTTGGCAAACCATTCTTTTAAATACTGAATGAACTCCTGCATATGCTGTCCCACACTGGCATCGCTCTCCTGATTGGAGGCACCAATGATGGAGTTGGACCAGATGCGGAACTTATCCCGGTCCTCTAAGGGCACGCCCAGCATTTCGCTTATGACAATAATCGGAAGCGGGAAAGCATAATCATCAATCAAATTCATTTCTTCTCTGCCTGAAGTCTGGTCCAGCAGCTCATCGGCAATGGCTTGAATGCGACTTCGCATGCCGGCAATCTTATGGGGTGTGAAGCTTTTTTGAACCAGACCGCGAAGTCTTTTATGATCAGGAGGATCCGAGAACAGCATATTGCTTGTAAATACACTTCCGGTATCGCTGCCATAAACCTTTTTCATATCTTTGATGAAGACAGGGTTTTTCAGAACGGTTAATCCGTCCTCATAGCGGGTAACCAGCCAGCCGTTCTGACCATCTGGGAAACGCAGTTTCACCACAGGTTCGGATTCCCTTAATGATGTATAAGCAGGATAGGGATTTTCGGTAAATGGCTTTGAGAATAAGGTGTTCTTAGCAGCTTCTTCAGAATTATGCATGATGTACTCCTCTCTTGAAACTGATTGAGTATCTCCTCCATTATAAAAGATGGAAGTTAGTAAACCAAATTTTACTAAATCTTTGTGATGTATTTCACATTATAGTCTTCATTTGTGATATAGTATTTGTATCCAATGAGAGAGAGGATGATCTGTATGATCCAAGCCAAAGCGTTCCGGTGGAGTCATCCGGCTTCAAAGTGGTTGTCGGCTTTCGTCTCACCTCTGGCCATGTCATTGTTTATGACGATTCAGAATGTTGTTACCGTGCATGACCGGATGCCGAACACGTATTATTATTCTTTTGGTTATTCGTTTGTTATCGGCTTTCTGATCATTCTGACGGTTTCTTTATTCCTCATCCTGCCTTTATCATTTCTTGCGGACGGAATCGTTCAATGGATTATTAATCAAATTAGAAATTTCGGGATATGGACAGGGGTTATCACTTCAATGCTGATCTATATTTTGGTTTGTGGGATTGGTGGTCAGCTTGTCGGAATGACGTTCCGCAGCCTGTATCTTTTTCCTCAAGCGGCCTTGGCGGCTCTGATCTTCTGGCTCTTTCAGACCGGATTCTCGGTAGTGATCTACTTGCAGCGCAAAGAATACAAACTTTAAGCAACATCCTGGGATAAATCACGTCTGTTATGTTAGCTGATTTACGAAAGGATGGAGAATATGAGAAGATGGTTAGCCGGATTCATGTTCATGTGCATACTAAGTGTGAGCATGGCTGGATGGACCTCAGCGGCTGATCTGGCTTCAGAGCCTCAGTTTGAGGACTTAAAGCTGGAAAGGGCGTTAAAAGCGATTATGCAAAAAAGTGAAGAGGAGTCCATTTCGATACAGGATATGGAGGCTTTAGAGGTAGTAGAGCTTCGTGATCTAGGGATTACAGATTTGAGCGGCCTGGAGTATGGGACCAACATCAAGATCCTGGACCTTAACCGTAATAAAATATCAGATCTCCAGCCTTTGCGGGGATTGACTAACATTCAGGAACTGCATCTTTCTCACAATACGGTAACAGATCTTCAAAATCTGTCAGAGATGAAAAACTTGAAATCCCTGGATATTTCAAATAATCAGATCACGTCGATCGATGTACTGAGACATTTTCCGCTGCTGAACACCTTCACAGCAGATCAAAATCAAATTTCTGATATTTCTATATTAAGCAAAATGGTTAATCTGGATTTTTTGAGATTGAGCGCCAACCAGATTGAACGGCTGCAGCCTTTAAGCAAGCTGAATGCACTTAGAAGCCTGGACTTAAGCTTTAATAAAATCAAGGATGTTTCTCCTTTAAAAGACTTAACCGGTTTAACAGGACTCGGATTAGGCGGAAATCAGATTTCAGATTTAGGGCCGCTGGCCGGCATGACAGTACTTGGAACACTCGGCGCTGCGAATAATCAGATCAAAGATATTAAGCCGCTTGCCAAGATGACGAAATTATACCAGTTGAATCTTGCATCCAATCAAATTTATGATCTCGAACCATTAAGAAATCTGAATAAACTGAGTTATCTTTACTTAAACCGAAACCGGATCTGGGATTTGTCACCGATTGAACACATGAAGCCGGATTTTCATTATGACACAGGAGCTCCCCGTTACGGACTGCAGCTGGACCACAATGTTCTGGACCTCAAGCAGGGTACAAAGTCGAACCGCCTGTTTACAGCTCTAAATGCGGATCCTTACGGCAGACTGCATCAAGGTCAATATCAGCGTCTGGTAATCGGAAGCAAAACCGCATATGCAGGTGAATCCTCTTTTACATTACTAGAAGCACCCTATATTCATTCCAGTCGTACATATGTACCGATCCGGTTCATTTCCGAACAGCAGGGCGCTGCTGTGAAATGGAGTAAAGGACAACAAGCCGTTACGATTACAAAAGACGGCAAAATAATACAATGGACCGTTGGTAACCATCAGGTTAGAGTAAATGATAAAGTCATCAAGTACGATGCACCGCTGATGCTGAAAAAGGGGACGACGTTTGTCCCGGTACGCTTTGTATCTGAGCAGCTAAATGCTTCAGTTGAGTATATGAGCAGCAAAAAATCGGTTCTTATTTTTCCATAGTTGCGAGACGCGAAAGCCGCTGTGACTTGATCTCTTCAAGGGCAGCGGCTTATCTCACTTTATACATATCATGACAAATATTTCATCAAAAAACGTTGATTTAACAATTTAGACAAGAACTTTTTACCAACTTGTGCGTTTAATACTATGATCATGCTGGAAAAATAATACGAGATATAGAAGGAGTTTGAGAATGAAGCTGAAGAAATTAAGTATTCTGGCTCTGCTTGTTGTCGTTCAAGCAGCTGCTGTTATGCCGGCAGGGGCAGAACCGGTAAGTGCAGAAACTACACAAGGAACGGTGACCCAGGAAGTATATGATGCAAATACACTGCAGGAAGAAACAGATGGCAGCGAACCCGTGGTGGACGGATCCGTGGAGGGCGAAGTGATTGAGGAGCCGGATCAGCCAGGAACTGAAGTGCCCAATCCTCCCGTTGTAATAGATCCTGAACCAGCTGTACCTGTGAACATCAACGAACTCATTTTTTATTTTAACAGTACCAAGCTGGAGCAGGGAGGTCAGGTGTTTGAGGCACCACAACCAATGCAGGTTAAAAAGGGTGTCTCTTATGTACCGATTCGTACGCTCGTAGACCGGGTTGGTTTTAAAGTGAAGTATGAGGCAAAGACCAAAGAAACGGTCATCACCAAAGGTGATACAGAGTTAAGGTTTAAAACAGACAGTGCCAATTATCTGGTGAACGGTGTTTCGAAGCCGATGAAGGGAGCATCGTATCAAACCCAAAACACATTCATGGTTCCTTTAACTTCAATTACCCAGGCTCTGGACATCAAATACAAAGTGGATAATGTAGGCAAGCGAGTGATTATGAATCTGGAGCTCAAACCAACCGCGAAGTTTACCGTTGAACCGAAAGAGATTTATGCCGGTGAGACACTAGTTACTTATAAAACGGAAGTGAATTCGCCGCTTGGACTGCCGATTATCAATGAACGCTGGGAAGGCAGAGAGGAAATTTTTGCCACACCTGGAGCGTATGTAGTCAGTTATGCCGTTCAAGACGAATCGGGGACCTGGAGTGATCCGTACCAGCAGACCATCCAAGTTATTCAGCCGAATCAGCCTCCGGTCGCTGCATTCACTACCGATAAAAGCGAATATAAAATGGGCGAGTGGATTACATACAGTGATCAAAGTTATGATGATGTGGAGATCAAATCCCACCAATGGGAAAATAATGCCTATGCATTCTTCACACCAGGACCTAAAACTATTCAGCTGACGGTGACAGATAATAAAGGATTGACTTCAACCGTCTCGCATACGATCAATATTACAGATGAAATTCTGTATGCGGAAGATGACTTTAATAAGCTGTTTATCCCGGCAGGTGAAAAGTTCTCGTTTAACGGATCTGAAGTAACGTCACGTCCAAAAGTCAGTTACACTTATCAGGATGAGACAAGCACACTGATCCGCAGCAATAGTCCGGAAACCGTGAACACCCTCGGCAATGTGTACCGGGAAACGGCTTATGGAGATATGCGTTTCATGATTCATCACGTGAATAATGTGAATAAAAACGTCAAGATGTATGTCATTGCAACGAACAATAATGCCTTTCCGGCAGTAGTAAGAACAGATCATCTGGGGTTTGCTGGTCCGACCTATATTGCTACCGCAGCTGGTAAGAAATCTGTACTGAATTACTTCGAATCCATGCAGGATGGCTCCAAGCAATCGAGTATTACACTGGCTCCGGGAGAGAGTCAGCTTGTAATGACAGAACTGAGCAAGACGAGAATGAAGCAAGGGGATGTAATTTCTTTGTTCTCGGATATGTACAGCGATCTGCCTATCCAGTTTGATGTGATTATGATAGATGAAAAGGCAGATCCGCTGAAAGTGTGGAAAGACCTGCCGCTGCTGGACAAGGACGGCGTTCATAACCGGGGAACCTACCCGAATTCTACACGGATGATCCAATATTCTGATCTCGTCGGAAATGTCTCACAGCGCCTTCTGCTTGGAGATAATGGAGATGATCCGAACCTTATCGGAACTGATCCGATGTATGGAAGTGAGACGGACAATGCAGGTAATTTCGGTGTGCTGTACAAAATCAGATTGGATCGTGTTGCACCGAATACCCTGATTTCATTTAATCCTCGTGGCGGCAAATATTCCGGTTACGCGATGGTGAACGGAGCTATTACCGCGATTTACTCCAAAGGTCAGGTTAGTGCGCCGGACGAGCAGGCTGTTCTTTACCGGACTGGAGAATATGAACAGAGAGTGGAAATTATTCTGACTGCAGCACCGGGAAGCAACCTGCCGGTTAACCTGCTGTTCACACAAATGCCTGCAAAATAATCAGCTGAACGCAAACAGGCCCTTACAAGGGCCTGTTTTTTTGTGCGAAACAGCAGGTTGCAACAACGATATGACGATGTAAACACCAACTGATGAAAAATACAACATATGAAAAATTCACAATAATAAAACATAAAATTGGAATAAGGTCCAAGCATCAACAATCTTTCGTCATCGAATCACTTAAACTATGCAGCAGGAAACGGCAGCACGCCCATGTTGTCCAATAGGCGTGCTGCAAGGGTTAGCTTTCTAAATAACGGTACAACGTGGATTTACTGATGCCGGTCGTTTCTTTTATATCTGCCAGTGAATACTGTTTGCTCTGGTACATTTCAATGGCACGGCGAACATTTTCATCCGGTTTTCTCGGCCGGCCGGGCAGGTTACCCTTTTCTTTGGCATGCATTAAGCCTTGCAGCGTGGTCTCGCGAATGGAGTCACTTTGGAATTCCGCCAGACTTCCCACAATCTTCTGGAATGAATATGCTGCCGCAGAATCAGTACGAATGCCTTCCTGAAGGGAAATCAGTATGGCATGTTTTTGTTCAAGCTGTTCCAGCAGATCAACCAAATGACGCGTGGTGTCTGCCCAAGCGAACAGCTTGGTAACAACAAGGTGATCTCCTTGTTGAAGGTTGTCCATTAACTGATAAAGCTCCGATCTCCTTTTGGGGGAACAATGAGGCTCCTGGATGATCTCATCGCAAGGAAATTTCTTGAGCATTTCTTGCTGGTCCTCACATTGTGAATCTTCCTGATAAGGTCGCATATATCCAATAATCATGTACAGGCTCCTATCCGCTATACTGGCTTATAAAATATCAGTCCCAAAAAGGTTCCATTTCGGCACTAATGATGATAGACTGTATTTATTATACAGGCTAGATCATCTGCAGCCAAATAAACAATGGGGTGGAAGTACAAGTGTCAGAGAGACTTAGAACAGAATGGTTTGGAAATGTAAAAGGAGATATTTTATCAGGTATTGTTGTTGCACTGGCTCTCATTCCTGAAGCAATAGCCTTTTCGATCATCGCAGGCGTGGATCCGATGGTTGGACTTTACGCCAGCTTTTGTATCGCCATCATTATATCATTTGTCGGCGGCCGGCCGGCGATGATCTCGGCAGCAACTGGAGCCATGGCCCTCGTAATGGTTCCGCTCGTGAAGGAGTATGGACTGAATTATCTTCTTGCTGCAACGATACTGACAGGCATTATTCAAATGATACTCGGCTATTTTAAAGTCGCCAGGCTTATGAGATTTATACCCAGGGCGGTCATGATCGGGTTTGTTAACGCTCTGGCCATACTGATCTTTATGGCACAGGTACCTCATTTCTGGGGAATTTCAACGATGACTTATGTTTTTGTCGCACTGACTTTACTAATCGTCTATACAGTGCCAAGGTTTTTCAAGGCAATTCCTGCGCCACTGATAGCCATTGTGGTTCTCTCAACAGCTGCTATTCTTATGGACGTGAATTTGGGCACAGTGGGGCAGCTGGGTAATATTACACAAACACTGCCTTCATTCTTCATTCCTGATGTTCCATTTAATCTGGAAACACTACAAATTATACTGCCTTACTCGATTGCTTTGGCTATTGTTGGCCTGCTGGAATCGCTCCTCACTGCGCAGATTGTCGATGACATGACAGATACGGGAAGCAACAAAAATCGTGAAGCAAGGGGTCAGGGAATTGCAAACTTTGTCACCGGTTTTTTTGGCGGTATGGCTGGCTGCGCAATGATTGGACAATCTGTAATTAATGTTAAATCGGGAGGCCGGGGAAGATTATCGACATTCGTCGCGGGCGGGTTTCTCATTATACTCATCCTTGTTCTCGGGGAGTTAGTCGTTCAGATTCCTATGCCCGTGCTCGCGGGTATTATGATTATGGTATGTATCGGCACCTTTGACTGGTCTTCCTTCAAATATGTTGTAAAAGCACCTCGAGGGGATGCAGCAGTAATGCTCGTAACGGTTATTATTGTGGTCGCTACACATGATTTGTCTAAAGGGGTCATAGCCGGAGTCCTCTTAAGTGCAATATTGTTTGCAGCCAAGATTTCGAAAATTAAGGTAACCGAGTCCAAAGACAAGGGGAAAACTACATTTGATGTAGAAGGACAGCTGTTTTTTGCATCCGTGGACAGTTTTGTGCATAAATTTGATGTTTCTGTTCGTGACCAGCAGATCGTGATTGATTTCTCCAACGCTCATGTCTGGGATGATTCAGCGGTCGGCGCGATTGACAAGGTCGTTATGAAATACAGAGAAAACCGAAATCATGTAACTATAACCGGTTTAAATTCTGCCAGCAAAAATATCATCGAAAAGCTGGCGGTTTATCATGATGCGAATGGAAAAATCTCTACCCATTAAATGAGGTTAGGAGTGACTGACATGTATCAACACATTTTATTAGCAGCTGACGGTTCACAGAATTCGCTGAGGGCAGCGAAAGAGACAATCAAGCTGGCAGCGGCTTTTCCGCAATGTACCGTTGAGGTGGTCATGGTCGCTGATTACGATAAATCCAGATATGATATTCTTCATGCAGTGAGCAGCAGCGAATTGGAATTAAAACGCCGGAAGATACTGGCTCCTGTTGAAGAGCTTCTTCAAACCAATAACATTTCCTATCGTGTCAAAATACTGCACGGCGAACCAGGACCTGCTATTGTAGACTATGCAAATCAAGAGAAGGTAGAGCTGTTGGTGATCGGCAGCCGAGGATTAAATGCACTTCAGGAGATGGTCCTGGGCAGCGTCAGCCATAAAGTCGTCAAAAGAGCACAATGTCCGGTGATGATCGTTAAATAAGATAACAAAACCTTTGTTATGACACCGAAAGTCATGACAAAGGTTTTTGTTTTTTTCTTGTACAATTAATCACAAAGATTTAAACTGTTTAAGTTGTCGGAATATTTTGGAGAAGTGAAGGGAGAGTTTTATCATTCGATGGCTTCATTCGTTAAGTGCTAAGTTTATTATTATTATGGCAGTTGTACTGTTTATTGTTATGTTTTTCTTTGGCTACCGTCAGTGGCAGCAGATGGAGAGTGATGTCGAAGAACAGCTGCTGGAAAAGGGCAGTGCTTTGGTCATCTCGTTATCAAAATCTTTGCAAGCTATAACCGAAGATGATATTCGTCAAGGGGTTACGCTAAGCAGCGGAGAACAAATCACAGGAGCTGAACTTAAGGAGCGGCTGTTTAATGACCAGCTGACGGTTATTCCTGAGAGTGAAGAATCTGCACGGAAAAGGTTAGAGGCAAATCCTGAAGCAATGGAGAAACCTCAGAAGTTGTTCAATGGCGATGAGATTCCGTTGTGGCAGTATGAATTAAAGTACAGCAGTGCGTATGATCTGTATACCGACGACAAATGGCAGTCCGTGATCGACAGCTTCCTTGTGGACAGCAGTGTTGTATTCGCAATCCCGGCAGCCTATTCTGAGAATCCCTTGTTTGCAGGTTATATTGCTACACACAATACCACCTATTCACCCACAGACGAAGGATCGAAAGATGATTGGGGAGACACGGGCCTGCTCAGTCAGAAGTACCGTGCGAACCGGGTATTCAATGACCTAACCGGTTACCAGGCAGCAGCTTATCAGGATACGTCCAAGGTGAATTTGCAGAAGTATCCAAGAGTCATTGGTGGAGTAACTGTAGAAACGTGGGATATCTCATATCCTTTGATGATCGATGGACAGCATTGGGGTGGTGTACGTGTCGCTCTTTCCAAAGAAAAGTCGGACCAGATAGTCGCTGTGCAAAAACAAACTGTTCTCATTCAGTACTGCGTTCTCTTTGTGACAGTGCTTTTGGCAATATACATATTAAACCGCTTAATCGTAGGATCAAAGCTAAGACAGGTTTTAAAAGCAGCCAGAAATCTGAATTCGGGACAAGCGGATATGACCTCCCGTATCCCGGTTAAAGGTAAGGATGAGCTTGCCGAATTGTCCGGCGAAGTCAACTTTTTTATTGAGAAGCTGGAAAATCTGCTTGGCAAGGTCAGAAATTACTCGGGGAAACTTACCTTAAG
Organism: Paenibacillus lemnae; assembly: GCF_012933385.1. GTDB lineage: Bacteria > Bacillota > Bacilli > Paenibacillales > Paenibacillaceae > Paenibacillus_AQ > Paenibacillus_AQ lemnae. The sequence goes on from NZ_JABBPN010000024.1 coordinate 25,582, forward strand.
TTCTGATCAACTGGCGAGTTCAGCTGAATATACTCGTTCAATAACTTCACAAATGACGCAATCGCTGGATCACACGGTTCAAGGAACAGAAGTTCAATCCCAGGCCATCCGCGAAAGCTCGGCAGCTATGGATGAACTGGCTGGTGGAGTAAGGAGAGTGGCAGAATTTGCAGGTTCGGTTAGTCACTCCTCCAGTGTGATGAATCAAGGGGCGGAGCACGGTCATCAGTCCATGAAGCGAACTGTGGAGCAGATGAATATGGTGACCCAGGCTACTGATGCTGTTGAACAAGCGATTCATCAGTTAAGCAGACATTCCGAGCGCATCGGTGAAATAGCGGCATCTGTTACTGCCATGTCTTCACAAACGCATTTGCTTGCACTGAATGCAGCTATCGAAGCTGCACAAGCGGGAGAGCATGGGAGGGGATTTTCAGTTATTGCTTCTGAGATACGCAAGCTGTCAGAGGAGTCCAGAGCATCCTCAGAGCAAATTTCGGATCTGATCATGCGGATCCAGGAGTCAAACAATAACGCGGTCCGTTCCATTCAGGAAGGCTCGCATGAGGTTAGCCGCGGCATTGAACGTATGACGGAGACAAATACCATCTTTGAAGAACTTCTTGCTTCAGCCCGTTCCATTGACAATCAAATGTCCGAAATTTCCCTGGCTGCAGAACAAATGTCGGCCGGAACGCAGGAAATCAGTGCTTCACTGGAGGAAGTATCACAGATCGCTCAAGGATCTGCGGCCAGTTCCGCCGAAATGGCACAGGGAGCATCCCGACAGGCGGAGGCGATTGAGCAGACAGCCGATCTGGCCGTACGTCTCAAGCACATTGCAAACGAATTGGAGCGAAATACCTCCCAATTTATTTTGAAACAGGATAAATAAAACGAAACATCTCATTGATCAAAGCAAAAAGACATGGTGGTATCAGGGAGAGAGTCCCCGGCACCGCCATGTCTTTGTTATTGTAGATGGCCGTCATCAAAAGCGTTACATAAAGTCGAAAAAATAGCGTGTTACATGTAAAAAGACAGGAGACGTATACGCAAGGCTGTCAATACGGCTGATGTAGCTTTTTTTCAAGGATTCAAATTTGTCGTCATCCCCAATTAATAAATCCCGCTTCAAAACAGATACAGTCAGGCTTCCGAAAAATCCGCTGAGGCTGATCAGCATGCCTGAGATGACGCCGAATGTTGGTTCAAATGGAGTAAGAAACGGCGTAATGAAAAAGGCGGCAGCCGCAGACACGGCGAAGGAACAAGCAAATCCCTCCCAGGTCAGATACGGATTCGCTGTCGGCACGATCTTTTTCCTGCCAAAGTATATCGAGGCTAAATAGTGAACAACATCGTTCAACTGTGTCATGATGACGAGAAAGAGCACCAGTCCTGCACCAAACTCAGGTGTGGCGACTTGAAAGTACGCCATATGGCTGAGCCCGAACACCATCAGCATTAAACCCCACTGCGTCGAGCTCACACTTCTCAAGAATCCGACCGTGCCCTTATTGATCAACCGGGGGATCGGAAGGAATAAAAACACATACACAGGAATGAACACGATGAACATCCCATACCATCCAATATAGATCCAGTAGTACTGCACGGGGATCGACAGATAAGCCCACAGAAAAATTCTTCGGTCAGCCCTGCGGGTACGAATCATCGAGAAGTATTCCTTCAGCGCAAAAAAAGAAAGTGTCATCAATGAGAGCAGAGATACGATTGGATTTAACAACGCTGCAAGACAGAATACGAAAAACATTCCCCACCAGGTGTTAATCCGGTGACCGATTGGAGAGTAGTCGTGATTCGGCTGGATTTTGTCCAAAATCATAAATGCGATATGTATGACCGATAGGGCCGCTAAAATAACAATCAACGTGTACATCGAACTGTTCAACACCATCACCAACTTGTCGTCTATTGAATTTCAAAAATAAAAGGATCCTATGTTATTATGAAGGAATAGCTGCCAATTGATAAGGGGAAATTTTGAAATGGCTTCAGACCAATATGTTTATATTCTTTTGACCAATACGGGGACACTGTTCACGCAGCTGATCCAAACCTATACCCGAGCTCCATATAACCATGCTTCCATTTCATTTAATAGAGAACTGTCGGATATGTACAGCTTTGGAAGGAAGCATCCCAGCAACCCGCTTCATGGCGGATTCGTGAAGGAGGATATCCAGACAGGAACCTTCAGCAAATATCCGAATACGACGTGTGTGATTTATGAACTGCAGGTGACATCACGCGAAAAGGAAAAAATGAAACGGGTGCTTCATATCTTTATTCGCAGCCAGAGAAAATATCTCTATAACATACTAGGCATCATCGGCATTGCTTTGAAAGAGCCGGTGGAATTCAGCAATTCCTATTTTTGCTCCCAGTTTGTGGCTGAAATCCTGCAGCGTTCAGGGATTAAGCTCTGGGATAAGCTGCCCGCATTGGTGACTCCGGATGATTTCCGGCAGTGTGACAAGCTGAAGCTGCTTTATGAGGGCAGACTGAGTGAGTATAGACCCGAGAATTGTTAAATATTTCTTGTCAGATTATGAGTCCTTGGGTATGATCATATACAGTTCTATATAGGAGGGTCATAACACCTTGAAAAAGCTTGGTATGATATTGTTATCTACTGTATTCCTGACTGGATTGTCTGTACATGCTGGTATTACCGAAGTCGACGCGAAATCCGTTATAAAGTATAAGAACTGCACAGAGTTAAATAAGGATTATAAAGGCGGCGTAGCCAAAAGTGCAGGCATTAAGAACAAAGGCGGCAAAACAAAGTACAAGCCCTTTGTGTCTGCAGCACTGTATGAGGCCAACAAAGGTAAAGACCGTGATAAAGATGGTATAGCGTGCGAGAAATAAAAGATTAAATTGAATAAAAGCTGTGCAGGTCGAGATATCCAGGAAGGGATGCGGACCTGTGCGGCTTTTTTGTGTACCTATGTTATAATAACCGCAATTTCATATCGTCGGAAGAACACTCGACACCGCAGCCACACAGAAAGGAGGAGTCAAGGATGAACAAAGTGCTTGTCGTAGATGATGAACGCATTGTCCGAATCGGGTTCAAGACCATCATTGACTGGAACCGGCACGGCTATCACTTGGTAGGAACGGCCAAAAACGGCATACATGCGCTGGAAATGGTTCAAGAGCTGGATCCTGATATTGTAGTCACCGACCTCAAAATGCCTCAAATGGATGGCTTGGAGCTGATTCGTCAGCTGGATCTCCGGCGTTATAAAGGAAAAGTAATTGCCCTGAGCAACCATGCCGAATTTGATCTGATCCGGGAAGCAATGGTGCTTGGAGCGAGTGATTATATTCTGAAAGTTACGCTCAATCCAGAGGACCTTATCACTGTACTGAACAAAGTAATGGACCGCATCTGGGACGAGAAAAAACAAACAGAGCAAAACATTCGCCAGGAGATCTCCCTGCACGAGCGGCGCGCAATAATGAAAACCAACTATTTCAAAGAACTTCTGCTGAATCCGGAAATTACGAAGCAGGCAGCCTTCCGAGAAGCGGAAGATTTAAAGATTGAAGCAGCACATTCTCCATCCTTTGTCATATATATGGTCATCGATCCTGATGTCTCTGCCAGTTCTACTGCCGCTGAATCAGAACTGAAGCTGCAGTCGCTGAATATTAAGAATATTGCCATTGAGCTGCTGGGAGAACGTAAACATACCGAAGTGATCGAATTGTCGCATATACAATGGCTGATTGTTATACCTGTTATTGTTGGGCAGAATGACAGTGAGAGGCTAAAGCTAGCGTCTCTGCTGACGAATAATGTACGGCTGTTTACCGGGTTAAAATCATGCGCGGTGACCAGCAGGGTGATCCCGGATTTCAGCAGTTTACGAGAAGCATATCAGACATGTCTGCGGACAGCAGAATTAAGCTTCTATCAGGGGTATGAGTTTGTGCTTGAAGGAAATGACCGGATATTTATAGCCAGCGATTTTACAGTTGAAAAAAATATGTTTGAATCTTATCTGCAATCACCGGATGCCGGATTATTGACCGCTCACATCACCGAGATATGCAGGGAGGCAGCAGAGCGGCATATCCAGGTACAGGATGTGAAGCAGTTTGCCTGCTGGACGATTAGTACACTGCAGTCAGGGTTATTTCCCGATGTGACAGATCATGCGGATGCCGACGCGATGATTGTAAATCTGAATGAAGCCGATCATGTGCACAAGCTGAAATTTAGCTGGGTTCAAGCCGTGCAGCAGCTGCTTCAATGGAGCCGCGAGCATTACCAGGGTTCAAGCCGGAAGGAGGTGCGGGATGTGATTCAATATATGGCCGCGCACCTTCAGGACAAGATTACGCTGGAGGACATCTCAAGAGTTGCCGCTCTGAATGAAAGCTATGTCTGCCGCCTGTTCAAACAGGAGACCGGCAAAAATATATTCGAATACCTCAATGAGCTTCGGATTGAAGAGGCCAAGAAACTGATCACATCAACAGAGCTCACGATCAAGGAAATTTCATTACAAGTAGGAATCAGCAACCCGTTTTATTTCAGCCGCCTGTTTAAGAAATGGGTAGGACAAAGCCCTAACCAATATAAAGGCTCCTGTCATACGTAATACATATCTCGTTTTCGCTATTCTATAAGTGTCCGGGACAACGGCAGTGTAATCAGCGCCTTCGTCCCGATACCTTCCTCGCTCTCCAGATGTAATCCGTATCCCTCTCCAAAATGAAGAACAATCCGTTCCTTTACATTATGAATACCGATATTCGCCAGCCTGCCTTCTGATTGATAGGAAGGCTGCTGCAAGCGCTGCAGCTGGTCTTTGCTCATTCCCGCTCCGTTATCGTTGATGACAATTTCAATTTTCCCTCCAGTCTGCCGTGCAGTAATTGCAAGGTGACCGCCGTCTTCAATATCCTCAAACCCGTGAATAATGCTGTTCTCGACAATCGGCTGCAGCAGAAATTTCAGCACCTGATAGTTCTGCAGATCCGGTTCGATATCATAGCTGACGTCAAACACGGATCCATATTTAATGGTCTGGATTGTGATGTAGTTCTTCAGATTCTCAATCTCATCATGGAGGGTTACAAACTCCGATTTGTCTACAATCGTATTGCGCAGCAGCTCTGCAAGTGCACTCAGGCCCCGGCTGACTCCTTCACCTGTCCGGCTCATCATGGCTGCCCATTTCAGTGAATTCAGCGTATTAAACAGAAAATGCGGATTGATCTGAGCCTGCAGCATCTGAAGCTCCGTCTCACGCTTCGCTTTTTCCTCCTGCTCGGTTTGTATCAGCAGCTTCTGGATTTGGTGCACCATCTCATTAAAACGCTGCTGAATATACCCGAATTCATCCCGGCTGTCATCCTTCGTTTTCACATACAGCTCACCCTCCTGAATTCTTCGCATAGATGAAATTAAACGCTGCAGCGGTCTTAATATACTGGATGACAAGTAGTATGAGGCATAAATGGCAAGTAAGAGAACGATCAGGCAGGCCAGTAATATATCAAGCCGGATTTCATCGGTCTCATTATTGAGATAGGAATACGGAATCAAGCTGATCACATACCAGTCGGAAAAAATATCGAACGCGGAGGCGACTAAATAACGAGCTGAATCCAGATTTACCGAATGCACGATACCAGGCTCCCTGGAGCTGTTAATCGCCTCCGTCATAAACCGGTTGTCCGGGACTGTATGCCCAACTGAAAGCAGAGGACTTCCACTGGATAGTATTCGGCCGGACGAGCTCATGATCATGGTCACCGATCCATCTCCCAAATCCAGATCCTGATACAGCTTTTCAGAATACATGGACTCGTCGATCAAAATATGCAGATACCCCAGGCGGTTGGACCACTCGGAAGCCGAGTTTACTGGCCGAGAGAGAATGATGCAGGGAACTCCTTTTTTGGTAACGGCATGGCCGAGAATGTAACCACCATTACCGTTGCTGTTGATGATCGCGTTCTGAGCCTCTAAATAAACAGGATCAACCGCATCATACCCGAGATCAAATACAGAAATGCCGCTTTCCGTTGTTAAAATAACATTTTTCATATGACTCAGCATTTCATGCTGTTCACGGAGTATAGCGTCGATCTTGATCGCAATGCTCCTTCTGGCACTGTCATCATATAACAGAAAATCCTTCATGGCGGTTTGAATGACCGGATTCAAAGACAGTTGTTCTGACAATAGGACGAACTTCTGGTTCTCAGCTCGAATTTTATCTTTAAGAAGATTCATCATTTGGGAAGAGTATGTATTCATTTTTGTAAACAAGGCGTCTCCGGATTTGGAACTGGAGTAGAAGCCAATCGTGATCAGCGGAAATAAGGCGAGAATGAGGAAGGAATACAGGAGCCTGTGTCTGATCTTGATATTACGGATCCATCTGCTGAAAGCGCCAAAACGTCTGCTCATCTGGATTTCCCCCGATCTGTTCTGTCGATGTTTCTCCAAGTATAGCAAATGTCAAAATCCTGCAAAGAGGTAAAACAAATTATCAATAGAGGATATGGATATGTAAATCAGGTTCATGTTCACTCCCGGTGAGGTACCCTATAATGTGAGGAAGACAATTTCATTAGATGAGGTGGTATGTTAAATGAAAGGGCTTGCAGGCAAACAAGGAAGAGCTTCATGGATGCTGTGGATTCTCATACTGACACTCATGTTGGCAGGCTGCTCAGGCGGCAGCAGCGATCCCGGCACAAACGGAGACGCACAGGAACCAGGTGAAAATTCAGGAAGTACTGGAACTCCGGGAGACAAAACATTCGATAATAAAGAGCTGAACATTGCCGTCTTTGAAGGGGGCTATGGCAACGAGTATTGGAAAGCGGTTGCAGAGAAGTTCGAAGCTGATTATCCCGGTGTGAAGATCAATATGACCTCCAACCCGAAGATCATGGATATCATCAAGCCGCAGCTCGTCGCCGGCAATCCTCCGGATTTTATTTACGTCAGTCCGGATGAGAACACAGGCACGATCAAATCGCTTGTCAAGGAAGGCGCGCTGCTGGAGCTGAATGATGTGTTTGAAGGCAAAGCGCTTGATACGGATGCACCGTTAAAGGATAAGATTACGGACGGCCTGCTGGAATACATGGAGCCGAACCGTGACGGCAAAATCTATTACGCACCCAACTATATGTCAGTACTCGGACTTTGGTATAACAAGAATCTGTTTGAAACAAAAGGCTGGGAAGCCCCAAAAACATGGGATGATTTCTTTGCTTTAGGGGAAACGGCGAAAAGTGATGGCAGATCGCTGTACACCTATCAGGGCATCTATCCAAGCTACAATGAAAGCGTCTTCTGGCCTGCTGTCGCAGCAGCTGGCGGTACAGAGGCAATGGAGCAGGCACTGTCCTATCAGGAAGGCGGCTTTACCCAGGAGCCAGTTAAACAGGTAATGGGAGTATTTGAACGAATAGCCCGGGAAGATCATCTGATGAGAGGCACGGTTGCCCTGAACCATACCCAGGCACAGACAGAATTTCTGAAGGGCAACGCCCTGTTCATTCCGAATGGCAGCTGGTTTGAAAGCGAGATGAAGGATGCGCCGAGAGAAGACGGGTTTGAATTCGGATTCCTGGGTGTGCCGGTATTTAATGAAGGAGACCAGCCTTACGTACTTTCCAGCTTTGAAGCGATGTATATCCCGAAAAAAGCTAAAAATCCGGAGCTCGCCAAAGAGTTTCTGCGCTATCAATACAATGATGACATCGTGAAGCTGAACGCTGAAAAATCCAAAGGGGTTGTGGCGGTAAAAGGTGCCGTCGAGCTTGCCAAAGATTACATTCCAGAATCTGCTTACAATGCGTTTAAGGTCTATGATGAAGGCACCATGCCGCTGATGGTTCAGTGGACACAGACGCCGAAGTCAGAAGTCATTATTAATGACGAACTGTTTAACCCCTTGAGTGACGTCATGAACAAAAAAATGAGTGCCGACCAATGGGGAGATAAGGTGGAACAGGCTTCAGGCAAGCTGAGAAATTTATTAAATCCATAAGCATACAGCAGAACCATTTCTGCCAAGCGATAGGAGTGTAAGCATGAAACACCGCGAACGAAATCTATTCATAGCGGCTTGTACGCTGCCGGCCTTGGCGCTGTTTGCCACATTTACCTTGTACCCGTTCGGAAAAGCGGTCGTGATGGCCTTTTATGACTGGAGCGGACTCAGCGAGAACCCGGTTTTTACCGGACTCAAAAATTTCAGGACACTGTGGCAGGATGATATTGTCTGGCAGGCTTTGAAGAATAATATCTTTCTGCTGCTGGTTGTTCCAATTCTGACGATGGCGATCTCGCTTCTGTTTGCAGCATTGCTGACTCAGAAGAGGTTAACGGGGAAGAGCATATATCGTACGGTATTCTTTTTTCCTAATGTACTGTCCATTGTCGTTATTTCCGTACTTTGGTCATTCGTATATCATCCAACCTTCGGTATTCTGAATTCCCTGCTCGAGATGATCGGGCTGCAGGAATGGACACGAGCCTGGCTGGGTGACAGCAGCACCGTACTGTGGGCCATCGCGTTTCCGATGATATGGCAGTCAGTGGGCTATTACATGATCATTTACATTGCAGCGATTGAAGGCATTCCTGCAGATATCTATGAAGCCGCCAGTATCGATGGGGCCTCAGGAGTGACACAATTTAGACGTTTAACTGTCCCGCTCATCTGGAGTGTGATGCGGATTACGATTGTATTTTTCCTGATCGGTGTGTTCAACGGCAGCTTCGCCTACATCAAGGTGATGACCAATGCGGGACCGAACCACGGTTCTGAGGTACTGATGACTTATATGTATTCCCAGGCTTTCAACAACGGGAACTTTGGTTATGCGATGGCGGTCGGGGTGTTCCTGCTGCTGATTACGATATCTCTGGCTTTACTTAGCGAAAAACTGACGGAACGCGATTCCGTGGAATATTAGGTGATAAACATGAACATGACTCAATTTGCAGCCAGAAGCGGGCGTTTCTTATCGGTCCTGATACTTCTGGGGTATGGGGTGCTTGTCGTGTATCCCCTGACTTGGACTCTGATTTCCTCATTCAAAACAACCGAGGAGTTCTATGCCAGTCCGTTTGCTCTGCCGCAAAGCCTGAATTTCGATAACTATGTGCAGGCTTTTGAGCGGGCCCAAATCGGAGACTACTTCATCAACTCGATCTTCGTTACGGTGCTTTCCCTGGCTGTATGCAACATATTAGGGTTTGCAGCTGCCTATGTCATTACGCGTTATCGTTTTACTTTTTTACAGGTGCTTAAGCGGTTTTATATCGGAGCTTTGTTCTTTCCGGTCGCTTTCAGCATTGTCCCGCTGTTTATGCTGCTGAACCGGATTCACCTGCTGGATTCTCTGGTTGGTTTAAGCCTGGTGTATGCCGTTAGCGCCATTCCGTTCACCATTTATCTCTTGACGGGATTTCTGGCCAGTATTCCTAAAGACTACGAAGAATCGGCGAAGATTGACGGGTGCTCCTTGTTCGGAATCCTGTTCCGTATTATCGCACCCATGGCGAAGCCAGGCATAATAACGATTACCATCTTTAATGTGATGAACTTCTGGAACGAATACATTTATGCCTTGTCATTTATTACGACAGAGAGCAAACGGACGTTAACGCTGGGTCTAGCTTATCTGATGGAAGTGCAGCGGTATGCTACAGATTGGGGAGCCTTGTTCGCAGGACTCGTGGTGGTCATGGTTCCGACCCTCATTGTGTACGCACTGCTGCAAAATCGGATTACAGCCGGACTGAATATGGGAGGTCTGAAAGGATGAGCCTGCGCCGTGTGAGTGGAAAGGGACAGCTGGTGATCTGGGGGTTGTTCTCCGTGCTGCTGATCATAGGACTGATCATGATGATGCCAAAAGCTTTCTCCCAAGAGCCGGAGGTGGTTGCCACAGTGAATGGAGAGCCGGTCTCTGCACGAGAAGTTCAGCTTCAGATCACCCGTCTGAAAGCAGAGGTCATGAATGATTTCAGCAAACGAGGCTTGTCAGCCGGATCCCCGGATTTCTGGGAACAGACCTACCAGGGTGAACAGCCGCGCCAGATGCTGCTGGACCGGGCGCTCCAGGAGACGGTCCGGCGAAATCTGGAGATGAAGCTGGCACAGGAGCATGGATTGATTCCATTTTCATCTTATGAAGATTTCTTACAGGCCTGGAAGGAAGAGAATCAGCGAAGAGAAGAAGCGGTAAGCCGTGGTGAAGTGATATATGGGCCGAAATCTTATAGTGAAAACGAGTATTATAACTACCTGGTAAGTAATATTCGCATCCGGCTGAAAGAAATGTTGAGCAAGACATCTCAGGATCCGCTGTACACCAGTGAAGAGGAACTGCGCCAGCAGTATGAGGACCAGGAAGCGAAATGGACAGGCCGTTTGGAGGAAACGGCCATTGTAAAGATTTCATTTTCGTATGACGGGAGCAAAGATCAGGAAAAGAAGCTGATGGAGGCTAAAGAAGCTGTTCAGCACATGAATCGAATGAAACGTGAAAAGAAGTCTGTGACGAAGGCGTCATGGAGCAGTCCAGGACATTTGATGACCCAGCAGTTTACACCTGATACGTACAAAGAGGATATCCGCTCCTCGCATCATATTCTGGCCGTACTGCAGGTGCTTGAAGCGGGTGAAATCTATCCGGAGCCGCTGGACAGCGGCGGGAGCTGGGATGTTATACAACTCATCAGCCGCAGTGATGAAGGAGGTGATGGATACGAGAATAACCTGGAGAGCATTCGCAGAAGTGCAGTGGATGAAAAGTACGAGGTGTATATTCAGAAGCTCATGAAGTCGGCAAGCATCGATGTCCAGGAAAACACATTCAGCTCAGTATGGAAAGGGGATTGATGTAATGAAAAAAGCTTTAAGCACCATGCTAACCATGGTCCTGGTAAGTACTTCACTGTTCGGTGCGTCGGGAGCGGTGAGCGGAGAACCGCTGCAGGGGCAGAAGCCGCAGAAGCAGGCCGTGCAGACGGTCAATCAGATTGGCACAGATTACTATGTGGATGCTACTTCCGGCAGTGACAGCAATGCAGGAACATCACCGGACAGCGCATGGCAGTCCTTTGAGCCGGTGAATGTGAAAGTATTTAAACCAGGGGACCGTATTCTTCTGAAAGGCGGCGAAGTATGGGAGGACCAGCAGCTGTGGCCGAAAGGCAGCGGATCTGAAGGAGCGCCGATCATCATCGACCGGTATGGCGACCCGGAGCTGGGCAAACCGTACATCGCGGTGAACGGCAATGTACCGACCCCGGTATATCTGGAAGGGACGACCTGGAAGAAGGACTATGACAAGGTGGGCAAAACCGGAGCTGTGGTCCTGATTAACCAGCAGTATTTTGAAATCCGCAATTTGGAAATTTCCAATGATGATGATTTTGAGAACGACATTGACGTGCCGGGAACGGAGCGCCAGGTGGTCAGAGATGGCATCAGTATTTCCATTCATGCGGATCTGATGAAAGACGAGGATGACAAGGTTATGAACTATTTCCGGATTTCGGATAATTATATTCATGACATTGACGGCGTGACGACCTGGCAGCGAATGCATTATGGCGGCGTCAATTTCCAGGTCTTCGGAGCCAAGGACTATGATCAATACGAAGATAACGCATACTACTTCCAGGATGTAAGAATTGAGAATAACCATTTTTATAAAACCGAGCTGCATGCTGTTCAGTTTGCCTTCAACTGGTTCAATGACAAAGGAAATTGGGAACAGGACTGGATCTGGAGCAAAAACATGTACAGCCGCGATGTCTATATCGGTCACAACTATGCGGAAAGCATCGGACAAGGTGCAATCCAGCTGGCCAATACGAAAAACATGACGGTGGAGTACAATGTTGTTAATGGGTTTTTGCAGCGGTACGACTCGATCTCGGCCGGACTGTATGCCTGGTGCAGCCAGGATGTCATTCATCAGTATAATGAGGTGTATGGCGGAACATCGGCATTTTACGACGGGACGGCATTTGATTTTGAATTCACAAGCAAGAACGTCGTGTACCAATACAACTACACGCATGACAATCCTGCCGGCTGGATGGCCTACATGGGCCGTGCCGCAGGCAATGTCGCCCGTTATAATCTGAGCGTCAATGACAATGGTGTTCTGATTAAAAACCAGCTTCATGTCAACTGGACACCAGCCTACTTCGTAAACAACGTCTTTATCTATGATGGAGCATTGGCTGAGGTTCATGATGAAGAGATTAAATCGCCTATGTATTTCTACAATAATATATTCTATAACTACAATACGGAAACGCCGACGACTTGGGCTCGCCGGGTATCGGGAGGTATTCCGGGAACGCAGAATATGGTGTTCCAGAACAATGCGATTTATGAAGCAAGCGGCAAGAGAGGGGAGCATGAACCGGTAGATTTGTATAAGATCACGGAAGACCCTCAGTTTGTGGGTGATCCGCAGCAATACGACACCGGCTTATATGAAGGTACCCAAAGCTACAAGCTGAAGGAAACCTCCCCATTGATTAACAAAGGGCGTTACGTGCCACAGGTCGGCGGGCAGGATTACTACGGGAATCCGAACTATCGGGATGGCGGCATTGATATCGGGATCCATGAGGTGCAGATCGGCAGCTATACAGCACCGGAAGACCGGGAAATCTATGACTACCAGCCGCAGCTGAGCTATGCACGCCCGGATAATTTGCTGCTTAAACTGGATGCCTCAGACGTTTCAGCATCGAACCCTGTTGAAGGTCAGAACAATAAACATCTGGTTGACGGGGATCTGGATACCCGGTGGCAGATGCAGGGTGATCCAGTTCCTGGACAACCGGCTTCTGTAACCTTTGATCTGGGATCTCCTAAGAACTTCGGCCGCTTTGTCATTCATCAGCAGGAGCCGAAGATCGAGAATTACACACTGGAGTATTCAACTGATGGAACAACATGGAGTGAAGTGAAAAACGGAACCTTGGCCGGTATTCGGGATTATGTTCTCGATTTTGACCAGGTTAGAGGAAGGTACTTCCGTATGAATGTGACATCTGTGCGGGCCGAAGGAACGCTGCCATTTAATGAAATGGAGCTGTACGACCGTACACCGATGAAGCCGGGACTGGATATCTCCACACTAAGCTACTCAAAGAGTGCGCTGGATCGCAACACGTCCACGATGTTCTTCCTGGAGCAGAACGGTTATGAATTTAGCGGAATCCGTTATAAGAACATGCAGCTTAAAGAAGGCATCGATTATACGGTAAATCAAGCACGGGTGGACTTTACCCGCACATTCCTCGATTCTTTGCCGGAAAGAAAACATGTGGTGCATGTGAAATTCAAGCTCAACAATCAGAGCAAACAGGTGCCATTGAAACTGGATATTGAATCTTAAGTGTTGAATCCTCGTCTCCCCATCTTCAGCTTTCAATGAGCTGGCGGTGGGGAGTTTTTTGGATTGTCATTGACTTAGACCGTGACTTGGCATAAGAATGAGGTATGGAATGATCTATTCATGATTTTACGCGAGGAGGAGCAGGCAAACATGGTAATTAGAAATCTGCATATGGACGAGTTTGATAAGAGCTCAAGTCTATCGGAATATGCATTTCATTATACGCTGACGGAGAAACAGAAGGAGGAAGGGCGCAAGAACTTTAAGCCTGAACAATATTGGGGGGCCTTTGAAGACAATCAGCTTCAGGCGAAGCTGACCATTCTGCCTTGTCAAATCCATCTTCATGGCAAACAGCTGAATATGGGAGGGATCGCGGGTGTAGCCACTTGGCCGGAGAACCGTCGTAAGGGGCACGTCGCAAAATTGCTCACACATGCGCTTCAGCATATGAAACATGAGGGACAAACCGTCTCTTTCCTGCATCCGTTTTCCATCCCGTTTTATCGTAAATTCGGATGGGAGCTGTTTACCGATTACAAGAAATATACCATTACGGTTAATCAATTTCCGCCCAAGACAGCGGTTCCCGGCAGCGTGGTGAGGGAAGTTAGAGACATCAAGCAGCTGGACAACGTATATACGCAGTTTGCCTCACACTATAACGGGACGCTGGTCAGAGACACGGAGTGGTGGAACAAAACGTTAAACGGCACTACCTATATTGCTATGTATTATTCGGAATCGGGAGCAGCTGAAGGTTATGTTATGTATGAATTAAAGGACAAAGAGCTGGTGTGCGATGAGTTCGTCTATTTGAATGAGATGGCCCGCCTAGCGCTGTGGACGTATTTTGCCAATCATGACTCCCGGATTGAGCAAGTGACGCTGACGATGGTGCCTGGTGACGATCAGCTGCCGTTTATGCTGCCGGATCCGCGGATTAAGCAGGAGAACGTGCCTTACTTCATGGCACGCATAGTAGATGTGGATGCATTCCTGAAACAGTATGCGTTCAAATGCGATAGTGCAGCCGAAGTAAGTATTCGGGTCAAGGATGATGCAGCACCATGGAACAACGGGATATGGATTGTGAATGTTGCTCCAGAGCAAAGTGTTGAAGTCCGCCAGATGGCAACCAGTGAAGATGACAACTTTAACGCGGACATCACATTAGACATCGGAATTTTGTCGGCTATTTTGATGGGATACCGCCAGCCTGTGGACCTGCTTGCCATAGGGAAGCTGAATGGGGATCCGCAGAAGGTGCATTTGCTGCAATCCATGATACCGGCTGCACAGCCCATGCTGATGGACTTTTTCTAAAGGAGATTGGCATATGGAACAGCTTCATTCGATAATCTCCAAGCACTGGCCAGGGCGTGACGGTGAGATAACAGAAGGCAGAAGCGGGTGGAATAATACAACCCGTTACTTGCATAATGAAAACTTCTCATCTGTGATCCGCATTTACAATACACATCAGGATATGGAAAAAATTCAATTTGAACATCATGTGCTGGAGCAGCTCCAACAACGATCGCTGCCATTTATGACGCCAAAAATCGTCCCCACTGTGAATGGAGAAACAGCTGTCCGTCTTCCGGATGAGATGGGCCGCTGCTTGTGTGTGTTTGATTACATACCTGGTGCCGGGCCTGAAACTGACAGCTTCGGGGCAGCTTACTCGCTCGGGAAGACAGCAGCTGGGCTCAGCAAAGAACTGGGAGAACTGGATCTCAAGCGTAAGCCGGTATATCCGCCATATTTTGAACTGACTGCTTCTTATCCTGAGTGTACGCCCCAAGCAGTCCGGGATTTCTGTGAGCGCCCTCCGGCTGCGTTCCAGGATGTGCAGGGGTCTTTGCTGTCACTGTATGCTGCATATGCGGAAGTGGCTAAGCGGTTAAAACCTTTGAGTTCGCTTCCGAAGCAGCTGGTGCATGGTGATCTCAATCCTTCGAATATCCTGGTGGATTCACAGCATCCGGATATCGTTACAGCCGTGCTCGATTTCGAATTTTGTACACTGGATATACGGGTCATGGAACCAGCGGTCACCATATCGGATCTGCTGGGTTATGAAGGTAAGCAGGAGCTGATTGAGCGTTATTGCCGGGGATTCGGTGAAGTGCTGAAGCTGCGGGAGGATGAAGTGAATGCGTTACCAATTCTGCTGCAGCTGAGAAAAGTCGATGTGTTTTTACATTTCTTGAGAAGATATTTGAACGGTACAGATCAACCTGAGGTGCTTAAGAGCCAGACTGTGGCTTTACATGCTGAATTGGCAGAACTCCAGATGGATCAGGATTGGTTATCTGATGCTGTAACGCTGCTGTACAAATAGAGTTTTGACATGAGCATATCGGCTTGCTGAGGAGTTTAATGTGCTGCATCGGAACAAGAAAAAGCCAGGCAGCATGATCGCCGTCTGGCATAAGCGGGTTTGACCTCGATATATAACCTGCAGGCAGCGTTCGATGATTACAAGGATGTATAACCGCCATCGACCAGCAGGGTTGTTCCTGTTACAAAATCATTTTCACACAGGAAGACAATGGCATGTGCGATTTCTTCCGGCTGTCCAAGTCTGCCTAAAGGATGCTTGGCGACAAGGCCATCGTAAAAATCGCCCAGTGCCTCCTTACTTACCATGCCAGATTCAATGTATCCTGGACATACGGAATTCACCCGGATATTCTTCTTGGCATATTCCACAGCGAGAGATTTTGTCATGAGGTTGGTAGCGCCTTTGCTTGCATTGTATGCAAAAGCTCCGGCTTCGCCGACAAAGCCGAGTATGGAGGCAGTATTGACTATACATCCTCCGCCAGTCTTAAGCATCTCACGAACAGCATACTTCGAACCGTAGAAAATGCCGTCCTGGTTAATGGATATCACGCGATGATATTCTTCACTTGTCAGTTCGTGTGTATCTTTCAGGACACCTACGCCTGCATTGTTTACCATAATGTCAACACGTCCATAAGCCGACACCGTGTCTGCTACAAGCTTCTGAACAGAGGTCTCTTCTGCTACATTGGTAAAAATGAATTTGACGTCTGCACCACTGGATTTCAGCTGGCTTTCTGCAGCACGGCCGCCTTCTTCATTGTAATCCGCCAGTACGATCTTAGCACCTTTGTCAGCGAAAGCTTTGGCGGTTGCCAAGCCAATGCCGGATGCTCCTCCGGTAACAATGGCAATTTTGCCTGATAGATTGTTCATGTTTAACGGCCTCCTTCGATGTAGTCATTATAAAATTACCCATTATAGTTGATATGTCACTCTGGTAATATGTAGAAATTAGTATATAGAGAATTTCAAAGGAGGGTGAACGCTTTATGTGGATGTACGTGATCGTCATTTCTTTAATCGTGTTTGGTTTCATCGCAACGCTGCTGGTCGGTGTATCTCAAGAAAATAAAACATCAAATCCGCAATATGAAAAAAAGACAAAGGCAAATATCATCAAGCTGGTCATTATTTATGCAATCTCGATTATCGCATTTATCGCCATCTGGATGTTTTTTGATTAAGATAGCAAAATGTTTGACATAAAACGTGATATGAACTACAATTTGTTTAATCGTAAACATTACTATTAGATAAACAGGAGGTTCTAACACATGAGAGTTATTGTTACCTTGGCATGCACTGAAACCGGAGACCGGAACTATACAACAACCAAGAATAAACGTAATCATCCCGAGCGGATGGAGCTTCGTAAGTACAGCCCGCGCTTAAAACGGATGACTCTTCATCGCGAAACTCGTTAACATGGAACTGCAAGATAACGAACAGGAAATCCAAATCAGTTCACATACGAGGGAGCAGTGGATACGTCGCAGACAGGAGCTTGGCGAATGGGTAGAGAGACCAAAACTGCGAAGGCATTTCAAACGGACTGTACCACTGCAGAACGGGGTACATGTAGATGAAGAGCTCTACAACGCATTGAACCTGCTGCAGCAAGCGGGGATAAAGACGGAACACTCTTGTGCAGGAGTCAGTCTGCTCGATGAACCGATCGACCATTCCCTTTACGCTTACGTAACCTTTTATAAGAGTGAGGCTGCCGAGCGGTTGATTTCGATATTGGAGCAGGTTATGAGAAAGCGAGTGCTTATTACGTTTGAGCCTCTCACAAGCAGGTATGATGTTTCTTCGTTTTTGATCGGGCATAACCGTTCCTTCTGTCTTTTGCTTCAGCATGCTGCACAGCGTCTAACACTAGCGTGTTCAGAAGGTGAGCGATCCTAAGAAAACCGCGTTTATCGCGGTTTTTTTTTCGTTTTAAAATTGGACAGAATATGGATAGCAGAAGCGTAAAGGTGAACCCGGCTGTGTTAACCATAACGTGAAACTGGATGGTTTGAGAGCAATTATGTTATACTTAATTCTAATTTAAATGGAAGGGAGGTCGTTCACTTGGGAAGGCGATTCTGTATGCATGTCAGCTGGCTGATATAAAGGTTCCAAATCACGATCTCCCTCGTCGGATGTTTAATTACTCACTAAATTAATGTTATTTATTACACCGGAGGTGAATCCCTCGAAGAGGGAAATTATTGGACATTATTACGATTGTCAACTTAATCATACTGGTCATTCTTCTTGCTCTGACCGCTTTTTTCGTCGCGTCTGAATTTGCTGTGGTTAAGATTCGCGGCTCCAGGCTGGATCAACTGATTGATGAAGGAAATAAAAAGGCAGTTCTGGCCAAAAAGGTTACAACTGATCTGGATTATTATCTTTCGGCTTGTCAGTTAGGGATTACCGTCACAGCACTTGGACTCGGTGCGCTGGGTAAACCAGCGGTTGAGCAAGTGATGTCTCCTGTCTTTGAGGCATTAAATGTATCTGAGAGCAATTCAGCTGTAGCTTCTTATGCCATTGCCTTTATTCTGGTTACCTTCCTGCATGTGGTGGTCGGCGAGATGGCCCCAAAAACACTGGCGATTCAGTTCGCTGAGAAGATGACCCTGATGCTTTCGCCATCATTGTATTGGTTCGGCAAAATCATGTATCCCTTCATCTGGGCACTAAACGGTGCTTCTCGTGTCCTGCTCCGCCTGTTTGGTGTAAAGCCTGCAGGTCATGAACAGGTGTATTCCGAAGATGAAGTGAAGATTATTATGACACAGAGCTACCAGGCGGGTGAAATTCAACAAACCAAGCTCGCTTACATGGAAAATGTCTTTTCCTTCGATGAACGTGTAGCCAAGGATATCATGGTGCCGCGTACGGAGCTGGTAACGATTGATCAGCATACGGATGAGCAGGGGATCATAAGTATTCTGGACGAACACAATTACTCCAGATATCCTGTGACCGAAGAAGGGGATAAGGACCGGATTACAGGCTTGGTGAATGTTAAAAAGATGCTTCCCTTTATTGTTGGAGGCAAAAAGCCGCGCTTGAATGATTTTATCCATGATCTACCTACCGTAACGGAGTTTACGCGCATCCAGGATGCCCTGCTGAAAATGCAGCAGAATCATGTTCATATGGCACTGGTCATTGATGAATATGGCGGTACCTCCGGGATCTTGACCATGGAGGATATCCTGGAAGAGATCGTCGGAGAAATCCGGGATGAATTTGATGAAGATGAAGTGGAAGATATCCAGCCCGTGTCGGAGCAGCAATATATGATCAACGGCCGAGTTCTTCTAGAAGATCTGGAGAAGCAGTTCGGGATTCAATTTGAAGAAGATGGGAATATGGACACGCTTGGCGGATGGATTCAGTACCGTAAAGGCACTGCCGTACAGGATGGAGACGTTCTGGAATATGCTGATTGTATATGGACCGTAACGGAAACGGATAATTATCAAATCAAGCAGGTGCTGCTGGATCTGCCCGAACGAACTGCTGAATAATTGAAGATCAAATCTGAATGATATGTGGAGGTGAATCCCTCTTTATTGAGGGAAATCATTGGACGGAATTATTGCGCTTAATTTATTTTTAGTAGCTGTATTTATAGGACTGACGGCCTTTTTTGTTGGAGCTGAGTTTGCCATTCTGAAAGTGCGTATGACTCGAATTGATCAGTTGATTGCAGAAGGCAGCAAAAAAGCGCTGATGGCCAAGAAAGTTACACAGGATCTGGATTACTACTTGTCTGCCTGCCAGCTGGGCATTACGATTACAGCTCTGGTGCTTGGTGCACTGGGAGAGCCGACGGTGGAGAAGCTGCTACATCCACTGTTTGAACGTTTTGAGGTTTCAGCAGCACTTTCAACCGTACTTTCCTATGCCATTGCGCTGTCGATCATTACATTCCTTCATGTCGTTATTGGTGAATTGGCACCCAAGACGCTGGCCATTCAATTTGCTGAGCGCATGACACTGCTGCTGGCACCACCGCTGTATTGGTTTGGTAAACTGATGTATCCTTTCATTTATGCGCTGAATGGTTCTGCCCGTCTTTTGTTAAAGATGTTCGGTGTGAAACCGGCCGGCCACGACTCCGCTCACTCTGAAGAGGAGATCAAGCTGATTGTGACCCAGAGCTATGAAGGCGGCGAAATCAATCAGACCGAGCTGGATTACCTGAAAAACATTTTTGCTTTTGATGAGCGGACACTCAAAGATATTATGATCCCGCGTTCACGGATTACAACATTTGAGAAGAACACTTCTATGAATGATCTGATCGAAGCGTTAGAGGATTATGTGTACACTCGTTACCCGATCGAACAGACGGGGAAAGGCGGACACTACCTCGGTGTGATCAACACCAAAGAAATCCTGACGCATCTCGCAGCAGGCCGAACGTATAAAATGGATGATTTTATTCATGAAATGCCGCGTTATCCGGAGGGAGCTTTGATCCAGGATATTCTGATCAAGATGCAGCAGAACCGGATTCATATGGCGGCTGTTACCGATTCTAAAGGAGCAACCATTGGTATGGTCACCATGGAAGATATTCTTGAAGAGATTGTTGGAGACATTCAGGATGAGCTGGAAGGACCTGAACCTGTGGCAGCAAGACAATAAATGTTCTAAGATGATACTAGGTGATGGAAGTGAAATTCAAAAAGCCGCGGGTTTTCCGCGGTTTTTTGGATTCATCTCTACTTTAAGCAAGTTTTTGGAGGAAATCGTTTATGAAAAAAATGATGTTACTGTGCTTAACCGTACTGCTTCTCACAACAGGATGTCAGAAGACGCAGGAATCCTCTGATTCTCAAGGACTTACGTTAGAAAAGGTTGCAGAATTATCGGAAGCTGGCAAGACGCTCTCGTGGGATGATTTTCAGCAGTTCACCTACCAAGAGATGGGCTCAGGTTTGTATATACGTCAATACGATCTCGAAAAAGAATATTCATTACTTATCGGAGGAAAAAGTGTTCAGAAGGAGCCTGACTATATTTATTTAATGGACGCATCCGGACAGCGCGTGGACATCCGCTCTGAAGATGTAGGAAAGTTCATAGAGGTCAATGAATGAGAAATGAGGAGTGGAAGCAGGCGGAACAAGCATTGTCTGCGATTCAAATTATTAAGCAGGGGACCAATGATCCCGTACTGATTGAAGGAGAGGCGGAAGACCTGCAGTGCATTGGTATCGGAACAGATGCTGCTGTATTTTTATATGATCCGTTTCCACTTTATGCGTATAAACTGTATGCGACCGAGGCAATTCCTAAAATCCAGGCAGAAGTAACAGTGTACCAGGCTTTGAAAGGCAGTCCTTTCTTTCCCGTGTATTACGGACATGGAGAACGCTATGTTGTGATCAGTCACGAAAGCGGAATGAATCTCTATGATTGTCTGCTGTATGGTATTTCGATTCCGCGCCAAGTCACCCAAGATGTGGAAGAAGCCCGCTCTTATGTCCGTGAACAGGGCTTAAACCCTAGGGACATCCACTTAAAAAACGTGCTGCTGCAAGACGGGCGTGGGAAAGTCCTGGATGTATCGGAGTATATCCAGGAAGGCAATGATCAGAGATGGGAGCATCTGATGTGGGCGTATGATCATGTCTATCCGTTGATCGAAGGAAAGAAGCTGCCGCTGTGGGTATTGGAGGCTGTGAAGAACGGATATTACAGGCTGGACCCTGCCAATATGAATCTCCCGGAGTTTGCGGAGCGAATACGCCGATTGTTTATGCGAAAATAATAGGAAATTTCTCATTCCGCTGAATGTGCTTCAGCGGTTTTTTTTGTGTAATGGCAGAACCAAATTTTGTTCCTTAATACATTTCTTCTATTGTGGTACATTAATATGGATTCCTGAAGACAAAATGGTCAATCCTATATAAGGGCTCAAATGGATGATCACGACAGATGAATGTTAGATTTTGGTGTGTTATGGGTAACTAATTAAATACGTTTCTTACATACTACATAGAGGAGGTCTACGATGAAATTACTTAGGGGATTGTTAGTGTTTATGTGTGTTCTGCTGCTGGGAACAACCAGTCTGCCAAACACCCAGAATTACGCATCGGCTGCACCAGCTGGTGGCAAAGTGTATCAAATCGGGACAGATGTAACGTTTGCTCCATTCGAATTTGAGGATGTAAACGGTGAATTTGTCGGGATTGATATGGATTTGATCAAAGCGATTGCTGAAGATCAGGGATTCCAGTATGAAATCAAGCCTATGGGCTTTAATGCAGCGGTTCAGGCACTGGAAGCCAACCAGGTTGACGGTGTCATCGCCGGCATGAGTATTACCGATGAACGCAAACAGAAATTTGATTTTTCAGAAGGTTACTTTGAATCTGGTGTTGTTATGGGGATCCGTAACGATAACGATGACATCAAGAGCTATGAGGACTTAAAAGGGAAGAAAGTTGCTGTCAAGACAGGAACTGAAGGCTACAGCTTCGCAGAAGCTAATGCTGCCAAATACGGCTATACCGTCGTACCTTTTGATGATTCCGCGCAAATGTATCAGGATGTGGTGACTGGTAACTCGGCTGCCTGCTTCGATGATTTTGCCGTTCTGAAATATGGTACAGAGCAGAATAACGGATTGAAAGTTGTCACAGATCCTGAACCTGGTGCATCTTACGGCTTTGCTGTCCGAAAGGGCCAGAATCAGGAACTGCTGAAGATGTTCAATGACGGCTTGACGAACCTCCGGGCCAGCGGCCAATATGAAGAGATTAAAGCGAAATATCTGGGTGAAAATGCGGAAACATCAGCAAGCCTATCTCGCTGGGAGTTAGTCAAAGTCTCTCTTCCATCTCTATTGAAAGGTTTGGGTAACACCTTATTTTATACATTGATCTCCTTGATCTTTGCTTTTATTGTCGGATTAATTTTCGGCTTTATGAAGGTCGGACGGAATCCATGGCTGCGCGGTATTGCTACCGTATTTGTCGATGTATTCCGGGGGATACCTTTGATTGTACTCGCCTTCTTCATCTATTTCGGGATTCCGCAAGCCTTCGGCTTTACGATGCCGCTGTTCCTGGCTGCGGTGCTTACACTGACGCTGAATGCAGCTGCTTATGTGACCGAAATTATCCGCGGTGGTATTCAGTCCATCGATCGGGGACAAATGGAAGCGGCTCGTTCCCTGGGTATTCCGTACCGGAAAGCGATGCTCAAGATTATCATTCCACAAGCAGTGAAAGTGATGGTTCCATCGTTTATCAACCAGTTTGTCATTACGCTGAAGGATACATCGATTCTGTCCGTTATCGGTCTCGTGGAGCTGACGCAGTCTGGTAAAATCATCATTGCCAGGACGTTCTCGTCTTTTGACATCTGGCTGGTGGTAGCGATCATGTATCTGGTTGTCATTACGGTACTGACGAGAATTGCGAACCGTCTGGAGAGAAAGGTGGGTCACAATGGGTAAAATCATCGTTGAAGGACTTAAGAAAAGTTTCGGCAAAAACGAAGTACTCAAAGGCATAGATGTGAGTGTGAATGAAGGAGAGGTTGTATGTGTTATCGGACCATCCGGTTCCGGTAAAAGTACATTCCTCCGCTGCATCAACCGACTAGATGATATTACGGGCGGGAAAGTCATTGTCGATGAATACAACATTAATGATCCCAAGACCGACATTAACAAAGTGCGTGAAAATATCGGCATGGTATTTCAGCATTTCAACCTGTTCCCACATTTCAATGTGTTGAAGAACATCATGTTCGCACCGATGGAGCTTGGAAAGCAGTCCGAGAAAGAAGCGCGTGAAAATGCGCTGGCTCTATTGGATCGAGTCGGGCTTTCGGATAAGGCAAATGCCTATCCAAGCCAGCTCTCCGGGGGTCAGAAGCAGCGTGTAGCGATTGCGCGTGCGCTCGCCATGAACCCGGACATCATGCTCTTCGATGAGCCGACTTCGGCACTGGATCCCGAAATGGTCGGAGAAGTGCTGGGTGTCATGAACGACTTGGCTAGAGAGGGCATGACGATGATGATCGTGACCCATGAGATGGGCTTTGCTCGTGAGGTGGCTGATCGGGTCATATTCATGGATGGTGGGTACATCGTCGAAGAAGGTCCGCCGGAGCAGGTCTTCGGCAGCCCGCAGCATGAGCGTACGATCAGCTTTTTGGATAAAGTACTTTAAAAATAGGAATGACAGAGGCAGCCCGCGAAAGTGCGGTCTGTCTTTTTTCTGTATTGTGTGTTGAAAGGGAGGAATGGTGGGCTTACTCTATGAAATATTTTGATATGTAGATTATGGTATGCTTATAGACAGGACAAATCATAGCCCAGACTAACTAGAGAAATGAAAAGATGTGATGAATGTGAAACTATATAAACATAACAAATGGGTTCAATGGATCGTAACCTGTATCCTTGCCGTGCTCGGCGGGTTTGTATTCAGCCTGCTGAACACGCCTATACCGTGGCTGCTGGGTTCCATGATTTTTGTGCTTATCGGCTCAAAATGGGTGACAAGCATTTCCCTATTCTGGCCGAAGTCCTTCCGGAATACCGGGATGATCATTATCGGGTATGCGATGGGATTGTCTTTTACCGCTTCCACATTTCAGCAGATTGGAAGACAGCTCCCCAGTATGCTGATCTTTACGGCCCTGCTGCTGATTTGCTCCGGCTTGATAGCCTACGGATTATCTGTACTTGCAAAGCTCCCATTCTCTACGGCGTTGATGGGAAGCATCCCCGGAGGATTAAGTCAGATGATCACCCTGGCTGAAGAGGTAAAGGGTACCGATCTGACAGTAGTAACGTATCTGCAGGTATCGCGATTGATGATGATTATCTTCTGTGTGCCGTTTCTGATCTTCAGCCCTCTATTTTCAAGTGGCGGTTATGAAGGTTCTGGAGTGGAGGCTGCCGTATCGGCTGCTGGAGATGTGGCGCTGTTTCCGAATCTATTGATTTTTGCAGTCGTATGTACGATCCTGGCCTATGCAGGAGATAAAATCAAGTTTCCCACCGCTTACCTTCTTGGTCCGATGATTGGAACCATTGCCTTGAATCTTACCGTGTTTCCAGGTCCAGTGCTGCCACCCCTCCTGCTGAACATGTCCCAGTTGATGATGGGCGGCTATATCGGGCTGCTGCTTAAACCTGAGAACCTGAAGAATAAAACAAAAATCTCGCTGCTGGCTGTCGCCAGCGGAGTACTGCTCATCTTAAGCACGTTCGGTCTCAGCTGGCTGTTGACCTGACTGCATCCCATATCCGAGACCACCGCCATGCTCAGCCTTGCACCAGGCGGCATGGACCAAATGGCTATTATTGCAAAAGAAGTGCACGGCGACCTGTCCATGGTCACCAGTTATCAGCTGTTTCGCACGTTGTGTATCTTTTTTGTTGTGCCTGGGCTGCTGCGGTTTTTGTTTAGATTGAGGAGGGGATGAGGTGGTCTGTGAGGGAGTGGGTGAAAGCGGTTGGTTCGCGAAGTTCGGCAAACTTAATAAGTGAGGGGATAATCATTGAAGTTAAAAGAAATTCAGTTTAATGATTGGATTATTGAACTCGATCTCCATAAGACAGGTCAGTATTACACAGAGCATGATATCAAAGATGATTGTAGTTGTAATGCATGCAATAATTATCGAGTTAATTGTGAGTACATGAGCTCAGAATTAATGCACTTTTTCCATCGATTCAGAATTGATCCTAGAAAAGAAGGAGAGTTTATGAATATTGGCCTAAATGATAATGGCGAAGTGCATTATATGGGGTTCTATCATATTGTCGGTGTTATAAAAATTGGACCAACAAAAATAACAGATAAATGGAACCATATGAATTTAATCAAGATCGATAATTACGAGTTTGCTTTTGGTAGCGATAATATTGCATGTGTACCGGAAGATTTTCCGATACCGATATTACAATTGGAATTCAGTAGTAGCATTCCGTGGAGAATAGAAGAGAAGTACGAATAGTGGATGAAAACTCGAAGAAGCGTAGAACAGTACATAACAACTTACTCACGCATTGGTCCTGATGGCCCTTGGTCCGCCGGATGAAATTAGGGGGAGCGGAGTCAGACGGACAATCCTGCGAACCTAACTGCGCAAGCGTACCCGGCACTTCGTGCCTTAAGGTTCTCGGGTTCGTGAATGCGAAAGACGGTTTAAGAAGTTCGGAAATACAACTTGAACGGTAGAATCTGCGAAATTGTAGTTAT
Organism: Paenibacillus lemnae; assembly: GCF_012933385.1. GTDB lineage: Bacteria > Bacillota > Bacilli > Paenibacillales > Paenibacillaceae > Paenibacillus_AQ > Paenibacillus_AQ lemnae. Next base: position 51,633 of record NZ_JABBPN010000024.1, read on the forward strand.
TTACCAAGTGCAGATAATAGCGTAAAATGGAGATGTTCACGAAGTACGTGAATAAGACGTTATCTGCAATTCCTGCAAAGCGATTAAAAATCATTGAAAGACTGTATCCTTCACAACCTAAAATCCATTACAAATTAGTCGCAATCAACAACGAGGGCAAGTGTGAGCCCCTTCGAGTCGCGACACGCAAACCCATACTTTCAGCGAGCAGTTCTGTAAGCCCCTTCGAGCATGAAAACTAAAATAAAAAGAGGGAATGACTATGATACTTGAAGTAGCAATTTTACAAGTGAAAGCTGGAATGACAAACGATTTTGAAATCAATTTTAAAAAGGCATCTCAAATCATCTCCAAAATGAAAGGCTATATAAATCATGAATTACAGAAGTGCATGGAGGATAGAAACAAATACATTTTATTAGTGCGATGGGAAACCCTTGAGGATCACACGCTAGGATTTCGGGGATCAGAGGAATACCAAGAATGGAAACACTTATTACATCATTTCTATGATCCATTTCCGACAGTGGAACATTTTGAAGAGATCGTCTAAAGAGATTAAGGATGAAAAGATCTTAAAGACTTTTAGTTAACTTTTTGGAGAATAGTCGAAGAAGGCAGGAACAGCAGATAACACAACATTCACGCTGCGTCGCTATCGCTCCTGGGTCCGGCCGAAGCTGGAAGAAGAGGTTTCGAAGAAGTGGATTCAGTAGCAGGGAAGATTACTCAGCCGGACAACCCTGCACTGCCTAACCGCGTCGCGGCCGTTCCCTTTGGTCACTTAAGGCAGTGAGGGTTCGTGAATGCACGAACGTTATAAGAAATCGGCGAAGAGCGTTACAAAATCATTAAAGTTGGTGATCTCGATGAAGGATCCAGTGATTATTAACCGTACAGCGACATTTGGCCAAGTCTCTATAACGAATTAAGAGCCCAAATCATAACGAAAATTGGCTCTGATGCATATAGAATTGATCATATTGGATCGACGGCAGTAGCGGGTTTAGCAGCTAAGCCCATTATTGATATTCAGATATCTGTAAGAGATTTAAACAAAATAGAGACATTGATATCGGGACTTGCATCTTTAGGATATCATTATCGTTCAGATAATGATGATTTGACGAAGAGATATTTCAGAGAAGCACCAGGGACAAGAAGAACCCATATTCATGTAAGGCAAGCAGGTAGCTGGTCGGAACAATTCAATTTATTATTTCGAGATTATTTAAGAACTCAAGAAGAAGATAGAGATCAATATGCTAGGAAGAAATATGAATTAGCAAACCGGTATAGAGACCAAAGAGAACAATATGTAGAAGCCAAGACTGAAATCGTTTGGGATATTATAAAGAAGGCTAATTCATGGAGTCAAAAAATCGGATGGAAACCCATCGAGCCGGATTTGTAAGCAATTCGAAGAAGCGCCGACATCTTATAACATTACATTTTCGCTTCGGGACATACGTCCCTTGGTTCGCCAGACGAGGTAAAGCCGTGAGGATATTCAGGCGAACAACCCTGCAAGGCTAAGTGGCGAAGCCACCCGGCGCATTCGCGCCTTAAGCCTTTCGGGTTCGTAAATGCGAGAACGTTATGCGTAATTACTGCAGGGCAATGATGAACTTTCTCAATCCTATTAAGTCAAATACCGATATAATACTATACACGAAGTGAACTCGAAGATGTTCGCGGCGCGCATAAAGAGCACGGTTTTGAAGTGAATTCGGAGATGTTCGCGGCGCGGATAAAGAGCACGGATTTGAAGTGAATTCGGAGATGTTCGCGGCACGGTAAAGAGCATGGTTTCGAAGTGAATTCGAAGATGTTCGCGGCGCGGATAAAGAGCATGGTTTTGAAGTGAATTCGGAGATGTTCGCGGCGCGGTAAAGAGCATGGTTTCGAAGTGAATTCAAGGATGATCGCAGCGCGGTGTAAAGACATGGTTATGAAGTGAATCGATGAAGGAAGTATAGTAGCTCAAAGAAGGCAGTAACAACGCATAACAATACATTTTCGCTGCGGGACATGCGTCCCTTGGTTCGCCAGATGAGGTTAAGCCGTGGGTATATTCAGGCGAACAACCCTGCAAGGCTAAGTGGCGAAGCCACCCGGCGCTTTCGCGCCTTAAGCCTTTCGGGTTCGTAAATGCAGAAACGTTATGTGAAATCTCTCCAGCAAGGAAGGGTTAAATAAGGGTTGAGGGGCAGCGACGTCTGGTAAGGATTCCTTCAAGGAATGAGACATAGCCAGCAGCCTGGGATACATAAAGATAAAAGCGATTTGCGAAGAAGTAGGAGAGACATCACATAACATTACATTTTCGCTTCAGGACATGCGTCCCTCGGTTCGCCAGAAGAGGTAAAGCCGCGGGTGGATTCAGGCGAACAACCCTGCAAGGCTAAGTGGCGGAGCCACCCGGCGCATTCGCGCCTTAAGCCTTTCGGGTTCGTAAATGCGAGAACGTTATGCGTAATTACTGCAGGGCAATGATGAACTTTCTCAATCCTATTAAGTCAAATACCGATATAATACTACATACGAAGTGAATTCGAAGATGTTCGCGGCGCGGTTAAAGAGCATTTTTACGAAGTGAATTCGAAGATGTTCGCGGCGCGGATAAAGGGCATGGTTACGAAGTGAACTCGGAGATGCTCGCGGCGCGGTTAAAGAGCATGGTTATGAAGTGAACTCGGAGATGCTCGCGGCGCGGTTAAAGAGCATGGTTATGAAGTGGATTCGAAGATGCTCGCGGCGCGGTTAAAGAGCATTTTTACGAAGTGAATTCGAAGATGTTCGCGGCGCGGATAAAGAGCATGGTTTTGAAGTGAATTCGGAGATGTTCGCGGCGCGGATGAAGAGCATGGTTACGAAGTGAACTCGAAGATGTTCGCGGCGCGGATGAAGAGCATGGTTACGAAGTGAACTCGGAGATGCTCGCGGCGCGGTTAAAGGGCATGGTTACGAAGTGAACTCGGAGATGCTCGCGGCGCGGTTAAAGAGCATGGTTATGAAGTGGATTCGAAGATGCTCGCGGCGCGGATGAAGAGCATGGTTTGAGTAGTGAATCGATGAAGGAAGTTTAAGTAGCTCAAAGAAGGCAGTAACAACGCATAACATTACATTTTCGCTTCGGGACATACGTCCCTCGGTTCGCCAGATGAGGATGAAGCCGTGG
>NZ_JABBPN010000025.1 GCF_012933385.1 Paenibacillus lemnae
TACCCATCCCGAACACGACCGTTAAGCCTTCCAGCGCCGATGGTACTTGGACCGAAGGGTCCCGGGAGAGTAGGACGCCGCCAAGCGAACAACCGAAAAAAACGATGATGGATTATCCATCATCGTTTTTTTATATTATTAAGAAAATAACTCTACCAAAACAACATGTGTCCACTCATGAAGGACAACCATCTCTCTATGATTACTTTGAAAGCGCGCTCAAATGCACCCTTGAAAAAGGAAAGTTTCATGCCTTGACAGCCTATATACCCTTTGCTAAGATGGCAATAATATATTTTTGCAAAATTCATGAAAATGACGTCCAGAAGGACTCGGATAGAATATGAAGTCCGCAGGTAGACGACAAAAGGAGGAATAACCCGAGTGTGGGAAGATAAATTCAGTAAAGAGGGCTTTACATTTGACGATGTATTGTTGGTTCCCAGAAAGTCGGCTGTCCTGCCGAAGGAAGTGGATGTATCCACGAAACTGAGCGATACGGTGACTTTGAACATTCCACTGATTAGTGCAGGTATGGATACCGTTACCGAAGCACCATTGGCGATTGCCATTGCCAGAGAAGGCGGAATTGGCATTATTCATAAGAATATGAGTGTGGATCAGCAAGCAGAAGAAGTAGACCGTGTGAAACGTTCCGAGAGCGGCGTAATTACAAATCCTTTTTCACTGAAGGCCCACCATCTGGTTTCGGATGCGGAGTCGGTGATGTCCAAATTCCGTATTTCCGGGGTTCCCATTGTTGATGAGGAGAATAAGCTGATCGGAATCCTGACTAACCGGGATTTGCGTTTTGTTCATGACTACTCTATCCCGATCAGTGATGTCATGACCAGTGAGAATCTGGTCACGGCTCCGGTAGGAACTACATTGAATGATGCGGAATCGATCCTGCAGAAACATAAAATTGAGAAACTTCCTCTCGTGGATGATCACAATGTTCTCAAAGGTTTGATCACGATCAAGGATATCGAGAAGGCGATCCAGTTCCCTAATGCAGCCAAAGATCCACAAGGTCGTCTGCTGGTTGGGGCAGCCATCGGTATTTCCAAAGACACGTTTGATCGAGCTGAAGCACTCGTTAAAGCGGGAGTAGATGTCATTACCGTTGACTCCGCCCACGGTCATCACATTAATATTATTGAAGCTGTAAGCAAGCTGCGCAAGCTATATCCGGATCTGACCATTATTGCAGGTAACGTGGCAACAGGTGAAGCTACACGTGATCTGATTGAAGCTGGTGCGTCGGTCGTTAAAGTCGGCATTGGACCTGGCTCGATTTGTACAACCCGTGTAATCGCAGGTATCGGTGTGCCTCAGGTAACTGCAGTTTATGATTGTGCCAGCGTTGCACGTGAATATAATGTACCCATCATCGCTGATGGCGGTATCAAGTACTCTGGCGAGATTACTAAAGCTATAGCTGCAGGAGCCAGTGCGGTTATGCTGGGAAGTATGTTTGCTGGTACGGAGGAAAGCCCAGGGGAATCCGAAATCTATCAAGGACGCCGGTTTAAGGCATACCGTGGTATGGGATCCATGTCAGCCATGAAGCAGGGCAGTAAAGATCGTTATTTCCAGGATGATGATAAAAAGCTGGTTCCTGAAGGTATCGAAGGCCGTGTAGCCTATAAAGGACCGCTTGCCGATACCATTCATCAATTGATTGGTGGTTTGCGTTCAGGTATGGGGTACTGCGGGGCTGAGAATTTGGATCAGCTTCGGAATGATACCCAGTTTATCCGCATCACGGGTGCAGGACTGCGGGAGAGCCATCCGCATGATATTCAGATTACCAAGGAAGCACCTAACTATTCATTATAAGAGACCATACGGTTATTGTTTAATAGAATATGAACACAAAAGGACAAGCTGGATGAAATCTATCCGGCTTGTCTTTTTTTGTGATAGAATAGAACGAGCAAACGAGTTAGAGAGGAGTATTTCAGTTGAACGAGATGAAAGACAAGCCTAAACGTAAAAATAAACGTCCTATTGTACAAAGAACACTAGCATCGGTGATGCTGATGAATATATTATGTTTTTCTGCCCTGCCTGCGGCAGCGGCGCTGGCAGAACCAGCAGCAGCAACAACTTCATCGGAAACAGAAAAGCCTGCGGCCGAAACGCCGAAACCGGACAAGCTGGACAAGGTGCCAGGTGTGGAGTCCTTAGGTCTCCAGGTGAGATCCGCCGTTTTGATGGAGCCGACAACTGGCCAGGTTTTGCTGTCTATGAACTCTGATAATGCGCTGCCGCCGGCAAGCATGACCAAGATGATGACAGAATACATCGTGCAGCATGAAATTAAACAAGGTAATCTGACTTGGGATACCGTGGTTACGGTGCAGGAAAATGCCTCCAAGAATCAGGGGTCCCGGATATTTCTGGCGCAAGGTGATCAGCATACTGTAGAGGAGCTTTATATCGCCATGGCAGTGGGTTCAGCCAATGATGCGGCTGTGGCACTGGCAGAGTATATCGCCGGCTCTGAGCAGGAATTTGTGAAAATGATGAATGACTACGCTAAAAAAATGGGGATGGAAACCGCACATTTTGTTAATGCTACTGGTTTGAGTATAGCGGATATGCCTGAAAAATTCCGTCCGGAAGGAACCGATGAAACCGTCATGTCAGCGATGGATACGGCCAAGCTGGTGAAATTCATCGTACAGGAGCATCCGGATTTCTCCAAATATACAACGATTCAATCTTATAAATTCCGCGAACGTGACCGCGATCCCATTATCAACTTGAACTGGATGCTGGAGGCCAATAAAGACGTGCCTAATTTCCGTTCTTTTGCCTATGAAGGATTGGACGGGATGAAGACCGGATTTACGGAAGAAGCGCTTAACACATTCGCCGGTACAGCCGAGCGTGACGGGATGAGGCTTATCAGTGTAGTCATGGGCGCAGAAACCAAAGCTTCACGTTTCACGGAAACACGTAAAGTGCTGGATTATGGATTTAACAATTTTGAAACCAAACAGGTGGTTGATACCGGTTCAACTGTGGAAGGTTTTGAGACGGCTCCGGTTACCAAGGGCAAGGAAAAATCGGTGAAGCTTGCAACCAATAAACCGGTTTCGTTTATGGTTCCTAAAGGCTCTGAAGGAAAAAGCTTTACGGTAGAAGCCAAACTGGATCAAGCATCCATTACCGCACCCGTGAAAAAAGGAACCAAAGTCGGTACGGTAACTTACAGTTATCACATTGATGGTGTAAAGAATGTTCAAAAAGCAACAGTAGACCTGATTACCGCCGAAGAAACGGAAAAAGCGGGCTGGTTTAAGCTGTTTATGCGTGCGATTCAGCAGTTTTTTGCCGATTTGTTTGATTCCATTAAGAATCTTTTCTAAACCTTGATAAATCCCGAGTAAATGGGTTGTATATTTGCTGCACGTGGAGTAAAATTTGAAGTTAGATCATACGTAAATTTCTTACGAATTAACATATTTTCGGGAGGCAAAGGGACATGGAAACAGGAACATCTAGAGTTAAAAGAGGTATGGCAGAAATGCAAAAAGGCGGCGTCATCATGGACGTTATGAACGCAGAACAAGCTAAAATCGCCGAAGCATCTGGAGCAACGGCTGTTATGGCGCTGGAACGCGTACCTTCCGACATCCGGGCAGCTGGGGGAGTAGCCCGCATGGCAGATCCAACGATCGTTGAGGAAGTCATGAAGGTGGTTTCCATTCCGGTTATGGCGAAAGCTCGTATCGGTCATTACGTTGAAGCCAAAGTGCTGGAGTCACTGGGTGTGGATTATCTGGATGAGAGTGAAGTGCTTACACCGGCTGATGAAGTATTCCATATCGACAAGTGGGATTTCACGGTACCGTTCGTATGCGGTGCTAAAGATCTGGGTGAAGCGCTCCGTCGTATTGGAGAAGGGGCTTCCATGCTTCGTACCAAAGGTGAGCCGGGAACAGGCAATATCGTAGAAGCAGTACGTCATATGCGTCTGATTAACAGCCAGATCCGTAAAGTGCAAAGCCTTTCCAAAGATGAGCTGTACGCAGAAGCTAAAAACCTGGGCGTTTCTTACGACCTGCTGAAAGGTGTTCAGGAGAACGGCAAGCTTCCTGTCGTTAACTTTGCTGCAGGCGGTATCGCAACTCCTGCAGATGCAGCGCTGATGATGCATCTGGGTGCGGATGGCGTATTCGTGGGTTCCGGTATTTTTAAATCGGACAACCCGGAGAAGTTTGCACGCGCGATCGTGGAAGCGACAACGCACTATGATGATTATAAATTGATTGCCGAAGTGTCTAAGAACCTGGGCACACCGATGAAGGGCATCGAAATCTCCAAGCTGAGTCCATCCGAGCGCATGTCGGATCGCGGCTGGTAAGAGAGAAGGACATCTCTTATGAAAATCGGAGTATTGGCACTTCAGGGCGCTGTGGCCGAGCATATCCGCAGCATCAACCAGACCGGAGCAGAAGGTGTACCGATCAAGAAGGTGGAACAGCTCTCGGATATTGATGGCCTCATTATTCCCGGTGGTGAAAGCACAACCATCGGCAAGCTGATGAGAAAGTACAATTTCCTGGAGCCGATCCGCTCCTTTTCAGAGCAGGGCAAACCGGTTTTCGGCACATGTGCAGGTCTCATTGTACTTGCTAAACAGATTGCAGGTGGAGAAGAGTCTCATCTGGGATTGATGGACATTCAGGTTGCTCGTAATGCGTTTGGCAGACAGCGTGAGAGCTTCGAAACAGATTTGCCTGTCAAAGGTATTGAGGAGACGGTTCGGGCCGTATTTATCCGCGCTCCATTAATTCTTACGGTCGGTGAAGAGGTAGAGGTCCTCTCAACCTATAAAGACGAGATTGTCACAGCCCGTCAAGGACATCTGTTAGCGGCTTCCTACCATCCGGAATTGACGGATGATTATCGGCTGCATCAGTATTTTGCCGACATGATCAAGGAAGCTAAGGCAGCTGTACAATTATAAATGGTGGTAAACAGAAACATGCTTGACTCTTTTAAGGGTCAAGTTTGTTTTTTTAATGATTATTCAATAAAATAAGTAGAATGACGTTGTGAGGATGTTTTACTTAGGAGGGTTACCTGTGTTAGACGTAAAAATATTACGCAGTGATTTTGCACGTGTAGAAGAAGCCTTGAAGCAGCGGGGGAAGTCACTTGATTTGATCGCTGAGTTCCCGCAGCTGGATACACGCCGCAGAGAGCTGCTGCAAGAAAGCGAAACCTTGAAAAACCGCCGCAATACCGTGTCGGGCGAAGTGGCGAAATTAAAGAAAAACCGCGAGAACGCAGACGATTTAATTCTGGAAATGCGTGAAGTGTCCGATCGGATCAAGAGTCTGGATGAGGAAGTACGAGTGGTAGAGTCGCAAATCTCTGATTTGACGCTTGCCATCCCGAACATTCCTCATGAAAGTGTGCCGGTAGGCGCTTCGGAAGAGGATAATGTCGAGCTTCGCCGCTGGTCGGAACCTAAAGACTTTGATTTTGAACCGAAGGCACATTGGGATATTGCCCAGGGACTTGGTATTCTGGATTTTGAAGCCGGAGCAAAAGTAACGGGATCCCGTTTTACCTTCTACAAAGGCCTGGGAGCAAGACTGGAACGGGCTCTGATCAATTTTATGATGGATCTGCACAGTGATCACGGTTACGAAGAGATGCTGCCCCCTTATATTGTCAACCGGGACAGTCTCTATGGTACTGGACAGCTCCCTAAGTTTGAAGAGGACCTCTTTAAAATTAGCGATTCGGAGTATTATTTGATTCCAACCGCCGAAGTTCCTGTGACCAATTACCATCGGGACGAGATTTTAAATGGTGATCAACTGCCGAAACGATATGTTGCATACAGCTCTTGTTTCCGTTCTGAGGCAGGTGCAGCGGGTCGTGATACCCGAGGTCTCATTCGTCAGCATCAGTTTAATAAGGTCGAAATGGTCAAGGTAGTTCACCCTGATGCTTCCTTCGAAGAACTGGAAAGCATGACCGCAGATGCCGAACGGGTGCTGCAGCTGCTGAATTTACCATACCGTGTGATGACTTTGTGCACAGGAGATATGGGCTTTGGTTCGATGAAAACTTACGATCTGGAGGTCTGGCTGCCGGAAAGCGGAATGTATCGTGAAATTTCTTCCTGCTCCAACATTGGCGATTTTCAGGCACGCCGTGCCAACATTCGCTACCGTCCGGAAGCAAAGGCCAAGCCGGAATTCGTGCACACGCTCAATGGATCAGGACTTGCAGTAGGCAGAACTGTTGCAGCGATTCTGGAGAACTATCAGCAGGAAGATGGTACGGTGATTGTTCCAGAGGTATTGAGACCTTATATGAGGGATGTCAGCGTCATTGACAAGAAGTAGTTGCTTTATTGTTTGTTATTATGGTACAATAATTATTGCACGTGATTAATTATTGTGCTTTTGGAGAGGTACCGAAGCGGTCATAACGGGGCGGTCTTGAAAACCGTTAGGGGGCAACTCCACATGGGTTCGAATCCCATCCTCTCCGCCATACATAACCAATGCGAACGCTCCCTGACGGGGAGCGTTTTTTTGTATATTTTGCAAAGTATAAAAGCTGCAGAGACTCCGCACTTTATAGACAAGGGGAGGTGTAGAAAATGAATTCAGAGCTGAATGTCAATCAGAATGATCTGGTGAATGCCTGGCAGGAGCGTCTTCCAACCATTCTAAAGCCTGGAGACCATGCAGAGGTGGCAGCGGATATGGCGAATCCTCAAGCCCTGCGCATCCATATTGCATCGGCAGGAAGACAGGAGTATTCGTTTGATTTCGAATGCCGCTATGTCGATTCCCGTGAGGTGGAAGTCAAGCTGGTCGATGTAGAGCGCGCAGGTGCCGTAATTGATGAGCGGAACGAGAACGTCCAGGGGATGGCCGGTGACTACACCCGTCATATCCATGAATGCGCTCAAGCGCTTCAGCAGATTACGCACCAGTAGTCTTGATTTGATAAGGGAGGAATATACGCATGAGCAAGCCCAAATCCGTTCCGGTACCGGAAGCGCAAGCGCCCCAAAGAAGACGTAAGAACAACGGAGCCGGTGGCAATCAGGAGCCGATGACAGGTTCGCACCGTGCCAAAATCGCGAAGCAGTCCGGCAACTTTAACCCAGAAGGCTCCTAGCTGGTTTCTTCAATTATTTCCAGGTTTTTATGAGAGCTTCCGCATTGGCGGGAGCTTTTTTCATTGAAACGAAGCGGAATCATTGTACATAGATCAATTTTTTTTCATAAAATTTGCATAAAGATGAAACTTATTAAGGAGCTGTCTCGTATATAACATGAAGTGAGCCTGACCCGGGCACGCTGCTGTTAACCTTCTTGGAAATGTTTCTGTGAAAGGAAAGGTATGGAAATATTTTTTGCGAAAATGGTATTAAGTGTTTCTCAATTTCACGAAATGGTTTATGATGAGAAGGTCGGTTATTTTTGGGTACATTGATTTTCGATTTTGAGGGGAGAGAAAACATAATGAACAAAAAGTTCGGAACGATTATGCTGTCAATTATGTTAGTGCTGACAGTAGTGCTTTCAGGATGTGCTGCGAAGAAGGAAGAGCCAAAAACAGCGATGACGAATGCTGCACAGAAAGCGATGACGATGGAGTCATACGAGATGAAGAGCAGCTTTGTCATTGAAGATCTGCAAGTGAGCATGGCTGGTGATGATCCATCCGTAAACCAAGCCGTGACGATGATGAAGAACGCGGAACTTACGCTGACAGGTATTCACCAGGCTGAACCACAGCAAACGGAAATGCAGATGGGGATTAACCTGAAGGGCGACATGGCGATGTCCTTTAACATCGACATGGTGATGACTGCTGAAAAACTATACGTAAAAGTGCCTAATATCGCATTTTTCCCTTTTCCTGAGAACGTTGTAGGCAAGTACGTAGAACTGGATCTGAAAGAACTGGCTGCTGAAGCTGGTGAAGAATTCAATCCAGAAATGATGGACGCTGAGAAAAGCCAGAAGTTTGCTACTGAAGTTTTGAACGCTCTGATGAGCGAGTACGATCAAGAGAAGTACTTCAAGCAGATCGAAACAAAGGATGCTAACCTTCCAGAAGGTGTAGACGCTAAGCAGGTCGTACAGTTCTATATAACCAATGAGAACGTAAAGGACGCGCTGGACATCCTGGTAAATAAAGCCGCTCCTAAGATTGTAGATATTGCAGCCAAGGAAGAGTATCGTGAAATGCTCGGCCTGACGCAAGAAGATATCGACATGGCGAAAGAAGAAGTAAACAATGTGGATCAGGGTGAGTTCAAGGAAGCTATGGCTGACCTTGAGAAATATCTGAAGATCAACACATTTAACATCAATACCGCTGTAAACAAAGATGATTTCCCTGTCTATCAAGATGCTGTGATGAATATGGAATTCACAGATCCGGATACAGACGAAGTCGTTAAGCTTGCTGTAAAAGGAAGCACACAGTACAGCAAAATCAATGAGGAACAATCCTTCAAGATTGGAATTCCTGCAGGTGACGATGTGATTACCATGGAAGAGTTTGAAGAGTCCATGAATCAAATGAGCGCGTATTAATTTTCAATATTACCGACACTTTTCCAAAAAGACCCGGCCGTATAGAAACGGCCGGGTCTTTTTTATCGCAATATGAGTAAACAGTCGAGACAAACGTACAGATACCGTTAAGCCTTACCCCGAAGTCGCCGGAAGAACTGGGTGAGCATAGAAGCGCACTCGTGCTGGAGCACGCCGGAAACAACCTCGGTACGATGGTTGAAGCGGGGTTCCTGCAGCAGATTCATTAGAGTGCCTGCACAGCCGGCCTTGGGGTCTGTCGTGCCATATATGACTTGGGGGACCCTGGACTGTACAATGGCTCCTGCACACATCGGACAAGGTTCCAGCGTGACGTAGAGACGGCAATCCAGGAGCCGCCAAGCCTGAAGGTATTGGCTGGCCTCCCGGATCGCAACCATCTCGGCATGAGCGGTACCATCGAAGGTGGTTTCACGCAGATTATATCCGCGTCCGATGATGTGATCACCGCGTACGATGACGGCACCAATCGGAACTTCACCTAAAGCTTCAGCCTTGGCAGCTTCCAGCATGGCTTCACGCATCCAATACTCATGATTCTCTTTATCCACAATGGTGGAAAGATCGATATTTGAAATCAACATGATTCTCCTTTCAACGACCTAAAAACACATATTATCCTGCGAACATTCATTCGGTTGTTAACACCTTGTGGACATGATTGTGCACAACTTAAAAGTTATGCACATATTTATACACATAATCCACAGGTTTCTTGTGTGTTTGTTAGCAATCTGTGGACAATGAATCTCACATCTATCATCTTTATAGACTCTCTTTATTCTAGTGAAAGCTGAAGCCATTAGCAATATAGCGAACATATTGTAATATTCTTAATTGGAAAAGCAGACGGATTAAACGTCTTTCCAAACAGGCACACAAAAGTTATCATAAAATATGACAAGATATGCTATATTTATGCTTATTCATATTGTGTGTGACTAGAGAGAAGGTGCTGATACCTTTGTCCATTAAAACAAAGCTATCCTTAATTATTTCGCTTTCCGTTTTGTTTATTCTGCTGCTGAATATCGCGCTGAATTTTTATACAACCCAGGAAAATCTGCGAAAAGACAGTGAAGCCAAGATGGTTATAGCAGCTTCACAAATTGCGATCACAGTAGAGCAGACAGAGTACAGCACAAGATATGTTGATGGAATATTCAGCGATCTGCTGCGGACTGCGGCGATAAATACTGCAGATCGGCTGGACTCCGATATTGATAACATCACGAACGATGAACTGATCCAGCTTGCGTCGGAGGTTGGGGTGAATCATATCTCCCTGCTAGTTCAAACCAATGATGATATTGTCGTTGCACGATCATCAGACCCTAAGGAGATCGGACTATCAACCAAGTACTGGGGCTATTGGTATACCGCGTTTCAAGAGCTTTTTGAACATAAGGAGGTTCGTTCTGTTGAGCAAGGGCAGCAGGCCAAATATTTTTGGTCAGGACCCTTTGAGTTCTCTACATCCAGTCCGGAATTCATCGACAAGTGGGGCTACTATTACGATGGTGAGCGCAATTATATGATTGATCCTTTCATCCGGAGTACAGACATTAAGGATTTTGGCAAAATTGCAAGTCCGGAAACCGTGGTGGAACGAACGATATTGGCCAATCCGCGTATTTTGGAGGTCACTGGCATCCATCCTGAAACATTCGGCGGGCCATTTATGGAAGATGACGGCTCTGACCGGGTCCATTATAAGCTGGATAACCGTCCCATCAAATTTGGGAGTTATCAGTTTGGGAGCCCAGAGAAGGACAAATCCGCTGTTGAGGAAGCGGTAAGCACGGGTGAAAGCGTCGTATTTGTGAGTACGGTGAAAGATAAAAAGGTAATGAAGAGCTTTATTCCGATTCAAATTGAGGACAATCCAACTTATGTGATAAGCGTGGTTATGGATTACGAGGCCATTTCTTCGATTTTAAGAGAGCAAATAACAAGTCTGGTCGCGATCTCGCTCGTGCTGCTTGAGATTGTGATTTTTGGCAGTTATGTCGTTGCTGGCTATTTCACCAGACCGATTCAAGCGGTTTTGCGGACAGTGAATGAAGTGGCGGACGGTAACTTTGATCGGCGTCTGGAGGTTACAAGCCGGGATGAACTGGGCCAGCTGTCGGGAAGAATTAATACGATGACCCGCAACCTGGGACATTATACGAACCAGCTGAGACAGATGATCGATGAAAACCAGTCCGTTAAAGAATATTTGGAATCCGTCATTAATCAGACAGCGGATGCGATTCATACAACAGATACCGAAGGCAGAATTATTAGTGTCAATCGGGCATTTGAACGACTGTACGGCTGGGAGGCTCCTGAGGCCGTAGGACGTCAGCTTGCTATGGTGCCGGAAAAGCTCCAAGAGGAAGAGAGAGGACGTCTGCAGCGTCTTTTAGAGGGTAACACGCTGGCGCCTGTAGAAACGACGAGAATCCGTAAGGATGGCAGCCGGATAGAGGTGAGTATCAGTACTTCACCGATCCGCGATGAGGCAGGACACATAACGTCCCTGGTCAGTGTGTCGCGTGATATCACAGAGCGCAACCGCATGGAGGAATTGCTGCGGCGCTCCGAGAAGCTGACGACAGTCGGACAGCTTGCAGCAGGGGTTGCCCATGAGATCAGAAATCCGTTAACAACGTTACGAGGCTTCTTACAGCTGCAAAAACAGACACAGCGGGCAGAGCCGAATCATATCGAACTGATGCTGTCCGAGCTTGACAGGATTAACCTGATCGTCAGCGAATTTTTGATATTGGCTAAACCCCAGGCTGTACATTATCAAAAGAAGGATTTGCGTTATATAATGAAAGATGTGCTGTCACTGCTCGACACCCAGGCACATTTGTATGGCGTCGAATTTGACCTTACTCACATGGATGGCCCGGCCTATGTTCATTGTGAAGAAAATCAACTGAAGCAGGTATTTATCAATGTACTTAAAAATGCAGTGGAGTCCATGCCTGAAGGCGGGAGTGTCCAGATCCATATTGCGATGCAAGCTGGAGATCAAATTGCAGTGAATATCACGGATTTTGGTGTTGGCATACCGGAGAAGCTTCTTCCACATATCGGCGAGCCCTTTATTACGAATAAAGATGCGGGTACCGGGCTTGGTCTTATGGTGAGTCAGCGTATTATCCAATCTCATCAGGGAACGATTGAAATTGAGAGTGAAGAAGGCAAGGGAACTACGGTAACTATTCTTCTTCCTGCTGCGGAGGAAAAGGATTTATCTTAGATAAGAAACCAAGCTGAAGATGGAGAGGATACAGTTTTGAGAATCAATAAATTTATAAGTGAAACCGGTTTTTGTTCCCGCCGAGAGGCGGACAAGCTGGTTGAGAGCGGGCAGGTTACGATCAATGGGGAGAAGGCTGTGCTCGGCAGTCAGGCTGAAGAGGGTGATGATGTCCGAGTGAACGGACGAAGACTTCATGAGAGGAAACAGCAGCATGTATACATCGCCTTGAACAAACCGGTTGGCGTGACGAGCACGACGGAGAGACATATCAAGGAGAATATCGTTGATTTTGTGGGACATTCCGAGCGAATTTTTCCGATTGGCCGGCTGGATAAAGATTCTGAGGGCCTGATTCTGCTGACTAGTGATGGTGATATTGTTAACAAAATTTTACGGTCAGAGGGAAGGCATGAGAAAGAGTACGTAGTTACCGTCAATCGGCCGATTACGGAGTCTTTCATAAGGGGAATGTCCAGCGGAGTGAAAATTCTCGGCGAGATGACGCTTCCCTGTACGGTCACACGGATGTCAGAGCGAACGTTTCGCATCATTCTCACAGAGGGAAAAAATCGGCAAATCCGGCGTATGTGCAGTGCATTCGGTTATGAGGTAAGGAAGCTGCAGCGGATCCGGATTATGAATATCCGGCTGGGGAGTCAAAGGACAGGAACCTGGCGGGATTTATCCTCGGAGGAGAAGGCGGAGCTTGGGCGACTGCTGGATTACAAGCTGACCTAATAGGGGATTCACCGATCTCAAAGCAGGTATCATGGACATTACACAAAAAAGGCGGTGTCAGGGAAAGTATCCTGGCACCGCCTTGTCTTTTGCAATCTGTACAATAAGATGTGCTACTTCTCATCCTTCGTATTGGTTGCATTAATAAAAGCGTTATTGTCCTGGTATTTACGAATGATGGATACTTCAACCCGGCGGTTCTTTGCTCGGCCTGCGGTTGTTGCGTTCGTGGCAATAGGATGATATTCTCCATAGCCAATCGGCATAAACCGTTTCGGATCCAGGGACTCGTTCAGCAGAAGAATCTTCATAAACTGCAGTGCACGATCAGAACTGAGATCCCAGTTGGATGGATACTTGACACTGTTCATCGGTACATTGTCCGTATGGCCTGATACGATAATATCGTAAGCCGGTACCTGCTGCAGCATTTGGGAGATGGCCTTGGCCAGCTTTCGTGCATCATCCTTGACTGTGGCTTCACCGGAGGCAAAGAGAGCATTATCCCGAATCGTAATCATCAGCTGGGAATGATTCAGCTTCGTACTGAGCTCCGTCGAAAGGCCGTTGTCTTTAATATATTTATCCAGCTTTTTCTTCAGGTTTTCCAGCTCTTGCTGTTCCTGTTTCATTAGAGCATCCCGAGCCGTCTTGTCATCTTTCTTGGGAACAGAGACGGGAGCGGCACTAATGGCTTTGTTTACCCCTTCGTCAGCGGGTTGCTTGCTGGGCTGAGTGTTGCTGTAGTCCAGTACGCTGACACCACCGCTGAGCACGGTATTGAATGCCTCACTCATCTCTTGAAACTTCTTGGCATCTGTGGCGCTCATCGCATAAAGGACCAAGAACAGGGCGAGCAGGAGCGTTAAAAGATCAGCATAAGGCAGCAGCCAGGATTCGTCGGCATGCTCTTCATGGGGCTCGTGCCTAGTCTTTTTGCTCAACGGCCCCCGCCTCCCTTTCACTCATATTCAGGCGCTCTGTCGGTGTAAGGAATACAGACAGCTTCTGACTGATTGCAATCGTCGATACACCGGATTGGATAGAGAGCAGGCCCTCCACCATCATCAGGCGGATCTCCACCTCGCGTTTGGATAAACGCTTCAGTTTATTGGCAAGCGGGTGACAAATCACGTACCCGGTAAATATACCGAGCAGGGTCGCAACAAAAGCAGCAGCAATAGCATGGGAAAGTGCATTCATATCACTCATATCGGAGAGCGCAGCGATCAAGCCGATAACTGCACCCAACACCCCGAGGGAAGGAGCGTACATCCCGGCCTGTGAGAAGATCAAGGCCCCCGACCGGTGACGTTCCTCTGTAGCGTTAATATCCTCCATCAGAACATCACTGACAAATTCCTGGTCGTTACCATCAATAATCATACGCATGCCATTACGCAAAAAGGCATCATCGATCTCTTCGACTTTCGCTTCGAGCGCAAGCAGACCCTCACGCCGGGTGATGGATGCCCATTCCATAAACATGGCAATCAAATCGGTTTTATCCATCAAATTTTGCTTGATGAACGTCATTTTGATAAGCTTGGGAACTTTCTTGAGCTCGGCCATCGGAAAGCCGATGAAAATGGTTGCAGCGGTACCCCCAAGAATGATAAGGTAGGCTGCCGGGTTAATTAAAGCAGTAATGGACGCTCCTTTAATGACCATGCCGACCAATACTGACACTAGACCTAGAATCAATCCTATAATTGTTGCGATTTCCATAGCACACCTCATCCATGAGAAAATAAGTAACGAATCCATTCGT
Source organism: Paenibacillus lemnae (assembly GCF_012933385.1). GTDB lineage: Bacteria > Bacillota > Bacilli > Paenibacillales > Paenibacillaceae > Paenibacillus_AQ > Paenibacillus_AQ lemnae. Next base: position 14,387 of record NZ_JABBPN010000025.1, read on the forward strand.
TTTACGGCTACACGTGGACGAAAGCCGCCAAGTATAACGCACTACCCTATTTATCGTCAGATTGGCCTTTTTTTTTTAGCTGTAATTTCCGGTATAATAGAAACAGGGGAAACGAGAGTAGAAGGACAGGGCCAAAAAAGGAGTGAAATGGTATGGGTGTCAAGCACGGAAGGGATTATGGTGAAATTTTGACTGACTTTACGGAAGCGGTCGGACGAATTCCAGACAGCTATGTGTTTTTTGAAATGGATGCCGAGGATTGGCAGAACTTAGGCGAGAAGGAGAAGAATGAGGTGCATGAGGCCCTGGCTGAGGATTTGTTTTATGCGCTCGGCACAGAGCCGCTAATTGCGGTGGGCAGCGGAGTTGTCATTCATGATCAGAAGCAGCATCGGATCAATGTGCTGATTGGAGATGAGGAACTGGCTTTCGTAGCTTTGATATAATAGGATGAACGGATAGGCTTATGGGGGAGGAAGATAGACATGCTGTATACACAGCAGGAAGTTGAAGTCCATCTGGAAAAGCTGGAAGGATGGGAGCTGGAACAGGGGCGGTGGATTATCCGCAAATATACATTTCCTGCCTTCATGAAAGGCATTGCGTTTGTAGATGAGGTGGCGGCGATTTCGGAAGCTTTCGGACACCATCCATACATTACGATCGATTTTAAAACGGTGACCCTCCGCTTAACCTCCTGGGATGAAGGCGGAATTACAGCCGTCGATATTAAAGAAGCGCAGCAGTTTAACGAGGTTTATGAAAAAGGCCGCGATTATGACAGTGGAGAGCCGTCCTAAGCACGTACACAATCAAGAATTCACAACAGAATAACCATGAAAAAACACGCTTGGATCTGTCCTCAGACCAAGCGTGTTTCGTCATGCGTTAAATATATTATTTCTTCTCGGCCAAAAACATGGCGACATTAGCAATTTCTTCAGGGGAAAGCTGGTCTTTGAATGCCGGCATTCCGCCGCTACGACCCTTTGTAATTACGCTAAAAATACCATCTACATCCATATGTCCACCTACCTGATTAAGGGCCGGACCTGCTCCGCCTTGAAGCTGATCACCGTGACAGCTGATGCAGCTGGCTTTCAAAGTAGCCTCCGCAGCGGCCGCATCCATCGTAACTTCAGGCATCGTCGGCTTCGCGTCTTCAGCTACTTCTTCTTTTCCTGGAAGCGTAAACAGCAGCACGAGGGCGAGCGTGCAGGCAAAGAAGAAAATGCCGCTCATGATCCATTTTTGCATCGTCATATCGTCCTTTCCTATGTATGTTGCATTAGCTACTATTATAAACGATCATTACAGGACAGGATAGGAGTTGTGACAAAAAAAGCAACGATCCCGCCGTTTCTCTACCCAAATTACACAAATTTGTGACAAATTAGATGATGGTTCCATCATCGGTATGCCGTACATACTAAGTGAGCGTTGGCGTATACACCATACAATAGAACATCTCGGGTCCAGACGGAGTTAACTTCTCATAGCAATCGGAAATACAGAAACCTACCTTGCGATACGTGCGGATTGCCCGTTCATTCCAGCTCAGCACCTCAAGATCAATTGTTTGATCCGGATACCGTCTCAGCGCTTCTTCCATAATCGCTGTCATAAATCGCTTACCCATTCCATGTCCACACCAATCAGGACGCATCCCGAGCCCGAGCCGAATAACATTCTCCATTGGAAACAGCTGAGCAAATCCCCACAGGCGGTCTCGTTCATCCACAATGGAAATATACTGCTGTTCCCGAATATGTGTGTCTCCGAACTCAACACCAAGCTGGACCATCTGTTCCCAGGGAAGCCAGCCATAAATATTATAGGGTTCCGGATAGCGCCAGCTGCAAATATCTGCAGCGTGTTCAAATTTCATGTCTGCGGCACGAAGCCGGGGCAGAGAGTAGGACATTGACATTGTATACACCTCATCATGTCCAGGTCGGATCAACCTATAATTTTGTGATCCAGGCTGTGGTAAATGGCAGCCATTTAGAATCGTCGATTATTCTAACAGAAGGAGTAAGAGATCGCAAATGGCAGCGGCCACGAACACAGCAATACGTTTTTTTTTATTGTTACATGATGTTTTTTGGAAATATACGTTTCAATTTATGAAGACAGGGTATAAAAACAGTAAGACGCAGATCGGACAAGAAGATGTGAAATTTTTCAATTTTCTTTTGAAAAAGAGCAAACTTTTTGACCGGTTTATGCGTTTATAGAAATAGAGACAAAACAAAAGCCCCGAAGAGATGGTGGGCATCTCATCGAGGCGACGGAATTGAAAACTGGTTAAGTTATGATTTAGTTGTAATCTACGGCGACGGCCTTGTACTTGCTGGCACTCATAACGCGTTTGGCTCCGACATATCGCTTAGCGAAATAGCTGGAGTTCAGAGCAGTAATGGTGACTCCTTTGGATGATGAGGAATGGGCAAACTTGCCGCCGCCTACATAAATCCCAACATGGGATACACCCCGGCCTGATGTGTTGAAGAACACGAGATCTCCGGCCTTCAGGTTGCTCTTGGAAACCGCGGTGCCTACTTTATATTGAGCAGAGGACACACGTGGAAGGCTGACGCCGAGCTTCTTGAACACATACCCTGTAAAACCTGAACAATCAAAACCCTTCGTAGACGTACCGCCCATTTTATAGCTGACGCCAATCACAGGTTTAATGGCACTGTCGAGTTTGGAATCCGCGAAAGCGCTTCCTGCACTGATGCTCAAAGCGAGTGTAAGACCGAGAGATATTGCTGTTAACTTCTTTTTCAATGGAAAAGCTCCTTCCAAGCCTGCGAGGTTAGCTTAAGGGTTCGGTTGAAGGTTTGCCTATGGCCCCTCTGTTGCGAGGCCAATTCACCCAAGACGGATCCCCCGTTTTCCGGACACCCGGAAATTCGGCTCTTACAAATAATATGATGATGAAAATATAAGACCAACGACATGCAGTAAGCGTTTAATTATGACATGCAGATGACAAATTTGTTACTATCACTTTCGTCATTTTAGCAGAGTATTAACTTTTTGGCAAACAAAGGAATGGATTTTTCGTAAAAAAATTCCCGTATCCTGTAAAGGATCGGGAATTTTTTTACTTTACAAGGGTTAAATCCTTGTTAATGCTGCCGGGAACCGGCTTTCCATACCTGATATTGAGACGTAATTCCCCAAAGCTGGAACAGACTTTGCACGAAATAGGAAGCCTGGTGAAGGATCAATCCGGCTAGTCCGGCCCACCATAGTGACAGTCCGCTCAGAAGCAGAAGCATCAGTGCACCAGAACCGCCGATGAGAAGAGACAAGGACATCGCTTTGCCAAAATGACGGAGGCACAACAGAACAGCTTGTAAAATACCATTTCCCGAAGTGCGGCTAAACTGCATATAAAGCAGGATGAGGCGAATCAGCCAAGCATAGAACACCCATGCCGCCAGCCATAGGGCAGGCTCAAGAAGCGCTGCCGGATCACGAACGGCCAACATCAAAGGCTGAAGCATCTTAGGCAGCAGCCATCCTGCTGGAGCTAGGAGCAGTATGAGCTCAAGGAGGTAAAACAGGGTTACCGGCTTCCAGAACCGGCGCATGCCCTGAAACCAGAACAATCCTCGCTCGCCTTCCGCTTCCCTGTGAAGATTATAATAAATGCCTGCCCGGATCAATGGAGTCAGCATCATCCGGAGGACCAGCAAGCCCAGCAGCACCCAGACATAATGATTCAGTATTCCGCCCCCTTCAAGTGCCATCTCGCCTTCAAAAAAGTAGAGGAGCCTGCTGAGCTCACTGGGAGCAGGATCAGGAAATCGCATCAGCAAGGGAATGACGACGGATTTTACCAGGCGGTAGAGGCAGTAGCCCCATAGAAGCCGGTAGATAAACAGCAGGATGATGACATAGAACTGATCTTTTAAACTGGCCCATCCTTGACCTGCAAATGTTCTCATGTTCTTCCCCCTACCATGACAGGGTGCCGAACAGCGTCTCCACCAGCTTGGTGATGCTTAAATTCCAGCGTGTGACGACCTTCGGATCCATACCCGCCTTCAAATAGTTGTTTATATGCTTGTTCTCCAGAACCAAAGTGTACTCAGGGTCGGTCATGGCCCAGATCAGTGGAGAACCGGAAGTGATCTTGAATGTGGTCTTTTCGCTGCTGCCGTCCCACACCTTCTCTACCTTGGCCCCATCTTCAAAAGCAAAGGTAACAGGGATATCTGTCACGGGTCCTCCCTGGTTGACTAAAGTGACGGTAGAAGTATAGGAAGGCTTTTCTTCGGTGCCCGTATTTTTGACCTCAATATGCTGCACGGCGACGTCAGCCATATCATCTCCATACACATAGTGATCAAAATAGTCCTGCCAGGACTGCCCCGTCACCTGCTCCACTACAGATTGAAAATCCGATGTTGCAGGGTGTTTAAAACGGTATGCTTTCGCGTACGTGAGCATGATTTTGTGCATCACGGATTCTCCCACCTGGCGCTCAATGTCCTGCAGCAGAAGCTTGCCGCGGGTATACACGTTCCGAGCGTACTGCTCATGCGAGCCGTATTTCCAGGATTCCTGTGCCAGTGGAGCCGGCTTGGTGATCGAGGCCGCCTGCGCAGCTGTATTCGAGGTCAGTCCATACTCCAGCTCCATCACTTTCTCCTCGGCATATGAGGTAAAGGCTTCGTCCAGCCAAGCTTCCTCAAATTCGTTATTCGCGATCATGCCGTAGAAATATTGATGGCCAATTTCGTGAATGACCGTTCGCTCCAGCTCGTATCCGGGAGAGTCGCTGCTGGCGCCAAAAGCCGTGACCAGTGTCGGGTATTCCATACCCCCTGCACCGTTACCCGCTTCCGGCGGTACGACAATGGACAGGGTGGAGTATGGGTAAGACCCGAACCATTTGCTGTATGCTTTCAGCGATGCCTTGGCAGCATCGAAATAACGGTCTTTCAAATGCTGATGCAGGGGATCGAGATACAGCTTGATGCGAACCCCCGGCACTCCGGGCGCAGAGAAAGCTTCTTCAGCGGCAATGAAATCCGGCGAAGCGGCCCAGGCAAAATCATGCACATCATCGGCATAAAAGTGGTAAATTTTCTCCCCGTTTGATTTCGCAGCCGCTTTGGTCGGGAATCCGGTTGCCGCTACAATATAATCTTCGGGCACCCGAATTCGTACACTGTAGATGCCAAAATCCGAATAGAACTCCGAGTTCCCGTGGTATTGATGCAGGTTCCAGCCCTCTTCCTTCTGCCCGCGGGTTCCTGCCGGTTCGTATACACTCACTTTAGGAAACCACTGGCCGGCCATGACGAAATCCCCTGCTGTCCCCATGCGTGCGAATATTTTGGGCATATCCACTTCAAACTCCATGATCAGTGTGATGCTTTCGCCGCCTTTGACCGGGCGGGGCAGACGGAGCTTCACCAGGGTCTGGTCATGGATATTGCCGTCATCGGGCTGAACGTACTGCAGCCGGTGAATTAGTGAAAGTCCTTCGGTCGTCTTGATTCCCGTGATGGTCATGGCGCCGAATCCATCTTCCGGCATGATATCCGAGCGGAGCTTTCCGCCGGATTCCTTCATAAAGGTCGTATTCTTGGAGGCGAATGCATTCGGGTATAAATGAAAATAAAGCTCAGTGACTGCTTTTTTTCCCGGATGAGTCCAAGTGAGGGTCTGCTTTCCTTTCAGCTTGTTCTCCTCCGGCTCCAATCGCACATCCATATGATATTCAACAAGTCTTGTGCTCAGCGCGGGAGCAGGCATATCATGCTGGGCTTTGGGCGGTGACAGCGGCGCCTTCGCTGCAGCGGGGGGCTTGCCCGATTCTGGGCCAAAGACAGGCCCGGAGGCATGCTGATTCTGCAGCAGTATCATGGATCCTGCCAAGGTAAGCAGGGCAAGAAGAGATGAAAGATAAATTTTGGCACGTGTTGGGACCATATTGAATAACCTCCCGTTGACAAGCATCTACAGCATGTATATGTTTGCAATCGGGTGATTATTAGTTAAAATAAAATTACGGGCTGGGCTTTGATCCAAACGCCCAAAATCAGTGTTTTCCGCTGTTATATACAGGAGGTTTTCATACATGGACAATCAGGAACCGCAGGGCAAGAAACAAATTGCTCTGAATATCATAAACAGCAAGAGCAAGCATAAAGGGTTTGGAGCCGGCTCCATCGACTTGAACAGCGTATCGCCAGTGGTGATTGACCGCGGGGAGGCCAAGATTGAAATCGGGGCTATGCATGCCAAGAGCAAGGTGGAGCGGGGCATCAAATTTTCCGCAAACCGTGAGGACGTGCCGAATGGCCGTCAGGTGTGGATCGTATGGGTCGCAGTGGACCGTACCGCAGAGGGTCAGCATTATGGCGGCATGACCGCCTGTGAGATGCTCATTGATGAAGAGAACAAACGCGGATGGAAGATCCTTGCCGATCATGTGAACAAGCTCGATGCAGCCCTGAAACGCAAAATTATAGTGGACGGACTGGGAGCTGCAGAGAAGACAGCGCTGAAAGAGCTGCTGATCGCCAAGAATGAAGAATGGTGGAATGACTCGCCGGAAGAGATCAAGCAGGCATTGGAAGTATAAAAATTAACAAGGGGCCGCCCATAAGATCCAGGATCTTGTGGGCGGCCCCTTTATGCTGTGTATTAAGGACGGTTTCGCTGATCTTCACGTTGGTGTTGAAGCAAATCCCGGATTTCTGTAAGTAATAACTCCTCATTGGTAGGCTCCGGTACAGCAGGTGCTGCGGCTTCCTTCTCTTCTTCTTTGCGTTTCAGCAGACTGAGTCCTTTAATGAACATGAAAATAGAAAACGCCACGATCACAAAATCCAGCACCGTCTGCAAAAACGCTCCATACTTTAATTCCACGCCATTAAAAGTATACTGCAGTGCCGAAAGATCGAGTCCTCCGAGCAGCAGCCCCAGTACGGGCATCAGCAGGTCATTTACAAGAGATGTGACGATCTTGCCGAAAGCTGCTCCGATAATTACACCAATCGCAAGCTCCAGGATGTTTCCTTTAAGCGCAAATGCTTTGAAATCTTTGATCCATTGTTTCAACGTTCATGCCTCCAGCCTTTTTCTTGGTATTCCTTGATGCTTCTTTCCCCATAAAATGGTCAGTCCCAGCAGTGTAACGAGGATCGTTGCCCCCATGTCGGACAGAATAGCAATCCATAGGGTCAGCCAGCCGGGAATGGTGAGCAGCAGCGCGATTCCTTTCAGTGATAAGGAGATGGCAATATTCCAGCGAATAACCGTATTCACTCTTTTTCCAATAGAGATCGCAGCCGGCAGCCGGCCCAAATGATCCTGCATAAGGACCACATCAGCGGTTTCAATGGCACTGTCTGTCCCTTTGCCCATGGCGATGCCAAGATCAGCGGCTGCGAGTGCAGGAGCATCGTTAATGCCGTCACCGACCATCGCGGTTCGGCCTGAACGAGACAGAGAGCGGATATGCTCTACCTTCTGTTCGGGCAATAGAGATGCGTAATAGCTGCGGACGCCGGACTGTTCCGCAATGGCGGCAGCGGATTGGGCGTGATCGCCTGTCAGCATCACGGTGTTCACGATCCCTTCCCGGTGCAGAGCTGTTACAACATCCCCTGCTTCCTGACGAATCTCATCCGCCAAACCGAACAGGCCGAGGACCCGATCACGGCTTGCTGCGGCGATCAACGTATATCCCTGACGTTTCAGTCGGTCAATGTCGGCCGCCACCGTTTTCTGTTCCGACGGAGAAAGCTGGACATGACGCAATACGGCATCACTTCCCACCCAGTACTCTCTTCCGTTCAGTTCAGCCGTGATCCCTTCTCCGGGCAGTACGGCAGGCTGATGAGGATCCATATACTGAAGATCGGGGCGTTTAACGGCTAAATATCTCATCACCGCGGAAGCTAACGGATGAAGAGAGGATTGTTCCATCGAGCCAGCTACGGCATAAAACTGCGGATCGTAGACAATCTCTGTGATGACAGCCGGCTCTCCCCGGGTCAGGGTTCCTGTTTTGTCAAAAGCGATACTCTCCAAGCGTCCCAGCTGCTCCATGTGTATCCCGCCTTTCACAAGGATACCGAGCCGGGCAGCCCGGGTCATGCCGCTGACGAGCGCGATGGGCGAAGAGAGTACAAGGGAGCAGGGACAGCCCACGATGAGAATAGATAACCCCTGATACAGCCATGTCGTCCATGATTGCCCGAAGAGCAGAGGTGGCAGTATGGCGGCAGCCAGGGCGATCAGCATGATTCCCGGCGTGTAATATTTGGCAAACTTGTCGATGAACAGTTCTGTCGGCGTCTTGCTGTCTTGTGCCTCCTGCACCAGATGCATGATTTTGGCCAGGGAGGAATCCTGATACGCTTTTGAAATTTCGATATCCAGCAGACCATCGGTGCTGATGCTGCCGCCGAACACCTCCGCTCCGGTTTCTTTGGACGACGGGACAGACTCGCCGGTGATGGCTGCTTCATTGATGGCACCGGCACCTTTCACGATGATGCCGTCTGAAGGGATTTTCTCACCTGGGCGTACACGTACAATGTCTCCGGGAGACAGGCTGTCTATCGGGACACGTACCGTGACGCCATCACGAAGGAGTTCAGCTTCTTTCGGAGCTGCATCAAGCAGCGCAGAAAGCGACTGGCGCGCCCGGTTCATGCCGTAGCCTTCCAGCATTTCGTTGACTCCGAACAGAATGGCAACCAGCGCAGCCTCCCGCCACTCTCCGATCGCGATGGCACCGATCAAAGCGACCGTCATCAAGGTGTCCATATTAAACTTGAACCGGCCCAGGTTCCGCAGTCCGCGGATAAACGTTGTATGTCCGCTCAGCACCATAACTGCCGCGTAGGCCGACACTAGCACGGCACCGGGCACCTTGTCCTCCAGGAAAAAGGCAGCCAAATACAGCAGTGCGGAGATGGACAGCAGCCATTTCATCAGCCTGCCTTCTCCATGACCGTGTTCATGGCCATGAGCATGGGATGATCCTGTACCAGAGCTGTACGGATCGTTTTCTGCGTCCGATTGCGGGCCCAATTGCATCACGAGGCGGGCACCGTCGCTTTTCAGAATACGTTCCACAGAGCCAAGGTCAATCTCGCCTGAAACCCGCAGCCTGCTGCTGTTGTAGCTTAACTGTGCGCCTTGGCCATGCTGCAGCTTCTGAATATCCTCCTGCATTTCACGGGTACAGTTGGGGCAGGAGAGGCCCTGCACACGGTATTCTGTGAAGCCTGTTTCTTTGGCATATCCTGACGTGTCTGATGAGGATTCATGATGACTATTGTGATGATTGTCGTGATGGTGATGTCTGCTCACAGGATCACCTTCTCCCTATGATGCTCCATCGTCATATGAAGCAGGGTCCGGATATGATCATCCTTAAGAGAATAATATACATTCTTGCCTTCTTTCCGGGAAGAGGCAATGTTTTTCTGTTTCAGGGTCCGTAAATGATGGGAGGCCGTTGCTGTAGAGCTGCCCAGCACCTCCGCCACATCACAGACACACAGCTCCCCGCCGAGGTCCAGCATATAAGCAACCTTGACCCGTGTCGGGTCCGCCAGAGCCTTGAATATGTCGCTCATGCCCACAATATCGTCTTCTAAAATCTGTTCCTTTAAACGGGAAACCGCCTCCGATGAAGGACAGAACGCGTCGCACACCTCTGCGGAGCTGCCAGCTCCCGCAGGTCCAAGCTTCATATCTGCTGCCGTCATGGTTTCAACCTCCTTGATGTGTTCCTGCGATATGATGATCTGAAACTTCTCACCATTATATTCAAACAAAGCTTTGAATGTTAATTCCAATATACTCCCATTTTGCACAACATTCAAATCATGATTTGAATGTTGTGCAGGGGATTACATGGGAATAGGGAAGTCAGCAGCCTTTTTATCGTGGATGGACACGTAAGGATGGCGCGGTATATAAAACCGCCACGGTTTATCGGCATATTCTTCGGCGTAGGGGATGTTAATCCGCGACGCTTGAACGATGGACAGCCGGGTGAGATCGTCTCCATGTTCGAGAAACAACGGACTATCCTGCCGCTTCAGCTCACATCCGTTCAGACTTTTGTCAATGCGAAGTGCGAGGCATAATTTACCCGGCCCATTGCTCATATTAATCGGTTTACCCCCTGGAAGCTTGCCCCGGTACCGGATCATCAGCTCCGCGTCATGAGAGGTGAGCGGCTCCACGGCACGAATAAGTACAGCCTGAGGGTCATCAGCGGCTCCCGTGACGACATTAACGCAGTGATACATGCCATAGATTAGATACACATACGCTTTTCCGCCGGAATGGAACATCGTTTCTGTTCTGTTCGTACGTCTCCCGCCGTATGCATGAGAACCTTTATCCTCAAGTCCCCCATAGCTTTCCGTCTCCACAATTCTGCAGCGGATCTCTCCGTCTTCCGTTCGGCGCACCAGGGTCTGTCCCAGCAGCCGGGGGGCTGCTTCCAGAGCAGTTAGGGCATAAAGCCAGTCTGGCAGCGGTTGAGCATCACGGTGACGCGTGCCAAGTTGATCATCATTCATAAGCTACACCTTCCTTCTATATAGTATAAACAAAATAATTAGCAGGGCACATTAGTCTCCGGCAGTTTGAAAAAATCCTTTCATTCCCTAAAAAGCGCATATATACTAATACCTAAAATAGTTCCAGACTCACACTTTTATCACGATACGATCTCAAAGAAACAGGACCGCCTGTCTTAGGGCGACCCATTCCTGTAATCTGTGTGGTCTGACAAGGAGGAAAACGATGATTTGTTCCATTTGCGGACATGAGAATGTCAGCGGCAAGTTTTGTGAGAAATGCGGAAACCGTCTGGTGGCGGAACCGGAGAAAGACACGACGCCGGAGGCTGAAGAAGCAGCAGCCAGCGCAGAACGTGTAGAAAGTGTAGAAAGTCCGGAACATACAGCTGCTGGTACTGCAGACAATGCACGACATGATCAGGAGGCGTCTGCTGGGCAGACCTATTATTCCCCCCCTGCATCAGTGAACACAAAGACCGTACATACATCAGCATCAGAGCCAGGAACAGGACCTTCACAAACGAATGCATATCTGGAGAGCGCCAAAAAGAATTCGAAAATGTATTTTCAGTATTTCGTGAATGTGTTGAAAAACCCGCTTGCTGCGGCTCAGCGCACCGGAAGTGAGCAGCTCATAAACGGCATCATTACGATGGTCATCTTTGCACTGCTGATTCCTTTAATGACTTATTTATCGCTTGGGGAAGCTCGCGATTATTTGGATCGTTATGGTAGTCCCTTTGTAGATGTCGTTCTTAAACCATGGCTGTGGCTGATGCTTCTGCTGGGCCTGACGGCTGTTTATACGACCGGGGCAGTAAAGCTTGCGACCAATACAAAAGTGGACATCAAGGAAATCTTCGCCCGGTTCGGTACGCTGCTGGTTCCGTTTATTGCTATCGTGATTGTCGGCTTTCTGCTGGCTTTCATGGAAATCGGTTTGGGCGGCAATTTGCTGGCCATCGGAGTTATAGGAGCATTCTTTACGATCCCTGTCCTAATTGCCGTAGACTATAAAAGAGTTCCTGGTGCAAAGCTGGATACACTGTATGCCATCCTGCTCATCTATGCTGCGCTGTTGGTTACGGTGATGATTATTGGCAGATCGCTTCTTTCCATGATGAACTTACCATTCGGACTTTAAGAATCTTCTTTGGGCCTCCTGCCATGCAGGAGGCCCTGAAATATTTATAACGTACATCGACGACCGCTGAGAAGGGGAAGAGAATATATGAGATATTGCAGAGAATGCGGCACAGGCTTGTCGGATCAGGCGAAATTTTGCAGAGAATGCGGGACAGGCACGGACACACAAGCCGGAATCGAAGCACTGGAAGCACGAAATGTGCAAGCATCAGAAGGAGAACAAGAAGCACAGTATGCCCGTGCTGAGGTAGCTTCAGCCTCGCCCGCGCCGGCCAAGGGGCTGAGCCGGAAGCAGAAATGGTTTGCCGGGCTGGCCGTGCTGCTCGTGGTGCTTCTGTTTGGCACTTATAAAGCAGGTGAATATTACGCTTCACCGGAGCGACTGGTTACCCGGTTCGAGAAAGCGCTGGCTTCAGAAGATGCTGCACAAACCGCCGATCTTCTGACCTCGAAAGACCCGAAGCTGGTACTGGATGAGAAGAGCATCACCGCGTTGATGGCATACCTGAAGCAGCATCCGGAAGAGCAAGATTTCCTGCTCAGCGGGCTGAAGGAACAGGCTGAGGCGGCCAAGAACAAGGAGATGTCAGTAGAGCCGCTGGACGGAATCCTCAATCTGGAGAAAGACGGGAAGATGCTGATGTTTGATACCTATCGCCTTGATTTAGAACCTGTCTATTTCAAGCTGCAGACGAATTTTGCAGATACCGTACTGACCGTGAATGGAAAGCAGGCAGCGGTGTCCGACAACGCCAATTTTGAGGTCGAGGCCGGACCTTATGTTCCCGGAGTATACACGGTTGGAGCCCAGCTGAAAAATGACTATATCAACTTGAACGAGACGGTCGAAACGGAAGTATGGGAGCCGGACAGAACCAGAACTGTAGACCTGGAGCTGGACGGAGAGATGGTGGTCTGGGATACCGGATTTCGGGAAGAGCTGGAGCTGGAAGGCCGTATTTATATTAACGGCAAGAAAATCGATGTCAATCCGTTTGAAACCGACCGATTCGGTCCTGTTCCACTAGACGGTTCCGTGAAATTAACACTCGAAGGCGATTTTCCATGGGGAACCATGAAAAGCGGCGAACAAGCGATTGATGAAGATTACCTGGTGTTTGATTTCACCCGCCAGCAGGAATTTCAAGAGATGATGATTACTCGGCTGAGCCAGCATGCCAAAGAGAATATGGAGGCTTTTGTCACCGGGGATATGACGAAATACAGCGGTGTCACTAAAGACTATACAGATGCCATGCTGGAGGTGATTGCTCAGTTTGTGAACAGTGACTATGCGTATACGTCGAAATATTCAGGCACGATTTTTGATATCGGCTCGTTCAGGCTTGTTTTCGAAGAAGGGGAGTGGCGGGCAGCCGTCGTGCTGCAGCCGATGCTGGAAGCCGCAAGCTATCCGGAAGGAGAGACGCCCCAGCTTGAAGTTCAGGATAATTACAGCCGAACCATTCTTGTATACAGCGAGAAGCTGAATAAGTGGCTGATCGCCTCCGATTCCACGGCCTGGGGCTTTGAAACCGACCAGTTGGAGGAGGTTCGGGAACCTTCGCCGATTCTGTACAAGTCACAGTGGAAATCAAATTCAGAAGTATTGCAAGACACGGACGCTGAGGATACAGCCGTGACACTGACAACCTTACAGTCTTTTATGAAAGAATATACGGAGTCTTACGTCGAGGCTGTAAATTCCGGCAAGTTCGACAAGGTAAAGACGCTTCTGGATCCTTCCGGTCCGGCATACCAGGAAACCTCGGATTATATCCAGTATCTGAACAAGAAAGGGATCACGGAGAAGGTGCTCCAGGTTGAAGTTCGCGGTTTCCGGCAGAAAACCAGCAATACTTATGAAGTTACGACCTCCGAGGTGTATGACATTAAGCAGCAGGACGGATCGACCCAAACGAAAGCATTTGAGTCGGCATATCTGCTGACCGCGAAGAATGGAGAGCTGCAGGTCTATCAGCTTGAAGAGACAAAGGAAATACAACAGTAATGTATAGAACAGGAGAGGACCTTTACTCCACCCACCACCGCTTGAAGTCAGACCACCAGGAGTGTTCTTCTTGTTTATGCGTATCTTTGGTCTCAGCAGATTCTGCTGCAGGATGCTCCTCATCTCCGCCATGCTGACAGTACTCAGCAGGCTCGGTGCCTTTCAGGAAGACTTCCAGCGATTTATCCGGGCAGTCTGCGCCGGCGAGCTTGCCGGTTGCGGGATCGATATAGACGCTGACAACGCCTTCGGGAATCGGAAAAATTTTGGGCGGAACGTTTGCGAGAGCCTTCTCTGTATACTCGGCAAAAATAGGTGCCGCATGCCGGGCTTCGGCCGTGGTGATCTCCCTGCCCTTGTCATAGCCAATCCATACGGCGGTTGACAGTTCAGGGGTATAGCCGACCAGCCAGGCATCGGTATCTGTGGTGCCTGTTTTGCCTGCAACCGGGCGCTTCATGAGCGCAGACACTCTGCGCCCCGTGCCGCCGTCTTCAAACACACTTTCCATCATGTGGGTCAGGACATATGCAGCGGCAGGATCCACAACCTGTTCGCCATGTTCTTCAGGAGCCGTGTAGAGACTTCTCCCGGCGGCGTCCGTAATCCGAAGAACTGCGGTAGCAGGAAGCCGCTTGCCGCTGCCTGCCAGGACGGAGAAGGCAGACGCCATTTCGAGCGGGCTGACCGGTGATGTACCCAGGGCCAGGGACGGCACCGTTTGAAGCGAGCTGGTAATGCCTATTTTGCGGGCCATATCTGCCACCTGCTCTGCACCGACCTGCAAAATGGTATTGACCGCATAGATATTGTCCGACGCTGCAATGGCCTGCCTCATATTGATCTCACCCAGGTACTTGTCTCCAAAGTTGCTGGGCTGGTAGGTTTTGCGGTTATCGTCATAATGAAACAGCGTGGGCTGACTGTTGAACATGGTAGCGCTCGTCATCTTCCCTGAAGCAATAGCAGTCAGATACATAATCGGCTTGAAGGCGGAACCCGGCTGCCGGGTTTTGGCCAGAGCATGATTGTATTGATTTTCACGGTAATTTTTTCCGCCTACCATCGCCTTGATATAGCCGGTCCTCGGGTCGATGGACACCAGCGCAGTCTCCAGCTCGGTATCGCCGCCCAGCTCTTTGGACACTGCTGCTTCAGCCGCTTCCTGGGAACGGGCCTCCAGTGTCGTATAAATGTTAAGCCCGCCCTGTTCCAGCTGCTGCTCCGTAATATGGAATTGGCTGGTCACGAGGTTTTTAACATAGTCCCGGAAAAAAGAAGCGCTCAACTTATTCTCCTGCCGGTCCTGCGGCAGCAGCGCCAGCTTCTCACCTGCAGCCTTGCTCGCTTCGGTTTCGGTAATGCTTCCTGTCTGGGTCATGGCATTTAAAACGATGTTTTGGCGGTTTACCGCATTTTCCATATGGTTATAGGGCGAGTAATACGTAGGACCCTTGGGAATTCCCGCGAGCATGGCGCTCTCCGCCAGATTTAAGTCTTTTGCCGGTTTGCCAAAATACATTCTGGACGCGGATTCTATCCCATAGGCGCCATGGCCGTAATAGATTTCATTCAGGTACATTTCCAAAATTTCATCTTTGGTATATTTCATCTCCAGCTGGGCGGTATAGCGGGCTTCTTTCAGCTTGCGGGTCAGCGTTTTTTCATGAGACAGATACAGATTCCGCGCCAGCTGCTGGGTCAGCGTGCTCGCCCCCTGCCTGCTGTTCATATGCTCCAGATTGACGAGTACCGCTCTGCCCATCCCTTTTACGTCAAAGCCGGGATGGTCGTAGAATTTGCGATCTTCTACAGCCAGCGTCGCCTGAATGAGGAGAGGAGAGATTTGATCCAGCGTAACCCGCTCTGAAGAACGTCCCGTGGCAGAGAACGTGGCGATGACCTCACCCTGGCTGTCCAGCAGACGGGAAGCCCGCTCAGTTTTTGCGACAGGCAGGGGCGTAATATAGAGATATCCGAGTACAGCTCCGCCGGCAACGACCCAGAGTACAAGCAGGATCAGGAGAAAGGATATTAGTCTGGATGCCAGGGATTTACGGCGTTTATGGGATGAGATGTTGTGTCCTTTCATTTCTGAGCGCACCTCTTTGCGGGATAAGATCATGATTCATCATATATTCATTATGGGGCTGTATCTGGAAGGATATTCATGAAATGGACTACACTTTTGGAGGCGGTGTGAGGGCAGCTCTATAATTTGGTTGCAATTTGGGCTTGATTTAATATAATACTCTTTGTTTGGTACAATAGAAAAAGATGTGAAACACGCGGCATCTGCCTCAATAAAGTTTTACGGCTTGGATCTGGACGGCTGAACATTATTCTAGCGGAAAGAAGGTAGAGACGATGGAATTATGGTATACAGAGAAACAAACGCCGACCTTCGGCATCACAGCGAAAATACGGGAAACGTTTGTACATGAGAAGACGGAGTTTCAACAGCTCGATATGATCGATACGGAGGAATTTGGACGCATGCTCGTCCTGGACGGTATGGTCATGACGACGATTAAGGACGAGTTTGTCTATCATGAGATGGTCGCTCACCCCGCTCTGAATACACATCCGAATCCGAAAAAAGTGCTCGTTGTAGGCGGCGGAGACGGTGGTGTCATTCGTGAAGTGATCAAGCATCCAGGCGTGGAAAAAGCCGTGCTCGTTGAAATTGATGGCAAGGTTATCGAATATTCCAAGCAGTATCTGCCTGAGATTGCCGGCAAGCTCGACGATCCGAAGGTCGAAGTGCTGGTCAACGACGGGTATATGCATATTATTGAACATAAAAATGAATACGATGTGATCATGGTCGATTCCACGGAACCTGTGGGACCTGCAGCGCCATTGTTTGAGCGCGGTTTCTATCAAGGCATCTATGAAGCGCTGAAGGAAGACGGTATTTTCGTGGCACAGACCGATAACCCTTGGTTCAAAGCGGATCTGATCCAGCAGGTGAACAAGGATGTGAAGGAGATTTTCCCGATCGTACGTGTATATGGTGCGAACATTCCAACCTACCCAAGCGGCCTCTGGACATTTACGATGGGCAGCAAAAAGCATGATCCGCTGGAAGTGGACGAGTCTGCGATTGATGAGATGGATACCAAATATTACTCGCCGCGCCTGCACAAGGCCGCTTTTGTACTGCCTAAATTCGTAGAAGATCTGGTGAAATAAGGAGGAGCATGACACCAATGAAACTGGAACAAGGATACTCCGGCAATGTGTTTATTTTGAGCTCTGACCAATATGAAGACTCCAAAGCGGTCATCTACGGCATGCCGATGGATTTCACCGTCAGCTACCGTCCCGGTTCCCGCTTCGGCCCAGCCCGGATCCGTCAGGCCTCTGTTGGTTTGGAAGAATACAGCCCTTATCTGGACAAAAGCATTGAAGATATCACCTACTTCGACGCCGGTGATCTGATGCTGCCTTTCGGTAATGCCGGACGCAGCCTGGATGTGATCGGCGATTATGTGGGCAAGCTCCTGGAAGACGACAAGTTTCCGATCGGTCTGGGCGGCGAGCATCTCGTGACATGGCCAATCATCCAGAAGATGTATGCCAAATATCCGGATCTGATCCTGATTCATATTGATGCACATGCTGATCTGCGGGAGCATTATGAGGGCGAGCCTTTGTCCCACTCCACGCCGGTCCGCAAAGCCGCTGAACTGATGGGCGGACGCAATATTTATCAGTTTGGTATCCGCTCCGGTTCCCGTGAGGAATTCCAGTTCGGACACAAGAACATCAATTTCCATCCGTTTGAAGTGGCTCAGCCGCTGAAGGAAGCACTGCCGTCCATGGGCAGCCGTCCGGTCTATGTGACGATTGACATTGACGTGCTGGATCCTTCCGCAGCACCGGGTACTGGTACTGCGGAAGCAGGCGGTATTACTTCGAAGGAATTGCTGGAGGCAGTGCATCTCATCGCGAATGCCGATGTTAACGTGGTCGGCTGCGATCTGGTGGAAGTCGCGCCGATCTATGATCCCAGCGAGCAGACGCAGATCGTGGCAGCGAAGCTGATCCGCGAGATGCTGCTCGGGTTTGTGCCATCCCCCTCCTAAATCCTCCCGCCGGGGAGGACCCCAGGGCGGCGCTGCCCCCTGGACCCCCGAAATTGGCGGTTAAGGTACGGTACGTGTAAGGAAGCAGGGTGGGTGCGAGCGCGCGGTCCTGCTTCGGCCATCCCCTTGCGGGGCTGCCTCGGGGCCTTCACTGCGATGCTGCCTGCGGGCGGCCGTTTGCCCGCCCCGGCGGCTTAAGATCACTCCATGCGGACCTCCCTCTGTTAGGGGCGATCCGCATGGAACTTAACCAAAGAAGCATCCCCTGTCTCAGCCTGCGGCTGGCGGGGGATGCTTCTTTGGTTTGGACCGAATTTAAAAGCGCAGCACTTGCGCTGACCCCTGCAGTATCCGATATAATGGGGACATCCTACTAAAAAATAAAGGAGGCGCATCATGAAATTTCGTGTATCCGCCGTTCAATACCATCTGCACACGATTGCATCCTTTGAAGATTTTGCCCGCCAGAGCGAGCATTATATAAAAACAGCCGAGGAATTTGAAGCGGACTTTGTCTTGTTTCCCGAATTTTTCACCACACAGCTGATGTCGATCGGAGATGATCAGGGTGAAGCACTGACCATTAATGATCTGCCTGACTTTACAGAGCGCTACCGTCAGCTGTTTCAGGATTTTGCAAAGCGCTACGGGATTCATATTATCGGGGGAACCCATGTTATCCGCAGAGAAGGCAAGCTGTACAATGTGGCCCACTTGTTTTACCCGGACGGACGAATTGCGGAGCAGGCTAAAATACATATTACTCCTTCGGAAATTACCGGATGGAATATGGGCGCTGGGGAAGATCTCCAGGTGTTCGAGACCGACTTCGGCACGATTGCCATGCTGACCTGTTATGACATCGAATTCCCGGAAATTGTCCGGATGGCGAAAGCGAAGGGAGCTGACGTTATCTTCTGTCCGTCCTGTACAGATGACCGACACGGCTTCCACCGGGTGCGCTACACCAGCCATGCCCGGGCCATTGAGAACCAGGTCTATGTCGTTCTGACCGGCACCGTTGGATCCCTGCCGACCGTAGATCTCATGCGGGCCAACTTCGGCCAGGCTGCGATCATTACACCGAATGATATTCCATTTCCTCCGCAGGGCCTGCTTGCGGAAGGTGAAATCAACAATGATATGATCGTCACAGCTGATCTCGATCTGGATCTGCTGTATCAGGTCCGGGAGAAAGGCTCGGTCACGACCTGGCGTGACCGCCGGATCGATCTGTATCCCGACTGGAAGTAATCGGGTACTGGCAGGGTACGCCCATCTCACACATTAGGAGGTACGTTTAGGCGATGACATTTCATCAACCCTTTTATGTATTTGACGGACATACACCAGTTCCGGCCATAATTCGGAATTATACTCCGGAAGATTTTGAGGAACTGATGGTCATTCAATCCGAGACCTTTCCGCCGCCTTATCCGCCGGAGCAGTGGTGGAATGAGGAGCAGCTGCATAATCATGTCACCATTTTTCCGGAGGGGGCGCTTTGTGTAGAGGTGGACGGTGTCCTGGCAGGCTCCATTACATCCTTAATTGTAGATTATGATCCCAAGGTGCCGGCCCATTCCTGGGCAGAGACCACAAACGACGGGTATATCGGCACCCATCAACCAAATGGAAACACACTGTATATTGCTGACATATGCGTAAGGCCGCGCTTCCGCCGTCTCGGTCTGGGAAAATGGCTGATTCAGGCGCTTTATCATGTAACGGTGGAGCAGGATCTTGAACGTCTGCTTGGCGGCGGGCGTATGCCCGGATACCATGAGCATGCCCCTGGCATGACCGCAGAGGAATATCTGGATCAGGTGGTGACAGGAACCCTCAAGGACCCGGTCATCACCTTCCTTCTGCGCTGTGGACGCACCCCGCTCGGCGTAGCTGCCAACTACCTGCAGGACGAAGAGTCCTGCAATTATGCGGCTTTGATGGAGTGGAGAAACCCTTTCAAAAACTAAGGAGGCTTAACCTTGGAATATATCCGTATTCAATCGATTGAAGACCCGCTCTTCCGCAGCATGCACAACTTAATGAAAGAAGTATTCCCCCCCGAAGAAGTGCTGGAGTTCAGCTTGTGGAAGGAACCGCTTGAAGACCCAGGCATTCGGGTATTCGTCGCTGTGCATGAGCATGAAGTCGTGGGTACGACGGAATATCGCTACTATGAGGACTGGAATGTCGCCATGACCGATTTCACGATCATTGGTCGCGAGGGATTGGGAATCGGCCGCTTTTTGGCACAAAACCGCTTAAAAGATTTGCAGGCACTGGCATCAGAAAATGGAGGACAAGAGCTGTTTGGCATGTTTGCCGAAATTTACGATCCGTATCGTGTGCAGGATTATGAATTCGGCGGCGTAAAGCCGATGGATCCTTTTGTACGGAGGGAAGTGCTGTCCCATCTGGGCTACAAGCGGACAGACCTTCCATATGTTCATCCGTCCTGGAACAATGATGGTGAAGCGGTAAGCGGTCTTGATTTCTGCTTTATGCCGACACAGGATACAGTGGACAAGCTTCCATCAGAGCTGATCATCAACTTCCTGAAGCGGTATTATGCGGTGCTGCCGAACAAGCCGAAGGCCTGGAATGATATGATTGCCGGGTTAGAGCAGAAAGAGACTGTAGCGCTGCTGCCCCTATAATCTCATTTGAATTGATGCCCTATACTGGATATAGTAATACAATAGGTAAGGAAAAGAGGATCGCACGATGCCAGACCGCAAACAGACCACGATTATCCTTCACAGTATGCATGGAGGAGAAAATACGGTGCATGAGCTTCCGGCAGAGGTATTTGCCAAAGGGGAAGCCCTTTATGTTCGTTATGAAGAACCGAGGATGGGGCCTCATCAAGGCAGTACGAGAGCTACGGTTAAACTGAGCATGGACGAGGTCAAGATTCTCCGTCACGGCGAGGTACAGTCAGAGCAAGCATTCCGGCTCGGCCAAAATATGCCCGGCTTTTACCGTTCCCCATTCACCTCATTTCAATTATCTACACATACCCAGCGAATGCATGTGGACCTCCATGGCATGTCCGGCAGCGCTTCGTGGGAGTATGATTTATATGTGTTTGAGGATTGTACAGGACACTTTTCCATCAGTTTGACTATTCAGGAGGCACAAGAAACATGACATTGAATCCACTAGATCATATTCATCAGCTCGTGGCAGAGGCTGTTGCCGAAGCTGCGGTATCTGCAGGACTGATATCCCGCGAGGAAATGCCTGACATTGCGCTGGAAGTGCCAAAGGACAAGTCTCATGGCGACCTGGCAACCAATGCGGCTATGCAGCTGACCCGGATTGCGAAGAAGAACCCTCGCCAGATTGCGGAGGCTATTCTTGAACATCTGGACACCGGCAAAGCTTCTATTGAGAAGGCTGAGATCGCCGGACCCGGATTTATTAACTTTACGCTGAACAAAAACTACCTTTATCCGGTCATCGCCCTGGTTCAGGAAGAAGGCGACAACTATGGCCGTGTTCCTGTCGGAGAGGGCCGGAGAATCCAGATGGAATTCGTCAGTGCAAATCCGACCGGCAGCCTACACCTGGGTCATGCCCGGGGCGCAGCAGTAGGAGATGCACTCTGTAACGTGCTGGATTTTGCAGGTTATGAAGTGACCCGTGAGTATTACATTAACGATGCTGGCAATCAGGTGATGAACCTGTGCAAATCCATTGAAGCCCGGTATCTCCAGGAGCTGGGCCAGCCCGCCGAGATGCCGGAGGATGGCTATCATGGTGAGGATATCAAGGGATTCGCGAAGGAACTGGTTGCGGAAAAAGGCGACACGCTGCTGTCTCTCACACCTGGCGAACGGACTGCATTTTTCCGGGAATACGGCTTGGAGAAAGAGCTTGGCAAGATCAAGCGTGATTTGGCGCGGTTCCGTGTGCATTTTGACGAGTGGTTCAGTGAAACCTCTCTTTATGAAGACGGACTGGTGATCAAGTCGCTGGAAGAGCTCAAGGAAAAAGGCGAGGCGTACGAGCACGAAGGCGCTACCTGGCTGCGGACGACCGATTACGGAGATGACAAGGACCGGGTACTGGTCAAGAATGACGGAACCTACACTTATTTGACGCCGGATATCGCGTACCACCGCAATAAGTATGAGCGCGGCTATGACGAGATGATTAATATCTGGGGTGCTGACCATCATGGTTATGTTCCGCGGATGAAAGCCGCCATGGAAGCGCTCGGGAATGATCCGGCCAAATTGAGAGTGCTTATTGCTCAAATGGTCAGCTTGTTCCAGAACGGTGAAAAGGTCAAAATGTCCAAGCGGACCGGCAAAGCCGTCACGATGGAGGATCTGATGGACGAAGTCGGCGTGGATGCCATCCGGTACTTCTTTACGATGCGCAGCATGGACTCTCATCTGGATTTTGACATGGATCTCGCGGTTTCGACATCCAATGAAAATCCGGTCTTCTATGTACAATATGCTCATGCCCGGATTTGCAGCGTCTTCCGCCAGGCGGAAGAGCAGAACATTCAACTGCAGCCGCTGTTAGAAGTAGATCTCTCCCGCCTAAGCACAGAACATGAATTTGATCTTCTTCGCAAGATTGGCGAATTGCCTCAGGAGGTATCAGTTGCTGCCGAGCATTATGCACCGCACCGTCTCATTCGTTATGTGTATGAGCTGGCTTCATTGTTCCACAGCTACTACAAGGCGGAACGTGTGATTACAGAAGATACGGAGCAGACACAAGCTCGCTTTGCCCTGCTGGGTGCTGTAAGAACCGTTATTGCCAACGTACTGCGCCTGATGGGTGTATCTGCACCGGAACGGATGTAAGAAAAATCAGTCTTCTCAACACCATAACAGCCGTCTCATCCAATTGAGACGGCTGTTTTTTATCCGGATGATTTCATGCCTTCCCGAAGAAATTTCAGTGTATTGATTTCACCGTCCGTCAGCGAGGCCGTTCTGCGCAGGCGGATCGGGACGGATGTTTTTTGCAGCAGTGTTTTAATGACAGCTGGCTTTAGACCGGGCTTTTGCGCGAGCAGCAGAGCAATGGTGCCGCTCACATGAGAGGTGGCCATGGAGGTGCCGCTCATTTCGTGGTACTTGCCATGCAGCCAGGCAGAAACAATCTTGTCTCCGGGGGCGTAAACATCCACGTATTGTCCCCGATTGCTGAATGGAGCGATTTTACGTTTGCGGTCTGTCGCGCCTACAGATATCGTCTGGGAGTAGCGGGCAGGGTAATCGACAGAACGGCGCTTTCCATCATTGCCTGAGGAGGCGACAATGACCACACCGGACTGATAAGCTTTGCTGACGATATCTAACAGTGCACGGCTTCGGGTCTGCATACCGAAACTCATATTGATGATCTCCATACCGCTCCGCACGCACCAATCGATACCGGCAACAATATCCGACACGTACGCGGAACCGTTCGCATCAAAAGCTTTCACAGGGAACACGGCGGATCTCGGCGCAACGCCGATCATACCCCGGGTGCTGTTCGCAGCGGCAATGGTGCCGGAGATATGGGTGCCGTGTCCGTTGTCGTCAAAAGGAGGCAATCCCCGGTGCACCAGATTGATTCCCCGATGAAGGGACTGCTGCAGATCCGGGTGACTGAAATCGACACCCGTGTCGATGACACCGATCTTGACCCGGTGTCCGGTAGAGATCGACCAAGCCTGCGGAGCCTTGATTTCCTTAACTCCCCAGGGTATACCCGGACCTGATCCCATATTTCCCGGTACGGCGCTGATGCGGACTACCTCATCTTCTTCGACCGTCATATCATGCTTGAACTCCGCCTCCAGCAGCTGCGTGAAGCGGGCCGGGGCGATCATAGAGCTGCTCAGTGAGACATAATCCACCATGTCAGCGGTGACGGAGGCTGACTGCGTAACCATGTTCAACGCCTGTACGCAGTTCTGGAAAAGCCCGGGGTCATGAAACGTCAGGATTCGCCGTTCTTCTCCCTGCAGTCTCCGGACAGGATGGACGTCCATAAGCAGAGATTGCATGACTCGGGTGTAGTTCATGCTTGGCACCCCCCCTTTCGGATGAACCATTGCTGAAGTATTGTATGAACAGCAGGGGG
Organism: Paenibacillus lemnae; assembly: GCF_012933385.1. Classification (GTDB taxonomy): domain Bacteria; phylum Bacillota; class Bacilli; order Paenibacillales; family Paenibacillaceae; genus Paenibacillus_AQ; species Paenibacillus_AQ lemnae. The sequence goes on from NZ_JABBPN010000025.1 coordinate 38,326, forward strand.
GGCCCGAATGGGAGATTGCCCTTTTTCCGGGAAATAGGCCTGATTGTCGTGTCAAAGGCAGGGCGGCTACATAAGATAGGTGTAGAGAACATGATGTTCTCTCACAAATCCAGCAAGGAGTTCATCCTTGGGGCGGATACAGTCGGAAGGCGAGGAGATCATCTTCGCCTTTTTCCATGTCTGGATTTACGGTTTTAAAAACTTGATTTTTAACAGCAAATAGGTTTTACTTAGTTTTGATAATGGATATGTTGAATATCAAGACGGTGCAAATTGAAGATTGCATGAGAGGAAGTGAACGTTAGTGAGTAATACCATTCATTTAAAAATCGATCCTGAGAAGATCCAGGAAATCCCGATGGTTGACCTGGCTTTTATGGTTCTGAAAGCGGCCAATACACCTTACTATTACCGTGATCTGATGAACGAGGTGGCCAAGCTCCGCGGCTTCACAGAGGAAGAAATTAACGAAACGATTGCCCAATTATATACAGAGATTAACATTGACGGTCGTTTTGCGTGCGTGGGTACGAATCTATGGGGCCTTAAACGGTGGTATCCGCTGGAGCGTTCTGATGATCCGGTAGCGAATGCGAAGCGTCCACGCATCATCAATGATGAAGATGACGATGATGATGATTTCACGGAAGAAGAAGATACTTACACCGGTGATGATGCAGACGAGGATTATGATAACGCCGAAGAAGACGAGGATCATGATGACGAGCTGTACGACGATGATGACGACAGTGACGAAGAAGTCGATGAAGAGGTCGAGATCGACGACGAGGATATGGACGATGACGACGCCGAGGACGAGGAGTCTGAGGACGACGATGACGCTGAGGATGACGACGACCTCTAGGATTTCCTGAGGATTACGAACAATTTGATGCAGCTCGTAATTTGAATGATTTATGCCCCTTCCGTCTCTTGACAAGGAGAGCAGCCACAGAGTAAACTATTGCTTGGGCTTATGATTGAGGTTTAAATAAGTGAGATATGAAAGTGCCCCGTACTGCGGGTCACTTTTTTTGTTTTTTAAGAGATTTTATACTATACGAACCGGTCGGCTCGCTTTGATATTCAAAAGCGGGCACCGTTTATTTTTATGTCCTTTTGATGATGAATCACGGGGATTAGGGTTACTATAAACATCATATGTCGCCTGATTTTTTCGAAATTATTTAGGAGGGTTTTTACTGTGACAAAGTATATTTTCGTAACAGGCGGGGTTGTTTCTTCCTTGGGTAAAGGAATTACGGCGGCCTCGCTCGGCAGACTGCTGAAGAATAGAGGGCTGAAGGTCACGATTCAGAAATTCGATCCTTATATTAACATAGACCCGGGTACGATGAGCCCTTACCAGCATGGTGAGGTATTTGTTACGGATGACGGCGCAGAGACGGACCTTGACCTCGGTCACTATGAGCGCTTTATCGACATCAACCTGTCGAAGAACAGCAACGTCACAACCGGTAAAGTATATTCCTCCGTTATTAGTAAGGAACGGCGCGGAGAATATTTGGGCGGCACCGTTCAGGTTATTCCTCATATTACGAATGAAATCAAGGAGCGCGTATTCCGCGCCGGGCGTGAAGCGGGATCCGACGTTGTTATCACGGAAATCGGCGGCACTGTAGGCGATATCGAAAGCCTTCCGTTTCTTGAGGCCATCCGTCAGATCAAGAGCGAGGTAGGCCGTGATAACGTGATGTACATTCATGTTACGCTGATCCCTTACATTAAAGCAGCCGGTGAAGTTAAAACCAAGCCGACACAGCATAGTGTTAAAGAGCTTCGCAGCATCGGTATCCAGCCGAATGTCATAGTGTGCCGTACCGAATATGAGCTTTCTACAGAGATGAAAGCGAAGATCGCCCTGTTTTGTGATATTGATCCGAACGCAGTTGTGGAATGCCGGGATGCTTCTACCTTGTATGAGGTGCCGCTGAACCTTCGTGAGGAAGGCCTGGACGACATTGTGGTCAATCATCTGAAACTGGATACGCCTGAGCCAGATATGACGGAATGGGAAGCGTTGGTAGATCGGGTATCCAAGCTGGAGAAGACCGTTGAAATTGCCATTGTCGGCAAATATGTCGCACTGCATGATGCTTACCTCAGTGTCGTTGAATCCCTGTCTCATGCTGGTTTTGACGCCAATGCAGAGGTGAAACTCCGTTGGGTCAATGCGGAAGAAATTACGAACGAGAACGTTGAAGAGATGCTGGGCGGCATCGGCGGCATTCTGGTTCCGGGCGGCTTCGGCGATCGGGGGATCGAAGGTAAGATTACAGCGATTCGATATGCCCGTGAGAAGAATGTCCCGTTCTTTGGTATTTGCCTTGGCATGCAGGTGTCGGTCATTGAGTATGCTCGTTCCATGGCAGGCCTGGATGGTGCGAACAGCTCCGAGATTAATCCGTCAACGGATTATCCGGTGATCGACCTTCTTCCGGAGCAAAAGGATATCGAGGATCTTGGCGGCACGATGCGCCTGGGACTGTACCCTTGCAAGCTGGTTCCGGGATCTTTGGCGGAAGCCTGCTATAACGATGAACTGGTATACGAGCGTCACCGTCACCGGTATGAATTTAACAATCAATACCGGGAAACGATGGAAAAAGCCGGGTTCCGCTTCTCCGGTACATCTCCGGACGGAAGATTGGTTGAAATTGTTGAATTGCCGGAGCATCCATGGTTCCTGGCCGTTCAGTTCCATCCCGAGTTTACATCCCGTCCTAACCGTCCGCAGCCGTTGTTCCGCGAGTTTGTTAAAGCTTCTTTGAAGCATCAAGCCTAAACATCCAGCCTCCCTGTACAGGGAGGCTTTTTTGTGTCTAACCATGTCACCGCTGCGCTAACGTTTGCACTAAGGCCTTGATAAAAAAACCATGAAAAGATTCGATTTTTCAGGTATTTTTTGGTTATTATGCAGGAATTACGAACCGGTGGGCGAATACAGTTAAAGGCTAATACTTGGAAATGAAATGGAATGTTGATGTACACTTGATTGAGGATGGGAAGGGTGTTTCATGAATAAGCATAAGGTTCTAATCGTAGATGATCAGAACGGAATTCGCATACTGTTAATGGAAGTGTTCAGCAGCGAGGGATATGAAACCTTTCAGGCGGCGAACGGCCGAATTGCTCTCGACATTGTAAGAAACCATGTGCCGGATTTAGTCCTGCTGGACATGAAGATTCCCGGGATGGATGGACTTGAAATCCTGAAGCACATCAAGCAGATGAATCCGGATATTAAAGTGATCATGATGACGGCGTACGGAGAGCTGGATATGATTAAAGAGGCTACCGATTTAGGTGCATTGATGCATTTTACGAAGCCATTTGACATCGACGAAATGAGACTGGCTGTCAACATGCAGCTCCAGAGCAAAGCGATATAGCATCTTAGACTTCAATTCTGCCCAAGCGGAATTGTTTTTTTTATCGGCAGCCTGTGCAGGGCGATTTTCAGAATTTGAATATTTAGTATTTATCCTTCCTTGTGGTATAATACTAATCGTATGAGAACGTCGGCTATATACTAGATATACCACAATAGGAGGATGAACCATGCCATTAGTATCGATGAAAGACATGCTTAACAAAGCCCTGCAGGATAAATATGCGGTGGGTCAGTACAACATTAACAACCTGGAATGGACTCATGCAATTCTTGAAGCAGCAGAAGAAGAAAAGTCCCCGGTTATTCTTGGCGTATCTGAAGGGGCAGCACGCTATATGGGCGGTTTCAACACCGTCGTTAAGATGGTTCAAGGCCTTATCGAAGATCTGAAAATTACAGTTCCGGTTGCCATTCATCTTGATCATGGCTCCAGTGTAGAGAAGTGCAAGGCTGCAATTGATGCCGGCTTTACTTCGGTCATGATCGATGATTCCCATAGCCCGATCGAAACCAATATCGCTACAACCAAAGAAGTTGTGGAATATGCGCATGCCAAAGGCGTTTCTGTAGAAGCGGAAGTCGGTATGGTTGGCGGACAGGAAGATGACGTGATCGGTGACGTGATGTACGCGAAGCTGGACGACTGCGTACGTATCGTAAACGAAACAGGCATCGACACCCTGGCTCCTGCGCTGGGATCTGTTCACGGTCCTTACAAAGGTGAGCCAAATCTCGGCTTCAAAGAGATGGAAGAAATCCGCAATGCGGTTAGCCTTCCACTGGTTCTTCATGGTGGTACAGGCATCCCGACCAATGACATTAAGAAAGCTATCTCCCTGGGAACTTCCAAAATCAATGTGAACACAGAGAACCAGATCTCATTCACAAAGACAGTGCGTGAAGTGCTGAATGATAAGCAGGAAGCTTATGATCCGCGTGTGTTCCTGAAACCAGGCCGTGAAGCGATCAAGCAAACGGTTATCGGTAAAATGCGCGAATTTGGATCCAGCAACCAGGCTTAATGCATTTTTTTAGCCAGACAGCGGCGGCTCTTGAGAGCCGCCCGCTTTCATAGCATCTTTATGGAATACACACCGCTTGCCGGTGTTTTTCCATTTTATTAAGAAGTGGTTAAATATCAGACCCATTCTGCAGCAAGTGATTTAGGGGGACCCTTAAGCATATGGAAAAATTGATGATCAGCGGTGGACGCCCGCTGCAGGGCACTGTAACCATCAGTGGTGCCAAAAACAGCGCGATTGCCTTGATTCCTGCCGCCATCCTGGCGGAAAGTGAAGTGATATTGGATAACCTGCCTCTTCTAAGCGATGTAGCTGTGTATGCCGAAATATTGGAGTCCTTAGGCGGACAAGTCTCCTGGGACGGCCATCAAATGAAGATAAACCCTTCTGAAATTAAATCCATACCTATGCCGAACGGCTCTGTCAAGAAGCTTAGAGCTTCTTATTATATGATGGGTGCCATGCTGGGACGTTTTAAGGAAGCAGTGATCGGCCTGCCGGGCGGCTGTAATTTCGAGCCTCGTCCGATTGACCAGCACATTAAAGGTTTCGAAGCGCTGGGCGCAACAGTCACGAATGAACATGGTGCCATCCATCTGCATGCCAAGGAGCTGCGGGGCGCCAAAATCTATCTGGATGTCAGCAGCGTCGGAGCTACGATTAATATTATGCTGGCGGCTGCCAAAGCCAAAGGCTCAACCATTATCGAAAATGCGGCAAAAGAGCCTGAAATTATAGATGTTGCAACACTTTTGAACTCCATGGGCGCCATCATTAAGGGTGCTGGTACGGAGACCATACGGATTGAGGGTGTGACCTCCATGCGAGGCTGCAGACACTCCATTATTCCCGACCGAATTCAGGCGGGGACGTATATGATCGCTGCCGCGGCTACACGCGGTGATGTTGTGATTGACAATGTGATACCCAAACACTTGGAAGCACTGACTGCGAAGATGATTGAGATGGGCGTAGGCATTGAAGAGCGTGACGAGAGCATTCGGGTCATCGGTAAAGACCGGTATGAGCATGTTGATGTTAAAGCGCTTGTCTATCCCGGATTTCCGACAGATCTTCAATCTCCTATGACCAGTCTGCTGACACAAGCAGATGGCGTGAGTGTACTTAGTGATTTTATATACAGCAGCCGGTTCAAGCATGTGCCGGAATTGGTTCGGATGGGCGCAAAAATCCGGGTTGAGGGACGCTCTGCTATTGTGGAGGGTTCCAAGCTGAATGCAGCGAAGGTAAAAGCAGCAGATCTTCGGGCAGGAGCGGCCTTGGTAATTGCGGGATTGACGGTGCAGGAAGGCGTAACCGAAGTAACGGGTGTCGAGTTCATTGACCGCGGCTATGACCATTTGGTCACCAATCTGCGGATGCTCGGTGCCGATGTATGGCGTGAAACGGAGTAAGGAATGAGCCCAGGCCCATTTTAAAGAGAAACCTGCATATCTCTCTTTGAAATGGGTAATCCTTATCTAGTGATGCCATCATAGAACATCATAGAACGAATAGAATGATAGTTAAATACGGCACCCGATCTTAAGAGAATCAAAATGGAATAGGTGGTAATGGAATGGATCTACAGATTTCCGATTTGGAAGGAATGAAGCTAACCGATCTTTACAAGCTCGCGAAGAAATATCAAATTCCGTACTATGGAACACTGAAGAAAAAGGAATTGATCTTTGCTATTCTCCGGGCACAGGCTGAACAAAGCGGCCTGATGTTCATGGAAGGTGTGCTCGAGGTACTTCCGGAAGGCTATGGCTTTTTAAGGCCAATCAATTATCTTCCAAGCACAGAAGATATTTATATCTCCGCATCCCAAATTCGAAAATTTGATTTGAGAACAGGAGATCTGGTATCTGGTAAATGCCGGACACCGAAAGAAAATGAACGTTATTTCGGACTGCTCCAGGTGAATGCGGTGAACGGAGAGAACCCTTCGATCGCGTCAGAACGACTGCATTTTCCTGCGCTAACTCCTCTTTACCCGCAAGATAAGCTGGTTTTAGAAACGTCCCCTACTCATTTGTCTACCCGGATTATGGATCTGCTTGCTCCTGTAGGACTTGGACAGCGCGGATTGATCGTCGCTCCGCCGAAAGCAGGGAAAACACTCCTCCTGAAAGAATTAGCCAACAGTATTTCAACTAACCATCCCGACATTGAACTGTTTGTACTCCTGATTGATGAACGGCCTGAAGAAGTGACAGATATGCAGCGCTCGGTTAAGGGTGAAGTGGTTGCTTCCACGTTCGATGAACTTCCAGAGAATCATATCAAGGTGGCTGAGCTTGTTCTGCAGAGGGCCCTGCGGCTGGTAGAGCATAAAAAAGATGTAGTTATCCTGCTGGACAGCATCACACGTCTCGCGCGTGCCTATAATCTGGTCGTTCCGCCTTCAGGACGTACGCTCAGCGGCGGTATCGATCCTGCAGCATTCCACCGTCCCAAGCGGTTTTTTGGCTCGGCACGGAATGTGGAAGAAGGCGGCAGCCTGACGATTCTGGCTACAGCTCTGGTGGATACCGGATCACGGATGGACGATATCATTTATGAGGAATTCAAGGGAACCGGCAACATGGAGCTTCATCTGGACCGTAAGTTTGCAGAGCGCCGCATTTTCCCGGCCATCGATATAAGGCGTTCGGGTACCCGCCGTGAAGAGGTGCTTCTCAGCAAGGAAGAGCTCGATACGATCTGGGCAATTCGCAAGACCATGAATGACTCGGCTGATTTTGTAGAAGGGTTCCTCAAAAAAATGCGCGACAGCAAGACCAATGCGGAATTCCTGGCCTCATTTGACGTTAGTGCGGCAGGCAGCCAATCCAGCGGAAGCTCTGCATCAGGCACGAGCGCACCAAGGCGCTCATCCCGTCCTTCTGCAGCCTCAGCGTCTCAAAGCTGATCTGTCGTACGCGCAGAATTTACTTATAGAATAGGAGACCGACATGTATTTGGTTTACGCAGATGAACAGGGTAATGTCTATGACCATGACGAACTGTTCGGACTTGCCCGCAGCGGCGATATGTATGTTGAAATATTGGAAGATGAATTGATTCCACTGCCGGAGGGGGCAACGCTTGTCGGGCTTCCTAACACCCGTGCGATCGGAATGGACAGCAATACAGGAGAGATGAAGGCACTTCCTTCAGGACAGACGGCTGTTGGAGCACTGCTGCCGCAGGGTTATACCCGCCTTTGTATACCGGGCTATGTGAAGAGTGACAAGGAGTATAAGCTTCCGCTGTTCGGATACTCTGCGGTAGTGTGGAAAGATGGAGCTTTTTACACAGCAGCCCGTTTAAGTGATGATCCGGAGAAGTGGAATCCACTGAATTGTGATGTGTCCGAACTGGAACTGGGTGTCAAAAAATTGACGGAGAAGTATCCCGAAAATCGGCTGTATCAGCATCTCTCTAACTGTGCATTGGGATACGAATGCCTGACGGCTTCCAACACGTTTCTCAACCGTTGGGAAGGCGCAGTGCCGGTGTCTTATTCCTGCAATGCAGGATGTTTTGGCTGTATCTCGGAACAGCCGGATGACAGCGGTTTTGTTGCTCCCCAGACCCGTATGGATTTCCGTCCCCGCAGTGATGAATTGGTTCAAATTATGCTGGAGCATCTTAAAACACCTGAATCCATTATCAGTTTCGGTCAGGGCTGTGAAGGTGAACCCTCCACCCAGGCCAAAATCATTATTGAGGCGATGCGAGAGGTCCGGTCCATCACAGAGCAGGGTTACATTAATATCAATACGAATGCCGGCTTGACAGATCACATTCGTGGTATTGTAGATGCCGGACTGGATTTAATGCGTGTTAGTACCATCAGCGCATTGGATGATCATTACAACGCATACTACAAACCGCGGGGCTATAATCTGGCGAATGTGGAGAAGTCTTTGAAGTATGCCACAGATCAAGGCGTATATACGTCCATTAACTACCTCATATTTCCGGGTGTAACAGACCGGGAAGAAGAGGTGGAAGCCATGGTTGAGTTTGCACGCCGTACCGGTCTGCGTCTCATTCAGCTGCGCAACCTGAACATTGATCCGGAAAGTTACCTGGGACTGATTCCTCCGGCACGCGGTGAAGTGCTTGGCATGAAGCAGACGATTGAGATTTTTCAAGAGGAGCTGCCGGATGTCGTTATCGGTTCCTTCACACACGTGCCGCCAGAAGGCTTGCGCCGTCCCAAGCGAAGAATTACCACAACGTAAATGAATAACCTGAGCAGCTGGAGGAGAGGACTTACAGATACAGGGTGCAGGGTCATCCTTGTGACCACCTGACAATCTGCTGCAACCTTATGGGCTTCACACTAGGCTATTGCGTAATTGTAAGACACGTGCTATACTTCGTTTATATGTCCATTTTACTCTGGGTCCGCATGAGGCTCAGGGCGGAAAGAAGGTGAAAGTCTAATGAAACAAGATATTCAACCGAAATATCATGTTACCACGGTAACTTGCGCTTGCGGTAATACGTTCGAAACAGGTTCTGTTAAGCCTGACCTTCGCGTAGAGATCTGCTCCAACTGTCATCCATTCTTCACAGGTAAGCAGAAGTTCCTGGATGCGGGTGGCCGTGTCGATAGATTTAAGAAGAAATACGGTATTTAATGATCAGCGGTTGTTCCCCGGAAAGATATTTCCGTCAGGGACAGCCGCTTTTATTTTATCTCAATCCTGAAACAGGCGTTCAAAGCATGCCTGCTTTTTTGTGTTTTAGAATAATATCTGATTTTTGAACAAACATATCGAAAAAATAGATGTATATTTTCTAAAAGTAAATTTATTCTAAAAATGACAATAGAAGAAGACTCCAAGTGTCTTAAACGAACGGTACTCATTCCTTAGAAAGGAGGCTTCACTCGAAAATCTTATATTTTAGTGTAAGCGCTATTTTAGTTAAAGGAGGAAAAAATTATGTGTTTATTACGATTGGATTTTCGTAAAAGCATTGCTTTATTGTTGATTGTCTCCCTAATCCTGAGTGTGCTCCCGGCATCTTCTGCAGAGGCAGCCAGCCCTCGTCAGGCTGAGAAGCTAAGCCGCGGGGTGGTAGCCGTCAAGGTATCCGGAGGCGTATTTGTCAGCTGGAGGCTGCTGGGAACAGAGGACTTGTCCGTTTCTTTCAATTTGTACCGAAATGGAACGAAGGTCAATAGTAATCCGATTACAGGCAGCACGAACTATTTGGACCCTTCCGGCGTTCAATCCTCTGTCTACACAGTACGTGCCATCGTGAACGGTTCAGAACAGGCGGCGTCTCCTTCCGCTGGTGTCTGGGGTAATCAATATTTGGATGTGCCGATACAGCGTCCGGCAGGCGGTACGACACCTGATGGAGTTAGTTACACTTATAGTGCTAACGATGCCAGCGTGGGTGATGTCGACGGAGATGGTAATTACGAGATTATTCTAAAATGGGATCCGTCCAATTCCAAAGATAACTCACAAAGCGGGTACACCGGTAATGTTTATGTGGATGCTTACAGGCTTGATGGAACACGGCTCTGGCGCATTGACTTAGGACGCAACATCCGGGCAGGAGCGCATTATACCCAATTCCTCGTCTATGATTTTGACGGTGACGGGAAAGCAGAGGTAGTAATGAAAACCGCTGACGGCACTAAAGATGGTACAGGTGTCGTTATCGGCAGCGCCTCGGCAGATCACCGGAACAGCAGCGGTTATATACTGACCGGGCCGGAATATTTGACCGTATTTTCAGGTCAGACAGGAAAAGCGCTGTCCACCATTGATTATGTACCGGCAAGAGGAACGGTTTCCAGCTGGGGTGACAATTATGGTAACCGGGTCGATCGTTTTCTGGCTGGAGTTGCTTATGTAGACGGGGTGCGTCCAAGCATTATTATGGCTCGCGGTTACTATACCCGAACGGTCGTAGTCGCCTTTGACTGGCGGAACGGAAGCCTCACCAGAAGGTGGACATTTGACAGTAACAGTTCTACGAATACAGGGACGGCCGGGCAGGGCAATCACAGCCTGAGTGTAGCGGATGTAGATGACGATGGAAAAGACGAGATTGTATACGGTGCTCTTACGATTGATGATAATGGCTCTAAGCTGTATAACACGAGTCTGGGTCACGGTGATGCGCTCCATGTCAGTGATCTCAATCCAGGACGTGCCGGCCTGGAAGTCTTCAAAGTAATGGAAGAGACCAGCTCGCCTTACGGTGCTGCTGTCTGGGATGCGAAGACAGGATCGATCTTGTGGGGAGTGCATACAGGCCAGGATACAGGTCGTGGTATGGCTGCCGATATTGATCCCACCTATCCCGGCGCAGAGGTTTGGGCCTCAGGCAGCGTCGGCCTTTATTCCATTACAGGAACCAAGATCAGCAGCAGCACCCCTTCTGTGAATTTCGGGATATGGTGGGACGGCGATCTGTCGCGTGAACTGTTAGACGGCATTAAGATCGATAAATGGAACCATACCACAAAACAGTCTGCGAGAATTTTGACAGGCTCAGGCGTCGAGTCCAATAATAGTACGAAGGCCAATCCTTCGCTGCAGGCGGACCTGCTGGGCGATTGGCGCGAGGAAGTCATTTGGAAAAAATCAGACAACACGGGACTGCGAATATATACAACGGTTGACCTGACCAGCACGAAAATTCATACCCTAATGCATGATCCGGTCTATCGGCTGTCAGTCGCTTGGCAGAATGTGGCCTATAATCAACCGCCGCATACGGGCTACTTTTTAGGTAACGGTATGGGGTCATCCCCAAAACCAAATATTTATACCACTCCTTAATTTCAGTGTAAGAACAAAAGATTTGCAATTATTGCCGTCAGTTGCATTTTGGACAACCATACGATATACTTAATTTCGCCGTGCTAGACGGGGAGGTAGCGGTGCCCTGTAACTCGCAATCCGCTGTAGCGAGGTTGAATTCCTGTTAGAGGTATTGCCGATGTGAGGCTGGTCCCTGCGTTCGACGTTGACGGCTGGGTCCTCCGCAATGAGCACCTGTGAACCTGGTCAGGTCCGGAAGGAAGCAGCCATAAGCAGGTCCGCTTTTGTGCCGGAGGGCAGCCTAGCCCGAGTTGCTGCTCAGGATTGCCGCTCGGATCGCAATTATCAATAACAGGTGCACGGTATACATACCATGACACCAAGCATTTCTGTCGATGAGACAGGAGTGCTTTTTTTTATACCCTTTGTCCTGCATTTTCGGGATCAAACGTTTTGCCGGGGTAGGGAAATTAGGTTAGAATGTAGTATAATGAATAAAGGGTATGCAGGGATACAGCGGCCTGCACACCGTAGAAAGCTGAAGTTGAAAGAGGGTTAAGCGTCAGTGGAACATATTGCGTTATACCGAGCCTGGAGACCTCAGTCCTTTCAGGATATGGTGGGACAGCAGCATATTATCCAGACCCTGCAAAATGCGATCCGCGAACAGCGGGTCTCCCATGCCTATTTGTTCAGCGGCCCGCGGGGAACAGGGAAAACCAGTGCCGCCAAAATTCTGGCGAAAGCCGTGAATTGTGAGAACGGACCGTCACAGGAACCATGCAATCAATGTGAGGCCTGCCGGCGGATTACATCGGGTGCGGTGATGGACGTTCAGGAGATTGATGCGGCATCCAACCGTGGTGTCGAAGAAATCAGGGATTTGCGGGAGAAGGTAAAATACGCTCCTACCGAGGTCCGGCGAAAAGTTTATATTATTGATGAAGTACACATGCTTACGACGGAAGCGTTTAACGCCCTGCTCAAAACATTGGAGGAACCGCCGGAGCATGTCATGTTTATACTGGCTACTACAGAGCCTCATAAGCTTCCGGCCACGATTATTTCACGCTGTCAGCGTTTTGATTTCAGGCGTGTGTCCCTGGAGGAACAGCGGGACCGTCTTGCCCGGATTTGTGAGGAAGAGGGGATTACCGCAGATGCAGAAGCGCTGCAATATATCGCCCGCCTGTCGGACGGTGGAATGCGTGATGCGCTGAGTATTTTGGATCAGATCGCTTCTTTTACCGGCGGCAATGTTTCCTATCAGCAGGTCATGGAGATGACCGGAGGAATGGCTTCCGAGCAGTTCGGACGTCTGGCAGGTGCGATCAGGCAGGGAGATGCAGGAGCGGTGCTGCAGATCGTAGAGCAGATGATGCAGGAAGGGAAAAGTGCAGATAAATGCATGGAGAACCTGCTGTATTATTTCCGGGATCTGCTGATGATCAAAATGGTCCCTCAAGCGGATAAGCTGACAGACCGCATCTTGAATCCCTCGGATTTCAAGGGCATGGCAGATGATTTTTCCAAGGAAGAGCTATTCTCCATGATTGATACATTAAATCATTACCAGAGTGACATGAAGTATGCCTCACAGCCTCAAACCTTGTTTGAAGTGGCTCTGCTGAAGCTATGCAGCAGCTCTGAAGTTGGGCAGAAGACGGGTACAGCCAGCGCAGCGGATTCTGCTGAAGTCGGCCGTTTGAAGGAGCAGCTGGCAGCTATCGAGAAGAAACTCGAGAAAATTATGCAAAATGGTCTTCCAGGCGGCTCGGGCGACGGCCGTGAAGGAGCGAAGCCTGCTGTCCGGGCACCTGCTCCGAGAGCATCATCGGCGGCCAAAAAGCCGCAGCATATGGAACAGTATGTAGCGTCCCGAACGAGTGAAGGCTTTACCGTTGTTCAGCGGCAGTGGTCTCAAATTCTCCAGAACGTGAAGGATGAGAAGGTGACCGTACATGCATGGTTTATGGATGGCGAACCGGTTTCGGTCTGGGAGGACAATATTCTTGTCGCTTTCAAAAACAACATTCACCGCGAAACGACGGAGAAACCTGCGAATAAGCAGGTCATCGAAGGGGTTTTTGGATCTTTGCTGGGCAAGCCGTACCGGCTGGTCACGATGATGCTCCGGGACTGGAACGATGCTGTTGAAGGTACGGGGAATCCCCAGGCGGAGGAGCTCAAGCTGGAGCATGAAGAAGCAGAGTCCAAAGAAACGCCTTGGATTGATGAGGCGATCCAGTTGTTTGGTGAAGACCTTGTCGTCATAAAAGATTAATCTGTCATAAAAAATAGCACAAGGGTGCATTCCATTAAAGGAGATGAAGAAGATGAATAACATGAACCAAATGATGAAGCAAGTGAAAAAAATGCAGGAACAGATGATGAAAGCCCAGGAGGAACTGGCTGGAAAAACGGTAGAAGGTACTTCAGGCGGCGGTGTCGTTACTGTAACGGTATCGGGCCACAAGCAAATTCAATCCATCAACATCAAACCTGAAGCCGTAGACCCGGATGACGTTGAAATGCTGCAGGATCTCATTCTTACTGCGGTAAATGATGCACTTGCCAAAGCGGAAGAGCTGGCTAACAGCGATATGGGTAAATTTACAGGCGGAATGAAAATCCCAGGCTTGTTTTAATTCATAGGCGAAAAGGAGTCGTTGCGACTTTGTATTATCCCGAACCGATCGCCAAGTTGATTGATGCGTTTACCAGATTGCCGGGTGTGGGGCCGAAGACGGCCGCCCGCCTGGCTTTTCATGTGCTGAATATGAAAGAAGATGATGTGATTGATTTCGCCAAAGCGCTCGTCAGCGTAAAGCGAAATCTGCATTACTGCTCGATTTGCTGCAATATTACGGATACGGATCCTTGCCGAATCTGCCAGGACAAGAGCCGGGATGCGTCTGTCATCTGTGTGGTTCAAGATTCAAGAGACCTGGTGGCGATGGAGCGGACGAAGGAATTTGACGGGTATTACCACGTTCTTCATGGAGCGATCTCTCCTATGGAGGGAATTGGACCTGATGAAATCCGGTTGAAGGAACTGCTCACCCGACTGAGTGACGAAAGAGTCCAAGAGCTCATCCTTGCGACGAACCCGAACATTGAAGGTGAAGCTACGGCGATGTATATATCGAGGCTGGTGCGTCCTTTTGAGATGAAGGTTACCCGTATAGCTGCTGGACTGCCGGTAGGCGGAGATCTGGAATATGCGGATGAAGTGACGTTGTCCAAGGCGCTCGAAGGCAGAAGAGAGCTGTAACAGTAACATCTTATATGTGGATGAATGAAGGAGCCCAAGGGCTCCTTTTTATTTTTACGGATATGGAGGTTTGGAGTTCTAAGTTTGTCCTCTTCCCGATATGTATGGTACAGGCAGTTGATCTGTGAAAGTAGACGGGAGGAGCAAACATATGTGGTGGAATAAAATAACCAAAGGTGCTGAGCGCACCGTTTCCGCAGAGGAAGAGAACAAAATGTGGGAGGCTTACCTGGATGTTCGCAGCTCTCAGATGGAATGGGAGAGGGCGCATCTTCTGTTTCAAGAAGCTTCAGGGCAGGACCAGATCGATTACGCGATCTACATGCTGGAGGCAGCTGAACGTAAATACCAAATGAATCTGAAGCAGGCCAAGCAGATGAATTTGAATGGAGCCGAGATGTACAAACGAGAGGTCAAACGGGAGCATGCATAAAACTGACCGAAGGGATGTAGAACAATGAAATGGTTCGTGACGTGTATATTTCTGATATCTCTGCTCATGCTGCTCATCACTGTATTTAAGAAGAAGCTCGGAATCAGCTGGCTGACATGGTTTGGCTCACATCTGGCACTATCTGCGATGGCCATTTATATTATCAACTTTTCTGGCCTGATCTCAGAAGTTTATATTCCTTTAAATCCAATGACCGTAGGAACGGTAATGATGCTGGGCCTGCCCGGTATAGCCGTGTTGATTGGGTTAAAATTAACTTTAATATAAGGTTGACGACAAGGAAAAGATTATGGTACATTAATCTTCGCCCGTTTGGTGGGTTGCTGCTTCAATACAGGTTAAGAAAAAATGATTTAAAAGTTTTTCGAAAAAGTTCTTGACCTAAAGCAAGCTAGTGTGATATATTATTAAAGTCGCCGCTGAGAGATTGGCGGTCACGAAAAATGAGAATTTGATCTTTGAAAACTGAACAACGAGTGAGTTAAACCGATCTTGCTTTTAGCAAGATCAAACATGAGATAGCAATATCTCGTCAGTTTTGAAATGAGCTTTTAAACTCATCGGTCGGATATTTTCTCGGAGTCATTCGGGA
>NZ_JABBPN010000026.1 GCF_012933385.1 Paenibacillus lemnae
AAGAAGCTGCCGCCTGCAACATACAGGCAACAGCTTCTTCACGTATCCTAACCTTTTTTAAAATGTCCTTTACAAGGGGTACAGTTTAGTATAAGGTCCCTCCTTTTTTTGTATTTCACTAACGCAGCACGCTATGTTGATGTGACTCATGTTGTTATCGGCAATCATGCAGAAGGTGTCTGATGTTCCGGAATAGGATCCGTCATCGCCTGATCCTCCTGGGACAGAAGCGCCTGTGCCCGTTTCTGCCGGCGTCTGCGGTTCAGATAAAGTCCGAGCAGCACCAGCGGCACGGCAATGATGAATATATACATAGACACATTCTTGACCATTCCTTCGGCACTTCGGCCATAAAAGTAAAACAAAATGCCTACTACATAAAACTTTGTCGCTCTCCCCAGAGCGGCATAAGCCATCAGACGCCAGAGCGGAAAGTTCAGACATCCTGAAAGAATAGTAAACACCTTAAAGGGAATCGGCGTAAATGAACCGACGAGTATAGCAGCCTCCCCATTTTTCTGGAAGCGGTCCGTCGCGGCATCAATCCATTCTTTCTTGAGGATTTTGTAAAGGACCGACTTGCCAAGAAGTTTCCCGATCATATAACCGACAGGGGTTCCCAGTAGACAACCGACAAAACCGGCGGTAGCCAGCCAAAGTGCAGATGACGGATGCAGGATACTCAGGGAAACCTGAAGAAAAAATGCCGGGACAGGAAATATAACGGCATCAAAAAAAGAATGAATGAACAACCCCCATGGACCAAACCTCATTAAAAAATCCATTACATCCTGAAACATAACTCAACCCCTAGATAGTTTCTCCTTACCAGACCCTTGCTTACAAAGTATATCATATAATGATGCCATAATCCGGTGCATATTGGTGAAAAAGGAGCACTCCGGGAGTCGATCCCGGCAGTGCTCCTGTATGGAGTAACGAATATTACGTTCTCAACGCGATGATCTGTGTGCTGAATGACGGGTAGGTCCAACGAACTCATTCAGCTGGAATCCGTTCGCAATCGCTTGGGTCACAAAAACTTTAGCCCGTTCAACAGCTTCGGGAACCGAGAGGCCATTGGCCAGATTCGCCGTGACCGCCGCAGAAGAAGTGCAGCCTGCACCGTGCGTAAACGCCGTTGTGACGGTATCCGACTCAAACCATTGAAAGTCTTTGCCGTTATACAGCAGATCCATCGCTTTGCCTTCTCTAATTTTGCCCCGGTCCTTGATCAGAACATGTTTTGCACCCTTACTGTGAATAACCTCGGCAGCTTCCTGCATCTGATCTATGGTACGAATCGGCCCGGATTT
Organism: Paenibacillus lemnae; assembly: GCF_012933385.1. Taxonomy (GTDB): domain Bacteria; phylum Bacillota; class Bacilli; order Paenibacillales; family Paenibacillaceae; genus Paenibacillus_AQ; species Paenibacillus_AQ lemnae. Next base: position 1,317 of record NZ_JABBPN010000026.1, read on the forward strand.
GGCTAGCTGGGAAGCCTCAAACAAATTCGGTGTCACCAGATCCGCACGAGGAAGCAGGAATTCAATCATTGCCTCCGTGTTTTCCGGTTGAAGCACTTCGTCTGTACCTTTACATACCATTACCGGGTCAATGACGACCCGTTCCAGCTGATAGCGGTCTATATACTTGGAAACCAGCTCAATGATCTCCACGGATCCCAGCATTCCGGTCTTCATGGCATCAAAGCCAATCCCCTCAATCACGGTTTTCAGCTGGGTTTCTACTATATTTAAATCAACGGGGAACACCTGATGATTCCAGGTGCCCGGCTCCATGCATACAATCGTCGTCAAAGCCGTCATGCCATAGACATCAAACTCCTGGAATGTTTTCAGATCTGCCTGAATTCCGGCGCCTCCGCTTGTATCGGAGCCTGCAATGGTCAGTGCTTTTTTTATCGTCATGATGATCTGTCCCTTCCTGATCCAAGATAAAAATGATTCCTCTATTATAAGGAACTTTACCGTTCCTTACAAACGCGATTGCTCTGTCAGAATCAATGGACCGTCTTTGGTGATCGCAATGGTATGCTCATACTGAGCCGACAGTTTACCGTCCGCCGTCCGGGCCGTCCAGCCGTCCTCATCGATCTTGACATTATAGGTACCGATGTTCAGCATCGGCTCGATCGTAATAACCATGCCTTCTTTCAGACGGGGACCGCGATGAGGTGGACCATAGTGTGGGACTTGAGGTTCTTCGTGCATCTCCTGACCGATCGCGTGGCCGACAAAGTGGCGCACAACAGACAGATTCTCGGATTCCGCGTAAGCCTGTATCGCATGGGAAATATCCCCGATACGATTTCCGATGACCGCCTGCTCGATGCCGAGATAGAGCGATTTGCGGGTTACCTCCATGAGATGCCGTGCTTCGTCTGAAATATCTCCTACGGCATAAGACCATGCCGAGTCAGCCAGCCATCCATCGAGACGAACGACCATATCAATGGTCACAATGTCCCCATTTTTCAGAGGTTCATCACGTGGAAATCCATGACAGATTTCATCATTGATCGATGCGCATGTTGCATAGGGATATCCGTGATATCCTTTTTGCTCCGGGGTCGCTCCGTTCTCTTCAAGGAACTTTTCTACGAACCGATCAATCTCTGAGGTGGTAACCCCCGGCTTGATCATGCCTGCTATCTGCCGGTGGCACTCGGCCAGGAGCTCACCGGCTTTTTGCATTTTAGTAATTTCTTCTCCCGTCTTGATAATGATCATACAGCACGCCTTCTTTCTCTCATCATTTAAAAAAGCCCTAACGGCCGGATTATCGCAAGGGACAAGGCCCTCGCGGCAAATCGACTGGTAAGGCTGCATTCTTGACGCATCCACTAAGACAGGTAACCGGACTTGCTGCGTCCGGCTCTGTCTTTAATGATATTATTGTACTCCGGGAAGGCTGTGAACACAACCGGGAACCAAGCCCGAATTCTAATGCTCCAGCTGTCTGCGCTCAGCATCGGTCATGTCCGATTTATCTTTGGACAAGAACCATCCCAATACCGCGATAAGAATCAGGATTCCCCAAAACGTCAGCTTCCAGCCTGCACTTTTCGGAAACGTCTTCGCAATGATAGCAATATCCGGATGTGCCAGTGTATATACGGCCAGCTTGATCCCTACCCATCCGACGATGAGAAATGCCGCCGTTTCCAGTCCGGGCTTGCGAACCAGAAGATTGACAAACTTGGAAGCTGCAAAACGCATAATGACCAGGCCGATCAGACCGCCGATCAGAATAACGAGGAACTGTCCGCCATCCATCCCGCCAATGGCCGGCAGGTTTGTTGCCGGGAGCGTCAGGGCCAGGGCTACAGCTGCCAGAATCGCATCCACGGCAAAGGCAATATCCGCAAGCTCAACTTTTAAAACCGTAACCCAGAAATTCTCTTCCTTCTTCTCGGCTTTTTCTTCATGCATTTTCTTCTTTACAAACAGCTGTTTCACAATGTGATTAATACTGATGTAAAGCAGGTACACCGCACCTAATGCCTGTACGTACCAGACGTCTGCCAAAAACGAGATAATAAATAAGGAAACGAACCGAAATACAAAAGCTCCGGCCAATCCGTAAAACAGTGCTTTCTTTCGCTTCTCTTCCGGCAAATGCTTGACCATAATTGACATAACAAGCGCATTGTCTGCTGCGAGTATGCCCTCCAATCCGATCAGTACCAGCAATACCCAGCCGTACTCCAATAATAATGCCGTGTCCAAGTGCATCGTTCCCTTCCGGTATAATAGATCCGTATGTCTCAGGGTTCCTGAAGGTAAAATAAAAAATACCTTTACCCCCGAAATTACGGCGGTAAAGGTATTTATCCATAAATCAATCGCAGGAATAGTACCTTTACCGTGTTCGGCAAAGGTCTCGCAAACAACTTTCGTTGCCAATAAAGCCGGAGACACGCATGGTGTCACGTAATGACGACTTTACTGTGAGAGCTACTCCCCTTTACTAATTAATCGCATTATAGCATGAGAAATGAAGCGAGCCAAGCATTAAATGCAGTGCTTTGCATTGTTTATGTGCAAGCCGTTTATTTATAAGCCGGCAGCCAGCTTCCATGGGCCTGAATCAGTTCATCGCATAGCGCTGTAATATCATCCAGAGACAATTCTGCAGACGTGTGCGGATCCAGCATGGCAGCATGGTAGATATGCTCTTTCTTGCCGGTAAGCGCCGCTTCCACGGTCAGCAGTTGGGTGTTGATATTACTCCGGTTCAATGCAGCCAGCTGAGGCGGCAGATCACCAACATATGTTGGTGTGATACCTGATGCATCAACAAGGCATGGAACTTCCACACAAGCTTCTTTAGGCAGATTGGTGATCAGCCCCGTGTTCATAACGTTACCGCCGATTTTGAACGGAACATTACTCTCCATCGCCTCCATAATATAGGAAGCATACTCCTTGGAACGGTTATGCTCGATATGTTCACTGGCAAACAGTTTCTCACGCATCTCTTTCCATCCGTTGATTTGCTTCACACAGCGGCGCGGATATTCATCCAGCGGAATATTGAACTTCTCGATCAGCTCAGGGTAGCTGCGTTTGATGAAATAAGGATGATACTCCGCATTATGCTCGGAGGACTCGGTTACATAATAGCCAAAACGGTTCATCAGCTCATAGCGGACCATATCATCATGCTGTTCCTTCTGCTTCTCTGCAGCGCGGCGTTTGATTTCCGGATACAGATCTACCCCGTTCTTCTTCACTTCCAGCAGCCAGGCCATATGATTAATGCCCGCAATTTTAGACTCCACTCCAGTGTGGTCCATTCCCAATGATTCGAATAGGTGGGATACACAATGCTGGACACTATGGCACAGGCCCACCGTCTTGACCCCACCCGCTGTGTTCATAACTGTTGTCAGGACAGCCATGGGGTTCGTGTAGTTCAAGAACCAGGCATCCGGACACACCTCTTGCATATCGCGGGCAAAATCAAGCATCACTGGAATGGTTCTCAAGTTGCGGAAAATGCCGCCAATCCCCACCGTGTCGGCAATCGTCTGCCGCAAGCCATACTTTTTCGGGATGTCAAAATCCGTGATCGTGCATGGATCATAGCCCCCTACCTGAATGGCGTTGACCACATACTTGGCACCTCTCAGCGCTTCTTTGCGGTCACTATAGGACTTGATCACACATGTGCTGCCCAGTGTATTCTTGATGCTGTTAAGCAGCCGCTCTGAATCCTGAAGACGTTCATGATCAATATCAAACAAAGCAAGTTCAAAGCCCTGCAGCGCGGATGTAGACATCACATCACCCAACACATTTTTAACAAACACGGTGCTGCCTGCACCGATGAAAGTAATCTTGGACATTATAATGATTCCTCCTAGTCATGACGCTCTGGTTAGCTCTAACTATACGTCTCACCCAGCATTTCAGACCATAGAACAACCCATTCATTACATGTCATAATCCCATTTTATCATCCAGAATGACGGACTCGCTGAGCAGATCAACCAGATGAACGGCCCGGACATGCTCTCCTGTTCCGGCACGCTCAATTCCCCATTTCATCTGCAGCAGACAGCCCGGATTGGAAGTCACGATCGTTTCAGCACCCGTCTGCTCAACATTCTCCATTTTATGATCCAGCAGGTCTGTAGACATTTCCGGCTGGGTCATATTATAGATTCCGGCCGAGCCGCAGCAAACCTCTGACCCCTGCAGCTCGCAGAGCTGCACACCCGGGATTCCCTGCATCAGTTCTCTTGGCTGCCCTTGAACGCGCATAACATTGCGCAGGTGACAGGAGTCCTGATACGTAACCTTGACCGCAGCTGTCTTTGGATCCTGCTCCTTGTGCAGCAGCGGCCGGCCAATTCCCTGCAGCAGCTCGGATATATCCTTTACCTGTCCGGCAAAGGTGACCGCTGCATTCCGGATGGAAGGATTCTGATCCTCTTTCATCAGATGGTCGTATTCCTTCAGCAGCGCACCACAGCCGCCCGCATTGCTCGCAATATAGTCTACGCCGGCTTCCTGAAAGGCAGATATATTTTTGGAAGCCAGATTCTTGGCATCTTCCATTTCGCCAGAGTGAGCATGCAGTGCACCGCAGCAGACCTGTGCATCCGGCACCGCCACTTCAAAGCCCGCCTGACGCAGCAAACGCACGGTATTTACATTCGTTTCCGCGAACATAACATCCATAATACAGCCGCGGAACATGCCAACTCGGGCGATTGTTTCGCCTACAGCGGGGATGATCAGCAGCTTGGCTCCGGAAGACGACTTTTCCGCACGAACCGGAAATCCAGCCTTTCTCCACAGATCCATCAAACCGTCGCCGCTAACCTCAGGCAGCGCCTTCTCCAGCTGCTGAAGGTGTTCTGGAAACATCTTCATTGCACCGGTCGAGCGTGCCAGCTTTTGCAGACCGGACTTCTGATAAAACTTCAGCGCTTTGCCCATAAATTTCATACGGCCCTGATGCGGAAACAGCCCTTCAAGAAAGGTCTTGCGTGCCAATTTGACCGGCATGGAGTACTTCTTCTCCTGGGCAATAGCTTCCCGGGTTTGCTCGATCAGCTGTCCATATTTCACATCGGATGGACAAGCCGGCTCACAGGCCCGGCAGCCCAGACACAAATCCATCTGAGCCTGAAAGGATTCGTCAGGCTCCATAATTCCGTCGACGACGGCTTTCATCAGCGCAATCCGGCCGCGCGGAGAAGCCGCTTCAAGGCCCGTCTCCAAAAAGGTCGGGCAGGCTGTCTGACAGAAGCCGCAGCGCATACAGTTCGTCAGCTGCTCCTCGTCCAGTGTCAGTCTCATCCGATCCGTTAAAGCTTGATGCTCTGTTCTTTGCATGGTCATCCCCCTATACCCCGGTCAGCTTCGGTTCCTGAACCACAATCCGCTTCCGGGTTTCCGCAAACATCTTGCCGGGGTTCATTATTCCCTGCGGATCAATGGCCTCTTTAATCCGCTTCATCATATCCATACCGGCTGCGCCAACCTTCCATTCCAGATAAGGCGCTTTGACATTACCAACACCGTGCTCTCCTGTAATCGTACCGCCCATAGCAATCGCCGCTTCGAAAATTTCTGCAAAAGCCTGCTCTACACGGTGAATTTCTTCCGGATTCCGTGCATCGGTCATGGCCGTAGGGTGAAGATTTCCGTCTCCGGCATGACCAAATGTACAGATCTGCACTTGATGCTTGGCCGCGATTCGCTGGACTTCGCCCACCATCTCGGCAATTTTGGAGCGGGGAACGGTTGCGTCCTCCAGAATGGTTGTCGGCCTTAAGCGTGACAGCGCCGCAAGTGCGCTTCGCCGTGCCTCCATCACTTTCGCACCTTCCTCCGGAGACGAAGCCACTCTCATCTGAACCGCACCGGATGCCATGCAGATTTCCTCTATTTTTTTCAGATCCCGCTCCACATCTTCTACCGTGCCGTCCTGTTCAATGGCCAGCATCGCTTTGGCTTCGACCGGCAGACCAATCTTGGCGAAATCCTCTACCACCTGCAGTGTGGGCTGATCCATAAATTCCAGGGTGCAGGGAAACATATGATTCGCGATAATGTTGGACACGGTTTTTGCAGCCGCTTCCAGATCATCGTACATCGCGACCATGGCCCGGCGGTAAACCGGCTTTGGAATCAGCTTGACGGTAGCCTCTGTAATAATTGCGAGCGTTCCGCCGGACCCGACGAGAAGACGTGTCAAATCATATCCCGCTACATCTTTAACAAGCTTGCCTCCGGTTCGAAGTATGCTCCCGTCCGGCATGACCGCTTCCAGTCCGAGCACATAATCCTTGGTCGTTCCATATTTCAGACCACGCAGACCGCCTGCACCCAAGGCAATATTGCCGCCCATGGTGCAGATAATCATGCTGCTGGGATCCGGCGGATAAAATAAACCCGTGCGTTCTACGGTCATGTGAAACTGCTTCGTATTTAATCCTGCCTGAAACGTCGCAGTCAGATTCTCACTGTCAATCTCCAGCAGCTTGTTCATGCGTGTCATGACCAGCACAACCCCGCCTTTCAGCGGTACGGTACCGCCGCACAGATTGCTGCCGGCTCCGCGGCCTACAATAGGAATGCTGTGCGCCGCACAGATTTTCACAATGTCCGAAACTTCCTGTGTACTTCCCGGAAAAATGACCGCATCCGGCATGGATTGATACAGCGGTGTGGCGTCATAGCTGTAGGAAACCAGGCTCTCCTGGTCATCCTTGAACCATTTGTCTCCGACCACAGCATTCATCTGTTCCCGAATATGCTGCTCCAGCATACATTTCACCCTTTTCTATTTCGATACTATATAAACTGAAATTAAGAGTTACCTTTCCGGATGGCTGCGATGGCAAGTGTTCTTACGACCGCTGTTGCCTCCAAAATGCTTGAATTATAACTGTCTGCATGTAGCATTTTGGAGGCAAAGCTTATGCTTCCGATGCTAGCTTTCCTCTGGAAAGCTTTGAGCCGACCGCTTCGCTTCTCCAGAATCACTTGTCACCTCCGCTATCGAAGGTAAAGTCTTTATTCATTCTTATATAAAATCTATATTACGGCAGGGCGATCTTGCCCATGACCGTCGATGTTTTGGCACCTGTTGCTGCCGGTATATTGTTAGGGATACCCTGCAGGCATGCATAACCGAGCAGTGCAAAGATGGCGGCTTCTTTGGCATCCTCATCAATACCGAGCGCTTTGCTTGTCATAATCTTCTGCTCCGGAAGCCGTTCCTGCAGCATACGGCAGAGCTCATGGTTGCGCGCACCGCCGCCGCTCAGAATGACTTCATCAATATGCATGACCGGAAATACATGGTGACGAAGGCTGGCTTCGATGGAACATGCGGTAAACGCCGTCGCGGTAGCGATCATGTCGGCATCACTGAGCCCTCTGTGACTGGCCTGCTCCATAAATGCTGCCGCATAACTTTTTCCGAACAGCTCACGTCCGGTCGATTTGGGCGGTGCCATTTGAAAGTATCGATGGGCCATCAGATCCTGAACCAGTCCTTCGTGAACATTCCCCTGAGCAGCCCAGACTCCGCCATCATCATAGGAGAGCTTGCCTCCGGAGAGAACCTGAACCATCTCATCGATGATCATATTCCCCGGTCCTGTATCAAAAGCTAGAAGCTCCCCGCTGGTGTTCCCTGCCGGGATGGCGGTACAGTTACCAATGCCTCCGATATTTTGCAGCAGCCGGCCCTTCTCCGGATGTCTGAACAGCATGAGATCGCCAAACGGAACGAGCGGTGCTCCCTGGCCGCCTACTGCCATGTCTGCGGGTCTGAAGTCGCCTACCGTCATCCTCCCCGTGTGCTTGGCAATAACGGACAAATCTCCGATCTGCAGTGTCGAAGGAATCAGGAAGAAATCCTGGGCCGAACGCTCCGGTATATGCCAGATCGTCTGGCCATGGGAGCTGATCAGATCAATATCCTCCAGCTTGAGTCCTGCACCTTCGGCAGCCTTCTGTGCTGCTGCTGCGAAGTGTTCACCCAGATACGCGTTCATTCCGCATACCGCTGCACTGCTGGAATGATCTTGACTGCACAATTTTTTAAGTGCTTCTCTCAGGTCTGGCGTGTAGGGCGCGGTTTCAAAATGAAGCAGTTTGCTCTCCAAGTCCATGCCGTGGCTGGTAATTTGAACAACCGCAGCATCAATGCCGTCGAGTGAAGTGCCTGACATTAATCCAATGACAACCGCTGAATCTTTATTTTTCCAGGCAGACAGCATGTCCGTAAGACCTCCCCATATGAAAACTATCGATTATAATGATGTATAAATACAGCTTGCAGTGATCGTGACTTCATTATAAAATTGTCGAAATATTATTTCAATAAAATATATTTATTTTAAAATTTTATTTTATAATATGGTATGCTGTTTTGTAAACTTTCAGGGAAAGTGATGTGAGCAAGTCATGAATATCTATATTGGCATGGATGGAGGCGGAACCAAAACCGAAATGGTTGCGGTTGATGAACACGGAGAGGTTGTATCCCGTTATGCCGGAAAATCCACAAACCCGTATGTCGTCACGTTTCAAGGGGCAATGGAGGAACTCGCCCGGGTGCTGGATGAACTACTGCCCCCGCTTCAGGTAACCGATCTTCTCTGCAAGGGAGCCTGCTTCGGCATGTCCGGTATCAGCTCGGAGGCGGAACAGCAGCAGGTGCAGGATTTTATGCGGGAATATCAGCAGCAGCGGAACCTGTCCTTCCCTCTGACTTTGACAACCGAAGCGGAAATTTCCTTAATGGCTGCACTGGAACAGGATTATGGTGTGCTGGTCATCTCCGGCACAGGCTCGAACACCTACGGCATTACAAATTCGGGGCAGCGATTCCGAGCCGGCGGATGGGGACATATTCTGGGCGATGAAGGCAGCGGATATCAGATCGGTCTGCTCACCTTAAAATCCATCATCAAAAGCCATGAAGGCATACTGCCGCCAACGATCATGACGGAGCGGATCAAGGAACATTATCATTTTCAATCCATGCTGGATTTAAAAGCTTATATTTATCAGCCTTCCATTCAAAAAAGCGATGTCGCCTCCTTCGCCCGCTTCTGTATTGAAGCAGCCCGTGACGGGGATGAGACGGCTATTGCAATCATAATGCAGCAGGCTGCAGAGATTGCGGATACGGCTGCTGCGCTCATAACCAGACATCCAGAGCTTTCGCAAACCGATGTGGTATGCACAGGGTCGGTTTTTAAATACTCAGAACTCTTTAATGAGACGTTTAAGCACCTTTTATTGGAGCGGTATCCGCAGATCACCTTCCCGAAGGCGCTGAATGATTACACGGCTGGCCACGGGGCTGCACTGCTTGCCCGCAAGATGTACCGCTGAACCCCTGCTCCTTGATCGCATCGATACAACAGGACCAGAAACATAAAAGACCTGGACACAAAAAAGGGCGCTTTCGCGCCCTCTTCCTGCAACAATGCGCAGGGGAGAATCATCTTTTTATCTCTCAATAAATCCGTTCAACTTCATATCCTTTCTCTTCAAGCTCACTTGGTACACTCGGATTAATTACAACATGCATGGAACCGATGATAGCAAAGTACGTCTGCCCGTCATCCTTTTGCAGAATTTCATCAAGCTTGTTCGCCATATTAACATTACGAATATCATTCATTTGTTGTTGATACTCATCATTAAAACCTTCAAAACTTCCTGACAACTGATCAACCATAGCATCGTTATTGTTATGAATCCAATGATATCCTAATTGATCCAATGAGTTCGCAGCATCCTCAAATGCCGCTACCGTACCTTCTAAAACTTGAACTTGTGTGTCCATACTAAAGCCGCTTAGAACATCATATTGTGATTCAATGGTTTCTAATTCAACGATCTTTTTATTATCCTCCAAAGCGCGCTTAAGAAAATATAAATCAACGCCATACTCTGGTGCTAACTCACTTTCTTGGTTACTAAGCTCGCCTAATAGCGATCCTACAAACCATGGCTGAAAATTTTCATAATCTTCTATCCTCATGTCGTTCTTCTCAAATATGCCTGAGAGCTTAGCATAAGACTCTTGCGATAAAACATCTTTCAGGTTCTTACCATCCTCAAATAATGCCATCTTATTATTTTCTTCTTCATCTACTTCCACTTCAAACATATTAATTTCTGGAAGTATAACATTTGAACGCTCATAAGCCTCTTCAATCTCAGGAGCAAGTGGATAAAAGTCTTCGTGACCCAAGTGTATAGTTCCTTGTACGTACACCGTTGTTTTGCCATGTACAACCTTCCACAAAAGTCCTCCATCACCTTCATATTTTGGACCTGTTTCACTTGTCTCCTGTTTCGTATCTTGCCCCGTTGAGACTTCATTTTGTTGTGACTCATTCATATTGTTTGAACAACCAACTGCTAAAATCACCAGGAGTAAAAAAGCAATCCCCATTAGACGTTTTACCATTAATCCTCACCCCAACCTGTAGTTTCGATATCAATTAACCAGTGATTCCGTAACATGAGAGCCCGTTCTAATCCAGCTGCAAATGCTGCAATGCCGATCCCGAGATTAGTCCCGACGGATAGTGTGATTGGAGATTGGAATGTTCCTAGATTTTCCGAAACCCATGGAATCTCCGATATTTTTTCCAACAATTGTGTCGAGCCTAAGGCGAGTGAGATGAATAAGATGATGACAGCAGCTACTCCAATACACGCACTAATCTTCGGCAGGCGTTTGTGGATCCACCATCGTAAACCTCTTATGGAGCGCTTATCCGGATATACGGAGAAACTGGCTTCTTGATCGGTAATAAAATGAATACCATTAATTCCACTTGAACTTTTAGTTACCTCAATGACGCCTTGATCAATGGGCAGCACTGCTGGAAGCTTAGAAAAGGCAATATGTCTGCCCTCCCGATACAAATCAACCATGGGCTCTTCCGTAAAATACCTGGATTTTATAGCGTACTTTGTGGTTTTCCCATCAGCAGCACTTCGTATTTCAACATGAAATAACGAGTGCGTGACTATATTCCAGATTTGATACTTTTTCAAAAGATGACCATCACCCCCCTTCACTTTTTTCATTTTTCGATAATGCCTGCGTTTGAGAGTAGATCGGAACATATTTACAACCTCCTTCTTTTAGCAAGAACTGATCATACATTTTAAATACTGATCGTTCAGTTAGTTTTAAGTCAAAAAAATATCACTTATAGTACATCACGAGTGCAATAAGATATTGCACCCGCTATTCTATTTAATCATCTTCAAAATGTTTTCCCTCACCTTTTCGCTGTAACCTGCCAATCTTGGATCATTTTCTTCTTGGGGTAAGGACATGGACAGTGAAATTGCACCTCTAATAATCATTGCAACTACTGTAACATCGAATGCCTGAAACTCTTTGGAAGTTTGTCCTTTGGTCAAGATTTCCTCTAACAAAAGATTCAACTCTTCTTCCGGATGCATTTCAACTCTAAAGTAAGGAACATTATTTGGTGTACGAACATTGAAGGCAATCTCTATCAAGGCAGTGGTATTCTCACGCTTAATACTTCGATAGGCAATACCTGCTTCTATAAAAGCCATTAATTGGCCTGTATAGCTTTGTTCCTTTTCAACTTTTTCTTTAATAAAGGCTTTCTCTTGTTCGGCCAGATAAAGCAACGTGTTATTCATCAGATCTTCTTTTCCTGAGAAATGATAAGAGATCAGCCCTGTGCTCGTTTTTGCTTGACTAGCTATTTTAGAAAGACTAGTGTTTATATAGCCATAGTCTCTTAACACCTCAATGGCGGCTTTAATGATCTGTTCTTTGCGTGCATCAGCTATTAAATATTGTTTGTTATTCATCCTTTACCCGCCTTCAATGTTTGTTCGACCATTTTTTATTCTGATCAGTTGATCAGTTTTATTGTAAAATGTATTTTTATTCCTGTCAATGTGCTGTTTAAAGATACTGCTAAATTAACCATAAAAAAAGGGCGCTTATGCGCCCCTGCCGACCTGCCCAACTTTAGGATTTACCCTTGTTGACTGCAAGTCCGATGATCATAACAATAAGTGCCAGCAATGCGATCAGCTGATCAATGCTCATACCGTCCGCCTCCTCATGTAAGGATGGCTCTTTTCGGACGGCTTCTGCTCTCCCGAACAAGATCGTGCAAATTGAAGATTTTGTTTCCCCAATCCTATGTCTATGCGGATGAATGAAGGATTATGATAAATATTAGAGATGCCGCACACAAAAAAGCTGTACCGATGTCATGACTCATGAACATGGGATACAGCTTGATTTTTATTCGTTTACAAGGTTGCTCGGTTCGTTACTCTGTTACGATGTCATGCACCAGCACCGGTGCTACTGCATCATCAGCAATCACGATGCTCTCATACAGCTTCTGGATGACATCGTCCACATTCTCACGGTTCGCATAGATCGTCACCAGTGACTCGCCCGGTTCCACAGCGTCTCCGATCTTCTTGTTCAGCATGAGACCGACAGCCAGATCAATTTGAGACTCCTTGGTTGCACGCCCCGCTCCGAGCAGCATAGCAGCCGTACCGATTTCATCGGCAACAAGCTCAGCTACTTTACCGGACTTCCGTGCAGGCAGCTCGATCTTGAACTTCGCCTGCGGCAGCTTCTCGGGATGATCTACAACAGATGGATCTCCGCCTTGGTTGGCGATAAACTCTTTAAACTTCTCCAGCGCTTTGCCGTTAGCAATCACTTCTTTAAGCTTCTCTTCCGCTTCTTCCAGAGACGACGCCTTACCGGCCAGGAATACCATCTGTCTGCCCAGTGCGAGGCACAGCTCTTCCAGATCCTTCGGCCCTTTGCCGCGCAGTGTGTCGATCGCTTCCTGTACCTCCAGCGCGTTGCCGATGGCTTCGCCCAGCGGCTGGCTCATATCGGAGATGACAGCCATGGTCTTCCGGCCAACATTGTTGCCGATCGAGACCATGGCATGAGCCAGCTCTTTGGCATCCTCTGTGGTCTTCATGAACGCACCTGCTCCGGTTTTTACATCCAGCACAATTGCATCCGAACCGGCGGCAATCTTCTTGCTCATGATAGAGCTGGCGATCAGCGGAATCGAGTTGACTGTACCCGTAACATCACGCAGGGCATACAGCTTCTTATCCGCAGGTGTCAGATTTCCGGTCTGGCCGATGACGGCAATTTTATGCTCATTCACCAGATGGAGAAACTGCTCCTTCGTGATCTCAACATCAAATCCTTGAATGGATTCCAGCTTATCGATGGTGCCGCCGGTATGACCCAGGCCGCGACCTGACATCTTCGCAACGGGAATATCCAAAGCCGCCACGAGCGGTGCCAGCACAAGAGTTGTCGTATCGCCCACACCGCCGGTGGAGTGCTTGTCGACCTTAACGCCTTCAATGCCGGACAAGTCAATCGTTTCACCAGAATGGACCATCGCCATGGTCAAATCCGCACGTTCACGGTCGTTCATATCCTGAAAGAAGATCGCCATAGCCAGCGCGCTGACCTGGTAATCCGGAATATCGCCTTTCGTATAACCCTGGATGAAAAAATTGATTTCTTCAGTGGTCAGTTCCTTGCCGTCACGTTTCCTGGCGATCAAGTCAACCATTCTCATCGTATATATTCTCCTCACTGTATAAGACTGTAGTTGGTGCGTATTCATGATGTTTTATAGTGGAAGATAGTGATCTATTATAGCGATGTTGCAGTATCCAGAGCGACTTCCATCATATCATTGAAGGTCGATTGACGCTCCTCGGCGCTGGTCTCTTCGCCCGTCAACAGATGGTCGCTCACCGTCAAGATGGTCAGGGCATGTACGCCTTTTCTTGCCGCAATAGTATAGAGTGCCGTTGTCTCCATTTCCACAGCCAGCACCCCGTGATCCATCAGCTTCTGTACAGCAGTTTTGTCCTCACGATAAAAGACATCGGAGGTAAAGACGTTGCCCACATGCAGGCTGAGCCCTTTATCAACACCGCGGTCATAAGCGGCTTTAAGCAGCGGAAAGCTCGCAATCGGCGAATAATCATAGCCTTGGAAATGATGGCGGTTCATCCCGGAATCGGTACATGCTGCCTGAGCCAGAATGACATCCCGTACACGCACATTCTCCTGCATCGCACCACAGGTTCCGACGCGCAGCAGATTTTTAACGCCATACTCCGAGATCAGCTCGTTGGTGTAGATTCCGATGGATGGTACCCCCATGCCTGTTCCCTGAACCGAAATGCGTTTGCCTTTATACGTACCGGTATAGCCAAGCATACCGCGCACTTCGTTATAACAGATGACATTCTCCAGATACGTGTCTGCGATAAACTTGGCTCGCAGCGGATCCCCCGGCAGTAAGATGGATTCCGCGATATCCCCCGGTTTTGCTCCAATATGTGTACTCATTTCATATGCCTCCCTTGTCTGTTTAACCCTTCAATTCTCCTAAAAAACTCGTGCCGTATTCCGGCATCTTCACGCCGAAATTGTCGGCAATCGTCGCACCAATATCGGCAAACGTTCTGCGCAGCGGCAGCTCTTTCCCTTCGCTCCAGCGAGGAGAGTACAGCAGCAGCGGCACAAATTCCCTCGTATGATCCGTCCCCGGATATGTCGGGTCATTCCCGTGATCCGCTGTAATGATGAGCAGATCATCATGCTTCAGCTTCTCCATCACTTCGGGCAGACGGGCATCGAACTCCTCCATTGCCCTGCCGTATCCTTCCGGATCCCGCCGATGTCCGAAAACCGCATCAAAATCTACCAGATTGAGGAAGGAGAGACCTTTAAATGTTTTATCCAGTACGATTGACAATTGATCCATACCGTCCATGTTCGATACCGTTCTGACTGCTTCCGTGACGCCTTCCCCATCGTAAATGTCAGCAATTTTGCCCAGCGCGATTACATCCAGGCCGGCATCTGCAAGTTCGTTCATAGTCGTGCGTCCGAACGGCTTCAGCGCATAGTCATGACGGTTTGACGTCCGTTTGAAATGACCTGGTGAGCCCAGAAAAGGACGGGCAATGATGCGGCCGAGCATATAAGGATCTTCTAAGGTGATTTCACGGCAGTATTCACAAATCTCATACAGCTCTTTAAGCGGCACTATTTCCTCATGTGCCGCAATTTGCAGCACGGAATCTGCGGAAGTGTAGATAATTAAAGCACCGGTTCTCATATGCTCTTCGCCGAGCTCATCCAAAATCTCCGTTCCGCTGGCCGGTTTGTTGCCAATCACCTTACGTCCTGTCTTCTCTTCAATCCGTTGGATCAGTTCATCCGGGAACCCGTTCGGAAACACTCGGAATGGCGTGTCGATATACAGCCCCATGATCTCCCAATGGCCGGTCATGGTATCCTTGCCGCTGGAAGCCTCCTGCATCTTCGTATAAAAAGCCTTCGGGTGATCTGCCTTGGCAACGCCCTGGATTTCCCGAATGTTGGACAGACCCAGCTGTCCCAGATTTGGAAGATTTAGTCCGCCGCATGCCTGTGCGATATGACCCAGTGTATCGCTGCCCACATCATGGAAAGCTGCAGCATCCGGTGCTTCACCGATGCCGACGGAATCCATGACGATGACATGTACCCGTTCAAAAGGTTTCATGAAAAGTTCCTCCACTTCTCGGATGTTATATAGAATGAGCTAAAGTTATCTTTTCGGAAGGCTGCCAGCCTATCCATGTATTGTAGCCCTGGTTGGTTACAGGAACAAGCCTGCAATTGTAGCTGAAAGCACGCTGACCAGTGTGGCACCATACAAGAGCTTTAATCCAAATCGCGCAACCACATTCCCCTGCTTCTCATTCAGCCCCTTGACTGCACCAGCGATAATGCCGATGGAGGAAAAGTTCGCAAAGGATACCAGAAATACAGATACAATACCTACCGTTCTGGCGGACAGATCCGTGAAATTCGCCAAATCCAGCATGGCGACAAATTCATTGGATACCAGTTTCGTGGCCATAATACTGCCCGCATCGACCGCCTCCCTGAAAGGCACCCCCATCACAACCGCAAATGGAGCAAAGAGGTAACCGAGCAGCTGCTGGAATGAGATTCCGAACAGGCTGTCAAAGATTCCGTTCACCATCGCGATCAAGGCAACAAAGCCCAAAAGCATGGCCGCAACGATAACGGCTACTTTGAAACCGTCCATAATATATTCTCCCAGCATCTCGAAAAAGGACTGCTTCTCCTCTTCTTGTACTTCCAGAATATCCTCATCCTTGGGCACTTCATAAGGATTGACGATAGATGCAATGATAAATCCGCCAAACAGATTCAGTACGAGTGCAGTTACGACATATCTGGGCTCGATCATCGTCATATAGGCACCGACAATGGACATGGACACGGTCGACATCGCGGACGCACACAACGTATATATCCGGTGTTTCGGAATAAGGGCAATCTGTTTTTTTACCGAAATAAAGACCTCGGACTGTCCCAGAATGGCAGACGCTACTGCATTATAGGACTCCAGCTTGCCCATACCGTTCACTTTGCTCAGAACGATACCGATATACCTTACAATAAACGGCAGCACTTTGATGTACTGCAAAATACCGATCAGCGCGGAAATAAATACGATCGGCAGCAGTACGTTCACAAAGAACGGTGCAGCCCCTTCGTTAGCCAGACCCCCAAACACGAACTCAATACCTGCCCCGGCATACCCCAGCAGCGCTTCAAAAGTATTGGCAATTCCCTTCACCATTACTTCTCCCAAACTGGTGTTCAACAATATATACCCGAGAATCAGCTGCAGCCCGATCATGACCGCAAGCGGACGGTAACGAATGTTTCTCTTGTCGTTACTGATCAGGAGAGCCAGTCCGAAAACGACTAATACGCCTAACACAGCAATTAAAACTTTCATCTGATGTTCCCCCAATAGTTGACTTGTCTGTGAATGTTTATTTACTGTTTGATGTTCAAAAAACTAGATTCATAGAGCGCTTTCATATTGTTTCTGTGAAACAGGGCTGTAATCAGCCCCGTTTATCCCATATCTTTAGCCTGGAATGCGCCAGGCAGCAGACGTTCAATATTCCACTCTTCTGTATGGCCGTGAAGATTACTCAGATAGATCCGGGTCCCGCTGTCGCAAAACTCGGCCAGCACCTGCCGACAAGCGCCGCAAGGGGATACCGGACCTTCGGTATCTGCTACAACAGCAATTTCTTCAATATGCTGATGCCCTTCGGAAACCATTTTGAAAATGGCAGTACGTTCTGCGCAGTTGGTGAGACCATAAGATGCATTCTCGATATTGCATCCCCGGTACACCTTCCCTCCGGCCCGAACCGCAGCACCGACCTGAAACTGTGAATATGGCACATACGCCTGTTTTCGCGCTTCCAAAGCTTCAGCAATCAGTTGTTCTCTGGTCATACCTAACGCCTCCTTCACCGGCAGGTGATTAGTAGTTCCCTTCCGACTGTCCGCCTTCCATAATCTTCACGCCAGAGCTCGCGCCGATCCGTGTAGCTCCTGCCTCCACCATGGCTTTCATATCTTCCAGACTGCGTACCCCGCCGGATGCCTTTACGCCTGCACGGTCACCGACGGTTTTGCGCATCAATGCCACATCTTTGAACGTTGCTCCTCCTGTTGAAAACCCTGTGGAGGTCTTCACAAAGTCAGCTCCAGCCTGCACAGCAAGCTCACATGCAGCCACCTTCTCCTCATCTGTAAGCAGACAGGTTTCGATTATGACTTTGACGAGTGCCCGTCCTTTAGCCGCATCGACAACCGCTTGAATATCGCGGAGCACCTGATCCTTCTGTCCCGATTTGAGCGCTCCGATATTAAGGACCATATCGATTTCGGCAGCCCCATTGTCAATCGCATCCTTCGTCTCAAAAGCTTTTACCGCAGATGTCGAGGATCCTAAAGGAAAACCAATCACTGTACATACCTTGACTTCTGTTCCCGCAAGCTGCTCTGCTGCATATTGTACCCATGTCGGGTTGACACATACCGAAGCAAACTCATATCTTTTCGCTTCCTCCGTCAGTTTGGTAATCTCCTCTTTCACCGCATCGGCTTTCAACAGCGTATGGTCAATCATTCCGGCTAAATTCATTGGGATTCACTCCTCATTGTAGGATGATATAACGTTTTCATAATGATGTCTTTGTCGGTTCGGGAACATCATATCATAAGGATGAACATATGTAAAATGTATACTGAACTTATGTTCATGGTCGTTTATGGAAGCATCACTTACATTGTTCTCCACCCCTTTCTATATCATGCATGCACAAAAAAAAGCACCGCGCGCAGATGATAAAGAGAACCTCCTCCGCAGCGGTACTTTCGCAACAATAATTGATTTAATTTACGCCCTCTTCAAGCAATGCCTGTGCTGTAAACTGATCGGTCACCAATGTATTGGCATACCGGCCATACAGAGCAGCCTTGATCGCCTCGATCTTGCGCTGCCCGCCCGCCACCAGAACTGAACGTTCTTTATACCGGAGATCTTCCAGCTCAATCCCGATCGTCCGGCTGTTAATGTCACTGCTGATGATCTCTCCCTGTGCATTAAAAAATCTGGAGCAGATGTCTCCAGCTCCCTGGCTTTGCAGCAGTTCCTGCTCATGCTCGTTAAAATAGCCGAGACGGAACAGAAGTGCATCATCTTTCACGGTCCCTACCGTAAAAACGGCAATATTGGCCTGCTTGCCCAGCTGAATGATGCGCTGGATGTGCCGGTCTTCCTCCACCATCCCCTTGAGCATCATGCTGTCAAAAATAACAGGAAGCGGCAGATGCCTCGCCATCGTGCCATAAGCCTCGGCGAACAGGTTGACGATTTCAGCAGCATACGTATTCACATGGGAATGACTCACCCCACCCTTCAGCTGAACTACCTCGACGCCCCGGACAGACTTCTGCTGCAACTGCTGCGCTACCGCATGCATCGTTGTTCCCCAGGTTACACCGATGATGTCTCCGTCCTCCACCGTCTCATCCAGAAATTGGGCTGCTGCCTTGCTGATATGTTTTTGAATCTCCTTGTACTCGTTACGAGGTGTATAACTGACCAGCACCTGATCTAGTCCGAACTTGTTTCTTACCTGTTCACCCAGGGCGCCAAGATCCTCCAGTGGATCCACAATGGTAATGACTACATACCCTTGTTCCTTGGCTTGCTGCAGCAAACGGGATACCGTGGGCCGTGATACACCAAGCCTGACTGCAATCTCCTGCTGGCTGTAGTCTGACAAATAATATAGCCGTGCTGCCTCAATGCTTAAGCGCTGCTTATCCTGATCCATATTGTTATCCCTGCTTTGTTTAGTGAATTGGCTACATTATACACAGTTCCCTGTTAAATATCGATAGGATGGCAGCACAAGAGACGGAATTCTCGCCGACAAGCAATTTTTCCGTCCCGTCCAATTGTGTACAAGCTTCATTTATGGTCTGTAGTTATCCACATATCACCAATGTGAACCCGCTCTTTTCAAGTTCCGGACAATATCATCAGTGGGTAACTGAAGTTATCCCGTATTTCATCCCCATTTGTTCACAAACCCTGTATAACTTTGGACTTCCGATTCACTGCTGCAGGATTTTATACACAGAGTCTGTTTTTCGTAAAATACATATTCTATACAACTAGTTCCGGTGTCCCGTTATTTGGCAGGTACAGGTTCACCCAGGCGACGTACAGGCCAATCAATACCGAAGCCAAGAGCAGAATGGATGCTATAAAGGTCAATTTCTTCAGTTCATATTGTGTCGATTTCCCCTGACGGACACTCTTGACCCTGACTTTTTTGGTCATTTGCAGCTCCCTCCCCCCATCCAACATCCGACTGCTTACAGCTTATGCCTTACACCGCACGATGGTTTCATGAAATGGACTCCCGCTGACAAACAAGGCCAAGAAGCCCTAATTCTAGTGTCAGGGGTTCTCGGCCTGTTCTTCCATATCGTTATTTTCTTCCGTAATCTGCTTTAATTTCTCCCCAGTCTTTCGTATGCCATTTGAGCACCTTATTGTTGTATGTATGTGTACGCAGCCAAGCCTCTGCCCGGTCAACCAGTTCCCAGATTTCACGCGTGGAAGCATCTCTCGGCAGCGTGGATACTGCCTTCTTCTGCTTGACCCATTTCAAGGCATTGGCGGAATCACTGTAAACCGTTTTGCTGCTCCCCTGCTGATGCAGATATGCCAAGGCATGTACAATCGCCAAAAATTCCCCCAGATTATTCGTCCCCTTCGGAATAGGACCACGCGAAAATATAATATCGCCGGTTTGGGTATCCACTCCCTTGTACTCCACCGGTCCGGGATTGCCTCGGGTCCCCACATCGACAGATATACTGTCATAGTCAATATCTCCGGGATCAACGGCCGGCGATTTACCTGTGCCTGTAGATCGGCTCTTGCCTGATTTAGAAGCTGTACTGGTTCCACCCTGCTTACCCCAGAAGGCTTTCCATCCCAGAGCATAAGCCTTTTCAGCTTCCGACCGGGATTCAAAAGCTTTGAATTTGGCCCCGGTAAACTGGTTGACCTGCTGCTGACACTCCCCCCAGCTTGAATATATGCCGGGCTGTGCACCGACCCAGACTACATAATATTTACTCTTTGCCACGTCCGTTCATCCTTCCTTTCAAGAAGCTTCTCTAGCGTACTATAGCAGTCCTCTTTCTGATGTGCAAAAGGCACCGATTCACACTTAAGCAGCCGCAACAAAAAAAGCGTCATCGTTTCCGATCCGCTTTTTATGCTTCACTTTTTGCAATATTTCCTGCTTGCCCGGTTTGATTCGAACATGCTGTGACAGGGCTCCAAAATCCTCATTCGTTCTCCTCATGCCTGATGCACACCAGGTTCCGGCCCGCTCCGCTTTACGGAGCGCCTTCTGTGTACGAGTACGCGCCATACGCTAATCACTCCTTGAACTCATTTGATGTTTCTTACTTCATTATATAGTATATTCCCCTTAAAAGCGCTGGCGTTCCGTCAACTTCACCCAGAATCCGCCTTTAAAGTTTTTCGGTTCATGCGAAATGATAAAGGCTTGTGGAGACAGCTTCTTCAATGTTTCCATCAAACGCTTTTCATTGCTTCGCTTCACAAGAACCTGGAGCACCAGACGTTTGCCTTCCTTTCCATCCGCGGTCCAGGAGGTCACGCCGTACCCTTTTTCCCGCAGCGTCACAGGCAGTTCAAGCTCAACAGAATCAACAATGACCTGTACGACCAGATATCCCAGGGCGAGGTACTCCTCAATTAAACTACCCAGATAAACGCCAAGGCCAAATCCCAGACAATAAGCTGCCATATTTACCGGATTGTCCAGATTTTGCAGCACCAGATTCAATCCCAGCAGGTATACAAAAACCTCCACCATAGCCAGAAAAGAAGCCAGTGCTCTCCGGCCCTTGATCATTAAAATGAGCCGCAGTGTAAAAATCGATACATAAACAACATTAATTCCGATGATGGAACCGATTAGTCCAAATGATAACGTCATGTAAGACCATCATCTCCTTATTTATATTATGAAGTGATATTACCCGTACTTACTCGTAAACACTCACACCTGCCATTTCCGTTTTAGGTTTTCGGATGTTTATATAATGTAACCGGATTGCTGAAAATAAGACGAGATAAGATCAGCGAGACCTCCATAGGAGATTCCTTCATTCCCGTGTTCAGCCAGTGCTGGATCACACCGAGCTGTGCGGAGATAGCATAGGAGGACAAATAGTCGATGGGTACGATTAATTCCTCCTGATCTTCGCCTAGCCGGGCCAGAATGCTCTGGGCCATCGTGCTGCTCATCACTTCTTTCAGCTTCACATGAAAGGCAGGATTTCCTCGGGGACCCAGAATCACTGTCATAAACTCGGCGTGCTCCTGTAAATATTCAAATAACTCCGCGACCAGCGGAAGCGGCTTATTCATGAAATCAAACACCGGAAGATCTTCTTTCTTGAGCATTTTCTTTTTCTTGGAGCGGATTTTTTGGACACCAGCCAAAATCTCCTCTTCACTCTGCTGCAGCAAGTCATATTTATCCCGGTAGTGGAGATAAAACGTACCCCGGTTAATATCCGCTCTCACCGTTAAATCGCTGACTGTAATTTCATCAAATGTTTTTTCCTTCATTAGTGAAGTCAGGGCGTCACGCAATGCTTTCTTCGTTTTTACAATTCTTCGATCCAGGACAGGTTCCTTCATATATCCCCCTTATGTCAACATTTAAATATGATTCCAAACAAAAATAGTAGACAAAAAACCTTACTCTGTCGATAACATGACAGATCGCGGAATATTGTTGATTGCATTGATTCATGGGTATATTATAATAGACTTCGCGACTATTAATAAACAGTTTGTTCATTATTTATTTTTATCGCTGCATATGGATTTTTATTTGACTGGAGGAAACATAGATGGAAACTACGAAGGAGCAGCCTCAAGTCGTTTCAAGATCGACTTATGGAATTATAGCCATCCTGCTGGCAGGGGCTTTTGTGTCTCTTCTCAGCAACACGCTGCTGAATATCGCGCTGCCGTCAATCATGAGACATTTTAACATTGCCAGCCCTTCAACGGTACAGTGGCTGACAACCGGTTATATGCTGGTAAACGGGATTATGATTCCTTCTACCGCGTTTTTAATCCAGCGTTTTTCTGTGCGCAGACTCTTTCTGATTGCGATGAGTTTGTTCACAATAGGTACGATTCTTGGCGGATTTGCCCCAACCTTCGCGCTTCTCCTGACAGGACGCATGATTCAGGCCTCCGGTTCTGCCATCATGATGCCGCTCCTTATGAACGTTATGCTGACAAGCTTTCCGGTAGAGAAACGCGGCGGGGCGATGGGCATGTTCGGTTTGGTCATGATCTTTGCTCCTGCTATTGGGCCTACCCTCTCCGGCTGGATTATTGAGCGTTATGACCGCTGGGATATGCTTTTCCATCTCATCTGGCCCGTCGCACTGCTTGTGCTGCTGCTTGGATTCTTCAAGCTGAGAGACAAAAAGGAGAGCATCGCGATTCAACTTGATGCACTCTCGATTGCTTTATCCAGCATCGGCTTCGGCGGGATCCTGTACGGCTTCAGTACAGCTGGAAATACAGAGCAGGGCGGTTGGGACAATCCCGTTGTATTCATCTCCCTGGCTGCGGGTTTTGTCAGTCTCATCCTGTTTATTGTTCGTCAATTCAAGCTGGATAAACCGATGCTGGACTTCCGGGTATACAAATACCCGATGTTCGCTTTATCCTCCGCCATTTCGATCTTTATGAATATGGCGATGTTCTCGGCCATGCTGCTCATGCCGATCTATCTGCAGACCATCCGCCAGATTTCTCCGCTGGATTCCGGACTGCTGCTGCTGCCAGGTGCCATCTGTATGGGAATCATGTCGCCGATCACCGGCAAATTGTTCGATAAGTTCGGTGCTAAAATATTAGCTTTCACAGGTCTTGCAATCTCTGTTGTTACGAGTTACATGTTCAGTCAATTAACGCTTGAAACACCATACAGTACATTGATCATTATGTATACCTTCCGGATGTTTGGCATGTCGATGGTTATGATGCCGATCATGACCAATGGTCTGAACCAGCTGCCGCTCCGGTACACACCGCACGGAACAGCGATGAACAGCACGCTGGCCCAGGTTTCAGGTGCAATCGGCACCTCACTCCTGATCACAGTGATGACCAACCGGACCAAGTCGTATGTGGAGAGCATGGTGAGTGACGCAGCCGCTGGGATGGGAACCCAGCCAACAGCCGCTGAACTGCAGCAGCTGACGGCGCAGGTATCCGGTCAGGCTACGGTACACGGAATCAATGATTCCTTCCTCGTGTCCGTGATACTTCTAGTGATTGCGATGCTGATGAGCTTGTTCATCAAACGTACCTCTCCTGCTGAGGATAAAGATCCTCAGACGTCTCCCGTGTCCAAGGTACGGCAGGTAAAGCAGGCATAATACAAAAGGCGATAGACTGGCTCTTGATGAGCAGCAGTCTATCGCCTTTTTTTGATTTGTAAGTTTTTCTAAGGGTGATGCTCCCGCTTCTTAAGAATAAATTGTCCCCAAACATCCACGTTTTTGCCCCTCTAACGGACTCCATGTCCGTTAGAGGCATCCTGGTTTTCGTTCGGTCCTGCGATGTCTCTTCTACCGCCAACATTAATGTCCTATGTATAAAAACCGCTCCTTTATATATGGCAGCCTCGTCACTGCCATTCTACATAAGGAGCGGTCTTGGGTAATGCACAATGCAGCGCAGCGTCTCCCTATATAGGAACAGCACCGCTTACTTCATCAAGTATTACAGTGCTTTGTCGTCCACGCTGTTCAGCCAACCTTGAATTTGATCAACCACAGACGCCACACAGCCATCTTCAAACGGAGACTTCAGTCCGGCGTATTTCACCAGCTCTACGAACGAACGGCTGCCGCCAACCTGACACAGCTTCAGATAATCCTTCCATGCCGCTTCATAGTTATCATGAAGCCTTACCCAGAACTGAAATGCACAGATTTGGGCCAAGGTATAGTCAATATAGTAGAACGGTGTTCTGAAAATATGAGCCTGCTTATGCCAAAATCCACCGTTCTCCAAGTAATCGTTATCGGCATAATTGCGGTGCGGCATAAACTTTTGTTCAATCTCGCGCCATGCTGACTTCCGCTCGGCTGGCGCTGCTTCCGGATTGGCATATACATAGTGCTGGAATTCATCTACAGCAACACCGTAAGGGATGAACTGCAGGCTATCCGCCAGATGATTGAATTTGTACTTGTCGCTGTCTTCCTGGAAGAACAGCTCCATCCAAGGCCAGGTGAAAAACTCCATGCTCATGGAATGGATCTCACAAGCCTCATATGTCGGGAAGTTGTATTCCGGAACCTGATATCCACGGCTTTCGTACACCTGGAAAGCATGGCCTGCTTCATGCGTCAGTACATCGATATCTCCGGAAGTACCGTTAAAGTTTGAGAAAATATACGGTGCGCTGTAGTCCGGAATGTACGTGCAGTATCCTCCGGCCTGCTTGCCTTTCTTGCTGACCAGATCCATCAGGTTATTGTCGATCATAAAGTTGAAGAACTCGTTCATCTCCGGGGAGAGCTCACTGTACATTTTCTTGCCGTTCTGGACGATCCAGTCTGCATCACCTTTTGGCGCTGCATTACCCGATTTAAAGCTGAAGCCTTCATCATAAAATAACAGATCCTCCACGCCGATCCGGCTGCGCTGACGCTCTCTAAGCTGGGTCGCCATCGGTACAATGTAATCCTGAACCTGTTTCCGGAAATTTGCCACCATCTCTGCATTATAATCCGTACGGGCCATCCGTGCATAACCCAACTCCACGAAATTGTTGAACCCGAGTTTCTTAGCGATCGTATGGCGGACCTTTACCAGTTCATCATAGATGCGGTCGAACTCCGCTTCATGCTCTGCCATGAATTGATAACGGGCCTGGAATGCAGCCTTCCGCGTCTCCCGGTCTGTAGACAACTCAAACGGAGTCAGCTGGGACAGCGTCAGCTCTTCTCCTTGAAATGGAATTTTCGCGGATGCGATCAGCTGGGAATATTCTGTAGACAGCTTATTCTCCTGCTGCAGGTCTTGAATGACCTCAGGACTAAACGTTTTCAGGGACAGCTCTGCAAGTGCAAACAGCTGGCGCCCCCATTTGGCCTCAAGCTGCTCACGGAAACGGGATTGGGTCAGTGCTTTGTAATAGTCAGTTATGTATTCCTGATACACCGGCTCAGCTTCATCCATATAATCCTGTTCCTGTTTATAGAACTCATCGTTCGTGTCAATGGAATGACGGATGCTGACCAAGGTCGACTGGGTATCCACGTTCTGGCGCAGCTTGTTCACAGCCGTCATCGCCTCGTCCTGCTCTTCAAAAGTAGATGCTTCGTTAAACTGTTTCAGCAATTCTTTAAACCGCTGTTCAATTTCTTTCATGTCCGGACGCTGATATGGATACTCTGTAAATTTCATGGAATAACCCATCCCTTCTAGTGTTTATAGGATTTTATTATACTAAATATTAATGGACTTAAATACCATAAATTTTCAGTCATTATAAGCTTCTTTACAAAAAAGCTGTCCGATGCATCCTTTCTCAATCGGATGTAACGGACAGCTTTATCAACATTAGGATGCCTGTCTTATGATCATATCCTCCAGAATTCCAGCAATATATGCCGGACCTTGCTGCAAATCCTGATCGTCCAGCATTAAACGGCCTTGCCGCTCATCCATATCGAAGGAGCGTTCCATCCAGCCGGAGATCCCTTTTCCCCTGCGGTCTACTTCCACAATAAGGGACAACCCGTCATGTTCAAGGAACATGATCAGCTCCAGCTCACGTACCTCAGAGAAGCCGGGACCTGGATAAAATTCAATCTCCTGTACAAAAGGTACTCCGCGTCCAAGGCGGGGATGGTATTCACATGTCGATCCTTTAAACTGGAAACCAAGCTGTGAGACAGCTTCCAGCACGACAGCAGCATATGGATGTGCCGTGACCTCAATATAGTCACGATCCTTTGGATCAATGGCATAGTCAATGTCCAGTCCAGTATGGATCCATACAGGCTGGCGGGACAGGGTCAACGGGGTTTCCAGCGGCAGCGGAAACTGAAACGGAATCTCCAGCTTCTCCCCCTGCTTAACATGGAGTCCATCCGAAACCTTGATCTTTGCTACAGTATACGACTGGTTGTACTTGCGGTCATCCTTTTCCTGAATGTATTCCGTCATCAGTTTGACATAGATCCCGTCTACCTTTTGATCCACACTGCCACCGGAAATATGGACGACCCCCTTCAAATCTTCGCCAGGCGCGTAAGAGGATTTCTCCAAACGTGTATCCACCTGTACAGCATCAATACCTACACTTGCCAGCATTTTATTGAAAAATGACATACATTCTTCTCTCCCAACAATTTCAATTTGTTGGAATATACGCCATGTATCACGCTTAGTTTCAAAATATTTATGATGTCCTCTTTTGCTTGATGCATCTTCCTAGATAAGCCTGTTTTCCAGGCTTATCTCTGGATGGGCTGGGCTCGGATGGGCTACCCTAGATTCGGCTGATCTGGGCTCGGCTCGGCTGGGCTGGGCTCGGCTAGGCTAGGCTAAGCTACCCTGGGCTGAACTCGCCCCTTCTACTCTCACGAGATTCCTCTGTCACGCCGGATTTTCGCACGATACTCCATACCGAGCACGGCAATGAGTACAGCCAGACTCATACTTATGACCGCCATCAGAATCCAGACATGCTGCTCTCCGCCGTTCTCCTGCTGCATCACGGACGGACTGCCTGTGTCACCACCCCCGGATGAAGAAACTGCAGGTTCAGTCTCTTCATCCGGATCCTCTGAAGTCAGCGGATCCTCCTTTTCACTCAAAAACGCCAGTTCCTCTGCCGCATCCGATATGTTCATCGTAGGAGCACATAACGGAAGTACCCACTGGTCCTCCTGTTTGTTTAGAAAGAGAAGATATTCTTTGCCAATATCTTCTGGTCCCCTTACAGCTCCCCAGGTGATATCGTCTTTCATCGTAATCTGCTGATTCTGAATCTCTTTGAAGCTCTTAATCACAGTGACCTTAACCTCATAATGATCCTTACGGCGAGTCACTTTCTCCACACGGCCGTGAATAACCGCGTCATACTTGTCATAGGCGTCTTCAGTAGACGGAATCTCTACACAGGACAAGGCATAGATGTCCGAAGCAGGCTGCATAGGGACTAACATCAGTAATGTAAGAATGATCATCATCGTTTTACGCATATTCCATCCCCCTTTGCTTATCCAGACGAAGAGAGTATGGTTTTAGTTGCCATTTCCAATAAAACAAATGAATATCGCTTGGATGTCTAAAAAGTCCCGATTCCCCGGATGAGCATTATACCCTTCAACCTCCAGCACCCTGATACCGATTCACGCCATACATCCAAAACCGATATCCCGCAAGGCAGCAGAGCGGCCCCATTAACGGCACCAGCCACATCACTTCATCAGACAACAGCATGGTATCGCGCGACAGCAGAAACGAAGCCGGGTAGTAATTGATAAAGGCAAATGGAATAACGAATGTGAGCAGAATCTGAATGAACGTGCCGAATACAGGAAGCGGGTACGAGATAAAATCTTTTATTTTGAAAAACAGATTAAACAGGAATCCCGATCTTACCCATATAAATGAAGTCGCTCCGATTGTGGTCAGAATGCCGGTCTGAATCAGTGCACCGCTGATTATTGTAAGCACGAGGTAAATAATCTGCATAGCGCTCCATTCCAGATCCAACGCCGTCAGTGCCCAGATCAGGACTGAGCCGGAGACGACCAGATGAGCAATATAACCCAGGTTAAATCCTCGGCAGATCAGATAAAGATACGGATTGACAGGTTTTACGAGCAAAGCATCCAATGTGCCGTTGTTCACCTGCCCCTCCAGATCACGCATCTGCACGAACGAAAAGGCTGCCCCGAGTGCGTATGTAAACAGACTGATACTGTAGAGCAGCGCGATCTCCGGCCACGTCCAGCCGGCAATGTGATTAAATTTCTGAATGAACAGCCATATAATAATGTAGTCTCCTGTATAGCTGATGATCTGAGCAGCAATGGCGAGAAAAAAATCTCCTCGATACTCCATCCTCTCTTTCATCAGCAGGCGAACCAGCTTCCAAAATAACCGCAGTGTCATACCTACCTCCTACATCTCATCCGCCTTGAATAACAAGCCGCCGAACTGCTTTTTTCCACAATTTATGTACAATCACAAGCAGGATGGCTGACCAGGCCACCCCCTTGACCAACAGCACCATGGTTTCTGTAACACTTAAGGTACCCAGATATACTGCGGCAGGAACATACCCTAGAAATTGAAATGGAAGCCAGCCTGCAGCGGACTGCCACGCTTCCGGGAAGAACCAGAGCGGCAGAAACGTCCCTGAAAAAATCGTAATGAATCCGCCCAGCATCCAATCCAGCGCAAAGTGATTCATCACCCAAAACGCGATCAGGGAAATCAAATATCCCAGCAAAAATGAGATGGATAACGCCAATCCAATCGCTGCCAGAAAACCTGCGAAATGAAGACCTGAAGCGGGTGGAATGAGTCCAAATGCGAACCAGGCGATCAGAAGCGACGGAATCACCGTAAACACCAGCTGATATCCTGAGCTCCCCAATCCGCTCGACAGCAGAAAGAGCGGATAGGACAGCGGCTTGGTCAGCTCGGATGCAATCGCTCCGGACTTCAGGCTTCCATCTACCTGGCTGCTCATGCGATGCAGTAGCAAGGCAAGCATGAGTGTGTTAATAATACTGTATGTAATCATTTGCTGAGCCGAGACACCGTCCACTTGTCCGCTGCCGATCACGGCCTTCCAGATCTCTGCCTGAATGAAGATTACGGCGAAATTACCCAACAGGCGCAGCCACACCTCCGAACGATAGGACATTTGCTTGGTGAACGATTTAACGCCGAACATGATATAAGCCTTCAAGTAACTTCCGCCCCTTTCACCCGATCTCCCGCCGTTCCCGCTCTTTCTGATCCAGCTGCTGATAGAGCTTTCGGATGACCGAATCAATATCCTCAGTCTCGATGGATGCATCCTCTACCGGATACTGGGCTGCTAATCGGCTGACGCATTCAAATACGGTGGTATGGCTGCGTTCGAAGAGGAAGGTTTTCCGGACACCGTTATCCTGTATCAGAGTTAAGCCTGGTGTCTCGATCGTTCCCGGATCGAAGCGGAAGTCAATCGTGACCCGCTGTTCATTCCCCAGCTGATTCCGCAGGTGAGAAACCGAACCGTCATAAACGAGATTTCCTTTGTTCACAACGATCATCCTGGAGCAGATGGCCTCAATATCCTTCATATCATGGGTCGTCAAAATTATAGAAACTTTCTTCTCCTCATTGACCGTTCTTAGAAACTGCCGGATTTGATCTTTTGCGATGACATCAAGGCCGATGGTCGGCTCGTCCAGAAACAGAATACGCGGCTCATGCAGCAGAGACATCGCGATTTCCACCCTCATCCGCTGGCCCAAACTTAACTGCCGTACTGGCTTTTGCATAAAAGAAGACATGGACAGCAGCTCCGTGCAGAAATCCAGATTGCTTCGAAATTGTGACTCGGGAAGCCTGTACACATATTTATGAAGATCGAAGGAATCCATCACCGGCAGATCCCACCACAGCTGGCTGCGCTGGCCGAACACCACGCCCATCTCGCGTGAGTTCTGCTTTCTCTTCTCATGGGGGATGTTCCCCAGTACACGTAAACTCCCTGAAGTGGGGACCAGAATGCCAGTCATCATCTTGATCATCGTCGATTTGCCTGCACCGTTCGGTCCCAGATATCCGACAGCTTCCCCTTCCCCAATGGAAAAGCTAATATCCCGCACGGCAGTCTCTTCTACATACTGCCTGGTAAACAAGCTGCGAACAGAGCCGAGCAGCCCCGGAAACCTCTTATACTGGCGGTATGTTTTTGTGACTCCATCTACCTCAATGATACTCATTTTTGTAATTCAACCCCCCGCCTGATGATCTATACTTTCATTATAGGTATGGATGAATCTTCCAAAGTACCTCAACATTTAGAGATCATTTCATATGGGAATCAGTGATTTAAACACAAACAGTCCGTAAACCAACCGGTTTACGGACTGTTTGATAGAACGTTTTTAACCTTTGATCGCGCCTGAGGCAAGTCCTTTTACAAAGTACTTCTGCAGGAACAGAAATATAATCAGGATCGGAATGATCGACATCGTCGTTCCGGCGAATATCATATCCCATCGTGAGGAAAACTCGCCGACATAATAGAAGATTTCTACAATCATCGTCTTCGGCTGTCCGGATGGAAGCACAAGCATCGGCATCAGAAAGTCATTCCAGATCCCCAGGCCTTGCAGAACAATCATACTAGCCGTGCAGGGCCCCAGAAGCGGAAACACGATTCTCCAGAAAGTCCCGAAGCGGGTGCACCCATCGATCTCCGCCGACTCCTCAATTTCACGGGGAACCCCCTTAAGAAAGCTCGTATACAACAAGCAGCCAAATCCCACTGAGCCTGCAACATATACGACGATCGGACCCGCCAAATTCCCGTACAAGCCGAACATTTTGAGTTCCTTAAATAAAGGAATCATGTAAGCCTGGAATGGAATCATCATCCCTGCCAGATAGAACGTGAAAATTACACGGGTCCAGGTCCTGTTATGACGTTCAATCGCATAGCCCGCCATGGGAATAATAAGCACCATGAACACAACGGACAGCACGGTAAGCAATAAGCTGTTCAGCATAGCCGCCGGAAACTCGGTTTCGGTCAGCAGATACTTGAAGCTTTCGATATTCAGCGATTTTGGCAGTGCAATTGCATCCCGCATGATCTCCGGATTTGTCTTAAATGCCGACATGAGATTGAAAAAAATCGGAAAGAAAAAGATAACGGCCAGGAGTAATGTAGCCATGAACATGAGCACATCATTCACCTTTCGGCGCTTTTCCATTACAACTGCACCTCCCTCTTACGGAAAAATTTCACCTGGATAATCGTAACGATCAGAATGAGCAGGAACAGGACTAACGCCATCGCCGTACCAAAGCCTTGACGCATCTCTCCGAATCCGACTTTGTAGATGATATAGGTCAGCGTTTCTGTAGCGAAACCTGGGCCGCCATCCGTCATGACGGCAATTTGATCGAATATTTTCAAGGCAGCAATCATGGACAGGACCATACATACCGTCATCGCGCCTGCCAATAGTGGGAAGGTAATATGCCGGAACTGCTGCCAACGGTTCGCACCGTCAATGCCTGCTGCTTCTGTCAAATCTCCAGGCACACTTTGAAGCCCTGCCAGATAAATAATCATATAATAGCCGGCCGATTTCCATACGGTGGAAAGGATGATGGACAGAAGAGCATAGTTGGGATCACCAAGCCAGTCCTTCATCCAGGATTCCAGACCCACCATAATTAAAAGCTGATTGAATACACCAAAGTTATAATTCAAAATAATCGTCCAGATAAAACCCATAACAATACCGCTAAGCAGAACAGGGAAATAAAAGATACTGCGGAACATGTTACGGAACCAGCGAACCTGATCGACAAGGACAGCGAGCACCAGGGCTGCCAGGTTTTCAAGAATAACCAAAGCAACCGTAATAATGATCGTATTCCTGAGCGCATTATGGACGCGTTCGCTCTGTATGATTTCTTCGAAGTTGGAGAGTCCGATATACCGGACCTCTGTGCTAATGCCGTCCCAGGAAGTAAAGCTTAAGTACACACTGCTCAGCGTAGGTACAATGACAAACAGGGTGTAGAGTATAAATGAAGGCAGTATGAACAGTAATGCATACCACTGCCATTTTTTTCTCTTCTTTTTGACGGCCGGCATGGCGATGGCTTTTGCTGGATCATTATGCTGCTGCTGAACAACCATGCTTGCTCCTCCTTTTCCTTAAAAAGCTGTTATAGCTTAAGAAAACCTCTGCCCAAGCAAGCAGCAGAGGTTCTCACATCATCCAATTACTGATTGTTTGCTTTTACCTGCATGTCATACTCGGTGTCTGCTTTCTTCATGTATTCAGCTACGTCCCCATCTTTCAGCACAAGATCCTGCATCAATTTATAGAACCAGTTCCGGAACTGAGGCGGGATCTGGTTTTCTCCCCACCAGTTATTAATGGCCAGCGACTTCTTGATCGACGAATCTGCCATTATATCAAGCACGGTCTGCATCTGCTCTGTCGCCTCATAGCTCACCTGCTCCTTCGTGGAAGGAATGCCATTCGATACTTCCAGGAATTTGGAGTACTGCTCTTTAGAGAAGAAAAATTTAATGAATTCATTAATCGCGTCCACTTTATCCGAGTCTGTAGATGCTTCTTTCGATAAACTCCATCCTGCTGGAGAAGGCAGTCCGAGCACATTGCGGTTTCCATTCCGATCCGGCAGCGCATAGAACCCAAATTCAAAGCTTGGATCCGCTTCCTGAATCTGTGTAAACATCCACGGTCCTGAGAACAGCTGTGCCGCTTTGCCTGAAACCAGAATCGAAGCGGTCTGATTGTCAGCCGTGCTCAGCCAGCCTTTATCCACATACTTGGTAAACAGTTCTTTATAATCTTTCATCGCCTGTACGACATTTTCGTCCGTAAAGCTGACTTCCTTCGCCGTACGTTTGGAGTTCCAGTCTGGATCCCCTGCATAGACCTGATCAATCAAAAACTTGTTCAGCCAGAAGCCCATGTGGAAAATATCTTTTCCTCCTACGACGATCGGGGTAATTCCGCTGGTTTTCAGCTTTTCCTGAATATCCAGGAATTCATCATATGTTTTCGGAAGCTCGGTAACGCCAGCATCCTCATATGCCTTTTTACTGTAAATGATCCCTTGCGGCGAAGTTAACACCATCGGTGCGTTATATATCTTTCCGTTTACCTCCGGCAGGGTATTGAACAATCCGCGTACTTCTTCTGGAAGCTCAACAATTTTATCCGCTTCCAGGAAAACCTCGGTATCCCTCATTTCTACTAGGTCTGGAAACTCCCCAACCGCGTCCATTGTTTTCAGCCAATCCAGGTAAGATGACGTCGTCCCTTCACTGACATCGGTAATCTTGATATTCGGGTTCTTTTCCATGAATGCCTTGATGGATTCCGAGATCGCCTTTTTACCAGCCGGGTCTCCTGTGGCATAACCAATCGTAAAGTTAACTTCTTTGGCCTCCGGTGCTGCTGTGTTTGGCGTTTCTCCGCTTGCTGTCCCGTTATTGCCTTCATTACCTCCGCAAGCTGAAATCATAAGTGTCATCGCCATGAGTACGCTTGCAAGTGTCTTTGATCTGCGTTTCATATTTATACCTCCCTCTGATATTAGGTAGACCTCCCGATATACTGCGGTCAAACTTCGCAGGAATGAAACTTCCTGTACAAAGATTATCAAATTGCTCCGTGAATCGTAATGAAATTTTTTTAGTTCCATGTGCGGTGTTTTCGAGTAAATGAAAAAACCGGGCTGTATGCCCGGTTAACTGCTGGATGGATGATGTTGTCTGTAATCATTAGGGAGCTGGCCATAGATTTTCCGGAAAATGTCGCTGAAATGCCGGGCGTTATTATATCCGACTTTATCCGCAATTTCATAAACCTTCATATCGGTGTGCAGCAGCATACTTACCGCATGCTTCATCCGAATTTCAGTAACATATTGTTTGAAGTTATGTCCGGTATGCTTCTTGAAGAAATAACTGAAATAACTGGGATTCATAAACGCAACACCCGCTGTGGATTCCAGCGTAATATCCGCATAATGCTCGTCGATATACTGCATCACTTTCGCCATCAAAGCCTTATCCTTACTTCCCGACTCTGCTTCAATGGCATGGAACAGGATTTCGCAGTATTCCAGCATGACCAAGCGAAGTGCATCAAACGCAGGAATCTGCTCCAGCCGGTGCTGGATTTGCTGTTTGTCCGGACCTCGTTCCGGCTTAATCAAGCCGCTTTTCCCCAATGCCTGACCCAGAACCATCAGGGTGGAGAAACAAATAGAGACCGCGAGGGACCGATTGCCGTAAGCTGCAGAGCGCACAACATCCAGCAGCCGGTTCATGCCTTCCCGCACTGCGATCCGGTCGCCGCTCATAAACGAATCTGCAATACGGTACTGCATCTCATACAGCTCCTCGTTATAAGACTTCGAAGCTTCAGCACGTTGATATTCAATGACTTTAAATGAAACGAGGAAATATTTCATATCCAGTGAATGCCGGGCTTGCTTGTACGCATCGGAAAGCGAATGAATGGATTCCATAACACTGCTGGTGCCAACCGCGGCTCCCAGTTTCAGAAATGTGGTTACCTTATTATGGATGTCATACGCCACCTGCCGTACATCATCAGGGTGATCATGACAGCACAAATACACCGGGTTCCCCTCCAGAACAAATACGTGTCCGGAGCCGCTGTCACGAACCACTTCCTGTACAATATTGACGACTGCGAATTCAATCAGCCGGTTCTCCTTCTCGCTCCACTTGTGCGGATGGCCTGCAAGGTCAGCTTCAATGATTCCCATACTGTACAGCGGACCAGACCAACGGCTGCTCAATAAACGGCAGACTTCGCTGTTGACATCCATCGTACCGTCAATCAGCGAGCTAATCCATTCCGTCAACTCTTCCTCATGTACTTTGCGTTCGTACAGTTTCAGCTTTCCCTTCCGCCGTTCTTCTTCATTATGCTTGTGAATGAATGAGGCTGCTTTGTGCAGCACCTGTTCCAGCTGTAATTTTTGAATAGGCTTGACCAGATAATCAACAGCTCCAAACGCTACGGCATCCCTTGCATAGGAAAACTCCTGATAAGCACTAATAAAAATCACCTTGATATCCCAGCCGTGTTCGTGCACATGCCTGATAATGTCTATACCTGACAAGTGGGGCATACTAATATCGCTGATCACAATATCGGGCTGCAGCTCTTTCATCTGCTGCAGCAGTTCCCTGCCATCACCGGCCTGCCCCACAATTTCCATACCCATACCGTCCCAGTCGATCAATTTACGGAGCCCTTTGATAATGAGCGGCTCGTCATCTGCCAGTACGATCTTAATCATTGTCCAGGATGCTCCTCTCTAAGCGGAAATTCCATTGTAATCACGGTACCGATGTGCTGCCTGCTTGATACTGATACACCGTACTCTTCACCGCACAGGGAGCGGATGCGTTCATGCACATTCTTCATCCCTACATGTCCCGCAGGCGTTCCGCTCTCAGAAAGCATATTTTGCACACGCAGCAGATCGGGCTCATCCATCCCTATGCCATCATCCATGATCATAATCATAAGCCGGTCTCCCCGCTTGGTGGCCGTTATACTCACCGTCCCCCGGCCCTGCGGCTGCAGCCCGTGCTGAACGGCATTTTCCACAAATGGCTGCAAGGACAGCTTTAGGACCGCCGTATCTCTGGAGACATCCTCTGCAATGTGAACCTTCAGGCTGTAGCGGCTTTCGAAGCGGACATCAATGATATAGAAATAATCTTTTAAGTGATCCAACTCTTCTTGGAGCGTGACCCATTCTTCCCCGTAGTCAATGACGTATTTGAGCTGGTTGGACAACGAAAGAATCATGTCTCCGACCTCGGGGTCATCATTATGTACAGCATTCATCCGGATGACCTCCAGCGTATTATAGAGGTAGTGCGGCCGGATCTGGCTTTTTAATGCATTCAATTCGGTTTGTTTCTGCTTCAGTTCGGCAACATAAGCTTCTTCGATGAAAGTCTCAAGACGCTCCACCATCCGATTAAAACCATGGCCCAGTCTGCCAATTTCATCATTCCCTTTCACCGCAACCCGAGCCTCCAGATTCCCGGATTCCACCCGGACCATCTGCTGAATCACCCGGCGAATGGGAGCCGAAAGCCTGCGGGAAAACCATACGCCCAGGCATACCAGAACAATTGAACAGATCCCCAGTGCCAAAAAAACAGTGAATCGGGTAATACTCAGCTGCTCAAACAAGTTATATTTCGAGATATTTGCCACAATATTTCCACCGAGATATGGAACAGGCTCACTAAGCGACAGCATATCCTTGTCATTCTGCTCCTGCATATCCAGCGTCTGCCCATACACGTCCTGATTGCTGAAGTATACTTCTCCATTCCGATCAATGAGATAAATTTCGTCCAGGCTGCCAAGCTTCAGTTCGGAAAAAAACTGCTGAAACACACTGACATCCACATCAAAAAACAGGGTTCCCACCACTTTGGGCTCCGTCGTTAAAGCCCCCGATATATCAATTAAATTTCTTCCGATGGTCATCACTTTTTGATTGGAGCCTTTAAAGTAAGCGGTCTCATGTGTCGGGAAGAAAGCACTCTTTCTAGGCTCGGCGTTCAAAGCTTCAAGCCACTCGTTCACAGGCAGTTTATCTTGAATAAACGCTGTGTTATAGCGTGAAGCATAATACAGCTTTCCGTCCATTTTCCGGACAAAATACGCACTGCTGATATAGGAATCACTGTAAAGCAGTGTTTTCAGATACCCTTCAATCGGAACAGAATTAATCTGCTCCAGTGTGTTCACCTTCTGGGCCTGATTGTCACTGGAACCCTCTACATATCCGTCATATCGTCCCGTGTACATGAGCTTGGACACCTCATCATATTCTTTCATGGCGGCATTCACGTTGTAGCTCATATACAGGACCATCTGCTGCAGATTATCCATCGTATACCGTTCCACATGAGAAGTGAAGGTTTGAATCGAATAGAAACTGAGCGATAAGAGCGGAATCAGTCCAGCCAGCAGGAAAGCCAGAGAAAATTTAAAAAACACACTTTTAGCCAAAAGCTGCAATCTTTTCACGGCGGTGGCCTCCCTCAGTATGACAGTATCATAATGTATTCAGCCTGCCTACTGATAGGGGATGAAGTTTTTTTAGCTCAATGTCTGATTTTTTTGGCTTATCTCGTCTTTCTGATCTCCCTGCTCCATAAGCCATGCTGGCTGCAGTGTGCGTAAAGGGTACCGCGGTACATTTTGGGGATACGGGTTTCCGCATTCTGTTCCGGATACAGCTTCACAAAGATCATCCGGTCATAAGCTACAAATGCGATAAATGAAATGAAGTGTTCCCGGCTCATCTCATGCTGGATCGTAACGTAATAATCGTCTTCAACTTCCTCCACAATCATATGATGATCTTCGTTCTCCCGCTGTGCGATCAGCGGCGCAAGCTTTCTGCCGCAGCAGGAAATGCCGGCATCGCCGGTGCTGCTCATGACATTCCCGCAATAGGAGCATGCATAAAATTTAATGTTTTTCATATTGCCTCCATCCGCTTCATTAGGATCCAGGTCCCCGTTTAATATCTGCTCAATGTTTACGCCAAGCGTATGTGAAAGATCGCGCAGCAATGATACATCCGGACATCCCAGACCACGTTCCCATTTGGAAATAGTCTTGTCACTGATATGCATCGCATCCGCTACCTCTTTCTGTGTCAGATGCTTCTCTTTCCGAAGACGGAGTATCAGTGCTCCGACTTTCCTGCAATCCATGTTCTTCGCCTCCTGATTACAGCATATCCGCTTCACCGCATTCTCACAATCCACGCTCCGTAGAGTGGTGCAGCCGCATACTGCGCGCTGTTTGCTGCATAAAAAAGAAGCCCGTGTAAACCAGGCTCCACCGATTGTTTCACACTAAGCGGGATATCCCTGCCGCTGGTTGTTCGCCTCTCTTTAACCTCCAAACTCTTTATAAAAATAAAGAGTAGCGTCCAGATCGCCGCTGGAGGACTTGGCGTACCGGGGAATCATCCCTGCCTCCACATACCCTTCTGACCTGTACAAGATATTGGAAGGGTCGCCGTGCCTCGTATCCAGTACCAGCAAAGTCCTGCCCTCCATGAGAGCCCTGGATTCCACTGTT
The DNA here is from genome assembly GCF_012933385.1 of Paenibacillus lemnae. GTDB lineage: Bacteria > Bacillota > Bacilli > Paenibacillales > Paenibacillaceae > Paenibacillus_AQ > Paenibacillus_AQ lemnae. The sequence continues at coordinate 39,886 of NZ_JABBPN010000026.1, forward strand.
TTCATCAAAGCTCTGCCAATGCCCTTCTGGCGCATGCCAGGATGTACCATTAATTTGGCCACCTCGGCCCTGTGAAGACCGTTTTCTTTTAAACATAAATGCAGTTGAATGGTCCCGCATACTCGTTCCTTATCTCTGACAACCCACAAAAGAACCCCTTCGCCCAATACCTCTCGCCAATAGTTCTGCGCCTTCGCCATATGCAGCGGAGCCAAAAACCCAATGGATGCTCCATCATCAACCACTGCGATTAACAAATCGCTTAACTCCTGAACAAGCGCTTCATCCATGCTCTTTATTTCTATGCACTGCAGATGACTATTCATAACAGATATCCTCACCCTTTCGCTGCTCATGTTCAGGCTAATTGAACCTTTTCCCATAATTTCCTTATCATACTCTGCAATTGTTGTGATTGCTCCCATCGATCACTGATCTCACTTTTACGTTCTGCATATTCGTCCACGGTTATAGCATATGGCGGGGGGCCAAGCTCGATGACGAACGGAAGCACGTCGCCTTCAGACGCTGCCGACAGCCAGTTCCTCATACCTTCGCTCCACCAGCGTTCGAAGTGTATGGTCATGGGATGTTCTCCCTGACGACCAACGTCTACTTGGATTTGTTCACCATTCGACATCCTGGCATGGAATGCCGCGGATCGTGTTAAGAGACGTTGAAACCATGCTTCTGCTTCGTCCGACACTGAATGCATTTCACCTGCAAGGACATAATGTGACAAGTCCATAGTCAATCGAAGCTCGTCCACCCTTTCAATATACTGTACCGTTCGCATTAAATCCTGCGTCATCGTCCCCCGGTGTGTTTCTATGTATGCGGGAATGCCAGCTTTTCGAGACAACTCGCTAATCTCGCGAAGCATCTGTACAGCAGGGTCCCCAGTCAAAAAAGGTCGCATAACCTGAACGTTAATATGCTGAACTCTTCCGAACTGATGAGCCCGCTCCAGGAACTGCGCCATGTCCTCCGATGTTTTCGGGTAAGCGTTCACACTTAAGGTTAAGCCATAACGTTCCAATAGCCGGATCCACTTCTCCTCTTCCTCGGAGGGCGGAATAAATCCGTTAATCCCGTCAAAACCTGCTTCTGCAATCATCTCAAATTGTTCTTCAAGCGATCCATTATGATTCAACCCCGACATAGCCCACCAAGACATCTGTACATCAAGTTTAGGCAAATTCAACACTGCGAAATCCTCCCTTCCAGATTAATTCCAAATCCACTTCTATCCCTAAAATAGAATACTTAAAGTACAGTATATTTTCAAAATGCTCACAAAGGGAGTAACTATTCTGCTGTTTAGTCACACGATTCTGCAAAAAAAGCCGAGCAACCCGGGAATAAGTCCTGGATATGCTCGACTCTGATACTACTCTTTTATAATTTAATACAAGAACTCTCTACTCCACCGTCACACTCTTCGCCAGGTTACGCGGCTTATCTACGTCATGGCCGAGGGCCAGGGAAGCATAGTAGGCCAGCAGCTGCAGAGGAACGACCGACAGGGCAGCTGTAAGCACTGGAAGGGTCTTCGGAATAGCAAACGCCTGATCCACCGACTTCAGCAGGTTCACGACATGCTCTTCATAAGTGATGACCATCACATCGGCGCCGCGGGCTTTGACTTCCTTGATGTTGCTCACGGTTTTCTCCATGACATCCTCTTGTGTCGCCAGTGCGATTACAGGAATGCCGTCCTCGATCAGCGCTAGCGTACCGTGCTTCAGTTCACCGGCAGCATAGGCTTCCGAGTGAATATAGGAGATCTCTTTCAGCTTCAGTGATCCTTCCTGGGCAACGGCATAGTCCTGACCGCGGCCGATAAAGAACAGGTGCTGATGCTTGGAGATCTGTTCGGCATAGTCCTTGATCGCTTCGGTGTTGGATAGCATGGATTCTACCTGCTCCGGCAGAGACCCCATCGCTGCAATGATCTCAGCAGCTGCCTCTTCTGCCAGTGTACCACGGACTTGTGCCAGGTACAGACCGAACAGATAAAAAGCAATCAACTGCGAACTGTACGCCTTCGTCGAAGCCACCGCGATTTCCGGGCCGGCTAATGTGCCGAGCACATCATCCGCTTCACGAGCGATCGAGCTGCCAACTACGTTGGTGATCGCCAGTACATGCGCGCCTTTGCTTTTCGCTTCACGCAGCGCAGCGAGGGTATCTGCTGTTTCCCCGGACTGGCTGACTACGATAACCAGCGTTTCCGGAGTGACGATCGGATTGCGGTAACGGTACTCGGATGCGACATCATTCTCTACTGGGATACGAACGAGCTGCTCAATCACGCTGCGTCCGACCAATCCGGCATGATACGCTGTACCGCAGGCCACGATTTGAATATTGGTAATGCTGCGAATTTGCTCTTCGCTCAGCTTAAGATCCTTGAATACGATTTTACGTCCGCTCTCATCAATGCGGCCCAGCATTGTATCGCGGTATGCCTTAGGCTGTTCGTGGATCTCCTTCAGCATGAAGTGATCGAAACCGCCTTTTTCCGCAGTCACTGCATCCCAATCGACATGAATCATTTCCCGAGAAATAAAATTCCCCTCAATCGTCATCAGTTCGACAGCATCAGCGGTAAGCAGCGCCATCTCCCCATCGTTCAAAATATAAACATCACGCGTATATTTCAAAATCGCCGGAATATCTGAACCGATGAAGTTCTCACCTTGACCCAGACCGATAATGAGCGGGCTCGCTTGACGTACCGCCACGAGTTTATCCGGTTCATATTCAGTCAATACGCCAAGGGCAAAAGCACCACGCATATGAGTGATCGCCTGCTGTACAGCTTTCACGATGTTCCCATCATACTCGCGTGCAATCAGGTGAGAGATCACCTCGGTATCCGTCTCGGATACAAACTGATGCCCCTGCTGTATGAGTTCTTCCTTCAGCTCCAGATAGTTTTCCACAATCCCGTTGTGCACGACCGAGAATTTCTGGCTTTCATCCGTATGCGGATGAGAGTTCACATCTGACGGCTTGCCGTGTGTAGCCCAGCGGGTATGGCCGATACCTGCGGTTCCTACCAGCGGAGCATCCTCCAGCTTCGACTCCAGGTTCGCTAGACGTCCCTTGGCTTTGGCTACTCGCAGACCTTCGCTCGTAAATACAGCAATCCCCGCAGAGTCATAACCGCGATACTCCAGCTTCTTCAATCCTTCGATCAGCACCGATTGCGTCTTTTCATTTCCAATATATCCGACAATACCACACATAGTATGATTCCTCCGTTCGGTAATCCATGATGGATGTGCGGAGAAATTGCGCAATATGCGGCATCGCGAAAGAAGATTGTACTATGCAGTTATCAAAAAACCGTCATGAATGCACACTTCTTTCCGCCGCGAATCATCGCGCTTCTCGCACACTCATGGTTCTCGTTTTTGTATAGTGGCACCTGCCGGCACGTTGTGGGAACAGTCGCCCATTCCTTTTCCGATCCGGCTTACGGCTGGTGCATCATACCGGGAGGTCCCCGCCGAACGTTTCGAACACCTCCACCTCGTCAGCTTGATATACCGATGGCCTTAAGAACACTAACTTCATGTTCCTTTGCCGTTCCCCGCGTATCCTCAAGCTCTGGCGCTTTGTACTGCTTAGTAACCTCACGACCCTGCCTCTCTATTCTTGAATAACATTCTCTATTATATGCATGCCATACTGCTTTGGCAACTGGACTTGTCACCCAGTTCAAACTTCCTCTATCTTCTAATCAACCCTATTTAAAAGCCGATGAAACGTCAAATCTCGTCCCACCGGCCTATTTATGAACTAGCCCGTTTGACCCCGTTCGAATTAACGCAGCCTATGCCAGCTCTTTCTTCACAACTTCCGCAATCTGATTAACATAACGATCCAGCTCTTCCTTGTCCGGACCTTCTGCCATCACCCGGATCAGCGATTCTGTACCGGAAGCCCGCACCAGTACACGTCCGTTATCGCCAAGCAATCCTTCTACTTCTGCGACCGCAGAGCCAATACCGGCGTTGCCTTCATATTTACTTTTATCTCCTACACGTACATTAACAAGCACCTGTGGGTATTTGCGCATGCTCTTCTTCAGTTCACTCAGCGGCTTGCCAGCGGAAACGATGGTATCCACCAGCTGGATGCCTGTGAGAATGCCATCCCCAGTCGTATTGTAATCCAGGAAAATCACGTGCCCGGACTGCTCCCCGCCCAGGTTATAGCCGCCGCGGCGCATCTCTTCCATCACATAACGGTCGCCGACAGCCGTCTTGGCTGTTTTGAGCTTCAGAGTTTCACAAGCCTTATAGAAACCAATATTGCTCATGACCGTAGAAACGACGGTACCTTCCTTCAGCTTGCCTGAACGGTTCATCGCATCGCCGCAAATGCACAGAATAAAGTCCCCGTCCACTTCTTCACCGGTACTGTCAATTGCAATGAGCCGGTCCGCATCACCGTCAAAAGCAAGACCCAGATCGGCTCCCTGACGCAGCACTTCTTCCTTCAGGTTCTCCGGATGGGTGGAGCCGCAGGATTCATTGATATTCAGGCCGTTCGGCTCTGCTCCAATAGCAATCACTTCTGCGCCCAGATCACGGAACAGCTGAGGTGCCAATTCAAAAGCCGCGCCGTTCGCGCAGTCCAGAACGATTTTGAGTCCGTCAAAACGATTGGTGATCGTGGTCTTCAAATACTCCAGATACTTGTACTTCGACTCCAGATCCACTGTCATGACGCCGAGGTCCTTGCCTACAGGCCGCGGGAGTTCATCCGTCTGTGCATCCATCAACTCTTCAATACGAAGCTCGGTTTCATCAGACAGCTTAAAGCCGTCTCCGCCAAAAAATTTAATCCCGTTATCTTCTACCGGATTATGAGACGCAGAGATCATAACACCTGCATCGGCCTGCAGCAAACGCGTGATATAAGCAACGGCCGGCGTGGATACCACACCGATTCGAATCACATTCGCTCCGATCGACAGCAGACCTGCTGCCAGCGAGGATTCCAGCATCGCTCCCGAAATTCGGGTATCCATCCCGATGACAATGGTTGGCTTCTCCTTGTTTCCGGTCAGGACATAACCTCCACAGCGACCGATACTGTAAGCCATTTCAGCAGTTAATTCCTGATTGGCAACCCCTCTAACTCCATCTGTTCCAAAATATTTCCCCATGGTTCTTGATCTCCTTCTGATATATGCTTCTTCATCATATGATTTATTCCGGTGGCGGGTCGCCGGATCCACTTGGAGGCTGATTATTTCCTTCCTCTTCCTCCGCTGGTGGTGTGTCAGTGTTCCCGTTTTCCGGGGTTTGATCATTACTGGTATCTTCCCCATTCCCGGAATCGGTTCCCGATCCGTTTCCAGGTGTGGTACTGCCATTATTGTTACTGCCATTACTGCCGTTATTTGTATTGCCACCGCTGCTGCTGCCATTTCCAGACCCCGTACCTCCAGATCCCTGATCCGGTTGTGGGTCAGGTTCCTCTTGGGGCTCTGGCGGCGGTGTGGTTTCATTATCAGGTGGCGGTGGGCTGACAGGCTGCGTTACCGCTGGCTGATCCGGCTGCTTGTCCGGTTCATTCAGCTGCACCTTGATCCGCAGCGAGCCTCCCTGAACGCGGGTGACAAACCTGGGAAGTGTGATCTCAAGCGGAATCTCATGGACTCCAGGATCCAAGCCTGCAGCATCTGCGGTAAGTTCCACATCTGCAGGCTCCAGGCTGTTCAGCAGCTCGGGTGCGCCTCGGAGTGCCATAGACATCAATGAATTACTCGGCTCCATCATGACCGCTTCAAGTCCTTCTGGTACATTGATCAGCGAGACCGGAATATCTTCCAGCGTCCGTTCGCTGTTGGCTACAGCCGTCACTTCCACTTCCAGCAAGCCCGGCTCGATTCTCTCAAATCCCGGCGGCGGCGTCAAGTCGGTCGAAAGCACCGTTGTTCCAGCTTCGGTAACATCCCCCAGATTGATGACAGCACCATTATAGGTCTTTATTCCTTTTAGGACATCACCGCTACCGAACAGCGTCACTTCCTCGATCCGTGGTTTTACCTCCGAAAGAACCAGTCCATCCGGCAGCCGGCCAGTATATTCAATCTCCAGCGGAACCTTCACAAAACCCGCTTCCACCGGAATTTCTACCGAGACCGCAGCTGGTGTAATAACGGCATCTTCCATCGCATTTCCATCTTTATCGAAAGCGGTCAGCTTCACCCTCTCCTCCGTAAAGGAGTCCTTCGCCCCGTCCAGATCGACAGTGCCTTTCACCTGGGACAAGCGGGCAAGCTCCGACTCAGGCAGCGTAACCTGAACATTCCCGGGATCGGCCTTTAACGATCCGGACAGCCGGTAATTTTCTGCCAGCTCTCCCTTCGTGCCTATAGCGACCGGGACAGTCTGAGACTGACGTTCTTCTACCGTAACGGTCACCACAGCCGGATCCATGGAGACCAGCTCTACTCCGCGCGGCAGCGCATAAGTCAGCGGCAGGGTCTGTGTGCCAGGGGACTTTACGCTGCTGAGATCCAGCTTCACTCTATATTCATCTGCAAAAATGGTCGTGATATCGATTTTTCGGCCTTTCACCTGCAGGGTTACCTGGTTAGCACTGATGCCAGTGAGGGCATAATCTGTGTCATCGAACCCATATGTTTGTATATTAACCTCAACTGTTTTAGTATCAAACGAAGTGGTTGGGGGCGCTGGTGCACCATTCTCCATGTGAACCATGGCCCACAGCAGCATACTAACCGCTAATGCGATGAGTTTGGCCGCCGTATTATTTTTAATCCATTTATCCATCTTTACGGTCTCCCTTCCGTTTCCAGAAGAACGAACGTTTCTCCTTTACGGTAGTAGCAGGGCGCAGTTCATCATAGAGTTTGGAAATGAGTGACTCTTCCTTAATATCTCTGACAACCTGGCCGTTAATCGCCAGTGACACCTGCCCTGTTTCCTCGGAGACGACTACGGATATGGCATCCCCCACCTCACTGATTCCGATCGCTGCACGGTGCCGTGTACCCAATTCCTTACTAATAAAAGGGTTCTCCGACAATGGCAGATAACAGCCGGCAGCTGCAATCTGATTGCTCTGTACAATAACAGCACCATCATGCAGCGGTGTATTGGGAATGAATATATTGATAATCAGCTCCGAGCTTAGCACGGAACGCATTGGAATCCCGGATTCTACAAACTCGTTCAGCCCCGTCGTCCGTTCGAATACGATCAGCGCTCCAATTTTTCTACGGGATAAATAATTTACAGCTTTAATCGTTTCACCGATTAACTTATTGGTCTCTTCGTCCATATCGGCGGATCTTCCAAAAAGTTTCCCCCGTCCCAGCTGCTCCAGTCCTCTCCGAAGCTCTGGTTGAAAAATAATGAATATCGCCAGCACTCCGAACGTAAATATTTGATTCATCAGCCATTTGAGTGTATATAAATCAAACCATGTACTCAGCGCCCAGATCACGACCAGCACCAGAATTCCTTTCAGCAGCTGTACCGCCCGCGTTCCGCGAACCAGAAGGATCAAATGGTAAATGATATAGGTGACGATGAGAATATCGATTATATCTTTAATGGACTCTCTCCAGGTTAAGTCCGAAAAATACTCCATATAGTAACCCCCGCCATTTTCTTTAAATAACGCTTGATATATGTAGTATGTGCTCTACACACTCTAGGTTATAACGTTCACCCTTCCGATGCAAGTCAGAGGAGGTTTCACGGTACAAATGATTACAAATATACAAAAAGACGCCATCTTCTCGAAGAAAAGAGGCGCCGTTATTCATGAAGAGTGAGGCACGCTTTCGTTCATGATTAGCGGTGTGCAACATCCGTGAAAAGATTGGTAATTTTGTACCATATCCAATCCATAGCTCTATCTATATCTTTAACCTGCCCGGAAATATGGGCTGTAGAAGCTTGAAATAATTCTCCATCAATGACGGTCACGTTACCCTGTACCTGTCCGTAAACTTTCGTCTCCCCGTTCTCCACGGTAATATCACCTGTGATGGTCTGATCCGGCGGAATGATCACCGTACGACCCTCTATAATGAGCTTGTCGAGCTCACTGCCTTTGACAATAAGCTGATTCTCCTGACTCCAGAAGCTGACGGTACTGAAAAGCATCACGACGAGAAAAAGAGCTGCCGCTGTAATGGCCGGATGTCTTTTTACCCAGGTCACCCAGGCCTTCTGCTTTTTCTCTTTCGGCAGCATTCCCATAATCCGGTCACTTAAATCATCCGACGGCCCTGTGGAATGATGCGTCATGGAGAACAGCAGCATATCGGTTTTCTCCAATTCTTCTAGTCGGTTCCGGCAGTCCATACACTGCAGCAAATGTGCTTTCAACTCCAGCTGCTGCGGCTTCGACAAGTCATTATCCAGATAATCGTGCATCAAAGAGACGGCCAATTTGCAATCCATATAAGCCAATCCTTTCTTGAAATCTCTTTGCTGGGTCCAGCCCTTCTTCAAGGTCATAAGACTTGCTTCATGTTCATACGCACCGGAATGGTTCATGTTTCAATTATTTTTAAAAATAATTTTACAGTTTAAACTCCAGTTTCTTTCTCAGGAACTCACGTCCGCGATGAACCCTCGTCTTGATCGTAGTCACCGGAAGATCCAGGATCTCACTGATTTCCTGAAGAGACAGGTCCTGAATGTAACGCAAAATCATAATGCCCTTATACTTTGCCGGCAGGGTCTCCATCGCCTGATGAATGATCCGCTGCGTCTCGGACAGCAGAACTTCTGACTCCGGAGAGCGGTCGTCACTCGGAATCATGGAATAACCGTCCATCCCCTCCTGATCATTCATATCGGCGTCCAGAGAGTAGGATGGTTTGCGTTTACGCAGCCGGTCTATGCAAAGGTTTGTACCAATACGATATATCCAGGTTGAAAACTTCTGATGCTCATCGTACCGGTCTAAGTTTTTGTACACCCGTAAAAAGGTTTCCTGCACAATATCTTCCGCCTCATGCCGGTTATACAGCATCCGGTAAGCGAGATGAAAGATTTTGTCCTTATACAGCTCTAATAATTCAGCAAATGCCCGCTGATCTCCTTTACGAGCCAGCTTTACCAGTCTTACATCCAAATTGTCCACCATAATTCCCCCAGAATGGTCTGATGGGTAACGTTTAAACGCATCATTAAAATCGTAATTCATCAGTATGTAAAAAGCAACACTAATCGTTTAACAACGATAAAAAACGAGACTCCCTCACAGGGAGCCTCGTTGTACTATCCCTAACTTGTTTAGAAAAATGGGATCAGCCGGTATTCCGAAGGCCTGCAGCGATACCGTTAATCGTAAGCAGCACTTCGCGCAGCAGGTCCGGATCATCCTGACCGCTTTCTCTCAGTTCGCGCAGCTCGTTCAGCAGCTGAACCTGCAAATAGCTGAGCGGATCGACATACGGATTACGCAGACGAATCGACTCCTGCAGCACAGGCTGGTTGTCAAGAATCTCCTGTTGGCCAGTAATCTTCAATACCATTTCCTTGGTCAACTCGAACTCTTCCTTCATCAGTCCAAAAATACGCTGTCTGGCTGTTTCATCCTTCGTCATCAGCGAGTATTCCTTCGCAATGATGAGGTCTGCTTTGGCAAGCGCCATTTGGAGCGTATTAACCAAGGACGTGAAGAATGGATAATTCACATACATATCCTGCAGAACCTTCAAGTTCTCTTCCTTGCCCTGGTAGAAGCTGTTCAGTCCTGTACCCGAAGCGTACCATGCCGGCAGCAGGTAACGGCTCTGAGTCCAGGCGAATACCCATGGAATTGCACGCAGATCTTCAAACCGATCACTGTTCTTACGCTTGGATGGACGGGAACCGATGTTCAGTTCGCCTACCTCAGGCAGCGGTGTGGATTCCTTGAAGAATGTCAGGAAATCCGGATCGCGGAAAATCAGGTCCTGGTATTTGTTCTGAGACACCGAGGAAATCTGTGCTGCAATCTTCTCCCACTCCTTCTCCTTCGGGTTCTCCTGTGGAGAACGGGCTTGGATTGAAGCCGTGATCAGAGCAGATGTCGCTTGCTCCAGACTGCGGTATGCGATACCTTTCAAGGAATAGCGGGAAGAGATAACCTCACCCTGCTCAGTGATCTTGATACCGCCTGCAATGGTATTCGCGGGCTGTGCCATAATACTGCGGTTGAGCGGCATGCCTCCACGACCCAGTGAACCACCACGGCCATGGAAATACTTCAGCTTAATACCAAACTCATCCCCGACAGCTGTAATGTCCTTCATAGCAACCTGCAGCTCCCAGTTCGCTGTTACAGCGCCTCCGTCCTTGTTGCTGTCGGAGTACCCCAGCATGATCTCTTGGAGATCATTCATCGCTTTCACGCCTTCACGGTAAATCGGAAGGTTAAACAGACGACGCATAATGGCTGGTGCAGCATGCAGATCTTCAATTGTTTCGAACAATGGTGCAGCCTGAAGTGTTGCAGATACATGACCTTGATTGTCCTTACGGAACAAGCCGACCTCTTTAGCGAACACCATAACCTCCAGAATATCACTCGCACCCTCAGCCATACTGATCAGGTAACTGGAAATACAGTTGGTTCCGAATTCTTTTTGTGCACGATATACCGTCCGGAATACCTCAAGACACTCTTCAGTGCTGTCACTGTATTCCTGGTATGGCGTAGTCAGTGGACGAGGATCGTTCAGCAGCTTGTTCAGCAGTTCGATTTTGTCCTCTTCTACCATGGAAATATAATCTTCGACTACATTCATCTTGGCGAGGATTTCAGCCATCGCGTTCTCATGTTCTTTACTGTGCTGACGAATGTCCAGCGTTGCGGTATGAAAGCCAAAGAGTTCCACTTGGCGAATGGTTTGTTTAATCGATGTATCGGCAACATAATCTGCAAAATGATGGCGCAGACTGCGGTCGATCACCTGAAGATCTTCAATGAATTCTTGAGGAGACTGATAGCGTTCAGCTCCGGTCATGGCAGGATCCAGAACATGCGTCATTTTGGCAAGCATATAGGCAAGCTTGATGCGGTAAGGTTCCTTATCGTTATGCCAGATCTCCATCTTCTTCAGCGTAACATTCTCACGGTCCTTACGAATCGACTCCAGCAGTTCATCGGTAACATCCACAATGGTTGCGCTGAAGCTGAGATTTTTCATAAGCCCAGTCAAAATACGCTGATACTCACGAACCGACAGCTTACGCTGCATCTCAAGTGTCTTCCAGGTCACATCTGCTGTTACGGAAGGATTTCCGTCCCGGTCCCCGCCAATCCATGAGCCGAAGCGCAGGTAGGTCGGTACATGCCAGTCATGTCCAGGATAATACTTATTCAGGCAGCGCTCCAGTTCGAGATATACTTCTGGCAGTACATGAAACAGCGTTTCATGGAAATAGTACATGCCGTTACGCACCTCGTCGAGCACGGTAGGTTTACGGTCGCGCAGCTCATCCGTCTGCCACAGGGTAATCACATCATTCAGCAGCTTCTCACGGAGCTGTTCGCGTTCACGGAACGTGAGCGTCGGATTATCCAGCAGCATCACATCTTCGGAAATCCGTTTGTGGATATCCAAAATAGCGCGGCGCATCGCTTCTGTTGGGTGAGCTGTCATGACCAGCTCCAGAGACAGTCCCTCCAGAATATTTTGAACCTGATCGATGCTGAATTCCCGTTCTCTTAATTCCTGAACAGCACTCTCAATCGAACCAGGCTGTACGCTTTCCCCGGCAGAACGTTCATAATCACGTTTGCGGCGAATACGATGATTCTGTTCTGCAATATTCACCAGTTGAAAATAAATCGCAAACGCACGAATGACCTGATGCCGACTATCCGGATTCAATGTGCTCACGATTCTTTTGAAATCCGCAAATAACTCAGGTAAAAATTCCGAACGCAGCGCTTTGCTCGTTTCCCGGATTTTCTCTACAATATCCAGGAGTTCATTGCCACCTTGATGGACAAGGACTTCACCGAGGATATTTCCTAGGAATCGTACATCACGGCGCAGCAGATTGTTGGAATTACTTTTTGCGGTTACAGTAAGTTCAGTCATGTTACTCCTCCCATCTAAACCCGTCAACAGTTTATCTTATTTTTGCTTCCTAATATCATACAATAAATACTCCCGAAAATCTTTACCTAACTGTCAAAAAAATCACGATATCGACAAAAGAAGACGTTTACAAGATGTCAACTTTTCATGAGATCAACAAGATCTCCCTCTGACCGGCGATTAAAATACTCCACAACATGTTCAGTTCACTTTACCACAGTGATACTTCGCAGGAATACGGCGTCGATATGTAAAAAAAACATCACACGCGGTGATGTCCTGCTTTATGTATGGAGCGGGTGATGGGAATCGAACCCACGCTACCAGCTTGGAAGGCTGGAGTTCTACCATTGAACTACACCCGCAGATGTAACAATCGGGATGACACGATTTGAACATGCGACCCCCTGGTCCCAAACCAGGTGCTCTACCAAGCTGAGCTACATCCCGTTACATTCTAAATATAAAATGGCGTCCCCTGAGAGATTCGAACTCCCGGCCTTTTGATTCGTAGTCAAACGCTCTATCCAGCTGAGCTAAGGGGACACATGGAGCGGACGACGGGAATCGAACCCGCGACCCTCGCCTTGGCAAGGCGATGCTCTACCGCTGAGCCACGTCCGCATAAAACATGGTGCGCGTGGAGGGACTTGAACCCCCACGTCAAAGACGCTAGATCCTAAGTCTAGTGCGTCTGCCAATTCCGCCACACGCGCACAAAGTAAAACTAAATGGTGAGCCATGAAGGACTCGAACCTTCGACACCCTGATTAAAAGTCAGGTGCTCTACCAACTGAGCTAATGGCTCAAACAATGGCTGGGGATATAGGATTCGAACCTATGCATGACGGAGTCAAAGTCCGTTGCCTTACCGCTTGGCTAATCCCCAAAAATGTATCACCTTCGTAGTTTGTCCAGAAAAAGACAAAGTATGAAGTTATGGTGGAGGCTGAGGGGATCGAACCCCCGACCCTCTGCTTGTAAGGCAGATGCTCTCCCAGCTGAGCTAAGCCTCCATATGTATTCATCTAAACTTGATGAACTCAGTAGTGTAAGTGGTGACCCGTAGGGGATTCGAACCCCTGTTACCTCCGTGAAAGGGAGGTGTCTTAACCCCTTGACCAACGGGCCGCGATATGGAGCTTCCAACCGGGATCGAACCGGTGACCTCATCCTTACCATGGATGCACTCTACCTACTGAGCTATGGAAGCAAGTGGCTCCCCGAACAGGACTCGAACCTGTGACAACTCGATTAACAGTCGAGTGCTCTACCAACTGAGCTATCAGGGAATATGTATC
>NZ_JABBPN010000027.1 GCF_012933385.1 Paenibacillus lemnae
CGGCTGCGGCCTGCGGCAGCGCAGCCGGTTCCCTCACCTCCGGCAGCAGGCCGGGGGTGAGGGGGGTGTGCGGCGGCGCGAGCGCAGCAGCCGCACGGGTGCGGGCGGCCTCCGCCTGCTGCAGTGCAGCATGGCGGGCGGAGGCCGCCGACTGCGCCAGCAGCTCGGCGTGCTGGCGCTCCAGCTCTGCCAGGCGGACGGTGTTCTTGTCCGCCGCCGCCGTGCGGAGCCGTTCGGCGAGCTCCGCCACGGCCCGCCGGTAGCCGGCCTTGATGTCCTCGGCCAGCCGCTTGCAGTAGTTCAACACATATTCACCCGACAGGACCGCTTGAGTGTCTGTTGAACGTATGAGCATCTCTTCATTGAGTGAAGGAAGCACATTGTCCAGGGCTTGTTCCCACGCATCATCCCATGCCGCTGTGCGCTCCACCATTTCCCTCCATAAGGTGCGCAGATGAAAATCCACCTGGGAAGACATTTGCTGCTTCAAACGATTGACAAACAGCTCCAATCGGCGGTTTTTCTCTTCCTCTGTCTTTCCTGCAGAAAAGAGAAACCCGACCTTAAATCCGCTCTTACGGCTTTCCAGCCAGGAAAGCGCCAGGTCTCTCACATCTGCCGGCATCAGGTTGGCATTTCCAAGCAGCGCATCTGCTTCTTTTCTAAGATCCGAGGCAAGGGTATCCGGATATTCACGAGCCTCGTTCCATTTATTTTCCTGCTCCTGGACCCTTATCTGCAGCGCATGTATCGCTTCTTCGCCGCCAATCTCCTCCAGCAGGGCATCTTTTTCCTCCTGATGACTGCGGATAAACTGTTCTGCATGGCTTTCTGTCACATGACGGAGCGAGCAGGCGACGCTGTATTCCAGCAGGGTATCCCGGTTTTCCAGTAAAGCGGACAATAGTGACTTTAAATCGGCCCATTGGTTATACGGGTGCTCGTGTTCTTTCAATGAAATACACATCAGACCACTGTACTGTACTTTCCATTGTTCAAACGCTTTGTTCACATCGCTCAAATAAGAAGTCAGACTGAGTTCATCATCACGGTGCTTGTCAATCTGATTAACGATCAGATACAGCGGCTTTCCCCAATCGGACAAACTTTTAGCAAACATCAGATTGCTCTCAGACTGGACATGATTATAATCCATCACATAAAAAACCACGTCTGCCATGTGTAGTGCAGAATGGGTCGCTTTACGGTGTCCATCATCCGTAGAATCCACGCCGGGCGTATCCATCAGGACGCCATGCTTCCCAAGCCAGGGTATGTCTTCCCACACATCGATGGAGGAATATTCGCCCCCGTTGCGGCAGTACTCTGCCAGTTCCTGTGTTGTTACATTCAGACTCGATTCTGTCCCGCCTCCGGCGCGGTGAATACTTGCCCGTGGACTGCCATTACGAATCGTCACAACATTTGCACTCGTAGGCACGGGACCGGAAGGCAGCACTTTTGTACCGCAGAGGGCATTAATCATGCTCGATTTACCGGCAGAAAAATGACCGCAAAATGCTAATGTCAGCTCACCTGCAGCCTGTTTGGCAAGAAGATCTTTCGTCAAGGCAGCTGAGGATTCGTCATTCCATTCCGTAAATTGCTGTATGGCTTGTTGTAATTGCCCGGAGGTGAATCCGGTTTCAACTTCTGTCACAACCTTCACTGTTCTCTTCGCTCCTGTTCCTTATCCCTGAAGACATGGATGGTATAATTTCAATTCATTTATTGTACCATTGTGTGGCTTGTAAGCAAAAGAGACCGCACAGGAAAAAATCCCGGGCGGCCGCTATTTGAAATTAGATCATGCAGAATCACTGTGACTCCAGTCCTGTTGTTAATTACAATGCAGCTGCACTTTCAGCTTCCGGAATCAGAATTTCGAAGACATTGCCGTGCTGCAAAATTGTCAAACCGCGAGATTTGTCACGCATGACAACAACTTCAGGCTTTTGGGACATACGCTCCAAATAATGCTCCGGCGCTTCGCCGGAATGACTGAATGTGATACCTTCCAATTCTTTTTCTTCATTTTCTTCCAGCTGGCTTTCCACCACCTGTTCAAAAATATCCGAGAACAATTCAAAGTTGTCCGTATAAACCGAGATGCATTTCATCATTAATCCCATCCTCTTTTGTCTTTGTCTATTTCTTGCTGCTTGCGGTCTGTTCCTTATTCTTCCTGACGACTGACGTTTTCATACGTTTCTTGCCTTCACGGCACACGTCGAGAAGCGGACATACCTGGCACATCGGATTTTGCGCTTTACAGTGGTATCTGCCGAAAAAAATCAGTCGATGATGCGTTAGTGTCCATTCGTTCTGCGGCACTCTCTTCATCAGCTTTCTTTCCACGTCCAGCACACTGTCTTTCCAGCCTGCAAGTCCGAGACGCTTGGATACTCTCTCCACATGGGTATCTACCGCGATAGCCGGCACTCCAAATGCGTTAGAAACGACGACATTCGCTGTTTTGCGTCCGACCCCGGGCAGCTTGACCAATTGATCATGCGCTTCCGGCACTTCGCTTCCGTACTGTTCGATCAGAATCAGGCAAAGACTCTGAATATGCTTGGCTTTATTGCGGAACAATCCGATCCTGCGGATGTCCTGCTCCAGTTCTTCAATTGGAACCGAGACATAATCCTGGGGAGTCTTGTATTTCCGGAACAGATCTTTCGTCACCTTGTTCACTGTTTCATCTGTGCATTGAGCAGACAGCAGAACTGCAATGGTCAGCTCAAAGGCATTCTCATGATTCAGTTCACAATGCGCATCGGGGTACATTTGACCGATGGTATCGAGAATATGCCTTACGGCAGCCGTGTTCATATCAGGTCCCTCCCGCAAAAAAAAGTCTTGATGCGAGCAAATCCCGCATCAAGACGGTGTTTCTCGTGTATTCCCCATGTGACAACTATTGTTTCACGACCTCTACAACGGAACCGTTGCTGAAATACAGTACAATATTATCATTTTCTTTAAGGGATTGCACGGACAAGTTCTGATCATTTTGGTGAACAAATACGTTTGATGCTGCCCGGAAGCGATAATCATCGGTCGTATAGGTTCGTTTTACCAGGATATCTCCATTTTCATATCTCCAGAACGAGCGGCTCAGAGAATCCAGCACTTTTACAATCGTCGTACCATCAATATCTTTACGAACCTCTACCCGATCATTGGTCGTAAGGCTTGAAAGGCTGGACGATACGGCTCCGCCCCGGATCACTTTTACGGCTCCGGAAATCACAATCGGCTGATTCGCTCCGTTGAAAGCTTTTACGGTGAGCGAATTTCCGGCAGCATCCACACTAACGATTTGGCCCAATGTCAATTTAACTTCCTGAATGACGACAGGCGTCGTCCCCACAAACTGAACATTGATCAATGAACCTTGACGCAGGTCGGAAATCCGCAGCATTTGGCCGTTCTCATCGGTCATTTGAGCCTTGTCCGTGTAGAACATGCTGGTAACTCCTTCATTTGACACTCGGATACGGTTCAGTGAAGGCTCTGTTGCCGTCACTTCAAACTGCAGCGATGTCTTGGACTTCAGACTGGCCAGAAGATCCTGGTTGGCTGACAGCTGTGCCGACACTTCATCACCGACTTTGAGATCCGAAAGGGCAGCTGTCTGTTTGCTGTACAACTCTACGGAAGGATTACTGTAAGGAATTTTTACCGTTTGACCATCAAGTGTCAATATACTGATCGTCTTAGAAGTCGTATTAATGTCCAGTATTCTGCCATCATATTTGTAGACAATCTCAAGCGATAATGCACGGTTCCCCAAATGCTTGATATTGACTTTTCTTCCTGCACCCAAAAGGCCTTCCACCGCAGACAATGTACTCCCTGCCGACGAATCCAGTTTCGTTTTCGAATCCAGGACGATGACTTGTGGTTTTCCTTCACTGTCGCTGACCATCAGCCAGTTTTTAGCGGAATCATAACGCACCACTGTAGCCTGATTCATCACTTCCATCTGGCGTCCAAGAACGGCAATACGCGTGACCTTCTCTTCACCATTGATCGTCAGTTCCACCTGGTCTCCGGCAGTGGCATCCGGAATCAGATCATCCAGCACAGGCTGTGCAATACCGCTGATGGCCAGTTCAGGTTTCTCAGCAAGAAATTTGGTTTCCAGCTGTGTGCTGCCGTTTCGTTTGTAAGTCACGGTCTTGCCGCTTTTCTCTACGGCGTAAAGCATGGCGGTAACCGTACGATCCACACTTTGATTAATTTCCACTTTTTTCAGGACACTGTTCTCCACGGTATAACTCACAATCGATCCGGCTTTCAGTTCTGCTGGATTCAGAAGCTGATTCTGATACTGGATCAGTGTGCTGTCATTCCAGTTGAAAGTTTCCACCAGCGTGCCTGCACCATCTCTGAACGTGATCGTCTTGCTGGTGTTATCCACAGCCTGAATGATTCCAGCTGCTGTCTTGTTTACCAATCCGTTCTTCACACGGATGGCAACCACTCGTTTTTGAGGGCTGAATGTTTCTCTTTCGACGGTGACAACACTGCCCGGTACCAATGCTTTGGCATCGTTCGGATCAATTTTGTTTCCGTTCTGATCCATAAACAGCGTGCTGCTGTCATAGGACAGTTCTTCAAAAGAGTTATCCGTATCGAACCAAATCACATTGTTTGGCGACAGTCTGGCGTACTTGCGTTCAAAAGACTCCACCTTTTGCTCCGGGTCTAAGATTTCCAAATAAGACGCAGCTCCGTTTTTGGCAATCACGGTCACCTGCGTATATGGCTTGATGTCCGATATGGCCAATCGTTTCTCAGAAGATTTTTCAAATGTTGCTGTAGTCGGAAGCAGCGGGAACGAACGATTCTGTCCGTCTGTGTACAGCTCAATCTTATCGCTGCTTATCGAAGTGACATACCCTTCATACTGATTCTCATACTGGGCATCAATATACGCTTGTGCCCGGCTGAAGAACGTGGCGAGCTGTGCACGGGTCACGGCTCCTTGAGGATCAAACTTATTGCCGTTTACTCCCTTGGCCAGACCCAATTCAACCGCAGCGTTCACATATCCCAGACGATCTACTGATATCTTGGCGTTATCCGCAAAGCCCGTCGCTTGGTTCATTGCCGCATTCGCATCCGATGTACGGCCGATCGAGCGGATTAATACTTCAGTGATCCATTCACGGGAAGCTTTATTCGCCCCCCAAATCACCTTTTCATCTTTGTAATCCGATTCTTTTTTCCTGTCGAGCAGGCTTTGCTGAAGCGCCAATTGCACGTACGGTACAAAGTAGTTATTCACTTTCATATTTGTCGGTAATGCCGTAGACGTGCCGGTGCTAACTGAGACATTCATATTCAAGAAACGGATTGCCATCGTGACAGCTTCCTGCTGGGTAACGGGATCATTTGGACGAAACTTTCCGTTATTCCCCATAACGATACCTTGTGCTGCCAGCTGATAAATATATTTTTCTCCCCAATATCCGTTTGCCACGTCACTGAAAAGATTAGGCGCACCCGCCGTAATACTTGTATTCTCTCCTGCCGCATATGCCGCGACAGAACCCGACCCCATAACCATTAGCCCGGCCATGACGGCGGAGACCACTTTTTTGGAATGATGTTTATTACGTCTTAATAGCATGAATGATGTTTCCCCTTTCAAATCTGCTGTTCTTCTTTCATTATTTCTATTATTCGACAGCAGTGTGTGATCTCCTTCCCGCCGTCATTACCGGGTTTCAGGATTGTTTAATGATACATGGCCCATCAGGCTTTCCACTTGGCTGCCGTCTACCAGCAGCTGGATGGACTGAACTTCATCAAACTGAAAATACGTCTGCTTCAACGCATCCATAGCAAATGCTTCTACACCGGAACCCATATTCGCTGTATCCGGTATGTGGAGATCCAATGTAAGCGCACCATCTTCAAATGTCAGCGACAGAAGCTCAATATTTTGCCATAGCGGATACTGTTCGTCCGAGTCGCTGGTCTGAAGTGCTTTAAAAGCGGCCTCAAGCTTGGACTTTTCATCTTCATACTGGATATCCGCTGATCCTTCAAGCAGCTCCATAGCATCTGGATCCGTGTAATAAACTTTAATGGTTTCTGTCTTTTCCTCCGGTTCAACAGCTGTGTTATCTGGTGAAGCTGAATTATCCGGTGAATCGGTCTGGCTTGACCCACCGCCGCCTGCAGTGGAATCACCACCGCCTGCACCATTCGAGCTGTCTGGCGTCTCGCTGTCTGCCGGAGTCTCTGGTTCCTCACTAGGCTCAGCTGGCGTCGTTACTGCGGGTTCCTGATTATTGTCTTCCGTCGGAGCGGGAGCCGCTCCAGGTTTATCTCCACATGCCGTTCCCAGCAGCATAACCGCTGCCAGGAGCGCCGCAGACCATATTTTTTTATTCATCTGCACACCTCCACTTACCATTTATCTTCCAATTATTTAATATATTCTTTTAGACCATCAACAATCGACTGGGCTACACGGTTTTGAACATTGTTATCAAACAGCTTGCTCTCATCTGTTTTGTTGGTCAAAAACCCGACTTCCAGCAAAATGGCAGGCATGTTCGTTTCACGAATAACATGGAAGTTTCCATATTTTACTTTACGGTCTTTTAAACCTACTGCTTTCAGCATGTGCTTGTGAATAACATTAGCCAAAGATTTGCTTGAAGAACGTTCATAAAACGTCTCGGTCCCTGAAGCTGATGAAGGGCCTGCATTGGCATGGATGGAAATGAACACATCTGCTTTTAAATTATTCGCAATCTTCACACGGTCCCTGAGTTCCAAAAACGTATCATCACTTCGGGTAAGCACGACATCAATGTTTTTATCATTCTGCAGCAGCTTTGCTGTTTTGAGGGCCAGGCTAAGCGCAAAGTCTTTCTCCTTTTTCTTGGACACACTGATCGCTCCCGGATCATGAGCACCATGACCGGCATCAATCACCACCAGCTTTTTGCCTTTCGCACCTGGCTCGGGTGCAGGTGTTGAAGCTGTGTTCAAGTCTACGATAAACAAACCTGATGCATCATTATGCAGCGTGTAGTTCTTTGCATAACTAAGGTCAATGACCATGCGTACGGTAGATGGATTGTTGTTAAACAGCGAGTATCGCACAGATTTCACATCCGGATATCCTGTGACAGCCAGATCTCCGTGGTATGTGTCATCAAGATTGTTATTGCTGCCAAAGTCCTTGGAGAATTCTGCATTCTCGATATCAATAACAATCCTGTCAGGCGAAGTCAGAGTCATGACTTTAGGTTTCACCGTACCCGTTGCAGCCACCATTAAACGGTTATTACTGAAACTGATACCATCAATGGTAGTCAGTGAACCGTTTTGAGAACCGCCAGGGTTTGAACCTACATAATCCGGGGTAATAAGATATACCGCTTTTTCATGGTTATTCCAGCTGACATTCATGCCCATTTGCTCACTCACAAAGCGGATGGGTATAATTGTCGTACCACCGCGTAACACAGGCGCTTTCGCGATGTTTTCACGGTTACCGTCAATATTAGCAGAGCTGCTTCCAACCACCATCTCGACGGTTTTGCCCCCACCTTGTACGGTTACTTTTTGAGCCGCCTTATTCCAGCTGACAGAATATCCAAGGTTCTCGGAAATAACACGAATCGGCACCATGACCGTTCCATTGATATTTTCAACATGGACTCCTTGTGACAAGTTCAACTCATTCTCGTTCATATAGATTTTGGCACTATATGAACTGGCATCCGCACCTTTAGGAAACACCAACATGATGATGAACAGAAACATTAACAAACTAAACTTCTTCATCCTTCACCCCTACCATCCTCTTATTCTACCATAAATTGGCGTTTTCTTCCCGGCCTGTCCGACATTACCTGACACACTATAGACGCGACCATGACCCTAAAGTTGCGAAATTATTCCCGTTTTACCAAAAAAAATCCCGCCGCTGAGATACAGCGGCGAGAATAATGGGTATAACCTATCATTTTTCAATGTTGTTATCAGACAAAATGCATTTATTGCGCATTTCTTGTCATCGGGTGTTCCAGTTCTACATGACCCATTAGCGTCTCAACTTGTTTGCCATCGACGAGTAATTCAAGGGATTCCACTTCATCAAACTGGAAAAAAGTTTTATGCAAAGCTTCCAGCGCAAACATTTCTCCACCGGATCCCAGATTGGCTTCAGCTGGCTTGTTCACATCCAGTGTCAATGCTCCGTTCTCAAACTGCACACCATTTAAAGTGATCTTGTCACTCCAAAGCGGTATCAGCTGCTCATTGCTGCTTTCTTGCAGAGCCTTGAAAGCTTTGGCATACTTGTCTTTTTCTTCAGTATACGTGATCTCTGCAGATGCCTTTTTCAGCTCCATCAAATCCGGATCGGTATAGTATACAACAATTTTCTCCTTGCGTGCAGGCGCTTCCTGCTGCTTGGTTTCACCGGTGCTAGATGATGGATCATTCGATGCGGTCGTTGTTCCTGCTGTACCTTGAGCTTGATCCTTCACGGGAGTGTCCTCCTGTTTGGGGGTATCTTTACTTTCATTCTCTGTCGGTGTCGAATCGGCAGGCACGTCAACGTTCGGCTGTTTACTAGCTTCCGTAACCGGCTCCATTGCAGCAGGTTTGACTGCAGGTGCAGCTTCCGGCTTGGCACCACATCCGGTGCTTACAGCCAATGCCATAGTCAGCATACCAACTGCTAGATATTTTACATTTCTCATAATGACGTCCCCCTATGAAGTACATTACTGTACTTTAAGATATTCCTTAATTCCATTTACGATGCTTTGTGCCACCACGTTCTGAAATTCTTCATTAAACATTTGAGCTTCATCACCTTTGTTGCTCAGAAATCCGACTTCCAGCAGTGCTGCAGGCATTACCGTTTCTCTTGTGACATGGAAATTTCCTTTTGATACCCCCCGGTTTTTCAGTCCGGTTCCCTTAGCCAGATGTTCATGCATAATCTTGGCAAAAGCCAAACTGCTGTCACGGGTGTAAAAGGTTTCTGTACCATTCGGGCTGCTTGATGGATTGCTGTTACCGTGAATGGACACAAACACATCTGCTTTAAGGTTGTT
The DNA here is from genome assembly GCF_012933385.1 of Paenibacillus lemnae. Classification (GTDB taxonomy): domain Bacteria; phylum Bacillota; class Bacilli; order Paenibacillales; family Paenibacillaceae; genus Paenibacillus_AQ; species Paenibacillus_AQ lemnae. The sequence goes on from NZ_JABBPN010000027.1 coordinate 9,105, forward strand.
AGCAATCTTTACCCGATCACGAAGCTCAAGAAACGTATCGTTGCTGCGAGTAAGGACGACATCGATCCCTTTCTCCTTTTCCAGCAGCTTTCCAACCTTCAGGGCCATGGAAAGATTGAAATCTTTTTCTCTGCGTTTATTAGGACTGACAGCACCGGGATCATTATCCCCATGCCCTGCATCAATGACAACCGTTTTTTTGCCGGAGCTGCCTGCAGGAGGAATCACAACCGAACCTGCACCGGGATCAGCTGTGTTGAGATCGACCATCAATAGCCCGGATCCGTTTTCAGTACCGGAGACAGTATATCCTTTTGAATAATTAAGATCCAAGACAATTCGAACAGTAGAAGGATTATTGCTGAATAATGAATATCGGACTGACTTTACATCCGGATAACCGGTTAATGTCATCTGGCCATGCTGCTTGGCATCCAGTGGATTGCTGTTCACAAAAGTATCTGAAAATTTCACACTTGGTAAATCGATAACGATACGTTCAGGTCCGGTGAGAGTGCTGACCTTTGGAGTTACAGATCCACTTAGCGCAACCATTAAACGGTTGTCCATAAAGCTGATTGCGTCTACAGTCGATAAGTTATTGATGTCAGGCGTTTCCGTTGGATTGGATGGTCCAGATGGAGCTTCTGGCTGATTCCCTGGATTACTAATAACACTTCCAGAGCCTAACGGCGGTTCACTTGCCCATGGATCAGACATACTGCCTGCCGAAGACAGATACACGGCTTTGGACAAATTATCCCATTTCACATCCATCCCCATCTCGCTGCTTACGAAACGGAGCGGGACGAGCGTCGTATTTCCTTGAAGCAGTGGAGGTATACTCATGCTCACGATGTTTCCGTTCACATCAGCCTCTTTCTGATTGACACCCATGATCACGGTCTTGCTGCTGTTCTGCACGGATACAGTCTGACTGGCTTTGTTCCACTCTACTTTATAGCCGAGATTCTCAGAAACGACACGAATCGGGATCATAATGCTGTTGTTGATATTCGCTACCTGCACATCAGATGAGAGATTTAATGGCTCTCCATCCAGGTAAATTTTCGTCCCACTCGCCTCCGCTCGTCCTGTACCGGCAAACACAAACAAAAGAAGCAGCAAAAACATAAGCAATCCGGACTTTTTCATGATTACACCTCTACCATTCTATGATATGTTTTCGTAAAGATACCGTGACCTTACATGGCCACATGGGGACAATAAACGACACATCAAGGACTATGTATCCTTATGAACTCTCTGACTCTGATTCTAACAGAAAAAACTTCCATATCCTACACCGGATATGGAAGTTTTTTAGTTTTATAGATATAAAGCTCGATACATGGCGAATTAAGCGAACAGACGGTTCTGATGCTGCTGTTCGTATGCGTCGATTGCTTCTCCATGCTGAAGTGTCAGTCCGATATCGTCAAGGCCCTGCAGCAGGAACTGACGGCGATGTTCGTCCAGATCGAATTCAATACGAAGGCCCTGCTCATCTGTAATCACTTTATTTTCGAGATCTACATTCAGCTGGTATCCTTCTGTCGCAGCTGTACGCTGGAACAGATCTTCTACCTGGCTTTCCGACAGTTTAATCGGAAGAATACCGTTCTTAAAGCAGTTGTTGTAGAAAATATCTGCAAACGAAGGCGCTATAACTACGCGGAAGCCGAAGTCCAGAATCGCCCAAGGCGCGTGCTCCCGAGAAGATCCGCATCCGAAGTTTGCTCTTGAGATCAGAACTGAAGCACCCTGATAACGAGGCTGATTAAGCGGAAAGCTCGTGATTACTTCACCCTGCTCGTCGAAACGCCATTCAAAGAACAGGAACTGTCCAAATCCGGTACGCTCGATTCTTTTGAGAAATTGTTTAGGTATAATGGCATCGGTATCGACGTTGACCCGGTCTACGGGTGCAACCAATCCGGTCATTTTCGTAAATGCTTGCATCGTTTATTCCCCGCCCCTTCTTAGACTAAAGCTTCTTCGCTTACGAAATTCCAATCACGCACATCAACAAAGTGTCCCTTGACAGCAGCCGCGGCAGCCATAGCAGGAGATACCAGATGTGTTCTGCCGCCGCGTCCCTGACGTCCCTCGAAGTTACGGTTGGACGTGGAAGCACAGCGCTGACCAGGCTGCAGTACATCAGGGTTCATCGCCAGACACATGCTGCATCCCGCTTCACGCCATTCAAAACCCGCCTCTGTGAAGATTTTGTCCAGACCTTCTTCCTCTGCCTGAATCTTGACGCGTCCTGAACCTGGAACGACGATTGCAGTAACCTGAGAGGCAACGTGGTGTCCTTTGGCAACTGAAGCCGCAGCACGCAGGTCTTCAATCCGGCCGTTTGTACAAGAACCGATGAATACATAATCAATCGGAATTTCAGACATCGGCGTACCCGGTGTCAGAGCCATATATTCCAGCGCTTTTTCAGCAGCCTTGCGTTCATTTTCTGTCGGGAAATCAGCAGGATTCGGCACGTTAGAAGAAATATCTGTACCCATTCCAGGGCTGGTGCCCCAGGTCACTTGAGGAACCAGTGTTTCAACATCAAATTCTACAACGGAATCAAACTCGGCACCCTCATCGGTCACCAGATTTCTCCAAGCATCAACAGCTTGATCAAATTGTTCTCCCTGCGGAACATGCTGGCGGCCGCGAAGATATTCAAACGTTGTCTCATCCGGAGCGATCATACCCGCTCTGGCTCCGCCTTCGATCGACATGTTGCAGACCGTCATACGCTCTTCCATAGACAGCTCACGGATCGATTCACCGGTATACTCGATAACATATCCAGTAGCGAAATCAGTACCGTATTTAGCAATAACGCCAAGAATCATATCTTTAGCAGTAACGCCAGGATTGCGTTTGCCTGTAAAGCGGACTTCCATTGTTTTAGCCTTTGCCTGCTGGAGGCACTGTGTAGCCAGTACGTGCTCTACCTCACTCGTACCGATACCGAATGCAAGCGCACCGAAAGCACCGTGAGTCGAAGTATGGCTGTCACCGCAAACGATTGTTTTACCCGGATGGGTCAATCCAAGCTCAGGACCCATGACGTGTACGACACCCTGGTCGATCGTCTCGAGATCATACAGTGTAACACCGAAATCGCGGCAGTTCTGAGTCAGCGTATCGATTTGCTGCTTGGAGATCGGGTCCGTGATGTTAAACCGATCCTTTGTCGGCACGTTATGGTCCATTGTCGCAAAAGTCAGCTCAGGACGGCGAACTTTACGGCCGCTAAGGCGCAGGCCTTCAAAAGCCTGTGGAGAAGTAACCTCATGCACCAGATGAAGATCGATATACAAGATTCCCGGCTTTCCTTCTTCCTGGTGAATCACATGATTGTCCCAGATTTTTTCAAACATTGTCTTTTTACTCATTCATATCACCTCATTAGTTCTATACGTCCATGAGAAAGGAATAACCGTACTCCCTTTCAGTTAATAGTAATATAACATTTTCATAGTGATTGTTCCAAGATATAAAATCTATAAAAGCAATAGGTTAAGACTATAACATGTTCCATCCTTTTCAAAAATCATTCAAAACTATACAATAAGATATAATAATAGGTATTTCCTATAATGGAGTGATCATATGGAACTGCGTCAGCTTCAATACACGCTGCAAATTGCAGCAGATAAAAATTTTTCACGGGCTGCAGAAAAGCTTCATATCGCTCAGCCTTCTCTCAGCCAGCAGTTATCCAAGCTGGAGAAGGAGCTCGGCGTCCTTCTGTTTCAGCGCAATACGAGTACAGTGGAACTGACCCACGCAGGAGCAAGCTTTGTTGAGCATGCACAGAAAATCATGGATGCGGTAGAACAGCTCCGGCAGGAAATGTCGGATATCTCCCAGCTTCGAAAAGGGAAGGTTGTCGTAGGCAGCATGCCGATCACGGGCTCGCATTTACTGCCTTGGGTCCTGCCGGCTTTTCATCAGCAGTATGGTGACATTGAGATTGCGCTTTTAGAAGACTCTTCGATGAATCTGGAGAAGCTGACCGCCAGCGGAAAGACAGACCTTAGCCTGCTTTCTCTTCCGCTCGCCGAGCCTTCTCTGTCTTGGGTACCGATCGGGGAAGAGCGGATCGATCTTGCGGTTCCGCAACAGCACCGGCTCGCACAGCGAGCCAGCCAGGCTGCTCCGGACCCTGTCTCATTGAGCGATCTCAAGGATGAGTCATTTATTGTATTAAAAAAAGGCCAGGGATTTCGCAAGCTGACCTTCGATTTATGCCGTGAAGCCGGTTTTGAACCGAATGTGGTATTTGAGAGCAATAATATTGAAACCGTGCAGTCTCTTGTCGCTGCAGGAATGGGAGTCACACTTGTTCCCCGTTTTATCGCCAGAGCCAAACGAAGCGAGTTTATCCCTGTCTACCTGCCTTTGGCAGAACCGGTTCCCAGCCGAACGCTGGTGATCGCCTACAGGCATGGCAGATACCTGTCTAAAGCAGCTGAAGCGTTTATCGAAACTTTTAAAGAAGTCATGCACCGCCTAGCTGAGGATGGAGATAAATCTCTGCACAGTTAAAACAAAAAAGAGTTTGAATCTGCACCTTTCGTGCAGTTCAAACTCTTTTTTTAAATTTAAGGGTCAGTCCAACTGCTTATTTTCGCAGATTATGCTTGTCAACCATACGGTTTTGATTGTCCGGAATGCGCGCTTTATCTTCATTCACACCACTGTTTTCGCTGTAACCGCCGCCTTTGGATACGTCTTCCACAAAGTTCCGGAACTGATTTTGCTGTTCCTGAATGTTCTCCTGGCTGTCACGGCTGTCGTTACTCTCATGCTTATTACCTTGGTCTGCCATGGTTTTTAGCCTCCTTTAGGGGGGAATACACATAGTATACCCTTACCTCTAAAGATGAAACTCCTGAAATAACTAATCCAGTTTATAAAGATGAGGGTTTCGGTCCTCGAACACCGGGATCCGCTGCCGAACCGAATCTGTCAGTTCCGGATCCAGATATCCTGATATCAATTCCTCATCTTCGCCGCCTTCTGCCACAATCTCTCCCCAAGGATCAATAATCATGGAGTGGCCGAAAAAGGTGGTATCTCCGCTGGTGCCGACCCGATTGCAGGCTACGACATACATCTGGTTCTCTATTGCACGTGCGCTGAGCAGCGTTCTCCAGTGATGCAGACGCGGATTCGGCCATTCCGCAGGGACAAACAGCACCTTGGCACCTGCAAGTGCGAGACTGCGGCTCAGCTCAGGGAACCGGATATCATAGCAGATCGAAGCTCCGGCAAACAATCCGTCTTCCATTTCAAAAGTGACTGTCTCCACACCAGCCGTCAAATGTTTCTCTTCTTCCATCAGACAGAATAGATGAATCTTGGAATACTTGGCCGTCTGGCGACCTTCACGGTTAAATACATACATCGTATTGTAAACTCGGTCCTCCACTTTTTCGGCAATGGACCCGCCTACCACATGAACCTGATTTTTTTTGGCAAAGGTACTTAAGAACGTATGCGTGCGTTCGCCATTCAGATCAGCCAGCTCGTGAATCTGGTCCAATGCATAACCGGTATTCCACATTTCCGGAAGCACCAGGATGTCAGGTTTTGTTTCTTGTTGAAGGGCTTTGTCCATCTGTTCTGCCAGATGAGCGAAGTTAGCATCAGGGTCCCCTAATGCGATATAGGATTGAATCAATGATATATTCATGTTGAAGTCCCCTTTCGAACTGAAGGGCATGCTGCACTGCATCTATCGTGTGTGACGGCCGAGCCGCATCCTTCTCTTTTGTAGTTCATCATATCCCGGGAGCCCCTCAAATTCAATAGAGACTGTCCCTCCCACTATACACCCCGAATAAATCATGATAAATTATGGTTTAAAACTATATCTGACGTACTTCACTTTCGAAAAAAAGGCAGTACAGAACCGGAGTGAAATATTATTATGAATTCAAATCATCATGCATCCTTTGAAATCCAGCCGGCAGATATCATGTCCCAGCTGCCGACCCAGTTTTTCGCCACACTTGTAGCAAAAGTCGGACGCCTGACCTCAATGGGTCACGATGTGATTAACCTCGGGCAAGGCAATCCCGATATGCCAACACCGTCTCATATCGTCTCTGCGCTTAAACAATCAGCGGAAAATCCGCTGTACCACAAATATTCACCGTTCACCGGCTATACCTTTCTCAAAGAAGCGATCGCAAAGCGATATAAGGAAGATTACAATGTGGATTTGGATCCCGAAACCGAAGTTGCCATTTTGTTCGGCGGTAAAACCGGACTTGTCCAGCTTCCGCAGGTTTTGCTGAATCCAGGTGATCTCTGCCTGGTGCCTGATCCGGGGTATCCCGACTACTGGTCTGGTGTCGCGCTTGCCCGCGCAGAGATGAAATTTATGCCGCTATTGGAGGAGCATGCATTCCTGCCGGATTACAAGGCCATATCCGATCGAGATCGGGAACGTGCGAAGCTTATGTTTCTGAATTATCCGAATAACCCGACATCTGCGACAGCTCCGTTATCCTTTTATGAAGAAACAGTCTCTTTTGCCGCTCAGCACGGAATCGTTGTCGCAAGTGATTTTGCATACGGCGGCATCGGTTTTGACGGACAGCGCCCGGTCAGCTTCCTGCAGGCAAATGGAGCCAAAGATGTGGGCGTAGAGTTTTACACCTTATCGAAAACATACAACATGGCTGGATGGCGAGTTGGTTTTGCATTAGGAAACTCAAAAATCATCTCCTACATTAACCAGCTGCAGGATCACATCTATGTCAGTCTGTTCGGCGGTATTCAAGCAGCAGCAGCTGAAGCACTTACTGCTCCGCAAACCTGTGTTCATGATCTGGTTTCGGCTTATCAATCCAGAAGAGACGCTTTTCACGAAGCTCTTGACCAGATCGGGTGGAAAACCAAGAAGCCGGAAGGGTCTTTCTTCAGCTGGCTGCCGGTACCGGACGGTTATACCTCATCTTCATTTGCAGATCTGCTGCTGGAGCAGGCTCATGTCGTTGTGGCTCCTGGAATCGGCTTCGGCTCACACGGTGAAGGGTATGTCCGTGCAGGACTGCTCTGCAGTGAGGATCGTCTGCGCGAAGCTGCTGAACGGATTGGCAAGCTAGGCGTTTTTTAACCCGTTAGCTTTGAAATGAACCCGTTCTTGTGGTATTCTTTCAATAAATAAAGGAACAACATTGACAAACGTGATGACGGGACCAGTAAGAAAGCAGCGGCGCGTATAGAGAGCGAATTCCATGAAGGCTGGAAGAATTCGCCGTCAGCCCCTTTCCGAATCCTAACCCTGAACGGCCTGCCAACTGCAGGACAGTGCCTCCTGTTACAGGGCTAAAGCCGGATGAGAATCTCATCAATAAAGGTGGTACCGCGGAAGTCCAAGCTTTCGTCCTTTGTCATTAAAGGATGAGAGCTTTTTTTGTTCCCATAATGTTAATAGAGGAAGTGATCACGATGCCTTCTCGCATCGTCGTAAAAATCGGAAGCAGCTCCCTGACCACGACAGAAGGCGGGCTCCACCCACAAGCTGTTCAGTTCTATACCTCAGAGCTGGCCGAACTTCGTGACGCAGGTCATGAAGTCCTGCTCGTTACCTCGGGCGCTGTTGCAGCAGGATTTCGTAAAATCGGCTATACAACCAGACCCCGTCTTCTCCATGAGAAGCAGGCTGCCGCAGCCGTGGGCCAGGCACTTCTTATGGAGTCTTATCAGGCCGCATTTGCGGAGCATGGTCTGCTCGCTGCACAAATTCTTTTGACTAGGACTGACTTTGCCAGCCGGAAGCGGATGAATAATGCCAGCCGGACCATTGAGGAACTGCTCAAACAGGGTGTGATTCCCGTCATTAATGAAAATGACACCGTATCCGTTGACGAGTTGAAATTCGGCGATAATGATACACTGTCCGCACTGGTTGCCAATATGGTCAGGGCCAGGCGGCTGCTTATTTTGACAGATATGGATGGTCTCTATACAGCCGATCCTCGCATATCACCGGATGCGGAACGTTTAACAGAGATCGAGGAGATTACAGATGATATTTATGCGATAGCCGGCGGTTCCGGAAGCAGTGTCGGCACTGGCGGCATGCGTTCCAAAATCGATGCTGCCAAAATTGCCACCCGAGGAGGCGTACCTGTATTTATCGGGAGAGCCGATTTGAGCGGAGATTTGAAGACAGCCCTGGAGGGAACCGGAAAAGGCACCTATTTTGCCACCCACCTCTCTTCCCTGCCGATGAAAAAACAGTGGCTTGGTTTCATGTCTTCTCCGATCGGTATGATCACGGTGGATGAGGGTGCAGAAAAAGCACTGCTTCACGGTGGACACAGTCTTCTGCCGGTTGGCGTAAAACGTGTGGAAGGTCATTTCCATGCAGGGGACGTCGTAGAGGTCATCAACAGCCGCAGTGAGAAACTGGGCCGGGGCATCATCAATTATGATGAAGAGCAGCTTCAGCAAATCCAGGGATTGTCCACTACGGAAGTCCTCTCCGCCCTGGGTGAAGTGCATCGGCTGGAAGTGATTCACCGGGACGAATGGATTACACTTAAATAATAAGTTTGATTGTCATTAAGAGGAGGCGGATGGATCATGAGTGAAGTAAGACATAAAACGGGACTTGCCAAAATGGCAGCTCCTGTTCTGAATAAACTGAACAGCACACAGAAGAATGAGGCTCTTCTGGCCATGGCGGATGCACTTATCGCACGGTCAGCTGACATTATCAAGGCGAATGAGGAAGATTTGAATAGAGGAAAAAAACAGGGAACCTCTTCATCCCTGCTGGATCGTCTGGCCCTGGATGAGAGCCGTATTGAGGGCATCGCGGAAGGTCTGCGACAGATCGTTCAGCTTCCGGATCCGATCGGAGATACACTGGATACGATACAACGTCCGAATGGTCTGCATATTCAAAAAGTCCGGGTCCCGATCGGTGTCATCGGTATCATCTACGAAGCACGTCCGAACGTAACTGTCGATGCAGCTGGATTATGTCTGAAAAGCGGCAATGCTGTCGTTTTGCGGGGAGGATCTTCCGCGATCTCTTCCAATCGCAAGATTGTCGAGGTTCTGCATGAAGCGATGTCTCATACAGCGATCCCTCAGGATGCCCTGCAGCTGATTGAAGATACGAACCGCGCTTCCGTAGATGAGATGCTGAAGTTAAACGGTCTGCTGGATGTTATCATTCCGCGTGGAGGCAGCTCCCTCATTCAAAATGTCGTCATGAATGCTACCGTACCTGTTATTGAAACGGGTGCAGGGATCTGTCACACATTTATCGATCAGTCTGCTGATCCCGTGATGGCTGAGGAAATTAGCATTAATGCCAAGGTGCAGCGTCCTTCGGTATGCAATGCCATGGAAACCCTGCTGGTTCATGAGGATTATGCTGCTCAGCATATATCCCGTCTATTGGAGCGGTTTCGTGATCTCCATGTCGAGATTCGCGGCGACGACAGAACGAAGAAATTGGCCAGCTGGGTGAATACCGCCTCTTCCGAAGATTACGCTACAGAGTATAATGATTATGTGCTGAACGTCAAAGTGGTGAAAGATGTCCGGGAGGCCATGGATCATATTGCTTCTTACGGAACGAAGCACTCGGAATGCATCGTAACCGCCTCGGAAGAGAACGCCGCGAGATTCATTCAGGAAGTAGACGCGGCTGCGGTGTATCATAATGCGTCAACCCGCTTTACAGACGGATTTGAATTCGGATTCGGTGCCGAAATCGGCATCAGTACGCAAAAGCTCCATGCCAGGGGCCCTATGGGGCTGCCTGCACTGACATCAACCAAATATATTGTCAGCGGCAGCGGGCAGATTCGATAATAACTAAACAAGGAGGAATCATCTGTGTGCCAATCCCCTCAAAACCGCCCTTTAATTGATAAAAGAATTACTTTCTACGGTGCAGGCTCCATGGCAGAGGCGATTGTAAAAGGTCTTGTCAGCCGCTCTGTTGTACAGCCTGATAACATCTTCATGTTGAACCGCAGCAATATCCAGCGGCTTCAGGAACTGCAGAATAACTACGGGGTGCAGACAGAGAATGACCCGGAGCGCAAACTGGAAATTTTGAAGACCAGTCCCGTCATTGTGCTTGCCATGAAACCGAAAGATGCTGCGAAGGCATTAAAGGAACTCGGTCCTGTGCTGTCCGAAGACCAACTGCTCGTATCTGTCATCGCAGGACTTTCGATTCAGACGACCCATTCTTTGCTGGGTCAGCAGCAGCCGGTGGCGCGCACGATGCCAAACACGTCCAGCTCGATTGGCCTTGGATCCACAGGAATTGCTTTTTCCAAAGGAATTCAGGATGACATGCGGCAGCTGGTTATGACGCTGTTTGAAGCGGTTGGAGATGTAACCGTGATTGAAGAAGATAAAATGGATATTCTGACCGGAATATCCGGCAGTGGTCCCGCTTACTTTTATTACATGATGGAAGCCATGACTGCAGCGGGAATTCGCGGCGGTCTGACAGCAGATCAGAGCCGTGAGCTGACCCTTCAAACGATCATGGGAGCTGCCCGAATGGTACAGGTTACCGGTGAGCAGCCCTCCGCACTAAGAGCAAAAATCACTTCACCCAATGGTTCAACCCAGGCAGCACTGGAACGTTTGGACCAGGGGGATTTCTTTGAAACTGTTATAGCCGCCGTTAACCGCTGCGCAGAGCGTTCGCGTGAAATGGGTGCGGCGCTGAAAGGACAAACCTCATGAGCCATTGTATTGCAACCTATCGAATTCACGATGATCGTGCTGATTTTCATAAGAAAGCGGAGTCCATCGCTGTCGGAATGACCGTTGGCAGCTGGACCGAGCTGCCGCAGGCCAAACGCGAAGCAATGAAAAAGCATTTGGGCGAAGTCTATGCCGTAGAAGTTCATGAATCTGCTGATGGAACAGAAGGAAGTCGTTACGCAGATGTTCGTATTGCTTATCCTGATGTCAATTTCAGCCGGGATATCCCTGCCCTGCTTGTCACGGTATTCGGAAAAATTTCCATGGATGGACGAATCAAGCTGATCTCGCTGGATTTGTCTGATAACTTTTTATCTTCTTTTCCCGGACCCAAATTCGGCATTGACGGAATCCGCCAGCTGCTCGGTGTTTACGATCGTCCCCTGCTGATGAGCATTTTTAAATCCGTGATCGGACTTAACGCTGCTGAATTGAGAGAACAGTTCATCCGGCAGGCCCGCGGAGGTGTAGACCTTGTCAAAGATGACGAAATTTTGTTTGAAAATGATCTGACGCCGATTGAGACGCGAGTTCGTCTGTGCATGGATGCAGCCAGAGATGTAGAAGAAGAAACAGGTAAAAGACTGCTGTATGCTGCCAACCTGACGGGCCGCACTTCCGGACTGAAGGAACAGGCTCTGCGAGCCATTGATGCAGGCGCAAATGCCCTGCTCTTCAATGTGCTATCCTACGGCTACGACGTCCTGCAGGAGCTTTCATCAGATCCGGACCTGACCGTGCCTCTCATGGCTCACCCGGCGCTTGCAGGTGCTTTGTATCCATCGCCACATTACGGCATTGCTGCACCTGTACTGCTGGGACAGCTGATGCGGGTTGCCGGAGCAGATCTGGTGCTATTCCCTTCACCGTATGGTTCCGTAACGATGCCTAGGGAAGAAAACCTGTCCATCCGGGATCAGCTGCATACGACTTCACTAGGTATGAAGCGCAGCATGCCTGTTCCCTCTGCCGGCATTCATCCTGGACTGGTTCCAAAAATCCTGCGTGACTTCGGTACAGACGTTGTCGTCAATGCAGGTGGAGGCATTCATGGCCATCCGATGGGAACCGAAGCTGGAGGACAAGCCTTTGTCCAGGCTATCGATGCTGCGGTGAATGGTATATCCTTGACCGAACAAGCGGCATCTCATCCTGCACTGAAAGCGGCTCTGGACATCTGGGGAGGAGAATAAAACATCATGAGATCAGACAAACAGCCGATTGTTTTTTGTGATTTCGACGGCACGATTACTGACAACGACAACATCGTAGCCATTATGAAGCATTTTAAACCTGAGGGCGTTGATGATATTATTCAAGATACGCTGGATCGCAACATTTCCATTCGTGAAGGTGTAGGTGCGATGTTCGCCCTATTTCCTTCCAGCCAGCAGGAGGAAATCACCTCATTCGTGATCAATCAAGCAGTCATTCGGGCAGGATTCGGAGAATACCTGGACTATTTGAAAAGCCAGGGTATCCCCTTCTATGTCACCAGCGGAGGCATTGACTTTTTCGTCAAGCCTCTTCTAGAGCCATTTGGCATTCCAGAGGATCACATTTTCTGCAACGGAGCGGACTTCAGCGGCGACACCATCGAAATTACCTGGCCCCACCCATGTGGGGAAGGCTGCAGTAATGAGTGCGGAATGTGCAAGGTGACTGTAATGAAGGATTTTTCGCCTGATGACTATTTTCGGATTCTGATCGGCGACAGTATCACCGATTTCGAAGGGGCCAAAAAAGCGGATCTGGTTTATTCCAGAGCAGCCTTAACTGAACAGTGTGAAAAATTGGGAGTTAACCATGTACCATTTCATAATTTCCATGACATTATTCAAGATATGAATTTAAAATCCAGCCAGGGGGTTCTATAAATAATGAATTTTTCGGACATTACACTGGAGCAGAAACAGACTGCGCTGCAGGAGCTCCATCAAGTGAAAGAGCTGTTCGCATCCCGGGGCTGGTTCCCTGGAACAAGCGGCAATTTATCCGTACGTGTTGGAGATTTTCAAGAGGATGAATTTCATTTTGCTGTAACAGCGAGCGGGAAAGACAAATCGGTGCACACACCCGAAGATTATTTATTCGTGGACCAGAATGGTAAACCTTGTGAAGCGACACGCTTGAAGCCGAGTGCCGAGACGCTGATTCACTGTGAGATTTATCGCAAAACCGGCTGTGGAGCTATTTTTCACGTGCATACAATCGATAACAATCTAATTAGTGAGTATTACGGGAAGCAGGGCTTTGTTCCTGCCCAAGGGATTGAACTGATCAAAGCATTTAATATTTGGGAAGAAGATGCCTCTATTTCGATCCCTGTATTACCCAACTATGCCGAAATCCCACGAATTGCGGAACTCGTGCCAGGCGCACTGGACGTAAGCGTTCCAGGCATTCTTCTGCGCAATCATGGCATTTATGCCTGGGGACGTAATGCTTTTGAAGCCAAACGCCATTTGGAGGCCTTCGAATTTATTTTTGAGTATACGTATAAGCGTCTCCTGCTGGAAGCTGCCAGACCTTTGAAATAAATAATTTTCTGTTATATAGGATGAACTTAAAAATTACATACAGGTTCACTTCGATTGAGAACCATCTTCCGATCGCTGTTATCCCCGGATTTTTTTCGAATTTAAATACTATAAGGGTTAAATCCGGGGATAAAGGCGACCGCTTCGCTTCTCCAGATCGGTTCTCACTCTCCGTTAAACGTGTAATTCTTATTTTCAATCTATATAGATAGATTAAATATTAATATTTACCTTTCCGGGTGGCTGCGATGGCAAGTGTTCTTACGACCGCTGTTGCCTCTACAGAATCACTTGTCACCTCCGCTTTAGATGATTATTTTCTTTAGTTCATTCTATGTAAATAAGGCTGTCCCTAAAGATCTTAGATCTGAAGGGACTGCCTTATTTTTTGATGATTTCGCCTTGTCATTTATTCAAGTAGTTTTGACATGTAAAACTCATCAATAAAGCGGCCATCCACTTTAATCGCATTCCTTTTTGTACCTTCCACCTCAAACCCCGCAGAGTGATACAACCGAAGTGCTGTTTCATTATGACACATCACCGTGAGTTCCAATCTTGTAACTCCACGGCCCCTAGCCCAGTTCTCCAGATTTTCCAAGAGACGTTTGCCGATGCCTTGCCCTGTATATTTCTGCTGAATTCCAATTACAATGTAAATAGAATGCTTTATCCGTTGAAGTTCTGATCCGCTTCCGACAATAAATCCGGCCAAATCTTTATCATCAGTACATGCAAGCAGCATAACGGAATGCTTCGATGCCTGCATTGTTTCCAGCCTTTTAGTCTGCATTTCTTTTGTAATCTGACGTTCTCCAGGTTCATAAAGCATAAACTGCGTTTCACCATCCAGTTGTTCAAGCAGACGAATAAGCGCTTTGGCATCCTTGGGACCAGCCTCGCGAATCACGATCGTCATACGCTCTCTCCTTTTTACTCTAAAATATCATGCCGCTCAAAACAAAAAGAATATTCATGATGATATGCATGATGATGACAGGCAGCAGACCTTTGCTTTGGACGGCCAGGGCCGACATCATCCAGCCGAATACAGCAAACAGCAGACATATTTCCCAGCCAAACCCCAGATGGAAATGATAGAATCCGAAGCCGGTACCGGCTATGAAAATACCTTTAATTTCTCCGAACATCCCGGTGAACCCGCTCAGCACATATCCTCTCCACAGGATTTCTTCCAAGATACCATTGATCAATCCAAATGCTATTCCGTACAGCAGCAGCTGTCCGAGTGTATCTTTCCTCCAATCGATGAACCATACGAATGAGAATATAGTAATGACCGTGAAGATGATCAAAAAACGCCAAACTGGATCCTTAATATACCCTTTCAAAATGAATGGAAAATAAACGGGCCCTGCAAAACTTCCTGGCGCCAGCCATTGCCTATGCAGTTTAAATCCAATTTGGACAAGAATGATGGGAACAAGAAGACCGATCAGACCTGCTCTGGATACGATGATGGACCACTCATGTGATTCATTCAGGGTGACTTGAATATAATCGCTGAGTTTCATGTAGCATGGAAATCCGATCATTATGGCAGCTGTCATAGCTGCTCCCTGTTTTACCTGTACATTCGATACAGCAGCGGCCACGCCGATCAGGAGAAGAAATACACTAATAATCACAGGTAGAGATACGAACTGTGCCGCTGCCACAGCGCCCGCAAAAGCAACCACACAACTCAAATAAAAAATGTACGAGCTCTTCGTCTTTATGTTGTTCAACATGTTTGCTCCTCTTTATCTATGTATATTAATTAACTACTTATGCAATCTTTTGATAACTTCCAGTATACTATTCATATCTATCAAATTGTAAACCATAAGGAGTTTCAATGTCATGTCAATCTATACAAGCGGCTCTGCTGCCAGCCGTAACCGTCTGAAGGCAGACTGCGAGCAATGTTTCGGATTGTGCTGTACGGCACTTCCCTTTTCTTCCTCTTCCGATTTCGCCATGGATAAACCTGCTGGACAGCCATGTTCTAATCTAAACGATCATTTCAAGTGCGGTATCCACAGCCGCCTGCGGCAATCCGGATTCAAAGGATGTACGGTCTATGACTGTTTTGGAGCAGGTCAACAGGTGTCCCAGATTACGTTTAAGGGTGTCGACTGGCGTGAAGATGCTTTAAAGGCCAGTTTGATGTTCCACGTCTTTCCAATGATGTGGCAGCTTCATGAGCTGCTGTGGTATGTAACCCAAGCAAGAGAAATGTGTTCCTCTTCTACTGACGGGCTGGAACTTGAACAAATGCTGGATAAAACAGAACAGCTCACCTTACTGGGCCCAGAGGAATTAGCTCAAATCAATCTTCCGGAGCACCGGGCAGAAGTTAATACGCTGCTGGTGAAGTATAGTGAACAGATCCGTGCTGAAGCTGCAAGCAGATTTAAAATATCTTCAAGACACAACATAAAGCGGGGGGCGGATCTGATTGGTGCCAAACTCAATAACGCCGACCTGCGCTGTGCAAATTTGAGGGGTGTGTATTTCATTGCCTCCGATTTAAGAGGTGCAGATCTGCGATTTGCTGATGTCATTGGCGCGGATTTCCGGGATGCCGATATTTCCGGAGCGGATCTTTCCGATGTCTTATTTTTGACTCAAATGCAGGTGAATGCTGCAATAGGCGATAAATTAACAAAGCTCCCGCCCTATTTCGATACGCCGGATCACTGGCTGACTTCTACCTCATAAATTTTGAACTATGTTTAACTTTATAATAACTCAGAATAAATCAAAGGAGAGGCAGTCCCTTTCATTCTAAACGGGACTGCCTCTCCTATTATCTGCCGATATTTCTGAATTTTTGAGTATAAGCTTTGGCATCCTGCGCTGTGCGCACCCGATTGCGGCTCCACTCCAGCAGAATACGATCAATATATCTCAGGTGAACTTTGCCTGCAAAGACAGCTTCCTTCAGAGCAAGTAGAATGAGCTCATCTGGATACCGATCCTGATCGATCCATCCTGATATCGTTTCTAACTCCATCGGTGATAACGGACGGCCAAACTCTTTTTCGAAGATGGTGAACATATTTCGTTCTTCCTTCTCCTGCTCTATGTGAGGACGAGGTTCAGCAGGCGTAGAAGCACCTTTTCCAGCAGGCTTGCGAGAGGACTCCACATTTCGGGAAACAGTCTCTTTCACTGGAGACTCCCACTGCTCTTCGGCCATAAATTCCGCAAGTTTCAGATAGGTACCCTGGAGGTTATACCGCTCAAACTGAATCCCCCGCTCAGCATCCGTATACTCATCAATCGTGATCCACTGTTCTTTCATTAACCGCTGCAGACTGGCAGCAATAGACTCTGATGGAGTGCCTGTCACCTCTTGAAGCTCCTCCAGAGATGGAAAAGCATTGTGCTCTACCTGTCCGAAGCCAAGAAGATGAACCAACAGCATACAATCGCTGTCACTCAAGTCCAGCCGGCGGTAGAAGCGCAGCAGCGAATAGGGAATCATGGCAATCCCTTGATTCATTCCTACTGCTGCCCCTGCAGCCCAAGCTTTGCTAAGTTCTTGCTTATTATGATTATTCATAATAGTGCCGTTTACGGATATAACCGGTACAGCGTACGCGGGAACGGAATGGTTTCACGCACATGATCCAGGCCGCATATCCAGGCCACTGTACGCTCCAACCCGAGACCGAAGCCGGAATGCGGCACGGTACCATACGTTCTAAGATCCATATACCACTGATAGGTCTCCATCGACAAGCCATGTTCTGCAAACCGCTCTTCCAGCAGCTTCGGATCATCAATACGCTGGGACCCGCCAATAATTTCACCATAACCCTCAGGAGCGATCATATCTGCACATAAGACAACGTCAGGCCGGTTAGGATCAGGCTTCATATAGAAAGATTTAATCTCTGCCGGGTAATGCGTAATAAAGACAGGCTTCTCATATTTTTCAGCAATGGCCGTTTCATGTGGAGCTCCAAAATCCTCTCCCCACGAGATTTCATGACCTTCAGATTGTAGAAATGATATGGCCTCATCATATGAAATTCTTGGAAATGGTGCCTGAATGTTCTCAAGTTTCGAAATATCTCGACCTACGGCTTCCAGTTCCATACGGCAGTTTTTAAGGACAGACTGCACGACATGGCTGATAAACTGTTCCTGTACAATAAGGCTTTCCTCATGGTCTGTGAATGCCATCTCCGGTTCAATCATCCAAAATTCAATCAGATGTCTGCGTGTCTTGGATTTTTCCGCACGAAATGTCGGTCCAAAAGAATACACTTTGCCCAAAGCCATGGCTGCCGCTTCCATATACAGCTGCCCACTTTGCGTCAGATAAGCATCTTCATCAAAATACTTGGTGTGAAACAGATTCGTTGTCCCTTCAGCAGAGGTCGGCGTCAGGATCGGAGGGTCTACCAGCGTAAAACCGTTGGTATCAAAATACTCCTGGACCGCACGAATAATTTCTGCACGAATCACCATCACAGCTCGCTGCTTTTGACTGCGAAGCCATAAATGACGGTGATCCATCAGAAAATCAACACCATGCTCTTTCGGGGTAATCGGGTAATTTTCCGTCAGATGAATAACCTCGATGTTCGTAACCGTCATTTCATATCCGGATTGGCTGCGCGGTTCCTCACGGATCACACCTGTAACATATAAGGAGCTTTCCTGCGTCAAGCTTTTGGCATCATTCCAGATTTGTTCTGAAACCTCACTTTTAACGACGACTCCCTGAATATAGCCTGTTCCGTCACGAAGCTGCAGAAACTGGATCTTGCCGCTGGATCTTTTATTGTTAATCCAGGCTCCGATCGTAACCGTCTCTCCAACATGCTGATGGACTTGGCGTATGGCACTTTTTTTGGTCATGCAAACAATCTCTCCTTAAACATGCAGTTTTACTGCGAGTTTGCCGCGTTCACGATGCGATGGGTATCCCTGGCAATAACCAATTCCTCATTGGTAGGAATTACTAGAACCTCTACTTTGGAATTCATTGTAGAAATTCGACGGGGATCGCCGGAACGAATCTTGTTCAGCTCCTCGTCCAATTCCACACCCAGATAGGTGAGCTGTTTCAGTACACGGTCACGAAGCACGATCGAGTTTTCTCCGACACCTGCTGTAAACACAATGACGTCGACCCCGTTCATAGCTGCTGCATAGGACCCGATATACTTACGCAGACGATACTCGTACATGTCAAAAGCGAGCGTTGAATGCGGCTCTCCCTTTTCCATACCTTCGGTAATCTCACGCATATCGCTGCTGATGCCCGAAATCGCAAGCAGCCCGCTGTGCTTATTCAGCATGGAATTCACTTCATTGACTGTCAGTTCCTCTTTGTTCATTACATAAGGAACGATGGCCGGATCGAGGTCACCGCTGCGTGTACCCATCATCAAGCCTTCCAGCGGCGTCATTCCCATAGAGGTGTCGATAGACTCACCGTTCTGAACGGCGGTTATGGATGCACCGTTGCCGATATGACATGTAATGATCTTCAAATCCTCAATCGGCTTGTCCAGAAATTGGGCTGCAGCGTGACTGACATACTCGTGCGATGTACCGTGTGCACCGTAACGACGGACTTTATATTTATTATAAAGAACTCGGGGAATGGCGTATAGATATGATTTTTCCGGCATGGTCTGATGGAAGGCTGTATCGAATACAACAACCTGTGGAATACCAGGCATGTTGGTTTCAGCTGCCTTGATCCCCATCATGGACGCCGGGTTATGCAGTGGAGCCAGGTCAAATAAACGACGGATTTCTTTTTTCGCTGCTTCATCCACCAGCGCGGAAGCTTTGAAAGATTCGCCACCATGAACAACACGGTGACCCACAGCCTGTATTTCTTCAATGGAAGATATGACACCATGTTCTTCATGGGTAAGCATGGAAAGAACTTTGCGGATCGCCGTAATATGTTCCAGAATTTCACTCACTTCTGTCACTTCCTGCTTGCCTGCCGGTTTATGAGTCAGAATAGAGGAGTCCATCCCGATACGCTCAACCAGTCCTTTAGCCAATACGGATTCGTCTGTCATGTTATACAGCTGATATTTCAGAGACGAGCTACCTGCATTGATTACTAAAATTTTCATATCCGGTCACCATCCTTGTCGTACTTGAAGAAGCCTTCTCCTGTTTTAACACCGAGCTGGCCGGCCCGCACCATTTTTTTAATGACAATGGAAGGACGATATTTCAGCTCTCCGAATTCACGGAACATTCTTTCAAGAGCAGCCAGTACGGAATCCAATCCGAAACGGTCTGCCATTTCAAGAGGACCATGCTGGAAGCTGTATCCTATACGCATGGCATCATCGATATCTTCAGGGGATGCCACACCTTCTTGAAGTAGATGCAGCGCCTCATTGATCAGCAGACAAATCATACGGCTGGATACAAAACCAGGTGATTCAAATACCATGATCCCTTTTTTCTCTACAATTTCTTCTACGAATCGCTTCGTTTCATTAAAAGTATTGTCAGACGTTTTCAGTCCGCGAATGATTTCTACCAGATCGACTTTAGAAACAGGATGAATAAAGTGCATGCCAATCACCCGCTCCGGGTACATGGTCGAGCTTGCTAGCTCGGTCAAACTGAGAGAGGATGTATTGCTTGCCAGTATAATATGACTTGGACAAACCTGATCCAGCTGCGCAAACACCTGTCTTTTGGCTTCCAAATCTTCAGTAATGGTTTCGATCACCATATCGCAGCCACTTAGCTCTGCAAAATGAGTCACCTTCTGAATTCTTCCCAGAATCAATTTTTTCTCAGCCAGTGTGATCCCCCACTTTTCCAGCTGCTTGTCGAGACTTGTCCCGATCATGTCATATGAATACTCAAGTTTCTCTGGAGTTTTCTCCACCAGCATGACATCAAGGCCCTTAGCTGCGAGCATTTCAGCAATGCCCTGGCCCATTGTTCCTCCGCCGATGACTCCGATTTTTTTGAAATTCATGGTTCTGCTCCACCCTTTCTTTGGATCCTATACTTTATTGTACCCTTCTTTATCGAATCATACATTTATACGGGCACAAGATATAATAATATCTTAGCACGTTGAAAAAGTAAAAAAAAACAGCCAGGCATAAAGAACTATGCTGGCTGAAGTGCATTTTCACGAAATTGACAACGAAATTGCTCGCCGGAGAGAATTTCTTCCGTCATCAGGATGTCCAGTGAATGATCAAAGATCGGACGATTTTGAAGCAGCAGCTGTTTAGTCTGCCCCATCAGGTTTTCCAGAATTTGATTATTCTCTTTCATTAACTCTTCTGTCGTTACCATATTCATATTAACAATTCCTAGTGATGTCAGTCCGGATTTCATCATCGTTTCTACGATATTGATGGACTGTTCAAAATCATTGCTGGAGCCTGTGCTTCTTCCGCCATAATAGATTTCCTCGGCAGCAGCACCACCAAGCGCAATCATAATCTGTTCCTCCAGGAATGTTTTTGTATATAAATATTGTTCCTGCTGAGGATTATGACGCACATACCCCAAAGCCTTACCGCGGGGACTCAGAGCCACCTGTTTCACACTGCCCGGACGAACGAGTTCTGCCATAATGGCATGTCCAAGTTCATGTATGGCCACACGTTTCTTCTCTTCCAGGTTCGACTCACGATCAGAACGTTCACCCATCATCACTTTGTCGATTGCCATGGAAAGGTGACTTTGACGGATCATGTCCACACTCTCACGCATCGTATAGATAGCAGCTTCATTCATAACGCTTTCCAACTGAGCTCCGGAGAAACCATATGCTTCTTCTGCAATCTTATCCAGATCCACATCTGGATGAAGAGGTTTGTTGCCTGCATGCAGATTAAGAATGTGCGTTCTCGCTTTTTTGTCTGGCAGATCGACCTGAATATGCCGGTCAAAACGGCCCGGACGAAGCAGAGCGCTGTCGAGCATCTCTTTGCGGTTCGTTGCAGCAATGACGAGCAAACGCGGCGATTCGGAAGAATAGATTCCGTCCATTTCTGTTAAGAGCTGGTTCAGGGTCTGGTCATACTCCCTTTGCTGACCCCCTTCACGCTTCCCGCCAATAACATCAATTTCGTCAATGAATATAATAGCATTTTGTTTGTTTTCTTTTGCAGCCCGGTTACGAGCGTCTTTAAACAAATCCCGGATTCGCCCAGCACCGACACCGACGTACATTTCAACAAACTCACTACCGGATGCTGCTACAAATACGGAGTTAGTATAGTGTGCAGCTGCTTTAGCCATTAGCGTTTTACCTGTTCCCGGAGGGCCAGTCAACAAGATGCCTTTCAGTGGACGGATACCGAACTTTTGGATTTCTTCATGTCTTATGAGAAAATCAAGCGCTTCACGAAGCTCCTGCTTGGCATTCTCCTGTCCGCCAATTTCTTCAAACGTTAATTTAGCTGGTGCGACTTTTTTTCGGTTACGGTCACTCGCAGCACCTACTGCAATGCCGCCTTTCATTTTTAAAACCATAAACAACGCACCGATGAGGACGGCTGCTATCAAAAGGGGTACCATATTAATGCCAACAAAAGCTAAAAACAAGATCAATACAGGAACAAAACCTATAGCTGCTTCTTTTATCCATCTAGGCATGATTCCATACCTCCATTTTGCCGGGCTGACGCGGCAGAATAATATATTTACCTGATTTACCATCGGTTAAGCTTACATATACATTTTTATCATCAATTTGCGCTTTCGCCTTCAGATTCGGCTGATCCTCAGCCAAAGCATTCAGTGAATCTAAAATATCCGTATACTGTCTGCTGTCCATCGCTTCTGCAACAGACAACATCGCATCATCCCACCACTGATCGAGCACCTCGGATGAGTGATCTTCGACTTCGATTTTCAACTCACGGCTTCCAATTACACTGCGGCCTTCCTTGTTCACATGATTCACAAGATCTCTTAAATTTGTTTCAGGCTTTAAATTAAGTTTCAAAGTGACGGTGTTGTGTTTAATATCTATTTGAGAGCTGTTCACGCCATCGTAATTCGATACAACCTGAGTTAAAGGACTTTGCAAAGCGAACTGCCGATAGAGAAACCAGCCTCCAAAAAGAACAGATGCTGTAATAACAACAGAGAGCATTATAGGAACAATGCGAAGTTTCAAAGAAAGTTCCTCCTTCAAACTTGAAATGTGAAACTAGGGTTTGTTTTCTTTGCTATTTTCTTTTCTGCTAATTTAATACATGTATGAGTATATCACATTATATATACGATTTCATTTACAACTGTGAAAATATTGAAAACATTTTTTGTGTAAGCGTATTCATATCGCTGCGCTCAAATACGGCTAAGGATCACCCTTAGCCGTATTTTTACTGTCCATAATGATATTTTAATACGCTCCCTGCGAATATGTTAATTCATAGCTGTGACTATAAATTTCGAAAATATTTCCAAATGGATCCTCTACATATACCATGCGATACGGTTTATCACCTGGATAATATTCTCTAATTGGCATACGTTGTTTTCCACCGTGCAGCTTGATTTTCTCCACAAGTCCTTCAATATCTGGATCTTGAATGCAAAAGTGAAAAATCCCCGTTTTCCAATATTCAAAATTATTATTGGGTGTCTCATTCTCAGGGAATTCGAACATTTCAACACCAATTTTATCACCAGTTGCTAAATGGGCAATTCTGAACGTTCTCCAATCTTCTCCAAAAACATCCCTGCACATTTGACCAATCGGAGTGTCATCATTCTCGATCTCCGATGGTTTCATGATTACATACCACCCTAAAACTTCGGTGTAGAATTTAACAGCTTGTTCCAGTTTGGGTACTGAAAGACCAATATGTGAAAATGTTTTAGGGTAAGTAAACATTGTTTTCACTCCTTATCTTATATCATGTATTTTAGTTTGTACGATGAAGCACATTTATATTATGATTTATCACTATAGATTAAGGCTGCCTGGTGTAAGCCATAAAGTAATGACTACTCAGCTGATGTATTCATGGGGATTAGAACAAAAATGAGTAAAAATAAAAAAACATGAGACCAGCACGAATCGCGGTCTCATGATCTTAAAGTATTAAAAAATTTGAAAAAACATAATTTTATCCTTGATTAGGGAGCGTTATATCCTCACCAATGGGTGCGCCATCCTGAAACCGAAAGAACCGATAATGCGTTCCTTTCTCGTTCTTATAATGCAGCTGCCAAACATACTCTCCGTCATACATCCCAGGCAGCAAGCGAAGGATCTCTGCACCAGGCAGGTCCCGATCAATCAAAGACATGATCTGTTGTTCTGATGTACCATCTGATATACGCTCCGCATGCACAGCTTGTTCTCCTGCCGGTTTACCGTCTTCCGTAAATTTGATCCAGACCATGATATCCTGTCCTTCTCCATCTTGTCCGGCCGCCACCCAGTAAATGCTGTCCTTGTCCCAAACAGAATGATAGGTTTTCTGCACCTTACCCAGGCCTCCATGCTGCCTTGCGGTCTGCACCGCTGCTCTTTCTTCATCCCAGATTCCGGACATGACATCTGAATAATAAATTTGAACCGCCAGCAGTGCGAGAAGAATACAAGATATCGTGAGCAGGATTCGCTTGGTGTTTTTTTTCAATGTCTTAACCCCGTTCCCAAGTTCCTAGCGGGCCAACAGCTGCTCAAAAGATCTTTGAGCCTCGCTGCGGATTTTTTCCTCATCCATTGTGAGACAGCTGCCGTTTTTGACGATCTGTTTACCGTCAACCCATACATGCTCAACATCTTTCGCGCTGGCGGAGTATATCACGTGAGATATAAAGTCGGTGCGCGGGAGAAAATGAGCCTGGTCGGTATTTAAAGCAATGAAATCAGCCTTCATGCCTTCAGCTAGTGTCCCTACCTGATCCAAGAACAGCGAGCGGGCTCCGTATTCTGTGCCTAAGCGAAAGGCTTCTGCTGCCGGTATGGCTGTTGGATCCCCGCTGACCCCTTTATGTATTAACGCCGCTAGACGCATCTCTTCGAACATATCCAGATTATTGTTGCTTGCTGGGCCATCCGTACCGAGAGAAACCGTAACGCCTGCTTTCAACAATTCAGGGACTCTGGCAATGCCGCTCGCAAGCTTAAGATTGCTGCCGGGATTATGGGACACGGCTACGCCATGATCTGCTAGGATTTGGATTTCTTCATCATTTAAATGCACACCGTGCGCAACAAGACAAGGCCGAGAGAAAACACCAAGTTTGCGCAGGTGCTCTACAGGCCGTACACCATAATCCTTCACATTTTGCTCAACCTCAGCCCGTGTTTCACTCATATGAGTATGCATCGGAATATTCAGGTCGATCGATGCTTGTACGAATTTTTCAATGAAATCCGGCGGACAGGTGTATGGAGCATGCGGCGAAATCATCGTTGTAATTCTGCCATCAGCCTTACCATGCCAGTCTCTAGCGAAAGCAACAGCTTCATCCAGCTTGCTCTTCTGCACATCAGGCGGACAGAGACCAATGACCCCTCTCGTCAGGACAGCCCGCATTCCGGATTGTTCCGTCACGTTTGCAACCTGGTCCATATGGTCGTACATGTCTAAAAAGGTCGTTGTTCCTCCTTTTAACATCTCTACGACGGACAGCGAAGTTCCCCAGTACACATCCTGAGCGGTAAACTTCCCTTCCATTGGCCACATTTTATCCTCCAGCCAAACCTGGAGTGCCAAATCATCTCCATATCCACGAAGCAAAGACATGGCAGTATGGCCGTGGGTATTCACCAGACCGGGCATGAACAAAAGGTTATTGCCATCCAGCACCTCTATTCCTTCTTCAAGCTGAGGTTCTTCTTCCCCGATATAGGTGATCTGGTCCCCCTCAATGACCATATACCCTTTTACAAGCGTCTTTTCATCCTGTAACACAACGAATGTTCCGTTTTTAATGACCCATTTCTGTTGCGGCATCTTTGACTTCCTCCTTCCCATTGTCCAGGTAATACGCTAAACTCTGCAGATCCGTTGTAAAATCAGCCGTGTGAATACGAATCTGTGGCGGTGCCTTTAAAATAATCGGAGCAAAATTGAGGATCGCTTCAATGCCTGATGCTACCAGACGGTCGGCGACATTCTGTGCTTCAACATCAGGAACGGTAATGATACCGATGCGGATTCCATGATCCTGAATTGTTGATGTCAATTCTTCCATCGGCTGAACCGTCAGATTGTTAATACGTGATCCTACTTTTGAAGTATGTGCATCAAATACCGCAACAATCTTCATATTATCTTTCAAAAAAGCATTGTAGTTGGATAGGGCATGTCCCAGATTACCCGCACCTACCAGAACGACATTGATCTGCTGGTCCAGTTTAAGAATTTGTCTGATCTTCTCAATGAGATAGGACACATCATATCCAATGCCTTTTCGTCCAAAATCGCCAAAATAAGCAAGATCCTTCCGGATCTGAGCCGGATTAAGATCAAGCTTCTGGCCAAGCTCCTGTGAGGAAACGGTAGGGACTTCACGATGATGAAGTTCGTTCAGGTACCGCAGGTATACAGGCAGCCTGCGGACCACGGCTTCCGATATTTTATCCGATTTCATGCTAGCTCCCCCTATTGAATCAAATGAAAACCATCATATTTCATAAAAAAGATATTCATAATTTCATGGAGCCTGGAGCCATTCCGAAATTCTTGGAACCATGTGATCCACCGGCATATGCTCCATCTTGGGTCCTGGAAGAGAATGCAGAAAATACTTGCCATAATAGGATTCAATAACCCTCGTATCGTACACAATGACAATTCCGCGGTCACTCGCCGTACGCACCAGACGGCCAAACCCCTGTTTGAAGCGTATAACGGCCTGTGGTACGGATAGTTTCATGAATGGATTTTTCTTCTGCTGTTGAAGAAGCTCGCTTTTAGCTTCAACCAGCGGGTGATTTGGCGGCTGGAATGGGAGTCTTACGATGGCAAGACAGGACAGAGCCTCTCCCGGAATGTCTACGCCTTCCCAGAAAGAACTCGTTCCCAGAAGCACAGATCCTGGGCTCTCCTGGAAGCGGCGAATGAGCTTCGTCCGGCTCGAACCATCCATCCCCTGTCCCAGCACATGTATATCACTGGATTGGAGCTGGTCCTTCAACGGCTCATACACCTGCCGCAGCATCTTATAGGACGTGAAGAGAACCATCATCCTTCCTTGGGTAGCAAGTGCAGCATCCGCAAGAGATTGTACCAGTGTGTTGACAAACAGCGGGTCGCCTACTGTACCTTTCACACTCGGAAAATTACGAGGCACAATAAGCAGTGCCTGATCCCGGTAATTGAAAGGTGAAGGAAGCAGGACGGTATTGAGTTTGTTCTGCTCTGCTGCTTCCTTCAGCCCAAGATTATCGATCATATATTGAAACGATTTATCTACAGACAGTGTGGCCGATGTCAGAATCACGCTCTGCTTTTTATCGAAAAACAAAGCTTTAAGCTGAGCACTTACATCAATCGGAACGGCATACAGCTGCAGTGATTTGCTCCGATAATTGCTGTTGGCCTCCATCCAGTACACGGTTTCCTCCTGATCGAGGCTCATGAAGAAGTGCAGTTCTTCACGATGGGATGCCAAATCCTTAAACAATCCGTTTAAGTCTGTGACCAGACCCTCAGCACTGTAATCATCCAGATCTTCTCTCAGCTCGCTGACTAGCCTGTCTCCTTGACGGGCCAAATCACCTAAGGTGAGGTAAATTTGATGCTCAATTTCGGACAATGCTGTCCATGTTTTCGGCTTTTTAGCAGCTGACAACCGCAGTGTGAACTG
Organism: Paenibacillus lemnae; assembly: GCF_012933385.1. Taxonomy (GTDB): domain Bacteria; phylum Bacillota; class Bacilli; order Paenibacillales; family Paenibacillaceae; genus Paenibacillus_AQ; species Paenibacillus_AQ lemnae. The sequence goes on from NZ_JABBPN010000027.1 coordinate 36,239, forward strand.
CCCGGCTTCTCCCGGCAGCGCATCCCCGCGCTCAGGAATCAGACCAAACAATTGATCGCTTAACCGGTCCCAATGTTCTTTCACACTGAGCAAATCAGGCAGCATATGATCTACAACGCTCAGCCATTCTGAAGCTTTCTCATGTCCTGACCCTTGAAGGATCTGACGTATGGCAGGGAGCTGTCCGCTTCGGCTGTCTTTATACAAGCGCATTAAGGTGTGAACGATGGAAAAATACTTCAGGTTTAATCCAAGATGCTTACCAGCAACTTCCTCCAGCTGATGAGCTTCATCGATGACTAGATTTTCATAGACAGGAAGAAGCTGATGATTGGCTTTCACATCGGTAAACAGCTTGGAGTGATTCGTAATGACCACATCAGCCATACCCGCTTCATGACGAGCACGGTGATAAAAACATTTTCTGAACCATGGACAAGCCCTGCCAATGCAGGAGTCCGAGTCACTTGACACACTTTCCCAAAAATCACTGCTGCGCCCGCCCAAATTCAGTTCCTCATCATCACCTGTTTTCGTCTGGCTGAGCCAGACGATCATTTGGGCCGCTGTCACCACATCTTCCTTGGGTGAACTGAAGTCTCTTCTATTTATTTTATGTTCAAATTTTCGCAAACACAAATAATGCTGTCTTCCCTTAAAGACGGCTGCTTGAAACGGAAAGGGAATTACCTTCGTTAACAAAGGGACATCCCGGTCACGCAGCTGCTCCTGGAGATTGATCGTATGTGTACTGATCATCACTTTCTGCTCCTGCTTCACACTCTGATAGATGGATGGCAGAAGGTAGCCTAAGGATTTACCTGTTCCAGTACCCGCTTCAATGAGCAGATGTTTATGTTCATCCAGCGCGGTCATGACCTCCTGGAACATAAGATCCTGTGCTTCCCTGCTCTCATAGTTAGGAAGCGTGTCGCTGAGATTATCCCGCACCTGCTGCATATACTGCTGAAAGGTGACATTCTCCAGCGGATTGCCATCCTCTTCATCTCTGACGGGAGTCATATCCGTCCAATCATCCACGGCCAGTGCAAACTGCCTGAAGAAGATTTTCCCTTGATCCTCCGTCTCATCCAGCGGCCTGTTCTCCCTCTCCGCTCTCAGACCATCAAAGAACCACCTCAGGTCACTATCTTCATCGGTGAAAAGGTCACTAAGTCGCTGAACCGTAATCAACGGAAGATGATCAAGCTCCTCCAGACATTTCAACAGTACATGCGCCGTCGCAAGCGCATCACTATCTGCCTGGTGAGGACGATCATGTGTCAGCCCAAACTGAGATGCCACCATCCCCAGCTGATACGTGTGCAGGGAAGGAAAACAAATTTTCAAGAAATGTATAGTATCCAGAATACGTCCGCTGAACGGCAAATATCCGCACCGGTCCAGCGCGTTCTGTAAGAAGTTAAAGTCAAACGTCACGTTGTGCCCCACAAGAACAACATCGTCCAGCAAAGGCACCAGCTGCATCATCATTTCTTCCAGGGACGGTGCATCTGCAACATCCTCATTGGAAATACCGGTGAGACCCGTTATGAAAGGCGGAATCGGAATTCCAGGATTCACCAGAGAACCGAATATACGCGAAACGGTGCGGTCCTCTTCGATGATGGCCAGTCCTGCTTGAATAATCTCATCACTTGACTGGCTGCCCGTGGTTTCAAAATCCAAAACGGCAAATTTCATTTTAGCTAAATCCCTTTCCTGCAGTCTACTTACCAGCATAACAGAAGTTATGCCTTTTGAACATTCCAGGCACAAAAAGACGATGCCCTGGTGCTCATACAACGAGCGGGCATCGCTTCTTGGACAGTATGATAATCATCACATCATCGAGATCAGCGGACTGCCATACTGAAGCTCACCGCGTTTCTTGTGACACACCTCCAGGTTGATCAGCGGATCAGGGAAGGTCGGATCGCTTTGAATGGCAAGCGTAAAAAACTCCGAAGCCTTCTCCGTCACACCCTTCAGTACCTGTATACATCCCATGGCGTTATAAATCATGGCTTTCAGTTTTTTATCATCCGCCATCGGGAGTATAGAGATCAAGTACTTCGAGGCTTCTCCTGTATCGCCAAGATGAAGGTGTGACATCGCCATATACAACCGGATGAGCAGGCTTTCAGGATAAACAGCTGCTGCTGCAGTAAATTGGGCAATGGCCGGTTTGAACATGAGCAGCTTGTAATATCCTTGTCCGCGGATAAATGAATCCAGCTGCAGCTCCGGTGATTCGGTCGGCGGAAATACCGGTGGAGAAGCCGCATTTTCACGAAAAATGGCCATCCGCTCCTCAAACCGCAGCCATTCATCGATAATGCCTTCACTCATTTTTTTCAGCAAATTCCAGTTGTGTACGAGCGCCTGTTTTTGTGAGCCTTGAGCAGAAGGGTAATGCTTCACAATATCATCTAACATGTTGTTCATTTCATCGAATACATGCTGAAACATGGAGTGCATCCCACCCTTAGCCAGAAAATGAGATCAGTGCGGCCGACCTGATATCATTTTTTGTAAAGGCGCTTCTTTTCATTCTAAAATCCATTCGTCACATTTTGGGGGATAACCGTTTAACGGATCGTTGCATGAATTTCACGATGCTCGGTAATCAGCGGTTTATTGTTTCCATCAACAATGACGACTGTAGGCTGGTGGACTTCATATTCTTCCTTGGACATCATGGCGTAAGAGATGATAATGACCTGATCCCCAGGCTGAACCAGACGGGCTGCAGCTCCGTTCAGACAGATGACTCCGCTCCCGCGGCGCCCTTTAATAACGTAAGTTTCCAGCCTTGCACCGTTGTTATTGTTTACGATCTGAACTTTTTCATTCTCCAGCAAATCAGCAGTATCCATCAGATCTTCATCAATGGTAATACTTCCGACATAATTCAGATTGGCTTCTGTGACGGTGGCACGATGTATTTTGGATTTCATCATTGTTCTAAACATGTCATGCACCTGCTTTCGGTTGAAATAATATATTATCAATCAATCGGGTTTCCCCAAATTTCACTGCGAGTGCCAAAATGATAGCATTCTCGATGGTTTCAAGTTCCGCATCATCAGGGATACTTACGAGATCAGGGAACTGTAGAATTTCTGTGTAATCGATGTCTGCAAGAGGCGCCTTGGAAATGGCTGACGTCAACTGTTCCCTTACCTCTCCTGCTGTTGTAAGAATCCCTTTATGCATGCCATCAACAGCATCTTGTAACGACTTGGACAATACCAATGCCTGCATTCGCTCTTCGTCGTTTAAATATACATTCCTGGAACTTAACGCCAGACCATCAGCTTCTCTGACAATGGGACATGGAACAATCTTCACATCCAGATTCAGATCACGCACCATTTGTTCAATGACTGCAACCTGCTGCGCATCTTTCATGCCGAAATAGGCAAAATCCGGTTTCACGATGTTGAACAATTTATTAACTACCGTTGTTACGCCATCAAAATGTCCTGGACGGGAAGCCCCGCATAAAAGAGAAGTCAACTCAGATACTGACACTTTGGTTTTTGTAGGCTGTGGATACATCTCGTTGACAGAAGGAAGGAACACGATGTCTACCCCTTTTGATTTCGCAAAGCTCAAATCACGCTGCTCATCTCGAGGATAGGTCTCGAAATCTTCTCCCGGTCCGAATTGAATAGGATTCACAAAAATACTCACAACTACCGTCCCTGACTGTTTGCGCGCCAGTTCCATCAAGCTGCCATGACCCTCATGCAGGTACCCCATGGTCGGGATGAAACCGACAGGCCCCCTTCCAGAAGAACGGCCGTCTGCCAGCTCTGAACGAAGCTCATCTATCGTTCTTATGACTTTCATTTATGACTCACCTTTATCCTTGGAATGTCCGTAAAGTCCAGGGGTGGAACCCGAAGTCCCTGAGCTGCCTGCAAACACATGCTCTTCTGCCGGGAATGAACGCTCTTTCACTTCCTGCACGTACTGCGAGATGCCTTCCCTTACCAAGGCTCCGACATCTGCATAATTCTTCACGAATTTTTTCTCACGGTATGAAGACGTGTATTTCAGAACATCATGATATACCAGAACCTGTCCGTCACAGGCACGGCCCGCCCCGATCCCGATCGTCGGGATGCTCAGTGCTTCACTAATGGAAGCGGCAGCCTCTTCGGTTACCAGCTCCAGCACGACGGCAAATGCCCCTGCCTGCTCCAATGCTTTGGCGTCCCTCATCAAGCGAGCAGTATCCTGTTCATCTTTACCTTGAATCCGGTATCCACCGATCTGGTTCACGGACTGAGGCGTTAAACCGATATGACCCAGCACCGGCACTCCCGCCTGCACAATATGCTTGACCGTATCTGCAATCTCGGCTCCACCCTCCAATTTAACAGCATGGGCATGCCCGTACTGCATCAGTTTGCGTACATTGCCCAGCGTTTCGTCCAGGCTTCCGTGATATGTCATAAAAGGCAGATCTGCCACAATGAATGTATTCTCCGCACCGCGGGCAACCGAGCGGGTGTGATATACCATATCCTCCATCGTCACAGGGATTGTAGAATTGTAGCCAAGAACAACATTTCCTAGAGAATCTCCTACCAGAATGATATCTACACCAGCCTCTTCAGCCAGTTGGGCAGATGGATAATCATAGGCCGTGATCATGCTGATCGGGGTGCGTTCATGCTTCATATTTTGAATTTTAATAATATTTAAAGGTTGTTTACCTGCCATGCGACACCATGCCTCCTATAGTTTTTGTATAAACACAACAAAAAAACCTTTTTTAGCTGTACCGCTAAAAAGGTCCGAAAGGCAAAAAAGAGTCACTCGCGATCGTCCCTTCTGTCTCGGTCCTTTCGGCTCAGAGCAGAATCCACGTAACCGGCTGTGCAGTTTAATGATTTAATCATAATAAGAATGATAAAGTGCAGTTCTTAGTTTCAGATACCGCCTTTACTTCTTAAGTATAACAAATCCACAGTAAATTTTCACTATTCTTTATCCAGCGGCACAACACGAATCTCTCCAGAGAACACAGGCATCCATTCTCCATCATCTCTGCGGATCAAGAGTGCCCCGGATGAATGAAGCCCTGATGCTGTCCCCTCGGTTATCCCTCGAGGTGTATGTACTGCTACTCTTCGGTTAAGTGTTACGGAAGAAGCCTCCCACATATCGGCTATGATTTGAAAACCCTGCTCTTTATAGAGTTCGTAAAGATATTCAAGCTCATGTAGTGTAGAGACAATCAATTCATTCCGATCCACGGACCGGCCTCCTGCAACTTTTAAAGATGTAGCAATGGGTTTTAATTCATCCGGAAAGCCCTCCTCAGGAATATTGACACTAATCCCCAGTCCGGCTATACAGTATCGTACTGCATCATCTTCAGCCTTCGATTCCAAAAGGATTCCGGACACCTTTTTAGAACCAATCAGTACATCATTTGGCCATTTAATGCCGGCTTTGAGTCCTGTTGTTTTTTCAATCGCTTTCTGAACGGCAACACCGCATAACAAGGTAAGCTGCTGAACCAAATGGACAGGCTGCTCGGGCCTCAGGATAATACTCATAAAGATTCCCTTCCCGAATGGTGAATAAAACGTCTTGCCCATGCGCCCTCTGCCGCTTCGCTGCTCCTCTGCCAGAACAACAGTACCTTCAGAGGCTCCTTGTTCTGCCAAAAGCCTGGCATCTTCCTGAGTCGATTCCGTAGTCGATAATATATGAAGCTTGCGCCCAAATTTTTGAGACTTTAATCGTTCTGCCAACATGTGCTCATCCAGCGGCATCGGGGTTTCTGTGATCCGGTATCCCATGCGCGGCAGGGCTTCAAATTCGTACCCGGCCTGTCTAAGCTTGTTGATCTGCTTCCACACTGCTGTCCGGCTGATTGACAGTTTACGGCTAATCTCTTCACCGGATAGAAATTGATCCGGACTTTGCCGGAACATATCCAGCAGAGGATCTTGTTTATATTCCTTCATCTTGAATCACCCGCTTCGCTTCTTCAATCAAAACTGTTTCATCATTCTGCATATAACCGGCTGCCGTCTGAAACAGCAGATGAGAAAGCAGCCCCTTCATCCACGGTCCGCCTCTGCGATTTACGGATGTCAACAGCTCATCACCAGTCAAAGCCAATTCCTTCAAACTCTTGACCTGCATTCCCTTAAGCCAAACCCTCGCATCCTCGATCTGGACAAGTGCGGTCCCCCCCGTACTCCGGATACCTTCCTGCAGCTGCAGCCACGCTTCCGCTGCAGGAACCCCCATCTGCAGAACGAGTTGAATCCAAAGCACCCGATCAGCATCAGGCTGTGCTTCTCTCAAGGAATAGTCCCATGCCTCCTGGAACTTCACCAGACCCAAGATCAGTTCCCTGCGCCGATTGGAAAAGGTCCACTTTCGCAGGAGATCTGAACTTTCCGCTGCTGATATTTTACAGCCCATCAGCAGTAAAGCCCAGCGGATATCCGGCTGATCTGCCGATACACCTTGAATCGCTCTGATAAAGGAAACATCCTGCTCCTGATCTTGATATGGAAAAGGCACCTTCATCTCCAGGTGCAATCCGCTCTCCTTAATCAGAGACAGTCCGCGCAGCGGGTCCGGTCCAGACATCATTTTATCCAGCTCACTGCGAATTCTTTCCATAGCAATCCAGCCTAATGTCTTTTTAACCTCCAGCAATCCGTTCCAAGTGTCTTTAGCAATCATAAAACCGAACACAGAAGCAAAACGTATACACCTTACCATGCGCAATGCATCTTCCTGGAAACGGACCTTGGCTTCCCCTACACAACGAATCAGCGCTTTATCAATATCATCGCGTCCACCGAATGGATCTACCCATTGCCCTTCCAAACCCAACGCCATGGCATTCATCGTAAAATCACGACGGCGAAGATCTTTCTCAATTTCATTTACAAATACGATTTCGGCAGGATGTCGATGATCATCGCTTCCTCTTTCCACACGATAGGTGGTTACTTCATAGGATTGGCCTTCTGCCAGTACAGTTACCGTACCGTGCTGAATTCCTGTTGGAATGACACGATCAAAAAGAGAGGTTATCACATCAGGCAGGGCTGAGGTCGTAATATCAATATCACTGACGTTACGGCCCATATATTCATCCCTGACGCATCCTCCCACCCAAAAGGCTTCATACCCGTTCTCAAGAATGGTTTTGATTACCTGGACACTGCCCGACACCAATAGAGGATCAGCATGCTTCCAATTTATACTTTCACGATGTTCTGCCATGGGTCTCCTGTTCCTTTAAACCGTTCAAATCAGCGGAAAGAGGTGCCATTCCCTTCAGCGACAGGCAGGATGTGGCTCCTTCGCTTTCCGTCCCAATACCCGGTAATAAATTTGTTCATATTCACTGCGGATTCGTTCATTGCAAAATTCTGATGTGGCCCGCTTCAGGCAAGCTTCCTTCATGTCTGAAGCCAGCTTTTCGTTGCTGAGCAGATGGATGGCATGCTCTGCCATTTTGGCACTATCTCCAATCGACGCCAAAAATCCCGTTTCACCGTGAGTCACAAGCTCAGGGATCCCCCCAGCCATAGATCCAACAGTCGGAACGCCGCAGGCCATGGCTTCAAGCGATACGAGACCAAAACTTTCTTTCTCGGAAGGCAGCAGAAGCACATCAGCCATGGAAATCACATGAGCGATTTCATCTTGTTTGCCGAGAAAATGCACCCTGTCTTCCAGACCCAGTTCCTTGATGCGGCACTGAATTTTTGGAAGATCAGGTCCTTCGCCGACCAGCAGCAGCTTGGCGGGTAAGGCCTTATTCACACGTTCAAATATATCCACTACATCCTGAACTCTTTTGACAGGACGAAAATTGGAAATGTGCATTAATACTTTCTCTCCGGGTTCCGCATAATCACGCCGCAGAGAAGCCGAATCTCTAGGGTAGTAAATCCGAGGATCAACAAAATTGTAAGTTAAATCAATGTCCCGGTTGATGTCCAGCACCTCACGCGTTTCCCGGATCAGGTCTTGAGAAACGGCGGTAACAGCATCACTTTCATTAATCGCGAGACGAATGAGATCCTTGAGAGATTCATCCTGTGCCAGCACGGTAATATCCGTGCCATGCAGTGTAGTGACGACTTTAAGCTGGTCTCCGACCATCTGCTTCGCCAAAAATGCGCATACTGCATGAGGAACCGCATAGTGAACATGCATGACATCCAGCTGCTGCATATTGGCCACCTGAGCCATCTTGGTCGCAAGCGACAGGTCATACGGCGGATAACGGAACACATAATAATCGTTAACTTCAACCTCGTGATAAAATATATTTTTATGAAAAGCCCCTAAACGGAACGGAATACTGTGCGCAATAAAATGCACCTGATGCCCTTGCTCCGCAAGGAGCTTTCCCAGTTCAGTCGCCACGACACCTGATCCACCCAATGAGGGATAACAAGTGATGCCGATTTTAAGCGGCTTCTGTTTCATAGGGAAACCTCCTTTGTTTGCACAGCGTATGTACCTGTAATTACGCTTCTGTATGGCTGCCAAATAAACGGACGGTGTACGGTGTCTTGGAGGCAAAGCCTTCTGCATAAGGAATCAGGCTTCGCTGTCCCAGCAGCGAATCACGAGCCCGTACACGTTCAATATACCCTTCCGTAAGCGGTGTCGATACAGAATCAGGATCATTTTTTTCGAATTGAGATCTGTAACACGAAAGAGCCTGCACTTTTTGTTCATAGTGGGATGTTACATCCACAATCAGATCCGCCTTGCCCAGATCATTGATGAAATAAAAATATAACTGTTCCACTCTTACAGCTGCTGAATCCGGCATATACCGGCGCAGTTTGGCATTAAAGACCGCCTCCTCCACCAGTTTGCTGCAAGCAACATGGTCAGGATGGCGGTCTTCCCAATAGGGAGCGAACACGATTGAAGGTGAATACGTTCGGATGACCTTGACGATAGCTTCGACATGCTCCGCAGTCATCCAGAGCCCGCGGTCATCCAGCTCTAAATTGCAGCGTACTTTCAAATCCAGAGCACGGGCAGCTGCCTTAGCTTCCATCTGCCGATTCTCCACTGTGCCGTTGGAGGACATCTCGGCACGGGTCAAATCACAAACGCCTACCGATAATCCGGCTTGTGTATGTTTGGCGATCGTTCCGGCCATTCCAATTTCTGCATCGTCTGAATGTGCGCCGAAGATCAATATATCCAGCTTTTGTGATTCTGAACTCATTGGTCAACGCCCGGCTTATATTTGTGCACCAGTTCACGCCAGCCCAAATCTCCACGATTCAATGCCTTCACCAGAACTTCAGCAGTTGCAATGTTCGTCGCAAGAGGAATGCCCTGTACATCGCACAAGCGAAGGAGCGCATTAATATCCGGTTCATGCGGCTGGGCCATTAAGGGATCACGCAGGAAGATGATCAAATCCATCTCGTTCTTGGCAACCAAAGCACCGATCTGCTGGTCTCCTCCCAGTGGTCCGGAGGCAAACCGTTCAATCTTCAGTGACGTCTGTTCCATTATTCTGGTGCCTGTGGTACCTGTAGCATACAACTGGTGACCCTGGAACACTTTTTCATAAGCGATAACAAAGTTCACCATCTCTTCTTTTTTACGGTCGTGGGCAATAAAAGCAATCTGCATCATATGGTTTTCTCCTTCTTTCTCTACTCTATAAAATGGTCAAAGCCGTAAATCATCCCTGTGTATTCCATTACTTTCTGAACAGCCATTTTTACGCCTGGCATGTATCCTGCCCGTTCATACGAATCATGACGTATTTTCAAACTTTGTCCGAAGCCGCCAAAAATAACTTCCTGCTGGGCAAACACACCCGGAAGACGGACACTATGGATCCGAAATCCATTATAATAGCCGCCTCTGGCACCCTCAATGACTTCTTCTTCAGCAGGATTACCCTGACGCAGCTCTTCACGGTTCGCAGCAATAAGCTCAGCCGTCTTAATGGAAGTACCCGAAGGAGCATCCAGTTTCTGATCACCGTGGGTTTCAATGATTTCTACATGCGGGAGATATTTCGCAGCCTGGGCCGCGAATTTCATCATCAGTATTGCTCCAATGGAGAAATTCGGCGCGATCAGTCCGCCAATCCCCCGGCTATGACACTGCTTGTCCAGATCTTCGATTTGTTCTGGTGTGAAACCGGTCGTCCCCATTACCGGACGAACCCCGTGTTTAATAGCCAAAGCTGTGTTGTCATACGCCGACTGAGGATTTGTAAAGTCAACCATCACATCCGGCTTGCTCTCCACCAATGCCATCTCTAAATCAGAGGTTACCGTGATCCCGCAAGAAGGGAGTCCCACCAATTCACCGGCATCCTTCCCGCTGTCGCTCAATCCGACGGCAGAGGCAAGCTCCAGCTCATCATCCTGCAGCACCAATTTAACAACTTCTTTGCCCATACGGCCCCCCGCACCGACAACGGTCACTTTTATACGTTTCGACATCGTAATCCCTCCGGTCCATGAAATACAACTTATGAGTCCTGCAAATATTGTCTTAATCGTTGTTTAAGTTCTTCCATCAAGTGCTGCAAACCGCTCTCCTGAGGATATAGGCCTATCACTTCTTTTAAGGTGGAAATAGCAAGCGGATGCTCATTCAGCTCTGTATACACCAAAGCCAGCCATACATAAGCTTCGGGATCCAAGGGATCCATCGATACAGCGGATTTTAACAGCTGGGCCGCAAGGTATAAATCCGTAGATGCAGGTTGGATTTTGTTCTCTACAAGCTTTCTGGCCTGCTGTACAAGCTGCAATGCTTTTACATGATGTAAATGCAGCTGGTATCCTTCATGATCCGGATGTAACTCCACAGCTTTCTCAGCATGAAATACAGCGGGTTCCAATTTCCCGCTTCTTCCATAAGTGATCGAACATCTATAATGAATCTCCGCGTCTCCCGGATCAGATTGAATTGCTTCCTTGAACCAGCGGATCGCCTCTTCAAAATCATTCTGCAGGATGCATCGGTATGCATGTTGAATATATGGATTATCCTTCACTGGCTGTCCCTCCCCCTTAAGCGGGTTTGGTACAGCATATGTAATAGGAGCCTATTCGGTGTTTATTTTCGTCCAGCGTCCTTCATCCCGTGTCTTGAATTTGTGCATCACCTTGTTATGCGCTTCTGCCAGATCAATATTGAGAGAATTGGCAAAGCATAGGGTGATGAACAGGATGTCGCCGAGTTCCATTTCAATGGAGTTCTCTTCCTCATCCGCTTTCTTCGGTTTTTCACCATAGCGATGATTCACTTCTCTGGCCAGCTCACCGACCTCTTCGGACATTCTAGCCATCATGGACAAGGGACTGAAATAACCTTCCTTGAACTGAGAAATGTAAGCATCAACCTCTTGCTGCATTTCTGCCATGGTTTTTCCCAAGCCGACTCCCTCCATTCCAAATTTGCTGCCTTCTTTAAGTTCGACAAAATAAGCGGCAACGTTTTACACCTATGTTATCGTAAAGCTCATTTGAAAACAAATTATTTTTATCTGATGACAGATTGTCAAGCTAAGCGCGACACCTCGTCCATGAACGATTGGTGAGAAGACTTCCAGCCGAGGCATTTCCTAGGGCGGTTGT
>NZ_JABBPN010000028.1 GCF_012933385.1 Paenibacillus lemnae
AGAAGCTGCCGCCTGCAACATACAGGCAACAGCTTCTTCACGTATCCTAACCTTTTTTAAAATGTCCTTTACAAGGGGTACAGTTTAACTTAAAGGCTGCCTTTTTTATGCCTAATTTGTCCCAGATGCATAGATGTTCATGAGCTGAACTTTCTTTCACGTGAAGATTTATGTTAGATTAAATGATGCAGAATCATGAAGGACTTCATGATTTACGTACATATAGAGAAACAAGGAGAGAAATATGAAAAAGTCTAAACGTATTGAAAACATCCGCAAGATCATTATGATCGTCATCGGCGCGGTAATTGCTGGATACGGCCTAGAGGCCGTGCTGATTCCAAACGAGGTAATTGATGGCGGCGTCACAGGCATCAGTATTATGGGCTCCCACTTATTTGGATTACCGCTGGGTGTGCTGCTGTTCGTCTTGAATATTCCGTTCGTTTTTCTGGGCTATAAACAGGTCGGCCGAACATTTGCCATCATGAGCATCATTGGTATTGCGGCTTTGTCGGTGTCTACGGTTGTCCTGCATCATGTAAAAACAATTCTCGGTCCTGAAGACCCGCTCTTGATCGTCTTGTCCGGTGGATTGCTGCTGGGTATTGGCATTGGCATTGTCCTTCGTAACGGGGGCGCACTGGATGGTTCAGAAGTGCTTGCCGTACTGCTGTCACGTAACATCCCTTTTTCTGTAGGAGATATTATTTTGTTCATCAATGCCTTCATCTTCATCGGTGCCAGCTTTATTTACGGTTTGGAAAGCGCGCTGTATTCGGCACTGACCTATTATATCGCGAAGAATGTAATCGATATTATTCAAGTCGGTTTGGAAAAATCGAAATCTGTGCAGGTTGTCAGCAATAAGTCTGTGGAAATCGGGGATACGATCCAGTCACGTCTGGGACGCAATGTCACCTACACGCCGGGACGTGGCGGGTTCTCGAATGAAAAGTCTGAAATCTTAAATTGTGTAATCAACCGGATGGAAGAAAACAAACTGCTTTCGATCATCAAGGATATTGATGAGAGCGCCTTTGTTGTCATTTCTGATGTTTCCGAGGTTCGCGGGGGCAACTTTAAGAAACGGGATATTCACTAAGATACCTTATATAGAGCAGGAGCTGGAGAAATGGATTGGATACTGTGGTTCAAATATTTGTTCTTGGGATTTGTGCAGGGGTTTACGGAGCCCATACCGGTTTCATCAAGCGGACATCTCATCATTGTACAAAACCTTATGGGACTGAAGCAGCCAGGATTGACGTTTGAAATATTGACGAACACCGCATCGTTATTTGCAATTATGATTATTTTCAGGAAAGATATCATACGGCTTGTAAGCTCAGCTTTATCATATATCAGAAATCGTAATGCTGAAGATCGATCTGATTTTATGTTCTGTGTGTATATTATTATCGGCACGATTCCAGCTGGAATTGGGGCCATACTGTTTAAAAGTCAATTAGAACAAATTTTCTCTTCTGTGTATATGGTCAGTATTGCACTGTTGTTCACAGGTGCTGCACTTTGGCTGATCAGAAACTTCCGGGGACGTAAACAGGACGGTGACCTGACAGTAAAAGATGCCATCATTGTGGGTATAGCTCAGGCAGTGGCACTCATTCCTGGAATCAGCCGGTCCGGAGCAACCGTCATAGCTTCCATTGCGGTCGGCATGAAACAAGAAACCGCGCTGCGATTTTCATTTATGCTGTATCTTCCTATTAGTTTTGGAGGCATTATATTAGGTGTTTCTGACTTTGCCAGTGATCCTGGTCCTTCTGAACTGGCGGTTCCCTATTTGATCGCATTTATTGCCTCATTGATCACCACATACTTCTCCATGAGATGGTTAATGAATATTATGGCTAAAGGTAATCTGAAGTACTTTTCAATTTACTGCTTTGCAGCCGGTATATTGTTTTTATTCCTTTTATAGAGCGGACTATGGTCTTCATGTTAGATTATATCCTTCAAAAGTCGCGGATCCCGCGGCTTTTTTTTAATAAAATATACTATCTTAATGTTACTATTTACCTGTATACTATTTTTTGTAGGTCTAAAGTTTTATATTTGATAGTTCAAGGGAGCGATCATCATGGAGTTTTCAGAAATTGTAAAAAAGAGACGGTCCGCGAATAACTTTTTAGCAGACCATCCCATTACACAAAAAGAACTGGATGAGATTTTTGACCTGGTGAAGCTGAGTCCTTCTGCATTTAACTTGCAGCATGCGAGCTACATTGTGGTGAAGGATCCCGCCGTGAAGGAGCAAGTCAAAGAAGCTGCTTTTGGACAATTTAAAGTCTCATCTGCCTCAGCTGTTGTTGCTGTCTTGGGAAATATGAAAGCGTACACGAAAGTGTCTGAGATTTATATGGGTTTGAAAATGCTGGGAGCGCTCACGGAAGAAGAGTACAATAAAATCACTGATGAGACGATTTCGTTCTATGAAGCTCAAGGCGAAGCTTTTCAAAAAGAAGAAGCGATACGAAACGCATCGTTATCTGCCATGCTGTTCATGCTGGCGGCTAAGGAAAAAGGATGGGACACTTGTCCGATGATCGGCTTTGATCCTGCCCAGATCAAGAACTTGTTGAACGTAAAAGAAGGCTATGAGGTTGTCATGCTGGTTGCGGTAGGGAAAGAGAAGGAAGAGAGCAGAAGGCCGCGCGGATACCGAAAGCCGGTCAGTGAGTTTGTAGCTTACATATAGACCTTTGTTGGCAATAATCAATTAAAACGGGGCCGTCCCAACAGATCTCAGATCTTAGGTACGGCCCCGTGCTATATTGTGTTATGGCAAATCAACCACTTTGTTGATCTCGGAATCATCGGCATCTTTTCCCATCAGTCTGCGGAACATAAAGGACATCATTTTAAATTTGTTGCTGGAGTCCCAATATTCAGCAGTGTCGGCTTTTACTTTAATAAGAACCAGACTTGGATCGTCATAATTGCAATCCAGCAGTTTTTCATATGCCGCATTCCAGAATTCCTTGATCTTTTCGGGACTGTCTACGAGTTCAGCGTTACCCCGAATCGATACATATGATTTATCCACATACGCCACATTCACTTGACGATTATGGAGTATTTCATGAAATTTGCTGGTATCTTTTTTGGTTAAAAACCACAGATCTCCATCAAATTCGACATCCTGGGTTTTCATTGGGCGTGAGACTAAACCATCATCCGAAATGGTCGTAAGCATCGCTGTATCAATATCCTTGATCAATTCCCTTACTTTCTCTATCGCTTCTTGATGATCCGTTACATGACTCATTTGAATTCACCTCTTTGAAATGTGGTATACCAATAGTATTACACGTGTTATTCGTGGTTTAAACCGTCAGCATGAAGCTGGACACCCTCGGAACTGAACACACAAAAATAACATACATCAGAAATGGGGCTCGTGAGCCTTTGTTCGGAGCAGCAACAGGAGCCTAGACGTAAATATGTTTGGTGCTGGACGTTCTGTTTTTATGCTTGAAATCAATCAGAATAAAGATTATTATATATAAGCATTCAATTATATATTTATGTAATGGGGGAGGAGTCAAGGCATTGGAACAGATCAATGAGATTGCTGATAAGCTCAAATTACTTGGAGACAAAACCAGGCTCACCATATTAGCGCTCCTTACTGATCGAGAATGGTGTGTCTGTGAATTTGTAGATTTGTTTGACATGTCACAGCCAGCAGTCAGCCAGCACTTGAGAAAGCTGAAATCGCAAGGTCTCGTGAGTGAATCTAGGCGCGGCCAGTGGGTTTATTATTCTTTGAACATAGATGATAAACCTTATATCCGGGCGGTACTGAATGAGATCCCAAGCTCACAGGAAGTGCTGTCATCAATGAATAAGGAAATCAACTGTGATTGCGACTAACTGGTTTGGCAGAGTGTCCATATGCAATGGTCTACAGTAATAGTGACAAAAATGGAGGAATGAACGTTGTTTTCTGTTGTCTTAGCCAGCATTATCTTTTTAATTACTTTAGTACTGATCATTTGGCAGCCTAAAAATCTTTCGATCGGATGGTCGGCCTGTGGCGGGGCAGTCCTGGCGCTCCTTGTTGGCGTGGTGGATTTTCAAGATGTATGGGATGTCACCCAGATTGTGTGGAATGCTACGCTCGCATTTATCGCGATCATTATTATTTCATTGATTCTGGACAAGATAGGTTTGTTCGAATGGGCTGCCCTTCATATGGCAAAGCTGGCGCAGGGAAGCGGTATACGAATGTTCGTGTATATATCACTGCTTGGGGCCGTTGTGGCTGCCTTTTTCGCCAATGATGGAGCTGCTTTGATCCTGACGCCAATCGTGCTTGCCATGGTAAGGGCATTAAACCTTGATGAGAAGAAAATTTTCCCTTTCATTATTGCCAGCGGTTTTATAGCAGATACCACGTCGCTGCCCCTAGTAGTCAGCAACCTAGTGAATATCGTATCCGCCGACTTTTTTGGGATTACATTTATTGAATACGCCAGCCGGATGTTCGTACCTAATTTATTTGCACTGGCAGCAAGTATTCTCGTACTGTACTTGTTTTTCCGAAAGAGCATCCCGCACAAATTCGATGGGACACAGCTCAAACCGCCTTCATCCGCTATACAGGATCCGGCCATGTTTCGTTTATCCTGGATCGTATTAAGTATACTGCTGGTGGGTTACTTTGTTTGTGAATTTGTCGGCATTCCGGTATCGATTGTAGCCGGGTTTATCGCAATTTTCTTCCTGCTTATGGCTCGTAAAAGTCCTGCCGTGCAGACCAAGGAAGTGCTCAAAGGTGCGCCATGGGCAATTGTATTTTTCTCTATCGGCATGTATGTCGTTGTATACGGCTTGCGAAATGCCGGTCTCACGGATCTGCTGGCAGACGTCATACAGAGTATAGCAGATCAGGGACTGTTTGCGGCAGCAATGGGCATGGGTTTTATCGCTGCAATCCTGTCCTCTGTTATGAATAACATGCCGACTGTGATGATTGATGCACTTGCGATTGATGCAACTACCACATCAGCAGCGATCCGTGAAGCTCTGATTTATGCCAATGTCATCGGATCTGATCTCGGTCCCAAAATCACGCCGATCGGTTCCCTGGCTACGCTGCTCTGGCTTCATGTCCTTTCCACCAAAGGTGTGAAGATCAGCTGGGGTACCTATTTCAAGACAGGAATGATATTAACCATACCAACTTTATTCATTACCCTTTTAGGTTTGTATATCTGGTTAACCGTACTCTAATTAAAGCGACAAGAACAGGAGAGATCATTCAATGGAAAAAAAGACGCTGTACTTCTTATGTACTGGCAATTCATGCCGCAGCCAAATGGCCGAAGGATGGGCCAAGGAATATCTGGGTGAGGAATGGAATGTTTATAGTGCCGGTATCGAGGCTCATGGCTTAAACCCCAATGCGGTTAAAGCCATGCACGAGGCAGGACTGGATATTACGAACCAAACCTCAGATGTCATTGATATGGAACTATTAAACAATGCCGACTTTGTTGTTACACTCTGCGGGGATGCAGCAGACAAATGTCCGATGACGCCTCCACATGTTCGCCGCGAGCACTGGGGATTTGATGATCCTGCCAAAGCGCAGGGCACTGAAGAAGAGAAGTGGTCAGTATTTCAAAGGATCCGTGACCAGATTGCAGAGCGCATCAAGACCTTTGCTGAAACCGGGAACTAAAAGTTTTCAAGCTATGATTCAACAGCCGCCGCAGGGCGGCTTTTTTAGGTTATATATTTGACAAACTATGTATAGTGTGTATAGTATATATACACACTATACATCCTGCATATGAGCATCGTGAGGAGGGAATATCATCAATATTATATTATCTAACGCGTCAACAGATCCTATATACATTCAGATTTTAAATCAAATTAGACAGTCAATTCTAAACGGTGAATTGCGTCCAGGTGACAATCTTCCCTCTATCCGTCAGCTTGCTAAGGATCTGAAGGTTAGTGTGATCACAACTAAACGCGCTTATGAAGAGCTGGAGAAAGAAAAACTCATTGATTCCGTGGTCGGCAAAGGATGTTTTGTATCTGGCGCAAATCAGGATTTCATAAGGGAGCAGCGAATGAAACGTTTAGAAGAGAAGATGATGGAGATTGTACGGGAGAGCCAGGCGCTAAGTATGAGTCAACAGGAATTATTGGATCACTTGAAATTGATGTTAGAGGAGGAGCCAACATGAATGCGATTGAAATCAACAATCTGTGTAAATCATACCCTCTGTTTTCGATGGACAACTTGTCAGTGAACTTTAAAAAAGGTTATATCACAGGACTTATTGGTCCAAATGGCGTTGGGAAAAGTACGCTGATCAAAATGATTCTCGGCATGATTACACCGGACGCGGGCACTATCCGGATTCTCGGGAATTCAATGCCTGAACAAGAAGTTGACATCAAGCAGCGGATCAGTATCGTGTCCGATGATTGCTTCTTTTATGAGCATCTGACCATAAAGGAAACAGGGAAAATGATTGCCCCGTTTTATAGCCATTGGAATGATCAGAAGTTCAAGAGTTTTTTAGAACAATTTCAATTGTCTCCAAGTAAGAGGGTTCAGGATTTATCCAAGGGGATGAAGATCAAGCTCGCCCTGGCGATCGCTTTATCCCACGAGGCAGAGCTGCTGATTATGGATGAGCCCACGTCTGGTCTGGATCCGGTTTTCAGAAGAGAGATGCTGGATTTGCTTGCGGATATGATGCAGAACGACAACCACTCTATTTTATTCTCCACTCATATTACTACGGATTTAGATCGTATAGCGGACTATACTGCCTTTATTCATAACGGCAGACTTATCTTTAATGAAGCGAAAGATGAAGTGCTGGAACGCTATGCGATCGTGAAGGGTGAGATGCAGCTGCTGGACACAGATATACGAAAGGAGTTTGTCGGTCTTCGCGAGACTTCGGTAGGTTTCGAAGGCATGGTAGATAATAGAAGCAGGGCGCAGGAATTGTTTGGCAGTCATGCTTTATTGGAGCAGCCCACCCTGGAAGATATCATGTATTATACAGCTAAAGGAGTTTCCGTTCATGCTTAATATGCTTCGAAAAGACTATATTGCTTTAAAAAGCTCGCAGTGGATCGTCATCTTATATCTTGTTGTATTTAGTACTGTGTTTATTCCACGGATGGACATGTCAATGTACTTTGTCGGGATTTATACAGCTATTGGCTCCATCATGCTAGCAACCATGGTAGATATAAAAAACCATAACCATCGCTTTCTAATCACGCTGCCCATAAATCGTAAACATATCGTAAAGGCTAAGTATTTGACAGCCATCGCTTACATGTTATTCGCAGTCTTTTCATCATTCGGAATTCACTGGCTTACTATTCGGTTGTTCCCATTGCTCGATAAACCGAATTACACATTTAACGATATTATCATTTCAATAGGAATCATCCTGCTGCTGATATCGGTATACATGCCATTATTCTATGCCTTGAGTCATAAAAGTGCAGCGGTCATCAATGCTGTTTTTCTGGTTGCTCTAATTGTCCTGGCTCAGCCAGCGGCCCAATTCATTCATTGGTTAAGCGAAGAAAGTCAGTGGCAGAGTCCGATAACGCTGTTCGTTTATCCAGGTATTCTGCTGCTGTTCTTAGTTTCATATCTTGTCAGTGTCAAGCTGTTTTCGAGAAGAGATATATAAATGAAAAACTGTATCGTTTAACCTGATATCGTAAGGGTAAGGATAAATCAAGGCACCCAAACATACTACGATGACAGGAGTTGAATTACATGTTTCATTATACAGTCGATACGAATAAATCTATTGAACAAGTCATTGCAGATCTTACAGAGAGCCTCAAAACAGAAAAATTCGGTGTATTATGGCATCTGGACATGAAAGAAAAGCTTCATGAGAAGGATGTAGAGCTGGGTATGGAATATCATATCCTGGAAGTCTGCAATCCAGTTGAAGCACAAAAGGTGCTGTCTGAAAATGCACTCGTTGGTTATTTTCTTCCCTGCAAAATCGCAGTTTATGAAGAAGGCGGGACCATCAAGATTGGTATGCCGAAGCCTACGGCATTGATCGGGCTTGTGGACAATAATGAATTAATGAAACTCGCTGGAGATATTGAACAGCGACTGATCTCTTGTGTGGATATGAGCCGCTAGCTTTAATTAATACATGAAGGAGCTCTTTTACTTAGAGCTCCTTATTTCTTTTGTCATTTTACAAATTATGAGAGATAATGAACATATTACAGTAGATTTGAGGTGATCATGAATGTTCGAGCTTAATACGCTTCGGCAGCAGTTTATTGAACCACCGGCAGAATTTAGTCCAATTCCGTTCTGGTTCTGGAACGATGAATTAACGGAAGATGAGCTGATCCGGCAGCTCCGCGATTTCCATTCGAAAGAGGTAAACGGGGTTGTTATTCATCCCCGGATGGGTCTGCCAGACCATATACCTTATTTGTCAGAAGCCTATATGGCATTGGTTGAAGCGGTTGTGGCAGAAGCAGAGGTGTTGGGGATGTCTATCATTTTGTATGATGAAGGCATGTATCCTTCTGGCTCTGCCTGCGGTCTGGTCGTGAAGCAGAATGCAGATTATGCGAGCCGGGGACTGCAAATGCGGGAAATGCCATGTGAAACAGGGACACATTCAAATTTTACTGTACGGCTGAAGCCTGGCGAAATGTTGGTATCTGTACAAGCCGTCCGCAAACTTGCTGCTAACGTCTATGACCCGGACAGCACGGTTATACTTGAGCTGGTTGAACATACGGTTTCTTTCACTCCGCCGGATGATGAAGAATGGTATATCCTCATGTTTGTAGATACGCCATCTAAAGGATCCATCCGTGGGGTCCATCCCGGACAGGACGATGGTGAACCGGGTGCGCCGCCCGCTGCAGACCTTCTGAACCCGGACGCCGTTCAAGCCTTTTTAACCATCACACACGAAACGTATTATAAACATTTGAGCTCTTATTTTGGCACAACCGTGATAGCTATGTTTACGGATGAACCGGATTTGCTGGGGCGCAGACATCTGAAACATCTAAAGCCATGGACACGCGGTTTCATGGATGAATACCTGATGAGCGGCGGCCGGGAGCGAGATTTACCTGCGTTGTGGCTTGAGGGGGGAGAATTGAGCGCATCCATTAGAGACCATTATGAAGCTGTAATTCGCAGCCGGCTCGGTCGAACGTATTACAAACCCCTGGCTGACTGGTGTGAACACCATGGGATCGCACTGACAGGTCACCCGGCCGGAAGTGATGATATCGGACTGCTGGAGCACTTTCATATCCCGGGACAGGATGTGGTATGGAGATATGTTGCTCCCGAGAATGGAACATCTCTGACTGGTGTGCACAGCACGATGGCGAAATGCTCTTCCGACGCCGCGCGTCATCGAGCTAAACGCAGGAATCTGAATGAATGCTTCGGTGTATGCGGCGTTGACGGAGGCTGGTCACTTAGTGCAGACCATATGAAGTGGATATTGGACTGGCTTTTTGTACGAGGCGTTAATCAGATCATTCCTCATGCTTTCTACTATTCCATCCGTGGAGAACGCAGGGATGAGCGGCCGCCGGATGTAGGTCCCCATAATATATGGTGGCCGGAATATGCCCGGTTCTCGCGATACATCAAGCGGATGAGCTGGCTCATGACGGATAGTGTCAATCATGCCGAGGTTGCTGTTCTGGCAGGAGCTGCATGCCTGCCTTGGAACATCGTCAAACCATTGTATGAAGGGCAGGTGGAGTTTAACTACCTGGAGGAGGTTTTGCTGTCATCCTGCACGATCAAAGATGGAGAAATTCGAATAGCAGGCTATCGGTATAAGGCACTCCTGATCGAAGACAGCTGCCGGGTATCTGAAGATACATGGAAACATCTTGTGTCTTTTGTAGAGCAGGGCGGTCTGGTTCTGGAACTGTTTAATCCGAGCAGTAAATCAAAAAACTTTGGACAGATCCAGCTGAGCACCCCAGATGATGTGTTCAGCGAGCTGATGAAAGTGATCTCCAGGCCGGTGAAGCTGGATCCCGCAGCCGAGCACATCAGAATTAGTCATATTTCTAAAGATAATATGTATTACTATATTATCGTGAATGAAGGTGAGAGCGGTTACACTGGCAAGCTTCAGCTTGAAGTTGAGGGTCGTGCTGAAATTTGGCGTCCCTGGGATGGTGATTTCATTCCTGCCACTGTCCTGAAATCCGAAGAAGGTCTATTATTGAATATCCACATTGAACGCCGGGAATGTGTGATTGTTGCTGTAGATCCGCTTGAATCAAGCGAGATACTAGATCTTTCATCAGGGTGGCTCGTAGTGGACGGGCCATGTAAAGGAAGTTTAACTTCACTGTCTTCTTGGACGAAATGGGCAGGAATGGAGCACTATTCTGGAACCGTTACCTATGAACAGCGAATCAATATTCATGATTCCAATCACGCTGCAGGTACCGTGCTGGATTTGGGATCTGTCCATGAAATCATGCAATTGTCTGTCAATGGCCGTGAACAGGGGGTAAGGATGTGGGCCCCTTATCGTTATGATATCGGTCAGGATCTCCAGCAGGGCGAGAACCTTCTGCGAGTCACCGTTACAAACAGCTTAGCCAATCGTTATGATAGAAACAGTCTACCTTCTGGCCTGATCGGTCCGGTTCGGCTTATCCGTTTTTTCGGGTCAATATCATAAATTGAGATATCAATACTAATACAGGCAGCTCGATCAGAGGGCCAATGACTAACGCTAACGAAATTAAAGGCTCATCCGGAAATGCTGTTACAGCAATAGCCAGGGCGACCGGTGAATTCCGTGCAAGTATCGTCAGTTTTAAACTTACCCTATCTGCAAGTGGAAACTTCATCAGCCTTCCGGTCAGGTCTCCTACCATATAATTGATCACAAAATACACCAGTACCGGAATGATCAAAATATAAAAGATATGTAAGTTTTCCATAAGAATAGAGCCTTGAGATGCAAACATTGCCGTGATGGCCAGTGATAAGAAAATCATTTGAGCGGAAGAGAAGAACGGAATGAGTCTCTTCGACAGCACCGGTGTATTTTTTCTGAATAGAAATCGTGTCAGGTGAGCCAGCGCAAACGGAATAACTAATACGACAAATATGCTCTCAACCAGCGTGCTTATAGGGATCGACCAGATTGTTCCGGTGAAAATTAGCAGATACACAGGGAGCAGCAGAACCTGAAGAATTAAGTTTATTGGCAGAATAGACGTTGAAAGTGCGACATTCCCTCTGGCAATGCCGGTGAACATTAAGTACCAATCGGTACATGGTGTCACCATCAGCATGATAAATCCGATCCAGAGGGCAGGATAATCTGCCAGAAAAACAGCGCCCAATGCCCAGGCGAAAATGGGGGTCCATATAAAGTTGATCGCTGTGCTGGCACTTAGAAATTTCACATTCAAAAAGGCCTTTTTAATTTCATCTAATGGGATGGTTAAGAACAGGCCGTACAGCATAAGCAGCAGAAAGGGAACAATGAATAGATCTGCATGCTGTTCAATGACTGTAACCTGTCCAATCAGAAAACCAAAAGCTACAGCCCCTAAAATAATGACGGTTTGCAATCTCTCCATGATTCCCATAATTTTTGTACCTCCAATGAAGATATACATATTAATAAATCTTTGTCTAGGTAAAAGAGGTGTCGTTAGCTGTATAATCTGAACCTTCCTTGCAGGCTTTCTGCGACTTCAGGAGACATCTCTTTGATGAAAATATCTTCACCCAGGAACAGCAGCCAATTGGTGATCTCCGTTAATTCTTCTGCATGGCTTACATGAATATAGGTCATGAGCATCGCCGTGGTCTGGTGGTCAAAGCCTTCAATGTGCCAAACACTTTTCTCACGATAAAGGTGCATCAGATACAAGGAATATGTCTTCAGTTCCTGCTCTTCCTGAAGAGTGAGGCGCAGGCAGCGGTCTGTAAGAAGGGTTTGGATGAGCTTCTCTAACATGGGGTGGGGGAGATCAGACAGATCCAGCAGATCCGGGTTATGGGGGTTCGTTCCCTCAAACAGCAGAATCTGATTGAGCAGTACAAGGTCATCCTGCTGATTCTCCGAGAGGAGGGCCATTTTCTCAGCCAAAGACTGGCGGCTCTTCAGGTAAGGCAGCTGCTGGTTTCTCGTAGCCATAAAGGCTATGAATAATGCTTTAATCTCATTGTCGGTAAAGCGCACGGTCGGCAGAACAGAGTTGTTCATGACCGAATAGCCGCCATCCCTTCCAACCTCAGCGACCAGCGGCATCCCCATGGCTTCAATCTCTCGGATATCACGAATCGCTGTCGAACGATCGTATCATTTTTTGACATGATTAACGTTTATTATAGACCTATCAAGTTGAAAAACAAATCATTTGAAACTGAAAATTAGAAAAGGTGGTTTCACAAATGGCAGATTATGCGATTGTAGAGAAAGAAGGATTTTGGGAGTCTGTGAAGCAGGATGGAAGGCTGGATTCCCTTAAAGCCGCAGCGGAGAACGAATACATTTTTGCAGTGAATGAAGCCGTGAACAACAAAATGATGCATTACGCAGGCGTAATCACAGAGGAGACGTTACCGGATGTATCTAGGCTTATCCAGTTTCCGGAAGGAGATTACCTTGTCGTTGAAGAAGAAGGCAGAAATACTGAGGAACTGGAACAACAGCTAACAGGGATCGCCTTTGGTCAAGTTCTGCCAGAATTGAATGACACTGCCTATGTTGGCGGACCTAATGCAGCCGTTGTGATGGGAGAGAAAAACGGAATGGTCTATGGCGAAATGTGGATTCCGGTAATTAAGAAATAACATGAACTAAGGGAGGAACGATTGTGTCAAGTATTGTAGATTTCAAAAATGTATCAACGGCTGGATTAGAAACATCTCCGGTCGCAGAAGCGCTTGCAGGGTTACGGGCGAACGAAGCGCGCTACTTCATGAACAAATATAAGCATGAATTTACGGTGAAACCTGCAAGTGAGAGCCAGGAGACGCTGGATTATGTGACTTCAATTCTTAAGAAAGAGCGGGACATTGAATTTCAGGCGAAGCCGCTTGAGACATCTCGTTTCCTGGTGGAGAATATTCAATTTGCTTACGTCATTTATGAGGATGGTCTTGTGGTCAATGTGATGTATACTGTCGATGACCACAAAAAAAGGGCGGTGGGCTTCAAGCTTTCTGAGGGGATGGAAATTCCCAAAGAGCTGGAGAGCAAGTTTAAGTTTGCAAGGCAAAAATCTAAATTGGCTGGAACCATCCGGGGCTCGTTCTTTGTTATCAAGGGTGAATACTAAGAACTGAAATGGTCAGTGTTTTTATTCAGAAGAAAGTACCCAATCCAGAGTGAACATTGCGTTCAAGTGGAAGAAATTAGCGAGATCGAAATGATTAATGTATATTAATCTTTCTCATAACGGGTAATTACTAACAACACATCAATCTCTGGACATCAAGTAACAATTAAATTGAGAAAGGGGATTTAAGAAGTGATGAAACGTAAACTGTTATTAACCGGTGCAGCAGGTACCATTGGAAACACGATTTTTAAAGGGCTGCAGCAGGATGAACGGTATGACATTATCGGGGCAGATAAACAGCAGGATGACGAACAGGGCATTGTTGAGATGGACATTACGGACGAAGCGCGGCTGCAGGAACTGACGCAAGGTATTGACACGGTGCTGCATTTTGCCTGGATTAAGGATGAAGGTGATTTTCTCGGAAAAGTGTTGGAGGGAAACGTCAGCGGTGCTTACAAATTAATGGAAGCAGCCGTGCAAAATGGGGTACGCCGGATCATTTTCGCCAGTTCCAACCATGCGACCGGTTTTTACAAGACGGATGAGAAGGTGGATCCCGAAGATCCGTACCGGCCGGACAGCTTTTATGGTCTCAGTAAATGTTATATCGAACTATTGGGCCGGTTGTATTCGGATCAAGATAAGATCTCCTCAATCAATATTCGGATCGGTAACTTTCCTGGTGATGACCGTCCTCATTCAGAACGAGCAGGACATATCTGGATCTCGGAACGTGATATGCTGCAGCTGACGAAGTGCTGTATTGAAGCAGATGATGACATGAAGTATTTGAATCTCTACGGCACCTCCGCCAATACGGATAATTACTATAATATTGATTATCTCGAAGAGCTCATTGGATACAAACCTCAGGATGATGCAGCTAAGCTGCTGGAGCAGGCTAAATCGGCAGGCTTTAAAGTTTCTCAGGATGAGACGATTTATCAAGGAGGACAGAAGCAGTAGTATGGTCAGAATAATACAGCCTACCGGTTTTTGATGCTGAACGTAACGCAAAACCCATCAATGCAGTGGTGGGTTTTTTTATTTTAAGTTTTTGTATGCTCACTTTGTAGGAAAGCTATAAGTATGATCAGCCTCCACTGCGTAAAGGCAATCCGGTTATACCGCTATGCCTGATGAGCTATCCTACATTATTGACCAAATCGCTATTTGTCTCCATGAGAAATATTGATATTTACATAATTTAGTGATAATCTCTGCGATAGCTCATATTATGCATATAAAATTGAAGTTAATATTACTAAACGTTTAGTTTCGAAGAAGCATACGGAGAGGATGTTATTAGAGATTGAATAACCATTCGGTTAAGAACAGCGTCGAATGTTGGGACTGTTTTGAACTTCGATTAAAAGGTCCGAATAGCGGAAATCCCTATGTGGATATTACCTGGAATGTGACGTTCCATCATGAATCTCGAGAAGTCAAGGTGATGGGCTTTTACGCAGGGCGTGAAGAGTATGCTGCTCGGTTTATGCCTGATGAAATAGGAGAGTGGACATACGAGACATCCAGCGACTGCATAGAATTAAATGGAGTTACTGGAAGCTTTACTTGTACGGCCTCTTCATCCGGTAATCACGGTCCTGTTAGAGTGACGCATGATGAACGATTTGCTTATGCCGACAGCACACCATATCATCCATTTGGAACGACTGCCTATGCTTGGATCCATCAGCCCGAGGAATTATATACAGCTACGCTTCAAACTCTTAAAAACAATGTATTTAATAAGATCCGTATGTGCCTGCTCCCCAAAAACTATTCATTTAATGCTCAGGAACCAGAGCTTTACCCATTTGAAGGAGCACCTCAAGAGGGTTTTGATACCAGCCGTTTTAACCCTGCTTTCTGGGATCATCTAGATCGGTGTATTGAGGCATTGCTGAAACTTGGGATTGAAGCGGACATTATTTTATTCCATCCCTATGATAAAGGGCGCTGGGGCTTTGATGTAATGGGTTCGAAGGCCGATGATCTATATTTACGTTATGCCATTGCCCGTCTTTCTGCCTATCGCAATATCTGGTGGGCGATGGCTAACGAATATGATTTCATGAAAGAAATGACTATGAGTGATTGGGACCGATTGATCAGTATTGCTTCAAATGAAGATCCGCACCAGCATTTACTCTCAATTCATAACGGAACAGGAATGTATGAGCCGGGAAGCATCTTCATGTATGATCATACCCGGCCCGAGATTACCCACTGCAGCATCCAGCATTGGGATGTCACCTTGGTTACTGAATGGCGAAAACAATATGGAAAGCCTGTGATCGTAGATGAATGCGGTTACGAAGGCAATCTGCCTCAACGATGGGGGAATTTAAGTGCTGGCGAAATGACCCATAGGGTGTGGGAAAGCTTTGCCCGGGGCGGATACACAACGCATGGTGAGACCTATCTTCATCCACAGGATGAAATTTGGTGGGCGAAAGGAGGAGCTCTGTTCGGCTGCAGTAAAGATCAAATTGGCTTTCTACGCGATATCGTAGACAAGGCACCTAATGGGCTGAGGCCATTCTCCATTCCGCGAGATGCGCCGATGATGGGAATCGAGAACGAGTATTATCTGTATTACTATGGCCAACATCAGCCGGGTTACCGGGAATTTGAGCTGCGGGAGGATAAGGAATTCATAGTGGATTGGATTGATACTCATAAGATGACAATTACGACACTGGAAACCACGTACCAAGGTACATGCCGCATACCGCTCCCCGGCAGGCCATATTTCGCACTCCGTATTCGATGCAAAGAAGAGTGATTCATATGCATGAAGAGAGACGTAAACCTCTATGAAGGGAGATAGGGAATAATGAATAATATCAAGCCTTGGGATCATGGGCCA
This sequence comes from Paenibacillus lemnae, assembly GCF_012933385.1. Taxonomy (GTDB): domain Bacteria; phylum Bacillota; class Bacilli; order Paenibacillales; family Paenibacillaceae; genus Paenibacillus_AQ; species Paenibacillus_AQ lemnae. The sequence goes on from NZ_JABBPN010000028.1 coordinate 16,244, forward strand.
TGGTCAGTGTGCGGGAAAGGACGTTTTTTTCGTCATACAGACGGGTCTCCATTTTTTTGGCTGGCAGATACAGCATGGCTTTTGTTTACCCGAACAACCAGAGAAGAAGCGAGATTATACCTCAAGGATCGACGTGTTAAAGGATTTAATGTCATACAGATCATGATCATTCATCATCCAGAATCGGCAAATGCATACGGAAAGCGTCCTTTTATAGAGGGAAATTTCACAGCGCCTGATTTAAATCAAGAAGAGACGAACGGAAGCTTCTGGGATTATGCAGATGAAGTCATCACCATGGCCGAAGAAGAAGGTCTCTACGTCGCTCTCGTTCCAGTCTGGGGAGGTGTTGTGAAAGGAGGAGCATTAGACGCCGATTCAGCCAGAAACTACGGGCAATGGCTGGCTGCACGATATCAGAAGCATCCGCATATCTTATGGCTGATCGGTGGTGATATTAAAGGCAGCATCCGAACGGATGTATGGGAAAGTCTTGCCTGTGCGATTCGAGAAGTTTCACCTAATCAGCCTATGACGTTTCACCCTTTCGGTCGCACGCAGTCCTCTACTTGGTTTCATTACAAAGACTGGCTGGATTTCAACATGTTTCAATCCGGTCATCGACGGTACGATCAGTTAAAGGGAGAAGACCCGGCAGCCTGGATAGGAGAAGATAATTGGCGTTATGTACAGGCTGATTATGATAAAGAACCGGCAAAGCCGACTTTGGATGGAGAGCCATCATATGAGGGGATTCCGCACGGATTACATGATGCTAATGAACCGCTTTGGGAAGCGAAGGATGCGAGACGTTATGCGTACTGGTCGGTCTTCGCCGGTGCATGCGGCCACACTTATGGACATAACGCAGTCATGCAGTTTTACAATCCAGATATTGGTAGGCCAGGAGCATACGGGTGCACTTTATCATGGACAGAAGCGCTGGATGCTGATGGTGCTGCACAAATGGTATATCTTAAGAACTTGATGCTCTCCCGGCCTTATTTCGAACGGATTCCCGATCCGACTCTTATTCACGGAAATCCTGGTCAGCGTTATGATTATGTGATCTCAACGCGGGGAGACAGCTGCTTAATGATCTATACGTATTCAGGACGTCCATTCGAGCTTAACATGGGATCCATTTCAGGTACAGAAGTTACCGGCTGGTGGTTCAATCCGAGGAGTGGTGAAAGCGAATACATTGGTGCATTTCAAAATACCGGTATAAGTTCATTCGACCCGCCCGGACAGCAAGTTGAAGGAAATGACTGGGTTTTAATCCTGGATGATGCCTCTAAGCAATATGATGCTCCAGGTATAGTGCAGACTTGAAATATCTATTTGAAGATACCGGAATTTCGATATGCAGCATTTCCTGCAGCAGAAACGTTTCTAATTTAGCACCTTAATTTTCCTGAAGCAGGTGATTGGGTGTTGAAAACAAAGGTTTGGAAGTTTGCAGCCGCCGGAATGCTGTTGATGTCTGCAATTGTGCCGATGGGAGCTCAAGTAACTGAAGCTGCTGCCAAGAAATATGTTGTGCTGGAGACACAGTGGGAAGACGGCCGTATCCACAGAAATCAAACGCTCTATAAAGATGGAGTCACGTACGGGAATTTTTTTGCACTGGGCAGTATAGCTGGTCTGCGCTGGAGGATGGAAGATGACCGTACAGCGGTGCTGGAACGAGATCAAAAACGTATTGTTGTACATATGGGAAGCCGCATCGCGGAAGTGGACGGCCATGATGTAGATATGGGAAGTGAGCCGGTATGGTATATTAGCCATCTTTATGTTCCTATTCGATTCCTGGCTTCGGCATTAGGCGGTGAAGTCGATCATCTGGATCCGAAAACCGGTAAGATAACCGCAACCATTCTTAATAACTTTACCGATACGTATAGTGCTGCTGTAATGGGCTACAGTTATGATGTTCGAACATCGAAAGAGGTTCTGGAGATTGAAAAAATATAAAATCGTGAATTCGGAAGGCAGCCTGGAGCTCTCATCGATAACCACCGAATCCGTATGATAGAAGATGGAAGCGGCCAAGTTCTTGACGAGATTTTTTCATTTAAATTCTTTCTCCCAATAGCCTATACGCGGTGATATCATCCCACATACGTTATAAGGAACATGCCTAATTCGTGGATGGTAAACAGGTTTAGCTAAAGATAAGGAGTTGGATGAATGGGTACATCAGGCATTAAACTTACCGGGCGAGTAATTTTTAAAGGAGATCCTGGTTATGAAGCCGCTCGCAAGAATTGGGATCCGCATACGGACAGATTCCCTAAAGTGTTTGTGTTCGCTCAAAAGACTCAAGATGTAGCCAATGCTATTCGATGGGCCAGAAAAAATAACGTTCCCATTCGTCCGAGAAGCGGCAGACATGCTCTGGAGCCTAATCTTTCTCAGGTCAATGGGGGCATCGTTATCGACGTCAGCGACCTGCGGAAAATCCAGTTAAATAAAAACAGCGGCACTGTTGTCGTTGGTACAGGAAATCGTGTAGGAAGAATCGTTGATACGCTGGCAAGGCAAGGTTATATCGCACCCTTTGGTGACAGTCCCACGGTGGGAATCGGGGGAATCACACCAGGCGGGGGGATTGGACCGCTGCAAAGAACGACCGGCCTTATTAGCGACAATCTGATTGAGCTCAAAATGGTAGATGCCAAGGGGAGAATCCTGCGGGCGAATCATAAACAAAATGCTGATCTTCTGTGGGCTTCCCGAGGCGGGGGCGGAGGCAACTTTGGCATATATACCGAATATAAATTCCGAGTACTGAAAGCTCCCGCCAAAGCTACTGTATTCCGAGTTACCTGGCCATGGGAACAGTTTGAAAAAGTCGTGAAAAAGTGGCAAGTTTGGGCTCCGAACGCCAGCACCAAGCTGGGCAGTGAATTAAATGTTGGTCCCAAAAAGGGCGGAAATGTCAGTATGCTGGGTCTGTACCTGGGCTCCAAAAATGAAGCCATGAAGCAATTAGAACCCATTCTCAGCGTGGGTAAACCTACTCAACAGATCATTCGATATATTCCATACAGGGAAGCCACGAAGTTTTTATTAGCACCAGATCCCGTGTTGACGCAAAAATACAGTAACCAGTTCTCCAGCGGCTTCAGCAGACGGCCGTTCCCGAACAAAGCTTACAAAGTGATGCGCGAATTTCTGGAAAAAACGGAGGGAGGAACTCCAGCCGGATTCTTCTTCCTGAACTGGGGCGGCGCGATCGGCCGGCTTTCACCCAAAGCCACCGCATTTTATTGGCGCAACGCTAAGTTTTATGTGGAATGGAACAGTTCATGGGTGAAGCCATCCCATGCTGCAAAAAACATAGCTTTGGCGCGAAATACAAGAAAAAAGCTGCAGCCCTATATTGTAGGATCCTACATCAATGTTCCGGACCAAGGTATCAAAAACTCAGGATCTGTCTATTACGGGAAAAACTATGGCCGATTGAAGAAGATAAAAGCTAAGTACGACCCTAATAATGTGTTTAATAACCCTCAGAGTATACCGCCTGCAAATTAAAGAGTGAACTTGACCACATGTTTACGCCAAGCCATGAATGAAATCAGGCTTGGCTTTTTTATATTCTGCATTTGCGAAAATACATATAAGGCCATGTTTGCTTGTACTTTATGAGGTTAATCAGTATGGTAAAATCATACGAAATGAAAAGGAGAAGCATCATCAATGAAGGTTGAAGCTTACTTGTCTTCCCACAGCACCTGTGAAGAATCATGTCACACAACAATCTGCTTTATTGCAGGTGTCGTAACCTATCGAAATAACTTTGAAGCTGCAGCCCGCGAGATGTCCAAGCAATTTCCTAAGGTTAAAATTTTGACGATTTTTCCTTATGGAACGGCCAATGGAACCAACCGTTCCTCTTTTCTGCGATTGTTGGGAAGTCAGTTGACTCAGGCAGGATATGATATAAATCTGTCTCAATCAAAACGGGTGAGAGTTGTATCGGAACTCATCCGCAAACATTCCCCTACAGGGAACCGCCTCATTCTCATTGGGCATAGTGCTGGCGGTGTGATCGCGTATCGGTCAGGACTGTTGTTAGAAGAAAAATATAAATTATCTCCTGCTCAAATATTCGCTGTCGGAAGTCCCAAATTCCCTTTGAAGGACATACCTTTCAATCAACGGTTCACCTATATTACAGGTCAGTCTCTAGATCGAATTACCCGAATCGGCAGATGGGGCATACCGGGTTCCCGGGTGTATCGTGGTAAACCTGGAAGGGAAATTCAAATGAACTTTAATCCCGCGAACCAAGGCTGGCGATTTCATGCTTCTTATTTTTTGGATTCAGGCTGGCAGGATGCAGACCAGGATTTTCACGCCAACGCGAGGGATTTGGTTTCCAAGATCGCTGAAATCTGCAGATGACAAGTGCTTGATAAAAATAAAGTGTTTCCATTTCTCATGTCGGAAGTGGGAACACTCTCGCTTTTTCTACATAGGTCACGCCGGTATATTTTTTCAGTTCCAGTTTTAAACTCGGTGAATCACTGTTCGGATTTCTGACTAACCAATGGTAGATCCATACTTCGGTTGGCGGCTGGTTCCCATTCCTTATGGCACAGAGCAATCTGCCATTCTTTACTTCACGTCCGGCAGGAAAGGCACTTGAGGGGGGGACTCTAAATTTAACGGCGACGCAGGATCCGGCTGGAATAGCGGGTGAAGAAGGATTACCGGTGCAGCGACCTATTTGGTCACGTTTCATAAAAGGAGTTTTACGAATTTCAAGAGGTCTCACGGTAATCAGTTGACGGTAAAGATGTCCTGTATTTCTATTGATGTTGTAATGAAGTATCGTAACAGGTCCATTATAAGTTTCAGAATTCAGACTTTTAGGAGACACTAGAACACCGTCATGAACCGTGGCAGGTGCTCCCATCGTGGTGAAATATAGAATGCCAACACAATCCCCAGCTCTTATTGTAACCAAATCTATCACTTCCTTTAGGTTAATAATATATAGTATGAATCGAATCTCAAAAGGATTGTGTACATGCCACATCGAAGTTATCATTTGAATGATGTCAGTGAATGAACCGATGGTTTTTGTTTGTAAACACATTAGAGCAAAGGAAGTGCAGGAATGGAAGACTATTCAGTGCTGCTGAGCGATCTTCTTCGGCAGGAGCAGGAGCTTCAGTTTACGGAATTTAACAACAATACGGCCATTAAGCTGGGTCAGTTGATTTTGTCCAAAGCCTTTAAAGAGGGCAAAGAAATAACGGTAGATATCCGCAAGAACGGCATGACCTTATTTCACGCGAAAATGAATAACAATGGTTTAGGCCATGACCGATGGATCACACGAAAAATCAATACTGTTCATCATTTTGAACACAGCTCTTATTACATACATGTGCAAATGAAATCTTGGAACACAACGATCCAGGATAATGCCTTTGTGGATTCAATGGAGTATGCGGCCGAAGGGGGCTGCTTTCCGATCATAGTGAAAGGGGCCGGAATGGTGGGTACGATCACGGTCTCTAGGTTGGCAGGCCATGAAGACCATGACATGGTGGTCACTTCACTTGAACAGCTGCTGCTGGCTGGGGGGATTTTCTAAAATCAAAAACTGGCGCAATCCTCTCATAAGGAGAAGAATGCGCCAGTTTTTTGTGCCAGTTGAATAATGATGACTTTCATTACTCTTTAACCGAACCCAGCGTAATGCCGTGAATGAAGAAGCGCTGCAGGAACGGGTAAACAAGGAGAACAGGTAACATTGCTATAAAAATCTTGGCAGCATCGAGCGTCCGGTTAGATAACTCGGATAGGCGGCGATACTGGGCCTCGGACATCGTCGACGGATCGACCGAAACGACGAGCTGCTGGATGTACGTCTGCAATGGATAAAACTGTTCCCGGGTCATGAAGATCAGACCGTAAAGAAATTCGTTCCAGTGATAGACGATACTGAACAGCGAGACGGTTGCCAGTACAGGTACGGCCAGCGGGATGTAGATTTTGAACAGGATATACCAAGGGCCAGCGCCGTCAACAAGTGCAGCTTCGTCCAGCTCTTTGGGCAAATTGCGGAAAAAGTTCATGGTCAGAATGACGTTGAAGACCAGGGTCTGCGCACCGCCGACCAGGACAAGCGCCCAGATGCTGTTCAGCATGTTGAGCTCTTTGATTGTCAAATACAGCGGAATCAGTCCACCGTTGAACAGCATCGTGAAGATGAGAATCCACATGAACACATTGCGTCCCTTGAACTCCCTTGCTGTCCGTGAGAGCGGGTAAGACATGAGCACAACCATTGTAAAATTGAGGGCAACGCCAAGCAGTACGCGCTCGGTCGAAGTCCAGAAGGACCGGAAGAACTGGTTGTCATTGAGGATCTGGGCATATGCATTAAAATTAAAATCCACAGGCCACAGCCAAACCTGCCCTGCTGCTGCGGCAGAATTAGAGCTAAGTGAAAGGGAGAGGGTATACCAGATCGGCAGAACACATGACAAAGTTATGAATACCAGGATTACAATCAGTACGATATCGGTCACACGATTACCGAATGTCCGATCTCTAACCACGGTCAGCACCTCCCTAGAATATGCGATAGTTAACGAATCGGTAAGCCAAATAATAAGAGACGGATATGAGCAGGAAGCCTACGACGGATTTCAGCAGGCCGACGGCGGTTGCCAGCTCGTACTGCAGGTTGAGCAGTCCCGTTCGATAAACCCAGGTATCAATGATATCACCAGTAGAATAGACGAGCGGGTTATACAGATTGAAGATCTGGTCAAAGCCGGCGTTCAGCACATTGCCCAGGCTGAGTACCGCGAGCAGTACTGCTGTCGTGCGTATTCCGGGCAGGGTAATATGCCAGAGGCTTCTCCAGCGCCCGGCCCCATCGATATTGGCGGCTTCATACAGTGCCGGGTTAATTCCGGTAAGTGCTGCAAGATAGATAATGGTGCCAAAGCCGAATTCCTTCCAGACATCACTACCGACAACAAGGAGCGGAAACAGCTCGGAATCCGCAAAAAAAACTTTGGGCTGGGAGCCGAATAAGGCAGTCAACTGATTAACAGGACCGTTGTATGAGAACAGGTCCAGCACAATTCCTCCCAAAATGACCCAGGACAAGAAGTGAGGCAGATAGACAATGGTTTGGATCCAGCGTCTAAGGATCATCAGGCGCAGCTCATTGAGCATGAGTGCGAACATCAGAGGCGCTATCAGATTGGCGACAATCTTCATCGATGCGATTACAAGTGTGTTGACGAATACTTCCTGTGTATCCTTCAGCAAGAACATATATCTGAAGTGCTCGAGCCCCGCCCAATCCGAGCCAAGGATACCTTTACCGGGATTGAAATACTGAAATGATATGATGATGCCGAACATCGGAATGATACTGAAGATGAACAGCAATAATAATCCCGGAATCAGCATCAAATAATAATGTTTCGCGAAGCCTTTCATTCGCATGACCGTACTCCTTTCCCCGTATACTGCGGCGAGTATACCAGAGCTCCTGGCGAGTGCCGGGAGCTCTGGCCATGATATTGTTTTACGCTTTCATATTACTCTGCCAGCGATTCTGCAACTTCCAGTGCGATCTGATCGCCGCCCTGACGCTTCCAGTTCTCTACGAAGGAATCGAATGTCTCTAGCGGTGCTGCACCCATGATGATGCGCAGGAAGGTTTCATCCTCCAGCTTGCGGAGGTTGACCCAGCGGCTCTCCATCAACGGCGTTTGTTCATAGAGCAGACTAGGCACCTCATTATATTCAGTATCGACCAACGGGCCACCGCCTACCATTAAGGAGTAGGTGCGCGTCCATGCTCCCCAGTTGGCTTCCGGGTTCCATGTCGAAATATCCATTGAATCGTAAGGCTCGTTTTTGATCGTCTTCAGACTTGCAATATCCGAAGGCAGCAGTTTGTAGGCCTTGTTATCAGCAAAATCCTCGGCTGTTTTGCTGCCTGACAGCACCTCGCGGAAAGCTTGAACTGAAAATTCGATTTCATCAGATGGAGCATATACCACACGCAGCGGATAGTATCCCGGACCGCCTTTGCTTGGATCAAAGGTGTTCTCTTGTTCGTTCTTAAACAAATTATTCAGCAGCTTCATTGGAACTTCAGGATGAGCATAATCTTTCCGCACTACTACAAATTCGGTGGAAGGGGTGGCAGCATGGGGTTTAAACTCTCCATCATTATTCAGAGGCAGTGCATATGCCTGCCAGTTCGCTTCCATGTTATTTTTCACTGCGTTGGTCAGTGGACCGTAAGCCATCCACCATGGCGCGAAGAATATACCGGATTTCCCGGCAATGATCGGCTCATCGGCTTTATTACGAACACCCATCTCTGGGTCGATTAGCCCTTTGGCATACAAATCTCTTAAACTGGCCAGCGCCTCACGTGTCTCCGGCAGAATGGAACCGTAAACCGGCTTGCCGTCCTCACCTTCAAGCCAGTATCCAGGGAATGCGTCATGTGCGGAGAAAACAGGGTCAAATCCGTAAAGATTGTTCTTCGATTCTAAAAAGTTTGCGTACAGCTTTCCGCCACTTTCCGGACCGGTGATCCCTATGGTGTCCCGCTGGCCGTTGCCATCCGGATCGTTCTCGACAAACGCGCGGGCGACCATTTCAAGCTCAGCCATCGTGGTTGGGGGCTCAAGGTTCAATTTATCCAGCCAGTCTTGCCGAATCCACATGAGATGAATGCCATCGGCATTGGCCTGCACACCAGGCAGCGCCATCATTTTGCCATCGAACGTTACTGCTTCCAAAGCAGCTCCGTTGGTTTTTTCGATAATGGTCTTTATATCCGGGGAGGCATATTGTTCATAGACTTCAGTTAAATCAGCAATCTGGTCGGCTTCAACCATTTGGCGCAGCTCAACAGCATTAACGACCATCGCATCAGGCAGATCGTTACTTGCGATTGCGAGGCTGATTCTCTGACGAAGGTTCTGGCCCGAGGCAGCAAATTGATGATCAACATCGACGTTAAGCGCTTCCTTAATCTGACGTGTATATTGATTCTCAAGCGGTGTATCACCTTGCGGCAGTTCGTTATCCGTTGGATCGACTTCAATACTGATGCTGATCTTGACGGGTTCTTCATAACGGCCGAATGGATCGGCGGGTTCATTGGACTTAGCGCTTTGTTCCGGTGTTGGTTCAGCCGGTGTGTTGTTTGCTTCATTGCTACAAGCACCTAATACGACGGAGCAGGCCAGTACAAGCGCAAACCACCTGGATTTGTTTTTCATAATTACACCCCTTCTTTGGATTGAATGGAATAATGATTCTCCTCGGACCACTTAACTGTATCATAATGAAATCGCCTTCATAGATAGATGACAGTTTTGAATTGAGGGGGTCATATGTACACAAAATTCACAGGGGAGATCAGCGTTCGGACATTTGACCCCCTAATGTGAAGACATTTGTCTACCGATGATTTTTTCACATAACAAAGTTAGAATAAGAGCATGTTGAGACCCGCAGGCAAATTATTATCAAGGATGGAGGGAGAAAATGAACCAGGACAAGAAGTGGAAATCCCGCCTAAAACATCTTACCTTGAGAAACCGTATTCTTTTACTCTTCGTCGCAGCTACTTTAATCCCTTTCATCTGCACCTGTTATCTTTCATACAACACCATTACGTCCATCTTGAATACGAAGCTGCAATCCGGCATCCAAAGCAATTTAAAGCAGGTCAGATTGTCGCTAGAGAATGCACTGAGCAATCTGAATCACGTATCCCAGCAGCTGTCGTATGGGGGGCATGTCGGTAAACAGCTTGAACAATTTTTGTTGGCAGAACAGCCATATGACCGGAGTTATTTGACAGATCAGATCAAAAATCAGCTTAATCTCATCACATTCACCAATCCCAGTGTTGGTTTAACCTTGTATTATTTTGGTGACGACCAAACCACACTTTTTGAAAATACAGGAATGACTCAGCCCATCGACATCGATAATCTTCCTGTCATAGCAGAGTATTATGGAATTACGTATTTTGGCCCTCATCTCAGTAATGACCGATACAACCCGCAGTATGTGCTATCCGCCTTGCGCAAGGTTGGTTTGCCTGATAGGGAAGATGCCTACATATACATTGAATCTGGTTTCAAGCTGACCCAAAGCATTCTGGACCTGGACGAAGTCAGCAAGCATACCAATCATTTGATCCTGGACAACGATGGACGAATTTCTTACAGCGAGCTGCAAAGTGTATTTCCCGAAAATACATTGTTCTCGGACTCCATGGAGCCTACTCATTTGACCGGTATCAACTCCGACTATTACTGGTATCGGCAAGTCAGCAACCAGGGCTGGAGTGTGGTCTCACTCATATCTCAATCCGATTACAATCGGGAGAAAAACCGCTGGATCATGCAGATGCTTGGTCTGGCACTGTTATTCGCGGTGGTCAGTCTGACGATCGGCTGGCTCTTATGGAAAATGGTGTATAAGCCGCTGTCCCGCTTCAATAAGGAGATCAAGCTGCTTGCGAGCAGTAATTTTAATGCGGCTCCCACACAATCGCGTATCCCGGAATTTGAAATGCTGTTAAATCAGTTTCAGCATATGAAGGTGCAGATTGCGCAGTTATATACGGAGGTTAAGGTCAAGGAGAAGCGCAGAGCTGATCTGGAGATCGAGAAGCTGCAGTATCAGATTAATCCGCATTTTCTGATGAATACACTGGATACCGCGCACTGGCTTGCCGTGATGAATGGCCAGGATGAGATCGACAGGCTTATTACTTCTTTGAACAAGCTGCTGTACTACAATCTGCGCAAAGGTAACAGTGTCGCAACAATCAGAGATGAGATTGATTCACTGAAACAATATCTGATCCTCCAGCAAATTCGATACGATTTTCAGTTCGATGTCAGTATTCAAGTAGATGACGAACTGCTTGAAGTGACGGTTCCCCGGTTCATCCTGCAGCCGCTGGTGGAAAATTCGCTGTATCACGGCCTGGATGATCACGGCAGGATTGAAGTTGAAGTGCGTAAGAACGACAGGCTTGAGATTGAAATTCGAGATAACGGCGGAGGGATTTCTGAAAAATCCATTGAGGCATTGCTCGAGCAGGAGCAGACGCAGCACCATCGGGTGGGCATGGGAATCGGACTGAATTATGTCAAACGAATGTTGGCATCTCATTACGAGGGGAAAGCGAATCTTGCGGTAACAAGTGAGATGGGCAGAGGAACTCGCATCATCATTTCAATACAAATCGGGGAAGGGAATGAGCCGATATGATTCATGTTCTCATTGTTGATGACGACAAGCTGGTACGCAAGGGATTGATATCCTATATGCCTTGGGAATCGTTCGGAATGAAGGTTGTAGGTGAAGCCGCTAACGGTGAGAGGGCACTTCAGTTTCTGCAAGAAAATCGGGTAGACCTGTTAATGACAGATCTCGCCATGCCCGTAATGTCGGGCATTGAATTAATCCGGATTGTACGAAAAGAGTATCCAAATACCGCGATCGCGGTGCTGACGCTTCATCAGGATTTTGAATATATCCAGGAAGCGCTTCGGCTGGGAGCTATTGATTATATAGCCAAAGTCGAGCTGGAAAAAGAACATTTTAAAGAAGTGTTCACTCGTATACATTCACGAATCGCAGAAGAGAGGCAGAAACATAAGGATTCACGGGATTACAGAGCAGTGGAGACTTGCTCCGGCGATACTTCTTATGCGCTTTTATCGCTGCAAGACGAGCCTCTAACAAGCAGTTTGCTTTCGAATTTTATGTCTCTGGGGTGGAGGGCCGAAGGTGAGGGATCTATTTTGATGTGGTTGAAGGACTCTCACGGGGAAGATTTTGAGAAAGATTCTGATCTTGAGGAGCTCCCGCCCCTTCCTGAGGGAATTAATAACGCCAGATGGCAACTAATAAAGCTGCGGCATACTGCGGGTGTATTTCCATCCGACCTGTACCAGCATCTGCGTGCTTATAGAAGCAGCGCGTTGTTCTATGATTGTGACGGCCGGGAATCTTGTCTGATAGAAAGGTCCGTCTCTGATCTGTTAATGGAACATCCTGAACCGTTAGAACAAGATACAGATAGCGTGAAGGTAATGCTGCATGCCTATAAGTGGGTACATGACGACCAAACATTTGAGCAGCTATGCTTCCGAATAAAAGAACTGAGACTGCCCGTCTCCAAGCTTATGCAGCTGATCTACAGCTTTACCATTGAGTGGAACAGACTCTTTAAAGCAGTGCAAACCGACGATGTGAAGCTGCCTGATACGTTCACGTCCTGGAGAGATGCAGAAAACTGGCTGAGGCATTTCCGTGACATGGCATCTGCCCTGTCAGGCAGCCTGCAGCTGAACCCGGAAGTGAACGGCAGCATTTTGACCGCTGTCAAAATTGTACATGATGAACTGGATTGTCCACTTTTCGCTATCGATGTTGCGAAACGGGTAAATCTAAGCCGCAGCTATTTTTCTCAATGCTTCAAAGAAATTGTCGGTTTCTCCTTTAATGAGTACCTGCGCAAAGTACGCATCGACAAAGCGAGGGAGTATCTTGAACAAACAGCAAAGCCTATTGTCTGGATAGCCAAGCAAACCGGGTACGAGGATGAGAAGTACTTTAGCAGAACGTTTCGCGAGCAAACCGGTATGCTGCCGAGCGAATATAGACAGCGGCATAAGATGAGGTAGGGAATAGCCGCACGAATTATATTGAGAAAACTTATTTTTCTTGGTTTGTGGCTTTTTGGCTCCTTCTGGTGTCTAATACATTGTGAATCAAGAGGAGGTTCTCATAATGTCAGGAGCTCACGACACAAAACCTGTTTATCCGGATGAACAGGAATTCGCTGCAAGTTTAGAAAAAACGTATGAGTTGTACCATAAAAGGATCCGCACCTATTTTACGATCAAGTTAAACGCCATGGTGGCGGATGATTTGACACAGGCCGTATTTCTTAAAGCTGCTGAACACATTCACAGTTTTAAAGGGAATGCTAACTTGTTCACATGGATTTTCAAGATTGCTCAGAACACCGTCAAAAATGAATATCGAAGGTTATCGCGAAAACAAGAATTCCCCTATGATTTTACAGAATATGAATCACAATCGATCTCCCTTGAATTCACGAAATATGCTGATTTTCGAATTGATATCGGAACAGCACTGAAAGATTTAGCTGAAATAGACCAAGAGATTATTGCACTTCGCTTCTTTGTGGACTGCACGCTGCCTGAAATCTCAAGGATTGTTAGGATGCGTGAGAGTGCAGTGAAGAACAGGTTGTACCGAGCTTTGAATAAATTAAAAGAAGAGTTAAAAGAATGGGGAGGAGTTACCAGTATGGCGATTCAAGAATTGATTTCAATCATAGACAAGGGTGATAATGCAGGCACGAACCAGCATCTAAAGAAGGTGCAGCAAGACTTGTTCACAGAGCTCGGCAATCATGTTGAACGGATCTCGTCAAAGTATAATTACCATCCGTCAAGAAAAGTTGTGATCGAAATGTACCCTGATCTGCCTACGTTTCATCAAGCGGTAGGTGAAGTAGATGCTCCGAATTGGTTTATGGGCACATACGAAGGGCATATTCTTAAGATTGTATCTCCGCTCAATCCAGGTCCAGAGCATACGTATCAATCCATTTTGAGAAGCACGGTCCATTTGTACACCATGTGGTTAATCAATGAAATTAACCCGGCTGTTCCTAAATGGATCAAGCAGGGCATAGGAGGTTATGAAGCCAATCAGATGACCGCGGATTTTATTGAACACTCCACAAAAGATGCCGTGCGTAACCAGACGGTTCCATCATTTGATGAATTAAATAATGATACCTGGGATTTTGAAACGATGAAAGGATTTCAATTTTCTTATATATTCGTGCAATTTGTTCTTGAACAATACGGGGTGGATGCGTTAAACAAATTGATTCGCAGTCCGCACGATTTTCATGGAGTTTTTCAATGTTCCGAGTCGGAACTGCATGACAAGATGGTTGAATATATAAACAAGTAAGCTTTATACAGCAGCGTTAAAGTCCTTAGTTTTCAGGCTTTAACGCTGTTTTTCTGATTCATGATGCACGGACCCTCGAGCTTGGCTCTAAGCTTGCAAGAAGAAATTCATTAAGTCTTTATTGTACAGTCAATATAATCGGACCCTCCGCGGTAATGGCGATTGTATGCTCATACTGTGCGGACAATGAGCCATCCACGGTTCTTGCCGTCCATCCGTCGGGATCCACCTTCATCGCTGCCTTTCCGATGTTGATCATCGGCTCGATTGTCAGCACCATGCCTTCTTTCAAGCGGAATCCTTTACCTGGTTTGCCGATATGGGGGTAATTAGGCTCCTCGTGCATCTCGCGTCCAACGGCATGACCGAGCAGGTCGCGAACCACGGAGTATCCGTTTTGTTCGGCATGGGTTTGAACGGCATGCATCACATCTCCAATTCGGTTACCGACAACAGCCTTTACAATACCTATATCGAGGCATTCCTTGGTGACCTTCATCAGTTTCCGGGCTTCTTCAGAGATTTCACCAACCGCATAAGTCCAGGCAGAGTCCCCGATCCAGCCATTTGCCTGTGCAACAATATCGATGGTGACAATATCTCCTTGCTGAAGCGGCTTGTTGTTTGGAAAACCGTGTGCAATGACGTCATTGACAGATGCACATGTCGCAAACGGATATCCGTTATAGCCGACGGTGTAAGCCTTGGCACCTTTCTCCCGCAGGAACTTTACTGCGAACTTCTCAATGTCGAGTGTTGTGACACCTGGCTTAATCATGTCCGCGATGGCTCGGTGAAAGGCAGCGACAATTCCGCCAGCTGTTCTCATTTCTTCAATCTCAACTCTCGATTTCAGTGTGACCATTCTAATTACCTCTCCTTTGACTGGATGCCTGTGAACATCAAATCGACGATTCTCTGCACATCCATTTCACTTTGCAGCTGGTGGTGAATGTTCAAAGCAGCATAACCCACAAGCGAGCCGAAAATGAAATTGGCTGTATTCTCCGGTGATTTAGAATCGATTTCTTTAAGAATCTGTTCCACAAACGGTTGATAGACCCTAACCTGGAATTCAGCAAAGAGTTTGGTGAACCGGTTCCCAGGAAAGTGGTGGAAATTATCCGCTACCGATTTAAGCAAAATAAATATGGCAGGATCCTGCATGCACTTCTGCAGAAGCAGCCTGGTAAAAGACACTGATTTGAACTTATCGTTGTCATTCCCATTTAAAGCAGGCATTACTGAAGACTCCACACGAAGAAGGGCATCCCAGAGCAGATCTTCCAGAAGCATATGTTTGTTTTTGTAATAATGGTACACGGTTCCGTAGCCGAGTTCGGCTTTGAGCGAAACATCACGGATCTCTAGTTGAATCCCTTTCTCTAAATACACTTCCGCAGCGGCGTTCATAATTTGGCTCATCCGCATCTCACGGATTGCCTCATTTTGTTCTTTGGTACGTGGTGACATAGCTCCTCCTTTTTAGACCTGCTGTAATGTCAACTTAAAAACAATATACATGAATTGAGCAAATGCAGCAACTGTTAAACGCCTATTTAGAAGATCAAATTTTTATGAAAAACATCTTTAAATCTTAATTATTTGTACACTAATAATAATTTATGGATTTTCAAAAATGTGCGAAACATTTTATATCTATTCTACGTCATATCTTGTGGTTAGGCTTTATACCTCATTTAGCCTACGCAATAATATACATCACGAAGGAGACAGCATGAATCCAATGAAACGCAGCGCATTTATTTTTATTACTATTTTAAGTATGTTAATTTTCCCTTTTTTCGGGTCTGGCCAGGCCAAGGCTGAAGAACTTGATTTCGAGGATCTGTTTAGCGGGGCTGTTATTCTCTCCATAGGAAGTCCCAATGCGATTTACGACAATGAAGACCGAATTATTGATGAGAATAATGATAATATTGTGCCTTATGTTAAGAATCAACGGACCATGGTGCCGCTGCGATTCATTAGCGAAAGTATTGGTGCACGCGTTGCCTGGAATCAGGCATCATCTACTGCTACGATTACGCAAGCAGGAAAGGAAATTAAAATTACACTAGGCAGCAAAACGGTGCTTGTCAACGGAAAGAAAAGTGCACTTGATGCACCAGCAGAATATAAACAAGGCAGGACTTTTGTTCCGCTGCGGTTAATCAGTGAGACCCTAGGGAAAAAGGTGTTTTACAGCCGCGGAGTTATTGTCTTCGCTAATCAGTCCATTTTAGATCCCAAACGAGATGCAGAAATTGTAGATTATTTGAAATTCATACTTGAACCGTATTCGAAAAGCCCTTATACCGGAAAAAACTTATCTAACCAGCAGATCGCAGGCTTTGAGCAAAGTGTCGTGCTTTTAGAGTCACTGGACCGAAGCGGGGAATCAACAGGTTATGGTAGTGCGTTTGCGGTAGGTTACGGACTGTTCTTGACGAACTATCACGTCATTGACGAAGCGAGCAGCTATGTCATCATCACAGGAAAAGATCAGGTGTATGAGGCTGCGGGGATCGTAGCGGTGGATAAGAAAAATGATTTAGCTTTGGTGAAAGCGAAAATACGGACCAACGTGCCTCCGCTTCATATCGGTACATCACAGAACTTGTCCAAGGGGCAGGCGGTTGTTGCAATTGGTAATCAGGAAGGACTGCTAAACACTGTATCTACAGGTGTGTTAAGCGGATTTCTTGTCATCGATAACCAAAATCTGATCCAATTCACCGCACCGATTGGTTTTGGCAGCTCAGGAGGAGCGTTATTTGATAAGAAGGGTGAAGTCATTGGCGTTACTTCATCAGGCATGGATGATGGAAACTTGAATTTTGCTGTGCCGATTGATTATGCAAAATCATGGATAAGCAAATATAACGCCATGACTTTCTCTAAAATTACCGTGCTGAATCAAGATCCATTCAGAGAACCAGTGATTGACTCGGGAAACATTAAGCCGGAAGAAACTCCACAGCCACTTGTCATCACACCAGGAGCGAATGTGAATGTTTTAAATCAAGTGATCCAGGAAGCTGTTGCTCATCCATCGAAACAAGTTATCTATGGTATTGACGATAGTGAGTCAACCATTATATCGTATGACCATACTCAGAAAAAAGTGGTTAAGACGTCTGTTCCCTTTGACAAAGCGCCACGAAAATTGGTTTACGCGAATGGAGAGCTATACGTTATTTTCAGCGATGAAGAGTATAGTGCTTATCGTTTCAATGGAAAACAGGGTGGAACAGTAAAAATACTGGACCCAGCCACATTGCAGGTGAAAGATGAGTGGAAAGTTGACATTGATCCTTACGATATCGTAGTAGATCAGACGAGGCATGTTTATATTACATCAGGCTCCGGACAGTGGACTTATATGAAGAGTTATGATCGTTCTACTCACAAGGAACTCTCTTCTTCGAGTGTGTACCATATGACAAATGTGGTGATGCATCCTACAGAAAATCGAATTTATGCTGTAGATACACTGATAAGCCCGAGAGATATCGCTGTATTCCGGATCAATGATGGTAAAATAACAACGACGTATAACTCCCCATATCATGGAGAATACGATCTGTCGACGGCCATTGGTATCACTCCGGATGGCAAATATGTGGTTAACGGTGCAGGCTATGTCTTTGCATCTACTAATAATAAAAACACGGATATGTATTATACAGGAACAATAGATCCATTCGATGTCCTAGCAGGAAATGCGGCGCATATGGATACATTTTTCACAGCGGCCCACAATAAGATCAATCAAGTAGATACGAATACATTGTCGACCACCAAGACGTATACAACGCAAGGAACGGTAGTGAAGCTCTTGATGACAGACACTCAACTCCTTGCGATCACCAAAGGTACCGTGGCTGGATCGAATATATCCAAACATGCGATAGAATGGATCACAGATCTATAGTTATCGTTCATAATCAGAATCAAAAAAGCTGGCTCTCCATAAATGGAATTGCCAGCTTTTTGACTATTGCGATAGGGCTGCCAATTCACATGTCTTGACCTGCTTACAAATCCAGAGTAGGATCAAATAAAAAAAGAACCTGCACAATAAGGAGTAAATATGACACAATCAGATTTTCTACCTATCATTCTAGGAAGCGATGAAAACGCATATGGCAACGCCAGACTCATTCATGAGGCTTATCACATCAAACCACTATTACTGTGCACCCGGCTGTTATTCCCTACTATGCACAGTCAATTGTTTCAACTCGTTCAAATCGACCGGTTTGATCATGACGAGGTATTTCCAGGAGCGCTGCTATCCGTATTGGAAAAACACGCTGCCCCGAATAAAAAAATCATTGTCATCCCGTGCTCGGACTATTATGCCAGCCTGTTGACCAGACACTACGCCAAGTTTAAAGGACTTATTGCCAACCATTTTGTTTCAGAGGAACTGCTGGATACGTTTGATACGAAAGATAAGTTTTACAAACTTTGTGAAACACATGGTCTGGACTATCCGAAGACGATCGTGTGCGGACCTCATGAGCGTGAAAGCGCATTGGAGGGAATGGAGTTTGATTTCCCTATCGTTGTAAAGCCAGAGA
This sequence comes from Paenibacillus lemnae, assembly GCF_012933385.1. Taxonomy (GTDB): domain Bacteria; phylum Bacillota; class Bacilli; order Paenibacillales; family Paenibacillaceae; genus Paenibacillus_AQ; species Paenibacillus_AQ lemnae. The sequence goes on from NZ_JABBPN010000028.1 coordinate 34,891, forward strand.
ACAGTAACGCTTATGATTATCTGCATAGTGATTTTGAAGGGAAAAAGAAGGTGTTTTTCTTTCATTCCAAGGATGAATACTTGAAGATGATTAACAGCATGAACAAATCAGATTATCACGGTAAATTAATCATTCAGGAATTCATCCCGGGCGGTGACGATGCTATGCGGGTCATCAACAGCTATTCCGATGAACATGGGAAGGTCAAATTGATGTGTCTGGGGCAGCCTGTTCTTGAGGAATACGCACCGAAAACCCTTGGGAACTACGCGGCCATCATTTCTCGTACCGATATGGAGCTTTATCAGAAGATCAAAACGTTTCTTGAAGAGATCGGTTATGTTGGTTTTTCCAATATTGACATGAAATATGACAGCAGAACGGGCAAGTACATGATGTTTGAAATTAATCCGAGAATGGGAAGAAGCAGCCTCTTCGTCAGGGCAGCAGGGCTTAATATGTTGTCTACCCTAATAGACGACGTTGTGTACGGCAAAGAACAAGATTGTAAATTCAGCGATCAGACAGGACTTTGGACAAATGTCCCGAAGAGTGTCCTGCAGAAATATGTCACGGATCCGACATTATCCAAAGAAATAAACAGCCTGTTTAAGCAAAAAAAGGTACTTCGATCTCTCTGGTATCCAAAGGATATCAACCTCAAACGTATCATCACCATTGCACGATATAACAACGGACATATCAAAAATTTTAAAGAATTTTATTTTGAGAAGAAATAAACATGAAAAGTCGCTGACTCAGCGGCTTTTTTATGTTTATTCAAGGACGGTCTGCTTTCGATACTCCTTTGGCGATAATCCAGAATAATTTTTAAACGCTCTTGAAAAGTGGTAAATATTGTCGTATCCGACCCGGCTAGCCACCTCATTGACGCGAAGTGTTGGATTTTCCAGGAGCCTCTTGGCTTCATCCATTTTCAATTTCATCATATAGGACGAGAATGTCCATCCGGTTTCTTCCTTGAACCAGGAGCTGAAGTAGGTGTAATTCATGGATACCACATTTGAAATTTCCGACAAACATACATCGCCATATGGACGATCCGCAATATACTGCTTAACCAGTCCAATTAATGATTTGGGTCGGGCTTCACCCTCATCGCCCCCAAGTTCCGATCCCGTAAGAGTTGGAGAGGAAATTCCTTCAGCGTTCATGTCTACATTTGCTGATTCAGCCTCAGGAAATGCGGATGGAGAAACATGCTCTGCTGCGTTTTGATGTGCCTTATGCTCCGTGCATTCTTGAATGGCATGGCTCAGCTGTGATTCAAGTTCTGACAAACGTACAGGCTTGAGCAGATAATCGACGATACCGTATTTGAACGCTTCTCGAACATATCCATAGTCTCCGTAACCGCTAAGTACGATAAACTTGATTTGCGGGTAGGCAGTATAACATTCTCTTATCAAAGATAGTCCATCCAGATTGGGCATGCGAATATCCGAGATCACGATATCAGGTTTCAGCTCGCGTAAAGCATGCAGCGCCTGTTGTCCATCCACAGCGAAATGAATATTACTTATGCTTGGATTGCCGATGCGAATAATTTTTGATCTGATTTCTTCACGTATTAATTCTTCATCATCCACAATCAGAAGATCCAGCATCACAATAACCCTCCATTCGATTTATATAGGGCAGGTTAAGAACCGTTTTTGTAAAATGCCCCTCATCACTTTGCATCTTAATGAAAAATGATTCTCCATAAAACAACCGCAGCCGATTATTAATATTCTCCAATCCAATTCCCGATCCGTCCTCAAGGGAGGAGGGCTGGTCCCGCTGATCACCAGACCGGAAACGCTCATTTAGCTGCCGTAATTTGCTCATAGAAACCCCGCAGCCATTATCATGCAGAAGGATTCCAAGTTCACGCTCGTTCTTCTGTTCAATCACTAGATTAATATGCAGTTTATCCCGGTTCTTCATGCCGTGAGTAATACTGTTCTCCACCACGGGCTGAAGGATAAACCGAATCATCTTGAAATCTAAGAGTTCTGGATCACAAGTCCATGTAAAATGAAGGCGATCTCCATATCTTAGTTTTTGAAGTCCAATGTAACTTTGCACATGGCTAATCTCCTGCTGGACAGTAGCATAATGGGACTGCGAGTTCATATTATAACGAAGCATCTGACCAAATTCGGCAAATGCTTCTGAAACATCGTAGAGTCCGCCAATTTCGGCTTTAGCGCTGAAGAGATTGATTGTATTGTAGATGAAATGGGGATTAATTTGAGCTTGCAGTGCTTTCAACTGCGCGTCTTTATGAACGGTTTCCCGGGTGACCATGTCATTGACCAGGCTGCTGATCCTGACAAGCAGCGTATTGAATTTCTCGGAGATAACGCCAATCTCATCATTTCGTTCCACAGGTACCAATTCGGTAAAACCAGCTCGAATCGAATGATCCATCGCACGGATACTGGCTTTAATTTTAATAAAGGTCATTTTGAGTACTTGATAAAACAGAAGAATCGAGAGAACGATTGCCGCAATAAAGCCCAGGGTGGTCAAAAGCTGAAATGAACTCCATGAAGAAGCGAGAGGGGCGGTTATGCCGATCCGCATGTTAAGACGCTCAAGCTGCTCCAAAACATAGAGATGACCTTTATATTCAAACGTTTCCTTAGACAAGGAATTTTGTGAAATTTCCTTTGTCAGCGATTCGACTGTGCTGCCATACTGCAAATATCCTTCCGCATCGATTACATATACAGCAGGACTTTGGTTTGGCAAATCGGTCAATGAGGCGAACAAATTTGGTTTTAATACTGTGACGCGGCTAACCCCCAAGTATTTCCCCTCCATAGATATTATCTTTTGTAAATAAATATAGGAATCTTCACCAGGAAGGGAGTACCAGGCCGACCGTTGTTTAGCTTCCAAGAAATGAACATACCAAGGTTCGTCCAGGACGGCTGTGTCATGATAAAAGCTGCCAAATCCTTCAGGAATACTGTGATTGGACATATAAATTTTAATATTGCTGATCTCCACCTGGTTATACAACAAGCTGTAGGACACAATCGGATGAATGATCTGACGATAAAGGTCGAAGGTATCACTCTGATTATTGAAAGGTTCGGAGAGAAAGTTTTGCAGCCTTGTATTGTAGGTGATGTTGTGACTAATGCTCTCTACCAAATTCAGTTTCGCTTCAATTCCGTTTTTTTGTACGGATAAGGTCTGCTCCAAATTACTGGCCGTCTGCTTACTCTGAAACGTACTGGTTTGGATATAGGAATGCACAGAAAGGAGACAGAATGGAATTAGTATAAAAGCGATATAAGCGATGCTGAGACGACGTTTGATGCTGTAATCCGCCCAAAATCTACGATGCATGGTTAAAAGTTCCCTTCAGCTTTTCATTCATTTTACACTATACGAAAGCGCTCTTACATTGAAGGTGAAAAAATGGTATCAATTCCGAAATGATGATATTTTTTTGACCGGTCTCCTTGATTATGATGTAAGCACAGATTGAAAGCGCAAACATTTATTGACCATGATGGCACCATTTGTACATAAGACAGGAGGTTAGCCTGGTGAACAAAATTGAACATTCGTCAGAATTACTCGGCAAGAAAGTAACTTCTTCTCGCAGGATCCGGTTGAGAGCTCAATTTGAGCTTCAGAGCATGGTAGTGCCAGGATTGATATTCTTATTTGTATTCGCTTACATCCCGATGTACGGCGTATTGATTGCATTTAAAGATTATAATATGTTTCTCGGCATTACAGAATCTCCATGGGCAGGACTTATTCATTTCAAGGAGTTTTTCACGGATCCGAATTTTGTTTCCGTCGTTAGAAACACGCTGGCCATCAACGGATTAAACTTGCTAATCGGATTCCCTGCTCCTATTATTTTTGCATTACTGTTAAATGAGATCACAACATCCAAATTCAAACGATTCGTTCAAACCATTTCTTATCTGCCGCATTTCGTCTCATGGGTCGTGTTCGGCGGATTGATTATTACGATCTTATCCCCTACGAACGGGATACTCAATTTTATCCTGGTCGAGCTTGGCGTATTGTCTGAGCCTGTTAATTTCTTAGGGGAAGCGGATAATTTCTGGCTCATTCTGGTCTCCGGCGAAGTCATTAAGGGACTAGGATGGGGCGCGATCATCTATATCGCCGCAATTTCAGGGGTTGATCAGGATATGTATGAAGCTGCTACGATTGACGGGGCAGGAAGGGTCCAGAAAATGTGGTATGTGACGCTCCCCAGCATTATGGGAACGATTGTCATCATGTTAATTTTTGCGATCAGCGCGATTTTGAATACAGGTTTTGAACAGATTTTGGTCCTGCAGAACCCGCTGAACCTGGAAACGAGCGAAACCATTGATACTTATGTGTATAAAACAGGCCTTCAGCAAATGAGATATTCGTATTCAACGGCTGTAGGCGTAGCAAAATCCATCGTGGCTGTTTTACTTCTACTCTTGGCAAACTATGCATCTAAAAAAATTACCGACAAAGGCTTATTCTAGAGGAGGGGCAGCAATGATCAAAAGCAGAGGAGAGAAGTGGTTTACCATCTTCAACACGTTCGTCATGATCGTCGTTATGTTTTTTATGGTAGCACCATTCTGGTTTTCACTTGTAGGGTCTTTCAATGAAGGACTGGATTATTTAAGAGGCGGGGTGTACTTCTGGCCCCGTGAATTCACCTGGAGCAATTACATTTCAGTATTTTCGGATCCTACTATTTACAATGCCTATTTTGTGACAGCAGCCCGAACGATTCTGGGAACCATCCTGCACGTACTCTTCACTTCATTGATAGCGTATGGTTTATCACGGCCATCCTTGAAAGGGAAATCAGTATACATAATATACATTATGGTTACTATGTTTTTCTCAGGAGGATTGGTTCCTACCTACTTGCTTTATCGCAGCCTTGGATTATTAGATAACTTTCTCGTCTTTATTATTCCTACCATGTTCAGCGTATGGAATATGATGATTTTGCTCTCTTTCTTCCGGTCAATTCCCGAATCGTTGATCGAATCAGCCAAAATTGATGGCGCAGGGGAGTACAGAATCTTCGCACAATTTGTACTGCCGCTGTCCATGCCTGCACTTGCAGCAATCGCATTGTTTACAGGTGTAGGTCACTGGAATTCCTACTATGATACCTTGATGTTTACCACTTCGGAATCGCTTCAAACCATACAGCTGTTTTTGATGCGGGTCGTTACGGATGCTGACTTCGCTCAGGGAATGAGTGCACAAGCGGCCAACCTGGTTCCGGAGCAGGCCAAGAAAACCAGTCCCGAAACGCTTAAGCTTGCCATGATGATTGCAACTACTGCACCGATTCTGGTCATCTACCCGTTCTTGCAGCGGTATTTTGTGAAAGGTGTCATGATCGGATCCATTAAAGGTTAATTTCCACGACCAGCAAGAGTGGATTAACATATACAACACTTTCATAAAGGGGAGGATTAGAATGAAACGCTTAAACAGATGGATTGTTTTATGTATGATCATCACGGTATTTACATCGTTGCTATCTGCTTGTTCGGGTAAAGGGTCTGAACCAAATACAGCCCAAAACGAGGAAAACGGCAATACACCGGTGAAGATCAAATGGTTTGTAGCTGCAGACTGGTACAAAAAACAGTGGGATGCGGAAAATGTTCTGGTAGATAAGATGGTAACAGATGCTACTGGCGTAACCGTTGAGTTTATCAGCGGAAATGAAGAGAAATTAAGTGCTATGATTGCCTCTGGTGATATTCCGGATGTAGTCACCGTATGGAACATCGCACCACAGCGGAAAATATTAGAGAACTCTGGACTGGTTGTTCCTCTGGATGAATTAATTGAGAAGTATACACCTGATTTTAAAGTCGCTCAATCCATCCAGGATTGGTATCGTAACGAAGACGGTCATTTTTATGGTTTGCCGAATTACTTCTATGCCGAGGAGACTATGCAGGAAGAAGATACCCTTGCGACCCATATTGATATCGTTGCACGCAGGGACATTATGGAGCAGGTTGGCATTAAGCCGGAAGATTTTAATACCAAGCAAGGAACACTTGATGCGCTTCGAAAAGTCAAAGAGTCAGGCATTAAATACAATGGTTTTTCGATGATCCCCGCCTATTTTGATCACCACAATCTGGTGCATTTCTTCGGCGCAGCACCTGAAGCTAAAGACGGCAGCTGGCAGGACATGCTACGTACACCCGAATCACTGGAAGCTTACAAGTTCCTGAATCAACTCTATCGGGAAGGGCTGCTTCCACAGGACAGCATTACATTAAACGATGATCAAAAGATGGAGAAAATCGCAGCAGGAAGCGTATTCGCGAAAACCAGAGCACTGTTGAGATGGGAAGCGCTTTATCAAAACGACAATAATGCGGTTTATGTTCCTGTAGGGCCAATCAAAGGTGATGCAGGTAATGATCTGTATGCAACGCCAAGTCCTTTGTCGGGCTGGATGCTGAGCATGATCGGTACAGAAAGCAAATATCAGGAAGAAATCATTCGTTTGTTCGAATATTTATCAACCGACGAGATGTCCCTTAACGTTTTTTATGGACCGAAAGACGTGGCCTGGACCTACGACGACAATGGTAAGGTTAAATTTACAGAACAGCGAATCAAGGATTTTGCGGACGATCCTGCGGCTGCTCAGCGAAAGTATGGCAACGATACGTTCGGCTGGCTGATAAACTGGGTACCTATTAAACGGACATGGCCTGAAGCGAGCAATGAATTCGAAAAAGTGATGCAAGAGCATGACAAATACTTTGAACAATTTGCTTACAATGATCTCGCTTTTGAGGCAACGACCGTCCAGGGGGGAACTACAGAAGCTGGAGTTGAGGCCAAAATCAAAGATTATCGTGCCAAGATGGAAGCGAAGATGATTCTTGCGAAGAGCGAGGAAGAGGTTGAAAAAATATTTAATGAAATGCCGGCTCAAGAGGAACAGCTTGGTTATCAGCAATTATATGATTATAAAAATAAAGCTTTTCAGGATGCAAAAGCCAGTCTTGGCCAAAAGTTTGCTTATCCGCCAAATCAATAATCATTCAGGCTTGCAGAGAAAGGGGGTGACCCTGTTCTGCAAGCCTGATATATTTAATGTGTTCACATGAGAGGAGATGAATAAATGGAATACCCATTAGATGTCAGGATCTCACCAAAACCGATTTATCGTTCCACTCTTCGGCTAGGAGGAACGAACCCGGAAGGGACAACGATTCAATTCAACAATTATTACATGGAGCTGAACAGCAGGCCATTTATTCCGATCTGCGGTGAATTCCATTACTCCCGTTATCCCGAGCAAGATTGGGAGATGGAAATCTCCAAGATGAAAATGTCAGGCATAAATGTGATCGCCACCTATATCTTTTGGAATCATCACGAGGAAATTGAAGGCGTATTCAATTGGCAAGGATCCCGAGATATACGAAAATTCACCGAATTGTGTGCACAGCAGGACCTTTACGTCATTCTTCGTATCGGACCGTTCTGTCATGGAGAGGTACGCAACGGCGGACTGCCGGATTGGTTGTTTGGCAGATCGTTTGATGTGCGTTCCAATGATGAAGGCTACCTTAATTATGTACGAAGGCTTTACCAGGAAATCGGGGAACAAGCAGCCGGGTTGATGTTTAAGGATGGGGGACCCGTGATCGGTATTCAGCTTGAGAACGAGTTCAATGCTGCTGCGGCGCTGTGGGAACTGACCGCCAAACAGGGGGACGAGTACCTAAGCGGAGGCAGTGGAGGTAAGGAGCATATGCGGATACTGAAAGAGCTAGCTGAAGAAGTTGGCTTGGATGCACCCATGTACACCTCTACAGGGTGGGGAAATGCACCCATTCTTGAGGATGAAATTCTCCCCTTATATGGTGGGTATGCTTATACACCCTGGAGTGTAAGCGTTGAGAACAAAATACAGAAGCCGACGGGCGAATATCTTTTTGCCGACTATCACAATGATGACGCGGTGAACGAGTTCCAGCCACCTTACCCAAAGTCCAAATATCCATTTGCATGCTGTGAGATGGGCGGCGGGATGCAGACCTGGTATTTATCAAGGTTCCAAGTCGAACCAGAGAGCGTTGTGGCGATGAGTCTTGTCAAAACTGCAGGCGGATGTAACTTCATAGGGTATTATATGTTTCACGGAGGAACTAATCCGGTAGGAAGCACGGGATATCTGAACGAGAGCACAACACCTAGAATTACATACGACTTCCAGGCACCGATCGGAGAATTCGGACAGATCCGCCCATCGAATCATCTCCTGCGGCCGTTTCATTATTTCTTACAAACCTTTGGCGATGTCTTTGCTCCGATGGCTGCGGTTCTCCCGGAAGGAACGGAATCGATAACGCCGGAGAATACGGACACACTTCGCTATGCAGTCCGCACAGATGGAAATTCGGGTTTCTTATTCATCAACAACTATCAGGATCATGTCCAGATGAGTGTCAAGGAAAATGTCTCTTTTCAGATCACTACAAACACTGGAATACTGCAGTTCCCGCAGAGAATATCACTTACCGTTCAACGGAACGCTGCCATGATGCTGCCGTTTCATATGAAACTGGATGGAACAAATCTGCGCTACGCGACAGCTCAGCCTGTAACGGCAGTTCAGTCAAACCAAGCAGCAACCTATTTCTTCGCGATGCCGGAAGGTGTAGATGGAGAATTCTTATTTGACCTGGATACACAGGACTGTATTAATGCAGAGAGCGGTGAAGTTGAGCGCGATCCGGACGGCTCGGCGATAGTCATTGTACCACACGATGAGACAACTTTAATCCGTATACAACGTGCACAGCAGCGGGAACTTCATGTGTTTGTCATGTCTGCAGCGCAGGCAGCCATGATGTGGGAGACGACAGCGGCTGGCAATCGAAGAATATTGTTCTCTCAAACACCTCTAGCGGTGATTGAAGATCAGCTGGAGTTTGTCATGAATGGAGAGGAACAATTCACATTCAGCGAGTATGTTTATGAGGAATCGCTGACTGAATGGAAATCCGGTTCAGAATCTTGTACCTGTGCTGTGGAGATAAAAGGACCAATAGTGAAATACCGCCTCCAGATCCCGTCCTTATCGTTTCCTTTAACCATCCAGCGGGTTCACGATCATAAAGTTGTAGTCATTTTTGATCATGACAAGCTCCAGGAATCAAATGACGTTGTTTTAAATATCAATTATACCGGAAACGTGGGTTATGCGTTTTCCAACGGACGTCTGATTCACGATCACTTCCATAATGGAGCACCATGGGAAATCGGCTTGAAGCGATTCGAAGAATTTCTGTCAAACGGGGAAATTGTTCTGGAAACGACACCGCTTCGTGAAGGGGTGATGACGATTGACGCTGATGCGGCTATGGCAGTGGAACAGCATTTTACCGGCGAGAAAAAGGCTGTATTTCATCAGATTACCGCTGAACCTGTAAGGCGCATCAAGCTTAAGGTTTAGGCTCACATATTGAACAACACAGAGAGCAGTTTGCCAATGGCAGCTGCTCTCTTCTTAGATATGAAGTGCAGGTCGCGGATATTATGTTAAACTACCTATATATTACTCTACAGAAGCCATAATATATGGAAAGAGGGGATATACATGAAGAAAAGGTATTTACTGATTCCTGCTGCAGTAGTTTGTGTTCTAACTGTGACAATTTCTCTTGTCTATGCTTCATCTATTAACAGCAACACAGCATTAGGCAGTCCAACAGATCAGATTCATGCTGAACCAAATCAATACATAGCATCTTTTGATACAGTGAAAATAGACACCGCAGACTTTCTTTTTTATAAGACAAATGCGCAGCGGGCTGCTGAATTGAACAACGCTGAAATGCCTAGTGATCAACACCTTATTAATAATATGCTGAAAGACAAAATAACTGCATATGAAGCTGTACAGCAAGGAATTACCGTGAGCGACGAGGAAGTACAACAAGAAATTGACTTTCAGCGAGATGTTTTTGAAAATCAAATGGAACAGACTTCTCCAGAAGCACAAGAAGTTTACGATATGATGAAGAACAGAATTAGAATCACAGGATTATCTGAAGAGGAATTTTGGGATGCTGATTTTGTTAAACAAGTTTATAAAGAAGCATTACTGGAAGGAAAACTAATGAATGCTTTACGCGGTGATGACAAGTCTTTTGAGACCATTGAAGATTTCCAAAAATACAAAGAAGAATTATTATCAAAATATAAGGATAAAATCAGTTTTAATCTTGAATAATGAAACTTACGAAATGGTATTATCCCCTTCAAGTAGACACTCGTAAAAAACCTCATGTGTTAACATGAGGTCATGAGTGAACTTGGAGGGGATTTTTGCAT
>NZ_JABBPN010000029.1 GCF_012933385.1 Paenibacillus lemnae
TCCCGAATGACTCCGAGAAAATATCCGACCGATGAGTTTAAAAGCTCATTTCAAAACTGACGAGATATTGCTATCTCATGTTTGATCTCACTAAAAGCAAGATCGGTTTAACTCACTCGTTGTTCAGTTTTCAAAGATCAACTTCTTTAATGTCGCCTCGCATTCTCTCGCTTCAGCAACTTTTATATCTTATCACATTCACTTTAGCTTTGCAAGCTTTTTTTCGAAAAGTTTTTCAAATGATATTCTCGCTTATGCTAACTGCTTGTGATGTCCGACCTTCATTTTGCGGCCGGAAATATAATATACCACATCCTTAATAAATTATGCAACCTATTTATCAAATTTTGTTTAACACCTCTTTTATCATCCCGTATCTGAAATAGTTTCTTCTATATAATATAGATGTCATAACTGCAGTCCAAATCCTTAAATATAAAAGCAGCCAGTCTCCATATGGAGACTGGCTGCAGCAAATCACCTATATTACTCAATACCCAGCATTACGTAACGCAGCAGAATGATGACGAACAAAATCCACATGAGCCAGTGTACCTTTACATCACGTCCGGCGATTTTTGCAAATACAGCCAGAACGACGTAAGAGATAATACCAGCCGAGATCCCGTTAGCAATTCCGCCAGTGAACGGCATGAGGATGATTGTCAAAAATGCCGGGAAAGCCAGGAAGAAATCATCCCAATCAATATCACGCACTTGACTCATCATCAGCACACCTACGATGATCAAAGCAGGAGCTGTCGCCGCTGAAGGCACAATCAAGGCCAGCGGAGCGAGGAACAAAGCAAAGAGGAACAAAACACCTGTCGTCACTGCAGTCAGACCTGTCCGGCCACCGGCAGCTACACCTGCAGCACTTTCTACAAATGCTGTAACTGTACTGGTTCCGAGGAAAGCACCGGCACTGACACCACCGGCATCAACCAGCATCGCTTTACCCAGCTTTTTCTCTCCTTCTTCCTTGTTTTTCAACAAGCCTGCACGTCCCGCAGTACCTACCAAAGTACCGAACGTATCAAACAGTTCTACAAAAGTGAAGATAAAGATAACTTCCAGCAATCCAATTCCGATAGCGCCTTTGATATCCATCTGACCTACAGCCAGGTTATCAAAAGAAGGAATCCAGCTGGCATCGCTCAGACCGGAAACATTCGTTACGCCCATTGGAATACCGATCAGCGTCGTGGCCACAATCCCGATGAGCAAAGCACCCTTGATTTTCAAAACCATCAGGATCGCAATCAGAAACAGTCCGATCAAAGCCAGCAAAGCATCTTTGTGCTCTACGAAATTACCAAGTGCAAGGTTGAATGCTCCGCCCGCAACCGGCTGGCTGACATCTGTACCTGGGTTGATGTTGACCGAAATCAGGTTGCCCAGTTTGAAACCGATAATCGTAATAAACAATCCGATACCGACGGTGATCGCGATTTTCAAATTGTTCGGCACTGCAGTCAGCAGCATTTGACGGACCTTAGTCACAGTCAGAATCAAGAAAATAATACCGGAAAGAAAAACAGCCCCTAAAGCAGCCTGCCACGTAATGGCTCCGTTCGAGCTCAGTACGACGGTCATAAAGTAAGCGTTCAAACCCATACCCGGAGCAAGCGCGATCGGAATGTTAACAAACAGTCCCATCACGATTGTGACCAGCCCGGCGCCTACAGCAGTGGCGAAAAATACGCCTTCCTGCGGGATGCCCGCTCCATCAGGACCTAGAAACAGGTTGTTGACAAAAAGGATGTAAGCCATCGTCATAAACGTCGTCAATCCTGCGATCATTTCGGTTCTGACATTTGTTCCGTGTTCCTTTAACTTAAAGAAACGCTCCATTGTTGAGATATCCCCCTTAGAATTAGTGACCAACGACGAAAAAGCCCTGAAGAAAAAATCTCCAGGGCACCCGCTTAAAAAGATTGCGCACAGCATCGTGTTACTCACCCGTTCACCTCTAACCATCAGAGACAAGCTCGAAGGGTATTGTGGTTCCCCCATAGCATAAGTCTATTAGACAAATGATGTGTATGGAATCCGGTCGTGGATTGGATAGAGTAAAGGCATTCTATGCTGCTGCAATCTTTCCGTAGCCAGATCATTACGGTGACCTTGTAGAGACTCCCGGGCCAATTCCCAGGATTATACGAAAAAAAGCTTATATATCGTTGTCGTCATATTTACTATGAACATTCTAGGTCGAAGGGTGGATTTTGTCAACAATAAAAACGAATAATATCGTTTTCAAATTGTTGTATTGTTCGGAAATGGAGGAAATCCCTCGATAATGCAGCTATTGAATCTTGCAGCTATACAAAAACCTCCCGTTTCTATGCGAAGTTCGCAAGAAACGGGAGGTTTAAAAACTCTATCTATTCCCACTCAATCGTGGCCGGCGGTTTGCTCGTCACGTCGTACACGATGCGGTTTACATTGTCCACCTCGTTGACAATACGCACCGAAATCTTCTCAAGCACATCCCATGGGATACGCGCCCAGTCGGCGGTCATGCCGTCGATCGAGGTTACCGCACGAATGCCGACGGTATAGGAGTACGTACGGGCATCACCCATGACTCCGACGCTTTTCATATTCGGAAGTGCGGTGAAATACTGCCAGATTTCGCGGTCCAGGCCTGCCTTAGCAATCTCTTCACGCAGGATATAATCGGAATCGCGGACAATAGTCAGCTTCTCCTCTGTCACTTCACCGAGCACACGAATCGCAAGTCCAGGACCCGGGAACGGCTGACGCCAAACGATAGCTTCCGGCAGACCGAGTTCCTCGCCGACTTTGCGGACCTCATCTTTAAACAGGGCTTTCAGCGGCTCAATCAGCTTAAACTTCATATCCTCCGGCAGTCCGCCGACATTGTGATGGGATTTAATCGTCTGTGCTGTATCTGTTCCGCTTTCCACAATGTCCGTATATAGGGTACCCTGTGCAAGGAAAGCAAAATCATCAAACTGCGTAGACTCTTCGTCAAAAACATAGATGAATTCATTGCCGATGATTTTGCGTTTTTGCTCAGGATCATCTACACCGCTCAGCTTCGCCATAAAACGGTCGCGGGCATCAATCTTGACGACCTTCATATCGAACTTGCCGACAAAGGTTTCCATAACACTCTCGGCTTCGCCTTTGCGCAGTAAGCCATGATCGATAAACATACAGGTCAGCTGATCACCAATCGCTCTGTGAATCAACATAGCGACAACAGAAGAATCAACACCGCCGCTGAGTGCACAGAGCACTTTCTGCTGGCCTACAGTTTCACGGATTTCACGAATTTGATCTTCAATAAAGGTTTCCATGCTCCAGCTGCCTTCACACTGGCAGATTTCGTACAGGAAGTTCTTGATCATTTCATTACCCTGCAGAGAGTGGCGAACTTCTGGATGGAACTGCACAGCATACAGCTGCTTGTCCGCATTGCTCATGGCCGCAATCGGAGCAGATTCCGTACCGGCATCCAGCTTGAAGCCTGATGGCAGAGATACGACATGATCCCCGTGGCTCATCCAAACCGTCTGATTGTTCTCCAGACCTTTGACCAGAACCGAGTTCTCATTAAACATCAGATCTGCTTTACCGTATTCACGTTTTGCGGAACGTTCAACTTTACCCTCCAGCTGCTGGGCCATCAACTGCATACCGTAGCAGATACCAAAAATCGGAACGCCAAGATCATAAATAGCCGGATCTACATGCGGTGCATTTTCTGCATATACGCTTGAAGGCCCGCCGGAGAAAACAATACCCCGCGGTGACAATGCCTTGATCTTCTCAACAGGCGTACTATAAGGCAGCAGTTCGCTGTATACTCCAAGATCACGGATACGTCGTGCAATAAGTTGGTTATACTGTCCACCGAAGTCCAAAACAACGATGATTTCATTAGGCTTGTTCATTAACGTGCCTCCCTCAATTATTGAGATTAATTATACGCAACCCCAATTCATACCGTCAAGGAAAGGGAGGCTTTGTTTTCATGCCAGTTTTTTGGCAAGCATGCGGCATTGTCTCAGAAACCGGATTTTCTCCATACGGCTGAATGGTGTATTCCCATAAGCTGCATTCTCCCACTGCATAGCAAAATCGACCAGCTCAGCCATGACGTGTTCATCCTCCAGCTGAAGAGACTGCATGTACTTTTTCACCGTTACGGCAGCTTCGGGCGCACCGCAGCGCCGCGCAAGCCGCCTCCATACCGGGATAGCCGCTGCCAGCAGCTGCTCTCTTTCGCTGAAATGCCCATCCCCATGCGTCGGATCTTCACGGGAGCCAGGACGAGAGATCCCCCATTTTTTCCGGGTCCATAACCTAAAGATTACAGGTGTACATATGAAGCTGATCAAAGCCAGGATGGACCATATCCGGTGCACGATCCAACTCTGAATGCTGGATATACGAGACTGCAGCATTTGCACAAATTCCATCAGCTGCTCATGAAATCTGTTTGTTTTTATCATATTCTCTTCTGACGCATCCGCTGCCTGGCCTGCATAAAACCCAGGGGTGGGGTCAAATGCTGTCCAGCCCTGTTTCGGAACATAGACTTCAACCCAGGCATGCGCTTCCTCCTGTGTGACCCTGTAAGTATCTGAAGTTCCTTCAACCAGCTGACCTGGAGCAAAACCTGTGACATATCGGGCAGGAATGCCCTGTGTACGCAGCAGCACAACCATAGCTGTAGCAAAATGCGTACAATATCCCTGCTGATCCTTAAATAGAAATGCATCTACAAAATCCTGGCCTGCCGGAGGAATTCGGGTTTTCAGCGTATAAGGAAATCGGCTTTTCAGATAGGCTTCGACTGCCCTCGCTTGTTCATACCGGCCGCTTGTATTCCGGGTCAGCTGCTCACCCAGATCATATACCCGCTTAGGTAGATCGGCTGGCAGCTGTACATATGTCGCGTCATCCAATGAATCGGATAACGTATCCGGCACCGTATCACCCCCGGTATCAACCTGGCTGCTTCCACTCAACGATCCCGACCCTGCAACAGGCTGTTTCAGGGACTCTACGGTATAGGATTTGACTTGATCTGCATGCTCCTCCAGTCGAAGCGTACCCGTGTCAGGATAAGCACCCATGCCGGGGTTCACCCCGTGACCTGAGGCATCCTGCAGCTCCAGCACCTTGGTGATTGTTCCATTAGAAAATAAGGGCATACTTTCAAAGCCGCGCTGATGCAGTGTGATTTTTTGGACTACTGTTGATGATGCCTGCTTATTCTGTGCAGCTAATGTTGTAAGAGCCGTCTCCTCACCCTTTTCAACAGGAACACGATCATCATCATGGCCGATCCAGCGCCTGCCGGTGTAATAGAGCAGAGATTCTCCCCGCCAATACGCGGGTTCAGGAGACTGGGCTGTGAAAAAAAGTTCGATTCCCGGCTGGAGCGGCCCTCCCAAATCACCAGACAAGGCATCATACCCGGTTAAGCCTGTTTTTGCCCGATGGGCTGCACCGCTGTTTCTGTCTTCCGACCATGTTTTCACTTGATCTGCTATATACTCGAATGTCAGTCCGCTGCCAGAAGCCGGGGCACGCCCCTGTCCAGCGGCATGCAGCAAGCCTGCCGTCAACACCGCAGATAGCACGACCCACAAACTCCAGCGCAAAAACAATGTTCCTGTCTGCTTCTTCTTCACCTTGAGCCGGTATCCATCCAAAGATCCAGCTTCCTCCGTCTGAATCCGGATAAACCAAGACATGCCCTGAACCGCTAAAATCCAGCAGCATGCACGGATAAAACCGCCGTAAACCGGCAGCT
The DNA here is from genome assembly GCF_012933385.1 of Paenibacillus lemnae. Classification (GTDB taxonomy): domain Bacteria; phylum Bacillota; class Bacilli; order Paenibacillales; family Paenibacillaceae; genus Paenibacillus_AQ; species Paenibacillus_AQ lemnae. The sequence goes on from NZ_JABBPN010000029.1 coordinate 5,798, forward strand.
CCAGCGCTTCCTCCAGCACAGTGAGGTACAGCAGCGTCGTTCCGCCAAACAGCCAAAGGTTCCCCCGATTAAGCACCAGCACCTGAACGGCAGAAACCATGATAGCCCAGCCTGCCAGCAGAATCAGCGCACGGCTTTCACGGCTGAGATCGCTGAATTCCCAAACACCATGAACATGAGAGACATCCCCAGGCAGCACATAAAATACATACGACTCAAGCCAGGAAAGGAGGGAGACTTCTCCGAACAAACGGCTCCATAAAAACAGCAGCAAGATGATGTTAAGCGGCAGTAAAATCCATTCCTTTACGGTGCCCAGTCCCTGCACCAGCAATACAAAAGTAAGTACAAACAGGGTTTGCAGCATGAGGCTGCCCTCACTTCCGCCCAAATCCAGCAGCGGGAGCAGCCACTCCGTAAATAAACCCGCCAGAGGTACCGTAAGCAAAAAGCGCATGAAGAGAGGCGCGGCAGGCAGCCGGAATACAAAGCGGAGAAGCGAGACTGCATCCTTGTCTTCATTAACAGACGAGATCTTCATCCATAACGCCCTCCACTGCCTCTCTCTTGTGATCCAATCTGATGAATGCCCCCATCCATCACAATGAAAAGCCTCCCCCCTGCTTGAATAAACCGACTTTCCGACTCCGGCAGCATATGATAGAACGAAGCATTCCCTGAATGCTGCCCGGTTCTGTTCTCCCCTTCTTCCAAACTGCCGGTCTGCCCGGAATGAAAGCAAACTTTGTACACCGTAATCACAGCTCCATTAGACATCAACTGAATCGCAGCATCCGCGAGTTCCTCATTCATAATGCCGGTAACGAGATGCAGCTCCCGCCCCAATAAAGAAGGCCCCAGACCGGAAAGCCCAGCCTGGATGGACTTCTCCATAACCTTATCCTGCAAACGGACGGCAGCAAGAGCCAGAAGTTCATCCATCTCCTCCCCGGCTGTCCGTCGTTCAGGTATCCCGGAAGATGAAGCACATCCGAGCATATGAAGCACCGTCTGCTCTGAAGAGGCTGCTCTTGCGCGATAACATAAGCCTGCTGCCACAGATACGGCTTGCTCAAAGTAATCCTCCTGCTCGAAACCATCCTCACCAGGATATCCTGCAGCAAAAGTGTTCAAAACAATACACCGTTCATCATTTCTCCCTGCCTCAGGAAGCCTTACCTGCAGCTTGCCTGAACGGGCACTGTTCTTCCAATGGATAGATCTCAGCGGATCACCAGGGATATATTCGCGGTAATCTGCCGCTCCAATCCAGGGAGAGGCCAAATAGGAGTAATCCGGCCTCTCGTCCACGGTGCTGCTCAGGGCATTCCATCCTGTCAGCTCTGCAGGAAGAGGCAGCACCACCAGGCTGCCACTGCCTTTCCATTTCCTTTTGGACCGGAACCAGCCAAACATATCGCCCCACTCCACCGTTCCATGAAGTTCCGGCCAGTACCCCCTCCTCTGCAGCGGAAGCGTATAAGTACAGCTGACTGAACGGCGGAATCCCGGGAACCACAATTTACGCACTGTTCTGTCTCCGATCTGTTCTGTCAGCAGAAGCCACGGTACCGGCATTCCCGTCTTGAATTCCAGTTTGAGGATGACCTCTGCCTCTTCTCCGGCATGAAGAACAGCAGGTGCGAAGGAGCGGCTGATCTTAAAGCATCGGGGTCCTGCCAGCATAAGCAGTCCGCCATGGAGGAGCATAGCCGTACACAGCAGCCAGACAAAACGGAGCGAAGCACCGCCCAGCCAAACATAAAGCCCCCAGCTGGAAAGCCAGATGCCCAGCGCTCTGAACCCGTATAACAGGCCTGCACTTCCTGCCATTTCTGAATGTACAGCGTTAGGAGCATGCTCATCAGTACTCGGTCTTACACCTCGCCGCTTCACATTCTCCCTCCTTTGCGGGTGCGCTGTCTGGGAAGCTCGATGCTGCGGATCAGCCGCTGCAGAGCTTCATGCTGATCTACCCCGGCAGATCTGGCCTCAAAACCAAGCTGCAGACGATGCGCCAGTACAGGCCCCGCCACCGTAAGGCAGTCGTCGGGAATGACATACATCCGGCCATCCATAAAGGCCGAAGCCTGTGATGCTCGCATCCAGGCCAGTGTTCCGCGCGGACTGATGCCAAGGCGAATGTCCTGATGTTTCCGGGATGCGTCGGCAATCTGGACAAGGTATTTTTTAATACTCTCATCCACATACACACGCAGGACCGAGCGCTGCATCGTTGTGATTTCGGATGCTGCCAGAAGAGGACCCGGAAGCGAGTTCAGCTCTCTGTCTTGTGCCCGCTCCAGCATCAGCACCTCCTGCTCCATGTCCGGATAGCCCAGAGACAGTCTCATCATAAAGCGATCCATCTGGGCTTCAGGCAGCCGATTGGTACCTTCAAATTCACACGGATTCTGTGTGGCCAGCAGAAAGAAAGGCGATCGCAGCGGATATGTCCTTCCATCTACCGTAACCTTTCTCTCCTCCATCAGCTCCAGCAGGGCCGATTGAGCCCGCGGAGATGCCCGGTTGATCTCATCGGCAAGTATCATATGGTTTGCAAGAACGGGCCCCGGCCTGAAATCAAAGTCTCCAGTATGTGGAGAATACACTGTGGTTCCGGTGATATCACCAGGCATCAGATCACTCGTAAACTGTATTCTGCCAAAATCGCATCCAATAACGGATGCTATGCACCGCACAAGCATCGTTTTTCCTACACCCGGCACATCCTCCAGCAAAATATGTCCTCCGGCCAGCATGGACATAAAGGCTCGCCTCACCTGTTCTTCGTGACCTATAATAACGCTGCTTACCTTTTGAACAGCACGCTGTATCAACTCCGGTCCCCAGTACGGGTGATCCGGCTCTTCCTGCTGCAGCGATGAATGAAACATAAAGTTCTACCTCCGCTTCCCGTTCATTTCTCCCAATCTTGTAAAAGGAGTCTATGAATAGGTTTTCCAAGATGAGCCCAAGATAGACCGTGCTGAGATGAAATTCCACCGAGAATAATAAAAAAGAAGCACAGCCTTCTCCATCATTCGGAGAGACTGTGCCTCTTGGGTAATCTTTATTGAGCAGACGCTTTATGCAAAGACGTCTGCTTCTCGTTTATTGGCTTAGTACGCCAGCGTAAACAAACCTTTGATGTGGGACAGGTAACGCATGTTACTTGCTTCCTTCATCAGGGTTGCAGGCAGGCCTTTCAGCTGGGTTTTGTTCGCGCCGATCGTACCGATCGCATCCTTGCGGCCCAGGCTGCCCAGGGTACCGGAGAATACAGGAACGAAAGTTTCCAGTACGCCGCCCTGCGCATAGGCATACATGTTGTATCCTACCAGCTCACCCATTTGCCAGGCCAGCTGTGCTGTCGGAGGATACGGACGTCCTTCAGGACCCATAACTACCGCACTGTCACCAGCAAGGAATACATCCGGGTGTGAAGTCGACTGCAGGAACTCGTTCACAACAGCACGGCCGCGGTTCACTTCGATACCGCAGTTAGCTACAACCGAGTTACCCTGTACGCCGCCTGTCCATACCAGTGTGCTGGTCTGGATGGTGCTTCCGTCTTTCAGTTCTACCGTTGTACCGTCCATCTTGGTAATCGGAAGACCTGTCAGGAAGTTTACACCGCGTTTTTGCAGGCTTGTCGTTGCACGATCCACCAGCTCAGGCGGGAAGCCCGGCAGGATGGAAGGAGCAGCTTCTACACAATACAGTGTAATTTCATCCGGGGAGAGGCCGTATTTACGAGCCAGTTCACTCTTCATATCGGCATATTCGCCAACAAGCTCAACACCCGTCAAACCGCCTCCGCCGACCACGATCGTAGCGTCCGCAGGGTTCTTCGTTCTGCTGTATTCCGCAATCCGGTTCTCCACATGCTCATGCAGACGATTGGCATCGCTCACGGACTTCAGGATAAAGCTGTTCTCCTGCAGTCCAGGAATGCCGAAGAATGCTGTTTCACTGCCCAGAGCAACAACCAGCATATCGTAAGTAAATGTACCGCCGTCTTCGAGCGATACAGAGTGGTCATCCGGCTTGATTTCTTTTACAGTACCGATGCGGAGATCCACGTTAGCGTCACGAAGAAGCTTGTCCAGTGGCAGTGCAACAGCTTTCTCGGCAATGTTGCCAGCAGCCAGACGATGAAGCTCGGTAATAATTTGGTGCGTTGTGAAACGGTTAACCAGTGTGATCTTCGCATTCACGCCGAAATGCTCGCGGGCTGAAAGAGCGCTCAGCAAACCGCCGTAGCCTCCGCCCAAGATCAGAATATGTTTAGACATGACCATCCTCCGTTCTTATCCGTTTTCGTCTTAACGTTTGTTCTGCTGATCGCGCTCGTTCAATACGTCCATATAAGCCTGTGCAAAACGCAGGGCTTTCTGAACTTGAGGATCCTTCAGCATTTTCATCAAACCAAATACGCTGATGTTTCCATGGTCGTCCTGAGCACGTACACGGTCTCCGGCTTCAATAGCAGCGGACGCTGTACCTTTCAAGGTGTCGGTGACAGGCTTTGTAAAGCCGCTCAGCGATGCCATGGTGTCTTCGGCAAGAACCGGGTCGGTGGCTACCGATTTCCCGAAATCATATGCCTTTGTCAAAAGGGTAAGCATTTCCGCCAGTTTTGGAAGCTGGTCCACAAGGACGGTCAGAGACTCTTGAATTTCCGGCTTCAGCAATTGGTCAAACACATCGGGAAGACCCGCTTGCGGAGCTCCGAGGTTTTCGGCAACCTTCTCCGAGCCTTCGGATGGTTGCGGACGGGATGTTTCTGTCATGATAATTGCCTCCTTTGCTTTAAATGAGGTCCCAAGAAGAACATGGCGGCGATTGAACCGGTTAGTTGTAATTTTGGGATAACCGGCCGCTATTATGCATCACTGTCATAAGTGAGGAATGTCACCGAATCTTTCGCGCCAAAACAAAGCAGGGGGATATCTCCCCCTCCCTATGGAACACTTTCATTGGGATTGTGATTATTATCTCAACCTCTAGTCTATAACTTGTGCTTCATAATTACAAACAAAAAATACGAGGTTTTTCTACAAAGTTTGGATTTTATAGGCATTCCCTTTCGAAACGATTGCCTTTAACGGATGTCCTGACAGCTGCAGCACTTCCCGAAGCGGAATCCACGTGGTGTGACCTGTCATTCCAATTTCCGGGACCTGACGCGCCTGCGATTTCCCGGACTGAATCGTGCCCATGAACGGATCTGCCGTCCAGGATCGTCCGCCCAGCCACACTTTGGCCGTACGGTTGGACGCATCCCAGTTTACACGGCCGCCCAGACGCTCTACAGCCGATCGCAGCGGGACGAGCAGCTTCCCATTCTCCATCCTGTATTCACCGGATCGAAATATGGCCGCCAGGCCGTTCATATCTACTTCCAGGTGATTCCCCTGACGGAACAGAGCTGCATTGACAGTGACATGCTCTGCAATCCATACGGAGCCAGGCTGCCCTTTCTTGGGCTCGATTTGCACTTTGAATTGTACCGGTTTGATCTCAGGTGTAAGGATATCAAAACGGTATCCGACTTTTTGATAGTATTTAATGATGCGCGGGAGCGCCTTGACAGTCTCCTCATGACCTGCCCCGTCATGAAGCAGCACGACAGCCTCATTCCCCTGGTGAGGAGCAGTGGACATTTTGACAATCTCATCCGCCGGCACTCCTTTTCTCTTGGAGTCTCCGCTGTCTACGTTCCAATCAAACACTTTATAGCCCCCCTGCTCCAGCAGATCGAAATAGGCAGCATCAAATTTACCAGCCGTACCGCCGGGTGCACGCACCAGCTGAGGACGTTCCCCGGTAATGAGGCGAATGATTTCCTCCGTCTGTTTGATCTGGTTCCAGAAGGCCGTGAATTTGTGATAAAGCTCTGTATAGTTATGATCATATGTATGGTTACCGATCGCATGGCCTTCTTCATGAATGCGCCCAATGATCTCCGGACGCCGTTCTGCCTGCTGACCTAAAACAAAGAACGTTCCCTTAATTTTGTACGTATTCAGGATGTCCAGCACTTCTCCTGTCAATCCCGAAGGCCCGTCATCAAAGGTGAGATATACTGTTTTTGCCGTGACAGGTTTTGCCTGGACCGGTTTTGCTGATTTATTAGCAGCTGCTGCAGATTTTGCAGGCACAGGTCTTGCTGCCAGAGGTTTTACAGTCACAGGTGTTGCAGCTACAGGTTTTGCAGCTACAGGTTTTGCCGACTTCAAGGTGCTGACATCAGCACCGGAACCGCCCACCACGGTTTTGGAAGTCACATGCCGGTTTTGAGAATCTATCAGATAACGGTCCGGCTGGACAGCATCCAGCATACCTTCAGGCCACAGAAGTGCTAAAATCAAAATCAAACCTACCGTACGGGCCAAGACCAGGAACATTTTGTTCATATTAATCTACCTCCATAGTTTCTATGAGATTCACAGCGGGATTTCATATCTGATAGATTATATGGAGGGCATTTCAAAAAAAGACTATATCGTTCGAGTTAAAAATTCGCAAAAAAAACCGCCCGCGTCAGGATGACACGGACGGTTTGACTTTATAATGTTTGGACAGCCTCCAGCACTTCTTCCACATGGCCTGCGACCTTGACCTTGCGCCAGGCACGGGCCAGCCTGCCCTCTTCATCAATCAGAAAAGTGGACCGGACGATCCCCTCGAATTCACGGCCGTACATTTTCTTGAGCTGCCATACGCCGAATAACTCACTCACCTGATGCTCCTCATCAGACAGCAGCAGAAACGGCAGGCCGTATTTTTCAATAAATTTGCTGTGGGATTTCAGGGGATCCGGGCTGATACCAATGACCACAGCTCCCTTCTGCTCCAATTCTTCATGGGCATCCCGGAAGCCGCAGGCTTCATCTGTGCATCCAGGCGTCATATTTTTCGGATAAAAATACACCACGACCTTCTTGCCGCGAAAGCTGCTCAGCGAAATGTCCTCTCCATTTGAACCCGGCAAGGTGAAGTCTGGTACGGTCTGTCCCGTCTCAAGATTCGTCTCCATGATTCCAATCAGCTCCTTCCTTGTATGCCTGGCCCATTTTAATATACTTCATTCACCCTGTTCAACATTCACGATGTAAAAAATTGATTGTCGCCCCAAAAGAATTTATAATATAGGGAATGCTTATGTTAATTGTTCATATCCTAAACATTGATTATTACTCACCTGTGTGATCCCGAAAGGAAGAACCTGATGGAGAAAAGATCTTCGAGAAAGAAAAGAATGTCAAGAACCAAGAAAACAATCATATGGACGGTCAGCCTGATTATGGCCGGTATTCTCAGCTATGGGACTTATTATGCTACCTCCATTTACAGCGGTTTGGACGGACTTCAGAAATCCGGAGAATCCTCCCCTTTCCGTGAGATTGAACAAGTGGATGCCAAGGCTCCTGAGCCACCGAAATGGGAAGGAACCGAGCCTGTAAATATCCTGCTGATGGGCGTGGATGCACGCGGCTTCGATGAAGGAGAAATTCCGAGATCCGATACCATGCTCGTAGCATCTATCGATCCGGTGGATAAGACCATTAACCTGTTCTCCATCATGCGTGATACGTATACTGAAATTCCCGGCTACGGAAACAGCCGGATTAACACTGCTGTAACACATGGACCGAAAACAGCGATGATGGCTGTCGGCGATCTGCTCGGCCTTCCCATCCAGTACTATGTGTACACGGATTTCCAAGGATTTATCAAGCTCGTGGACTCGATCGGCGGCGTGGATTTTTATGTAGAAAAGGATATGAAATACGGAAGCAAAGCGGACAAAAATCAGTATGATATTGATTTGAAGCAGGGCATGCAGCATCTCGATGGCAACAAAGCGCTGCAGTATGTCCGGTTCCGTTACGATAAGCTGGGAGACTTCACACGTACGGAACGTCAGCGCGAACTGATGAAGGCTGTCGCGAAGAAGATGCAGTCCACCACCTCCATTATGAAGCTTCCGGATATTCTGGAGTCGGTAAGTCCGTATATTGATACCAACCTGGATGTTACTGATATGGTGAAGCTGGCTAATGTCGGCTATCAGAGCAGTATGAAGGGCAGTGAACAAATTCCGCCGATGAAGCTGCTGGTGGAAGACAACGTCGGGGGTGCGGCGGTACTCACCGTACGTAACCCTCAGACTTTGAAGGATTACGTACAGGAAGTATTGAATCCTCCAGCGCCCGAACCGGAAACGGAGTCTCAGCAAAATTAACAGCACCACACACGGACAGGCCGCCATCCAGGCAGGCCTGTTCTCATTTATAAGGAAAGGAAGGATCACCATGTCCACTCAAAACAATAGAGAACGTTCCAAACATTTATACGAAGAAGCTCTTGAGCATATTGTCGGAGGCGTCAACAGCCCTTCCCGTTCATTCAAAGCCGTAGGAGGCGGCGCCCCTGTCTTTATGAAACGTGCGAAAGGCGCACACTTCTGGGATGAGGACGACAACCGCTACATCGATTATCTCGCCGCATACGGACCGATCATTACAGGTCACGCACATCCTCATATCACGAAGGCTATTACGGACGCCGCCGAGAACGGAGTTCTTTACGGTACGCCTACCGGACTTGAAATCAGGCTGGCCAAAATGCTGAAGGAAGCCATTCCCTCGATGGACAAGGTCCGGTTCGTGAACTCCGGGACAGAAGCCGTCATGACGACGATCCGTGTGGCAAGGGCGTATACGAAACGCAGCAAGATCATTAAATTCGCCGGATGTTATCACGGTCATTCCGATCTGGTTCTGGTCGCTGCCGGCTCCGGCCCCTCTACACTCGGAATTCCCGACAGTGCAGGTGTTCCGGCCAGTATCGCGCATGAGGTGATTACCGTTCCTTTTAATGACCTGCACGGCCTCCGCGAAGCACTGGACAAATGGAAGGATGAGGTGGCCGCCGTCATGGTGGAGCCCATCGTAGGCAATTTCGGCATGGTTATGCCGAAGCCTGGATTTTTGGAAGGACTGTGTAAAATGGCCCATGATAACGGCTCACTCGTCATCTATGACGAAGTGATCACTGCCTTCCGCTTCCACTACGGGTCCGCCCAAACTTATGCCGGACTGCAAAACCATGAAGCGATCCAGCCGGACCTGACGGCTCTGGGCAAAATCATCGGCGGCGGCCTGCCGATCGGCGCTTACGGCGGCCGCAAGCATATTATGGAGCAGGTCGCTCCGCTTGGCCCTGCCTACCAAGCTGGAACGATGGCCGGCAATCCGGCCTCCATCGCTTCCGGTATTGCCTGCCTGGAAATTTTACAAGGGGAAGGCGTGTATGAGGAGATGGAACGTCTGAGCATCAGGCTGACCGAAGGCCTTCAGGCATCGGCTGACCGCCACGGCATTCCGTTAACGATCAACCGGATTCGAGGTTCCTTCTCTGCGCATTTCTGCCAGCATCCGGTGACGGATTATGATGAAGCCCAGGATACCGACGGCGAGGCGTTCGCTGCTTTCTTCCGGCACATGCTGGATCAGGGCATCAATCTCGCGCCTTCCAAGTACGAAGCCTGGTTCCTGACGACCGCTCACACGGATGAGGATATCCAGGAAACCCTTGCCGCTGCTGAAGAGTCCTTCCGGCAGATGGCCAGTGAGAACACCTAATAAGAAAAAGAGGCATTTCCCGGACTCAGCGGGAAATGCCTCTTTGCACTTTTCAAGATATTAAGGATTGATGAAGACCGTTCTGAGCTTGGCATTGTACTGTACATCAAAGCCAAGACCTTCTGCCAGTACAGCGAGCGGTACATATGTTTTATGTTCTTTGCCGACTTTATGCAGAAACGCCGGTGTATTAATGCTGACAGACTTGCCGTTGACTTTTACGGTTTTGGCACCCATTGTGATCACAACCGTTTTGTCGCCGTATGTGACGGTAGCACTGGATGTCTTGTTGCTCCATACCGTTTTGGCACCAACAGCATTCACAATATCCTGCACAGCTACAAAGTTCTGGTTCTTTACCAGGACTGGCTTATACGGTGTATTGAGTGTTTTCCCGCTGACGATAATGGCCATCGGATGACCGGCCTCTACTGCCTCAGGCTTGGTATAGCTGCCCCAGATACTATTAGCAAATACCCGGGCCATCGTCTCATATCCGTATTGCGTGGGATGAATGTCTTCATATTTGAGAATATGAGTCATCGTCATTTCATTGCCTACAAATTCCTTGGCGACCGGAGCAACCGTAACCTGTATTCCATTTTGGCTAAATTCTTTCGCAAGTCCTTCCACATGTGCTGTAAAAGCTGCCGAAGCCTCAAGCAGTTTCGGATAAGCCGCTTTATCGGCCAGCTGAGGAATCGGATTATATTGATCTGCCAGAATGATCTCCGCCTCGGGACTGATGCTGTGCAGGTTGTTTACGACACGGCTCACATTGGTTGTATACTGCTGAAACAGCTCCTGAATTCTGCCAGTCAGCTGCTCGCTGTTCAGCGATCCGGCCGTCTTCGTCAGCTCAAACATGTCGTTGCCGCCGATGGTGATCGTGATCAGATCCGCTTCCGCGATGACCGCTTTGGCTTTGGCTGCTTCCCTGCCAATCTGTCCTGTGCGGGGATCGCTGATTCCGGCCTGTATACCGTCTGCTGTAATGGCCCGCTCATCTGTGATGGCCTGAACATAGTTGTCCAGTCCACCTGTCTTCAATCCTGCGATACCCAGATTCACGACCTCAGTACGTCCGTGTAGCAGCCCCTGTTCCAGCAGCCGGTCTACAAAACCGTACGGCTTGGAGCTTACATTCATTCCCGGCTCATAGCCTACCGTGAGGGAATCCCCAAGCGTTACGATTACGTATGTATCTGAGGCAGGCTTGCCGCCCGCTTGAGCTGATACACTTCCCGCTGCCCATGGCCCTGCTAATACAGCAGCTGCCAGCACCAAGCTGCCTGCTGCCCGGGCGAGACCTTTTGTCCATTGCTTCAGCATGTTTAACACTCCTCTTCAATCCGGATTGGTAATATATTCTTCACTATTCTATCATCCCTTACCTTATAGACAATACATGCCTTTCAAAATAACGAAAAAAAGCAGCCCGATGGACTGCTCCGTTCCTATCCCTTATTCCGTATATTTATCGTACCGGTCATCCAGCTCTTTGCCGATTTTGCGGTACTCCCGGGTTTCCTCCACAATAGGATCCCGCTCTGTCTGGATACGGACTTCATATTTCGGAGAAATCCGCCGCCGTCCCTCTTCTTCAATCTGCTGCTTCTCCAGTTCGCCTTCAGTCAGCAGTTCACTGAGCTGCCGTTCCAATTCCTGATCCCGGCTATCACTCATATCGCGACACACTCCTTTTCAAAAAGGTGATGTTCAGCTGCGGTAACCGGTGCCCTGCGCTTCTGCGAGCGTATCCAGCAGTTCCTGATGAAACGCTCCATTGGTTGCGACGATATTTCGGACACCCAGATCATAGGGCTTCCCTACAGTATCTGTTACCCGGCCGCCCGATTCCTCAACCAGCAGTGCTCCGGCAGCCACGTCCCATGCGTTCAATCCAATCTCCCAATACCCGCTCAGGCGGCCAGCCGCGACGTACGCCATGTGCAGCGCTGCCGATCCTCCTGCACGCAGGTTGCGGACCTTGGGCAGAAGTGCTTGCAGACCTGCCATATTTTGCGGAAGGTTAAATTCAGCATCAATCGGAAACCCGGTGGCAAGCAGGCTTTCCGTGAGTGTGAGCTCACCGGACACGCGGGTAGGATTCCCGTGTACATAGGCGCCTTTCCCTTTTTCGGCAATAAAAAGTTCGTCACGCGAAGGATCATAAATGACCCCCAGAATGACCTCGTCCTGATATGCCAGTGCAATCGACACCGAGTAGAACGGAAAACCATGCACGTAATTCGTCGTCCCGTCTACCGGATCGATGATCCACACATACTCTTCTTCCCGTACTGCTGACAGCGCTTCGGCCGAAGCCTCAGCCCCTGGTCCAACACCCTCTTCTCCCAAAATAGCGTGATCTGGAAAATGCGTCAGGATCAGCTTCCGGATCATCATCTCTGCACCCTTGTCCACTTCTGTCACAAGGTCCTGTGCGGATGTTTTGGTATTCAGCTGTTTGACCGTACCTTGTTTGCTCTTGATCCATTCTCCGGCCTTGGCGGCACAATTGATGGCTACCGCGGCAAAGCTCTTACTTGTCACGACATAGGGCGTTTTGTCTTTATCGTTCAAAGCACTCACTCTACTTTCCATATGAATCTTTTACTCTATTGTATGCATCTTTTACTAGAGAAGAAAGGGTTCTTTTTACTTTTTTTGGATTTATGGACTAACCTCAATCGACGCTTGGTCCAGCACACGCACACCATCCCCTTCGACGCCTGTGAAGTCCCTGATTAACGCAAACAGCGCCTCATCCTTCTTCTTCGCTTCAATCATAACGTCCAGACGCGGGGTAATGCCGGCGATTTTCCTTAAGAAATCCAGCATCGGTCCCACCTCAACACCGTCCGCATGACTGCGGATATCTGTAGGTGTTTTCGGACTGGACACATGAATTTTAGGCGGAAGAGGATTGTCCGGTGCCGAGCCTGCCTGGGCGAGCGGTGACTCCCATGTCTTCAAAATATCCGGCCACAGCTCCCACGGAAGCTCGCCTTCATTATTGACCCACTGGTGATGAAGATCCAGCACCATGGGAAGCCCTAGATTTTGACATACCTTCAGGGTTTCTACCGCATTAAAGGTTTTGTCATCATTCTCCAGGGTGAGCCGTTCCCGGATATCCTGGTCCAGCAGCTCAAAGTGCTCTTCAAAGCGGGCAGCAGCTGCCGGCTTGTCCCCATAGGCTCCTCCGATGTGAATGTTATTCTTCATCTCGCCGCTGAAGCCCATAGCATGCAGCATATCGGTGTGATGCCTTAAATCACGAATGGAGTTGGTTAACACTTCCGGACGCGGCGTACTGAGCACCGTAAAATGATCCGGATGAAACGAAACGCGCATGCCGTGATTTTTGACGAATGCTCCAACTTCAGCGAACCCTTCTTTCAGCACAGGAAATGGGTCCCAATCCATCAGGTCTCCGTGCGTAGCCAGTGGAATCAGCTTGGACGTCATCCGGTACATCTTGATATCATGGGCAAGATTATGCTTTAGCAGCCGCAGTGTATTATGCAAATTCTCTGCCGAAAGCCGCTCCAGCTTGCGGATCGCCGCCTCGCGGTCGTTCAGCTTGTTGAAGCTTGCCATCGTCATGGTCCGGGAAGGAGAAGAGTTTTGTACCACGGTGGACATGGCCACATACCCGAAGCGGACAATCACGCCTGCTCTCCGAAAAACATCTCATGAGCAAGTGCAGTCTGCAGTCTGGATTCCTCTTCTGTCAGCTTGCGCACCAGCTGCAGCTCCACGGAGGTCACTTCTTCCCCCTGAAAATTGATCTCAGACACACAAGCCGTAATCTTCACAATGGCGGATGCAACGTTTTCGGGAGTATAGGCAATTACCTTCTGTCCGGTTGGAAACACGCGAAATCCCTGCTTCAGCATTTTTCCGCGTCCGTACTCCAGAAGCTCATACAGCTCCTGCTCATTCTTGAACTTGCACACAGAGTTGAATTCGGTTTGAAATCCCATAGGCCAGCCGTCCTTTCGCAGATGCTCATTGTTATAGTCAAGGGGAGCCGTGATATTACCGGACTCCCCTCTGGTTATTTCTTATTATACTCTATTATGCCTCATTCTCATAAATCAGCGATTTCTTTCTATCATACCGTTCCAGACCCAAATCAATCATCCGGTCCAGCAGCTCGCGGTATGACATTCCGGTCTCCCGCCACAGGAGCGGATACATACTGAACGGGGTAAAGCCCGGCATTGTATTCACTTCATTAATCAGGATCGCCCCGTCACTGCGGCGGATAAAGAAGTCAGCCCGCGTGATTCCGCTGCCTTCGATTGCCTTGAACGCCGTGATCGCCAGTTCTCTCAGAAGGTCTGCGACTTCCGGGTCTACTGGTGCCGGGATTAACATCTCGGACTGTCCGTCCGTATATTTGGCTGCGTAGTCATAGTATTCACTGGAAGAGACAATTTCACCCGGAACGGAAGAGATCGGCTCATCATTGCCCAGTACACTGACTTCAACCTCACGAGCATCCACAAATTCTTCTACAATAATCTTGTTGTCGAATTTGAGAGCCGTTTCCACGGCGTGTTTCAACTGTGCCGCGTCCTTGGCTTTGGAAATGCCTACACTGGAGCCCAGGTTCGCCGGCTTCACGAAACACGGATAGCCCAGCTTATCCTCGATACCCTGCAGCAGCTTGTGGCTGGACCGTTCCCACTCGGACCGGGTAAAGCAGCAGTATTCACACTGCGGCAGCTCTGCCTGGGTGAACAGCTTCTTCATGACGCCTTTGTCCATCCCTGCTGCAGATGCCAGCACACCGGTTCCGACATAAGGCATGTCTGCCATTTCAAACAGGCCCTGAATTGTTCCGTCTTCTCCGAAGGTACCGTGCAGCAGTGGAAACATAATATCGACCGCAGGCTGGTCACTGCCGTAAAGGCGGCTAAAGACCGCGTTCAGTGCAGACTGTGTATCCTCTCCGCCGGCCAGCTTCAGTGCTTCTTTGTCAGCAAACGGTTCACTCAGCCGGCTTCCGATTTTCCAGGATCCCTGCTTCGTAATGTAAAAAGGTATCAGTTCATATTTATCATAATCAAATGCATTCATGACGGCAAAGGCTGTTGAGAGCGACACTTCATGCTCCCCTGATTTACCGCCGTAGACCAATCCAACCGTTAATTTATCCTGTCCCATGCCTAACCTCTCTCTTTGCAAATTCCAGCAGCTCATGCTGTCTATCCCTTTTATAAATCATCGGGAATATGGTAAAAGCGGTACACTGTGTTCTCGCTCCAGGCATAGGAATCGCGATAATCCCAATAGCGGTGCCGGCTGCTGACCGTATGTGCATTCACCAGCGGCATGCCGCCGGCATCAAATGCGGTAACGATCGTGCTGTGCTGAAACGAACCGTCACCATCCCAGTCGTACACAATGACATCACCGAGCATCAGCTGCTCCGGGCGTTCCACGAGTTCACCCCGCAGGCCGGATCCGCTCAATGCCAAATATCGGGCAAAGCTGTTCGACACTGCCCAGCTGTAGCTCCACCACTCGCGGCCGCTTACATAACCTTTATACCACCAGCCCGTTTCTCTTTTACCAGTATAGTGGATCGGGGCTTTGCCTGCAAAGAGGCACTGGGAGATATAATTAGTGCAATCCACATCGAATTGGGCAAACTCCGGATTACCGGAATCCCACCACTGATCCGCATAGGCAGCGGCCGCTTCCCGGTGGTAGACCCCTGCTCTGGACCGGGTGCCGGAGGAGTAGACACCCCGGTGATTAATGAGGGGAGCCGAGCTTATCGTTCCCGGTCCTGTGACATCATCAGGGAATGTCTCACCCTCCGGTCCGTGTTCCGGCTGCCGTTCATCCTCCAGCGATTCCACGTCCACGATCAGCCATGCGTCTCCATCCCGTAGCAGGGTCAGCCGTTCCCTCTGAATGATGTCCTCACGGTGGATCATGCCTCTTTTTTCATAGTAAAACATGCTGTGCAGCCGCAAGTCCGCAATCACTTGATCCTCCGTCTCTTTAAGCACCCGGGACAGCTTCGCCTTGGTCTCGCTCTTGCGAGGCGTTACCTCCCGCTCGGCATACCAGGCCTGAAGCCGGATGTGACGTTCCCCCCGTTCCATAAGATATTTCAGATCCGTGACGACCTGTTCTTTCAATCCGGATGCGTAATCTACCCGATTCTGATTGTATTGGTCAACGTACGTATACAGCGCACTCTTCCACGACTGCTGCACTTCTCTGGTTATAGACACACCTAATCGCCCCTTTCCACAGAATTCATCTATTTCCATACCTGATCCTCATCCTATTCATATATCGATTATATGAAGGGAACACGTTTACTATGAACAGAGGGATTTTGAGGGAGAGAAACCGGTCATTCATGCTGTAAAAAGGCATAAAAAGTGCTTTACGCTGGACCTTGTAAACGTTATAATTAAAGTAGCCATTATTTTGAAATTGCGTTTCACCTGATGAAACAATCAACCTGGATTGTTTACAGCGATTAACCTATGATCGCACCCTGCGATCACCATTGATCGACTTAACTCAAGGAGGTTCACCTATGTCAGTGAAGGACCAATTCTCCGTCTCCCGTTCATTAGAAGTCGGAGGTAAAAACTATCGTTATTTCAGCCTGCAGGCTCTGGAAGAACAGGGCCTCGGCAGCGTATCGAAGCTCCCTTTCTCGATCCGTGTACTGCTCGAAGCGGCTGTCCGCCAGTTTGATGGCAGAGCCATCACCGAGGATCATGTTAAACAGCTTACCCAATGGACTGAAAACCGGGATGCTAACAAGGAGATTCCTTTCATTCCTGCGCGTATCGTCCTGCAGGATTTCACCGGCGTACCGGTGGTCGTAGACCTTGCGGCTATGCGTGACACCGTCAAGAAATCCGGCGGTGATCCGAAGCAGATCAACCCACTGGTTCCAGTCGACCTCGTTATCGACCACTCTGTGATGGTTGACGCCTTTGGTACCGACGAGGCTCTGGAGTACAACATGAACGTCGAATTCGAGCGTAATGAGGAGCGCTACCGCTTCCTGCGCTGGGCACAAACTGCCTTCGATAACTTCCGTGCCGTTCCACCGGGAACCGGTATCGTTCACCAAGTTAACCTGGAGTACCTGGCCTCTGTAGCAGCGACCAAAACTGTTGACGGCGAAACGCTCGTCTTCCCTGATTCCCTTGTAGGTACAGACTCTCACACCACCATGATCAACGGTCTTGGCGTTGTAGGCTGGGGTGTCGGCGGTATCGAAGCTGAAGCAGGCATGCTGGGACAGCCTCTGTACTTCGTAACACCTGAAGTTATCGGCTTCAAGCTGACGGGCAGTCTCTCAGAAGGAGCGACCGCAACGGACTTGGCTCTGACTGTAACTCAAATTTTGCGTAAAAAAGGCGTTGTCGGCAAATTCGTTGAATTCTACGGCCCAGGCCTGGCTAACATCAGTCTGGCAGACCGTGCAACAGTAGCCAACATGGCTCCGGAATACGGCGCTACGATCGGCTTCTTCCCGGTCGATGATGAAACACTGACTTATCTGCGCGGCACCGGCCGTTCTGACGAGCAGGTAGAGCTGGTAGAGTCATACTATAAAGCACAGAACATGTTCCGCACGGCAGAGACACCAGATCCGGAATTCACGGATGTCATCGAGCTGGATCTTGCTTCTGTTGTACCGAGCCTTGCTGGACCGAAGCGTCCGCAAGACCGTATTGAACTGACTCACATGAAAGAAAACTTCAATGACATTATCCGCACTCCGATCGATAAAGGCGGTTACGGTCTGAGCGACGAGAAGATCGAGCAGAAAGTAACCGTTCACCATAAAGACGGAACTACCAGTGAAATGGGAACTGGTGCTGTTGTCATCGCAGCGATTACAAGCTGTACCAACACTTCCAACCCGAGCGTTATGCTGGGTGCCGGACTCCTGGCGAAAAAAGCGGTAGAGCGCGGTCTGAAAAAACCGGGCTTCGTGAAAAGCAGCTTGACTCCAGGCTCCCTTGTCGTTACCGACTACCTGGAAAAAGCCGGACTCATGCATTACCTGGAATCCCTTGGCTTCTACCTGGCGGGTTATGGCTGTGCGACATGCATCGGTAACTCCGGTCCGCTTCCTGACGAAGTAAGCGATGCGATTGCCGAGAACGACATGACCGTTGCGGCTGTGCTCTCCGGTAACCGTAACTTTGAAGGACGGGTCCATGCCCAGGTGAAGGCTAACTACCTGGCATCTCCTCCGCTGGTCGTGGCTTATGCACTTGCAGGTACTGTAAACATTGATCTGCAGAATGATCCAATTGGTTACGATCCAAACAATGAGCCTGTATATCTGAAAGATATCTGGCCAACAAGCGCTGAAATCCGTGAAGCGATGGGTGTATCTCTCAGTGCAGAAGCTTTCCGCGGCAAGTACGAGCACGTATTTACAGCGAACGAGCGCTGGAACCAGATTCCTGTACCAAAAGGCGAGCTTTATGAGTGGGATAATCAATCCACTTATATTCAAAACCCGCCATTCTTCGAAAGCCTTGGAAACGGCCTGAACGATATCCAGGACATTCGCGAGTCGCGTGTTCTTGCCCTGCTGGGTGATTCCGTCACAACGGATCACATCTCTCCGGCTGGTAACATTGCTGTGAACAGTCCTGCCGGCCTGTACCTGAAGGAACACGGCGTAGAACGCAAAGACTTCAACTCGTACGGTTCCCGCCGTGGTAATCACGAAGTCATGATGCGCGGTACGTTCGCAAACATCCGGATCCGCAACCAGGTAGCTCCTGGCACGGAAGGCGGCGTTACTACTTATCTGCCGACAGATGAAGTGATGTCCATCTATGATGCTTCGATGAACTATCAGGCAGGCGGCCAGAATCTGGTTGTCATCGCCGGTAAAGAATACGGTACAGGCAGCTCCCGTGACTGGGCAGCTAAAGGTACTTACCTGCTCGGCGTAAAAGCTGTGCTGGCAGAAAGCTTTGAACGGATCCACCGTTCCAACCTGGTCGGCATGGGTGTTCTCCCGCTGCAGTTCCAGGAAGGCCAAGGCTGGGAAAGTCTCGGTCTGAACGGTCGCGAAACGTTTGACATTCTCGGCTTGAGCAACGATGTGAAGCCAGGTCAGGAACTGACAGTTGTAGCGCTGCGTGAAGACGGAACCCGCTTTGAGTTCCCTGCGATCGCTCGTCTGGACAGCATGGTCGATGTGGACTACTACCATAATGGCGGTATCCTCCAAACGGTCCTGCGTCAAATGATCGCAAATAACCAGAACTAGTCAGTAAGGCATGTTTACGGTTTTAGTCAAAAATCCCCAAGTTCTCATCGGAGAACTTGGGGATTTTTGTTTTACTTGTGACTTTCATCCTCTTTTGGCCTGAAAGCGTTTCGATCCCCACAGATTAGGGTTAAAATGTTACAAATCATTTCTACGTACTTCGGCTTTCTTAGAAATCCGAATCATTTAGGAGGTTTGTCACATGCTGACCATACATAGTATGACGCCGTTTTTTCATCAGCAACCACGGCCTCAGCCCATCACCCATAGCAGAAAAGAAGAAACTGCCGAGAAACCCGTATCGTTTCAAGACATACTTGCGCAAAAGATGAAAGATAAGTCCGCGACGAAGCTGCAAAGATAGTAAAAAACGGGACGATCCCAACAGATCCTAGATCTGAGGATGGTCCCGTTTTGCTGTTTAAAGGTGCCCTTCACCGTTTTCATTATGAAGAAATCATGAGCCCCATATCTCTGGCAGACTCTTTCAGCACAGGAGCAAAGTCACGCAGCGTTTCCGCTGACAGCCGGCTGACCGGTCCTGAGACAGACAAGGCGGCTGCTATACGTCCATTATGATCCATTACAGGCACAGATACGGCTACCGCTCCCGGTTCCCGTTCCTCAATGCTGATGGCATATCCTTGTTCCATAATATCTGCCAGCTGTGCACGGTATGTATCTTTGTCGACCGTATCCGGCCAATCTGCTGCGTTTAGGATCTCTTCCTGATCACTTTCCGCTGCAAATGCCACCAGCACCTTGCTGGATGCTCCTACGTATAAAGGCAGACGTGCACCGACCTGAGCGACTCTTCGGATCGCCTGGTTGCTCTGAACGGCCTGGATGCGGATACGCTCTCCGCCATCCCGGAGGTACAAGCTGACGGTTTCGCCCAACCGGTCCCGCAGTGACTCCATCGCTGGCAGCAGCAATACGGCAGGGTCATCACTATGAGAAAGATGCGTGGACAGCTCCCATATTTTCAAGCCCAGCCTGTACTTGTCTGAGCGGCTGTCCCGGACGACAAATCCGCGGTCCTCCAGCGTCGTCATCAGGCGGTGTACCGTGCTTTTATGCAGACCGATTTGAGAGGCAATTTCCGTGAGGGCCAGCTCGCTGCCCTTTGTAAAACACATCAATATATCAAGCGCCCGCTCTACGGCGCGAACGGTTAATTTGCGGTCTTCCATACCGTTCTTCTCCTCTCGATGTTTCATCACGTGAAACCTGGTTACAAGAATTATATGAAAAATCACTAGGTATGTAAATGTATTTCCATATTTAATTTACATGACAATCTTCTAATATGCATTGACTTTGCAGTGGTCCCGGCATACGATATATTATATTTTGTATTTTTCGTCTTCATGTAAGATTTCATGGTAAGGAGGGGCCACACATGAGTATGGCTACTGGTAGTAATGCCCCACTATCCCAATCACATAACACAGCTTCTGATACATCCGGGACTGCGCTGTCAGCACGGATGATCCGTTTCAAGCATATTGTACTGGCATTGATTCTATCAGTTGTTTTTTTTCTAATCTTCTGTTTTATAGCCCTTCATGCCTACATCGCGTGGGTGCTGTCTAATCCGACGGTGGCGCCTCTATACTCCAATCCAAAGCTGGCGAAGGACATGGAATATGAGAATGTGATCTTCCCGTCTCTCGACGGCAGAAAGAACATCAGCGGCTGGTATATTCCTGCCGAAGATTCAGTCCGGACCATTATTCTCAGTCATGGTTACGGCGCCAATCGGGAGGAAACCTGGGTGCCGATGTATGACCTGGCACACTATGCACATAACCTGGATTTTAATGTGCTCATGTTCGATTATGGCTTCGCCTCTCAAACCAGCAAGGATGTCGCCACAGGCGGCAAGGAGGAGAAACTGCAGCTGCAGGGGGCGATCCAGCTCGCCAAACAGAACGGTGCCAAGCAAATCGTCGTCTGGGGCTTCTCTATGGGAGGCGGCACTGCACTACAGGCCGGTTTGGAGACCGATGAGGTAGATGCTATGATTCTTGACAGCGCCTTCCTGCTGGAGCCGGATACACTGTACCATAATATTAAAAATCAGATTGATCTTCCTCGGCGTCCGTCTTTGGAGATTCTGGAACTGCTGTTCCCGGTATTGAACGGCACCAGCCTTGACCAGATTCCTTATCAGGAAGTAAAAAGTTACGATTATCCGTTCCCGACACTGTTTATCCACGGCACCCGTGATGATAAAGCACCTTATCAGATAGCCGAAAAGATCGCATCCAATCAGACGCATCCAGACTCTTCTTCCTGGATTGTAGAAGATGCCAGGCATGAACTGATTTTCCGCGAACATCCGCGTGAATATTTGCGCCGGGTGTCCACCTTCCTGGGCAAGCTTGACCCGCCGGAGTAATGAGGAAAATGTAAGCTATATTGAATGAGGTATGATAAACATGTAAATTTTATAATCATTCTATATAGACATTCATCATAAGGCATCTGCTTCTGATCCCATGGATCTGGCGGATGCTTTTTTATTTCATAATACAGGCTGGGCCAAGAATATAGTTCTCTATAGTCATAAGACAGGAGGAACCCCAAGACATGCTGTACATATACGGACATCATCTTCCAGCCCGGATTCTGGAAGAGATTGTATTCTGGAAGCATCAGGAAGCTGAGCATACCGAGGTCATCCAAGCTATCGTCCCCAGATTGGAAGAAACGTATGTCAAGCTGTTGAACGATTGGGCAGCCGTATTTACCGAGACCGAGAAGGCCGCTGAACTGCTGCTTCAGCAGACGATGACTTCCTCAGAGGCACTCTCCCCTTCCACTTTGAATCAGATTGAACTCTTGGTCAGGATATCCATGGATCAATCCAGGGAGTTTGTCCGTCAGCTGCGTATGCTGGAGAAGAACAGCCCTGCCGTCAAAAAGGTTCCCCTTGCCCCTACCGTTCTGGAGCATATCATTCGGGAATCAGAATATTTCCTGGACGTCTTAAAAGAATTGAGCGAACCTGGAGCATTACAGCAGCTGATGAACCACTCGGGTTCGGGAACCCCGTTACCCTTTACCGGTGCCGTACATCCTTTCCAGCAGCTGGAACAGGAAGCGGTCGTGCAGGGAGTGTCTGCTCCGCCTGAGCTGAATCCTGTGCCGATCGGAGGTCACCGGCTTCCCCCACTTCCATATGCCTACAATGCACTGGAGCCCTATATCGATGAGAAGACGATGAAAATCCATCATGACAAGCATCATCAAAGCTATGTGGATGGCCTTAATAAAGCAGAAACCAAGCTGGAAGAGGCACGTAAAACGGGAAAGTTTGATCTGATCAAACATTGGGAGCGCGAGCTTGCATTTCACGGTGCCGGCCATTATCTCCATACGCTGTTCTGGTCTATCATGAGCCCGAACGGCGGAGGGAAACCACAGGGTTCACTTGCAGAACAAATCAACAAAGATTTTGGCAGCTTTGAGCGGTTTAAGTCACAGTTCAGTGAGGCCGCCGATAAGGTGGAAGGAAACGGGTGGGCTATTCTGGTCTGGAGTCCGCGGAGCCAGCGTCTGGAAATTTTGCAGGCCGAAAAGCATCAGAATCTGTCTCAATGGGATGTGGTTCCTCTGCTGGCTATCGATGTTTGGGAGCATTCCTATTATCTGAAGCATCAGAATAACCGAAAAGCCTATGTCCAGGACTGGTGGAATGTGATCAACTGGCCAGAAGTGCAGACACGTTATGATGCGGCCATGAAGCTGCGCTGGCAGCCTTACTGACACATGCCAAAAAAGGACGCCCATGAGGTTTATGACCTCAGGACACCCTTTTATAGTATTCGTTGATCTAGTCTTTAATCAGTGACATAAACTCGGCGCGCTGTGCAGCATCGCCTTGGAATGTACCTCGAACCGCGGATGTAATCGTCTTGCTGCCCGGCTTCTTCACACCGCGGGCACACATGCACAGATGCTCACCCTCAACGACGACCATCACGCCCTGCGGTTTCAGCACTTCCACCATAATATCTGCAATCTGCGAGGTGATGCGCTCCTGCACCTGCAGGCGGCGGGTCACGGCTTCAACCAGACGAGCCAGCTTGCTCAGTCCGGCGATCTTGCCGCTCGGCACATAGCCAATATGGACTTTACCGAAGAATGGTGCCATATGATGTTCGCACTGGCTGTAGTACACGATATCCTTCACAATGACCAGCTCTTCATGCTGCTCGTCAAAGGTGACACCCAGCACATCACGGGGATCTACTTCATACCCGGCAAAAATCTCTTCATACATCCGTGTCACACGGGCAGGTGTCTCCAGCAGCCCTTCCCTCTCGGTATCTTCACCGATCAGTTTCAGGATTTGCTCCACATGATATTCAATCTTCTCACGCTGCTCCACGACTTTATTGTTCACATAATCTTTTACGCCCGCCACGGTATATGCCCCCTTCCATCATCCAATTCAATCATTTTATATATTTGTTATTACATTATTTACGCTTGCGCGCTTGACCTTTACCTGGTGCCGGCTGGTTCTTCATCATCTGCTGAGCCCGCTGCATTTGCTTGCCGTTCAGATTGTACCCCATCTGTTTAGCCATTTTCTGCAGCATATCGGGATTGCTCTGCATCTTCTCAAGCTGCTTGCGGAGATAAAACACACCGATGAAAAAACCGCCAACCAGACCCACGATCAACGTAATGATCGGAATAACAATGTCCATGTCTTGACCACCTTTTGTTCAACTAATATTTACCATATAGAGGCAGATATACGAACCTATCATAGCATGTCCCTTTCAGGACAGCAAATAAAAAACGGTGTTCGCTTCTCTGCAAGCTTAGGCAAAAACGCCGTATACTACAGACCTTTTCGCTCCGGAAGCGAGTCTTCCAATTTCAGAAGAGCACGTTTGGTCTCAATACCGCCGCCGTAACCGACCAGCATCCCGTTCGCTCCTAAGACCCGGTGGCATGGTACGATAATCGGCACCGGATTTTTGTTGTTAGCACCGCCTACCGCACGTACAGCCATAGGGCGCTCAATGGCATTCGCCACATCCTTATAGGAACGTATGACGCCATAAGGGATATCCTGAAGCACAGACCACACCTGAAGCTGGAACGGGGTACCCCGCATATCGAGAGGAACGGAAAACTCCTTGAGTTCTCCATTAAAGTAGCGTGTCAGCTGGGATGTAACATCCGACAGCCGCTCTTCATCACGCTCGTAACCTGCACCGCCGGCCCATGTCCGGGACCACTGCTGAAGAACCGCCTCCTTGACTGTGAATGTGCCAAATTCAATCAGACATACACCCTGCGGGGACATGACCACGGTCAGTGTGCCGATAGGGGTATGAACCTCATCATAATACAGCGTATCCACGGGTACGGCAGGCACACCCATTGGCTCGTTAACAGCAGACTGTTCTGCTTCAGGTTTGGAAGATACCGGCTCTGTATCTGTGCCGGCATCTTCCGGCTTCAATTGATGTAAGGCTTGCTGCAGCATGCTTCGGACCTGCTCGTCCTGTTCCGATTTCATACCTTTATCTAAGTTGTTCAACGCTTCTTCGCCTCCAATACGGCCCAGCGCCCATGCCGCGGTTCCCCGCAGCTCTGGACGCGGATCTTTCAGCAGCACCTCGCTCAGTTTTGGTACCGCTGATGCATCTTTAAAATTGCCCAAGGCGATCACAGCATTGCGCTGGATCGGTTTTCTTCCTCTCCAGGCAGCCGAGGTATCGCCAAAGGTTTCCTTGAATTCACGGTTGCTCATATCCAGGATCGGAAGGAGCAGCGGTTTGGCTTTCTCAGGATCAGGCTGAAGCTCCTCATGGTGAGTCCAGTTCAGGCCCTTGTTCTTCGGACACACAATCTGACAGGTATCACAGCCATACAGACGGTTGCCGATCTTGCGCATAACTTCATCTTCCAGAAAACCTTTAGTCTGGGTAAGAAACGACACACAGCGCTGTGCGTTCAACTGTCCTGGGCCAACCAGCGCTCCTGTAGGACAGGCATCAATACATTTCGTACACTCTCCACAGTCTTCCGTCACAGGTGAATCTGGCGGGAACGGAATATTCGTCACCATCTCACCGAGGTAGATCCATGAGCCGAACTTCGGAGAAATGATGGCGCAGTTCTTGGCACTGAAACCGATGCCCGCCCGTTCCGCGACAGCACGATCCACGAGGGCGCCGGTATCTACCATGCTTTCCAGCACGGCCTCCGGCACACGCTTCCGAATAAATGCCTCCAACCGGACCATCGCCTCCCGAAGGACATGGTGGTAGTCACGCCCCCAGGCAGATCGGGCCATGATCCCGCGGTACTTGCCGGGCCCCGACTTGGGAGGATTGCTCATTTTCGCAGGATAGGCTACGGCAATGGCAATGATGGATGAAGGCTGGGTACCCGGAAGCGCCGGAGTAATCCGTTTCTCCAGATCCGGTTCTTCAAAACCCGATTCATATCCCTGATCCCTATGACGCTGCAAAATGGCCTTCAGGGACACAAACGGATCCGCTGATGCGAATCCGATGTCATCAATGCCCATATCCGGCGCAGCCTGCTTGATCTCTTCCTTTAACGCCTCCCAAAATGAAGGCGGCGGAGCATACGCTCCATGAACAGCATTCATCTCCACGCCCCCTTCTGGTTATGAGATTGTTACAGTGTTACAGCCCTTTGATCTCAGACAACGGCCAGAAAATAAACTCGGCTTTGCCGACAATATCGGACTTGTTCACACTGCCGAATCTGCGGCTGTCTTTACTCTTTTGGAAGTGGCGGTTGTCTCCCATGACGAAGTAGTGATTCTTCTCAAGCGTCACTGGCTCCATATCGGGATCCTCAATCGGAACATCCGTATACTTTTCCTCTTGCGCTTCACCATTAACGTAAAGGATATGTCCCTTGACTTCCACGGTATCGCCGGGTACGCCTACGACACGCTTCACCAGAAATTCTTTCTTGTCCGGACCGTCACTCGGATCCTTCAGCACGATAACATCACCGCGCTGCGGATCGGAAAAACGGTATCCGATTTTATTGATAAACAGGCGCTCGGAAGCCGTCAGTGTCGGCTCCATCGACTCTCCCTTGACCATAGACAGATTAAATACAAAGACATTGAGCAGCATCATAATACAGAACGCAATGGCGATCGTCTTGAACCAATCCCACAGCTCGGCACCAAAGCTGTTTCCTGACTTATTGGATTCGGGAGCCTCATTCTTCCCCGTAGAATCCGGAGGTACGGTTTGTCCCATAATACACCTTCTTTGCTTCGGAATAGCCTGAAAAGCAGTTTTCCTAAAGGTCAGGCATATTAATAGAAAAGCATATCTTTGACCCATTTGCAACGGCCGAAGATATGCTTCATATAGAAATGCGATTCTGACCCTTACGGCTGACCTACGATGCTCAGCTTCTGAAATGATGTCAGGATTTTATTCGCTCCGTAACCCATAGCTTCGTAAAAAGGCATGGCGGCTGCGTTATGTTCATCTCCCGCAACGAGAATCCGGCTGACCTTGCGCGATTGGAACCGCTGCTCCATCGCCGCAACAAGCGATTTGCCTATTCCCTTTCTGCGGTAATCCGGATGAATGGCGATCCGGTAGTAGCACCCGTGATTGCGTTCAATTGTACCGATCAGGGCACCGACGATTTCACCGTCTTCCTCTGCGACCATAATGAGGTCGGAATCCCAGGCAAGCTGCCTGGAGAAAGGCTCCATCGTATTTTCGTAGCATTCATCCGACAAAGCAATCTGCAATAACTCAATTACACGGTTACAGTCACTCAACTGAAAGGAACGAACATGCATTTCAAAAATCTCCCTTTTCGTTAGCATGATACGGTTTACGCGGTTTACAATATTATAGTATTCCGTTGATGCAAACCTAACAATAATGATGACTACAAAAATTGCGAAAAACCTGCTTTCTTGTCCATTAAACCACATATTCCTCTCAAATTCACGGGTTTTCTTGTGTAAGCGCTTCATATAAAACGTTTACATTTTTAAGGCTGGATATAATTCCAGTATTTTGTAAAAATACAGTCGATATCTTATGTTTGGGGGATGTAAATGTAAGAGGATGTTTACAAAAGGAGCTGAATGTGCGAAGTCGTATCCGTCTATGAAGCCCCATCCGTCGATTACCCAGTCCGAGCTCGGAAACAAACTAATTTAGATTTCTAACGGACTCCATGTCCGTTAGACCGCTCCAGCCCCTCACTGACTTCCACATCGGCACAATTCCAGCCACCTTACAACGTCCTGCTCTCCGGCTGCATCAACTTGACGTACCCCTCGCCAGCTGCTTCCACTTAATGTCCTGCGCTGCTCACCCAATAAACTACTTAAAATCCTACTTAATCACCCGGTTTTTGAACATGAAAGTTGATTTAATCCCCCTCAAAGGTTTAATATATGGAGGTACAGCCAATTACTTGATGATTACTATCGTGTGTTAAAAGGATCTCCCTTTCCGGGCAGCCCTTTTACTCATAAAAAACCATTTCACAGGAGGTATTTTCATTATGGCATTTCAATTACCATCACTGCCCTATGCAAACAACGCGCTAGAACCTCACATCGATGCTCAAACGATGGAGATTCACCACGACCGTCACCATAACACCTACGTTACCAACTTGAATGCAGCACTTGAGAACGCTCCTGAACTGCAAGAGAAAAGCCTGGAAGAGCTGATCGCTAACCTCGATGCTGTTCCTGAGAATATCCGCACAGCGGTCCGCAACAATGGCGGCGGCCATGCGAACCACTCCCTCTTCTGGGAAGTGATCGGACCTAATGGCGGCGGCGCACCGTCTGGTGCTCTGGCTGATGCGATTGAAAGTGAGCTTGGCGGTTTCGACAAGTTCAAAGAAGATTTCGCTAAAGCAGCAACAACTCGTTTCGGCAGCGGCTGGGCATGGCTCGTGCTGAACAACGGCAAACTGGCTGTAACCAGCACGCCAAACCAGGACAGCCCGATCATGGAAGGCCAAACGCCTCTCCTGGGTCTGGATGTATGGGAGCATGCCTACTACCTGAAATATCAAAACAAACGTCCGGATTACATTTCCGCATTCTGGAACGTTGTAAACTGGGAAGAAGTTGGCAAGCGTTACGACAGCGCGAAGTAATTCGCTCTATCACACAAAAGGTGACCCTGATTTTAAACTGTACCCTACAAGATGGACACTTTGAAAAAAGTCATCTTGTAGGTTTTTTTGTGTACAATAAAGAAAAAACGAGCGGC